>JAOAPY010000047.1 GCA_025463135.1 Acidobacteriota bacterium
CTATCTGTACTCGCACATAACGTCCGGTGCGATTTATGCCTAGCGAGGCAGGGCCGGCATAGTCAGTGTAATGATAATTGCTGACGCCCGATTGATTCAGCGTCGTGTTTAGATCGGTGGAGGTAAAAGGACTGTTGGAAACGAACACATAAAAGTCGGTGCTCATCTCGTGACAACAATCGGTGCGGCCCCACACGGTTATGCTGTTGATGTTTTGTACACTCTGCAGATCCACCTGCCACCAGGAATTGAGGCCATAGTTTGTGGCCGAGGCTGATCCGCTGGAGAACCTTCCGTTGGCGTCGCCATTAACGGCTTTGTCCGCGGTGCTGGTCGTACTGAAAGTAGTTGATTGCGTGGCCGGCTTGTTCAGGGCCACATTGATGTAGGGCTCAGCGGTAACGAGCAGCTGCCCGTTGCGATAACCATACTCCTTCTGCGGTTGGGCCATCACCACCGCAGCGTCGTATTGCGGATATTCAGCCAGCAACTCACCGTCAAACCCATACACCTGCCAAGTTATGTTGTGGTTTGGTCCGGCAAAGAGGCGGCGCACCCGGTGTCCATCACCATCGTAAATATACTGCGTGGGCAGGGCGGCAAGGGGAGCCTCGGGGCAAAACCACCCGTCGCAAGGCGGGGGGTCCGGAGGAGTAATCTGGCAAAGGCGATTCTCCGCATCATAGACCAGGATTGAATCTGAGATCTGACTGGTGGAATCCTGAGTCAGATTCCCGGCATAGTCGTAGATCTGAGGGGCATACCCCGCTGGAGCGTTCAGCCGATTATTCGAGGGGTTCGCCGTATAAGCCGGGTGCGGTACGTTCGCCGTCGTAAGAGCTTGATCGATAGTGCGATTGCCCCAACGATCAAACTGATAGGCTTGCGTGAAAGTATTGGCGCCGAGGCCGTTGAGTTTCTCGCTGGTTGAGGTCAGGCGGTTGAGCTTGTCATACGAAAAGTCATCCTGGAAATAGCTGCTGCCAGGAATGTATGTCTCCTGCCGCAGGAGATTGCCGTTGTTGTCGGCACCACTGCCGCCCTGGGCAAAGCTATTGCTGTAGTAGTTTACCAGCGCGCCGCGATCGCCGTTGGCGGGATCGGTGCCGAACGGCACAGTACTTAGCCGCATGTCCCAGACTTGTCCGCGCTCGTTGGCGCGCTGCTTGTGATAGAGCGGTGTATCGGTGCCGAACTTCTCCTGTTGCACCGCACCTGACGCCATATACTGAAACTCATTGGCGTACGTGCGCATTACTCCTTCGCCGAGATTCCCCGTAAAGCTGGTAAGGCGACCTGCTTCGTCGTAAACATAGTTGACGGTGTGGGAGGAGGGATATGTTTGACTGAGTACGTGGCCAGCCAGGTTGTACGTGCGGCTGACGCTATACGACTGGCTCCAGGTACCACCGCTCCTGAATTGCTGCCGCTGAGTCAACGGCCGGCCCATGGCATCAAAGCCGTCAACCGTGGTGCGCGATCCAGTGTCGTCTCCGCTGGTTTCTGTTTGCCACAGCCTGCCTTTGCTGTTCGGGACATTGCTGGTCACGCCGTCGCGCCGGCCATCATAGTAGCGGTTGACTGTTGGGGTCTGCGCCGGATCGTTGCTGTAAGTGACCGTGATATTGCGATTGAGCGCGTCATACGCATAGGTGGAAACCAAGCCGCGCGCATCCGTCCTGGTGGCCAGGTTTCCGTTGGCATCGTACGTGTAGGCCATAGCCCACTGGTTGTTCTGCGTTATCGGATCAGTCAGCGACGGGCTGAGGTTGGCATTGACATTTTGTTCAGGATTACGCGCGCGAATAAGCCGCGATAACGAGTCATACAGAAAGAATCGCTGCTGCGCGCCCTGCGTTACCTGATGAAGATTTCCTGCGACATCGTATTTGTAACTTGTGTGATACCCGGCGGTAACTTCCGCATGGCCAGGGAAGGAAATATTCTCGGTAGCGGAATCAGGAGTTGTGATTTCCCAAATGTCAGTCAGGTGTCCCAGCGCGTCGCTCTTGCTTAGCCGCTGCTTCCCGCTTTGATCCGTAACCAATACTGTCGTTCCTAAAGCGCCACTGGTGGTGGCGGCGTATGCAGTCGTTACCTGCGCGCCATCGGGTGTGGTAATGGAAATCACGCGGCCGAGCGCATCGAAGCTGCTCGTGGTCCAGGCTGGATTCTCACTCTTCCAGGGGCGAAAAGGATTCGAGACCTTGTATGGGCGGCCCATGGCATCGTATTGGGTCTGCACAGTAATGTAGTTCGTACCGCCTTCATATTGCCGTGCTTCGAACGTGCGTCCCAGGCCGTCATAACGAGTCTCTGCCTTCAATCCACTATCGTTGAAGGTGGTCAAGTCACTTTTCCCGGTCAGCAGATGATTGGCATCGTCGTAAATTATTGGCCCCTGGTTCTGCGCCGCGCTACCGGCCGCGCGCACTGTTCTGGTGGGGCGGTTTAACGGGTCGTTGTATTCCGCAGTTACAGTACTGTTATTCGCATCCGTGGTAGACACGACGCGGCCAGTACTGAGATCGTAATTCGTAGTTGTTGAAAACGCGACGTTTGATCCGTAAATGCCGCTCGGATCGGGCATTGCGGTCGTCGTCGTCGTGGGCAGCGCATACTGGTAGGTGCTCGAGTAATCAACCGATGATTGATTGCCCTTGGCATCCGTCATCGTACGCACATTGCCAAACTGATCGAAGCTGGTAAGTGTTTGCAGGTAGGTACTGGTCGTATTCAGCCAACGACTCATCGTTGTTGGGTTGCCTCGATAGGCAGTTTGCGGGTCGATCCAACTGGCCACGCTTCCCGGATTCATGAGTGAAGTTTGATCGTAACTGAGTGTACTCTGCGTCACGATGTTGTTGTCCCCATCCCTGACGCGTGTGGAGGTCGTTAACCCCAACAGATTTCGTTCTCGATAAGCATCGCGCAGCGTCTGGCTAAGCGTGGAATCAAGCAGGAGATTGGTTGTCTCTTGGGTGCGCAGCAAAGTACCCAAAACAAAAAAGCTAATTGCCGCCGTCTGTGCGTTTGTTTGATCGACCGCCACCCAGTCGTACTCGTTAACGGAGGTCTCGATAGGCCCAATACTGAATTCAAAGCTAAGGTCGTAGTTGTGAACCGTCGTCTTTGCCAAGGCTGTTCCACCCGTATCGAGGATGATCTCCACCTGCCTGGCTACTCGCGGATTGCGGGTCGCGCCGCTATAACCTCCTGAGGTTGGGCCGCTCACCGTCCACTCAGTCAGATTGCGACGGAGCAGTTGTCCCGAGGGTGAATAGACACGATCGTCATAGGCGCGACCCGATCGCGTGTCGTCAAAACCGTAAGGAGTGCTGTGCGAAACATTGCCATCATAGGGATCGGGTTGCGAGTGCAGATACGATTTAGTGACAGTGCCGTCGGGCGCGGTCATTGTCGTTATATAAGGGTTGGCGTTGAAGGCCGTGAAGTCGACGCCGTATTGCCAATGAACCTCACTGCCCGCGGCGCCGTCGCTACTCACCCAACGATCGATGACGGCACGATTCGTTACTCCGAACGGCTGCTTCATGAAACTCATCGGCAGTATCTGAGCATACTGGTACCGCTCGTAGGCGCCATCAGGAAGATAGAATTTGTCCACCTCTCCCCACACGTCATATGTGAAACGATAGGACTCACCATTAGGCAACAGAATCTCCGAAAGCACTACGGGGTTGTATCGGCTGGAGGCACAGATGGGGTTCTGCGGATTGCTGCTTGAAAACAGACTCGGGGAAACCGTCTGAAAGCCGTTGTTATAGACGTCGCAGTTATAATTTCCCGGGTAGTAAAGTTCCTGGTTGGGATCGGTGAGCACCGTTTCGTTAGTTTGCGGATCGCGCAAGTAACGCCAACGAAAAGTATAAGTGAGCGAGCCGCCACCCAGGCCGGGCAGATTGTATTGATGGTCGCCCACCGTGTTCACTGTCAAAGGAGAATTAAACGTGCGGCCCACCGTATCTACCCACTGGCCGTCATAGTTGAGCTTATTGCCGTTACGATCGAGATACTGATTCGCTTGCCCGCCATTGAAGATGTAGCGCGACCCGTCAGGCAAGAGCAATGTATTACTATCGGATTCAAAGCGCAGCTGAGAACCGTCTATTGCATAGAACGGAGTATTGGGGCTGGCTCCTATGCGCGGCACGTCGTCCCGGCGCAGTTCATGCGATGATCCGTCACCCATAATTACGCGCATCCGGGAGATGTACTGAATGTAATGCTCTAATCCTCCAGGCTGGCCAACGTTAACGCCAAAATAGCCGTCATAACCTTCGGCGGCAGCTTCGATGCGCGCCGGCGCCAGACTGGTGCTCCAGCCGGCTATGGACCGTTCATCATTGGTGGCGACATAGAGGGAATAGGTCGCTCCATGCTGAGGTTGGAAATCACCATTTGCTTCCAACCGCATGGACTTTGATGAATAGGTGATCGAGACCGGCAAGTTGAGACCGGCCCGCCCCGGATAAGCTCCCAACGGAATTTGGATACTCAGCGCATGGGTGGCCGGATCGATGCGTGCGTCGCTGCGCAATGTCTGGTCCGGCGAGTTCTTCGTGTACTGCTGATTTTGCGCCAGCGCAGCCAACGGAGACCCTATAGTCAGTAAAGAAAACATAAACAGTTGCGAGAGAGGAATTCGAGGACGAGCTTTCGCCCTGGGGGAGAATCGAGGGTGTTGCATTCTTATAGCTCCTGTGGTTAGAGGACGGGTGCTATTGCAATTTCAAATCCTCATGAATTCTTGTCAACGAAAACATGATCGGCAACGAGCGCTACCAAGAAGGAGGTTGCCACACTCTATAATTCACGGTTCTTAAACCGTATCATGTGGGAAATTCTCCCTTACGAGTCGGTTTGCATGAGATTCGGTGAAGTGAGAGGCAAGGGTCCTAGCTTAAATGTCGTTAACTGAAGAAGTCAACGCAATTTATGAGACTGTGGCCCAAGGCTCTCCAAACATGACGCAATGGCAACCCGTCTAGCTGGTCGGACTTGCCGTTTTCAATGTAAGAACCCTTTTAGTTCCCAAGGTACAAAAGACGCAACGTATCGTGAGTTCCCAATAGTCCCAATTTGTTGACGTCTCTAAGTAAATGAGAACTCTGAGATGCTACGCTTTTTGTCAATATCTAATGTCGGCATACTGTCGCATTGATTGTCGTCTGAACATCGGAGACCTCAATTTTAGTTGAAGTTTTCTAGAAAAATCTCTAGAGTGTCAGTTTATCGACGGTCGGAATCCTTTCTCAATGTGTCCCTTGACCGCCTGGAGGACGGAATATGTCTCACCTAATCAACGAATCAAGTCGGGGACGCCCAGCTAGTCGCGTCCGGAGTCGAGGATCCCAGACGGGACAGGAGCTTCAGCTTAAGTTAGCCGCGCTCAAGACAGCCATTACCGAGCATGAACGGAAGGAGTTGAAAGCGCCCATAGTCACTGAGAAGGATTTTGCCCTTAGGCTATCTCAAATAAAGCGCGCGTATAAAGAGACGCGGTTTGATTCTTATTTGAAAACCGCTACCGAACATCTTTATGAGTATCTCAAGCGCATTGAAAAACAAGAAACCTACGATTATTGGAAAGCACGCACCTTACTCTACGAGTTGAATGCCGTCTTCAACATAAGCAATGAGATCAATGAAAAAACGGTAAATGACGGCCAGACTATTCATGAAGAGCTGAGGTTGCGTTCGGTCAGATGGGAGAAAGGGAATGAACTTCTGCGCGAGGATCGCAAGATACTTCGAGAAAAAGTATTTTTATGCGCTTGCCGCGGCAATGAGCTGAAACGGTTGGGTGATACAAGCCTCGCACTTAATCTCTTTGAGTGGTTATTGGATTTTACAACCAACAAACTTAAGACAGAAACGTTCCCCTGTTTCAGCACCAGGGCGATGATTTGTTATCACATGGGAGCCACGCTCCGAGCCATGGAACAACATAGACGTGCCGAAGCGATGTACACTCAAGCTTTGGATCTCTTATATGCTCGGGGAAAGAAATTTGGCCCTTCCGATCATCTGTATGTCTCGCGTAAACAGGCAATGGTTGTTGGTTTGGGATTTGGCTGGATAAACATGACCAAGGGATTTCTCGCTCGAGCCGAACATGCATTGACCACAGCCAGATCAATGCTGGCTCCTGTTGAAGATCCGCTGGTGTCTTCTTATGTAGAACTACTCTACGGAACAATTCAAAGATGTAGGGCAGGAAGCAATAAGCGTAAGCTCGAAGCGGTGATTTCTCTACTCCAACAGACGCGACGCGGTTTCATGCATCATCCGCGATACCAGGCACGCACGTGCTGGGAACTGGCGCTCGCCAAAACGATGGTCGGTGATATTGCAGGAGCCCAGGTGGATTTACGAACCGTGGCCGTTCACGCGGATCTTACGTCAAACCAAAAGTGGCAAGTAAATGTGCTGATTCTTCAAAGCCGTATCCACCAAAAGCAAGGAAGGATTAAGGACGCATTCGCTCTCGCTGAGTTAGCAGTAGATAAGGCAAAATCCCCTGATTGCAAGACAATCTTGCCGCTGGTGGACGCATACATAACTCGAGGTGAAGCATGCTTGGCGCTGGCTGCCACAAGTAAGTCAGAAACAGACTACTTGAATGCCTGTGGAAACTTTGAAAGCGCTTTGCAATGCATGTCGGAAAGAAAATCTACAGAGGGAAAAGCTGACTATTTCTCGAATCCCAAGATTGGGGCTGTCTGTACCCTTCGGATTGCAGAGTGTTATGCGGGGCTGGGAAAGCATATGCAGGCCAAGAAACATTTCGCAACATGGTTACGCCTCGAGCCGCATGTCGAACACGAATGGGTGCGAGAATTAGGCGAGAGAGTCAGGACAGAGATTGAAAGGCTTTCAATGGATTTTATTATCTCAGCTTTCGACGTTCAGAAGTGGAGCTATTCCGAGAACGTCGCCAAATTGCGACGTTGGCTCCTGAGACAGGCCTTGCGTCAAACTAACCACAACTATTCAGAGGCCGCTAAACTCATTGGCGTGCAACGCACCACGCTTTATCAATGGCAAACCCAAGACGAAACCGGCAAACCACATCGTGCCCGAACATCTGAAAGCTAGAACCCCTTAGGGAAGCGTCTTGCCGAGTGACCTTTAGGCTAACCGAATTGTTTGATCGATAAAGGCGCTGGCAGTCAACTACTATTTCGTTGACCGCCAGCTTTCCCTTTGGTGCCCTTGCGTAGTTCACTCATCAAGCGAACCCTTCCCGTTTGTCTATTCGTTGCAGCAAGGTGGCCACCAACCACCACCATCACCTGGCGGATCCTCCGGCGGCGGCGGTGGCGCGACTTCAGTACAGAATGGAGCTCGATAGAAACGGTCCCGGTACTCACCGGAGGAAATGAAGGCGTTCACCATGTCCCAGGTGGTTTTGGTGCCGCTGTTGAGCTGACCCAACCAGAAGTTGTACCCGCTAAGATCTCCATCCGGGGCATCATCCGGATTACGCCGCAGATATCCGAAGTACTGCATCAAGACATAGGCTGGGTTGTAGAACTTCTGCTGGTCGTTGGCTACTGCGTTGCTCAACGAAATCTTCTTAACCACGCTGCCGCGTGTCTCGGTGCCGTTATTCAGGCCGATGACCATCGCATCACGCATTGCGGGATCTGAGATGTTGGCCGTCGTGTACAACTTGTCAACGAAGTCCGCGTTAGACATCGAAATGGGATATTCGCTTTGAAATCGCGGGCGAGTAACCCATTCGTTGGCGTAATTGCTTTGGTTCGCGTCCAACACTTGTTCCCAACCGGACTGACCGACAATAACGCCGGCGCCGACTTTTTTCTGGTCAGTGAAAAATTCCTCCATGCGAGGATTAGGTCCCACGAACTGCCCGCCCTCTCTTGTAAACGTCGAGAACGAGATTTTATTCACGCGGTAAACGTAATATCCCGTACCTAGAAACTCGATGGATTCGAAAAAGGCTTTTGAGCCGTTGATCCTTTTCACTTCAATACAACCTGGATCTCCGTTGCACGAGTCAATGGTACCGACCCAGAAGTCCCAACCGGATTGGTCCGGCTGGCGATTCAGAAAGTCGTAATAGTGTTGACGGATGAAAATTCTAGAGCTGTCTATCGGGTTGGAATCAGGTGGCGCAATAAAGTCGCAACCCATGTAGACGATCGCATTGGACGTGAACGAAGCGTTGTTCTTGATCGCCGATTGGACCTGATCAGGTTGGGCGCTGAAGTTGAAAGGGTCGAGCGAAAACTGCTCGAGGTAGAGCGCCACCGCGCCCGTCACCACCGGCGCAGCGATGGAGGTTCCGAAGTTTCCGTCAAAACCGTAAGTAGTATTGTGCCCCGCGTTGCGCGCGAACCAGCCGCTATCGCCGGCCGGCGCATAGATATCCACAGTGCTGCCGAAACAGGAATAACTTGCTTTCACGTCAAGCGAGCCATCGGGAATACCCTTGGTCGCGCCCACATTGATCACCCTGGCCATCCTGCCGGGACTAAAATTGGCACCGCTGCTATTGGTGTTACCTGCGCCCGACACGACTGTGATCCCGTTATTAATGAGGCTGGTGACAGTGCTCTCAAGCGTGCTGACTCCGGATTGACCCGCGGGAAAAAGCACGTCGATGTTAACCACCGCGGGTCTCTTGTTGTGGCCCGTAACGTCGGATTGAATTTGCTGCAGGCCGGTAATTTCATCGCTGATCGTCCCGGCGCCCGTGGCATTGTCGGCAACGCGTACCGAATAAAGTAGACAGTTCTTGGCTACACCCCACGTCTTTGAACCGACCGCACTCGCGGTCAGCGTGCCGTGGTTGTCTTCACCGGTTGCATAACCGCCAATCGACGTGCTGGGTTGGAAATCCCACAATGCGGAAGCTCGTCCGCCAAAGTCGTTGTGCTGTATCCAGACTCCGGTGTCCACGATATAAACATGGACACCTGTCCCCGTTCGCGGATAGTTATACAAGGCATCCAATCCGCTTCGCTGATCAATGCGGTCCAGGGGCTTGATCACACCACTCTCCCCGGGCCAGGATTGCTGACCGGTTATTTGAGTCCGACCATTTTCTTCAACAATCTTTACGAGAGGATTCAAGCTTAATTCTTTTGCCTGAGCCTCAGACATGTTCTTTACTGAGAAACCTCTGAAAACATCGGTGTAGAGATATTCGATCGTGCCGCCGTGCGCGCGCACGAGAGTCGAGGCCAGGTTAGAGACTTCTGTACGCGGCGTGTCATCTTTGAGCATCACTATGTATTGTCCGCGGATCGCTTTCCTGACCTGATGGAACTTCGTTGGAGAAGTTCTTGTTAGTGGTTGTCGATTGTTGACCCGAGCCTGCCCGAAATAGGGCTGCGCCGTCAGAATCATCATCGCCAGTGTGACAAGAGATGTGAGACTTCTTCTCATGTTGTTCAATTCTCCTTGGTTGCAGTTGGTGGTCGACTGCGCAGAAACAATGAAGTACGAAATTGAAGTGTTACCTATTTTATGCGGCCCGGTTGCGGACCTGCTTCTTCAAGGGTACTGCGCGCTGGAAGAGATCAATTCAGTGTTTGATGAATTCTCAGACTGCGCTGAACGGAGGTCATCAGCTGTTGAGTCGCTGTCTGAGGTTGTTGTTATGGAGGAGCCAAACTCGAAGGGGATCGAGGACTCTTACCCATTGACCTTTAATTTGAGATTAGCCGAAATGCAGGTGAAGTATACGCGGCCACGGAAGCGGCATTGATTGCAAATGTCTTCTATTCTGATTCCATAACCTCATGGTCAAACAGTGGGAATAAGTGAATTGCGCGGGATTGCAACTAGCAAGCTAGTGCTGGCCTTTCGCTTATCTGGTTCTCAACTTTCCACCCAGCCAGGTGCAAGGCAGCGCAAGGATGATCAGTGCGATTGGGTACCAGGCTGGCCCCAGGTTAAGCGGGAGCGTGACTATCGCGCCGGCGGTGCCGGCCACAATCCCGATTACGCCGAGGATCGATGCATGGAGCATTGGTCGGCTCGGAGCCAGCGCCGCGGTCAGATAGCCGCCGGCCACGGTAAAGAGACTGCGGTATATAGTTGCAGTCAACACCATCCAGGTAACGTGAAGTCCGAGGGCTGGTGGCGGAAAAATGCCGAGCTTTTCCAGCACCAGATCTGTGGCTGTATGTGTGACAACAATAAAGATCAGTCCCGCCACAACTGCTCCGATACTTTTTAGGATGTTCATAGTTTTTTACAGGCCTCAGTGGTTAGTGATAATTCTGCCCTTGTGAATTTTTCCTGGTCAAACCTTTCACCTGCGTTTTCGCGCTAGCGTACCGCGATCAAAACATCGCGGCCTTCCAGCGCTTCATTGCCTGAAAAGTCGGCGGCGATGATCCGCAGAATGTAATCACCCTTTGGTAATTCGGCAGTGTCCCATAGACCGCGTGCGGCGCGGCCATCCCGGACCGTGTTCGTTACTTCGTAAAGAAATCTGGTCGCTGTACTGCCATAGACAGTAATGCCGCTTTGCTCCGCATAGGTAATCTTCGGCGCTTCCCTGCCCCCCGGTAGACGATTGAATTCAATATTGGTGCGGGGAGTCGTGAATCCGATTGCGGTGCTGCCATCGGATTTAAGAACCTGGTAGCCCAGCCGGTAGAGTCCCAGCCGACGCCGACTGGAATTCATGTCGGTGCGATCAAACGCATCGACGACGATTCGCAACTTTCCCTGGACCAGCAAACGCCCGGCGCGTTTTTCTACGAGTCTGGCGCCGGCTTCATCAAACAGTTGAATGCCATCGCGTTCAATTTGCGGCGCTACCTTATCGCTGAACCCTACCGGCCACAGCGAGAGCGGATTGATCTCGGCGCCAGGCGGACCGACTATCAAGTGCACGTGGTACATGCGATTAATCGTGCCGAGCGCATCGCCAACTCGAAAGCGCGCACCGCGGCGGATTCGCAGGCGGTTAACCTTGCCGTCATCTCCGCGCACTGGAATGAAGCGCTGATCTGCAAAGACTCGAGCCTCTTTGTCGCGGCCAACCTGGAGATGAATGTAAGAGATGATGCCCAACCTCAGTCCTTCGTTGAGCCCGGCGAAACCCCAGTTGGCTAGGGGACTAACAACCTTCTCTGAACGAATAACCCGGACCATTTCACCGTAGGCGCCAAAGACATCGAGACCGCTATGCAGGTGATCGCGACTATCTTTCGAGTCAAAACTGCCACGCACTTCACCAACGGTCGCTACCACCTCATGCGGAAGTTGCTGCGGATCAAGCGGCCACGGCAGAGATTGTTCAGCGAGCGTCGCGCTGGTCAGACGCGGCAGCGGTTCAGCGATCGGCGCCACGGCGTTAGCGTCGCCTGACTGGGCCAACCTGCGAACCAGATAGTTACCGCTATCGGCAACGTAGAGATCGCCGCGTCGATCTCCTTTCGGAAATATCGCGATTCCGGTGGGTTGGCTAAAGCGCGCCGCTTCCAAGCCATCCGCGTATCCGGGCCCATCACCGGCAACCACCCGGGCTGCACCGCCGGCTGCAATCTGAATGATGCGAGCACGATCGGTCTCGGTAACGTAGATGTATCCATCATGTGTGACCGTCAAACCTATCGGCTTCGAAATATCGCCGGGACTGATCTCGGCGGGAAACAATACCGGCAGCGTTGAAACTTTTCCGTCAGTCGCTATCATCCGCAAGCGATTGTTGCCCGTGTCGGCTACGATTAAGGTTCCGTCGGGCGCGACCGCGATTGCGCAAGGAGTATCAAAACGTGCGGCGCCCGCTTCACCGTCCACATCACCCGCCACACCGGCCCCGGCGATCGTGCTGACTTCTCCAGCCGCCGTTATCATCCGCAGACAATCATTGTAAGTATCGGCAACGTAGATGTTGCCGCGCGCGTCCAGGGCAATCCCAATGGGCGCATCAAAACGCGCTTGCGCCGCTGGGCCATCGCGGTATCCGGCGCTTCCCTCGCCCGCCACTGTGGAAACGTCTCCCTGCGGCGTGATTTTGCGAATGCGATTGTTACCCGTGTCGGCAACGTAGACATTTCCCCTGCCGTCCACGACAAGACCGGAAGGCGAGTTGAAAGATGCACTCTGGCCGGCACCATCTGCATACCCCTCGGCGCCGCCGGCGAGCGTGGTGACGACCCCTGCGGGTGTGAGTTTTCGAATGCGATTACTCTCGCCGGCGTCGGAGACATAAACCGTCCCATCAGGGCCAACCGCAATACCAAAAGGATCGGCGAAAGCGGCTTGCGCTCCTTGCGCCGCATCGCGAAACATCGGAGAGCCATCACCCGCAACTGTGTTCACATATGCGCGCCAACCAAAAGGCGTTGGTCGAGTCCGGCCCTCGCGCACACGATAGAGAATGAAACTCGCCAGGGCACAGAGAACGACGAGCACCACGGCGATGATGAGTTTGCGCATTGTTTCAGCCGAATGATGACAGGAGTCTAGAGTACCGACTTCAGTCGGACATTCTTGGCTTTGGTAACGAAACTATTAGTTTGCGACCGCGTTGAATGCCATCCATTCTCCGCAAACCCTGGGTCCCCGGCGCGCTGGGGTGGCCTTACAGTTTGCGTTACAACTTTCAGTCGCTCGATCAGTAATCAGTATTCCGCAAAGGCGTCGTCAGGATAGCAGTACAGCCAGCGCTCTCCCGGCTCGGCTGAGGCAATCACGGGATGGCCGGTTGCATGCGCATGCGCGGTCGCATGCCGGTTCGGTGAATCGTCGCAGCAGAGTGTTGCCCCGCACTGCTGACAAGTCCGCAAGTGCATCCACTCCGATCCGATTTTTATGCATTCCTCACACACTTGGCGTTTTGGGTGTTTGATGTTTGTAATTGCCTCAATATGGGAGCAGGTAGTCTCAGACATGATCGTTTCCTTTCGTTAGGTCGGGCTCCAGCATTGAAACGTTATCCTACAATCCTCACTCTACAATTGCCACAGCAACCGCAAATTGCCGGTTGTGCTCTCACCTTTTCTCCTGCCCGATCGAAAGCGCCCTCTTGAAAGGATCATCGACCTCGGCTTTGCCGCCGGATGTGAGGCAGCAACGGCGAACCTGGCATGCTCTCTGACGTCGAGGCAAATCTGCGCAGCGTTACGTTTCTCGGCGATTCAACACTCTCAGATGCAAGCGCGAACTCGCCATACGGCCTCGTGCAAATCTGTTTCCTAAGGAGAAAAAACTAATGTCTCGCAAATTGAATTTGGTCGTAGCCGTATTGGCTATGTTGCTCGGATTGGCCGGCACCGCCAGCTCCCAAACGGGTGGGTGTAACTGTGCTAATGCGTCCCTCGTTGGTGATACCGTCGGAACACGGTTCAATCTCGGACCGGGACCGATAAATAGGGTCGTTGGATCAGGGATTGAACTGCCCGGCGCAGGTCCTCTTCTCGGGGGAGCCGGTCCGTCCCCGCGGTGGAACATCGACTTCGGGAGTAACACCATCCGCATTGACTTCCTGCAACAACCCGCGACCTACGGCATGGGATCATACTTCACCTTCAGCAATCTCGACCCGCAACTTCCAGGTTGTCCGCCGGCATTCATCAGCGGCATAACAGTTACCACTAATAAACCAGCAAACCAATTCAACGTCGTCGCCGCAGCGACGTTCGGGCCACACACTGTCACGATTCAAATAGCTCCGAGCGGCGGCAATCTTAACTGGACACCGCCTGAGTTTATCCTGGTTAGGCTCAACTATGCTTGCGGGTCTACATCTACGGTACCCACCCTGGGGTGCTGCAACTGCCTCGGCGGAACAAACACGCTCAATCTAAGTACGATCAGTTCAAACAACTGGACTATAAACAATAACCCCGTAGCGTTTCCCGGATCGATCAACTCATATTGGAACCTCAACCCAGCACCAGCCAGTTGGGTTTCGACAGTGGCGAGCGGTAGCACTGGTACCGTCCCGCCGGGCACCTATGACTACAAGTTGCAATTCGTGGTTCCCCATTGTGCGATTGAGCAAAGGGTAACTCTGTCCGGAAACTATGGCGGCGACGACGATATCTTCGTCTATCTGGATACCACAAACAACGCGAATTTGATTTCGCAATGTACGTTAGGATGGTGTTTCAATACGCAAAACCCACCACCCCCAATTACTAACTATTCTGTCCCTCAGGGTCCCCATACCCTGATAGTCAGGGTCAAAAACAGCGGTGCCAACCCATCACCATCCGGGATGTTTATCAATGCGAAATTGACGGGTACCTGCGTAAGCCAATAACAAATCTGGATGACCAAAATTCCGCGCGGGACGAGTCCCAGAGCCCTGCTGGCCTGGGACTCTTCTTTGCCAACCCCTCCTGACTGAAAGGGCTCTTTCGATCCCCCATCGGGCTGAGTGAGAAGCCCGGAAAGCGGCAGCGTTACGTTTCCTTGTCGAAAAGCCACTCGCAAATGAAAGTGCGAAATCAAGCAACGCCTTAAGTAATTCGGTTCCCAAGGAGAAAAGTCATGGCAAGAAGAATGATAATAATGTGCGCGATCCTGGCAATGCCCTTTTGTACTGTCAATGCCCAAAACGCGGCGAAGAACTGGCTTTTCGGGCGAGGGGCCAGAGTCGATTTTAATACTACAGTTCCCACCACAACCGCGGTAACAACAACAATTAATACCATCGAGGGTTCCTCGGCGATCTCTGATTCGTCTGGAAATCTCTTGTTTTATACCGACGGGATCACGGTCTGGGATAAGAGCAACAACCAAATGCCTAATGGCTTCGGCTTGAAAGGCAGCCCTTCGTCAACTCATTCCGCTTTGATTGTTCCTTGTAGTTGTAACAAGTATTTCATCTTCACGACTAGCGCGGCCGAGCCAACAAATAATTACAGTGACGGTTTACAGTATTCGGTGGTTGATATGAGCGCAAACAGCAATCTGGGTGACGTGATAACGAAGAATGTTCAACTGTTGGCCAAAGCGTCGGAAAAGGTAGCCGGCGTAAGCGATGGAGCCGGAGGATTTTGGCTCGTTGGGCATAAGATGCTGACCAATCAATTCTTTTCCTATCACATCGCCGCCGGCGACGACTGCAAATTGAATGCACAGTCCGCGATCATTTCCTCAGTGGGCGCTGTTTTCTCAGGAGGAACTGCTGATTTTGGTCAAGGTCAAATGAAATTTTCTCCTGACGGAACGATGATCGCGGATGCAGGGTTGAATTATCAGACCTCACCCGCAAGTTTTGTCGAGCTATTTCAGTTCAACAAGAGCACGGGGGTGGTTAGCAATCTGGGAATTTCAACGGCCCGCGATACTTCGACTGAAGGCTTTTACGGAGTTGAGTTCTCACCCGATTCCAAACATCTCTATGCAACGACGATGGTGACTAACAATTTCATTTATCGCTATGACAACGTTGCCACAAATAAGCTATCCGCGATCAGCAGAACCACAATACATTCCTTTGGAAACAGTCAGTATTCGGTCGCGGCCTTACAACTGGCGCCGGACGGAAAGATCTACGTTGCAAGAAAGAACTTTGCCAGCCTGTATGTCTTGAGTGCCCCAAATACGGCAAACGGTGGATGGTCGACCATACCATTTAACCTGGCGCCCGGTAGTCTCAGTATGCTTGGTCTACCGACAGTGGTTGCGGGAGAATTTTCGTGTGGACCAACCCCTGATGTTTGCTGCGACAAAATGAGAGTGTCGCCATATCCGAATCCGCCTCTCAATCAAGATTACCGCACGTTTGAGATCTTTAATTTCAAGCAACCTACCTCGGCGATCTGCTCGATTGACGTAGATATGCAGCCCGCTCCACCGACCACCTTCTGGCAAGGCGGTCAGGCTTTTCAGAATCTCAATGGAACCAGTGGCGGGCCACTAAGTGCGGTTAACTTTGTCTATGCCTCGCTGCCCCCTGCTTACAGGCGGATTCCCACCTTGTCCCCCAATATGATGTCTGCATTATCAAATCCCATCACCTCCCCGGCGGTGAAGTTCAATCTCGGCTTTGATAATACACAAGCCTACAATGGCGTAACGAACTTGACCATCAACCATTGCGACGGCACAAAGTGTGTCCTGCAATATGCTCCCTGGATTGTGAATCCCGCCACGCCCGGCGGCGGCAGTCTGCCGTGGTCCATCGACATTCGTGAGTTGAGCGCTGAATTGTCCGAGATTACGCTGACTTACCAGGCTGGAGGCAGGCAAAATTCATCGCCACAGAGCGCCGGCGCGCGATGGCTGGGGTTACGCTTGCTGAGCGACAGCGCGGAAGTCTATTCGATCGATGGACCAGGTGCCGGTGATGAACAAGGCAAGAAACTCAGGTTGAGTTCTTCTTCAAAGGCGGCCGACGCCGCTCTGTTTGAATTCAGCGGTTTGCTCAGTCTCAAGAATCTAGAACAAAACGGCAAAACGATTACGTTGCTCCTCAAAAGGAAAGGCGGGGAAAGAATTGACCCGAAGCAACTTCGTCTGACGCTCTACGATGAAAATGCAAACCCGATCATGACGGGCTCGGCGCGTTAGCGACTCATAATTAGCACCTCCCGTAAGGGTAAAACCGAGTAGCCTGGGCCTTCACCGGCTCGGGCTACACGCGCTTTTCGCAAGTGCTGCTCACGGTGTCGGGTTAGTAAACTCAACGCCTGTCCTCTAGTTTTTGTGCTCCACGCCACTGGTTGAAATCCGGCCGTTACGTTTTCAGGAAAAAACTCACTCACCGATGCAGAGATTAAATCGATGCTACCTCATGAAGATCAATTCCAGAAGGAGATATGAAAAATGTTAGTTAAAGTGATCCCCACCCTAAACTACCTCGCGGCGCTTCGCCGACAACAACAATTGCACTTCATCAGATCCTTACCGTTCACCGGTCTGAGCCTGCTCGTCATACTGGTGGTCGGCGTCGGATTGGTTGAACGGTCAGTTTCGGCTCAGCGTCAGGTCGATCAAGGAAAAGCCGATCAAGTGCAGTCCGCTCTCGTAATCAACCAGGATACTCCGACCGTGATTCCCGGCCAATACATTGTTGTCTTCAAGTCGGGCACCTCCCGCGCCGATGTCCTCGCCGCAGAAACAACTGTCGAAAGGCTCGGAGGCAAAATCGGATTCAGATACACTTTGGCCCTAATCGGGTTCAGTGCCCAGATGCCAGCAACCGCATTGCAAACCCTGCATGCTATGAAGGGCGTGGACTATATCGAGGCCGATCAGAAGGTGTCGATTGACACGATCCAGACCGGCCCACCAATAGGTCTCGACCGCACCGATCGGCGATTACTCTCGCAGTTGGATAATGTCTATACCTACAGCGAAACGGGCGCAGGCGTGCACGCGTATGTCATCGACACGGGGATTCTGTTTTCACACAACGAATTCGGCGGTCGAGCCTCGTTCTCATTTGACGCATTCGGCGGCACTGGCCTGGACTGCAATGGTCACGGCACCCACGTGGCCGGAACGATCGGCGGGGCGACCTACGGCATTGCGAAACAGGTAACCCTTCACGCGGTGCGCGTCCTCGACTGCAGCGGAAGTGGATCAGAGTCCGGTGTGGCTGCCGGCGTAGATTGGGTGACAAGCAACAGGAACCCGACTCTTCCGGCCGTGGCCAACATGAGCCTTGGTGCGGGACCTGGAGTTCTCTTGCCGACGCTTAATACCGCTGTGACCAACTCAATAGCTTCGGGCGTGACCTATGTGATCGCGGCGGGAAACAGCAATGCTGATGCCTGCACTGTTTCGCCGGCGCGCGTACCAACAGCCATCACCGTCGGTGCAGTGGACCCGACCAACGACACCCGCGCTTATTTCTCGAACTGGGGCACGTGCGTCGATCTCTTCGGGCCGGGCGTTGGGATTCTGTCATCTTGGATCGGCAGCAATACGGCCACAAACACGATTCCCGGCACGTCGATGGCAGCGCCACATGTGGCCGGCGTGGCAGCGCGTTACCTGCAAACTCACCCTGCGGCTAGCCCGGCGATGGTGTGGGGCGCGATTCACAATGCCGATGACATCTCGACTACTCCGGGATGGGCCGGCGTAATAAATCCCGGTCCAGGCTCACCAAACGAGTTACTGCACTGGGGATCGCTTAACGACGGGTACAACGATGGCGACCCGCACATCACCACGGTAGACGGCGTCCACTTCAACTTTCAGGGCGCTGGCGAGTTCATCTCTTTGCGCGATGCTGGTGGCTTGGAAATCCAGACGCGGCAGACACCTGTGGCGACAACATTCAATCCGGGACCGGACTCGTATGATGGTCTCGCGACCTGCGTGAGCCTTAACACAGCTGTTGCGGCTCGGGTGGGCACGCACCGGGTCACCTTCCAGCCTAATCTCAGCGGCACACCGGATCCCACCGGCCTACAGCTTCGCGTGGACGGCGTCGTGACGACGCTGGGCGCGAGCGGCCTCAATCTAGGGGGCGGCGGCCGCGTCGTAAGTTCGATCGGAGAGGGCATTGAGATCGACTTTCCTGACAAGACTGTGCTCATCGTGACGCCCGGTTG
This sequence comes from Acidobacteriota bacterium, assembly GCA_025463135.1. Classification (GTDB taxonomy): domain Bacteria; phylum Acidobacteriota; class Blastocatellia; order Pyrinomonadales; family Pyrinomonadaceae; genus JAOAPY01. Next base: position 18,534 of record JAOAPY010000047.1, read on the forward strand.
GTGGAAATCGCAAAGCAAGTGGTATCTCACCGTCGGTGTCTTTCACACTGAAGCCAGTCAGGGGATCATGGGAGCCATCGCGCCTGGCAGTTGGTTGCCGGCGTTGCCGAACGGTACGTCGATGGGCCCTCTACCGTCATCCACGCATCAGCGGTTCATCGACCTGAACCAGACGTTCGCAGATGCATGGCGTGTGACTAATCAGACGAGCTTGTTTGACTACGCGCGGGGTACGTCTTCTGCGACGTTTACGATTCGCAGTTGGCCTCAGGAAAACGGCTCCTGCGTGATCCCGGTAACCGCAGCGGTTAAGCCTATTGAGCCGAGGATTGCCCAGGAGTTATGCCGGGCGATCGTTGACAAGAAGACGAATGCTGATTGTGTCTTTGATGTAACGGTGACAGGCGAGGCCGGGTTCGCGAAGACTTACATACTTAGCCAGCAAATTAAGGCAGGTTCCATCACGACCACCGTGAACGACAATAAAGATTCCACGCAAGTCGGAGAACCGGTGACTTTCTCTGCGACTGTGACGCGGAACGCTTCAGGGGCCAGAGGCGAACCTACCGGGTTTGTCCAGTTCATTATCGACGAGAGGAAAACAGGAGAGCCGATCAAACTCGACTCAACCGGCCGCGCTACCTGGACCACATCAAACCTCCAGGCTGGCAACCATCAGGTGGGAGCACAGTATACGCCCGGCAATGGCAGCGCCTTTCTGGGCGGCAGCAGCGTCGTGAAGTCCCATACTGTCACAGGGAAACGGTGAGTCATCAAGAGAGGTATGCGAACGGGCGAGCAGGTTGCATTGGGTATTTCACACCTGTCCGCTTTCCCAGTAACTTCTCAAGAATTCCCACTTTAAACTGGGGGAGCCCAGGCCTTCCACAGGCTCGGGCTCCTTGCTCATTCCCGGCAAGAATTCTAACTGTCTATCCTTTTGTATTTGCGTTATTCTATCGCCGCATTTTCCATCCCACAGGTACCAGGACCTCCACGATTGTCAGACTCAAAGGGGAAAAAGGAAATAACTCGAGAAAGGTTTGCCGGCTTTCTCGAGTGGCTTAGTCCCGACAGCAATACTGCGGGAGAGGAATACGAGCGCTTGCGCTTTCGTTTGTGCACCTTTTTTGCGCAGCGCCAATGCGGTTTTCCGGATGAGTTGGCCGATGAAACCATCAATCGCGTGATCCTCAAGAGCTCAGCCGAGACAATTGAAAACAAAGTCGCCTATTTTTACGGTGTGGCCAAAAATGTCTATCGCGAGTCCCTGCGAAAAGAACGAACTCATCTGGATATCGATGAAATAGATATCGCTGCGAAGACTCCCGAGGAACCGAGTTTCTCGCGCGAATGTCTGGATAAGTGTCTGGAGCAGCTTTCACCGGAAACCCGCAGCCTCCTGCTCGATTATTTTTCGGAGGCAAAGCTGGCAAAGATTGAATTGCACCGGCGCCTCTCGGAGAGCCTGGATATGACCCAAACCGCACTACGGATGCGCATAATGCGCAGCAAGCAAAAGCTAAAGATTTGCGTTCAGGAATGCATGGGCTGACTTCCTGTTACAAAACGTCGAGGGCGGGACACACTTGATTAGCGGCGGTAAAAACAATGGGTGAATCTCTCAAAAGTGAAAAAACGATCCGAGAGTATCTTCTGGGCCGGGTTTTGGATGAAACCAGGCTCGAAGGGCTCGAGGAGCTTTTGTTCACTGATGAAGACTTTTGCTCGCAGGTCGCCCTGGCTGAAGACGAATTGATCAATGACTATGTATTCGGCCGCCTGGGCGACGACGACGCTGAGAGTTTTCGCGCGACGCTCGCAGGTAATTCCGAAAGACGCTTCAAACTCGAATTGACCCAGGCTTTGAGAGAAAAAGCGCTGGCCCGGAACGTGAAGTCAACAAAAGAAAGACCGCCCTTTTTCAGTTCCCTAATCCTGTTCTTTCGTCAGCCAGTCTATGCAGGCGCCTTTGCGGTGTTGCTGCTTGCCGTGGTGGCCCTGACCCTTTACTTCAGCCGCAGAGGCAATCCTGATGCAATGGCCGAGCTCCGCTCTGTCTACCAAATGGCACGGCCAACCGAAACGCGTATTTCAGAATTCGGCTATGCGCCTTTATCACAATTGCGGGGAGCGCCCACACACGCGGACGCAAACCGTTTACGGCGCATTGAGAACAACTTGATCGAGGCCACCGAAAAGAACTCGAATGCTGATAGCCATCACGCGCTCGGTGTTTTTTATCTTACTCAACGACGATACGCGATTGCTATCAAGGAGTTCGAAATTGCGTTGAAACTCGGCGACAACAGCGCCAGGACCCATAACGACCTGGGCGTCGCGCATTTCGAATTATCCAAGACAGTCGCGAAAGAAAAGAAGCTGGTGGAAGTGGCCCGGAGTCTGGAAGAGTTCACCAAAGCAACGGGACTCGACGGCAATCTGCTCGAGGCGCTCTTTAACAAGGCCCTGGCACTCGAGAGCCTGGGTTCGCCGCGCGAGGCGAAAGAATCCTGGATGCTTTACCTTAATAAGGATTCCTCATCGCCATGGGCTGACGAAGCGCGGAAGAACCTGGCCGGACTCGAAAGCGAGCAGACACTCTTCAAATCCGAAGAGCGCGTGCTGGCGGACTTCCTCACTGCCTATCGCAATCACGACTATGCGCGCGCCCAAAAAATCCACAATGAAACGAAGGGTCTGCTAAACAGCAGCGCGGTGCCGATGCAACTTTCACGGCGTTATTTGCTGGCCAGACAGCGTGGCAACGAAACTGAAGCCACGGAAAGCATTGAAGCTCTGACCCATGTCGGCAATTTTGAGAGGACGCTAAACGGCGATTCTTTTTTTTTTGAACTAGCCAATTTTTACGCTCGTGTTCGCGCTAACCAGGTCGAACCCCTTTTGCAAGCACATGATCTTCTCGCCGCCGCCGTAGAGCTAAAGGGCGGGTTCGCAAAGGCAATCGCGGACTTTGAAAAGAGCAGAGATCTTTTCGCGCAGCTGGGCGACCTCTGTGACGCTGCCGTCGCTGAAAGTTGGGCCGTCCAGGTGCTATTGGAGATCGGCAGGATCGCAGAGGGCCGTGAGCGGCTCGAGGCGGCCATCAAAAACGCGGAGCGCAGGAAATTCAAAGTCCTGGAGCCCACAGCATATTATTGGTTTGCGATGGGTGCCTTTGGACAGGACCACCTTTCTGAATCCGACAAGAACCTCAAGATCGCGTTGCGCCTGGCCGAATCCGACCACAATGCTTTCGAAGTCCAGCACGCGCGGGAAGCGCTGGCAAGGGGCTACTCCGACCTGGGGGAATTGGGTGCAGCTCTCACTTATGCAAGTACGCTGCTTCCTGATGAGGGACTTTACTACGTCAGCAAAAACCAATTCTTGCGCGATAAAGCAACGCTGGCGGTCCTGGCTCTGAAACTGGAGTTCTACGCGACCTCGTTAAGTCTGGCTCGCGAACATCTGACTGTGGTCCAGATTAACTGGCCGCCGGCCAGCAGCCGCGTCGATGATTCTCTACGGCTCATGGTACGGGCTGCGTCCGCCAACCAGGATTATGCTGACGCCTTGAAATACGCCAACGAATCAATGCAAATTGCGCTGACGCGCGGCGACAGCGCCGAGAACACCCGCGTAACCGCTGAGATCCATCTGTTGCTTGCCAAAATAAAAAGCAAGACCAATGACTTTCGGGGAGCCCTGGCGGATTACGACAGAGCCTTCGATCTGTATCGTCGCTTGCCGGAGTTGACGCTTGGCTCATATGAAATTCATAAGGGCAAGCTGCTTTGTTTTCAGCAACTCAACGAGCAGGAGAATTTTGCCGAAGAATTAAAGACCGTTTTAGCGCTATCCGAAGAGTATCGACACAATATTCGCGAAGATGATTCACGGCAGGCGTTCTTCGCCAACGAACAAGACGTTTTCGACGCGGCAATTGAGCACGCAATAGAGACCCAGGACAGCCGGTCCGCATTCACCTTCTCCGAAGATTCGAAAGCCCGTTCGTTGTTGGATTTTGTTGAATCCGACAAGTCGATCGCCGAAGTTGAAAAGGATTTTGGCGCCGTATCGCAGCCCCTGACGCTGGCGGGAATCCAGGATCGCCTGCCGGACCAGGTACAGTTCGTGCAGTATGCGGTGCTCCCGCACAGCCTGGCGATCTGGATCGTAACCAGGACGCGTTTTCAGTTGTTGATGAAACCGATAACGGCTGCGGAACTGGAAAACAGGATCGCTGCTTATCAAAGCCTGATTGTTCTTCAACAGCCGGCCGCTGATATCAGGCAGGCCGGACAGGAACTCTATCAACTTTTGATTCCACCGGACCTCAGCAGCGAAAAGCAACTGGGCTTGATTCCGGATAAGGCTCTGCATCAACTCTCGTTTGCCACGCTCGTTGCGCCTAACGGCAAGTATCTGCTCGAAGACTATGCGTTGTTCTATGCACCGAGCGCTTCTGTTCTGGTGCTCGCCACTGAAAATGCGCAGCGAAAGGAACGAGCCGGCAGCGAGAGTCTGCTAAGCATCGGCAATCCTGATTTTGATCGTGAACAGAACCCCAACCTGCCGGACCTGCGCTCTGCTGAGGACGAGGCCAGGGATGTTGCGGGCCACTACCAGAGTTCGCTCGAGCTGATCGGCGACGCGGCCACCAAAGAAAAATTCCTGCTCAATTTTACCGACGTGGATGTGGTCCACTTCGCCGGTCACTTCCTGCCCAATGGCCAATCGCCCGGGAATTCCAAATTACTTTTCGCCGGTGGCGATCTGCGCTCATCCGAGCTCAGCGCGTACAAATTGCCAAAGGCGAAACTGGTCGTGCTGTCCGCTTGCGAAACCGGATTCGAACGTTACAACAAGAGCGAAGGCGCCATCGGCATCGCACGTACACTGTTGGCCATGGGGGCGCCGCTGGTGGTCGCGAGTCAATGGCAAGTCGACTCGGAACCTACGAAAGATTTGATGATCGCTTTCCATCGCAACCGCAAAGAAAAAGGACTGACTACAGGCGAGAGCTTGCGGCAGGCGCAGCTTGAGCTATTGAGCAAAGCCGAGACAAAGGCGCCTTTCTATTGGGCTGCTTTTTCGCTGTTCGGTGGCTACGCCAATTACTAATTGTACGACAGGCTGCCAGCCTGTCGAGGTCTGGTTAACACGGTCCAGGCGCCGCATCTGCAGGCTGGCAGCCTGCAGTACAACATTATGAGCATCTGCCCCAAATGTAGTGCCTACTACGACGACCATTCTCTGGCGTTTTGTCTCGCTGACGGCGCGCCACTGGTCCAGGTGGATCCTGGCAGCCGGAGCTGGAACGAGGGCACCCGGTCCATTGAAGAGAACAAGAATTCGTTGAGAGGTCAGCAGCGCAAAAGAAAGTGGCGACGCATTTGGTCGAGTCTAGCCGTCGCGTTGGCAACTATCGTGCTGGCCTATGTCCTGGTGGCTCGGGGCTTCGTTGGAGTTGAGCAGGTTACCCCGTCCCGTTCACCTACGCCTCCGCCAGCTACTACTTCATCGGAGCCATGGCCTTCCCCGTTACCGATTCCTCTATCGATACCGGACCTGACGCCATCGCCTTCGCCAACCCGCGAAGTGCCACCGTCGCCATCGCCTACTCAAATCAAGATAACGCCACCGTCGCCATCCCCGACACAAACTAAGATAACGCCGCCATCGCCATCGCCTTTTGTGATCCATGAAACACCAACGCCACCTCCACCGGCGAGCCCGTCACCGCGTATTAGTCCGTCGCCGACTCCCTGTTCGGAAACCAGGGAGACCATGATCAGAAGATTCGGAGATATGTGGCGACGAAGGATTAGCGACGATCCACCTAAAGCCGCGCCGGGCGCTCAGGAAAAGCCCATCCTCGAGTGGATCGAATATCAAGTTTCATTCAAGGAGTGTAAAGCGGCTTTCATCACCGCGAAATATGAGTGGGTATTCAGGCCCAATGCGGTTTCAAGCGGAAGGAGAGTCTCCGGGGAAAAAAGGTTCGGTTGTTTTAAGGTTGTCGGTATCTGGGTTTGCAACTAGTTTCGTTTTACGATGTGGCATCTGCATCCTGCCGATGTCTGGCGTGGAATATTAACCGACGGGCGGTGGCTTGACTCTTAGCACCCAGACGGGCGGGACGCCCGCGCCACGAAAAACTCGGGAGGCGTTACGTTTAAAGCGCAAAAGTCACCTTAGTCTGAAGGCTTTGATCACTTATTCACAGGAGAAACATCATGTCTGTTAACGAAGGCTCTGCTACCGCACTTGTCAGATTCACCGGCCTCGGAATTATCTGCTTCAACAAAGATAAGCAACGCGGTGAGATCGCCGCCGTTCGCGATAGTAAACATACGCTGACTATCAAACTCCAAAGGCCGGCTTTCCAGGAAGGCGCCGAGAATGACGTTATAGTCTACGAGGATATTGCAACCTATCAACAGCTTCCCGAGGAAGACGTGCAGATTGAAATCAAGGCAAGTGGTGCCGCCGCGATCAAAGGCTATGAAATTTATCAAAGCGGCGACTTTGACAGGCTCAATTCTTCTGACCTCAATGACTTCCGTTGGATCGTCAACATGAATGCTCTACACGGCGACATGCCGCTAACCCCGGGCCAGGGCGAGCGCCATCCGCTGACGAAAATTTATATCGACAACGGGCTTTTCTACACCCACAAACTGGATACGAACCTGTATTTTGAAAAGGTGCAAAAGGACGCCACCGGCGCCACTACGCAACGCGAGATTTTTGGGAGCATTGCGGAGACCATCGGGGTCAAGCTCGAAGGCGACGAAGTGAGTTTTACTATTCGTATCGGCGGCAAGGAAGAAACCCATTCGCTCGAGCGAGTTGCCGGGCTGCCATTCAGAATCGAAATTGCCAACATGGATCACAGCGCTGATGCTGTCTACAGCGACATGCCTGACTACTATCGATACCTGTCCAGTGCCACCGGAACGCAATTTGACCTCAGCCCGGTAGTCGAAGAGGGTGCCGGCGCTGCCGTGAGCGGCGGATCCATAAATATGCGTGAGTTCTGTCATCCAATCGGTGCGGATGATTTGATGTCGATTGACGATCTCTGAGGGCTTTATGATCCTCCTCATCTTCGCTAAACACTTCATGTGGTCCCGCCCGGATGGTCACGGCGGAACCATGACCTATTACTATTACGATTCAGTTACCTGGATCGTGGGCGCGTTGGCCCTTGCCTGGCTCGCCTGGTTTTTGATCAGCCGGTATCGACGCGCGCGGGCGCTGCGACGTCCGGCACGACGCATCAATTACCGATTGCTAAAGCGCCTTGTCAGGATCAAGAGTGAATTCAGTTCAATTAATCTGAGACCTGGTTTTTCCAGAACAATCCACGCCATCGGTCTTGGTATGCTCGCCGCTACCGATGAATATTGCATCCAGGTTTTTATCAATGATGCGAATGCAGAGTTGTGGAATGGCGCGGGCGCCGCACCCTTGCCGGCCACCTTTCGCGGTGTTCCCGTGATTCTAATCGAAATGCCCAGCGCCGGTTTCTTGTCCGCTGCGGCTCCGCGAATGACTGCGGGGGAACCACCGTATCCCAACGGCATTCGCGAGCAGCAGGCAGTGATAATCGGCGGCATCAGCGGCGCCAACACTAACCTGACGGGGCAAAGCGGAACGATTGGCTATTTCTGTAGGCGCAGGAGTAAGCTGGCGCGCCGCAAAGAAATTCATCTGCTCAGCAATTCACATGTCTTTGCCGATCTGCGCAAAACAACCATTGATAATAGTGATTTGATACTACAACCCAGTCCGGGTGAGCCGGCCGGCAATCGGCCCATCGGAACGCTGGTTAACTTTTCCGCTTTGAAGTTCGATGCCGATATCAATGAACCCAATCACATCGACGCGGCCATAGCCAGGTTGTGGGGACCGCAACAGCACCAGCCCCTAATTCCTATGATTGGCGCCATCAAGGGCTATGTTCCCAAGCGAGATGTTGCAATCGGCGAAGCGGCTCGCAAGTTCGGGAGAACCACTGGGTACACCGAAGGCCGCGTCTCTTCAATCTATCTGGATATTTGGATCCGGTATGATCGCACCGGGCAGTCGGCCTTTTTTCAGAACCAGTTCCTGATTGCACCAGCCGAGCCGGGCTTTACGAAATTTGTTTCCAAAGGCGACAGCGGTTCGCTCGTGGTTGATGCCGAACAACATGCGCTCGGGTTGATTTTTGCTGGTATGTCCGAAGTGCCGGAAGGAACAAAGGCCGTCCCGAAGTTCGCGGTTGATCCTAATCGTGAAAAGCCACCGAGAATCGAAAGCTACGGCGTCGCCAATCCTATAAGTGAAGTTTTGGATCGGCTCAAAATCGATTTGCTGGTTTGATCGCCAATCAGGAAAACCCAACGACGGAATGCGGAACATATGGTCCTTCCAATCCCGCAATCTCTTCTGAAGTGAGATTAAGCGTCAGGGACGCGACAGCATCGTCAAGGTGTTCCAACCTGGAAGCCCCAACAATCGGAGCTGTAACAAAGGGCTTTTGTACCATCCACGCCAGGGCCACCTGCGCACGCGGCACGGCTATCTGCGACACCTGCTCGACTATACCGCGGTCGGCATCTTCAGTGACGGCATAAAGTGTCTTGCCAAATTCGTCCGTCTCCAGGCGATTGGTGATCGCATTCCAATCACGGGTCAGTCGCCCACGCGCCAGGGGACTCCACGGCACAACGCCAACACCTTCAGCCGCACACAGAGGCATCATCTCGCGCTCTTCTTCGCGATTGAGTAGATTGTAGTGGTTCTGCATTGAGACGAAGCGCGTCCAGCCGTTCAACTCTGCGACATGTAAGGCCCTGGAGAACTGCCACGCATACATTGATGAGGCGCCAATGTAACGTGCCTTCCCTGCTTTGATGACATCGTGCAGTCCTTCGAGCGTTTCTTCAATTGGAGTCTCTTTGTCCCAACGATGAATCTGATAGAGATCGACATAGTCGGTGCCGAGCCGACGCAAGCTCGCATCGATCTCAGTCATTATCGACTTGCGTGACAAGCCGCGGGCATTTGCACCCTGGCGTGTGGGGTAGAAAACTTTCGTGGCAATAACGACTTCTTCGCGCCGAGCAAAATCGCGCAAAGCACGCCCGACAATCTCTTCACTCGTGCCGTCTGAATAAGTGTTCGCGGTGTCAAAGAAATTGATGCCCAGTTCCAGAGCCCGTTGGAAAAAGGGGCGGCTCTTTTCTTCGTCAAGGGTCCACGGATGTGTGCCTCGTTCAGGTATACCATAGGTCATACAGCCGAGACAGATACGCGACACTTTTAAACCGGTGCGGCCGAGTTTGACGTACTCCATAGATGCTTTCCTTTCGCGTTATTGCGTGCTCATGCTACGGCGATGCCTCAGAAGGGTAACATGCCACGTCAATACTGATGCCACGGGCCTGCACTTGAACGCTCGACGGACGAGTCGGCCTACTAAGCGAACCCGCCTTGACACTGGCAAAACCACACTGTTAGAGTACGCGGTCTTTTGATCAATGCCATTTATCGGCTTTATCGCTGCTACTAAGGAGTTTGCTTGAGTACCGAATCCAGTTACTTATTCACGTCCGAATCAGTCACCGAAGGCCACCCAGACAAGATTGCAGACCAAATATCCGACGCCGTTCTCGATGCGGCGCTGACGGAGGATGCAACTGCGCGCGTGGCATGTGAAACGCTGGTAACTACCGGTCTGGTCGTCATTGCCGGCGAAATTACGACTTCCGCGCGCGTCGATTTCACCAAAGTTGCCCGAGACACCATCCGAGAGATCGGCTACACCCGAGCCAAGTTTGGTTTCGACTCGGAGACCTGCAGTGTGCTGTCGGCACTCGATCGCCAGTCGCCCGATATCGCCATGGGCGTGGACACAGGCGGCGCCGGCGATCAGGGACTGATGTTCGGCTTCGCCTGCAATGAAACGCCGGAATTAATGCCTTTGCCGATTCAGCTGGCACATTTGTTGTCACGACGCCTGGCCGAAGTGCGCAAGTCCGAGGATCTGCCCTACCTGCGACCCGACGGCAAGTCCCAGGTAACGGTTGAGTACCGGGACGGCCGACCTTTTCGCGTCGAAGCAGTAGTCATTTCATCGCAGCACGATCCGAATGTGACGAACGAGAAGCTGCGCTCTGAGATCGCCGAACACGTCATTCGCCAGACGGTTTCAGCTGAGCTGCTGGACGAGAACACCAAGTTCCACATCAATCCCACCGGCAGATTCGTTACTGGCGGCCCGCAGGGCGATGCCGGTCTAACGGGTCGGAAAATTATCGTCGACACCTATGGTGGTTATGCGCCGCACGGCGGCGGCGCCTTCTCGGGTAAGGATCCGACGAAGGTCGATCGCTCGGCCGCTTATATGGCCCGGTATGTGGCCAAAAATATTGTGGCCGCAGGGCTCGCGGATCGCTGTCTGGTGCAGCTGGCGTATGCCATCGGAGTCGCCGAACCCGTGTCGGTGCTGGTTGATACCAAGGGCACGGGCCGCATTAGCGAACCTGCTTTGGTCAAGCTGGTACGTGAGCATTTTTCGATGAATCCCAAGGGCATTATCGAAGCACTGAATCTGCGCCGACCAATTTATAAAGCGACCGCAGCGTATGGCCACTTTGGACGGAACGAGGATGGCTTTACGTGGGAAAAAACTGACAAGGCTGAGTCCCTGCGCGCCGCGGCCGGCGTTTAGCTTTTAACGCCAGCTCCTGAAATCTCTAAATCAAACTGAAAAGGATTATCGAAAATGAGTGCAACAACCAGCTCGCTCGAGTACGACGTTAAGGATATCGGCCTGGCGCCCCAGGGAAAACAGCGTATTGAATGGGCCGAAAGGGACATGCCGGTCCTGCGCCTGATCCGCGAACGCTTTGCCGCGGACCAGCCGCTCAAGGGCAAGCGACTGATTGCCTGTGCTCACATTACGACCGAAACGGCAAACCTCGCTCGCGCGCTCCAGGCGGGTGGCGCCGAATCGATCCTGATCGCCTCAAATCCGCTTTCCACCCAGGACGACGTCGCGGCTTCGCTGGTTGCCGACTGGGGCATCCCGGTATTTGCGATCAAAGGCGAATCCACTGAAACCTACAATCGCCACGTGCGCACGGCGCTGGATTTCAAACCTGAAATAATCATCGATGACGGCTCGGATGTGGTGGCCACTTTGCTGAAAGAACGCGGCGATCAGATCAAAGACATTATCGGCACGACCGAAGAGACCACGACCGGTATTCAGCGACTGGAGTCCATCGCCAGGGCCGGCCTGCTCACCTTCCCTTCGATCGCTGTGAACAATGCACAGACGAAACACTTCTTTGACAATCGTTATGGCACTGGTCAGTCCACTCTGGATGGCATCATCCGCGCCACCAATATCCTGCTTGCGGGACGGACGTTGGTTGTTGTCGGCTATGGCTGGTGTGGTAAGGGCGTGGCCTTGCGGGCCCGCGGTATGGGATCAAACGTCGTCGTGACCGAAGTCGATCCTATCAAAGCAGTCGAAGCGGTGATGGACGGTTTCCGCGTGATGCCGATTGCCGCGGCGGCTCCCCTGGGCGACATCTTCGTTACGGTTACGGGCAACCGCCACGTGATCGACAGCGAGCATTTCGCGGTCATGAAAGACGGCGCCATTGTTTGCAACAGCGGCCACTTTGACCTCGAATTGAACCTGGTGGCGTTGGGACAGCTTGCGGAAGCTTCCTCGAAAGTCAGACCCTTTGTTGAGGAATACAAGCTCAAGTCAAATGGCAACCGCGTCATCGTGCTGGGCGAAGGCCGCCTGATTAATCTGGCCGCCGCCGAAGGTCACCCCGCCAGCGTGATGGATATGAGTTTCGCAAACCAAGCACTGTCGGTCGAATACCTGGTTAAGAACCACGGTACTCTGGCTCCCGGAGTTCACCTGCTGCCGAAGGAAGTCGACGCCGAGATTGCCAGTCTCAAACTGAATGCGCTGGGAATGTCGATCGACACTCTGACTTCAGAGCAGCTTGAGTATATTGACAGCTGGGAACACGGGACCTAAGCAATCACCTTAGGTTCGAATGCGAGCCAGAAAGTAAGTCCCGGCAGCAGCGAAAATAACCGGTGGCGCCCATCCCGCCACTGGTGGTGGCAGCAACCCGTGATTTCCCAGTTGCTGAAATCCGCCGCTCACTCCCCAATAAGCAAGACTCACCGCCACCGCCGAACACAACGCAATGACCGTCCCGCGCCTACCGAATGATAGGGCGAGCGGGATTCCCAAAAACGCCATGACCATCACGCTTAAGGGGCCGGAGTATTTGCGCTGCAGCGCCACGGCGAGGGCCGAAACGTCCATTCCTCGTCGCTTTGCTGACTTTAAGTAGTCGCTTAATCCTCGGCTGCTTAACTGCGAAGGCTTGTCAACGGTGGGTTTGAAGATCTGTGGGGCCTCAATTCCCCGCAGCTCCAGCTGCGCGTTTTGCTCTCGCGCTACTTCGAGTCCGCGTATCGTGATCGTCTCGGCCTTTTCCACTGTCAGTTCATTGCTGGTGCGCCAGCGGCCCTGCTCTCCCGTCGTCACCTTTTCCAGATGCACACCGCTGGAATCAAAATCATAGATCGCAAAGTCGCGCAGGGTCTGATGTTGCTCGTCGTACTCGTAAGAATAAAGACGATTGCTATCGGCGGCACCCAGCCATTGCCGCCCTGTGCCCGTAATCGCCCGCGCCGCTCCTCCCCGAATCGCCGCACGCAGCGAGTCCTGACGAACATTTGCCGGAGGCATCAGTTTTTCCTGGATTAGCCAAATGCCCGCCGCGGCAAGCAGCCCGAACAACAACCCCGGCAGCATCAGGCGATAGACGCTTTGCCCGCAGGCCCACCAGGCGATGGCCTCGCTACGTTTTGCCAACAAGGCGTACGTCACCAGGACGGCTATGAGCATCGTGGCAGGAAAGAGCTCCACTGTTACCAGTGGCAAGAGAAAAAGCAGGTACTTGGCGACCATGCCAATGCCGGTCTTGTTGAGAGCGATAAAACGCCACAGTTCAAATAAGGTAAAGATGATGAAGATTGATACCAGTGAGATAAAGCCAAGCACAAAACTAGTGAAGAGGGTCCGCAACATGCCGGAGTCAAGCAAGCTGGGAAATCCCCAGTGCCGAGCGCCGCTCAGGACTCGCTTGCGGCCCGTGCTGCCGATCTTTGCCTCAGTGTTTTTGGGGCGACTTCGCGCCAGAATTCCTGACAGGGGATGACGGTTGACGCGAAGAAAAGCAAAGCTCAACAAGAGCATGAAGGCTGTCGCCATCCAGGCACCCACGAAGGGCGAGACCGTGCCCACCCTGGAGAGTGATTCTCCCAGAAGAAAAACCAGGTAGTAGGCGATAAGCATTCCCAGCGACAGCAGGACCCCGATTCCTCGTCCACCGCGGCGCACACGCAGACCGAGTGCTCCTCCCAACAAGGCAAAAACCAGCGGCGAAAAGGAAAAGGCCAGGCGCTTCTGCAGCATCCGCTGCGCATCGCGCATGTCACGAGGCTTGCCCGCGGCGGCAGCTTTTCTCAGATCGCTCCACTCCATCTCATCTGGTTCGGGCTCTGCCTGGTCCAGCTTGGTTAACAAAGCACTGCGCCCGGTATCGAAGGCGATTCTGAATTGCTCAGAACGCTCAGCCACATACTGTCCCGTCGCTGCAGTCGCGGGACCAGGAACCTGCGTTAACACCGCGTCGCGCAAGACCAATTCAGACTTGTCGGCGGAAGTATCAATTCGCCCTGAGCGGGCGGTGAGTATGCGGCTCGCACCATCCGGCAGTTGGTTAAATATAAAGACCCGTCCCCAGATTCCTTCCACCTTATTGCCGTCCCGCACGTAAATGACATATCCAGGTATCTCTGTGGTAAAAGTGCGGGGCTCAACCGGTGAATCGAGTTTGCGCAACGCGCCCAGTATCGCCGCCCGACGCAGTCCACGCGCCGCCTGCGGGGCCTCTTTCATATTGATGTAGAGACTGCCGGCGGTGACTATCAAACCCAGGAAAAGGACAGGCCATAACATGGTCCAGGTTCCCACTCCGGCGGCGCGCATCGCTACTATCTCGCTGTCGCTGCCCATCCGAGCGAAACCAATCATTACCGCTGCCAAAAGCGCCATTGGAAGAGTAAAAACCAACACGTTGGGAATTAGCGCGGCTTCGATTTGTCCCAGCAGTGAAAATGGTAGTTGAGCATAAAGGGCGAGCTCAGCGAATCTTTCGGATTGCTGCGCCATGAGGATGGCAGTCAAGAGCGCAAGGGAAAGAATGAAATAGGGTAAGGCCGCCGCCAGGACGTACCTCGCGATCAGCTTTCGTTGGGAAAAGAATTCGTTACTCATCTTAGCGTGAGCGATGCTTCATCTCATTCATCGCCCGGTTTCAACCGGGCGATGAATGTGCCAGGTACTGAGTCACGTGGGTCGATTGTTTGACGCCGAAGGCGTCAGATCGCTCTCCACTCAAGCTCAAACGGCTCTTCGGCAAACGAACCCTTGGATGCGTCATGTATGTTGTTGCCGTTTCAACCGGGCGAGAATGAGAAGACATATCGACTCCAACGGCTGCTCAAATTCTTCCCGTCTGAAACGCGAGCCTAACCCGCGGATGCCGTTCCAGCACGCGCCCGATCATGCGATGCGTCAGTTCTGCCAACTCATTTTGGATTGCGGCTGACAGACCGCGCGAATCCTGGGCGAAGATCTGCGGGCTTTGCACCTGTGTCGCACAAAGGCGACCATAAGCTTTCCTCGACAAGACCTCGCCTCTTCCCTGAGCACACGAAGCACAAAGCAACTCAAGTTCTCGACTTAACAAGATGCCGCCTTCCTCGGTCAATGAGCGTCCACATTCCGCACAGCGGCGCAAATCCGGCAGGAAGCCTTCAAGGCGCAAGATCCACACCTCGAAATACCTCAGAATTGACTGCAAGTCTTGCGGGTCGGCGGCAATTGCTTCGAGGCAGGCATTGACCATGCGATAGAGCTTGTCATTGGTTTGATGCGGCGGCGAGAATTCAACCACCAGGTCGCCAATGTAGGCCAGTCCGGTCAGCACATCCGGATCGCGAAAGAGGTTAAAGTGCGACTTTACTATCTCAGCCTGTCGCATCGATCCGAGTTCCTGATTTTCCTTCTGGTAATACGTGAGGTTCACCAGCGTGAATGGTTCCAAGGCGGCGCCAAATCTGTTCTTGATTCTTCGTGAGCCTTTTGCAACTGCGCGCACCAGGCCGGAACTTCGCGTCAAACACACAACTATCTTATCTGCTTCCGCGAGGTTGTAACTCCTTAAGACGAGTGCTTCGGTTTCAGTAATTGCCATTCATACCCGGGACCTAGCCTGTGACTGACCTTGGGACTTAATCTGGAACCGCACGCATCCTGCATGCTTCCCCTCTCCCATCTTCCAACTCTCCCTGATCCAACTCAAGTTGCCATTCCCCACACTCAAAACGGCAGAAAGTACAACACCCACCCCAATGCCAATCCAATCACCATGAACTCTCCGAACACCTTAAGCCCATAAGACACGCGCTCCTTCGTAGTGTCCCGGGCCACCGTGCCAAAAACCGTTGCGGCAATAAAAGCGAACGCCGTCATAACCAGAAAATGTCTCAAGGCTTCCTCCCTGCCGCAATATCAAAGGCATCGAGCATCGCCAGATAATTGAATAAACCGGCAATCAACAGGAAAGTATTCCCGTATTCATAGGTTGCCCGCGCCGCATGAACCGGATCATCCGCCAGTCCCACCCCCAACAGCCAGCATACGATATAGAGCAGACCCGAGCCTAGGTTTGCAATGGTCGGTGGCACCTGCAGCAGATTTGCGAGTCCCTGTTCGCTTCCGGTCACACTGAACAGATGGCCACCCATCGACAAGCCCGCAACGAAGCAGACCCACACGGCGCCGCCCAGGATCAGAGCCCGCACCCATCGACCCTGCAACAGATGTCCTGCGCCGGGGAAGATCCATCCTGCGGTTCCCATTAGCCACGGCTGAATTGAGCTTTGCCCACCAGCCGGAAATTCATTTTGCGTCAAGACCACCTCCACGTCGTTATGACAAAAGTGCTCACTTGCTAATTATGTACGTCAACAGTCGGCATGGCGACTCTTAATGTCTTACTTGCCTTTGACCACTCATCATGGCACAGGACAGTCAGGAAGGGGACCCTGTCCCCGCTCAACCCTCCCGACATTCAAGAGTGGTCAAGGAAGTGAAGCCCCGCTCAACTTTCCCAAATTCAAGGAAAGCACTCACCCTCTCAGCCCGCGCCTTTCTTAAAGTTTTCCTGTAACTCTCATTGAGTCTTCCCCATCTGGGAGCGGGGACAGGGGCCCCTTCCTGACTGTGGATTACCGACGTTGAGATTTTTCTCTCATTTTTAGCATTAACAGTCGGCATCGCGACCCTTAAGGTGTCACGCCAGTAGTCTGCTCGCGTGACAGTCCGCAAACTAACAGTTTGCGTTACACCCGAACTAACGGTACAGCAAATATGGCTCGCGGATCTTCTTAAACTCCTCGAGTGGCGCGCGCCAACTTTCCTCGATCGTTTCCAGTGCGTCACCACGTTCGAAAGCCTCTCGCAGTTGGTTGGTCCCGGCAATCACATCAAACGGATTGCGATCGCAGACGTACTCATAAGGCGGTTCTTTCCAGCGAAACTCTTCCGGATACATTTCAAAAGCGGT
This sequence comes from Acidobacteriota bacterium, assembly GCA_025463135.1. Lineage (GTDB taxonomy): Bacteria > Acidobacteriota > Blastocatellia > Pyrinomonadales > Pyrinomonadaceae > JAOAPY01. The sequence continues at coordinate 35,270 of JAOAPY010000047.1, forward strand.
CTTCACCATTGCCACGCCGACCACCACCGGCTCAAAGGTTTCTCTGTTCGTAACATGGACCTGAACACCGCCGCAACTGACGCGGGCATGTTTCTGGAAAGTCGGCTGAAACACACAACTGCGAAAGTAAACACCCGGAAATCCAAAGGCATTCAGCCGCGCGGCGTATTGCTCAGGAATGATGTAAGGAGCGCCGATTAACTCAAACGGCCGGGTCGTCCCGCGGCCTTCTGATATCTGTGTTCCCTCAAAATGCACGGTCCCTGGAAAGACTACCGTGCTATCAACCGTAGGAATATTTGGCGATGGCATTACCCAGGGTGCGTCAGTCTCGTCCAGCCAATCTGCTCGCGACCAGCCGTCCAGTTTTATAACATCCAACTCACAGCCGATCTTAAAGTGATCATTGAACATTAGGGCGAGCTCAGCGACGGTCATCCCATATCTTGTCGGCATCGGAAACTGGCCTACGAACGATGCATACTCCGGATCCAAAACATTCCCGGCCACAGCAGCCCCACCAATCGGATTCGGACGATCGCAAACAATTACCTTTTTGCCGAATCGCTGCGCCGCTCGCATACAGTTGGCCATGGTGTAGTTAAAGGTATAGATGCGACAACCAACGTCCTGCATGTCAAAGACCAGGATATCGACATCCTTCAGCATCTCTTCAGTCGGTTCCCTCGTCTCGCTATAGAGCGAAAAAACGGGCACCCCAGTGATACGGTCCAGGGCGTGCTCGGTTTCAATCATATTGTCCTGGAGGTCACCCCGGCTGCCGTGCTGTGGACCAAACAGCGCAGTAAGGTTAATGTCCGGATGAGCGTGAAAGAGATCCGCTGCGTTTTGAAAGTTGTGATCTACGGAAGCCTGGTTGCAGGCGAGGCCGACTCGCGCACCCTTTAACAAAGTGCTCTTCGCATTGAGCAGATTCTCGAGGCCAATTGTTACATGAGTTTTCATCCGTGAAAGTTTCCCTATCACTTTAAAAGTATCGCCTGAGCAGTTGGGCGTACCTGCACCGACGGCACAACCCAAGCGCCAGTAGCAAGGTCTTGATTTCATTCTCACCCGGTTTCAACCGGGTGACTGATGGTTGATTGATCTCTGAAACCGTTTTCAACGGTTTACCTTTCGTCCTGCGAATCCAAAACCTTTGAAAACGGTTCTTATCTCAAAAGACATTTAATTCACCCGCTTAGAACCGGGTGAGGTGAGATGTCTTTCGGTCTCTAAACATCTGCTCTACAAAACCCGCCATCTCTCAATTCAATCTCGCTAAGATCACCCAGCGTCCCTAACCACATAAAACTGAGCCGCCGTTTACGTTGAGCACTTCTCCGGTGATATGCCGCGCCCATTCGCTGCAAAGGAAAATTATCGGCCAGGCAATGTCATCGGCGCTGGCTACTCGGCCGATGGGAATGGCGCTTTCAATGCTCCGTCGACTTGCGGCGTTAGCCAAAGCGTCGCCGCTCAATTCAGTATCGACCCACCCGGGGGCGACGGCATTCACCGTGATCCCGTATGGGCCAAGTTCAGTCGACAGCGCTTTGGTAAATGAAATCTGGCCTCCCTTTGAGGCTGCGTAGTTCGAATAATGGGCTTCGCCGCGCTGGCCGGCGGTGGAACTGACCACCACAATCCTTCCGAAACGTTGCTCTTTCATTTGCGGAATGGCTTCGCGGCACACAGTCCAGGTCCCCTTCAAATTGATCGCCATGGTGCGGTCCCACATTTCTTCGGATATGTTCTCGACCGCTCCGCCTTCCCAGATACCGGCATTACAGATAAGGAGGTCGAGGCGCTTAAACCGCGCCAGGGTTTGCGCTACAAGATCGTGCGCGCCGCCGAGCGTGGACACGTCTGCTTTTACTGAAATAGCTTCGACGCCCATGCCACGAGCCAGACTCACCACTTCGTTGGCGGCGACTTCATCGCGCACATAGTTAATTACGACGTGGGCACCGAGCTGGGCCAGGCGTTCAGCCACGGCCCGGCCAATGCCACGGGAAGCGCCGGTGATCACCGCCACGCGTCCCGCTAATTGAAGAGACTCAGAACTCAATTTGTCTATCCTCTTGTTTGAGCGGGCGCTACGCGCTCAGCTCAAATGTAGGGGCGGACCCGCGTGTCCGCCCTCTCAATAACCGCAACGTCCTGGCTTGTGCGAGTCTGTCGCAAGCTAACAGCTTGCTTTAAAAAACTGGGCGGACACACAGGTCCACCCTACCCTTTCGGACTCTATTTAGCAGCGGCATACGCTTCCCTGTCCTTCGCGGCAAAGGCGCGCGCTTCGGCTATGAAACGCTCGAATAGCGCCTGCGAAAAACCGTCCTGCTTCCACCCCAATTCCGGGTGCCACTGCACCGCGAGGGCAAATCGATCCGGCCGAGTGTCTTCGAGCGCTTCGACCAGACCATCAGCCGCCCACGCGGTCGCCAACAGATCGCGGCCGATTGTTTCAACGGCTTGATGATGATGGCTGTTCACCAGGGCCTGTTCAGCATTTCGCAGTGCCGCAACCATGCTTTCCGGCAGCAAGCGAACTGCGTGTGAAGGCCGATCGCGCGGTGCTCCCTGCTGGTGCTTGATCGCCAAAGGCAAATCGGATGGTATGTCCTGAATCAAAGTGCCGCCTCGATGAACATTCAGGACCTGCATGCCGAAACAGATCGCGAATAGAGGAATCGCGCGCCTCTCGATCTCTTCGAGCACCAACAGATCGGTTTCGTCTTTGACGGGATGAACACTGCCCAGGTTCGGGCGCGGCTCACGGCCATAACGGAGTGGATCAACGTCCGAGTCACTACCCGGCAACAGAATGCCATCAAGGACATTCATGATTGAGCCAATGTATTCGCTGTCCGGTATTAAGCTAAGGTGGACTGGGTCGCCGCCGGCGGCTGCCACCGCTTCACTGTAGTGACGCGCCAGATAAAACCGATCTGTTTCCAGCTCGATGCGCATCGTGATGCCGATGCGGGGTCGATTCTTTTTCATCTGCAATTGCTCTTAGGGGTCAAAATAACTTTCGCCAAACATCATAACTCAAAACCCGGTGTTTGCGCTTTTGGACTACCGTGAATTGACAGCTTGACTCTATCTTCAATGGCCGTTTTAACTCTTCAAGCTGAGTTAGGGCAGTCAGGAAGGGGACCCTGTCCCCGCTTCAACTTTCCCAGATATCAACCACCAAAATTACTATCAGGAATGACCATCTTGAAAGGCAGCACCTGGGAATCAATCTTAGCCATCTCGAGCGGGTACAGAGCGGGTCCCACGGCGCGGCAGCCGCGCTGGGGTGCTAGAGTTCCCTTCCCTGTTGTAGTTTCCCAATGTTGGATAACACTCCTGAACAATTACTGAACTGCTGAGCAAAATTACTGCATGGTACTTTTCTTTTCAGACTGCCGCCTTGACTTACATTCGCACGAATTCCTATAGTGCTCATACCGAAATGTCGACTCGAAAAACTCCCATTGTTCGCAGCACAACTGTTCTGCTCGTACGTCGTGACGGCCATGTGGCGCTTGCCGGTGACGGTCAGGTAACGATGGGCGAAACAGTCATGAAGACGAGCGCGAAAAAAGTTCGCCGCCTTTACAACGATAAGATAATTGGGGGTTTTGCCGGCGCCACCGGCGATGCTTTCGCTCTCTTGACACGATTCGAAGCCAAGCTGGAACAGTATCACGGCAATCTCGAACGAGCTTCGATCGAATTGAGTAAGGAATGGCGCACCGACAAAGTCCTGCGTCACCTGGAAGCTCTGCTGATCGTCGCCGATGAGAAGAGTTCATTTCTGTTGTCCGGCAACGGCGACGTGATCGCACCCGACGATGGCGTGCTCGCCATCGGCTCCGGCGGATCCTATGCTTTAGCAGCCGCACGCGCCCTTCTGAAACATACGCAATTGTCGGCCAGCGAAATTGCCAGGGAAGCGCTTAACGTGGCCGGCGAAATTTGTATTTATTCAAATCTGAACATCATCGTTGAGGAGCTGTGATGCGGTTTGGAGTGCGTTGAACCTCAGGCGTTGTAGTCAAGAGGTGACAGGTCGCCGTACTCCAAAAAAAGAATGTGAATTGAACCAATGGTCATCTACCTGGCAGGAGAAACAGAAGAAGAAGTCCGGCTCGACGAAATGACGCCGCGTCAGATCGTTGCCGAACTGGACAAGCATGTGGTGGGTCAGCGGAACGCCAAGCGCGCCGTGGCCGTCGCCCTGCGCAATCGTGTCCGCCGCCAAAAGCTGCCGGCCGAAATGGCCGTGGACGTGATGCCGAAAAATATCATCATGATTGGGTCAACGGGCGTCGGCAAAACAGAGATAGCTCGTCGTCTGGCCCGCATGTCGAACTCTCCCTTCCTCAAGGTCGAGGCATCGAAATTTACTGAAGTCGGTTATGTCGGTCGCGATGTGGAAAGCATGATTCGCGATTTGACAGAGATTTCCGTTGAGATGACTCGTCAGGAAAAGGTCGCGGAAATTTCCGAAAAGGCCGAACTGAACGCCGAAGAAAGAATCCTCGATATCCTGTTGCCCGCCCCCCGGTCACAAACTGGCTTCTATGATTTTGATTCCGGGAACGTGGGCGAACCAGAGGTCGCCCCGGACACCGAGGTTGCCGTGCGTGACGATCAGTTTCAACGAACGCGTGAGAAGCTGCGCACGCAATTGCGCGGCGGCAAACTCGACAACCGCCTGATCGACATGGAAATTCGCGAGAAGAGTTTTCCGGTGATCGAGCTGGCCGGTCCACAGGGTGTCGAAGAGATGGGCATCAACATGAAAGACATGCTCGGCAACCTCTTTCAGGGTCGCACCAAGCGTCGCAAGATGCGCGTTGACGAGGCCATGGAATACCTGATTCAGGAAGAAGAAGAGCGTCTGATTGATATGGACACGGTGGCGCGCATGGCGATCGAGCGCGTGGAAAGCTCGGGCATGATCTTCCTGGACGAGATCGACAAGATTGCCGGTCGCGAATCCGGTCATGGACCAGACGTCTCGCGCGAAGGCGTGCAGCGCGACATCCTGCCGATTGTCGAAGGCACGACGGTCAACACGCGCTATGGCATGGTGCGCACCGATCACATCCTGTTTATCGCCGCCGGCGCCTTTCACGTTTCCAAACCTTCCGATTTGATACCCGAGCTGCAGGGACGGTTTCCCATTCGCGTCGAGTTGGAATCCCTGACCATCGAAGATTTACGGCGGATACTGACGGAACCAAAGACCGCGCTCATCAAACAATACCAGGCAATGATGGAAACCGAAGGCATCACTATCGATTTTACCGAAGACGCTATTGCCTCGGTCGCAAATTTTGCCGCGCAAGTGAATGACCAAACCGAAAACATCGGCGCGCGCCGGCTGCAAACCATCATGGAAAAACTTTTGGAAGAGATTAGTTTCGAAGGACCCGATCTCGAACCAAAACATCAGGTGATCGACGCGGCCTACGTGGAAGGAATGCTCTCAGAAACTGTAAAGAACCAGGATCTCAGTCGCTATATTCTGTGACAGCGTGGCACGGGCGTGAGCGTGGCACGGGCGTCCCGCCCGTGGTTCGAGAAGTTAGTGTGGCACGGGCGTCCCGCCCGTGGTTCGAGAAGTTAAAGTGGCACCGGCATCCGCTACCTCCATTTCGCTATTGTGATTCTCTTTCCCACAAGCATGACGCAACGAAGCGGAACCTGCTCGGCCGCCAACCAAACACGCGGACAAACCCGCCTGCTGAAAAACAAAGGCTGGGCGACAACTTCCCTGCTGCTGGGCTGCGTGCTACTTTTGCTTCCTCTTTCGACCGGTTGTGGCAAGCGACTGCCTCCCCTGCCGCCGGTTGAGCGAGTACAACAACGCACCGAGTTATTGTCAGGAGTCCAACGCGGAAATCAGGTGTTGCTGAGTTGGCCCGCGCCATTGCGCAATGCTCCGAACAGCAGCGTGCAAAGCATCCGCCGCATCGACGTGTACCGGCTGGCGGAAAAACCAAGCGCACCCTTGCCGCTGACGGAAGAGGAATTTGCCGCGCGCTCGATTCTGATCGGGTCCGTCACTTACGAGACAATCAAGAACGCGAAAGGCGAGCTGACCTATACCGACACCCTGGAGTTAGCCGGCGAGCCCGCTCGGTTGCGGTACGCCGTGCGCTATGTCAACGAGTCGGGCCAGCGCGCCGCCTTCTCAAACTTTCTGTTGATCGAACCCGCGGCGCGCATCGCGCAGGCGCCCACGATCTTGACCACTGGCAATGAGATTTCCGAAAACGGAATCAATCTAAACTGGCAGCCACCGGCAGCGAACATTGACGGCTCCGTGCCGGTGAACCTGCTTGGTTACAATGTCTATCGCCTGGACGAAACGCAGCCCGGCACTGTCCAGAGTCCGATCAACCCGGCATTAATAGCGGGCACACAATTCACGGACAAGAATTTCAAGTTTGGCGACAACTATCGCTACGTTGTGCGGTCGGTTTCGCTGGGGACGGAAGGAGCCCAGGTCGAAAGTCTGAATTCGAATGTGCTTTCAGTTTCGCCCCGAGACATTTTTAGACCTTCCCCGCCGGGTCCAGTGACAATTGCCGGCGCTCCCGGACGCTTATCAATTTTCTTTCCGGCCAATCCGGAAACCGATGTGGCCGGATACAACATTTACAGGTCGACCGATCCTAATCTTCCCATTGACAAGTGGACGAAACTGAACAGTGCGCTGTTGACCAGGACGACTTTCCTTGACAATAACGTGGAAACCGGCAAAACGTATTACTATTACATCACCGCTGTCGACCTGACGGGTAATGTTAGCAGCCCCTCGGAAGTGAAGTCGGAAACCGTTCCGTAATTTGCGTCCGACAAACTTCAGTTTGTCGCTCGCGTTGGAAACTCGACGGCTAAGGCTGAAGCAAGTGTTGCGTTGGATCGCGAGTCGCTGTTGCTCACTGGATCAAAATCAAACACAGCGCTTCAACCAAACGTTTTTGTCTGGTGGCGATTTGGATGAAACGTACACCCTCGACAAACTTTGAAGTTTGTCGGACTTTTGCAGTGGAGGCTTTATGAAATTCTTTCTCGATACCGCGAACCTCGATGAAATCCGCGAAGGCGCGTCACTCGGTCTGGCCGACGGCGTCACGACTAATCCGACCCTGATCTCCAAAGAAGGCGGCGTGGATTTCAAGCAGCACATTGCCGCCATCTGCGAGATCGTCCAGGGTCCAGTCTCGGCCGAAGTGACGAGTCTGGACACCGAGGGCATGGTTCGCGAAGGACGCGAATACGCGAAGATCGCGTCGAACGTCGTCGTCAAATGTCCCCTTACACGAGAAGGCTTGAAAGCGACCGGCATCCTGGATGGCGAGGGCATCAAGGTGAATGTCACGCTCTGCTTTTCAGCGGCCCAGGCCATCCTCGCTGCTAAAGCCGGGGCGAGTTTCATCAGCCCGTTTCTCGGTCGCCTCGATGATATCGGCGAAAACGGGCTCGTGTTGTTGAGCGACATCATCGAGATTTACAGTAACTATGGTTGGAAGACGGAAGTGCTGGCAGCCAGTCTGCGAAATCCGATTCACGTGATTGAAGCAGCGCGTCTGGGCGCCGACATTGCCACCATGCCTTTCAAAGTGATCGATCAACTCTTCAATCACCCGCTGACCGACAAAGGCCAGGCCCAGTTTCTCGCCGACTGGCACAAGAGCGGTCACCAATAGCGGCGCGCTACGGGCGTTTAGTGTGCCGACTTCAGTCGGGGATTTGGAACGTGACAAAAGCCCGACTGAAGTCGGCACTCTAAACGCCTGTAACCCATGATCAATCCTCAATCAATCACGGTCCAGGCATGCAAGTACGACGGCGCAGAGCATCGTCGCTGGCCGGCGGCCATTTTGCGGCAGGCAGGCCCGCTGCTCGTGCTCGAGGCGCAATTTGCTGAAGAGATCCAACACGATCTGCTGGGCACGATTGCGGCGGGCACCACCAGCATCGAATACTACTGGCTCAATCGCTGGTACAACGTGTTTCGTTTCTCAGAGCCCGGCGGCGCGCTGCGCAGCTACTACTGCAACATAAACATCCCGCCCAAGTTTGATGGACAGGTCCTCAGTTACGTCGATTTGGATACCGACATTTTGGTCCAACCCAACTTTTCTTATCGCGTGCTTGACCTGGAAGAGTTCGAGCAGAATGCCATTCACTACGGCTACTCAGATCAGGTCAAGCTTAACGCGGCTCGCGCCCTGCGGGAACTAATCGATTTAATCGAGTCTCGCCGCTTCCCTTTCGGCGCTTGACGGGTAAACCTTTCAAGTAGTCCAGAACTCTCAGGCAAAAAGGCAGTCAGGGTAGAGCAGTCAGGAAGGGGACCCTGTCCCCGCTCAACCCTCCAGATATTCATGGAAAAGTGGACCTCGCAACCTCATGCCTCTCTTCTATGTTCTTGTGAAATTCCAGATTGGTCCTTTGCTCACTTGAGGCGGGGACAGGGTCCCCTTCCTGACTGCCCTGGTCCCGACTGGCCTTTGTGAACCAAACTCTCTCCAAACTCCGGCCTTGACCGGAATCAATACTCTGTTAAGCTTCTCTCTCAATGACCTCCAAACAACAGCCAAAACAAACCAAAACCAAACTCGAAGTCCTGCGCGAAAAGTCCAAACTCGCGGAGCAGGGCGGCGGCCCCGGCCGTGTTGAGAAGCAGCACGCGACCGGCAAGCTGACCGCGCGCGAACGCATCGAATTCCTGCTCGACGATGACAGCTTCGAAGAATTTGACAAGTTCGTGGTCCATCGATCGCGCGACTTTGGTTTGGACCAGCAGCTATACCCGGGCGACGGCGTCATCACCGGTCACGGCCTGGTCCAGGGACGCAAGGTCTTTGTTTTCGCGCAGGACTTCACCGTCTTTGGCGGCTCTCTTTCCGAAACTCACGCCGAAAAAATTTGCAAAGTGATGGACCTGGCCATGAAGGTGGGCGCGCCCATCATCGGGCTGAACGATTCCGGCGGCGCGCGCATTCAGGAAGGCGTCATGAGTCTGGCCGGTTACGCCGATATCTTCCTGCGCAACACGCTGGCCAGCGGCGTCGTGCCGCAGATTAGTTGCATCCTTGGTCCCTGCGCGGGGGGCGCCGTCTACAGTCCGGCCATCACTGACTTTAACGTCATGGTCAAGGACACTTCGTACATGTTCATCACCGGACCCGACGTGATCAAGACGGTGACGCACGAGGACGTCACCAAAGAGGATCTGGGCGGCGCGCTTACGCACAATCGTTCCGGCGTGGCGCACTTTGCCGCCGACTCTGACGAACATGCGCTGCGCATCGTGCGCGAGCTGTTGTCGTTTATGCCTTCGAACAATCTCGACGATCCGCCGCGCACCAGCGCCGGCGATCCGGCCGATCGCGCCGAGATAAAACTCAACACGATTGTTCCGGAAGCGTCGAACCAACCCTATGACATTCGCGAAGTACTGCACCTGGTGGTGGACGACGGATATTTTTTCGAGGTCCAACAGCTCTATGCGCCGAACATCTGCGTCGGCTTTGCGCGCCTCGGCGGGCGGTCGGTTGGCATTGTCGCGAATCAACCTGCTTATCTGGCGGGCGTGCTGGACATTGATGCTTCGATCAAGGGCGCGCGCTTTGTGCGCTTCTGCGACTGCTTCAACATTCCCTTAATTACTTTTGAAGACGTGCCCGGCTTTCTTCCAGGTGTGGCCCAGGAGCACGGTGGGATTATCCGTCACGGCGCGAAACTGCTTTACGCATTTGCGGAAGCGACCGTTCCCAAGATCACCGTGATCACGCGCAAGGCCTACGGCGGCGCTTATTGCGTCATGGCTTCCAAGCATATTCGCACGGACATCAATTTTGCGTGGCCTTCGGCAGAGATTGCAGTGATGGGACCTGAGGGAGCGGTGGGAATTCTCTATCGTCGCGAGATCGGCGAGGCAAAGGACAAAGAGGCCGCCCGGCGCGCGCGCATCGTGGAGTTGGAGGACAAGTTCGCCAACCCTTATGTCGCCGCTGAGCGTGGCTTCATCGATGAAGTCATCGAACCCGCCCAAACGAGGCCCAAATTAATTCGCGCGCTCTCCCTGCTGGAAAACAAGCGCGACACCAACCCACCTCGGAAACACGGAAACATCCCGCTGTAGAATCAGGCGCTTAGAGTACCGACTTCAGTCGGGTGTTTCTCTCCCCAACAAGCAATCTCGACTTAAGTTGGGAACGCCTCTCCTCTTGAAATAGATCAAGCGAACTTGGTACTCTTAGCACCCACCTTAACCCGCCAGTTTACTCTCAGCTCGCACTTAACGGGACAATTCTGCGTATGTATGACTATCGCAAGATGACTCTGCAGCAGAAACGCGAAGCCGTTCAATATCGACGCTTGCGAGACCGGCCGTGGCATTCACCACCTCATTGGGAGTTTCTGGGACAACGACAATTCATCATCTCCGCCACCTGTTACGAGCATAAGCCTGTCATCGGCTTGACTCCAGAAAGAACGGCAGAGTGTGAAGCCGGGTTGTTGGATATGTGTGCGCAGTTCGCGCAAACTACCTATGCATGGTGCGTTTTACCAAACCACTATCACCTGCTATTGCAGACTGATCGTCTCGCAGAGCTGCGTGCGGAAATCGGAAACTTTCACGGTCGTTCCTCATTCAAATGGAACGGCGAAGACGAATGTAGAGGACGACATGTTTGGTATCGCTGCTTTGACCGGGAAATAAAATCGCAAAGACATTTCTGGGCCACTTTAAACTACATCCATCACAACCCAGTTCTTCACGGCTACGTTAGAACATGGCAGGACTGGCCCTGGTCTAGCGCTGCGATTTTTTTAGAAAGGGTTGGACGTGAGAGGGCTTTGAAGATTTGGCGAAAGTATCCAATTCTGGATTACGGCAAAAAGTGGGATGGTGATTAAGAATGGCTAAAATGACTGGCCTTAGGCGGGATCTTTCCAAGGAAGTGAAATGCCCGACTGAAGTCGGTACTCTAAACGCCTGTTTGCCATCGTTAAGCCAGCTCAGCCCAGCGATTAAGATCCTTTTCCAGTTGCGCACTCAACTGCTCACGCTCGTCATACAATTGATGGACCAGGTATGCGTCACTCGCGTTTCTGGCTAACTCAACCTCGATCTCTGCCTGACGTCGCTCGCGTCCGGCAATCGCCGCCTCGAGCTCGCCCAACTCTTTCTGTTCCTTGAAAGTGAGTTTGCGTTTGGTCGACGACTCGCTTTCTACGACTGCGCGAATGGGCTTTGGTTTCACGGGAGCCGCCGCTTGTTCTTCATCCTGTCGCGTTTCCACAAACGCCGTGTAATTTCCCGGGTACTGCCGTACTCGGCCCTCGCCCTCGAAACGAAAAATGTGCTCAACCGTGCGATCGAGAAAGTACCGATCGTGACTGACAACGATCACGCAACCGGAAAAGTTGTCCAGGTACTCTTCCAACGTGATCAACGTTTGAATGTCCAAATCGTTGGTCGGTTCGTCGAGCAGTAAGACGTTCGGCGCTCCCATCAGCACTCGCAACAGATAAAGCCGCCGCTGCTCACCACCTGACAGCACATCAATCGGTGCATACTGCATCGGCCCGGTGAAGAGGAATTTTTCCAGCATTTGCGCGGCCGTAATAAATGTTCCATCCGCGGTTTCAATACGCTCAGCCCCCGATCGTATGTAGTCAATGGCGCGCTCGTCCTGCGGCAAGGCCCGGTTTTCCTGATCGTAATAGCCGAAGCGCACCGTCTGGCCCACTGCGAGTGAACCACTATCGGGCTGCACGCGACCCACGATGATTTCAAGCAGAGTAGTTTTGCCCGCGCCGTTCGGTCCGATAACACCAATCCGATCGCCGCGCTTCAGGATATAGTTGAAGCCTGCGAGTAGCGTTCGGTCGCCGTAAGCCTTGCTGACGTCATGAAGCTCCAGAATCTTTTTGCCGATGCGGCTGGTGGGGACAGAGATGTCCAGTTCGGCGCGGGCAGTCTCTTTCGGCTGCGCCATCAGGGCGGCGGCGCTATCCAGACGTGCTTTTGATTTTCTGGTGCGCGCCTTCGCGCCGCGTCGCAGCCACGCCAACTCGCGGCGTATGAGCATCTCGCGCTTTTGTCCTTCGGCTGCGCGCGAGAGCTCCTGCTCTTCTTTCCTTTCCAGGTAATAAGAGTAATTACCGTCGAAGGTCTGCACGGTGCTGCGATCGATTTCGAGGATGCGTCCGGTCACGCGATCGAGGAAGTAGCGATCGTGCGTCACCAGCAGGAGGGCGCCGCGATAGCGGGCCAGGTAAGTCTCGAGCCAGGTGATCGTTTCCGCATCGAGATGGTTGGTCGGTTCATCGAGAATTAGCAGATCAGGATTCTCGATCAACGCGTGGGCCAGCGCGACCCTCTTTCGCTGCCCGCCGGAAAGCGTGCCCATCCGCGTCGTCGTGTCATGAATGCCGAGCCGGCTCAGAACGGTCCGCGCATTGGTCTCCAACTCCCACGCGCCGGTGGCCTCGAGCTCATGCGCCAGCTCTGAGACGCGGTCCAGGCGTCGCTGCTCGCTCTCTTTGCCGGCTTCCCTGCTACCCCTTCCGCCTTCTCCCTCTCTTCCCCCTTCTTCCTTTTCTCTCTTTTGCCGTTCCTGTCCATCGTGTTCATCCTGTCCATTTTCCTTATGCTCTCCCAGTTCCTGACACGCCAGCTCATAATCCAGCAGCAACTTCATACGCGCATCGCTGGCGGCAAAAACAGCCTCAAGCACTGTCTGCTCCGCATCGAAGGGCGGGTTCTGTGGCAGATACCCGACCGACACGCCCGCGGCAAACACGACGCGCCCCGAATCCGGCTGGAGTGTGCGGGCGATAAGACGCAGCAGCGTTGTCTTCCCCGAGCCATTAACACCGACCACGCCCACACGGTCCTCCGAATCCAGCCCCAGACTGACATTCTCAAACAGCGGCTTCAGCCCGTAGTTCTTGCTGACGCCTTCTATGGAAAGAATATGCATATGGCAAGACTAGATCTGACTAAAGCGGAGGAACATCGACAGAATTCACAAAATCAACCAGACAGTTCAAACCATGCGAACATCTGGTTGTATTCCACGCGAGCTCACAACGTCGCTCGCTTATCAGGGCGAACTCGATCAGGTCGCCGGGAGAAGGGAATTCAGTAACGACGTCCTTGGTTTGTTCCCGAAACTTGCGTTTGACTTGTAAAGACGGACCAAAGTTTATCAGCAAGCCGTCGTTTATGCCGGTTTTATTCAGCTCGATTCTCAAAGCATTCTCGTAAACCCTTTCGACAAAACCAGTGCCCAACGCGTTGTGAATTTTGTAAGCACAGCCGATGATTGTCCGAGATCGTTCGTTTCCATTCCATCCTCCAGGCGAGCCGAGCAGAGTGAGCGAGCAAGCAGGTTGATAGAATTACGAGGGCGGGAGGCGCTTATTCTAATCGGAATTTAGGGAAGGGGAAAGCGGAAACATCGACAGGAGTCGAGAAATTGGTTCCCGCGGCTGGTCAGTTAGGTCAGATAAAACGTTAACACTAATGAAGCTCGAACTCCTGCCTATTCTGTAAATTCTGTCAACTTTTGGTTGCGCATCCGCGGGAGAGGTTGGCAGGCCGGCCGCAGAGTTCGCAGATTCAAAACAAAAGGACGCGTCCAGCCCTTCGACCAGAAACGCGTCCTGCTTGGGTTGACCGAGCCTAATTGTATTGGCCGGTTTGTGGTGTTCTGCCTATTCCGCTTCTACGTAATCTGCGCAAGCTGCGGATAACGCCCCGGCTCCCTTTCTCCGCGTCCGTTCTATTGCAGGAATTTCTTGACCGCCTCCTGCTCCTGCCGCCTGCTCCTGCCGCCTGCCTCCCGGTCACCGCAGACGCATCGCCGGGTCGCCAAACAGCATCCACGTGCGGCGCACGTCCGTATCGTTCGTGGTTTGTTTCGCAGCCCGCGCCGCATCACCCAGTGTCGGTCCTGTGTTGGCGGTATATTTACCCAACAAACCGCGTCGGCCCAGGCGCGTTGACGCTCCCTGGCCGCCAAACAACTGCCGGTAGAACTCCTGATCGATCGTGTTCTGACCTTCAGGCCCGGTCATGCCGCTCGACGACCACACCGCCACCGCTCCTCCAGGCGTGCGCATCAACGCTTCTGACAGACTATCGTTGTACGCATTCTGGAAGTAGCCGTTCATGCACGTCATCATCACGAACAACGACAAGCGGTTGTTGTTCGTCAGGTTCGGCGCATCATAGATCGACAGCAGCAAAGCTCCGGTCCAGGTGCCGTTACCACCGTGACCCATAAAGTTCACCACACTCGGTCCCTGATTCAGGCTGCTGATGATCTGATTGTGGATCGTTGTGTCATCCGCGCTGCTGCGATTGATCACCTGCTGAGGCATCGAGGCCGGCAACAGGCTTTGCACCGCAGTGCTCGACGATTCAAAGTCATGGTCCGCCACCATCAACGCACCACGTTGTGGATCGGGCGTCGCATTCTCATAGTTAATAATCTTTGACACCATCAGGTCCGCATCGGCGCTCGTGCGCACAGGCAGCCGGCCTATAGCCAGATCCGCCATACCGTCGTTGTCAAAGTCCGCCAGCCAATCGTCACTGGCCGTCTCCATCAGCGCCGTGTCCACCAATTTGGTCGGTACATAGTCCGTATTGCCCTGGCCCAGATAGTTCTTCGGGTCAAAGCTGGCGTCACCCGCAAACAGAACATAATGCGGTTGCCGCGTCCAGGTGCTGGTCGCCAGTTGCAGAAAGTCATGAACTGCCTGTGGCGTGTGCTGGCCATAGCTGAACTCGTCGTAAAGGTCTTCGACGTCCACTACCTTGACCACCATCCCCTGATTGCGTCGCAACTGGGCCAACGGCTCAACGTTCGTCTTAAAGTCGCGGCTGGTGATGATCAGGTAATCAGCGCCGGCCGTTTGCGACCACCACGAAGATGGTTCGTTGCTCTTTACGATGTCCGGATGTCCACCCTGCCCATCGACAAACGCCAGCAGCGTATGCGTCTGGCGGAACGATGCGCCCTGCACCTGCATATCCGCGGCAAAGGTGCCGTCGGGCTGCGCCGATACCGCTACTGTCTGGGTGATCTCGACCACGTTGCGCGGGTCGGTGATATCCAGCACGCGCACGTTCGCGCTGGTAAAGCCGCCGATGCGCCGCGTCTGTTCGTTGTCGATGCCCACCGACAGCAGGTTGTTGTCGGCCGCATAGGCATGCGCATAAGTCAGCCGCACCGAGTCGACCAAACTGGCATCGATACTGCCGTCCAGCGCTACGAACTGCACGGCGTTATCGCCGTCGTGCACCAGCGCCGCCGGCACGCTGAAGGTATGGATCGGATGATCGGCGCCGGCAAAATCGACGATGCCCAGATCCGTGCCGTTGAAACTCACGCGCACGTGATGTGATTGCAGTGAAAGACCGACGAGCGAAACTTCCAGTTCGGCGTCGCCGCCCGTGGCGTCCACATGGTTTACCGGCAACGTTTCAGAAACCGGCGTGCCCTGGACCACGTGACCAAAAATATTTCCGTCATCGCCGTTCAGGTAAGCCGAGTAATAGATCCAGCGGTCCTTGCGCTCGATCGTGTATTGATAGTTCTGGGCGCCGGTGGGTGGCGGCAAGGGCTGCGGGTCGCGATAAACCAGGTCCTGGATGCGCGAGCCAAAGCTGTCGGGCCTGACCACCAGATAATAAGTCTGGGCCGCTTCCGTGGTTGACTCCAGACCGTGACCATAGAACTCCAGGTAATCGCCCGCGGTGAAATGCACCTGGTCGCCCGATAGTTTGATGGGCACTGCGCGTCCGTTTGCGTAAAGCTGCAACTGCGGCGCGTTGACGTTCGGATCCAGCCCAGCAGCCACCAACTCCGGCTGGCCAATGCGCTGCAATCCGTTCGTACTCACCGCCAGCTTCACACCCGGCATTGCGGCGATCTGTCTCTGCGCTATCGTAGCGTCCGGATCAACCACGCGCGGGTTGCTAAAGGCGGCTTGCTGCGCCGCAAAGACCGCCGGCCAGCCGCGGAACATCGTGCCCGTGCCTGACGTGCGGTTTTGCAGTTCATTAAGCAGCGCCGATCGTTGTGGTCCACCCTTCGGATTGGTGTAAGCGATGGACGGTGTGATTGGACCATGCAGCGTCCGCGTCCCATCCAAATCAACATCCTCCAACCAGTAAGTGACGGCCGATTGCTGACTGCTGATTGCTGATTGCTGATTGCCTTCTGCCTTCTGCCCACTTCCTACTTCCTTCCGTCCCACGCGGTCGGTCCAGGCATAAGCCACTCCGCCATTCATCACCGTCTGTTGTCCGGTGGTCAGCGCCGAACCGGCAATCATTGAAGGAGTAATCTGCGTACGTCGGCCGTTCTGTTCGCGATAAACCACATAACCCAGGTTGTGTGCTTCATAACCACTCTGCCACTGCAGCGTCACTTCCCCGTTATAGTTCGTCGCCGCGAACTTCATCAGCTTGACTGCTGTCGGTGCGTTTGGTTCAGCTACTGACCAGTTCGAGAAAGTGCTCACGGCACTCAACGTGGTCGCGGTATTCGTCGCATCATCAACGTCGTCGTTTCCGTTGTCAGGGAAAGTAAAACCGGAACCTGAGCCATTGGTGTCCTTAAAGATACGATAGTTGGCTTCCGTACTCGTTCCGGGGACATCGGCGTCAAGATACTTGAAGGACACAACCGCGCTCGTTAGGCCGCTATTAGTAAGGCTCCAATATCTTGCGAGCGCCTTGCCTGTAAGGACCACGCCCGGCATTGTCGATTGGGTGGCACTAACGGTGAAGTCGCCCGATCCAGAGACCGATGACAGCGTCAATGGCGAGTAGCCATTCGCGGTTCCAACGTCAAACGTAAAACTGCTTGGAACGGTAGTCTTCTTAAGATTGCCGAGTACATGTCCGGACGTTCGGCTGACTGTCCCCGAGGGCCCGACAGTAAGAGTCTTTGAGTTGGTTGCAGCATCGACGTTCCCGCTCGTCAGGGTAAACGTACTGCTGACAGACACATCTCCGGTCAGCGTTACGCCGGAGGCGTTATTGATTGTTAGGTTGTTGACTGTCGCCGGCAATCCATTCCCGGTCACCTGTGCCGCGCTACCGTTGTAGGTGTAGTTGCCGCCAGTGCTGAACGTGCGAGTTCCAGCAACCTGGACATTGCCTGTGCCGCCAGTCGCAATACCCGCTGCTGACCCAATGCCAAGCGTGCCGCCCGAGTTGAGCGTGAACGTTGCCGCGCCGGACACGGTAAACGTTCCCATGTTAAGAGTGCCGCCGCTATTAACGAGCACAAAGCTATTAACTGTGATGTTCCCACCCAGAGTGACCACGTCCGGACTATTGACCGTGATGCTGTCGTATGTGCCGGCAGCAAGCGTGGTACTGCCACTAGACGAGAAGTTGACCGAGAATTCGTCCGCGCCGATGTCAGGCGTCGAGGTCGTACGAATACCAGGAGCATCAAAATCATCTGTAACGCCCGTGATCGAAGTTCCGGCGTTATTTACAGGCGAAGTCGCAGCGGTCGCCGGATTGATGTGGAGGTCTGTGGCCGATGTAAACAACGGATCGCCAACCTTCGCGTTCTGATCATGCGCTGGCGTTTCCGCTTTGAAGGCTGTAAGAGTGGTTACGTCTGAATACGGCACCGAAGTGCCGTTACCAAACAAAACCGTTTGCGTATTGATGGCGTTGACAAAGTAGTCGCTGTAATCACTGCCGCCTGTGCCGAAGCTATACGTCGCTGATGGCTTAACAAAGGCATAGTGCTTAAGCGTCGAAGTGTTCGATGTTTGGTCAACGGAAATGGCATTGTTCTTAAACGTCAAATTGGTCGCGGTAGCCGAACTAATACGAACGCCGGCCTCGCTTTGGGTTGCTGTTGAGCTTGTGCCCGGATCAATGTCGCCAGTTAGCGAGATCGAGTTAAATACAACCTTATCACCATCGCCACTGGCAATACCGATACCGAGACCTTGGTCACCGCTCGTACCGTCGGCGCGAACATTGTAAATCATATTGTTCGCGACTAGATTGTTCGTCGCCGTAATTCCCGAAGGACCTAAAACAATACCGACAGCCGAAAAGGTTTTTTCTTCAACGATGTCGTGAACCGAGTTTCTGGTTACTGTTGCACTGGTGATAGCTGTCGTTGTTGGTGTCCAGCCAAAGTCGCCTACCCCGATACCAACACGATCAGTTCCGCCTGCCGTATCCGTCGCCAGAATGCCAACGAAACGAACTTCGTTTCGCGTGATATTGATAGCATTCTGATGCTGCGCAACGATGCCGCCTTTACTGATACGGCTGGTATCGAACGCTGTCGAACCGACAAGATTCCCGATAATCGTGTTGTTATCGTTGGCGTTGGCGACAGCCCCGCGGACATAGATTCCCCAACGAACTTTTGTAACGGCATTGTTATCAAAGGTGTTCGTATCGTTATCCGCGCCGTCGCTGGAAGTTGAAACCGTCGTACCGCTGGAAATGATTCCGAAAATATCAGTGGTCGAAGTGCTCGTATCGGCTCCGCCAATGATAGTCGCATTCTTGACCGTGTCGTTGGTTGCGCCAAGTCCAGTTCCTAAGCTGGAAAGCCAGATAACGGCGGTTCCGGTTGCGTTAGTGTTATTAATAGTCAAGCTGCGATCTGAGCCGCCCGTTGTTGAGCCGTCAATGGTCACGTTGTCCGCGCCGTTGAGCTTAATCAACGCAGATGTCGCCGAGCCGGAAACAATTCTCGCCGCGCCCGATGGTTTTATAGTCAGCGTGAATCCCGCTGCAAACTGATTCAACGCAACAGCTCCCGTTTCACTCGTCAAATCAGAAGTGATGTTGACGGTGGTATTGCCGGTCACAGTGCCGTTGTTAATGTTGTCAAACACGCCGCCCGCGTTGGTCAGAGAAGTGTAGGCTTGGCCCGAACCGACGTTGACGGAGCCGTTGAAAACATCTGCTGCGTTGGTAATTGTCAAGACGGCTGTATTCGGTGTTCCGAGAGAAGCGGTAACCGCAGTCGAAAGCGCAAGATTGACGGTTTCGCTCGATTCCGGAACTCCGTCGTTGCAGATTGAAACGGTAAAGGTCTTCGATGCGGAATCGAGATCAGCCCAATTCAGCGTTCCTGAAGTGCTGATGTAGTCAACGCCCGCCGTGCAGGAAGCGCCGCCCGTAGCCGTGCCATTGCTCGTGGCGTAATTAACTGAAGCTGCGCCATTCGAACCGCCCGTACGGGTTGCGGTGATGGTAGCCGTGACTCCGGTTTCGGTGACGCCGTAGGTCGCCGAACTGAACTGCACACTCCCGGGCGAAGTATAAAACTCATCCGCGCCGATGTCGGGATTGGTTGCGCCGTTGGGTCGTGTTTGCGCATCGATATCTGTTCCCGCCCATGTAATAGCCCCGGCAAAGAAAGAACCGGCGTTAACAGCGGGCGAACCTGTTGGTATGTGCAAATCAGTTGCCGAGAAGAATAGCGGGTCGGATGAGATCGAGTTAGCATCCTGGGTATATCCTGTTTGCCAAGCTGCTAATGTCGCTCTATCTGTGCTGCTACCAGTTCCAATGAAGCCATTGGTGGTGTTCGAAACATAAAGATCATTGTTATTGGATACAGAGCCAGTTCCACCAATAGACGTGTTGCTGGTGGAAACCCAAGTGAAGTGCTTCGATGTTGTTTGTGCCCCTGTGAAGTTTGCAAAGATATTATCCCGTACTTTGTTGACGGGCGTGGTTGACGCAATCTCAAAGCACGTACTGGATATATTGGGCGAGGCTGAACCGTCCAAGCGCACGCTGTTAAAATCAACATCGTATTCTTGGGAACTAGAGCCACTGGTGCCATTAACGTTAATGCCCTTGATTTGTCTTGTCGTAGAAGCCGCACCTGTGTAACCAGAGGTGATGCTATATATGAAGTTATTGTAAATTCGCGCGACGTTCGTTCCAGTTGTGTTATGAGTGGCACGAATGCCCGAAATGCCGGTAGTTGCACTGGTGCTGGAATTCCTGATGTCGTGAACCTTGTTGTTATAGACATCATTAGTTCCGATGAAGCCCTCCAGGAAAATCCCATCCGAGAGCACACTGCTAGTGACTGTAACGTTTCTGACTTCAGCATTGAAGATTTTGACGCCGCTCTGGCTGGTTGCCCTGATACCATAAGACTGCAAGCTACCATTCCCAATGTCATTAGCTGTCGCCGCGCCGATAGTGGTAGCGCCGCCGCCGGTGATCCCGATTTCGCAATTAAGGTCAGGAAAAGCTGTTGAAGTTCCGTTGAGCAAGATTCCTTTATAAGCATTCTCAACCGTGATGTTGTAGTACTTGTTAGTTGAGTTCGCTCCACTAGCCGCAGTCGCGGCAATCGAAAGTGTTTGATTGATACCGATCGAACCTGTGTTCGTTCGATCGAGCGTAATCTTGGAGTTCTTGATGGTATTGTTCTGCGCACCGTTGGTGGCTGAACTGTTGAAAACTAGGGCGCCATATTCGACCGTCGTATTGCCACCGGCAACGGCAACGTCAATACCGTCAAAAGTAATATAGTCGCCGCCCAGTATGCAGATTCCTGAGTCCTGTGTGCTTGCGCTACCCGGCGGTTGAATGATCGGGTTGGCGCCCGCGCCGCTCTTTTGGAATACAACCGGGGTCGCTAACGCGCCGCCCGTAATACACGTCCCGTTTTCCGGGAAAGTCGTTGCCGACGTAACGTTGAAAGTCACACCTGCCCCACCCACGCCGGCATTGACATCACTGATAGCCAAAGCAAAGGTCGGGTAATCGCCGCCCGGACCAATCGTCTTTGTCCCAGAGACCGCCGCATTGGTAGTTACACTATTATCGAGAGGTGTGCTGCACACGCCTTCAGTACAAGCCAAAACTCTGAAGAAATAGGTTGTGCTAGCTGTTAGTCCGGTAACAGTTATGCCGGTCGTATTGGCGCCGAAGATAGCGCCAAAAGCCTGATAGGTAGTTCCACCATCTGTCGAAATCAAAACGTTGTAATTGATTTCGTTGGTTGCATTATCAGTCCAATTGAGCGTAACGAACGACGATCCGATGGTTGGAAAAGTCAGATTTGTTGCGGCGGCTGGAGTCGTGGCCGGCGGTGTGAAAGTAAGCTGTGTATTGGTGGCCGGAATGGTGGTCAGAGCATTCTGCGGTGTATTGCTGAAAGTCGCCGTGTTAGCGGTTTGCTGTGTCAGCAATTCGGCAGCGGTTGGCGTAGTTGAAACAGTAGAGGCGTTAAGGCCCGTACTATAGGTATATGTGGAAGTGCTGGCACTCATGGTGCCGTAGACGTACTCAATATGACCGTCGACCTCATAAAGTTTTGTTTGAAAATTAAGATCGGGACCAGCGTTACCGAAGGTTTCCAGTCCAATAAATTCGACCGTCAGTATTCTATTTGGCGACACTCCAGTGGTTAGGTATTTGATATTGCCGCTCAAAGTTCCAGCGGCCGGAACGGTTAAGTCATCCCACATCGGGGCTAAAACAAGAGGCGAAAAGTTGGTCGATACGCTCGATGAGGACAAGCCGACGTTTTCATAGTTATAGGGAGTCGACACTGTTCCACCAGTTGCAGTTGAAGATGTATTGAACGTTATGAAGCCATTCGTTGAAACGCGGAAATTTTGGTACGCACCGCCGTTGTAAAGAAATGGGAACCCGATGGGTTGGTTATTACTTAGGTTGTCATCGAGGCTGGTACCATTTCTCCAGGTCGTGACGCTCGTGCCAGTGCCTGATATTGAGCTAAAGGTGATGCCAGTCGTTCTCGTAACAGCATAGTTATTTACCGCTTGTGGATTGAATAGGCCATCCTTAAAGAGGCGCTTCAATTCGGTGGCGGCGGGGTCGAGACGTGCAAACGCAACTGGGCCGGTGTAAGGAATCTCCAAAGGGCCTTCGCCATTGGTGGCTGCGGGTTGTTGTTTCTTCGCTTCCTGGTTTTCCTGTTTCGCCCACGCCGCGCTGTCCTTCATATATGCGGTTGCGGTGAGAATAGTCGCGACGAAAGCGATTGCTATGAGAGTAACCAAGAGGCGCGCGCTGAGTTTGAAGTTGACGGGCCGAGCGGCGGCGCTTTTCCCGCGTCGTCTGATTCGCGTCAATCCATCAGGTATTGCGGTTTTGGAGGCAAAAGGTGAGGCATTGGAATGGGTACGATTCGACATGGGGCGCATATCAAAAACTCCTTAGGGCTATTGGGCAAACGCGTCGGCCAAATTGGGAGCCGCCGCGGAAAATCGAAATCAGAAAACAGAAGTCAGAAGTCAGAAGTGAGAGACCAGAAATCAGAGATCAGAAGTTGGTGTCACGTCGCTAAAGCGACGGACCAAAATCCTTTGCTGTCCTGGACTCCCTGCCTTGAATCACAGGGCTAAACTCAACTGCCGCTACGCGGCGAAAACCTGTGTGCATCATTAGCGTCAATTGCGACGGCAGATTCACGCTGCGACGCAACAGGTCCGCGCACTGATAGGGCGCGCGCGGAAAATTGTTCATGGGTGCGCGCATCCCGAACGTGGCGATCACCGGGCGGTCCCAACGCGCGCGGAATTCGCGAAACAACGTCTTGGGGTCGGTGAGGTGGTTGACCAATGTCACCAGGAGCGAGCGCGTTTCACTCGGCCCCCTGGCGCGACCCCACTGTCTGAGTACGGCAGGCGCGAGCCAGCGAGGAATTGCGAATTGCGAATTGCGAATTGCGAATTCGTTACTCGGAGCATTGACGTCTGCGCCGAGGAGTTGCTGTGCGAGGCCGATGGTGCAGGCGACCCAATCGGCGACTAACGGATCAGCACCTAAGCAACGCGCCCAATCAAAGTCCGGTCCGCGCGATTCCACTGCGAGTGCGATGTCACACAACCACAAAGGCCGCCACGCGCCGCTGCGCAGCAGGTGCAGGCACAGGATGCGCAGGTGATCTTCGGCGCCAAGGACACGTACTTTTTCTTCGCCCAGGCTGACGAGTTCCGAGCGTTCGAAAAGCGCGTCCCAACAGGTGTTTAGAGTACCGCCTTCAGGCGGGTTTTTTGGTAGGGAAGAGAAAAGCCCGACTGAAGTCGGTACTCTAAGCGCCTGTTGCCCAGAGCCGAACTTTGTGAAGCCGTCGTGCAGATCGACGTAGTGCCCGGCAATATTCTCCAGACATTTCAACGCGGCTTCGGCCCGTGCAAATTGATCCGGCCGCACGCACAGATCGATGTCGCCGTAGGGACGCAGCGCGCGATCCGGATAATGCCGCGCGATGGCCCAACCCTTGACCAGAATCGGTTCAATCCCTTCGGCGCGCAACAGTGAGAGAACATACTTGATCTCGCGTTCATGAATCAGCGCGTTCAAACGCGAGCGCCGATACGCATCATGCAACAGCTCCCCTGATGCTGAATCTGCCAGAGAGGAATTTCGTATGCGCCACCAACCGAGCGCCGCACTGCCCGAAGCGTAAAGCAAGCGCGTCACGTCGGCGAGTTGCGCCTCTGAAATTTCCGGATTGGACGGGGATTCGCGCCAGACGCCGGCCATGACGCGCGCTACCAGGGCGCCCGTGTCTACCTCCCGAAGAGTGCTGCCCGCGTAAGCAGGCCGATCACCCCAAGGGTTCTGATTTTCTCCTGGATTCCGATTAGCTGGAGCTAGGGGCATTAGCTTCTTAATCCGATAAGTATTCGCGAACGCGCTTTGCGCCGCAGGAATTTGTGTACAGCTTCCGTCAGGAGCAAACACCCACACAGAACGTACCGTTGCAGGTACATCCGGCACAGCACGTTTTGGAGGCACAAGGCTGGCCCGAGGTTGCGCAGGTTGCCGCGTCAGCCGGCGTCGGGGAAACGATGGAAGTTATCAGCGGCACCGCGACCACGGCCGCAACGCCAAGCGCGCGCACCATCTGGCGCCGCGACATGCCCGCCACTTGAGCGGGGAGCGTCAGCGGCTGTTCCAGTAAGTGGAGACTCTCCAGTTGTCGTAGTGCCAACCACACCGCGTCTTCAGGGCAGGGCGCCTGCAATTCTCTGCCTACCCGTCGTGCGATTTCGTGCGGCGAGGTGCGACCGTCGCACTGCTTCCAAACCAAAGCGGCGGTTAGATTGAGACAGTGGGCCTGGTGCCGCTCGAGATCGTAGACCAGCACCTCGTCCGGCATTTCGTCAATCACCAGATCCTGCCGGCGCATCCTGGGATAGACCCGCAGCGCGTTTTGTTTCATAGAGCCTCCGAAAGATTTCGAGAGCGAAATGTTGAACCAGGCCCCGCTAAATGGGCTTCGCAGTATCCAATCATCCGGGGATGACGGAAAAAGCGAACATGGATTCTGAGTAACCTGGGTCGGTAACCGCTGCCGAAGTTCAACGAATGAACCCTGGGACGGAGGAGTTACCAGATGCGAGCCTGCAATGCCTGTAAAACGAATAGGAGTTTACTACTTTCGCGGAAGAATGGGAAAGGTGGATTCGAACTTGTCGGACGATTTTGCCGATTTGGTCGGAGACCACCAGTTCTATAGATCTGCTTGCGCGCAACTGAGCCTCTCAGCGCGCACTGGTTTGTCCCACGGCCCAACTGGCAATCGCTCCCAGAAACAGCACCGCGGCGAACGTCACCAGGCTGCGCACTTCGACATTGTGATTGAAACGAGTTGGCGGAAGCAGCCGCCACAGTACCGCCAGGACGATGGCGATCATTCCGCCCACCCAAAACAGCAGCGAGAGCAAACGAGAGACTTGAGACATGATAGTTGGGGCCTCCTCAGTCAAAAGATGCCGCGGCTTATATCATGCGTGCTGTGGGATGGCAATGAGGAAGTGAGACAGATGAAGGATGACGTCGACGCGTGAGTGTTTGTGTGCGGCGGCAAAGCCGCGAAAACCTGAGGGGAGAGGGGTGACACGGAGACGGGGGACGGAACAACTCAAACTTCGTTTAGAAAGAGTCTTGTCCGCCGGACGCGCATGAGAGGTCCTTTCGCGTTTGACCTATAGCGTGATCGGCGCACAGGTGCCCTTTCTAAACGGGTCCGTGTTTCTTAATGCGTTACAGCTTTTGCAGGGAGAAGCTATCAAGCCAGAGGAGGCCGAAGATGGGACAGGGTGATTTACTGCAGGACTCGCGACGCAGCCCGATCTGGATCGCATTTGTCGCGGGACCAGTTTGGAAATCGAGATCGAAATTCTGCCAGTTGCTGTTTGGATGAGGCAAAGGCTGGGTGGTGCCCAATGGCACATTACCGGCAGCGTCGGTGACCGCGATCAGCGGCAGGCCGCCGCTTACAATCTCTTCGGTGCGGGCCACAAACTTTAGGTGATAATGAGTGTTGGGCGTCGCGATGACTAACTGCGTGATTAAAGGAGCCAATGGATCTGAATCGCCCCTGAATTCAATACGCAGGCTCGACTTCCCTGCCTGCGCATTGGACGGATCAAGCGAGAGCACAGCGCCCTGGGCTTTTGTGACTGTTGCGTCAGCCCTCCAACCAAAGCCGGGCTCGTCCAAATCGCTCTCCTGTTCGAATCCGGGATCGCTCATTATCGCGCTGGCGGTTCCGCCTTGATCGGCTGGAGGATGGCCGATGGACCAAACGGCATACGCATCCCCGAATCGTTTCGCGGTCAGAAGTTCAGCGATATAACGCCGACGGAAATCGTCGGCGGCACTGCCGGCCGCGCGCAGCATGGCAATGGTATCGCTGAGCTGATCATGTTTTTCAAAGTACTCAGCCAGCGTCAGGTAGGCAGCGGGAGAACTCGGCTGCACGGCTTGCATGACATACGGGACTTTGCCACCTGATAACTGCCAGGCGAGATCGATGCCGGCCGGCAGCAGCGTGGGATTCGCGCCGGCCGCCACACGCAATTCAGCAAAGCCTTCTTCAACCTGTCCCGCGCGCACCAGCATATTCCCGAGTTGCCAGTGCGGTTGCGCGTAGTAGGGCGCGAGTTTCGTCGCTTCGCGAGCGGCAGTAATCGCCATAAGCGGCTGGCCGTTTAGTTCACGCCCCCGAGCCAGCGCCAACCAGAGGACATAATCGTCAGGTCGACGCACAATTGCTTCAACATATTCCGCGTCGGCCGCCGGGAGATCTCCGGCGGCTTCAAAGGTCGCCCCCAATAGATAATGCGCCTCGGGATCGCCGGGGCTGAGTCTGACTGCGGCCTTTGCCGCCGCCTGTTCATTGCTGGTTGCGGCATACGTGTACAGCAGACTGGCAAAACCTGCGCGCGCGGAGTGGTAGATCAGGAAAAGGAACAGGAGCAGCAAGCAGACAGAGACCGCGGGTGAAACGGCATGAGGTAATTTACCTGGTGTTGGCATCGAGGCTGGATATGAAGATACGGACTTGTTTAGATAGCGCACTGGTGCGCCGGGACGCGCCGGACTTGCGCGCGGAGGCGGAATCTTACGCGCGGCGAGTGGACAAGTCCGCTTTCAAGACGGGGCTGACAAAAGAGGTAATCATGCACGCAAAGAAGGCGTGCTCCGTTTCCGGTAGCACGCCTTCAAGAGTTTCGCTGAAGATCGATATTAAGGTGTGAGGGGACTGGGATTTCCACCATGCAGCACCACCGGCAGAATGATCGCAGTGGCGCCACCAGCTATGACCGCTACAGTGGCAGCCGTTCCCAAACCAAACAGACCACCCGCGCCCGCACCGGCGACGGCACCGCCCGTCCGATCGGGACAAATCCGAATCGCGCCATCTTTTGTGCCATCGGTCTTGCCCGCCACACCTTTGGGCGTATCGACCTCTCCAGTCGTCCCCTTCTTTGTGTGCAGGGTGAGGCATCCTTCGGTGACCGTCACTTTCACGCTGCCGCTCTGAAACTCCAGGGTCAGCTTTGTCTTGGGAGAAATATCCAATGAACCCAGACTGCCAAGACTCACCGTGGCGCCGGTTCCGTCAGGCGTCTCGATGGCAGCGCCACTCATGATGGTCGCACCGCTGATGGCCGAGATCCCGTTGACGCTGATCTGTTTATTTCCCCTGGTGGTGAGAATGCCGGTTGGTCCCTGCGGCAGCGGCGCCGCAGTGGCGTTGGGAACCACGGGAACTGGTCCCGCGAAACTCACGCCGACATAGACCTGACTGATGGCAAAAACCAGCAACAGAGCGGTCGCCGCGGTAATGCGCTTTGAACTTGAACTCATACCCTAAACTCCTGGCGATGGTGAAGAAATCACATTCTTAAGTTCGCCATAACTTGCGGCGAGTATACGCTCCGAAATCTCTCCGGTCAACAAATTGAAGCAAAAGAAGTCCGACAGAATTAACAAGATTCAAACAAAATCTAGCTAATTCCAAACGGATTCCGGCTCTTGTTAGTCACGTCAATCCTGTCGAGATGTTGGATCGCGATAGACTTCGCTGTCAGAATCGCAGACTGAAGCCGGCGCTACTGCGCGGCTCCGGCCGAATGCGCGATCGGCTTCTTCGATTTGCCGTTCAACTGGGCCTCAGGCAGCAACTCATCAAGAAAACTGCGCAACGCTTGCTCGTCTCGATCACGGACGCATCCCTCGAGTCGCGTCAATGCCTGCTGCACTGCTACCGGCTCTATCCTCGATAACTTGTTAATAAAAATCTTCGGATGCGAGGTTGCGACCGTCTCTTCCGTCTCGAATTGCAATTCCTCATAAAGCTTTTCGCCGGGACGAATGCCGGTCTCGACGATCTTGATGTCTTCATGCGGCTTAAACCCCGACAAGGTGATCAGTGTTTCCGCCAGATCCAAGATGCGCACCAGTTCACCCATATGCAGTATAAAGACTTCCCCTCCCTGACCGATGGCACTCGCCTGCAACACCAACTGGGCCGCCTCAGGTATGGTCATGAAGTATCGCTGCATGCGCTTATCGGTGATGGTGACCGGGCCACCCTTACGGATTTGCTGTTGGAAGATGGGAATGACCGAGCCGGCCGACCCAATCACATTGCCAAAGCGCACCGCCACATAGCGGGTTTCAAAACGACAATTCAGATCCTGCACAACCAGCTCAGCGACGCGTTTGGAAGCACCCATAATGGAAGCGGGTCGCACGGCTTTATCCGTGGAAACCAGAACGAAGACTCCCGTCTGGAACTCACCGGCCAGCTCACCCAGGAGACGAGTGCACAGAACATTGTTCCTGATTGCTTCAAAGGGATTGGACTCCATCAACGGCACGTGCTTATGCGCCGCGGCGTGAATCACCACCTGGGGCCGATAGAGATCAAACAGCGCACGCATCTTTACTTCGTCACCGATGTCGGCAACCTGGGCAACAATCGACGCGGCCGGATTCGCCTGGCTCAGTTCCTGATCTATTTCAAAGAGAGCAAACTCAGCTCGCTCAACCAACAGCAAACTGGTGGGAGAGAAACGAAGCACCTGGCGCGCCAGCTCTGAGCCTATGGAGCCCCCTGCACCGGTGACCATGACGGTCTTGCCGGCCAGTTCTCGACTGATGGACTGCACATCCAGCTGCACTGGCTCGCGGCCCAACAGATCTTCAATCTGTACGTCGCGAATCCGACTGATGCCGACCCGGCCATCGAGAATCTCGTACAGACCGGGAATAATCCGTACCTTGATCGGAATCTGTTCACACAGCTTGACGATGCGATGAATGTCCTGCCGTGAAGCCTGCGCTATGGTGATGACCACGTGATCGATATCCATCGACTGGACCAGTCGCGCCAGGTCCTTGGTGGAGCCAACTACTCTATGACCCAGCACGACGGCGCGGCCCAACTTGCTGCGGTCATCGTCGATGAATCCCTTGATATCGAGATCCAGATCGCCGCGACCGTCAATCTCTTTAGCCGCCAGAACGCCGGCCTGTCCGGCGCCAATTAACAACACGGGTCGTTTGGCCTGCTGGCTGTTGTCGGCGTTGCGGTTATCACTGACTTGGCGCCGGCGTTTTGCGTTTTCATAAATACCGCGCCTCAGTACTCGCAAACCGAAGGCTCCGCCAAAGGCCAGCATGCAATCAATAAAGGCTACGGAGAGCGGGACGCGCCAGGCGCGGTAGTCACCCGGCAGTGTCAGCCGTGCGATAGCCACTATCGCCAGCGAGGCGGAGGCCGAGTAGAGAAATGACTTGATATGGGCCATGCCGGTGTACCGCCAGATTGAACCGCGCGCACCGGCAATGCTCAGGGCAAGAAACTGGAGCAAGATCACCAGCGGTGCCTGGACCAGAAAGTTGTGCCACTCGTCCCTGGGCAGGTCGAAGTCAAAACGCAAAAGATAGGCAAGCACAAAGGCTGCCAGTAAGACAGCGAAGTCCAGACCTATCTGCATGCCGGTAGACAGCGAATAACGACGCAACGCCGAACGCAGTCTTCCTTCGCTCTGAAGTTCATTGATGGGCAGATCGTGGGAGGTATTCATATTCCGAGTTCCTTGTTCGTCCCGGGCGAGAATGGGTTACAGGGAATTCTCACCGCAAATGAAGTGGCTACAAACTAACATTGATGTGTATGAGGTTCAAAACGTTTCAGTTGATTCAGCCAGATACGGTTTGAAGATTGCAACCATCTGCAATCAGCCGGTTGAAACCGGATGTGAACAGGACGGTGAGCCTTCCAGTTGCCGCATCCTGGCAGTGGCAACAACAATCAGCACGACGAAGACTGCCGCGTTGACCGTCACGTGCAAGCCGAAATCGAGAAAGCTGTGCACAGCCACCCCGAATATTCCAGTCAAGGCCCCCAGACAGGCAACGCGGCAAAACGGATCGAGTGAGTGCAAACGCTCGCGTGCCCTGACGACGAATATCACAGCAAACCACGTAACCAGGGCCAACCCGATTAGTCCGCCGGCGGCCAGCAGATCAAGATAGTCGTTGTGCGCCTGTTGGGGAGTAAGTTCGCCCGACGCGTCGTGGTATTTCGTCACCCCGATCCAGTAAGCCCCAAAACCAATGCCCGCCAGGGGATGATCCTTGAAAACTTTCCAGCTGATGGCCCACATCTGGCGGCGGCTGGTGTTGGCGTTGTTGGGAGCACCACTGGTGCCGAAGTCGGCGGCGGCGGATTGAAAATTATTAACCACGGGTTCGCCCCCAATCCACGCCACTCCGTAAACAAACAGCACCAGCATAGCGAGGATCAAGAGACCGCGTAGGACCATGCCTCCCGCGGCCGCCGGCAATCGCTTTCTCTTCTGAAGATCGTTATCGCCGGCATACTTTTGTGCCAGATAGCCGACCGGATCGAGCATCACGCAGAGAAACAACACCTCGCACAATGAGCCCAAAACGCCGCCGCGCGAATTCGAAATGACCAGCGCCGTCCACAACAATCCGGCCATGGGTAAGAGGAGCACAACTCGGCCACGGTTCCGCAACCCTGTCAGCAGTAATGCCAGGGTTGGGCCCAGCGACATTTCCATCAGATAGGCAAAGTGGTTCTTGTTGATAAACTGACCGAAGTTGCGATCGTCTATGGTCAGGTTGGGCAAAAGAAACGTCGGTCCGCTTTGAGTGTTTTTTCTAAACAGCGCGAAGAGCGCGCTGGCGATGCCTATGCCAATGACCACATAAACAAGGGCGCGCAAACGTCGACTGGTGTAGGTGTAGCGTCGCAGCAAGGCGCCCGCGGTGACGAGTGCGAATAGCTTGATGGCAAAAAGTCGTGAGTTGTATGGATCGGCACTGATAGCAATGTCCCTACTGGTGACGCCGGCGGCGTCTCGGGCAGAGAGAAACGAGAGCGACTGAAACAAGATGAACAGGGCCAGTAACAGCAGCGGCAGCAATAGCGACAAACCTTCAACGCGCAGGGTGCCGCTTAAAAATGCTTCGACTATGGTAAGCAGCGCGAGCACAAAAACCAGGCACTCGAAAAGCGCGACCCACCATGGTTCAACTGTTCCGTACGGTATCGCGCTCAAGGCAATGACGCCGAGCAATCCATAAAAAACGATCAGTTCGAGAATGCCGGCGAGACGGGGCTTCATTGAAAGATGCGTGGAGTTCAAGCTTCAGCTGGGCTTCAATGCGTCGCGTCTCGTGTCAGTACCACCTGCATTAGCGGCTGGGTCTTGTTCTTCCTCGATACTTACGCGCTTTGAACAACACCCGCTAACGCAGGTGGTACTGACAGCAGGTCCTAGGTATCGAACGGAACGATCACCGCCCCAACTGTCTGCAACAACACCTTTAGATCGCTCTTCCAACTTCGTTCGCTCAGGTATGCCGCGTAACCCTTCAATTTCTGCGGTTGTAACACATTGACGTAATATTTCTCCGCGTCGCCTTCTGTATCGCTTGCGGCATTTGCGAGCAACTCTTCTTCCCTTCTCAAACTCAATGTCATGGGATCGGTGATGCCTGGTCTGACAGCTAGAATCATCTGCCACAAAGGATCGTCCAGGTTTACATAACGCGGCACTTCGGGACGTGGTCCAACGAATGACATGTCTCCGCGCACAACATTCCACAAAGTGGGGAGTTCATCCAGTTTGGTGCGGCGCAGAAACTTGCCAACCCGAGTAATGCGCGGGTCGTTGCTCGTCGTAACCTGTGGTCCCTTTTCTGATATGACCATAGTCTGCAATTTATATAAGGTGAAGATCTCACCGTAGCGACCAACTCGCTGCTGCCGGAATAGTGCCCCGCCACCAGAGGTAAGCAGGACGACAACGGCCGAAGCAAGTAATACCGGCGACAAAATAATCAGCCCCATCAGCGACACGATCACATCAAAGCCACGCGGCAAGCCGTGTCGATTGCTCATCGCTGATTGCTGATTGCTGATTTGCCCCCCTGGGACCGCACGCATCCTGCGGGCTGCTTTAGTAATCCTTTGTGAGCCTTGCACCTTTGGGAGACTCAAGTTCTCACCGCCTATGCGCTTCGCAGATACCCCTCATCATCTCCGCCACATACTCAATCTCTTCACTAATCATTCCCGGAAAGATCGGCAGGCTAATCAATCGTTCCCACACTTTGGTGGCCACCGGAAAATCTTCCGGCCGCCAGCCGAATGTCTCTTGATAGTAAGGATGAAGATGCAGCGGCCGCCAATGTACGGAACAGCCCACGCCGGCCTTTTTCAATTCCTCTATGAATTGATCACGACTGATCGTCAATCGTTCCAGCCGCAACTTGATCGCAAAAAGATGCCAGGCATGAATGACACTGGCGCCCTTAGGTGGCAATTCGATCTGTTCACAATCGGCAAGGGCCTCGAGGTAAGAACGCGCGACGCCTTCACGCTCTTGTCGCATTTCTTCGGCACGCGCCAACTGATGTATGCCGATGGCCGCGGCAATATCGGTAAGGTTGTACTTGAACCCCGGCGCGACGATCCGATAATCCCAACTACTGCCGCCTGAGTATCGCTCCCACGCGTCCTGGGACAACCCATGCAGCGACATCAGACGCATCCGCGCCGCCAAATCCGCGTCACCAGTCGCCGCCATCCCACCTTCACCTGTCGTAATCGTCTTGTTTGCGTAAAAGGAAAAGCAACTCACATCCGCCGTCCCCTCCCCACACCTCTGCCACACGGGATTGCTGATTGCTGATTGCTGATTGCTGATGGCTGATTTCCGAGCTCCGATCCCTTGCCTTTGCTGGCCTCCCATTCCCTTTGCCCTTTCCCCTTCCACCTTCGCTCCTTGCTCGTCCCCCTTTGCCCCTTGCCCGTCACCCTTCGCTCCTTGCGCCGCCAATCCGCAATCCGCAATCCGCAATTCGCAATTCTTCCAGGCCGCCGGAAACGCATGCGCCGCATCTTCAACTACCCAAAGACTGTGCTTCGTCGCAAACTCCTTGACCGCAGCCACATCCATCATCATCCCACCCACGTGCACCGGCATGATCCCCACAACTTCCGCCGCCCCTGCCTCCTTCCCACCGCCGTCCGCTGTCCGCCCTCCGCCCTCTGCCTTCTGCCCTCTGCCTTCTGCCCTCTGCTTTCTGCCTTCTGCCTTCTGCCTTCTGCCCTCTGCCTTCTGCTTTCTGCTTCCTGTCTCTGTGTAATCCGCGTAATCTGCGGATAATTTCCTTGCCGCATCATCGAGATTCATGTTGAGACTGATGGGATCGCAGTCCACCAGGATCGGCACCGCACCCAGATACCGAACCACCTCTGCCGTTGCCGCAAACGTCATCGTCGGCAGCAGCACTCCCTGCCCCGGCTTCAGTCCCAGCGCCTCAACCGCCAGATGAAGCGCCGCCGTACACGAGTTAAGCGCGACTGCATGCGGCGCCCCAACCGCCTCAGCAAACTCCCGCTCAAACCTCTTGACCCGCGCCCCACTCGTCAACCAACCAGATCGAAGCGTAGCCACAACCTCATCGATCTCCTGCTCTCCTAGTTGTGGCCGAAAAAATGGTACTTGCATATCGCTTGTGGATTTAAGGGTCGGTGAAAAACCCGTCTCATTCCCACCCGGTTTCAACTGGGTGGGCCCCGGTCAATCTACATTCTCTTATTCGTTTCAACGGATTCTCAATTTTCCAGTGTGATGTAAGAAGGTAAGCCGTTGAAATGGTTTGCTGCGTCAAATCGACCGTTCATCACCGGGTTGAAGCCGGTTAAGAACGAGATAATTTTTGGCTCGCTCACGCGCACATCTCTCGTTCCAGAAACTCGCGAAAACGATTTACCAAAGTTTCGCGATTAAAGTGTTGCTCGGCTGCTCGACGACCGTTCTCACCAAATATTCGGCGCGCATGAGGCTCGTTCGCCAATGTCAACACCGCCTTTGCCAAACCATCAATGTCCCCTGGCTCGACGGTCAAGCCCACGCCATGGTCACGTACTATCTCAGCAGCCTCACCGGCGGCAACCAGAACCACTGCTTTCCCGCTCGCCATTGCTTCGTAGAGTTTGGAAGGCACGGCCCCGGAAATAAATGACCTCAACGGAACCAAAACGATGTCAGCCGCTCCGAGCAGCGCCGGCATTTCCGTGGCGGCGCAGGGAGTAAGGAACTCAATGTTATCCAGACCGCGCTCGCGGGTTGCGGCGATGAGCGATTTTTTTTCTGGTCCATCGCCGACAAAGATAAATCTGAGACCTGGTTCCTTGCTCAGTAACGCCGCTGCGTCCAGCACCTGGCTGAGGCCCTGAGCGGCGCCGTGCAACCCCGCATACAAGGCTACGCAGTCACCGTTGACGCGCAACGCGTCGCGAGTTTGGGTATTGTCTCGCTCAGCAAACCGTTCGAGGTCCACGCCGTTCGAAAGGTGATATGTTTGACAATTCGGGAAGCGCCCTTGTATGTCCGCGACGATACTCTTTGACTGGCCAGTAACCAGCCACGCCTTTCGATAGCAAAATGATTCCAGCCATGACGATACTTTATGCAGAACGCCCCCGCGACGAACAAACCCTAATTGCACCGCGCTCTCAGGCCACAAGTCAGAGACGTTGAAAATCAGCCGCGCCCGCTTCACGCGGCTCAACCAAAATCCGGAAAGACCGAGAAAGAGCGGTGGGCTTTCGAGCATGAGAAAGTCAGCGCGCGGCAATAAGAACGTGCCGACAATGGCGGAGGAAAAGACAAAAGAAAAATAGCTGACCAAACGTTTTAGAAAGTCCGTGCTCTGGGTGGGATATATGGATGTTCTTAGCACGTCGACGCCGTCAATACTCTCGCGTCGCCAAAAGCCCCCGTAACCCTCATGGACTTTCCCAGTCGGATAGTTGGGCATGGCTGTCAGCACTGAGACCCGATGGCCGCTCAGCACAAAGAGCCGCGCTAATTCTGATAAGCGGTTCTGTGGCGCGCCGACTTCTGGCGGATAATACTGGGTGCAGATCGCCAAATGCATCAGGCCACCGCTATCTCAATCATTTCCGTCACAGCAGCCGGAACGCGGCGAGCAGCCAAATACTGCCGCGCCCAGGATTCATAAACAGCGCAGCGAAACAGAAGATTGAACGACGACGCCGGCAGCGTGCCCGCTTGAAAGCGACCAAGCAACCTGGCGACGCCTCGCTGATCGACAATCTCAGAGAGATACTCAGGGTTTTGTAATGACTCTCGCACCCAACCTGCCAACGGCCCGTTAAGCCAGCTCGCAAACGGAGTGGAAAAGCCGAGCTTGCTCTTGCGCGTCCTGATGCGCTCTGGAAGAATTCCCCGCAAGGCTCCTCGCATTATTCTCTTGGTCCAGCCATCGGACAGACGCATATCGGCGGGCAAGGTGGCGAGCCACTCAACAAAAACGTGATCTACAAACGGTACCCTTGATTCAATGCCGAAAGCCATTGTGTTTCGGTCTTCATAGCGTAGCAACAGCGGCAGGCTGTACTGCTTGATATCGGCTTCAGTGCGTTTGCCTAGCGAAGTAGCGACGCCGAGCGCGGGGGGACGCGAAGGAGGCGCCGCGCCATTCCAGAGATCGTCAACTTCACTCAAAGACTTGAAGAGATAGCGCCGACCGTAACTAAAGTCACTGGTGCGCAGGATCGCAGGACTGGAAAAGAAGCGCGCTGCTTCATAGGCAGCACGCGCGTAGTGACTTGCAGCGCTGAGTTGGCGCAGATACACCAGAATGAACTTGCGGTAGCCTGCAAGTTGTTCATCAGCTCCCTGTCCATCAAGCAGGACTTTGACTCCGGAAGCCTTTGCCAATCGAGCAACGCAGTAGTGCGCGTAAGGACCGGTGCCGGCAACCGGCTCTTCCTGATACCAAAGCCACTGGTCCATCTCGGCGCGAAATTGCTCGCCGTTGGGAAAGACTTCATGACTCTGGCAACCGGTCGCCCGCTGAACCTCATTCATGTAAGGCCGTTCGTCAATTGCAGGCTCGTCAAAACAGGCGCTGAATACATGCTGCCAATCGTCACGCCAGATTCCTTTGCGGCGCAGTTCATTATTGATAACGCAAACGATAGCCGAAGAGTCGAGACCGCCGCTCAGCGCGCTTCCCACTGGCACATCTGAACGCAGGTGAAGTTGCACGACGTCTTCGAAGCGCTCGCGAAATTCTTTCTCGAGGAGCTTGCGTCTTTCGGGGGCGGCATGCAGTTCTTCGTTAACCTCGAAGTCCCAATATCGCCAGAGCTTCAGCCCTACTCTTGCCTGCCAGCTCAACGCATGCGCCGCGGGAAGTCGGTGAATGCCGGCAAGCATGGTCTCCGCAGCTTCGTGATCTAACAGGTTCCACGCCAGGTAATCGGCCGCGAGTTTTTGATTGACGCATTGAGCAGGGGAAAACTCGAGCAGCGCTTTGAGCTCGGAAGAGAAAGCCAGCAGATGATCGCCATCGGTGTAGTAATGAAACGGCTTGATGCCCAGGCGATCGCGGGCGGCAAACAGGCGGAGTTCGTAACTGTCCCAGATGGCGAAAGCAAACATTCCGCGCAACCGCTTGAGACAGTCGCTGCCCCATTGAACATAGGCCGCCAGTAGAACCTCGGTGTCAGAGTGGCCACGAAACACATGACCAAGTTTCTTTAGCTCTTCGGCCAGCTCTATATAGTTATAGATTTCGCCGTTGTAAGTGATCCAATAGCGTCCGCCGTGATCGGACATTGGTTGATGTCCGGCATCGCTAGTGTCAATGATCGCCAGCCGGCAATGGCCCAGCGACACACCCTCGTTGTCATGGAAACCCTCGCCGTCCGGGCCCCGATGGCGCTGCGCCGCAATCATGCGTCGCACCACCCTCGGCGCATCATCCCGCGCACCGCTGTCAAAGACTATTCCGGCTATGCCACACATGGTTCTTTACGAGTTGAAGAGCGTCTGGGACTGGACGCTTCCAGCGTGCCTGCATTGTAATCGTTATCGTCGTGAGTAACTTTCACTTGTCGGACGCTGCGGCCTCTCGGCGAAAGCCTCTGATGCCAACGTTCTGACGGTAGCTTTCAGGAACGGAATCGGGTGGCTGTTCGTCGCGCAGCATTTCGAGGTGCGCATATTCTGCGGACTCAAACCATTCCGCGACCTCTTCATATGTGTGCCGATGAGCGAATGGAGGGGTTAAGCGATCTCGAGCAGCATGTAACGCTTCGTTCCAGCCGTACTTCGCTGTATTTGCCGCACCATACTTTCTTCTCACATGTAAGTTCTGGTAAAGGATGTAGAAAGGTAAAGTTGGTAGCAGCGCCGCAGTCTGTCCGGCCTTCGGCAACCGGGATAGCACAGGCCGCACTAACCCTTCGATACTCATCAGGAGTCGTCGCAGCGTGGTCACTTTCTCGTGTTCATGAGAGTACAGCCAGACATAAAGCATCCCGTTCTTTTCCTTAGCAAGAGGCGCAACGCTGCGGAATGCCGCAGAGGTTGAAAAGGTGTGATGCAGTACGCCGTGGGTGTAGACGACATCAAAAGTGTTCGGACGAAATGGCGGCGCAAAGATAGAGGCCTGAACTATGTGCAACAAAGGGTTCTTGCCAAAATAGTGTTGGGCCTGATCAACCGCGTATCCTAAATCGATGCCGACGATCTCACACCGTTCCTTCCGGGACAACATATCGGCCGTTCCCCCGATTCCGATCCCCACCTCCAGAACCAACTTGTCTCTAAGACTGTGTTTGCCCAGGCCCAATTCATAACGTTTGCAATTTAGCGCGTTCTCAGTTGAGACATTCCAATAGCCATCGCCGGTCCACTTGTATCCGGTCCACTCTGTTGAAAAATTACGTAGGACATTTTCCTCACCTGGCGGCGGGGAGCCAGAGGGCAATTTATAGTTACCAAGATGTTCGCTTAGCCAGGCCGCGTTGCCTCTTGCGTGTACCTCGGCAACCTCCGAAGAGTAGGTGAGCATTCTGGGGATTCCATTGTGAATTGGATAGTAAACGCCGCAAGCTTGGCAACCCAACGCACCACTCATTATCTCAACTTCAATTTCCTCACTACTTCCGATTGGCGCCACTCTTTCTAAAATTTCATGGTCGTCAGCATCCAGACTAGATCTCCCTGATTGCGCTGCGAAGAGTGTGAGATCTCCAAAGCATTGCGGGCAAACCAACCATCTGAGCAGGCGGGATTTCATGAAACGCTACCTGCGCTCACTTGGTTGCTACACCGGCAACGATGTAGCGCCAATTAGTGGGAACCACCGGGTCGATTAGATATTTATCGAACCAGCTCAACACTTCTCGCTGCCTCTCAGTCCTGCCAAACGCCCCCAGAAAACCAATGGTGCGATAGGTTACTTTTGAAAACGGTGAGAGAAACTCGTCGAGTTCCCTTAGAGATAAGTAACGCCAATCGCGCCCCCACTTCACAAATCGGCGTCGAAAGAACTGATGTGCAGTAGAGCCCGTAAGGTTTTCGGCAAATAAGAGTTCGCCTCCTGTTTTTAGAGCTTTATGCATTTCACTAACGGCCTTTTGCTGTCGTTCTTTGTGGTCGTTTACTCCGACTCCGCCGAGCACTGATTTGAAGAGAACTACATCGAAATAATTCGTGTAGGGAATACTTGTGGCATCAACAGACTCGTACGTCACCAGATCTGAGACTCCATGTTCCTGATGCTTCCGAATAGCGGCATTCGTTGGTCCTTCTAGATCCGAGCAGATGACACTGGCTCCTTGTAAGGCGAGCCAGAGTGAAAGGCCCCCGTTCTGACTACCAACTTCCAGCGCCTTACATCCCGCAAAGTCCTGGCCAGATTGCTGACGCCAGTATTCCAGCGCGAGTGACCAATTCCTAACATCCCATTGAATATAATCCCTTGCTGTCACGTCCTGGTTAATAGTAGGTCGCTTTCAAACTGTTGCCTGATTTCAACCGCTGGGATGGTTCATGTTCTCTTGGCTGATATCGTCGTGCAGAAGGCGAAGTTCATCGATCATTCCTTCAGCAAATCGCTCTAGAGTATATGCTCGCGTCCGCACTAGTCCCTGCTCGATTAAGCGTAAACGCAATTTCTCATCGTCCAATATGCTCACAATCGAGGCGGCCATCGCCTCGGGATTATTCGGTGGCACCAGGAGTCCGTCGGAGTCGTTTGTAACTGAGGATGGGACGCCGCCTACGCTTGTTGCCACGACTGGACAGCCGAAGCCTCGAGCCTCTACCAGCGTTCGCGGAGTTCCCTCTGACAAACTTGGCAACACAAAGAGGTCATGAGTTCGGTAAAGATCAAATAACGGCTCCCCAAAATGGATCATCCCTTTTTGTACTATGTCGTTCCTGTAGGGGTTCTCTTCGATCCGAGCTTGAATCCGTCCTTCGGCGCCCGTAGCGCGATCCGTGCCACCGACGAGTGTTAACTTGAGCGGACGGTGGCGACGAATCTGCGTAAATGCATCAAGCAATGTCTCCACCCCTTTCTCCGGTCGGAGATAGCCGATGAACAACAGCCGTGGTGGATTGCCCAGTGCAAAACTCGTACGCGGTTTCATTTCATGGCTGAGGATTGCAGAAGAAATAATCACCTTACCATTTCGGCACTTCAACAGGTCCCAGAGCTCCTTCCCATTCGTAACGACTCGCGTTCTGTCCTCAGCGATCAGGCGACGCATGCTAGCCATTGAATGAAGGGCGAATCTTCTCGCAAGGATTTTCATCGGTCCACCATAGTCAGTGGAAACTCTTACTATCTCGCAGGGATTCGAGGCCACCTGAAGTAGTTTCGGTTTACCCAGATTTCGCAAGCACAGCGGTAACTGAAATGGCAGGCGAATGAGTAATAAGTCCACTGACTGGGCAAAGCGTTGAAGGATTCTGCTGGTTTGCAGGTAGAAAGCTTGAGATTCGAGCGTGCTCCGCAGCGGCGGCAGTTCCGTAATCGCTGTCCCAGGAAATTGCAGAGAATAGTTCATGTCTGCCTGAGGCGTAGACACTACGGGGAGACACACACGCGTATCAGGAATCCGACGCCTAATCTGTTCCAGCAAGCGGCCAATCGAGAAATTGAGCAAGACCTGCCCATCACTGTTACGCGCCGCGACATCTCCCGCAATTACCCCAAGCCTAAAATCGAGGGTCATGATAGGCGTGTTGCGTAGCTCTTTCTCACGATGAAGGTCCCGAGATTGAGATACTGCAAGCCCGATTCGCGGAATACGTAGAGGGCATCCGCGGCGTTACGACAGATTGGAAAGCCATGGAGGTTAAAGGATGTGTTGAGGATTACCCCGCGACCTGTTTGACGATCGAAAGCCTTCAGGATCGCAGCCATCTCTGGGTTCTGTTCTTCGGTCAGTATTTGGGCTCGGCAGGTGAGGTCGGCATTATGAACTGCC
This sequence comes from Acidobacteriota bacterium, assembly GCA_025463135.1. Classification (GTDB taxonomy): domain Bacteria; phylum Acidobacteriota; class Blastocatellia; order Pyrinomonadales; family Pyrinomonadaceae; genus JAOAPY01. The sequence goes on from JAOAPY010000047.1 coordinate 75,475, forward strand.
GCAATCAGATCTCGAAAATTCTCCTTCGTATCAAACGTCATCATCATGTAAGGACTGGGCAACTTCTTCGGGTTTTGCAGATAATCATGTTGACGATGCGCCATCATCATTGGAGCAAATGGCATCCAAAAATCCCGCTTCTTTACCATTCGATTTATGACCCGCACGACATCCAGATCTTTGGGATCGGCCAGAATGGAACGATTGCCGAGGGCGCGGGCGCCAAACTCCATGCGGCCTGCACATCGGGCGACGGGATGTCCGTCAGCTAATAATCCGGCGATAGTTTCGGCAAGGTCGTTGGGTCTCTCGTACGAGTATCCCGATTTCTGCAGTGCGGCCAGGGTTTCCTTCTCATCTAAATCGTCGCCGAGATAAAAATCCTTTAACGGCGGTAAGGGAGCCCGATCGCCAAAACGCTTCGTAGCTTCCAGGTAATACGCCCCGATTGGTAGTGTCTCGTCGCCGCAGGAAGGAAAGGCTTCGAAGCTCTTAACTTCCGGGAGCTCAGCAATCCGCTTGTTTGCCTTAACGTTCATGAATACGCCGCCACCCGCCAGAATTTTCCCGATGCCGGTTGCCTTCACTGCATTGGCTGTCCAGGTGGCAAGAATGTCCTCAGTGAATCTTTGCAGTCCGGCGCAGATATGATCGAAACGCTTGTTCTTCAGGTCAGCGACTAACCTCGCGTGAATGTCATTGGTGCGGCGGAGAGTTTTGCGTCGCAATGACAATCCCCTGTCATCAAGACCCAGATAAGCATGGAAGATGTCTGCCGTTTCGGCGGCAGCCCTCTCGGAGGCGTATGGTGCCATTCCCATTAACTTGTATTCATGCTCCATGGGTACAAAGCCGGAAAGATAAGTGACCCAGGAATAGAGGGCCCCCAGCGAGTTTTCCCACGGGGTGACTGCCACTTCCTCCATGCCGCTCCCGCCCATAATTCGGACGCTCGCACAGGCGAGGTCTCCGGATCCATCACAGGTCAGAACAAGATATCGATCCAACGCGTTTCGTCGCAGGCCGTAATAAGCGGTTGCCCCGTGCGTAAGGTGGTGGTCGTAAAAGGCTAAAGGGACTTCTCCAAGTCCTTCGGCTGCAAGTAAGGTTTTAAGGGTGTCCCGTCCATAGTTTCGCCTGAGACCGATGATCAAGGGCATGGCCAGCCGCTGGCGCAATAGGCCGGCGACAGTCTCTTGCCTCCGATAGGACTTCAGTATGTCGTCGCGCGCGTGGTAACGGCAGAAGACTGCGTCAGCGCCATGGACGATTACTTCCAGATCACGGGCTGAAGCGCCAACGTAATTGAGACACGCTTGTATGGCTTGCTTGGGAAACCCCCAGTAGTTCTTTTCGCCATTCAGTCGCTCTTCTTGAATCGCATAGATGAGCCCGGATGAATCACCGACGCAAACGCTGGCATTGTGCCCCGCGTGAATTGCCAGAATAAATTTTCCTACCATGGGATGGGGAATAACCTCGGAACTGCGATTCTCCTTTCGAAAGAAGGTCTGAGTTAGATTTATTTTGCGTTAATTATCAATCTGGGACTCACGAAGTTAAATGCGGGGTGCGAAGCAGTCATGACGTCGGGTGATAGCCCAGCATCCCTCAATCATGCATAAACCTATACAAAGACCAAGACCTATACAAAAGCTGGGACTGTAGAGAACCTCATCCGTAAACATTCCTCTCAATACCCACAGCACCACTATCATACGAAGGAGGATATGTCCGCTGTGCATTTGACCAATCAATGCACGAGATAATGGACGACCAAACCGCGGTCGCTTCCACAGTTGCCAAGCAAAGTACCCAAGGCAGCTAAACGCAATGAAGCCAGAACCACCAATAATTTGCAGGATCGCATTGTGCGGACCCAGGACTCTTGCATCGCCGAGGGAATGGATAACCGCCGCTTCACGTGGCAAACGGCGCCCCAACTCCCGGGAGAGTCCGGAAGGAGAGACTCCGAGAACCGGGTTTTCGAGTCCAATACTCAATGACTGAGAAGCGACATCTAGTCGAACCATATCACCACTATATCCTTCCTCAGTCTGGGTGACACGCCTCTCGACTTCTCCTGAGCCGGTGTAGTGCACAACGGCGTAGTAGGTGCTAAAAACAATCACACTCATTAAGATCCCGGAACGTCTGCCGCGGCCTCGTCCATACGTCATTAGGCCGATGAAGATGGCGCCCAGCCACCCCGAACGGTTGGCGCTTGAAAAGATTGCCACAGTCATGACCACTGTGGAGGCAGCCAGGATTATTCGCAGTGCTTTTGGAGCCGTACGATCGAGTACAAGATTGAGGGACAGAAATAGGGAGGGAAGAATATATAAGGAAAAGGCATTCTTATTAGCTATTACTCTACTGACGTCGACACCGCCGCCAATACCAAACATCTCACCACCAGACATGATGTTGTAAATGGAGAGGACCGTTGTAGCGATACTCAGCGCCAGAACCGCTGCGCGGAAATCAGCTCTTGTGCGGACCAAAAGCGCTGTACTAATAATCGTCACACCAGAGGCTCCAATTTTTAGAATGTCATCAATGGAGAAAAAACCAGTTGCGACAGAAAGTATGTAGAAGAATTCAAAGCCAATAAGGGCAAAAAGGGCACGCCGCGGAAATTGCGCGATCCTGCGAGGTCCTACGAAAAGCAGAAGGGGCACTAGAAGGAATATGTAAGGGTGCACCAATAGCCCGCCAACTGGCACACGCAATGGCTTGACAGCTGATGCGGTTAGAAGTAGGCACAAGATGAAAAGGGAGATTCCGCTTCCGGTAAGATTTCCAAGAGCGTTGGATTGCCCAACCCGCCGAGCGATGAAACTGGCGCGTGTTACCGAACCAAGTGCTGAAGGGCTTAGCGCGGAAACGTTCATATCGTCGTGCCCTTTCCCCTGGTCGACTGCTCGAAACCATACGCGCGTTTGGCAATACTCTGGCCTAATGGGTGCAAGGTCAACAAGGCCGCTAGCGCTATAGCTTTTCTGTTGCGCTTGGTTAATTGGGGATAAGCAGCCCGTCCGAAGTCCAGGATTCGTTGCGCTCGCTGTCTTTGCCCGCGCGCCAGTGTGGCGAGGCCATGGCGCGCGATGTCGTACTCAACAAATGCGCGTGCCACTTGCTCTCTGGTCATGCCGGCGCGCGCCAGCAAAACTTCATCCAACTCCAACGTAGAGCTGTATTCGTCGACTAAATATTTTAGGGCACCGGTCGAGGCTTGCTGCGCAGTCTGGTTTTGCGGATGCCAGCGATAGGCAAACAGTGGACGGTCGATAAAGTAAGCGGTTTCAGCAACAGCCAACAGCCGCCAGTGGAACCATTTGTCAGGATTGATGAGCCGGCCTCCGCCGTAGCCTTCAACTTTTTGGTAAAGGTCGCGCCGGTAGGCCGTGCTCGCGAAATTGAAAGGGTTCTTCATTGTCTGCAAACAACGTCGGAGTAGTTCCGGTGCCGGGACTCTATAGACCGGAGCATCCAGAACAGTCTCAAGCGCTGGTACTCGATCAGTCTCACGCCACACTTGCATCTCGGGTCCGATTTTCCCAGTCACTACGTCCTGGGAATCGATCACGTCGACAGCAGAACTTATGACTGCAGTATCCCGCTCAGAACCGAGCCCCTCAGCGAAGTCCTTGTATGCAGAGAGAGCGCCGGGCCGCACTAGATCATCGGAGGAAAGCATGATCATCCAATCGCCCGTGGCCATGCTCGCGGCCTTGTCGAGGTTGCCGGCAAAGCCAACGTTGCATGCGTTTACGCGCGTGAGTATGCGAGGGTCGTGGATACCTTTGATGATCTCTACCGAGCGATCAGTGCTGGCATTATCCGAGATTAGAACTTCGAGATCATCATGCGATTGTTCGAGGACGCTACGAATGGTGCGCTCGATATATTGCTCGTAGTTATAGTTGGGGATGCAAATGGAAAACTTCATCGCAATTCGCGCGTTGCTATCTAATCCCTGGCCGCCAAGGTAATGGTCGGCTTGCGGCGCAAACGAACAGTTTGCGTTACAAGGGGTCGCTCCATGGCGACGCGATAGACGCGCAGGACTCCGGCTGCGCATTGATCCATTGTATAGGACGTTTCCGCGCGTTGGCGGCCATTCCTTCCAAGTGATCGGCGCAGGAGGGAATCTCTCACAAGTTGTTCGATCAGAGTCGCAAGCTGCGATGCGTTGTCGGGTTCAGCTAAGAGGCCAGTGACGCCGGCACCGACAATCTCCGCGGCGCCACCGCCGCGTACTGTCACTACGGGCAAGCCCGCGGCCATCGCCTCGACGATGATGCGCCCGAATGATTCGTTATCCGCCGGATGAACCAGCACATCAATTTCCGACATCACCTGGGCAGGATCGGCAACATGTCCCACCAACTTGAAGCGATCAGTCAATCCAGACTTCCTTACAAGCGCTCGGAGTTGATCGACATAATCGTCCCGCACACTCCCATCACTCGACGGATCGTGCCCATAAATGCGAAACCTTGCACCAAGCGCAGGATTGACGCGCGCAGCGGCTTCTATGAACAGTGCATGTTTCTTCCAACGAGATCCCAGACTACCAACCATCCCGATAATCAACGGGTCGCTGCTCGAAGCATGTGACCGCATCCTAAAGCGCGCGATATCAATGCCGTTCGGCACGACCTCGAGCAAGCCGGCCGGCAGCCAATCTCGCACGCACGCGGCCGTCGCGCGCGAATTGGCGATTAGCTTCGAACAATGTCTCGCAAGGTAACGCCCGAACGCCTTTCCTTCTACGCCCAAACGAAATGGTTGGCCTGGTCCTAGTAACTCGCGCAAGTGCCAGACATGCGGCAACCGCAGCGAACGCGCTGCCAATCCTCCCTCAGGCGTAAGGATAGTATTGGTGTGAATGAGATCCGCATGACATTGAGCGGCGAACCCAGCTACCCTTGAGGTTGAGTAACGAGACCATCCGGTCCGCAGAATTTGATTAGCCTCGAGCAGCGGACGCTTCCAACGATCTGCTCTGATCTTTTTGTTCGACCAATATAAGGAAGTAAACAACACCTCGCCATGGGTAGCTTCGCGAAGGCGCTCGCGCTCTTCTGACGTTCCAGCGTCGTGGCTGACTGCGCAGGCCGCAATCCCCTCCTTGCGCAGCGACTCGATTAATCCAATCGTGCTGAGCGCCGCGCCTCCTCCGGCGCTGTTCAGTACATGCAGGACCTTTTGCGGTAGCCGCACAGGTTCATTCAATGCTGGTAGTGCTCCTCAAAATGCGCCAGGTCTTCAGGCGTGCCCAGTACCCAAACCTCACTTGCCTTATCCGCGCGCACAACGGCCCCCGCCGCAATCATGCGGTTATATAGGGGCGCTACATAAAACTCACCGTTCACGCGAGCGTTGGCGGCGATCATCTCATCAGCGTGCCGAACAAAATCCTTGCCCTGACTAAAGAAATAAAGCCCGGTGGTGGCCCATTCAGAGATGCGTTGTTTCTCCGCCGTCTCCAGGACTCGTCCAGCTTCATCCAGTCGAGCAAAGCTCCACTTGTCACCTGGCGCCTGAAAGACTCCAATCAGACCATCGACATGATCGTTAGTTTCAGTCAATACCTGAGCGAGCCCGGATCGAAAATAAGTGTCGGCGTTATAGATTAGTAAGGGTTCGTCATTATCAATAAGGTCTCGCGCGTTAAGGACCGTACAAGCCTGACCTTCGGTCACTATATTCAGAGACAGGATAACGGGATTCAAGACCCCATATCGCTTAAGAATATCGGCCTCCAAATCTCGTGCCTGCAAGTGCTCGTCGAGGCAGATGAAAATGACTCTCCGCGCCAGCGATAGCGGCAAGCTGTCAACGGCCCAGGAGTACATCGGTTTGCCGCGCACATCGATCAATGGCTTCGGAACCTCGATACCAGCCTGAACAAACCGGCTGCCGCGCCCCGCCATTGGAATGACAATGTTCATCTCTATCTAAAAACGTAGGGCGGACCTATGTGTCCACCCTTTCATTAGGGAAAGCGAAATGCAAAGAGGGCGGACACGCAGGTCCGCCCCTACAAACTGCTTTCTTTGCTGGACGGCAGCGAACTGCCGTCATCTGAAATGCTCTCCCACGAGTCGAACCTCAGGGCGTTATCATCGATGTAAACATCCGCGAACGGTTTGCCAAAATGTATTTCGTCGTACTCAATACCGTGACGTGCCAGCCACTCAAGAGTGATGGCTCCCTGCCTGGCAATCACCTGACCAACGTTTCCCGCGCATGTCTTCATGTGCCGAGCCGAATGAATGATCAAATAGTGGCCCGCACTACGCAGCGCTCGCAGCTTTTCAACTGCTCCCAATACCGGTTCCAAATCAGTGTAGTTTTGGCCCGGTTTCTTTAGCCGGCAGATTACTCCGTCGAGATCGATGCAGATGCGCAAGTTAGTTTGTCCTATTTTAGTTAGTTTGCGCCGGATTCAAAGTATTCATCCAGCAATTGCAGCGAGCGTGCGTACATTGCCAACTGTCTTTGCGGCGCATCGTAATGCAACGCCGGCATACTCGCGAAGAGCAGACCCGTCAGGAGTAACACATCGCGCCGCGCAAACGACGCAAAGAAAACCTTCTCAAAGCGATTGCTGATCTCCTGATGTCGTGGGCCGGACCGAATGTCGAATGAGATGTGCGTGCCGTCCACGGTAATCTTGAACAGGTCGTTAGTTATGAAGTCATACAATCCATAAACGGAATGGTAAAGCTTGGCCAGGTCATAGCGCTGGTCGCCATAGATACCGGAGCCGCCAAAATCACCACGCGGATCGATCAGCTTGCAGATGCGCGAGCGCAGGTCATAAAGGATGTTGGACAGACACAGATCGCCATGGATGATTGACGACTGACCGCCATCATCCAAACGTTTCACCTCCGCCTCCAGCCGCGGCCAGAGTAGTGGGAGATTCTCCAGCTCACGGCCATTGACGTTGATCGTTCCCTGATGATTTATGAGAGTTACCAACTCGCGCGGCGCACTTATGCTTTGCAACCGGCGACGGGTCTTTTCAATATACATCCGCTGGAGCGAGCCGGCCGCCAGCGGTCGCTGCCAACGACTGAAGCTCTTTGTCAGGATCTGATGAAGATGGGCGAAGATTTGTTCCCAGATTCCGGGATCGACATTTTCAAAGACGAAGGCCTCGGCCAGCGTCGGATAACCGTAGTACTCCAGCCTGAGCCAGGGATCGTTCCAATCGGTAGAATAATCCAGCACTCGCGGGAACAGGATTGAGAGATCTGATGGGATGAGCCGGAGGAAGTTGATCTCGTCGATAAGTTTTTCGACATTCCGACTGCGCTTGGTAATCGTGCCCAGAATCGGATCGATTGTCAGCTCATTAAAGGCGCGCTTTTGCAGCAGCGATCGGTGTGATAGAGCCTGGCGATCTGGATTGCCGCAATCCAGCCAGTCGCCGGCGGTGATGGCACGAATGGGTGACTCACTGCGAACGCCGTTCAGGATCTGCGACAACTCCGTCCGCTTTCCATTGATCTGGGACTGACCCACGGCGTCACGCGCTGCGCGACGCACGAGTTCGACCTCAGGAAAATAGTAAACCCCGATTAAGGCCTTTAAGGGAGTCGCCAAATCCTGTTCTTTATCGCGCAGCCTTTGCACTAATCCGTCGCTATTCGTTTCTGCAATGCACCAGCGATAGGAAGACTCGACCGGATGGACAAGGACAAAGGGCTCAATGCCATTGATAACTGCAGGATCAGAAAATTGAAAGTACGTATCCCCCAGAACAATCATGGCAGCCGGAGTGTCGACGCCTTCGAGCAACTCCAGCACTGTCTGTCCCACGCCGCCATCACGCGTAGGAACGATGAATGACACCTGACATTCCTGAGCGAAAGTACAATCGACAAAACTCTCGACGAACATACCCCGCCGAGCCACGGCAATCTTAAATCGGAACAGGCCAAGGGACCTCAGATAGGTCATGGTCCAATGAATCACCGGCCTGCCGGCGACCGGGATCATCGCCGGACAGGTGATGTTGGACAGGGCCAGCACACCCTCCGGAGCATTCCCCGCGGCTGGTATCAACACCGTAATGTTTTCTGCGTTATCGAGAGGATGGTGCAACTGATGTAAAGCAAACTGTTAGTTTGCGGGAAGTCAATTCTTTGGAGTACAAAAGGAAAACAGTTTTCTGCAAAGGCGCAAGGAAAAGCCCATATCAACTGGCGCGCAAACCAACAATTTGCGTCACCGGTTTGGGATCTACCGATGGCTTATCGAGAACCTCGCGACACCAGAGTTCAAGCATCATCAACGACCAGAGCTTTGGATAAAGAGTATCGCCGCCGTTTTCCGCCCTCTGATAAAATTGTGCCACCATTTTCGGATCCACCAGCCCGCGCCGCGCAACGGTGTCCGCCTGGCAAGTCTCTCTAACCAAAGGGCTCAGACTGCTTCGCATCCAGTATTCAAAGGGAACGGTAAAACCTCGCTTGGGTCTGGACTCAGTGCCGGGCGGTAAGACGTCGCGCAGTGCGCGCACTAACACCTGCTTGGCGCCGCTGTTGTGGTAATAATGATCGGCGCCGCCGTCAAAGCTCAACTTGAAATCGTCGGCGCAAGTCCGGGCAAAAGCGGCCACTTCCGTATCAACGTACGGCACTCGCAACTCGAGAGAATGCGCCATGCTGGTCGCATCCGAGTCGCGCAACAACTGGCTGCCCATATAAACACTGACATCCAGCAGGCAGGACAAACCCAACGGCGATTCGTTTCGCCATGAAGTGCTAATGGTACTCAGCAACGCCTCAAATCGCGCCACCTGGTGACCATTCCGGTCAGAAAATCCCGCCAGTTGTTGTGCCAAATTTGCGGGAAATACCGACCTACTATGAAGCCATGTCGTTAGCGATGATCGTCGAGTAGCCAGACTGTTGATACGACCGCGCACCTGTCCCTCCGGCACGAGGCGTCCGACTTTGGAAGCAATGTGTCCGGCGGTTGCCTCAAGGCGACCCGCGGTTGTGTTCGCGTACCGAGCCATGCGCCGGGCCACCGGATAACCGGCGAACCACTCGTCAGCGCCCAGACCAGACAGCACGCCCTTGACATCATGGGCCGCGGCCCGGGAAATCAACCAGGTATTCAAGCCGTCGTTGGAAGGCTGGTCCAAATCAGCAGCGAAACGCGGTAGCAGATCAGGAAGGTCCCCGCCAGTGACATCAACTACCGTATTCTCGCATTCAAAAAAGCGAGCAGCACCGATGGCCTCTTCCGATTCGTCCTGTCCCGGCACATCCGGAAAGCGCAGCGTGTATGTGCGCAGGTGCGGTATTTGTTTGCGCATCAAACCCACGATACCGGCCGAGTCCATGCCGCCGCTGAGAAAGGCCCCGACCGGAGCATCAGCCATCGCATGTATGGCAATGCTTTCGTCCAGTACAGCGCGCAATCGCTCAGCTGCCTGATCCAAAGTTTCATTCCGAGGGGCAAAAGCGGGCATCTTCCAGAAGCGTGTTTGCTTCATCTGGCCGTCAGGTGTGTAACGCTCGATCGTTCCCGGCTCCAACATGCGCACGCCGGCAATGATCGTGCGCGGTTGCAGGACAAAGCCGTGCGCCAGATAATCCGAAACTGCCTCAGGCTCCAGCTGTTTCGGCACAAGACCCGAAGCCAGCAGCGCGCGAATCTCTGACGCGAATACGACTCCTCCGCCCTCGGACTGCGCCACATACAATGGCTTGACGCCGAAGGGGCCGCGTGCAAGCACCATCACCGGCATGGATTCCGCAGCTCCCTCTCGCCAGTCAAAGATGGCGAGCGCGAACATGCCGCGTAATTTCTGAACAAAGTCCAAACCCTGTTCCAGATACAAGGCGAGGATTACTTCGGTGTCCGTGCTGGAGTGAAAGTGATAACCATCGCGGACCAGACGCTCGCGCTCTGTGCGAAAGTTGTAAATCTCACCATTAAAGATCAGAGCGACGCGCCGATCATCTGACCAGAATGGTTGCGCACCCCGGTCACTGAGATCGACCAGCGCCAGGCGCACCATCCCCGCCGCGCCGCCACTGAACTCCATCAGACCGCGGCCGTCCGGCCCCCGATGCGCCATTGCATCCAGCATCACCGCAACGCGCGCATCTGCGTCGCGCTCCTTCGGTCTATTCCAAATGCCAGCGATGCCACACATAGATTTATTGAACCAAATGCGACGAACTCAGATAGAAAGGCCGGAGCAAATTCTAAGCCAGGCGGGTCTCCGCGTTAAAAATAGATTCCTGTCGTCCGATGAAAGTCTCACCTATCAGTCTTCCAATAGCGGCTGCCGCGCGCTCGGCCGCTCCTCCATTTCCACCGTTCAACATTTCATCCAACAATCGCTTGCGCCCCTCGGCCAGAGAGTCTCGCACGTTATAATCGTGCTGGATGCTGCTTAGTGCGATCCGTAAATCTGTAACGCTGGTTACCTCGATAGCTGCGCTAAAGGAGGTGTAGTCTACGAAACCCTTCATTCCAGTCAAGTTGAAAACAACCAGTGGCTTGGCCATGCAGCAGGCCTCCAGGCCGGTGGTGCTGCTGACGACGATAACAACGTCGCTTTCCGCGATAACCTCCTGAGAAGTCTTTCCCCGTTCCAACCTGAAGGCCGGATAATCCGACATCACTTGTTCCGGGATCGTCGTCGTTTCGCCTGGATGAGTCTTAACGATAAGTTCGCCACCGGTGATTTCGCCCACGGCCTCAGCTACCAGGCGAAGGGTCTGTCGTGCAACCTCGGTTGTGACTACCGCCCCACCAGTACGGGACGCAAGATAAGCTATGCGGATGGGCTCTCCCGGTTTAGGGAATGGGCAAACTCTGTCGGCCTCTGACTTGGGCGAGATGCTGTCATAGATTGTGGAACCTGTCACCTCAATTGAGTCAGGATGATGACCAAACCTTAGCAGGCTGGCTCTTTCGTACAGACCCCACATCAGTTTCAGATCATGACAAAAGAAAGAGTTAAGGAATTGATCGGGGAACGCACCATGTTGAATATATACGGCTTTGCTGCCCATAGCGCGCGCGACCAAAGCTGCGGCCCTTCCGGGGATGCTACTGTAAGTTGTTGAGACTAGCGCCGCAGGCCTTAGCAGTTTGATTCCATTGAAGTAAGCCTCAACCCAATAGGCAGCTTCGTTGAGCAATGGCAGCAGTTGGATAGACAGAACATGCGAAAGGTAACACCGAAACGGAGGGCCGTCGGTGTGCCATGAGTAATTCGAATCAGGAATTGTTGTAAGCAATTCGTCGAATGATCGAATCTCACTGGTTCTTGTGTTCACCCGCCGTTGCGAAAGTTCCGATCCAATTTCATCGACCACCCAACTTTTGACGCCAGACTTTTTTAGCTCGTCGCGCACAGTCTTTCGGCCGGCCAGCCAAATCACCTCGACCTGGCTATCTTTCGCCAGCATCTCAGCGACGGGAATAGATGCCTTAGCACTATTTGGAAAATACTCCGTGAAGACCACACGCGGTCTGCCGTTTAGCTCTGGTAATTCGGTCTTCCCCTTTAGTATCGTGGCCACTCGCCGCAGGTGCTGATACCTGGGCCAGATAACATCTTTGGCGCGATCGTTCAACTTCTGATGAAATGCTTTGTTGGAACCTCCCTTTAAAAGATGGACCTGTATACCACGCGCGGACGCAGGCTCGAACAGCCACTTCAACGCTTTGCGTTCACCGCGACGTCGCAGATTGGTGATCCATATCAGGTGGTCGGAGACCCAGCGATTGAGAATCTCGCTCATCGCCCACGACCTGTGGAGGTCCAGCGAAGCGCCGTATAACAAGGCATATCTGACAACTTCCAAAAGTGGGATGCCATGTTTTTGCCAACCCGTCCATTCAAAATCCGCAGCCTGAAGCGATCTGTAAAGTGCTTCAAACCAAACCATCGCCTCGTCACGGAAATCACTATTAGTGCGACTGAGAATTTGCTGCTGAGGTGGCGGGCTCTCGTTTGACTCTGGCCACAGAGTGCCTTGCGCAATGATTTCTATTGCACCTGAACCAGCCGTCCTCCTTGCCAGTTCAATGTCGGCGGGACGCACCTCGTCGAGGTCATAATAAATAATGATTTTCGCAATTTCCTTCCCCGCTTGCATGGCAGGTTACCTCTCTCGCGCCAGAACAGGCAGCTGATAAATTCGCCTCATCCATTCGGCGGTCCTGCTGATACCTGTTTCGAGATCAACCGTATCTTCATGGCCCAGATCAAGTACGGACCGAGAGTTATCAACCTTCTTCATTCGGGTAGTGAGGATTTCCGCGTTACGGTAGTCAACAAGTTTAGGATCTGCGCCGGTGACCTTCACAACCAATTCAGAGAGTTGTTCGATTGAATGGTACTGGGTACTGCTGATGTTATAAACTGCGCCCGGCTTGAACGTGGTCGCAATATTCGCCAGCGTTCGCACCGTATCGTCAACATAAGTCGAGGTCCTGAAGTGTCCGCGAAACACGACCCAGGGAAGACCCCTCAAGCCACAATATATGAAGCGGCAATTCACTGATCGGTAAGGGCTGTAATATTCACCGGGTCCATAGGTATTAAATAGCCTGACGATTACGCTCTCAGTATTGTGTTGGAGGATGGAATTCCGAATCTGTCCTTCATTGACCCACTTGGAAAGCGCGTAGTCATTCATTTGCCTGATCTCGTGCTGGTCCATTACATCTTCTGACATGGTTCCCTCCCAGTCACCGTAGACTTCAGAAGAAGAGAAGTGTACCAGGCGAACCCGGTGGCGCTCCTGAAGGCGCAACACGTTCTTGGTACCGACCGCATTAGTGCGCCAGAGTTGCTCATAAAAGTCTTCGCCGTTCCAGCGACCAAATTCGGCGGCCATGTGGTACACCAGCTCAAACGGGCCCATGACGTCGAACACGCGTTCAAGCTGGCGATACTCGCTGACATCGCACCGCGCATAATTTGGTGATTCGACATCTGTGCGCAGACTGAAGCCGACCTCTTCGACTCCGTGCGCAACATCACAGACAACGACGTGGTGACCTCGCGACTCAAGTTCCCGTAAAAGAACGGAGCCGACTGTTCCCCGGCCGCCGGTAATCAAAATTCTCATCAAATCTCCAAAGCCACTCGTTGATTCAGTTGAACTCGACAGGCTTCCTTGCTAGTAGAAGTTGGTGGTCGTGGTAAAAGTGTAAACACGCCGCCGGTCGACCCAAGGCCATGCGAATTCCGTTTCCAGCGACTCGCTGACACCACTGCCTCAGGCTAATTGCGCCCTGATGTTCGATCCGGTGCGACTCGATATCCACCATCCCTATGCGACTCAACATTGTCTTGAGGGCTTCGCTGCTGAAAACGGTCACATGCCCTACACAGTGAAGGTAATACCATGACTTGCCTGCCATGCGTGGAATCAAAGCATCAGCTATCCCCGTGAATATGGCAATAATTCCACCGGGCTTCAGCATCCGATGAATAGCAGTTAGCTCTTCGATGGGCCACAGTAAGTGCTCCACAACGTCCACCGCCAACACCACATCTGCCACATCTCTAAGCTGTGCTGTGGCGGCGGTCCCTTCCCGAACATCCATCCCTTGGCGCTGGGCCTCCTTGACGGCTCTGCGCCCAGGCTCAAGCCCATGCTTTTTCCAGGAAGGGTGAAGGCGGGCCAGCAAATTTCCAGTGCCGCATCCGACATCCCACAATTCCGGACCTTCTGCGCGCACAGAGACAAAGTCCTCTACAATATTCGCAAACCGATCTTGCTGACTAAGCTCTTGCCAGTAGGTATCAGGTAAGTCACGGTAAATCTGATCGAGGACTCGTTGCTGACGGCGCTCATCCATGGCAATCAGCGACCGGCAGGCTCGACATCTTCCGTAAACAAGCCCTCGCAAACTCGTGGCAAGGTCGCCTTGAATCATGGAGTCCTCACCTGCCGGATTGTCAATCCTCATGATCTGGTCCAACGAGAACTTACTAAGACACGCCGGACACTGTTCCGGCTGGAATCGAATAGTTTTCGGGCCCATACATTGATGATTGGTTGACCCCTGATCAACTTGTGGTGTGACCATGGTTTTTTGTAGATTCAGCATTACTTGGGTGAACTCGCCGGCGGAAGTTGCGGCAAGTCAGCCGAGGCACAAGCCGGTCCATTGCGCTGATCGCTTGCGTGTTCCTCCATTACACTCTGAGCCCCAGTAATTCGGTCAAGAAAGTTCATCAACTTGGTCATATTAATAGAAGGTGAAAACACTTCTAACGCGCAGAAACTTGCAGAATCGCTGAGCGGTTCGATACTATTGGCCAACCAACGTTCCTTCCACGCCCGCAGTTCTCCGGAACCATCGGTATTCAGCGAATAAGCCGCATTGAACTTCGCGAGAAATAGCGAGGTCTCGTAGTCTGGCGGACAATGAGCCAGTATCGGGGTGCCAGCGATCAAATAATCGATGGTCTTTGTGGGAAAGGCATAGCGAAGCGAATCAGTCGGCAACGTCGGTGTGTCACTGAATGCAAGTGGCAGGTATAGCAGATCACAATTGGATAGGTGCTCAATCAATCGACCATACTCACTCTCAAAGGAAACCTGTATCCCTTCCCTCGTCAATCCTAGTTCGTCGAGCACATCCGGTCTGGCGTCCGTCCAGATTCTGAGTTGAACCCGGGGGTCGCCCGCGCACTCGGCAACCAGTTGCCGCAGGAGTGATTTGTTATTGTCGTAAATAGCGCCCGCGAATCCAATCCGCAGTGGTGCATTCGACACGCTGCGGTCCCTTAGCTTGGGCCGCAGATCGGGCGCAGAATGACGCAGTACCGCGGCAGTTATTCCATATTTTCTAGCATAGAGATCACGTAGCGAATCACAAATGACGAGGACCTCACCATGTTTCAGTGAGCGTGGCTCCAACCATCGAGCGAAGCGGGCGGAAAGAGTCCCTTCGTGACGTGCACGTTCCTCAAATGGATCGTGGACGTAATAGACGACGGGAATACCAGTTAGTTTAGATAAACAATAGCTTGTGAGTATCCATTGCTCATTGAAGTAAATCGTCAATAAGCAATCGGGCTTGAATCTAAAGATGCGCCAAAGTCCGAACAGCAGAGTGATTGGCAAGACAAGGTATTTGGCGAGTCTGATTTGGCGTGAGCCGCGCCTGAAAGGCCAAAGCAACTTGTGCACTCCGTACCGTGTAATGGGGTGCTCAATATCGATCTTACGCCGCAATTTCCCCAGATCGCGCGACTCGCAAACGACTTCCGCATGGCCTTTCGGAATCCATTTGAGGATCTCTCCCAGAAGCGCCGGGCTGCCCGATGGTGTCGCAGGATCTGTCCAGGTCCAAACAAGGATCTTTGGGAACATTAACGGATCGTTATCCAGTGGTGACCTCTTTCTCTAAGAAGAATCGATAACGAAGCAATCTAAGACCTTCTCTAATACTCGGATCGCTGGTCAGCCAGAGCAATATCGGAAAGATGACAACCACTGAAAGTCCTATGGCAGCTCGCATCAACACATTTTGGCCGGGAACTAACTGCACAATAGTAAATAGTCCCGCTCCCACCAAGGCTGTCCTTCCGAGACTTGTCCAATCAAGCGGAAGTCGCACCAGTCGAATCGAGAAAACGATGGCGACCAACGCTGCCGCAACCAGCCCTCCGGAGGTAGCCCAAGCCACACCGTTCGCGCCAAATCTTTTCGCCGTAAGCAGCGTCACCAACACGGTCGCCAGAATCGAGGCGCCCGAGACAAAGGGGACGAGCCAGGTCTTTTTTGAATAAAAGATTTCCGTCCCCAACAGCGTGTAGAGCGTCTGGCCCAAAAAGCCGACTGTCAAAATTGGCAAGAGCGGCGCGGCGGGGTGATAGCGCTCGTTGGTCAACAGCAGAATCGCCGGTGGTCCAATCAGCGCCATCACCAACGCACAGGCCACCGCGAGCGTCCAGACATTACGGGCCGTCATTGCAAGGCGATTCAAGCTCTCTGAGGTCCCTTCTTTTCTTACCGAGAAATAGACCGGTAGGTACGCGCTGTTGAATGCCGTCAGCAAAATAAACAAAGGCAACGTAAAGCGACTGGCGATAGCAAGAATACCCACTGCGGCCAAAGAATTTGCGCCTGCCAAGACAAACCGTGTGATCAGTGGCGAGAGTGTCCCCATGAAATGACTCGGAAGGACCCCAGCCGCATAAGTCATCGAAGGGCGCAACATGTCTCCGCGAAATTTACCCTGCAAATCCGGCTTCAAATAATGGCGAGCTTGAAAGAAGAAAACTGTGTCCACAATAACCTGGGAAAGCACAATGCCGAGTACGCCCATTTTAAAGACAATCACCAGGATTAACGTGAGGACAATGTCAGCCAGCGAAAACGCAATACTCAATCGGGCTGAATATGCCGACTGCTCCCGGGCCTCAATCAATCTGCGCTGTAGATCCGAATTGCTCGCGACCAGAGATCCAATCACCGCAAGCAGGACGAAGGGATAGAACGGCAAGCCCGGCACCAGCACATTGCCGAAGAACCAGGTAGCCAGCAGGGTCAAGATGCCAACAACCACACTACTGACGATCATGAAGCGCGCGATAGTCGTGACATAGTCGCGCAGCTCCGCGCCCTCTCGGTGGTCGTAATAGAACCGCGTAACGGCGCCCGGCACACCCAGGCGCATCATGATTACCAGAAAGCCACATAGGACGGTGGTCAACTCGACCACGCCATAATCTTTTGGTGAAAGATAGACCGTGTAGAGCGGGATTAAGAGAAAACTTATCACCTGCGGCAGGATTCGCCCCAAACCATAGTTGAACGTAGCTCCGGTGAGACGTCGCAGTAAACCGCGAGAGACCATGTCATTTTGAATTGGCCTGCTAATCATCGAACGCTGCCTAAATCCATGCGAAAAAGTCGACCGTCCCAGCCAGCAACAAAGACTCGTTCTCCCAAAGCGGAGATCGCCTGGAATGAATTGAGGCTCTTCGTTTGTGCGCGCGTAAAGTGTATGAGATCTGAAGAAGTCCAAACGGCTGCTTGATCGCTGATGACAATCGCGCTCCCAAGAGCGTTGAATACAACTCGCTTCAGGCGTTCAGGAATCGCACTGTCGGCTGTTTTCTCCCGAAGCGGACTCACCTTGTTCCAGGAAGCACCACCATTCGACGAGGAAAACATGACTTCGTGATCGCCAACAGCAAGACCGCGCTGTCCAGTACTGTCAAAGGCGATGCCCAAAATATCCTCGCTTGTTTTCAGCCATAGTTGTTCCCAGGTGAGTCCTCGATCACGCGAATGCAAGAGCGTACCGGCGGCGCCTGTGGCCCACATTTGATTCGTTCCACCGTTGCGAACATCGAAGAGCGCGTTACATGAGCAGTGTTCAGTCAACTGGAAACTCACGCCGCCATTTGTCGTTCTCAGTATTTCGCCGCGCGATCCAACAGCGACGCTGGTCGTATCATCAACAAAAGCTGCCGCTATAACGTTGGCGCTGATATTGATCGAGGTCCAGTGCGCGCCGCCATCGTTTGTTGTGAGCACTACACCGTCTCCCAGGACTACGCCGGCGGTCTCATTTGCGAAATGGACTGTGTGCAAATCACTGGTTGACACGGAAGTTTGTGTGGTCCATGTGCGACCGCCGTCACTAGAGGAGAGAATTCTGCCTCCGGCGCCTACCGCCCAACCTCTGGTCGGTGTGGAGAACGTTACATCGTAGAGAGTTTCGTTAACACCCGTGGGTCTTTGATCAAGTTTCAGTTCCCCATCGCGGACAGGCAGGGCTTTGGGGAAAGATTCAAACCATATGTCGCCGGACCGGCGATTGGCTGCCCCATCGTCCAAAACTGAATAGATGAGGAGGATCTTGTCTGCTGTCATCAAGACTCGAGGATAGCTTACCGCCTGGGTTCGCTGATCCTGACGGCGCACGGGTAACATGTCTCGTAGTTCGCTGAGGTCTGGGCCGGAAAAAATTCCCAGGCTCAAATAATCTCTCACCCCCGGATGGTTGTTCCAGGCGACCAGATATTGTCCATCATCCAATCGCACCAGATAACTGAGGGTATCCGCATTGGGAATTGGCAGAGGCGTGGGAGTACTCCACGTTTTTCCTTCATCTTGAGACGTCGCGCTGTAGACATGATCCAGGTCCGTCCTCAAAAACATATACAGGCGACCGTCGTTCTCTCTGGTAAGAATAGGTTCAAGCGTGCGGTGCCCGGGTATCCAAACATCGCCAATACTAACCCAGCTTGATAAGTCATTGTTCGCAATCAACACGCCGGCGTGCGTCTGAGGATCACCAAAGGCTCTCCAATAAAACCCGAAAGCCAAACGATTATCCGAGAGGAGAACGGGTTTATGCAGCGGCGCATAGCTACGATCCTTTCCTGTATCTATTCGCCGAGGAGGGCTCCAACTTTGACCTTCATCGGTGGATGACGCCAGATACAAGTCAACTGAGGAAAGGTCTTTTCCACTGCCGGGAGTGCCGGCAAGAGACAGGATCATCCAGAGTCGTTCACCCTGAGAAAATAGAACGGCCGCCCAAGCAGTCGCATCCCCTGCGGGATCAAAGATATTCTCTGACCGGCTCCACGTCAGACCTTCGTCTAATGAACGACTCAACAGGATGTGATAATCGGCACTTCCTTCACTTTCACCGCTGCACCAGGCGGCGACTAAGTGACCATTCGGCAATCGCTCCAGTGTCGGTGCATGATTGTAGAAATTAGCTCCGGGCGTTGAGAGCGTGGGGTGCTGGAAGACAGCCACCCTTTGGCGCAGGCCCCGGTTCGCAGAGGTACAGGCATAGTTCGAAACAGTCATTGCCAGGATGAGCAAAATGAATTGAAGTCTGCTTCCATCGTTCCTTCCAAATGGGTTTTGGAGCCAATGGGAGAGGGAGAAGTTCAAACCAGCGCCGAGGTAATTGAACGATACCAATCAATCGTCTCGTTCAACCCTTCATCGAGCGAATATTCCGGAGTCCAGCCGAGCAGTCTTTTAGCTTGGGAATTATCGAGGTGCTCGTCTTCAAAGTCGGCGGAGGGCTGGCTAATCCGGGGTTCCAGATTGCGACCCGCAAGCGAATTGATTTTGCGCACCAGTGAAAGCACTGAGATTGGTTCATCCGGTACCAGGTTGAAGGCTTCACCGTGTAGTTCAGGCAAAGCAGCAGTTTGCTCAGCCAACATTAAGAGACCGTTGACGGTGTCCTTAACATACAGGTAGCCTTTCAGATCTCTGCCGCTTTGCTTGATCACAGGCGGCTCACCGTTGAGGGCGGCCAGTATGGTGGCCGTGACGATATGGGCCGCGTGTGGATCATCACCGCCAAACGAATTCGTAATTCGCGCAATCGAAACGGGCAGGTGATAAGTCTTACCGTAGGCCCGGGCCATTACATCTCCACACAATTTCGACGCGGCATAGATCCCTGCCCCGTTCAAGGGTGCATCCTCTGAACTGGGCAGTGTCTTCTGGTCGCCATAGATATGGTTGCTGGACACCGCCACCAAAGATTTCAAGTTTCCGTAGCGGCGGGATGCTTCCAGAACATTGAATGTTGAGACGACATTGCTTTCGAAAGCTTCGACCGGTCGCGCGTGGCAAGCCGATACTCCTGCCTGGCCGGCCAAATGGATGAGTACGTCTGGCTGAAGGTGTTCGAGAACTTTTTCGGTAGCCGTGAGATCCAGCAGAGTTACCTGATGATATGAGTATTCAACCGTCGCAGCAGACGGCGGCGCAAGATCCAGGACGTGGACCTGGCAACCTGCGCTCAGTAAACTCCGAACCAGCCATCGACCGACAAAACCGGATCCGCCGGTTACCAGTACGATCTTGCTCTGCCAAAATTCCTTATTCATTCGCGATTTCTCAAAAGGCGCAACCACGTCACGAATCGTGCTCAGGCCGCGCGTGCGACGTTTAGTTGATGAGGTTGTCGTGGAGTCTTAGGCGTTGCATCGCCGGTTGCTCACTTTCATAAACGCGCTTGATGCCATCACCCATGGCCCGGTCGACATTGCGAATGTCCTTAATCAGGCGGGCCAGCCCCTGCGGCTCTACCGAGGCGGACTGGTCGCTGCCCCACATGGCGCGATTCAATGTAATGTGCCGCTCGATGAAGGAAGCTCCCAGGGCTACAGCCGCCACAGTGGTCGCCAGACCAACCTCATGACCGGAGTAACCGATGGGACAATCGAATTCTTCGTACAGGGCGGCAATCACTCGCAGATTCAACTCTTCATTCTTGCAGGGATAGGTGCTGGTAGAGTGCGCCAGCAAAAGCTTGTTCTGATCCAGCGTGTTCACTGCGGCGCGAATTTCTTCCATTGTCGACATACCGGTGGAAAGGATGATGGGCCGTCCACTCGCGCGCAATCGTTCCAGCAGAACGCGATGGGTAAGCGTCGCCGACGCGACCTTGAAGCAGGGCACGTCAAACTGAGAAATAAAATCGACCGAATCGACATCCCAGCAGGACGCGAACCAGTCGATCCCAACCGCCTGACAGTAACGATCAATCTCTTGAAATTCTTCGTAACCAAATTCGATCTTGTGTCTGTAGTCAAGGTAGGTGATATAACCCCAGGGTGTTTCTCTCATGCGATCGCGCATCTCTGCCGGGACGCATTTTTCCGGAGTCCTTTTTTGAAACTTCACCGCATCGCAGCCGGCGCCTTTGGCAACATCGATCAATTGTTTCGCGAGATTCAAATCCCCGTTGTGATTGAGACCGATCTCAGCGATGAAATAAACGGGCTGCCCTTCGCCGACCAGGCGGCCGTTTAGGTCAATTACTCTCTTTTCCATTTGCTCCATCTATCGCCTCCGTCTATCTATCCTGGCGGCGCTGCAGGATAAGATCGCAAAGCTCCCGCACTGCCCCTTTGCCACCGCAGGCTTGTAGTACGAGATCAGCCACCGCCAACACTTCGCGGTGCGCATCGGCGACGGCAACCGCATAGCCGGCCAATCGCAAGCAGTCCAAATCGTTCACATCGTTGCCCACGTACACAACGTTCTTTATCTCCAGACCCTTTTCACGGACGAGTGAATCGAGCGCAGTTCCCTTGTTTGCCAGGCCTTGCCTGCATGTCAGACCCAGTTTCTTACAGCGCGCGGTAACTACCGGATTCTCTTCTGTCGAAAGCACCATAGCGTCGACGCCGGCACTCAACAGTCGCGCTATACCCAAGCCGTCGCCACGATTGCAGGCGACAGATTCCTGTCCAGCCTCGCCAATCCAAACTCGGTTATCGGTAAAGACTCCGTCAAAATCGAAGACCACGAGATCGATCCGTTCCGGCCAGGGGCGATAACTTCCATTTCGCGTGAACGATCCCGGTAAATCCAGATCCAGATTATTCCGGCTGAGCACCCAGTTGGAAAGCTCCAGATCACGAGAGCTGTCAATGTCGAAACAATAGTTTGCGTCAATCAGCAGCGGTCGAATTTTGTCGCCGGTCAGCGATCGTTTGGTGGCGATAGTTTCGTAACGAATCGCGTCGATGTGGCCTGTCTGCCAAAGTGTCGAGGGCAAATGTTGGCGCGGCATATTAAAGGCTTCGTGAAATTCGGTCTCCATTAAGGGCAATAGATAACCATCATCACTCTGGCGCCACATTTTGTAGGGATTCTGGCTGGGTATGGTTACTCCCCTTACACAATCTGCGGCAGCATCGGCTTGCAACGCGGTCACTGCCTGGTCTATTAAGCCTCGCGGGCGTAAAGGCGTCGTTGGTCGGAGCTGGATAACAATGTCGGGACGATAACTTTCATGAGTATTCAGCCAATCCAGCGCATGTTCGAATAACGGAAGGTCCGGCGAGTCGTCCCTGGCGAATTCAGCAGGACGAAGAAACGGGACCTCTGCACCGTATTGCTTTCCGACTGCGGCGATCTGTTCATCATCGGTTGAAATAATTACGCGAGTGACGGTTTGAGCTGCAATACCTGAGACGATGCTGTAGGCGACCAGGGGATGTCGCCCCAGCAATCGCAAATTCTTCCCGGGAAGCCCTTTGGAGCCGCCGCGTGCCTGGATGATGGCCAGAACTTCGGGCCGCGCTACCACGCTGTCCATCCACCATCAACCACAAGGTTTGCACCTGTCATATACGACGACGCGTCCGAGACCAGGAACAGTAGAGCCCCACTCATCTCACCCAGATTTGCCATCCGGCCAATTGGCGTGCGCTGTTCGTAGCGTTGGACAAAACCATCATCCTGCGCAAGGCGGACGCCCCCCGGAGTCAGAGTGTTTACACGGATATTCTTATCTCCCCAGTAAACGGCGAGATAACGTGTCAACTGAGCGATACCAGCTTTGGTCACGCCATAGTCCGCGGGTTTGAAGAGTGTTTGCGCCACTTCACCTTCCTGCCGGTACAAGCGCTGATCAGGAGCCACGAGTCCATAAGTCGAGCACACATTCACCATTACCCCACCACCTTGTTGCACCATCACTCTTCCCGCTGCCTGGGCACAGAGGAAAGCTCCGGTCAGGTTCACATTCATTGAGCGCTGCCATAAGTCGAGCGGGTAATCTTCAAACGAATAATGCTGCTGAGCAGCGCTATCACTATCAAATTTGGGATCGATCGCCGCGTTGTTGATCAAGATATCCAGGCGACCCCACTTTTCAAGTACGGTGGTTGTCATCCGCCCGATATCATCCTTACTGGCGACATCCACTCCAACGCCGAATGCTTCGCTGCCGCAGGCCGCAACCGCCGCGTCGGCAACCTCGGCGGCGATCTCAGAACGAATATCCGCAACGACGACTAGAGCTCCGGCTTCCAATAGCGCACGGGTGTATTCGCGCCCAAGATTTCCTGCGCCTCCTGTCACAACCGCCACACGACCGGACAAGTCGAACATTTCCTGCACAGGTTTAGACGCTGGCCCGCTCGGCATAGGAGTCTTTGGCACGCAGCGCTATGTCGAGCACGGCGATTCCGTCTTCAAGCGGAATGCAGGTCGGCGTGTGTTGCTCAACGCATTTCAGAAAGTGCCGCATCTCATCCAGGAACATGGTATTGCGCTCGAATCCCTCCGGGACCTTTTCAATTTCGACCTCTCCCAAGACCGACTCCCAATGCAGTGTGCCCGCATAGTAATCCCATTCGACCCGCCCGTTGTCACCCAACAACTGCAGCTTGTGCACTGGTGGACGTTGGATATAGTCCAGATGAATCTGCCCTATCACGCCGGAGGCAAACTCGATTGTAATCTCGGCGAGATCGTCATGGGTTTCAGTTTGCAGCGCGGCAATACTCCTGGCAGATGCTCGTGCCTGAAGTACTTCTCCGAACAACCAATATAAATAATCCAGTGGATGAATCAGTGTTAGTATCGACCCGCCACCCAGATCCTCTCGCGCGCTATAACTCTGCCGGTGATCCTCCCACGAATGCCAATCCGGCAAATACTCGCCCCACTCGGCGCGCGCACTGACGACGTTACCTATGCGGCCGCTTCTTACCTGAGCAGAAAGTCTCATCATGAGAGGGTGAAACCTGAACTGACAGCCGATCATCGTCGTTAAGCCGCGTTCCTTTGTCACGGTCTGCAGTTCTCGCACCCCTTCCAGGTTGTGGGCCAACGGTTTCTCGATGAAGAGGTGACAACCAGCTCGAGCCGCGGCCACGCTCACAGGCAGGTGCAAGGAAGTGGGGTTCGAAATGATCGCCATCGATGGCGCGTAACCAAGCGCCTGCTCGACATCGCTTGTCACCAGGCCATCATGAAGGCTGTCAGAAATCGTTCCCTGGTTGCTGCGTAGAAAGATGAATTCAGAGTGTCCCAAAAAGCGCAGATTGGCTAGATGGCGACGGCCAGCCGAACCCAGTCCGACTATCAGAATTGGTCGCTCACCACTCACAATTTCTAAACTTGGATTCCGGCGGGATCAGGGCGAATGGTGGGATCGGGTAGCGGTTAACTGACATGAGGTGCTTCAGTGTCTGCGCCCTTGTAGTATTGGCCGTAATAGCTCTGGTAGTAATAATCATTAGAGCGCAGGGTAGCCTTGTTCAGCACGACACCGATGACTTTCGCGCCCACATCCAGCAAGACCTGTTTGCCGCGCCGCGCAATCTCTCGTGAACTCTTGCCGCTGTGGACCACCAACAGCACACCATCAACCATTGACCCAATCAACACGCCGTCGGTAAATGAAGCGACCGGTGGTGAATCAAAAATGATGTGGCTAAAGGTATCTTCCAACGAAGCGATCAAGCGACGCATCTGTTCTGAACCAAGTAACTCCGCCGGATTAGGAGGCATGGGACCACAGGTAAGTATATAGAGCCCGGTTTCCTCGTGCTGCTGGACCAGATTGAGCGATTCAGCCTCGCTGAATTCGCTGGACAGAATGGTGCTGAGCCCCTGCTTGTTGGACAACTCAAAGATCGTATGCAGGCGCGGTCGCCTCATGTCCGCATCGACGATCAAAACCTTGGCCTCGGTCTGGGCCATACTGAAGGCCATATTAATTGCCGTAGTAGTCTTCCCTTCACCAGGCAAACTTGAGGTAACCAGCAAACTCTTGGGTGCGCGTCCGGCCTTGGATAGAAGAACAGAAGTGCGTAACTGGCGATAGGACTCCGACAAGTTTGAGCGCCCGTCGTTGCTGGCTAAGAGAGCCAGAGAATGTCCATTACCGTTGCTGCCTTTGCCGCGCTGCAAAGCCCCGGGGATGAAGCGGCGCAATTGGCTTTCAACCAGAGGTATAACTGCCAGCGCAGGCAGGCGCAGCGTCTTCTCAACATCGTCCGGCGTGTCAACCGTATCGTCCAGGTATTCGAGAAAGAGAGCGAGTCCGACACCGAACGTAACTGAAAGCAGCAGTGCAACAACCACCACCTGAAGGCGGCGCGGGCCGACAGGTCCCTTTGGGGTGGGCGCGTAATCAATAACGTGAATATTATTCTGAGTGCCGGCCGCCGAAACATCATTCTCTTTACCACGCTGCAAAAGTCCCGACAGCAGTTCCTTATTAGTTTCAATTTCCTGTTGAATTATGTGGTAATTGACCGCGGCCTCGTTCTGGGTCAAGGTTTCGCTGCGCTGCTTGTCGAAAGCTTCACGCAGGGACCGCTCGCGCGCCTGTGCCTGACGGAAACGCGTCTCGAGATTTGTCAGGAGCGTTGACGTCGCGTGTTTCTGAGTGTCCTGACCCTGCTTTTCCAAAATGGCAATCTGTCCTTCAATCTCCTTGACCTCGGGCCACTCTTCGGTATTTTCGACAAGCAGTTCGGCGCGCCGCTGCTTCAAAGCAGCCAGCTTTTCAGCCATGCCGCCAACCTGGGCCGTGTCTTTCTCAGCAAGTGCCAGGGCAGCACCGGGCGATAACGCCGAGCGATATTCAGCCTCAGCCGATTTTCGAATATTCTCGGCCTCCAGTAATTGCCTGTTCAGACCCGTCAAACGATCGACAACCGTATTCTGACTAGCGTCGAGTGAGAGAATCTGATTGCTCTTGGCGTAATTAATCAGTTTCTCTTCACCGGTACGAATCTCAGATTGCAGTTCTGCAATGCGCTTGGTCAGAAAGTCGCCCGTGGTCGCGTTCGTCGCGGTTTTCTTTTCCAGGTTCGTAAGTACGAACACATCGGCGACAGTGTTGGCTACTTTGGCCGAGACTTGCGGATCGGGGTGAGTGAATACAACTTCGATCAACCGCGTGTCCTTGACTTGCTGCACGGCAATCATCCCCTGTAAAGATCCAACATAGGGTGATATCCGGTTCACCTCGTCAAGGTTATCCGTCGCTGTGGCAGTCCCATTTGCAGGTGTGTAGGTGAGACGTCCACCCGTGGCTCGGGTTTTATCACTGGGCTGTTCGCGCCGTCCCAGCCCTACCATATGCAGCAAGCTTTGCCATGTGGATCGTCTTTGGACTTCACCAGGATTGAGAAAACTTTGATTGTGTTCCAGGTCGAGGGCCTTCACGACTCTGCTGAGCAGCGAAGCGCTGGAAAGAATCTGAATCTGTGTATTCAGATACGTGGGATCTTCCCATGTATTGTTGACGATGACTTGGCTGCCCTTAAAAGCGCCCAGCGCCGGGTTCGAGTCGGAGTCTACCTGAATGCGAACTCGTGCTTCGTAGATATCAGGCTTGCGCGCCACGTAGACGGCTACAAGCACCGTAGTCAACGCGGTAATGCCAAGTATCAACCACAGATGGTTACGCACCGAGCGCCAGTAGTCGCGGAGGTGCATCTCTCCTTCGGGACCAAAGTCCATGCTGTAGCCGCCGGCTTGAGGAGGCGGCATGAATAATTCTCTGGCACCAAGGTCATGAGCTTGGGCCGGGCCTGGTATTAGATCCAGCTGCTTAGCTTCGGAGTTGTCGTTCATAAAACTGATCGAATTTAGGGAATTACGCGAATCGGAAGTTGAGAGGCAGTCGGCGCAATCGTCCCGATCAAACTCCTTAGAATACTCTTAGCACCTGAAACCGGAACATCAACTACATCATTTGCCATCAAGGCGACGTCTGGTGCCTTGTTTTTCTCGATGGCCGTTAGGTCCACCCGGATCTCCTGTTTTGCTGCACTGCCGGGAAGCTGCCGAATAATTCGGACCTTATCTTTCTTGGTGCTAGGTGCGGTACCACCTGCTATAGCAATTGCCCTGGAGACCGTAAGGGGCTCGTTCAGAGAGATGGCCAGCGGGCGAAGCACATTGCCCAGAACGTAAACCTGATCCGCATTCGGGACTTGTATGAGATCACCAGGCCGCACAAATGGATTCGCTTCGGGTAAAGCATGCAGGGTGTCGCTTAGTTTATAAGAAACAAATCCAGCCGTGTCCTGTTCGGGGACTGCAGACTTTTCACATAAAGATGGGCCGCCGGCATGAATTACCTGCACCGTTTGGCCCGCGGCGTCCGATGGACCGCCGGCAAAACTCAAAAGTTCTGACAGTCTCACCGGGCGTTGCAGCTTGAATTGGGCAGGCAGGTGCACCGCGCCGATTACGGCCACCGGCTGCGACTGAAATTCCTTGACGAAGACATCGACGTGGGGGGCTTTTTTGTATTTCAAATAGATCCTGGCGATGCTGGCGGCCAGCTCGCCTTCGGTCAGGCAGGCGGCGGGAACGTCGTCGTCCCACATGGGCATGCGGATCATGCCGCGCTGATCGACGCGCACACCGTCGCGAGATAGTTCGGGCGCGCGCGAGACGCGCACTTCGAGCACATCGCCGGGGCCGATGCGATAGCGTGTGTCGGGTTGAGCGTCGGCGGGCTTGACGTCGTCACTGCCTCGCGTTGGAGTCGATGCAGCAGCAGTCTTGTCCGCTTGGTTTGACGAAGCGGACAGCTGCGCGGCTGACGATTGCGCAGCTGACGGCCGGGCGGAGGCGACAGAGGCTTGCTGTGCACTTCCCGATGGCGCGTACAGAACAAACAGCAGCGCTAACAGACAACTTGAAAATGTTCGGGGAGAACCTGAGAGGGATCGAACTGAATATCTCATAAGGCTATCTCGAGATCCACCCGCAGGTGGTACTAACAAATCCGCTGGCGCAGGGCAGCTAAGGTCGCGACCTGATAAGCGAGCGCCGGAGGAGCAGAATATTTACTGTTTCAAACACAATTCCACTATGGCATGAATGTCCATAGGGAAAACCCTGACATTCATACGAGGACCCCGAAGGGAAACCTCTATAGCGAGGTAGCATCAGTGCGTCGCAACGACCATTCAGATCGTGACTTCGCTTTTATCCAAGTACCGCGACAAGCGACGAGTGAACCCTGACAAGCCGATCCACTTGCCGATAGTGGGTCAGCTTCAACGTGGCACGCGCATCTTGCGCGTGTTCACGGGCGGGACGCCCGTGCCACATAACATCTACTCAACAGTGACATTCCGTCGTCTTTTCGTAACGCTCTGAAGTCACCAACTCTTCGGTCTGCACAGTCGTGGCGTCTACATCCAGACGAATGGTAAAGAGCAGATCGGCGTAGTTTCATAAGGCAAATCTCACGGCCAACAAATATCCTGTCCGCGTCATCGACGACTCTAACGCAAAGTAACTATCGGAATCGCCATTCAGCGGCTGGTCGCCACACTGAGTTCCGTCGATCCTATAGCAACTTCCAACCTACATTTTTGTTGGACCTTACGAAATCGCTGACAAAATTGCCCGCGGATGCCGGCTCAAAAAACAAAAACCTTCCGCGCTGTGCTCTGGGCTGGCGCAGATCCAAATAAGAGTCGCAGGTTTAGCGATACGCATTTGGGGGGAGCCTCTTGCAACCGGCCAGAGGCTGAGCGTCGCTAAAACCTATGCGCCCAATCTACATTTCATTTCGCTGGAAGCGTACGACCTGGAAGCCATGCAAGGCTGTTGGAGATCCGATGACTTCAAAAGGAGGTGTGGGAGCGAAACTATCTCAAACATTAACAATTGCCCGCCTTAATCAATTCGATCCAAAACCAGCAGAGAACCATTGGAGGAATCAGGCACCGTGCTCTGCTCTAATTCTGCCGGCACCTGACGAGACTTAGCTTCAAGCGAATGGCATTTTGATCCATCTAAATCCCGTTAAAAAGTCGGGAACGAGATTCGTCCCTTAGTGCCGCAGAAATGGCCGCAACTAAAGACGATACGGTGAATTGCCAACGCGCGACACTCTATCGCATCAGAACATTGGCTGTCAACGAATCAGGGCCTAAAGACAGCGCCCGGAAGGGTGGTTTTTCAGGGATATTTTCGCGAAAAGGAAGTAAGCCGAGTCGCTGAAAATAAGGTTGTCCGCGACCGCAGGGGCAAGCGAATGCTCTTACTAACAAATGAAGGTGAAGTGAGGTTCGGTGGCGACGAGTGCGGGAGCGCCATCGGCTTTAGATGTGTGGTCTCAGACCGAGGCCTCGGCCTTGCGCCGTCGTGTTTCAGGATCGGGACTCTACCAATTCGCCGCACTCTCTCACATGAGTCGCAAGAAAAGTCTGGATACGCTCAAACTCTTCTTTAGCCCTGGCCAGCGCGCGAGGCGCCGGGGCCAACTGCTTTTCACGACCTGCTCGTTCCAGTGTACGTAGCGACTCGATCACCGCAGTCATGCCGCAGTTCGCGCTGGCCCCGGCCGAGTTGTGCGCCAACGCTTCAATCTCATTTCCGTCGCCAGAGATCAAGGCGACCTCTAACTGGCCCAGGTTCTCTGACATGGATTCAAGGTACAGCGTGAGGAGTCCTGAGTATTCGCCTGGCTCGTCACCCATAGCCTCGTGCATACGCGCCATATCGACCGGAGATACTACGGCTGTGGCCGGGTTGGGTTCGCCTGCTGCCGTTTGGGGAGCGATAAGAAAGGCTTCGAGTACGCGGTTCAATTCTTCCATCTTAACGGGCTTGGTGATGTAGTCGTCCATGCCGGCAGCGATGCACCTATCGCGATCACCTGCGAGTGCGTGCGCGGTCATGGCCACGATCGGGATGCGTCGGATCCCGGCTTCACGAAGACGAATTTCACTGGTCGCTTCATAGCCGTCCATCTCAGGCATCTGACAATCCATCAGCACCAGGTCGTAAGGAATTCTACTCACGGCCTCGACGGCCTCGCGACCATTGGCCACGGCGTCCGCGCGGTAACCCAGCTTTTGCAACTGCCGGATAGCAATTTTCTGATTCACGATGTTGTCTTCCGCCAGCAGAACTAGTTTGTTGTTCATTTTTTTTGTGTCCTGCAAAGCGTGTTTGGTAATCAGGCCCGACGATGCGCTCGCTTCTCCATCGCGAGGATGGCTCATGACGGAAATAAGACAATCAAACAATTGAGACTGCCGCACGGGTTTGCTGAGATATGCCGCAATGCCGGCATCACGTGATCGCCCGCCATCGCCTCGCTCTCCCGCCGAGGTCAAGAGGACCAAATGCATTTGCGCTGTGTCGGGGTTGGACTTAATGGCCCGGGCTAACTCGAAACCGTCCATGCCCGGCATCAGGAAATCCAGGATCACCAGATCGTAAGGGTTGCTCTCGGCGGCGGCGGCCTGCAATAGTTCCAAGGCCCGCGCGCCCGAATCGGCCTCGGCATGGACCATGCCCCATGACTCGAGTTGGTGCGACAAGATCCTGCGGTTGGTCATGTTGTCGTCAACCACCAGGGCGCGCAGATTCTCAAGGTTGTCGACATGCGCCGGGGACAGAACTGCTGTTGCCGGCTGTTTGTCAAAGCTGGCCGTGAACCAAAAGGTCGAACCTTCACCGAGAGTGCTGACGACTCCTATCTGTCCACCCATCAGGGCCACAAGCTGTTTGGAAATCGATAAGCCCAGTCCCGTGCCCCCATACTTGCGAGTGGTCGAGCCATCGGCCTGCGTGAATGCCTGGAACAACTTCTGCTGAGTTTCTTCACTGATCCCAATCCCGGTGTCCTTCACTGAAAAACGGATCATGACGGAGTCGTCAGTTTCGAATTCCTTTTCCGCCGACACCACCACTTCACCCTGCTCGGTAAACTTCAGAGCGTTGCCGGTAAGATTGGTAAGTACTTGCCGGAGTCTTCCGGGATCGCCCTGCAACGCAGTGGGAACGTCGCTACGAACAAATGAAGCAAACTCGATATCTTTTTCGCGTGCCCGTTCAGCCAGTAAGTCAACTGTCCCTTCGACGGCATTGCGCAGATCGAAGTCGACGATATCGAATTGAAGTTTGCCGGCTTCGATCTTCGAGAAGTCGAGAATGTCGTTGATGATGGTGAGCAGCGCATCGCCACTGGTGCGGATGGTCTCGGCAAAATCCCGCTGCTCAGCATCGAGTTCGGTGTCGAGCAGCAGCCCGGTCATGCCGATCACGCCGTTCATCGGCGTGCGAATCTCGTGGCTCATGTTCGCCAGGAATTCTGACTTCAGGCGCGCCGACTCCAGGGCGGCATCTCTTGCCTGCTCCAGATCGCGTTCGGCCCGCTTGCGCTCGATTGCCAGCGCGATCTGGTCGCCGACGGTCGCAAGGAATTCAAGATCGCGCTGCGTGTAAGCATCTGCCTCTTCATAGTGCTGTACGACCAGTACGCCAATGACGCCGGAGGGCGTCCGCAGTGGCACGCCCAGCCAGGAAGCCGAGTCGGTGCCGCGTTTCTCCAGATCGTTTTGCTCGCAAAGCTGCCTCATGCTCTCTTCGTTTAATAAGAGCGCTTGACCCGTTTGCAGCACGTGACTGCTGAAGCCGGCGCCGAGCGGTTTCGGTTCCGGGATAGGATCAAACTTATCCGCCCAAAACTCGAAATGCATTCGGCTGGTGCTCAAATCATAGAGTGTGACAAAGCAGTTCTCTGCGTAGAGGATTTTACATATTGAGCGGTGGGTAAGCTTGAGCAATTCGTCCAAATTAGAGGTACTCACAATACCCTGCACAACTTCCGCGATGATTTGGCGTTCGGTTTCTGTTCGCGTGCGCTCGGTGACATCGCTGTAGAAAGCGCGCATCGCCCACGGCTTATCCGGTTCGCTACTAACACTAATGCTGCCCCGAACAACTATTGTCTTGCCGGTCTTCGAAATAAATCTTGTTTCCATCGTGTCGGGAATTTCACCGCGCAGAATGCCCGCGAACACCGACTGGCAATGCTCCCGTTCTTCAGGATGAATGACTTCGAAAAGATTCAAGCCGCCTAGTTCTTCCTCTCTGTACTCGAGTGTCCGCAGCCAGGCGGAATTTACGTAATTAAAAGAACCCTCCCTACCCACGCAGTGAATCAAATCGGTTGCGCTGTCGAACAAGTCTCGATAACGCTCTTCGCTCTCGCGGAGTCTTTCGTCATGCAGTCGTCGTTCGGTGATGTCCTCGACATGCGCCACAAAATAGAGTGGCTGTCTGGCGCTGTCACGTACCAGCGAGACGCTCAAGTTAACGTTCACCGCGCGGCCCTGTTTGTGAATGTAACGCTTCTCCAGCTGATAGGTCTCTAATTCACCGGCCAACATTCGCCGGATGGCTTCCAGGTCTAATTCCAAATCATCCGGGTGCGTGATGCTTTGGAAATCAGTCGCCAACAATTCCGCCTCGGAATAACCAACCATCTCACACAGGACGCGATTGACTTGCAACCAGCGCCCGTCAAGGCCGACCAGTGAAATGCCGATGGGAGCTTCACCGAACGCCTGGCGGAAGCGATCTTCGCTGGCGCGCAGTCTTTCTTCGCCGCGCTTGCGTTCGCTAATGTCACGTGCCATGCCCTGGACACCGGTCGGAATCCCATTCTCCTGAACGAGCCGTGAGTTCACTTCGAGAGTTAGTCGCCGTCCATCTTTGGCAATGATCTCCAGTTCATAAGTCGAAGGCGCCATAGCACTGGGCTTGCGAGCCAGCATCAGCCTGGCATTTTCCAGGTATTCCGGCGCGATCACCTGGGCAATGTTCATCGAGCAAGACTCTTCGCTCGTGTAACCGGTGATCCTTTCGCAAGCTTTATTTACGGAGGTGTAATTACCATCGAGGTCGTGGGTATAAATGATGTCGTTCGCATTCTCGAAAAGGTCTCGATATCTCTGTTCGCTTTCCTTGAGTGCGGCCTCAGTACGCTCACGTTCCGTAACCTCACTGCCAACCCCCACGTAACCTGCGGTCTGACCATGTGGCTCGTCTAAGTTCGCACCGGACAACACGGAAATGCCGCGACCGTCGAAATCATTGGAGGATTGTTTGCTTGTCATTGTAATAAGCCTAAGTTCAAAGTCTGAGGGATCAAAGGCAGGCGCACATTACTGTAAGTCGTGGAAAGTTGTGGTGAAGCGTTGGATCGCGGTCAATACGCAGGGTGCGAGTCCGGCGCTTCACCTGGGCAGATAGGGGCTGACCGACGCAGAAGTGCGGCATTAAGTCACCTTAAGTTACCGGTTTGGTCCCGGTAAACCGCCACTCGCATCTTGCATGCCAGTTGAGTTCAGCACAACGACACTTTCGGCCGGTTCGGTTCAGCAACTCTCTTCGAACAACTTCGGCTGGTCACAGTCACATTCATGATCCATCGCCAACGCTGAAGTCTTAGTTCGCTAAGAGCGATGCTGCTCGTCGTGGATGGAATGAAAATTTCCGCAGCGAAGGATGCAGAAAAGCGGAATTCTCCACGTGCATTTATGAGCTGCAATGAAGAATGCCTTTATTTAACGAGGGCACGGCCATTGCTAACGGAGAGTTGAGGTATCTCTTTTGTGTTTGTTGCACTCACTACTTAGAGCGAAGTAGAGGTCATTCAACAACCGTCATTCTTTCAGCTCCTCCTGAATGTCTGACACCAATGCCTTGTGAGAGTTCGTGGTTATTGCCGTCTCACAAACCGGAGAGCCCGCATGCGTAGTCCGAATGTCAGCCGCACATCAGCGCGAAATTACCAACTGGTCTTTGTCGTTGTCTTTACAAGCCTCCTGATATTGAATCTGTGGAGCGCACGCGCGAAGTCGACTGGGCCTGGCGAAAAGTCCATGCCTGCCTCAACATCGATTGATATCCGCGGCCCTGGCCCATCGCCGACGTCCGGCGCCATGAGGTCTGATTCGCCGGCTTCCTTCACTGCGTCTCTCGTGCTTAGCGTGTTGCCGCAAACGATTTCACGCAGCGGCTACTTCAAAGTCACGGGCTCCAATTTTGGCGTCTCGCACGACGGCAACAGCCATCTGCTCGTCAACAGCGTTGCCGCGATTGTCGTGACGTGGAGCGACACTGAGATTACGGGGTATATCCCGGAAGGCTCAATTCTGGGAAGTGTTCCGGTTCAAGTTGCAACCACAGCGGGTACGAGCAATGCGGCAAATGTGAATGTGACAGTCCGTCAGACCACCGGGCGGATCCGCTGGCGCGTGGAGATGGCCGGTGACTATGCTCCCAATCGTGTGGCAGTGGCACCTCCAGGAGTGCCCGGCGCGGGCACGATCTATGTTGCGACAAACGCGGGATATCTTTACGCGTGGGCTCCTGACGGCGCGCTCATGTGGATCGCGCCCGGCGGCGACGGCAATACACAAGTTTCGCTCGGAGCCGACGGGACAATTTACACCGGGACGACAGATAACAACGGCTCGCCAGGTGTAGCCGCGTGGAATCCGAATGGTACACCGAAGTGGCTGTTTGCTGATCCCAATGGGCAGACCGTGCGTGCTGGTCCGAACGTCGGTCCAGACGGAAAGATCTACGTCATCTTCAGACCGCTGAACGCGCAGAGCTTAAACTTTGCAGCCATCCGCCCCGACGGCTCGCTGGCCTGGTTTGTGAATCGCAACTTCTTCAAGTACGGCCAGACAGGCGGGAAAGAACTCCTCTTTGGTCGCACGACCCAGCACGTGTACTTCGCCTTTGATCTTGATCCCGATCCGGACCCGAGCTTTACGAATGGCGGCTTCTTCGCTTACGACTTCGACGGCCATCTCGTGTGGCAACGCGGAGGCATGTGC
Source organism: Acidobacteriota bacterium (assembly GCA_025463135.1). Taxonomy (GTDB): domain Bacteria; phylum Acidobacteriota; class Blastocatellia; order Pyrinomonadales; family Pyrinomonadaceae; genus JAOAPY01. The sequence goes on from JAOAPY010000047.1 coordinate 109,916, forward strand.
TGTGGAGTGCCCGCGGTGGCGCCCGACGAGGACTTGCGACACTATGGCGCGCGCTTGAACGCGCAGACTGGTGCCTCTGTTTATGCTTTTGGTTTTTCGCCTTATGGGGTGTCGGCCAATCAAGGCACTCCGGATGTCGGCCCCACCAACATACACTACGCCAGCAACAACGACCGGCTCTGGGCCATCAATCCCAACGGCTCGCAAAAGTGGCGCTACGATCCGTTGAATACCGACGGCAGCCTCGTCTCGCTTGGCAGTCCCGTATTAAACCCGAGCAACACTGCGATTCTGATGGGTGGCGGCGGTGCGTTCGGACAGGAGAGCCTCTTTCTATCGGTTGATCCCCTGACGGGACAGGAGCAGTGGCGCCAGCTCCTTCCCCGCGAGGCGGGTTACGAACCTTACGGTAACTTTTTTATCTCGAAGCAAGCCGCGTATTCGGCCGACGGTAACACGGGCTATCTGGCGGCCGACATCAATGGCGATCAAAGCTGGCCTTTCACTCAGGTGAAATGCGTCCTTTACGCCTTGAATACCGGCGCCGCCGGTCCAGTTAACCAGTCAAGTATCAGCGGTCAAGTGACGAGTTTAAGCAGTGCGGGAATTTCTAACGTCTCCCTGCTACTCGTACCGTCGAGCGGTGCATCGTCGTTAACGTCTACGACGGATGCGAACGGCAATTACCTGTTCGCGAATGTGGTCATGGGCGACAGCTATACTGTTTCTCCTTCGAAGCCAAATGACACCAACGGCATATCGGCCCTTGATGCTTCAATGGCCGCACGTTACGCAGCCAATCTTTTGTCGCTTACTTCGAATCAAGTGATAGCCGCCGATGCCAGCAACAACGGAACAGTCACTTCATTTGATGCTTCGCTGATTGCGCGCACGGCCGTGGGAATCCCTAACGACGGGATAGCGGGCAGTTGGAAATTCATGCCCGGCAACCGAGTCTTCAACCACCTGATGGCGGCGCAAACAGACCAGAACTTTGCCGCGATCCTCGTTGGTGATGTAACCGGAAACTGGACCGGCCTGCCGGAAGAAAGTTTACCTGACGCGGTGACTGCTCCTACCTTAAGCCGGTCATGGGCCCGGTCAATTGTCGCTCAGACCAGCCCGCTCGCGGCGGGCACAACGATTGCGACTTCATTGCCGAATCAGAGCGATTCATCCGGCGGGTTGGCGACAATTGCGATCACGATTGGAGACACGACGGGAAAGGATGTGTTTTCGTACGAGCTCGAAATGGTTTTTGATCCGAATGTGTTGCAACCGCAGACAACACCCTTTGACGCATTCGGCACTCTGAGTACCGGCTGGATAATCAATGCGAACACGACAACCGTAGGACACCTCCGCGTGAATGCCTTTAATACCGGCGCCATGACCGGCCAGGGCACTCTGCTGTTCCTGAAATTTAATGTGGTCGGCGCAGCGAACAGCCAAACGCCCTTGACTTGGACGGGTTTCGATTTCGACGAAGGCACGCCGGCGGCAACGTCGACTAATGGATTCTTCACTGTGACCCCACCGGCGACGACGCAACGCACCATCAGCGGTCGTATCGTTACTGAAACAGGAAATTCGCTGGCCGGAGTCGTGCTGACGATTGTTGGTTCGCAGGGTACGACAAGGGTGCTCACCGATGCAGCTGGAGGTTATCGCTTTACGACGGCTGTGACCGGACAGTTTTATACGGTAGCCGCCACTCTGGCTAACTACATTTTCAGTCCAGCGAATCTCAGCTTCTCGCTCATCGGCGACAAGACTGACGCAGGCTTTACGGCAAGTGCTCCACCAACGCAAACGGAGAATGCAGTGGACGGCGCCGAATACTTCGTGCGCCAGCAGTACCTCGATTTTCTGGGCCGCGAGCCCGACCAGGGCGGATTGACTTACTGGTCAGACCGCATCAATCAATGTCTGGGCGACGTTTTGTGCATTTGCAGCCGGCGCATTGACGTATCAGCGGCCTTCTTCATCGAGCAGGAGTTCCAGGCGTCCGGCTCATTCGTCTACGACCTGTATGCCGGTACGCTCGGACGCAGACCGACATACACGGAATATTCTGTCGATCGACGAGCAGTAGTGGGTGGGGCAAATCTCGAAACAGACAAAACACTGTTCGCTAAGAATTTTGTGCAGCGGGCAGAGTTCGTCCAGAAGTATCAGGCTCAGACATCTACTGAGTTATTCGTAGGAGCGTTGCTGCAAAGCGCTTTGACGGCGGGGGCCGATCTCGGCAGCGAACGCGGGAATCTAATCGACGCCTACAACCGCGGTACTAGTTTGGCCGAGAGCCGCGCCTTAGTAGTGCGAGCACTGGCCGACAACGTAACGCTAAAGCAATCGCAGTACAACGCCGCCTTCGTGCTGGCGGAGTATTTCAGCTATCTGCGTCGCGGACCGGATCAAGGCGGTTACGCCTTCTGGTTGAATGTATTGAACAGCAGCACACAGAATAATTATGGCGGCATGGTCTGTTCGTTCATTACCTCGGCGGAGTATCAACTGCGATTCAGTTCAGTCGTCACTCATAACAACGGCGAGTGTGGTCAATAGTTGAGCATCGCAGCTGCACTCAAAGGTTGCTTATCTAAAACGAGTCCGCCATTGAACGGATCTTGAGTTTATTTTGAAAGTCGCCGGTCGCGATCGTGGCTCGTGTGCGGAATTCAACTTCGACTTTACGACCCGGAATTAGATCGAAGTAGTTGTCGACAAAAAACCCGGAGTAACCGGGCACAGACAGGTAAACTGCTCGCGCAAATCGGTCGGCGCTCAAGGTGATCTTGAATCCGCCCGGCGCCGGCATGACCTGTGGACTAATTTGCGACCGCGGCACCGCCAGATCCTTGTAGGGTTTAAAGAAATGTTCGTTGCGCGAAACAGGCTTGCCATCCACCAGCAACTCCGCCAGTAGGACGACGCCGGCCGCGTTTTTATCGGTCAACAGAGTCTGAACGGGAATGGTGAAATATGACTTGCTCTTGAGTGCCGCGACCTCGATGTCCTTTTGTTGGCTCCACAGGGTCTTGCCTTCAAAGTCGAGCAGGCTCAGGCTCAGTTGCGCGGCGAAGGGCTTTACCCGATCAGAAACAACAAAGACTTCAAGGTTACCGTTCTCCTCGTGCGGGCTGACCAACACTTCGCCGTAAAAGCGGCGCGCGTAGTACTGCAGCGCCTTCCAACGACCGGTGTAGTCTATGCTGGACCATGAAGCGACCGGCCAGCAGTCGTCGATCTGCCAAAAAAGTGAACCCATGTTGTGCGGCATGATGCGTCGCAGATGTTCGGCGCCGATCTTGATCCCTTCGGCTTGTAATACCTGGCTCACATACAAAAACGATTCGAAGTCCTTCGGCTCAGGATATTCGCGTAACATGTATTCACGTATAAGCTGATTGCCGCGCGGATGCCGCTGATGGGCCATCATCACCGGTGATTTGATATCGTGATCCTCGGGGACGGTATAGGTGTTGACTGTCTCAAGTTGCGGAAAAGATTGAAAGCCATACTCGCTCATGAAACGCGGATGCTGCTTTTCATACTCGCTAAACGGCAGCGACGCATGCCAGACCTGCCAATAGTGAAGGTCACCCATCTTTTGTGATTCCGGATCGTCTTCCAATTTGGAACTGGGTGAGCTGGGCCAGTAAGGTCGCGACGGATCGAGTGAACCGCAAACCTCCGGCAATACACCGTAAAAGATCTTCAAATAATCGTCCCAGAGCCTGGCAGGCAATTGATCTTTCCAGCCCCAGTGAAACCATCCCGACTCGATTTCATTGTTCCCTACCCACATCACAATGCTCGGATGATTGCGCAACCGCTTCACGTTATCGACGGCTTCCTGCCGCACGTTGTCAAGAAACGCCTGGTCACCGGGATAGAGGCTGCAGCCAAACATGAAATCCTGCCAGACAAGAATTCCCATCTCGTCGCAGAGTTCATAGAAATCGTTGCGCTCGTAAATGCCGCCGCCCCACACCCGCAGCATATTCATGTTCGAGTCGCGCACCGATTCCAGCAGTTGCCGATACTTTTCAGTGCTGATGCGCGACGGAAAACTGTCTGCCGGAATCCAGTTGCCGCCCTTGGCGAAAACCGGAACGCCGTTGATCACGAAAGTAAAACTCTTGCCTGACTCATCACGCTGCTGCCTTAGTTCGAGCGAGCGCAGGCCCGTGCGTGTCGTGGCTTCATCAATGGCCTTGCCATTAACCAGGAGCCGCGCTTTGAAAGTATAGAGCGGCTGAGCACCCAGGCCGTTGGGCCACCAAAGCGCAGGGTGCGGCACTGCTAAGTCGAGCGTGACGCGATTGGATCCGGGCGCCAGGTTCACTTCCCTTTTTGCCGCAATAGTCTTGTCGGTTAAGTTGTCCACGATGATGGTTGCGCGCCGCTGGCCATTGGCCACAACTTCAACATCAGCGGTCAAGCTTGCGAGTGTGGTCGTTACCTGCTTTGCCACTATGTGCAGATCTGCTACGCGCGCCTGGTTCCATGCTTCAAAAAAGACGGGTCGCCAGACCCCGCTGGTAACGAAGCGCGGTCCCCAATCCCAGCCAAACTGATACGGTGCCTTGCGTGTGTACGGACTTGTTTTTTCTCCCTGATCGTTTCCGGCGGGCAGCTGATAATTCAGCTTGGCCATAACGGGTAAGACTTCGTTGATAGGCGAGCGGAAGCGGATCCGTAACGTGTTGGCGCCTGGCTTCAGCAGGCGCTTACAGTCTACACGCCAGGTGCGAAACATGTTGTCGGCATTGAGCAGAGAGACGTCGTTTAGAAAAACGTTGGCGTAGGTGTCGAGACCCTCAAAGACCAGGTCGATGTTGTCGCGAGTTAGAATTTCAGCACTGACGTTGAAAGTGGTTTGATATTCCCAATCAGTCTTGCCGATCCACTGCTGCTTCTGTTCGTTGTCGCGATAGAAAGGGTCTTCGATCAGTTTATTTTTAAGCAGATCAGTATGCACACAGCCCGGCACGCTCGCCGGATACCAGGCATCCTTACCCACCTCTCGAAATTGCCAGCCTGCGGATATTGTGACTTTATGCGCGCCGCTCTCTCTTCCCTCTCTGGTTTGAGATTGAGAAGTCCCGGCGCTCAAAGTTAGCAGGACCAGAATGGGCGTCAGCAATCTTGCGTTCATCTGTAGCTCACTTTCAAAAAAGGATTGTACTTCCAATAGCCCGCTGGCTGGGTAGTGGGTCAGTTTCGCCGCAAATGTCCGACAAACTTTAGTTTGTCGCGGCGTTACGACAAGCTAAAGCTCTTCGGCCATCAAACTGCACCACTACCCGCCCTCAGGGTAGTGGGTCAGTTTCGCAGCCAATGTCCGACAAACTTTTAGTTTGTCGCGGCGTTACGACAAGTAAAGCTCATCGGACATCAAACTGACCCACTACCTGCTCTTGGGGTAGTGGGTCAGTTTCGCGGCAAATGTCCGACAAACTTTAGTCTGTCGCGGCGTTACGACAAGCTAAAGCTCATCGGACATCAAACTGAGCCACTACCCGCTGGCTGGTCCCAGCTTCCACCGTTGGAAGCCTTCGGCATGCTGCATCACCCCGAATGTTTTTGCAAAGTCCAGAGTGATCTTACTTTGCTTTCTATTGCTGTGGCTGTTAAAAGAATCGACATGCTCAAACGATGGATCTCTGTATCGATTATTGTCGTAACTATCTCCATTTTTGCACCGGTGTCAATGGCGGTGAGGGCCACGTCACATGAAGGTAAAGTCAACATGATTGAGGACTCGTCGCAGCAGTCGGAGGTCCCGGCCTCTCGGCTTGCTCGCCTGCGCCGCGGAATCAACCTCAGTCACTGGTTCGCGCAGTCCGCGGATTATTCAAAGGCTCACCTCGAATCGCACACCACGGCAGAGGACATCGCGTTAATTAAGAGCATCGGCTTTGATCATGTTCGTCTTACGCTCGAGCCTGCGCCGCTCTTCAACGCGGACGATCCGGGCAATCTAAAAGTTGAGTACCTGAAGTATCTCGATAACGCGCTTGACTTGATACTAACGCAGGGGCTGGCTGTGATCGTTGATATTCATCCGTCTGATGAATTCAAGGTAAGGCTTAACAGCAACGATCGCCAGGTTGAAGCTTTCGGAAAATTCTGGAGAGCACTGGCACAGCATCTTTCAACTCGTGATCCCGAACGGGTTTTTCTTGAAGTGATCAATGAGCCGATGGTGGAAGATGGCTATCGCTGGTTTGGCATGCAAGGGAAACTCATCGCTGCCGTTCGGTCAGGCGCACCGCACCATACAATCATTGCGTCCGGTCACAGGTGGTCCGGCCTTGCCGAGTTATTGTTTCTGCAGCCTTATGCCGACCGAAATATCATTTACAACTTTCACTTCTACGAGCCCTTTGCCTTCACGCATCAGGGCGCGTCGTGGGCCGGCGCCAATCTGCCCTTCTATCGGAACATTCCTTATCCGTCGAGTCCGGAAGCGGTGGCCAGGGTCCTTGAAACGATTCAGGACGAACCGGCGCGCTACAATCTGATTCGCTATGGCGAAGAAGCCTGGAACGCCACCCGCATTGATCGTGAGATTGGAGTGGCCGCCGCGTGGGCTGCAAAGTATCAGGTCCCGCTTACCTGTAACGAATTCGGGACTTATCGCAAGTTTGCGCCGCCTGCTGATCGCGCTGTTTGGATCAGGGACATGCGCACTGCGTTGGAAAAATATGGCATCGGCTGGACCATGTGGGATTACGCAGGCGGCTTTGCTGTGGTCAATAAGCAGGATGGCCACGCGACCTCTGATGCAGAGGTCGTGAAGGCGCTGGGATTGCCTGGTAAGTAGCAGTAGTTAGATTTGTTGAAAAGTCAAAATACTCGCGTCGTTTAGGAAGGGCACTTGTGTCCCGCCGGGCGCGGCGGACCAGTCCGCTTCCTAAACGATCAACCGTCTCCCTCCCGCCACATTGTCACTTAACTCCCAGCGCTTTCAAATAACCCTGGTTGACTCGACAGTTCGCAAACTTTATTCGCTCAAGATAATCGCTGAGCGTTCTTTTTACCTGCTCTTTCGGTGGCCGGTTTTTTCTTACCTCTTCGAACGTCTTACGCGGTCCCTCTGCGAAGCCGACGATCGCGTCCCATCCCGCGGGCGGATTTATTGAGACAATGCACGTGGTCGCGTCCAACTTCTTGTAGGGCCAGAAACACCAACCAATGTTATTTTGTTCGAGCAATGTTTTGAAGGAACTAATCCACTGGTCAGTGTTCTCGCCTGACTCTCCCATCCAAACAGGCACATTGTACTTGTCGCGAAAATCAATATATTCCTGGATGGCCGGCTGCTTCACTTCCATCCAGTACTTATGAAAAGTATAGACGAGTTTATCGTCAAAGGGCGGCCCAAAGATCTTGAAGTTGCTGTCCCACTGCGCGCCGCCCAAAAAAACAATATGGTTCTTGTCGACCGCTCGGATCGCTGCGACCATTCGTCGATAGAGCGGCTCAAGCCTGGGGTTAAGATCGGCAGTATCAAAGTAGGGCGCAATCGGCTCGTTGAGAAGATCATAGCCCAGGACCGCAGGCTCAGAGTGATAACGTGCGGCAATCTTCCGCCAGATATTAATAGCCAGGGACTGGCTCTCGGCGCTTGCAAAAAGAAATGGATAGCCCCAACTGTCGTCTATGTTATCTCCAGTTTGCCCGCCCGGCGCGGCATGCATATCAAGGATTACATAGAGACCTTCTTTGCGGCACCAACCTACAACATCGTCGAGATGTTGATAGCCCTCACCTTCCAGCGTTTGAGAGCCGGCTGCTGATACAAACAATCGATAACTGAAGGGTACGCGGACAGAGTTGAATCCGGACTGCTTGAGAAACCTGATGTCATCTTGCGTGATGTAATTCTCACGATAGGCTTGCCAAAATCGCCGCCCCTCGTCTTCACCAACGAGTTCATTGATTACAGTTTGTATCAGCCGCGGAGAGTTGGCGGTCTTGAATTTGAACATGTAACCTTCAGGCAGCAGCCAGTTGCCAAGGTTGATTCCTTTCAGCAGGAGAGGTTTGCCGTCCCCCGAGACCAGATCTTTCCCACGAGTAGTTATGAACTTCGACTGACCGTTGCTTGAAGACGAAGCCCCCAGCAGAAGCAGAAGAAGAATACAGCTTAGCGTTTGGCTGTTCCTGCACAATGTCATCGGACAATCACTCCGCCTTTGGACCAACAATATGAAATAACTTATCGGCGTCGAATGGTATTTGACTTGTTCGCCCGCCGCAACATATATCTGAAGGGCTTGAAGTAGCGCATGTCCAAGTGAAAACGAAGCAAGCGCGTTGCGCCAGGAACATGGGCAGGATGCCCATGCCGCGTGGCACGGGCGTCCCGCCCGTGAAGTTGCGCAGGGTTCAACTAAAATGAAGCAAGCGCGTTGCGCCAGGAACATGGGCAGGATGCCCATGCCACGTGGCACGGGCGTCCCGCCCGTGAAGTCGCACAAGGTTCCAGTAAAATGAAGCAAGCGCGTTGCGCCAGGAACATGGGCAGGATGCCCATGCCACGTGGCACGGGCGTTCCGCCCGTGAAGTCGCGCAGGGTTCAAATAAGATGAAGCAAGCGCGTTGCGCCAGGAACATGGGCAGGATGCCCATGCCACGTGGCACGGGCGTCCGCCCGTGAAGTCGCACAAGGCTCAAGTAAGATGAAGCAAGCGCGTTGCGCCAGGAACATGGGCAGGATGCCCATGCCACGTGGCACGGGCGTCCCGCCCGTGAAGTCGCACAAGGTTCAACTAAAATGAAGCAAGAGCACGTGTGAGGTCGAAATGAAGATCAAACTCAGAATCTTTGCGGTTGCCTTCTTACTTTTGATATTGGGAACCGCCGTCGACATCGTAAGTGCTCAGGCCGTCAAGGCTGGGACGCAAACAAAGCCGACCATCGTCATAGTTCACGGCGCCTGGGGAGGCAGTTGGGCTTTCCACAGGGTCGAAGATTTGCTTCGCGAAAAAGGCTTCAATGTTTATCGCCCACAACTGACCGGCCTCGGCGAGCGGGTGCATTTGAGTAGACCAGACATTGGTTTGGGCACGCATATTGAAGATGTGGTCAACATGATTCTATTCGAAGATCTTCATGACATCATTCTTGTGGGTCACAGTTACGGAGGCATGGTGATCACCGGAGTGGCGGACCGCTTGCCGGATAGAATCAGTCGTCTTGTTTACCTGGATGCGTTCGTACCAAGCGACGGCGAGAGTGCGATGAGCATCCTGGGTTCCCGGGGGAACTGGTTGAAGGGCATGACCAAAGGCGATTACATCGTGCCCGTCTGGGTGAAACCGGATCAGTTGCCGCCCAAAGACGTACCACAACCCTTAAAAACTTTTACCGAACCAATATCACTGAAGAACAAAGCCGGGCTGAAGCTGGCAGCCACTTACATCCTGACAGTCGAGGCGGGTAAGGAACCGAAGGACGATGATTTTTGGTCCCAGGCACAGCGCGCGAAAGATCGGGGCTGGCCAGTGTTGCAGCTGACGGCGGATCACAACGCACAATGGTCGGCACCCGTGGCATTAGTAGAAATGCTGGCCGAAATTTCAAGCAAACGCACTCGTGAACTTCAGACAAACAGGTGACGGAACTTTAACGACATGACCCGTGGCGCGAAGCCGGCCCGTCTTCGGATCAAGCCGGAACGTGACGATATTGTCTGACTTTTGATTTGCCGCCAATAGAAATGTTCCTGTCGGATCGATCGCAAAGTTGCGCGGGGTCTGGCCGCCGGTTGGTTCGTGCGCAATGAAGGTCAGTTTCCCACTCCGCGGATCGATCTTGAAGGCTGCGATACTGTCATGCCCGCGGTTCGAACAGTAAAGAAAACGACCATCGAGAGAAACGTGGATGTCAGCACTTGTGTTCTCCCCTTTGAATTCTTTCGGCAAGGTAACGATGGTTTGTACTTCTCTCAGATTGCCGTCGACCGCATTGTGCGCGAACACGGTTACTGTGGCGTGCAGTTCGTTCAAGACGAACGCATACCTGCCGCTGGGATGAAATGTTAGATGGCGAGGTCCCGCACCGGGCTTGACCTGGACCCAGGGCTTCTTGCCGGGCATCAACTTCCCTTGCCGCTTGTCAAACCGGAAGATCATGATCTTGTCCGTACCCAGGTCACAGGCATAGGCAAAGCGGTTGCCTGGATCCAACACAATGCAATGGGCGTGTGGCCCGGTCTGACGGTCAGCATTTATGCTCGACCCAAAGTCCTGCTTCATGTCCGTAGCCTCGCCTAAACTCCCATCGCTATGTACAGGAAGAACAGCGACATTACCGCCAACGTAATTGGCAACCAAAGCAAACTCTCCCGTCTGGTCCGTGACGACGTAACAGGGGGCGCCTCCCAACGTCGGCTGTTGATTCAACAGCGTCAATTCACCCGATCGCTGATCAATGGCAAAGGCACTGAGGGCGCCGCTTTTCTTACCGGCAAACATTTCTACTTCATTGACCGCGTACAAGTAACGCCGGTTCGGCGCAATGGTAAGAAAAGAAGGATCGACTACTCCCTTGGTTGTCGCGACGTGCCTTAGCTCGCCCGAAGATTGGTCCAAACGATAGAGATAAATTCCTTCGCTCTTGCCGCTTGTGTAAGTACCGACAAAGACGAGCGAGTCTTTGGTTTGCTTGATCTGTGGTCGAAAAAAGGCAGAGGTTGGAAGCGCGAGGCCCAGTGTGCCGAGACCCGCGATTTCCAGGAAGCGCCGCCGCGCAACAGCGTCAGTAATCGTTTTGTGTTCCACGATTTTGCAGTGTTCTCCTGACCAGGTTTTTTGGAGCTGACAGACAATAAGGGCTTCGAGTTTTTCTCGCAAGATGAGAGACCAGATTTAGCGTAGCGCACCGGTGGTTGAGTAAGAACTCTTCGTCGATTCAGAGGGTCAGTTTCATTCCGATAAGCTTCTTTAGCTTGTCGATGCGCCTCGCAAACTGAAGGAAGATCGAATCACATATGAGAGAAGTCTCCCCACCCCGCGGAGCGGATGCCGGCATAAAGCCTGGGGCGAAGCGCAGCGGAACCCCAGGATGAAAACGGAGAAACATCAAGTCCACGGAGTGGGCGACAGAGTTGGGAATGGAGTTCAAATGATAATGTTCGAACTTCATTGTTTCATAACTTTCTGTCGCCCGCTTCGCGGGCTCTAACATCAATTCGCATGCTTGGTCCTGGGGTTTCGCTGCGCTTCACCCCAGGCTTTATGCTGGCGCCCGCTCCGCGTGCTGAGGTTATTCACAACTTCCACCTCAGACGTGGACCAGGCTATGAATTGATGCAAGCTGCTACTTGTTTGTATACACCGGCAGCGATTTCCTGCGCTGTCGTTTCACTCGCTGCTTCGGCGATCACGCGAATGATTGGTTCTGTATTTGAGCCTCTCACCAGGAACCATCCGTCAGGCAGGATTACTTTTACGCCATCGCGCACATCCTGCGGATAACCAGCGTAATCGTGACGCAACATTCTAAGCACCGTCGGGATCTTCTGTGAGGGACAGATTAGTTTTTCCTTGATCACCCAGAACCGTGGAAAGCTATCGACGAGCTCGCTGATTGTTTGGCCGGTTTCAGCCAGGAGGTGGAGCACCAATCCCATGCCGGTGAGACTATCGCGCGCAAAATTGATGCGGGGATAGATAACTCCGCCGTTACCTTCGCCGCCAATAACGGCGCTTATTTTCTGCATCTCTTCAGTTACATTGACTTCGCCTATGCGGGTGAGAAGCAGGTCGCAACCAAATCGGTTCGCCACTTCCTGCAGCACCGATGACGAGGATAGATTTGCCACGACGGGCCCGGGTTGCTTGCCGAGCACATAGAGAGTTGCCAGCACTAGTGTGTAATCTTCGCCGATTGGTATTCCCTGCTCTGAAACAATCGCCAGCCGATCGGCGTCCATATCCTGAGCAAATCCAATATCAGCCTGATGTTGTTTGACCGCGGTGCACAGGTCCGTCAGATTTTCCGCCAGCGGTTCCGCTGGGCGTGGAAACAGTCCATTCGGAGTTACGTTAACGGGGATGACTTCAGCACCCAGAGCCTCGAGCAGCTTTGGACCAACCAGAGAACCCGCACCATTGCAGGCATCCAGCACTACACGAAGTGGGCTCTTCCTTTGCGGCAGCGGTCCCAGGACTTCGATGATCTTTTGTATGTGCAGATCAGTCGCCCCCGAAATCTCCTCAACCTCTCTCATCTCCGCACCCGAGACCTTTGTGTATTCACCCTGGTGATAAATATCGAGCATCTCGCGCGCCTTGCCGCTGTTCAAAAAGAGTCCGTCACTACCGATGAATTTCAAGGCATTCCATTCGGCCGGATTATGGCTGGCAGTGATCGCGATTCCTCCATGGGCGCGATGATGGCGCACCAATAGCTGAATCGTCGGCACCGGGCACATGCCGATATCAATGACACGACAACCGCTGGACAGCAGACCGGCAATGACGGCTTGCTTGACCATCTCGCCAGAGGTGCGTGGATCTCGCCCGATGACAATCGTGCCCGAGCCGACATAGGTACCAAAGGCCTGCGCGAAACGCGTCAGCAGAGCAGGTGTAAGCGAGTCGCCGATCACTCCGCGCACTCCGGAGATACTGATCTTAAGAGTTGGTATTGCTCTCATGATTTCTTTCCGCTAAACAGGCGTCACGGCAACAATGGGCAGTCAGGAAGGGGACCCTGTCCCCGCCCAAGTTACCAGAGATTCATAACCGGGATTACACCCTACACCTGTGTCTCCCTCATGGAAGCTTGCCCCACTCAAAGTTGAATGTCTGGTAAGCTTGGCGGGGACAGGGTCCCCTTCCTGACTGCCCGATGTATACGTGTTACTTCCCTATCCTGTCGCGTACCCAATCGAGCAAATGCTGTGCGGCTGTCGTTTCCTCAGCTTCGACGATGACCCGAATTATGGATTCGGTATTCGAGGCCCGCACGTGTATCCAACCTTGTGGTAACACCACTTTGATCCCATCGGTCAGATCATAAGTGAGCTCATCACGCTCAATGGCGATGCGAAAGTTCTGCAATACCGAATAGAGGCGATTGGGTTCCACCTGAAGGTTGTGTTTCAACATCGTCAACCGCGGTAAGTCCTGGACCAGTTTCGATACCGGCGTACCGCTGCGCGCCAGACCCTCGAGAATCAAGCCCACGGCGGCGGCACTATCGTGAGTCAAATGCAGTTCGGGAACAGTCACGCCCCCACTGCCCTCACCGCCCAGTACGCCGTTCAATTCGATCAGACCCTCTGAGATGTAGGTCTGTCCCACCTGCGTGCGCACCACCGTGCCACCGTGAAGCGCCGCCACTCGATCTAACGCGCTGGTGGTTGAAACATTCGTCACTACCGTGCCCGGCAGCTGCTCGAGACGAATGCGGGCCGCCAGCACCAGCGTCAACTCTTCGGAGAGTGCCTGGCCCAGCTCAGTGACAATGCCGAGTCGCTCTCCGTCGGCGTCATGAGCGAAACCAATATCGGCACGACCGGCTTTAACGACGGCGCTCAGTTGCGCCATGGTTTCCGGTTTGGGTTCTGGCGCATGCGGGAAAGTTGCGCCGGGATCGTCATTGATCGCCAGGACCTCGCAACCGATCTCCTTAAGCCAGCGTGGAATTAGTCGCGAACATGCGCCATTGCAGCAGTCGACCGCTACTCTTGGCCGGCTCTTCCTGATCGCCTCAACATCAAAAATGCTCTTGAGCAGTTCAATATGGTGATCGATTGGATCTTCTCGCCTTATGGCAGGCTGGATCTTGTCCCAGGCGGCCTTGGCAAACTCTCCCTGATGGAATATGTCCAGGAGCTCTTCAGCCTGCGTGGGATTCAAATAGAGTCCATCGCCGCGGACAAATTTCAGGGCGTTCCACTGTGATGGATTGTGACCGGCGGTGATCGCGATGCCGCCATCAGCCTCGAGCCACCTGATCGCCAATTGCAGGCTTGGCGTTGGGGCAATTCCGAGGTCGATTACCTCACAACCCGAAGCGAGCAGTCCCGCGATCACCGCCGCGCGCACCATCGGTCCGGACGGTCTCGTATCGCGGCAAACGAGAATGCGTCCACCGTCAAGGTAAGTACCAAACGCCTGAGAGAAACCTACGGCTACCTCCGGCGTAAAGGTCTCACCGACGACCCCGCGCACACCCGTGATTCCTATCTTTAGCGGCTTCATCCAGGCGTTCAAATCAATCGCTTCGCAGCGTCTTAATTCAATTCCAAAAACATTGACCACAATAAGACAGCATCATACAATCTCTTTACTCCAAATAGGTTTTTAATCCACAAAAGAAAGAAGGGATTTGTCTGTCCGGTCGCCATCAGGCGCTAAGCCATAAACTGCGACGGAGGACATTGAAAACACCATGCCAAGTCGCTGTTCAGTGATTGTCGTACTGCTAATTGTCTGCCTGACCGTCGCCGCGGCGCCGGCGCAAACACCCGCGACGTCAAAGTCGACAGGGGCAGTCGAGAGCCGCGTTGAGTCTTTGCTCAGTCAAATGACGATCGAGGAAAAGATCGACATGCTGGGAGGCGTCGATGGCTTCTTCATCCGCGGTCTCGCCAGGCTTGGCCTGCCTCCGTTGAAAATGGCTGACGGACCACTTGGAGTTCGAAACTTCGGACCAGCTACGGCGATGCCCGGGGGAATCGGGCTGGCCGCCACCTGGAATCCGACTCTGGCAGAAAGAGTAGGGACCGAAATCGGTAGAGATGCGAGGGCCAAAGGAGTGCACTTCCTGCTGGGGCCCGGCGTGAATATCTATCGCGCGCCGATGAATGGCCGAAACTTCGAATATTTTGGCGAAGACCCATTTCTCGCTGCCCGCATCGCCGTCGGATATATCAAGGGCGTGCAGAGCCAGGGTGTCAGCGCCACCATAAAACACTTTATGGGGAACAATTCCGAGTTCGATCGGCATAACACGGACTCGATCATCGACGAACGCACGATGCGCGAAATCTACTTGCCGGTGTTCGAGGCGGCGGTAAAGGATGCGCACGTCGGGGCCATTATGGATTCGTACAATTTGACGAACGGCCGGCACCTAAGTGAACACGGATACCTGAATAATGATGTCGCGAAAAAGGATTGGGGCTTTGCGGGGATAATGATGTCCGACTGGTCCGCCACCTACGACGGAATCGCAGCCGCGAACGGCGGACTTGATCTGGAGATGCCGTCCGGCGCTTTCCTGAATCGCAAGGTCCTGCTTCCGGCCATTCAGGAGGGCAAGGTCTCGGTAGCTACGATTGATGATAAAGTGCGCCGCATCCTGCGAACGGCAATTCAATTCGGCTGGCTCGATCGCGATCAGACGGACGCTTCGATACCCCGCTACAACCAGGCAGGTCGCAGCGTCGCGCTCGAAGCTGCGCGCGAGAGCCAGGTGCTGTTAAAGAACACGGACGGTTTGCTGCCGCTCAATAAAGCGAAGATCAAATCCATCGCCCTCATCGGACCTGACGCCTATCCGGCGGTACCCGTCGGCGGCGGCAGCGCCCGCGTGGAACCATTCGTCGCCACCAGTTTTCTGCAAGGGCTAAGTAATTATCTCGGCACGACGGCCCAGGTGTATTACGCCCGGGGCGTGCCTTCGCTTGGCGAGATGGCCGAAGCAACCAGCTTCGTCACTGCGGCGACCGATGGCAAGCCGGGTCTAAACGCGGAATATTTCAACAGCAATGACCTGAAGGGAACTCCAGCGATTAAGCGCCGTGAACAGCACGTCAACTTCAGGGGTGGGACCAACGCGGACTATCCATCGCTGACTGCGTCGTCGCGATGGAGTGGGTACTATGTGCCGGAAGAATCCGGGTCTCACGACATCTTTGTCGCCTCAACCGGAGAGGACGGCGGTTTCTATCGGCTCTATCTCGACGACAAGCTCGTCTTCGATAATTGGACCAACTCCAGGGCAGTCGTGGGACAAGCACGCGTCCAGCTCGCGGCCGGGCCGCACAAAGTCGTGCTGGAACAACATGGGCGATCGGGCTGGCTCGGCAGCCGCATGCAATTCGGAATCGTTCGACACGGAAAAGCCGTCACTGAAGAGGCGAAAAGACTCGCCGCCAAAGCCGATGTGGTCATAGTCGCGGCCGGCTTCGATCCTGAGACTGAAAGTGAAGGCGCCGATAGAAATTTTAGCCTGCCTCCCGCGCAGGACGAGCTGATAGAAACAATGGCCGCGGCAAACAAAAATACGATTGTCCTGGTTACTTCCGGTGGCAACGTGGACATGAATGACTGGATCGATTCGGTGCCGGCACTCATCGAGACCTGGTATCCGGGACAGGAAGGCGGCACGGCATTAGCTGAAATACTCTTTGGCGATGTTAATCCCTCGGGCCGCCTACCCGTGACGTTCGAACGGCGCTGGGAAGATAATCCGGCGAGTAACAGTTATTACCCGGCGGCCGGCACGAACAAAGTCGAATACAAGGAAGGCGTGTTTGTCGGCTATCGTGGCTATGAAAAGAACGGCACGAAGCCCCGCTTCCCTTTTGGTTTCGGCCTCTCGTACACGAGTTTTAGCTATGGCAAGCTCTCGCTCCAACAGGGAATAACAAAAGGCGGCAGCCCAGAGTTTTGGTGGGGCGAAGTTTCGTTTGATGTTACGAACACGGGAAAGCACGCCGGGGCTGAGGTAGCTCAAGTCTATGTGAGCGATGCCCACTCGAAAGTGCCACGGCCCGCAAAGGAGCTGCAGGGTTTTGCGAAGATTGAACTGAAGCCAGGCGAGACCAAACGTGTGAAGATAATGCTGAACCAGCGCGCGCTTTCGTATTACGACGTTGGGGCCAGGGGATGGCGCGCCGAGCCTGGAGATTTTGCAGTACTCGTGGGACCGTCGTCCGCACAAATCGAATTGCGCGGCAAGCTTATTCTTTCGTCAAGCGCGACGGGAACCGTCCGCAAATGAATCCAACGCTGGATTCCTGTTCGACTTAAGAATGCTCCATCTCATGCTCACGATGTGTCGCCATGTCACCGGCCAGGTAAAATGCGAGTCATCACAGGCGCGCTATTCCAGGCGTCGACGGCCAAAACCGCCTTCGATCCAGCCAGGTCAGTCACTCGATAGGCGGCGGTTATTTCTTTGCCCTCACCCGGCATTAGCGAGAAATAGTTGTCCTGCCAAATTACCGGCAAAACATTTCGCTCGCTGCGTGACTGCTTAATCTGGAGATGAATAAAGAAGGCCAGGCCGCTACTGGGATTTGATACTTTTATCTGGGCAGTCTCACGCCCATTTTTACGCATCGCCCGAGCTGATACCGCCAACTTCGCCGGCTGAAGATTTTGCAGTTGCGTCAGGTCGGCGTAAGAGTTTGCAGGTGTGTAGTACCAGGTCGATTTCTGCCAATCAAGCACATCATCTTTGGTTGATAACCAGTAGAAGTTTGAGCTCACTATTTCCCCCTTGCTGTCCTCCAGCACCATGCTGAGAAAGTACGCGGAGGTCAAATCAGGGATTTGCGGAATCAAGAGTGGCAGGGAGTTGCTGTCAGCGAGCAAGTCAAACCGCAGCACTTTAGAAAACCTCACGGCCAGATTGATGTCGTACAACTGCACCGTCAGCTTCAAATCGCGCAGCAGCCGTTGAGTGGTATTTACGGCGATCACGGTCTTGTCTTCGTAGGAATACTGCACGTGGACCGGTTCACACGCCTTCCGCGTACCGAAGTAGCCGCCTCCGGGCATCAGGTAATAATCATAAAGGTGCCAGATCATCGAGGGCCAGGCGTTGTTCAGCATCCACTGGATAACTCCGGAAGAGTTGTACCGATTGCCGCCATAGGCTTCAAACATCGCCCGCTGGCCTTCATAGGCCATCAGCTGCGACTTCATCGCATAATCCGCTGCACCGGCGGCTGGTCCATACCGCGCATTCAAGGCTTCAGTGAAAACTTTTAGATCTTTGAACTGTTCACCGCCCGCGTGATACGTCCAAAATTCATTGATGGGCCATAGATGATCTTCTGGCAACATGCGGCGCAGCGTCTCAATCGGCGGCACGGCCGGACCGGGACTAATCTCGGTCGCAAAACCGTGCGCGCCGCCTAACTTCTTGTCGGCCAGCCAATAGGAAGCAGGAACCCATTCGTAGGGCCCTTCCATCTTCACTCCGGTCGCACCGGTAATCATTGTAGGTTTTGCGGTGGCCGATGAAAGGAATGGGTTGGGCCACATATTCTTCTTCAGGATATCGATGTACATCTGCTCGACATCGGGCGGAGGCGGATTGTCACTGCCATTTAGCCAGACCAGCAGGCTGGCATGATTTCGCAAGCGTCGTATCTGGTCCGCCTGGGACTTCGCAGCGATTTCGTAATCCTCTTTGTCCCAAGTGGGCCCTGTCTGGTAATCGGAGCGGTGCTCCCAATGCTCCCAATGTGAACAACAGCACCAGCCCGCCATGACCAGGATTCCATACTGGTCGGCCAGATCAAAGAAGCTATCCGGTTGCAGCTGCCCTTCCAACCGAATCGCATTCAAGTTCATGTCTTTGACATATTCAAATTCTGAATTCATTCGTTCGGGCAGGGACCGCAGAAAAATATCAGAGGACCAGCCACCGCCACGCACGAGCACCTTGCGGCCATTGACTTTGAAAATTCGGTGATTCTGACTATCCAATTCCGAGGTTATTTCCCGAATGCCGAAGCGGGTCTCTTGTCGATCGGAAACCCGGCCGGCGATCTGAAATTCAGCAGCCAGACGGTAGAGGTCTTGTCCTCCCATATGCAGGGGCCACCAAAGACGCGGTTGAGAATAGTTGAGATGCGGAAAGTCGCCGGGTGCAAATGAGACTGACTTTGTCTCCCCTGGACCAAGCGTCACCTTCTGCGATAAACGTATCCCGGCCAGGCGCACACTTGCGGTGCCGGCAATTTCTTTTTCGGTTGCGTTATGGAGCTCGGCATTGACCGTCAAATGCGCGGTCTTGAGCGAGGGCAAATCAAAATGAGTTGCCACCTGCGGGTATCTGACAGTGACCGGCCCACTGCTGGTAAAAAACACGTCTCGAAAAATCCCCATGTTCTTGTCAGGAGGCATCGGGTTCCAGTCCACCCACGTCCAGGCCAAATCATCAGGCTGCGGCGGGAAGACTTCCACCGCCAACGTGTTCAACTCGCCGGGCAGGGCGGCGTTCCTGACATTCAATTCATGGATACGAAAGGTGCCGGCGATCTGATCTGAAGTGGCAACCTGCTGACCGTTGAGCCAGATGTTCGCGCGGAAGTTGATGCCCTCGAAATTTAGCCATACGTTCTTGGCGCCATAACTTGCAGGCAAACGAAATTGCGTTCGATACCACCAGGAAACGCGAAAGGGACTGTCCTCCGGCATCGGGAGATTTGAGAAGTTAGCGCCGATGGGGTAACTGCACCCCGGAATCAGACGCAGATTCTTATCGACCAGGGGATCAGGATAGACCTTGTCGTCTACCAGATTACCGACAACCGTAGACGGCACCGTCGCCGGATACCAATGCTGCGGTTGATAATTATTCTTTGAAATTGCATCGCCAGTTTCCTTAACCTGCGCCGAAGATTGAATGCTCCAACCTTTTCGCAAGAGAAGTTTTTTGGTCTGAAGTAGTTCGCGCCGGCTCGAGTTGCTGGCGAACGCGGTAAGGCTTATCAAAAGAATCATGATCCCGGAGACGAGATAGTTTTTCATATGCCCTAAACGCTTTCAGTTGATGTAGTTACGGCCATCACCAACCGTAACGAGAAGTTACCAAACCGGGAGCGGCGGCGTCCGAATCCTAAAATCAACCTACGATCGACCGAATAGAAAAAGGGCTTTTCAAAAGACTCTCTTGAGCAATAGATCCGGTCGCTACCGCTCCTGGTTCTGTAACAACAGCTCCTCCCCAAGAGGACCTCGTTCCCCGGAGAGAGATTTTCTCATAACCCGTTTCGTCATTCTCCTACACGCCGCCATCGGCACTGGCGGTGCCAAAAGGCCAGCGTTCGGTATACCAGGACCACACCAGAAAAAAGATCGCACCCAGGAACAGCGTTCCCAGGCCGAGAGCAATCACGGGCCAAGGCGTTGTCGCAAAAATAAATAGCCAGCCGACGAGCGCGATAATGCTCGGCAGCGGATACAACCACATGCGGTAAGGACGCGGCATATCTGGAGCATGCTTTCGTAAAAGTATTAGAGCGAAAACCTGGCCGATGAATTGGACCAGAATCCTGGTTGAGATCAGCGCATCAATGACGGCGTCAAGCGAGAAGGCGCTGCAAATGATCGAGACCAGACCCAACACAATCAAAGCAACATAAGGAAACCTTTTCGTTGGATGCAGGCGGCCGAACACTTTGAAGAAATATCCGTCCAGGGCCGCGGCATATGGAATTCGCGAGTAGCCCAGTAACAGGGCGAACACCGAACCGAACGCGGTCCAGAGCACCAGCGCGGTAAAGACCGTCGCGACCCTGGCGCCGTAGATTTTTTCCATCATCAGCGAGACTACGAATCCGGATTGAGGATGCGACTCAGCCGGCACAAACTCTCGCCAGGGCACAACTCCGATAATGGAAAGGTTTACCGCAAAATAAATAATCGCCACGGCTACGACGCTGAAGATGATTGACCGGGGAATCGTCCGTCCCGGATCTTTCACTTCGTCACCGATGTAACAGATGTCGTAATAGCCCAGATAGTCGTAGACGCCAATACGCGACGCGGCGCCCAAACCAAAAAGAAATCCAAGTGAGAAGGTGAACCCGCCAGGCGGAAAGTCAAACGCGCGGGCGGCACTGAAATGCATCGCGCCCGTTACGATTACTGCCAGCGTTGTTAGCAGGCTTCCGATCCATAAGCTGACAGTGATCAAGCCAATTGCGGTGATGCGGCGATAGAGCAGCACGACATTGATAACGCCCACGGCGGCGGCCACGAGGATCGTTTCTCCTGGCGTAATTCCCTGCCAGATGTAACCGGTGTATCTGGCGAAACCAATGTATCCCGAAGCTATCTCGAGTGGTCCACTGAGAATGAATTGCCAGATGAAGAGAAAGGCAATCAGCCTTCCAAAAGTCTCGCGCCCGTAAGCCTCGCGCAGGTAAACGTATGAACCTCCGGAGCCGGGCATTGCCGCTCCGAGCTCACTCCAGACCATCCCGTCCGGGATTGCAATCAAGACCGCGACCACCCAGCCGAGCATTGCCTGTGGACCGCCCAGCGCCGACATCAAAAGCGGAATCGTAATGAACGGCCCTACGCCGATCATGTTGGACATATTTAAGGCGATCGCCTGGACCACGCCAAAGCGTCTCAACAGCGGAGGACTTTGTGGTTCGCTTGTGTTGGATGACGAGCTCATCGGTTCAGGTATGAAGGACAGCGGACATCATATCTAAAACAAAGGCTGTGTAAAGAGACTTTGTTGTGGGCGGTCTCCTTTGACATTTTGATCGGCGAAAAGTATTTTCGCGCCGGACCGGACGGTAGGGGCAGACCTGTGTGTCCGCCCTTCCGGAGATCATGCGACTCGGTTGAAACCGAGTGAGAATGAGACAAATCCCAATTCGTTGTGAAACTTTGCCAAAATGGGAATGAACAAATGAAAATGAAAGCCTTAATCGCAATCCTCGCGTGCGTGGTCCTTGCGACGTCTACCGCGACACCGCACGCACGGTCGTCACGCTCTGCGCCAAGAGCCGCGGCGAAGACTCTTCTGGAACGTCTCGGTTATCCGCCGGATGCAAAGCTGCTGATCGTACACGCTGACGATTTAGGGATGGCGCACTCGGTCAACCTCGCTTCGATCAAGGGGCTCGAGAGCGGAATGGTTAGTTCGGCGAGCATCATGATTCCGTGTGCCTGGCTTCCGGAGATAGCTGCTTACGCGCGAGCTCATCCCGAAGCCGATCTTGGCTTGCACCTGACGCTAACCAGTGAATGGACTCTCTACCGTTGGGGTCCCGTCCTGGCGAAAGAGCGTGTGCCTTCGCTGCTGGATACCAGCGGCTACTTTTATCTGACTGAAACTGAAGCCGCCGCGCACATCGACCCCAGGGAAGCAGAAGCGGAAATTCGCGCGCAGATCGCGCGAGCTAAAGCGCTGGGAATCATGCCGACCCACCTTGATTCTCACATGGGGACGCTTTACCAGAATCAGGCTTTGTTTGAGACTCTCTTCCGCGTCGCTCGGGACAACAAGCTCCTAATCAGAGTTTCGAAAGAATGGTTTACGGCGGCGCCTTATCTGCCTTCGCTGCTTGGTCCCGACGACGTTGTCATTAATGGCGTCATCAGCATCGATCCAAGTGTCACTGCCGAGGGCTGGTCCAGGTACTACACCGAAGCAATAAAAGGCCTGCAGCCAGGTGTCACCGAGATGATCGTGCATCTGGCGTATGACGATGAGGAAATGAAAGGCGTGGCATTCGGTCATCCCAATTGGGGCTCCGAATGGAGGCAACGCGACTTCCAATTTGTCACCAGCGATGCCTTCCGCAAGGTGCTGCATGAGAACAATGTCAAGCTCGTTACCTGGCGCGAGATCGCGAAGCTAATAAAGAAGAACTAGCGCATCGCGTAACACAGTGTCCGACAATCTTCAAATTGTCGATGATTCGCCGGGGAGACTTCCTGGGATGATCATCGACAAACTGAAGTTTGTGGGACATTTGCGCCTTTGCATTAATCGAAAAAGACTACTGCCAACCGCTGGTTTGGACTTCATTAACCGCCTCCAAGATGAGAGAATAGGCCTGCTCCGCCCGATCCACTTCCCGAAGGACAATTAGAAAACGATGAAAAAGACTGCGCTTGCTTTGGCGGTTGTTACGCTCTCATTAAGCTTTGGTTTGCAAACCCAAAACGCGGATACCTCCGCCCGGCCTGATGTCGATCAAATGACGAAAAATATTTCCACTTTAAGAGGTTCAGCGGTGGACGATCGCGGGCCCGTCGCCACCGACATCAATGACAGTGACGAGTTCTTTCAGACGAACCTTGCCTTCGGACCAGAGCGTGACAATTCGCAAAAAATCGAGGCCCTCCTCAAGCGCATGACCCTTGAAGAGAAAGTTGGCCAGATGACCCAGCTGGCCATCGGCATGATTTCAAAAGGCCGGGATCAAAACATCGAGATCGATCCGGACAAGCTCGACAAGGCGGTCGTGCGGTACGGCGTCGGTTCATTTCTCAACGTATCCGATCAGGCCCTGACGGTCGACAAGTGGCAAGCCATTATCCGGCAGATCCAGGAAGCATCGACCAGGAAGACCAGACTTGGCATTCCTATGATCTACGGCATCGATTCGATCCATGGCGCGAACTATGTTCTCGGTTCGACTCTTTTTCCCCAGGAGATCGGAATGGCGGCAACCTGGAATCCGGAATTGATGAAACGAGGATCGGAAGTAGCGGCTATGGAGACTCGGGCCGCCGGTATCCCCTGGAGTTTCTCGCCGGTACTTGATATCGGGCGCCAACCACTGTGGCCTCGTTTTTATGAAACCTTTGGTGAGGATCCATATCTCGCGAAAGTCATGGGCGTGGCTTTCGTACGCGGACTGGAGGGAACTGATGTGGCTTCCAACGACCACGTCGCCTCCAGCCTGAAGCATTACATGGGCTACAGCTTGCCATTGACCGGAAGGGACCGAACGCCGGCACTGATTCCTGAAAATTACCTGCGTGAATATGTCCTGCCCAGCTTCGCTGCGGCCATCAAGGGCGGCGCGCGCACTGTCATGGTCAACTCCGCGGAGATTAACGGCGTGCCGGGACACATCAATCGTCAGGTGCTGACCGACATGCTGCGCGGTGAGCTGGGCTTCAAGGGATTCGTAGTTTCAGATTGGGAAGACATCAAGAAATTGGTAACCATTTGGCATGTCGCCGCAACCGAAAAAGAAGCAACCCGCATGTCCATCATGGCCGGCATCGACATGAGCATGGTGCCGCTCGATTACAGCTTCAGCGATAACCTGATCGCGCTGGTTAAAGAGGGGGCGGTACCACAATCGCGAATTGACGAAGCCGTCGGGCGGATCTTGAGAGTGAAATTTGAGCTGGGCCTGTTCGATAAGCCGATGCCCGACCCTGCTCTCAAGTCAAAGATTGGCCTGCCGGCGGCACGCCAGATCAGCCTGCAAGCGGCGCACGAATCGCTGACGCTTTTGAAGAACACCGGCGATCTTTTGCCGCTCACGAAAACTCGCAAAGTGTTGGTAACCGGGCCGACCGCCGACTCTTTGATGTTTCTCAACAACGGTTGGAGTTATGTGTGGCAAGGTTCGGAACCGTCGCTTTATCCAAAGGATCGGCCGACGATACGAGCCGCGATTGAAGCAAAGGCCGGGCCCGCGAATGTAACCTATGTTCCCGGAACACAAATCACGCTCAGGGCTGGATCGCCTTCCAACAGCACACCGACTGACGTTGAGACCGAAGTAGACATTCCCGCGGCCGTGCGCGCAGCCGCCAATGTTGACGTGGTCGTGCTTTGTCTGGGAGAAGGATCATACACAGAGACTCCGGGAAACATCACGGACCTGACACTGAGCGAACTGCAACTGAAACTTGCCGAAGCAATCGGGGCCACGGGCAAACCGGTAGTGCTGGTGCTGGTTGAAGGGCGTCCCCGAATCATCAACCGCATTGTTGATAAAGCCGGCGCAGTGCTGATGGCCTACAATCCCGGGAATGAGGGAGGACAGGCCATCGCGGACGTGCTCTTTGGCGACTTTAATCCTTCTGGAAAACTTCCCTTCACTTACCCGCGCACGCCGAATGGATTGATTACCTACGATCATAAAGCATTTGAAACAGAGGACACGGCCTTTGGCAATCTGGCTTTTGCACCACAGTTCGAATTCGGTCACGGTTTGAGCTATACAACCTTTGCCTATAGCGATCTGCGGTTAAGTCAAAAGACCATAAGCGCAAACGCGGATCTTTCGGTCAGCGTTACGGTGACGAACAGTGGTAAACGCGCCGGCAAGGAAGTCGTCCAGCTTTATGTCAGTGATCTCGTAGCTTCTCTATCACCCGCAGGGAAAAGGTTGAAGCGTTTTGCGAAGGTCTATCTGGAACCAGGGCAGATTCGTACCTTGACCTTCCAGCTGCACCCGGAAGATCTCTCATTCATCGGCATAAATAACAAACCGATCATAGAGCCGGGCGAGTTTGAGGTTATGATCGCCGGACTGAAAGACAAGTTTACGCTGAAATAGTGCTGCGAGGATTTCTGATCAATGGGCAAAGCCGATCCACGGCGGGGTCCCCACGCGGGCAAGCCGCGTGGGGTGCTGGGAAGTCACACGAAATTTCACGAAGGCCCGGCGGCGATTCCGCCTGGCGGATGTGAACCGCGGAGGCGGTCGGCTCGCTGTCGTGAGGCTAAAAAGGAAACAGTAAAGGAGTTGAGACTGATGGTGAGATTTGCAGTGTTCTTCCTCTTGATTTGCTTTTCTAGCTTCAATGCGGCCGCCCAGGATATTAAATCCCCCGCCGGCAAGGTGTCACTTTCCTTCGCGTTGACCAACGACGGGGAGCCCACTTATCGGCTGTCCATCGGGGGGAAGCCGGTCGTCCTGCAAAGCAGGCTGGGAATTGAGTTGAAAGACCTGCCCGCCCTGACCAAAGGCTTCGCGGTGGTTGGCGCGGACGTTTCGGACAGGGACGAGACGTGGGAGCCGGTGTGGGGAGAGGTAAAGCAGATCCGAAACCATTACCGGGAGTTGGCGGTCACGCTGCAACAAGCTTCAGCCAACAACCGCAGGATGATTATCAGGTTCCGTCTGTTCGACGACGGACTTGGCTTCCGCTATGAATTCCCCGAGCAGAACGACTTGAAGTATTTCATCGTCTCGGACGAAAAGACGGAGTTCAATCTCACGGGCGACCATAAAGCCTTTTGGATTCCGGGCGACTACGATACCAACGAGTACGCTTACTTCACCACGCGTCTTAGCGATGTGGACGCTACGAAGGGCATCGACGCGAAGGAGATAGGAGTCAAATCAATCGCAGCCCCCAACGTCGTCCAGACGCCGCTGATGATGAAGACTTCCGACGGGCTGTACATCAACATCCACGAGGCGGCCCTGGTCAATTACCCAGCTATGGATCTCTCGGTGGACCGCCAGACGTTCCGGCTCTCTTCACACCTGGTGCCCGACGCGATCGGCAACAAGGCCTACCTGCAAGCGCCGGATAAAACCCCCTGGCGCACGATTATAGTGAGCGACAAGGCAGCGGACATTCTGGCTTCCAAACTCATCCTGAATTTGAACGAGCCTTCAAAGGTTCGTGACACGAGCTGGATCAAACCCCAGAAGTTCTTGGGCATCTGGTGGGAGATGCACGTCGGCAAGTCCACCTGGAATTACTCCGACGTCGGCAACGTGAAATTAGCGACGGCCGACTGGGCCAGTCTGAAACCCAACGGCAAACACGGCGCTACCACCGCGAACACGAAACGTTACATAGATTTCGCCTCGAAGCACGGCTTCGACAGTGTGCTGGTCGAAGGCTGGAACGTGGGATGGGAGGACTGGTACGGAAAATGGAAGGAAGACGTGTTCGACTTCTTGACCCCGTACCCGGACTTCGACGTCGCCGAGCTCGAAAAATACGCCGCCGAAAGGCGGGTGAAATTGATCATGCATCACGAGACTTCGGGCTCAGTGACTAACTACGAACGCAGGATGGATGAAGCCTATCGGTTCATGAAACAGCACGGCTACGACGCGGTGAAGACGGGCTACGTGGGCAGAATCATTCCGCGCGGCGAGCACCACGACGGCCAGTGGATGGTCAACCACTTCGTCAGGGTGGCGGAAGCAACGTCGCGCCAACGGATCATGCTGGACTCACACGAGGCGGTGCGCCCGACCGGGCTGCAGCGCACTTACCCGAACTGGCTCGCCTGCGAAGCCGCGAGGGGCAACGAGTTCAATGCGTGGAGCGTGGGCAACCCTCCCGAACACGAGACGATCTTACCGTTTACCCGCCTGATGGGTGGGCCGATGGATTACACGCCGGGAATTTTCCAGATCAAACTCGACTACTATCAGCCGGGCAAGAAAGAACAGGTGCACACCACCCTGGCTAAACAGCTGGCTCTTTACGTGACGATGTACAGCCCTTTACAGATGGCGGCCGACCTGCCGGAAAACTACGAGCGGTTTCTCGACGCGTTCCAGTTCATTAAAGACGTGGCGGTTGATTGGGACGACACCAGGATTTTGGAGGCCGAGCCGGGCGACTACGTCACGATCGCGCGCAAGGCCAAAAATAGAGACGAATGGTATATCGGGGCAATCACTGACGAGACGGCGCGGGCCTCAAAGATTCCCCTGAGCTATCTCACTCCGAAACGCTGGTATGTGGCTACCATTTACGCTGACGCCGCCGACGCCCACTGGGAGAGCAACCCGATGAAGTACCAGATTCAGAGCTTTCTTGTGAACAACCAAACCACTCTGGCGATCAACCTGGCGAGCGGCGGCGGCGCGGCGATCAGCCTCAAACCCGCGTCAGCGGAGGACATGAAGAAATGGAAGCCGTATGACAGCTCTCGCTGAATTAGAACATCCGGCAGGCGGACTGAAGGACATGTTTGAATTGAAGTGAGTACGGCATCTGTTATGCCCAAAGGTCCGGCGGCTTCCGAGCCTGTCGGACTCTCCTTGAGCCTCTGTGTCATTCTCAGTGTCCTCTGTATCTTTGGCGTGAATTGCCGGTCATTACGGAGACACAGAGGACACTGACGATGCACAGAGAACGACAAGTTAGTATTTTCGAATGACCAGAAACATGAGGTATATGATGTCTCTTAATAAACGCGGGACGGGCGTGTGTTTCAACTTGCTCGTGACGCTTGCCATTTTTCTTGCTGCCATCCCGGTACAATCACAGGACAAAAAAGAACCCAGGAAAAGCGCTGATGAAGAAGATGTGATCAAGGTTAGCTCCCACCTGGTAAATGTTGACGTGATGGTCAAGGACAAGAGGGGAAAGGCCATCACGGATCTCAAAGCTGAAGATTTCGTCCTCTCTGAAAACGGGGTGCGGCAGAACATCGAGTTCTTCGACTCGACTCTCGCCTCCGGCAATGACAACGTTCGGCCGGGAACCGTTTCGGTGTCAACAGGACCACGGCCGCCAACCGGCCTTCCTCGAAACATCATCGCACTGGTGCTTGACGGCCAGAGTACCGAAGGGGCGAATTTGAAACACGTGCGCGACGGCATGACGGAGTATATTCGCGAGCACATATCCGACACCGACTCAGTTGCCTTGTTTGCCATCTCCGGTGGGTTGCAACTGCTGCAGCCTTTCACACAGGACAAAGCGAAACTCATCTCGGCTGTTGAGCAAGCTGAAAGCATCTCCTCGGGTTCAAAGACTTCTGAGCAACGCAGCATTAACGAAACGATAGCTACACTTCGGGATAAATTGGCAACCGGGCCCACTGGCGCAGCTGTAACCACTCCAGCCGGCGGGTCGGCCGCTGCTCAGGCCATGATTTCGCAACGGGTACTTGAACAATACATTCAACTGCGATCGGCACTGAGTTCTCAACAGACGAGACCCGTCCTGGCCGGACTGGCGGCTATCTGCGAGGGGCTCCGGACTATCGCGGGAAAGAAAACACTGGTGGTGTTCTCGCAGGGATTTGTCGCCCCTCAGAACCTCGACTGGCAGGTACAAAGCACCATCGACATAGCCAATCGCGCGAATGTGGCTATTTATATCATTGACTCGAGCGGCTTGACCGGCGGCACTCCCCAGTCAGGAGCACTTGTGCCTTCCTCGGCGCTGGCGGGAATTTCGGCGACAACCAGTCAGGAGAATCGCATGCGAGCGGGTGCGGGTGAAAGCGTGTTTGACGTCACCCGGCAAGAGGGGCTAAATCGGCAACAAGACTTGTTGTATCGGATCTCAGGCGATACCGGCGGACAATTCATAAAGAATACAAACGACATCGCGGCCGGCCTGAAGCGGGTCGACGAGGAGATCCGCTCGCGCTATACGTTGGCGTATCGCAGCACAGATCCGAATTTTGACGGCAGCTTTCGAAAAGTGAAGATCGAAGTGCGCAGGTCAGACGCAAAGGTGCTGGCTCGTCCCGGCTACTACGCAATCCCACCCAGCCAGGTCGTGCCCTTCTCCCCTGAAGACAAGAAATTGCTGGCTAGTTTTGATGCGGCGTCAGCCCATCCCACCCTGCCCTTGTTCCTGCAAGTGAACTCATTCAGATTTCAACCGGGTTACTACATTGTACCTCTGTCATTCGAGATTCCTCCCGCGGCGATAGAGTTCGGCCCAAAGGGTGATAAGCAGCATTTGCAGCTTGACGTCCTGGGCCTGGTACGCGCAGAAGGAAGCGATCAGGTGCTTTCACGTTTGGGGGGAAATTTCGACGTCGAATTGAGCGCCAGGCAATACGAATCAATCATGAATGACAAAATATTTTATCGGCAGGACGTGATGCTGGAACCGGGCTCGTACACTATTGATCTCATCGTCAAAGACAAACTCTCTGGAAAAATAGCTGCCAAAAGACAGAGTCTGAGTTTGCCAAACACCGACTCAGAATTCTCAGGGACTGAAGCTGTGTTGAGTCGACATGCTGAACCGGCAAAACAGCTGCAGACGGGAGCTGCCGACGTACTAAGCGCGGGCAATGCACAGATTCGGCCCTCGCCAAGTCGGGAATTTCAGACCGCCGACAACTTGATCATCTTTTTCGAACTGTATAACGCGACACCAATGGCGGCAACCAACAAGTCATTGGTTAAGGTTACTGTCACGTTGATGAAAGATGGCAAGCCCGCTATGAAACCGCTCGATTATGAACTCTCAGAAGTGGCTCCTGAGCCGGTGCCGCATCTTACTTTTGCAAAATACGTCAAACTTGCGGGACTGGCCCCCGGCAAATACACCGCCGTAATTGAAGCCGTGGATCAAGGCCGGAAGAAGGTATTGAAACAAGAGGCCTGGTTCGTGATCGCGAATTGACGATACCGGCCGCGATGCAAACAACCCTGGTCAGGCACTAGAGGGGGATTCTAAAGTTCTATAACATTTGGTCCCTCCGGGACTAACGTCCGCATAACTTTTGTTCCGCGAACTTTAGAAATACAACACCAGAAGGGAGTGAGACATTAGTAGCGCGAAGCGGTACGAGTATCAGGGACCTTTCAGGCTGTCGGACTTCTTCTGAATGCTCTCGCTCAGTTTCATAATCGTCAGCAGATCCTTATCGGCTCTGGACTTTTGTTCTTTTGCTTTCTGAATTTCCTTCGCTTCAATCGTAGCGGCGTTTTTGAGCGCCGGATTTTCAGTGAAGCTGTCAATTAGCTTGCACAATCTCACCAGAGCGCCGGTCATTTCATCGTCCTTCAGATCAGAAGGATTGGCTGGTTCCTTGTCATCAGAGGCATGCGCCAACATGTAGACGTTCAAGCGGTGGGCGCGTTTATTAATCTCCCCTGTCTGCTCCGCGATCAGGCTATAGTCGAGCGGCTTGTGCGCTATGAGATTGCGCGCGATGTCATTGCGAAGCACTTGAATGCGGGTAAAGTCTTGCTTCATGTTAACGATTGCCGCCTGAATACGTTTTTGATTTTCGACTTCCGCGCCCCCCTCCATTTCAAGGCTGCGCATCCTGGCTTCGTTGGTCCGCCGCACAAGGTCCTCACGCCTCGGATTAATATCGGGGGGCGGTCCGGCCCCTGGCGGCGGACCCGTGGGAGTCCCCTGAGCCAGCGTGGGAATTGCCAGACTTACTGCGAAGAACCCGGCCGTCAACCAGCCGGCAAGGTTCTTGAAGCTCGACATTTCGCTTTTCATGAAACGCGCTCTCCCTTCGCTGGTCGCCGGGGTAATCATGGCGATATCGCCACCATAGCGGTATTACTCGTTTGATTGTGCGCGGTAATGCTGACCAGCCCCTGATTGGCCGTGGCCAATCCGTTCGGAAGTTTGGCAATCACCACGGTGATCCAATCAAAGTCCGGCAGTCTGCCTATCCATTCAACTGTGAGGGGATAAGAATTACCGTTTCCGTCGTCAGCCTGCGCCTGGACGATCTCCGGGCCTTCTCCCGGTTGCAGATCCAGGTTGGCCGATAACAACATGAGCCTGGTCAAGTGATCCGGGCTGAAGTTGTAACGGCCATTCACTGAAAAAGGATCGCGCTTGAAAGTTACCGAGTCGAGTGCAAGCGCGCGGTTCGTGCCATCCTCAGTAAGCAGCACGGGAGTATTTGAGGGAGTGGTTCGCTGATAGACGCGCACATAATCGACTTTCATAAGCTGCGGGAAAGTCGTCGTGGCATCGGGGTTTCCCGGGAAGCCGCCCCCGACCGCCACATTGAGAATGATGAAGAACGGATGATTAAAGACCCATTGCCGGCCGGCCGGCAAGTCTGCGGGTGTGCGCGTTCTATAAAGCAGTCCGTCGACATAAAATCGAATGACGTTAGGCTCCCACTCGACGGCGTAGGTGTGATAATCATCAGCGAAGCGCTGAGGAGCGGATAACGAATACGACGCGGTTATGCCGCTCCCGCCTGAATAACCTGGACCATGAATCGTTCCATGAACGATCGCAGGCTCGCGGCCGATATTCTCCATAATGTCGATCTCGCCGCAGGTGGGCCAGCCTGCAGAATCGATATTATCTCCCAACATCCAAAAGGCCGGCCAGATACCCTGTCCGTAAGGAATCTTGATCCGAGCCTCGAACCGGCCATAGGTTTGCGTGAACTTATTTTTGGTGAGTAGTCTTGCCGACGTGTAGCTGCGCGTAATGTTATCGGCACCGGTATAGGTTTCTTTTAGGGCACTGATTACCAGCGACCCACCCTGCACCGCCGCGTTAGCAGGACGGTTCGTATAAGTCTCAAGCTCGTTGTTACCCCATCCGCCGCCGCCGATATCAAATGACCACTTGGCTGAATCAACCGCCGAGCCATTGGGCCCATCAAATTCGTCACTCCAGGCTAAACTCCAAACGGCGGGGTTGGTCGCGTGGACCGTCGGGCAAAGCAACCAAGAAGCAACCAGGACGGTTGCAATTGTAACCGCGGGCAATATGAAAGTGAGAGCCCACTGCCACGGTAGATTTCGGCTTAAGAGAATGGGTCGATACTTCATCATTGGATGCCTCAAAAAATAAGTTTCTCCCGGGAACAACATCAACAAAAGTCTCTCTAAATCCGCTACAATGCGCTGACATCGAATGTGCGGCAATTATGTCACTATTCTTGATGATTCCACAGCGAAATCCAGTACAAAGTTGAGCTAAAAATGAAGATTGCCAACTATGCGCAGTTAGCCCTATTACTGACTTACTCATTGAGCGTAGTCTCGACTGTCCCGGCGCAGCGGTCCATCACCGCGAGGGTGCTGCCAAACGAACTCAACCTGATGCCCGTGCCTGCCTCAGTGCAGCCACAGCCTGGCCGGTTGGCTATCACGAATGCTTTTACCGTGGCCACGAAAGGCTATGCCGATGATCGCTTGCGCGCCAATATCAATCGCATGACCAGACGACTGGCGGGCCGCACTGTGTTGACCCTGCCCCTCGAACTGGCTGTCGATGAGAACACGGCCACGCTGGTGGTCCAATGCACTGGCGCCGCCAACCCGGTCCCATCTCTCAACGAGGACGAAAGTTATAGTTTGGAGATCACTGACAAGCAGGCGCGTCTCAATGCGCCCACGGTCGTGGGAGCCATACGCGGTTTGGAAACTTTTCTGCAACTGCTTAGCGCGGACCGCGATGGTTACTATCTGTCCGGTGTCAGGATTAACGATCGGCCGCGCTTTCCCTGGCGCGGTTTGCTCATTGACGTCGCGCGCCACTTTCAGCCGCTGGACGTTCTCAAGCGCAATCTCGATGGCATGGCCGCAGTGAAGTTGAATGTCTTTCACTGGCATCTGAGCGAGGACCAGGGATTCCGTGTCGAGAGCAAGAAGTTTCCCAAGCTTCATACCATGGGTTCGGATGGTCTCTACTACACTCAGGATCAAGTGCGCGAAATCATTGCCTACGCAGCCGACCGCGGCATTCGTGTAATGCCGGAGTTTGATATTCCCGGTCACAGCACAAGTTGGTTGGTGGGTTATCCGGAACTGGGCAGCGCGCCTGGTCCATACAAGATCGAGCGGGGCGCCGGCATCTTTGAGCCCGTTCTGGATCCGACGCGCGATCAGACCTATAAGTTTCTCGACGGATTCCTGGGTGAGATGGCCGCACTCTTTCCGGATGCTTATCTTCATATTGGCGGCGACGAAAACGAAGGCAAACAGTGGGACCGTAATCCTCAGATTCAGGCTTTCATGAAAGAGAAAGGCATCAAAGATAACCATGCCTTGCAGGCTTATTTCAATCAACGCATCTTAAAAATCCTACAGAAGTACGGCAAGAAAATGATCGGCTGGGAAGAGATCCTGCACGGGGATCTTCCCAAAGATGCGGTTATCCATTCCTGGCGTGGACCAGGGTCTTTGGCTGAGGCAGCCAGGAAGGGTTACAACGGGATCCTCTCGGCGGGATATTACATCGATCTGATCTTCCCCGCTTCGCAACACTATCGCGCCGATCCGCTGCCTGCTGACACTACGCTGACGCCGGACGAAGCGAAGCATGTGCTTGGCGGCGAGGCCACGATGTGGAGTGAATGGGTCAGTCCGGATACGATCGACTCGCGGATTTGGCCGCGCACCGCGGCCATCGCAGAACGGCTATGGTCGCCGCGGACCGTGACGGACGTCGACGACATGTATCGAAGACTGGCGGTCATAAGTCGCCAGCTTGAAGAGCTCGGGCTCACTCACGAAAAGAATTACCCGGTCCTGCTCAGACGTTTGAGCAACAGCGAAAACATCGGTCCGCTGGCTACGCTGGCTTCCGTTCTCGAGCCAGTCAAGGAATATCGACGCTATCAAGTGCGGCCGCAGACAATGATTAGCCCGCTTACGGGACTGGTCGACGCAGCGCGACCGGATAGCGAGGCCGCGAGGCAATTCGCGTCAATGGTTGAAGGAATGCTGGGCGACGTTCCGCGCTATCGACTTTATCGATCGGAGATTCGCGATTCTCTTGCCGGTTGGCGCGATGCCGGAACAGCGCTCGATCTGATGATTGACCGCGCCCCAGGTCTGGAAGAAGCTCGACCGCTCGCAAGAAATCTGGCCGATGTCGCGGCGACGGGGCTTGAGGCAATGGACCATCTAACGACGGGTGATGTAGCCACAATCATGTGGCGCGACGCACAACTCGCGAAACTTGACGAAGCTGCGAAGCCAAAAGCAGCGCTGGAATTGGTTATTATCCCAGCTGTTAGAAAACTGGTAATCGCCGCGGCTGAAGTGTCACCGGCTAAATAGAAAGAACCGAATCGTTTTTCTTTCTGTAGTCATTCTCGCATGATGAAGTTTGCGCTTCTACTGTTACTGCTTACTGTCGTATTTCTTGCTCCACTGAAATCAACGGTCGACGCGGACGTTCCTCAAGTGCCGCCTCCCATTCAGTTCGTCGACATAACTAACACTGCGGGCATCAAGTGGAATCTTAAGACTCTTGCTCACGGCTCAAAATATTTGATTGAAACTATGGGCGGCGGCGGGGGTTTCGTCGACTATAACGGCGACGGGCTGCTCGACATCTATCTGATTTGTTATTCGCAAACGCCCCAGCCTGCCGGCGCGAGCAAACTGAGAGATGCTCTTTACCGCAACAACGGTGACGGCACCTTTACCGACGTGACCGAAAGTGCCGGTATCGCGAACAGCATGTTGGGCATGGGTCTGGCGGTCGGAGACTATAACAACGATGGTTGGCCCGACCTTTACATCACCGGTTACGGCGCGAGCAAGCTCTATCGCAACAACGGCAAAGGAACCTTCACGGAGGTGAGCGCCCAGGCTGGAGTGAACAATACCCTGTGGGGTACCAGCGCGGCCTTTTTTGACTATGACAACGACGGCTATCTGGATCTTTTTGTATGTAACTACCTTACTTATGACGAAAAAACTCTTCCCTGCACTTTCTTTGAAGACAAGCCATACTGTCTAATCAAAAATTTCAAGGGCTCAGCGAGTAAACTCTTTCACAACAATCGCGATGGTACTTTTTCCGATGTGAGTGAAAAGACACGCATCGCCAAATCAAAAGGAAAAGGCTTGGGTGTTATTGCCCTGGATTATGATAACGATGGGCGACTCGACATATTTCAAGCCAATGATGCCGCCGCCAACTTTCTCTATCACAATAACGGCGATGGCACATTTTCCGAACTGGCACTCGAAGCCGGGGTGGCGCTTGATCCGAATGGTAACGCGCGTGGCGGCATGGGCGTCGATGCCGAAGATCTCGACGGTGATGGTTATCCGGAGATGTTTGTCGCAAATTTTTCGGGTGAGACCAACGCCCTGTTTCATAACGACCGGGACGGAGTGTTTACTGAAGTCACCAACAAACTCGGGCTGGGCACAATCAGTATTCCGCTAAGCGGCTTCGGCTCGCGTTTTTTTGATTACAATAATGACGGCCTGTCGGATTTGTTTGTGCACAACGGGCATCCCTTTGAGCCCATAAATAAGTTCTTTCCGGAAACTACCTATCGCGAGCGTCCGTTTCTCTTTGAGAACACGGGCCAGGGATTTGTTAACGTCGCCGCCGCACACGGCGCAGCACTGCAGAAATCCTACGCTGGCCGCGGACTGGCCATCGGTGATTTCGATAACGATGGGGATGTGGATCTCTTGCTGATGAATGTTGGAGAACCGCCTGCGCTATTGCGCAACGACGGCGGCAACCGCAACCACTGGCTGGGGATCAAATTGATCGGAGCAAAGAGTAATCGCGACGGCGTGGGGGCCAAGGTTACGGTGACGGCCGGGGCGTTACGCCGAGTCAAGCAACGCCTGGGCGGCACCAGTTATTGCTCGGCCTCCGATCCGCGTTTACTGTTCGGCCTGGGAGCCAATACAAAAGTAACTGAGGTAGAAGTCCGGTGGCCCAGCGGTCAACTCACCACCATGAAGAATGTACAGGCGAATCAATATTTGACTATTAAGGAAGGCGCCGCGACTCCAAAGTCTCGTTAACGCCTCATGAACGAAAATAACTACCGACTTAACGAGATAACTACAAACTTCCTAAACGAGTCG
This sequence comes from Acidobacteriota bacterium, assembly GCA_025463135.1. Classification (GTDB taxonomy): domain Bacteria; phylum Acidobacteriota; class Blastocatellia; order Pyrinomonadales; family Pyrinomonadaceae; genus JAOAPY01. Next base: position 146,142 of record JAOAPY010000047.1, read on the forward strand.
ATTAATTTTTTTACAAACTTTCCCTTTAGGAAGCGGACTTGTCCGCCTGGGCTGGGTGGCATTCAAGGCGCCGGCGCACAAGTGCGTTTTCTAAACGGGTCGATTAATTTTTCGCGCCCATTATTTTTTCGCGTCGATTGATTCTTCATCTTGGCATGTTGAGGCCCGCTCCCTCAACCACCTTTGAATATCGATTTATTGGCGGATTAGTAAGCCTGTCAATCTTGCCGCTGGGCCAGCGAACCTCAACGTAATCAATCTTCGCGGCTGAGCCGATACCGAGTATTTCCCTTGGATCGTGTGAGGCAAGATAGCTGCCGCCTGAGGTCTTCAACCGGCTGCGCTTGAGTGTTCCCGCTTGCCAGCTAATGACCGCTCCCACCGCGGCAGGGTTGCTTTGTTTGCCAATCAATTGCAGACCAATCCAATTATTGCGATTGCCGCCTTCATTACGAAGCAGCGCGGGGGCTTCGCCATTGTTGGCGATCAGCACATCAAGATCGCCATCGTTATCAAAATCGCCAGTAGCCATACCTCGCCCCGAAAAGTATTTATTGAAAACTACGCCGGATTGAGGACTCACGTTTTCAAAGCCTTTGCCGGTATTGCGAAAGAGCTGCAACTGCTCGCGATATTTGACCCGCGCATTTCGCATCTCGATGAAATCGTCCGGATGTCCATTAACGAGGAATAGATCTGAATTACCGTCATTGTCATAATCAAAAAACCGTAAGCCCCAACCGCTCAGGAATTGCGTCGCGGGTCCGATTTCACCCGGCTCGTCGATAAAAGTGAGGTCCTTCTGATTATGATAGAGACTAAAAAACTCCTGCTCGATATTAGCCACGAAAAGATCCTGCCAGCCGTCACCGTCATAGTCCGCGGCATCGACACCCATTCCGGAGCGCGGCTTTCCCGAGGCGCTGTAACCTATGCCGGCCGCCAGGGCGCTCTCTTCGAATTTGCCTCCGCCCTGGTTTATGAACAGAAAGTTGGGCATGGTGTCATTCGCGACGAAAAGGTCCATGCGCCCATCGTTATTCACATCGGTCGCAACAGCGCCAAACGATTTGCCGGGAGAATCAGCTATACCGGATTGCTTACTGACATCAGCAAAAGTCCCGTCTCCATTGTTATGAAAAAGATGGCTGGGCCTGGGTTTGTAGTGGCGCGGGATGCAGTAATAACTGCGTTTGAGTTCGTCACTGCACAGGACATTCAGCGTCTTGTCATAGTAAACAAAACTCGACACAAACAGATCCAGCTTGCCATCATTGTCATAGTCAAACCAGACGGCGCAGGTGGACCACCCGGGCGCACCCGTTCCGGTTCTATCCGTAAGATCGCTGAAAGTCCCATTACCGTTGTTGTGATAGAGAATATTGCGGCCATAACAGGTGACGTAGAGATCAATCCAGCCATCTCCATCATAGTCAGCCGCCGCGACGCCCATCCCGAAAGTTCCGCCGGCCACGCCGGCTTTGTCAGTTACATCCGTGAAGGTGCCGTCATGATTATTGTGATAAAGCGCATTCCTGATTTGAGTGGCAGGCTTAAAGAAATCCGCGGGCCCGCTGTTGACCAGGTAGATATCCATCCAACCGTCGTTGTCATAATCTAAAAAAGCGCAACCCGCGCCCACCGTCTCGGGCAAATGACGCTCGGGTGAATGCGCATTGTTATGAACCCAGGTGATGCCGCTCTGGCTGGGTAATACTTCTTCAAAGGTGACGACTGGTTTTGTGGGACCGGCAGCCCGTTGAGCACGGGTAGTAAGACACAAACCGAAGGCAAGAGTCAGAGCCAGACTCAGGGCGATCGTCAATCGCAAGCAGACCACAAGATGTTCCATCAGGATCATCATCTATTCACTCGAACTATTGCAGACTCGAACGTAACTGCCGGGCGAATGTTTGAAAGGCGGGCGAAATTCCGTAGGAGCCGAATGTCTTTAGAATGCGAGTCCAAAGGACGTTAAGCTCCAGAGGAGCGCAACGTGTGCTGCCGATAGTTATGTTTCGCTCCTACCGGAGCTAATGGGTTTTGATTGTCTTGTTTCTATAAACATCCGGTGCCCACGGAGCTAAGCAATTAGCCCCGCCGGGCTAGCTATTTCGGCGGCCTGGGCTCTGGCGAAGAAGACACATCACCTTCCTTTGCCGGCCCGCCATTCCTGGTCTTTAACTTGTCAACGATTTGCAACTCCTCCTGCGCTCGTTGTTGATTCCTAAGCCGGGCAAACAATACAGCAAGATTGTAATGCGCCTTCGAGTCATTTGGATTGAGCTTCACGCTCAACTCCAATTCCTGCTGAGCCAGCGGATAATTCTTCAGTCGCAGATAACTGGCGCCGAGACCGGCGTGCGCAAATGAATATGAAGGCGCCAGCTCAATGGCTTTCTTGAACAATTGAACGGCGCGCTCGTCTTCATTCTCTTCCTGAGCGACTTGGCCCAGGTAATAATATGTCTCGGGAACACTTTTATCTGTCAGCAAACTCTTCTCCAGATACTCACGTGCCTCGGGATATTTTTTCTGCTCAAGGAGGGTGTAGCCGAGATACATCTGCGCCCTGGGACTTTCAGGCTGTAACTCGAGTGCGCGTCGGAATGCGTGCTCAGCTTCTGCCAAGTCAGGCTTCTTAATCCAGGTGGTTCCCAAGGCCAGGAAGTAAGCCGGATCATCAGGCTTCAGCTTGATCGCCGCGAGTAAGGTTCCGTTCGCTTCCTCAAAAAGGCCGGCGCCCAAAGCGACGAGGGCAAATCGGTAAAGCGTGTCGGGCGAGTTTGCCACCATCTTTCTGGCCCGGCTCAGTTGGACCAGAGCCGTATCGGCAGCCCCTTTGAATTGAGAAACCTGGGCCAGACCGAGGACCGCGTCCGTCAGTTCACTTTGTTGTCCGAGCGCCCGTTCGTAGCTCTCTTCGGCCTTGGGTGCGTTCCCCTTTTTCAAGTAAGCATCGCCGAGCAAAACCAGTAACGGTGCTGAAAGCGTCTGTGATTGCTTTGCTTGCTCGATGACGTTGATGCCCTCGTCAATCTGTCCCTGGGCCAGAAGGAGTCTAGCAAGCAGGTCGACGGCCTCAACATTCCCGGGATCCAGCCGCTGCGCCTCTTGTAATTCCAGGATTGTCTTCTTTGGCCGACCGGTGAGCGTGTACAGGTGGGCCAAATTCAGGTGTGGTCCAACGAAACGACTATCGCTGCGAATGGCGCGGGAAAAGAGTAGCTCGGCCTCATTTAGCTTGCCCTGTTGCGCGCGCACTGCGCCAAGGAGATTGAGGGCGGTTGGCTCATTTGGAGTCGCCCGCAAGATTGCCGCTAGTTCTTTTTCTGCTTCATCGATGTGCTTCTCAGCGATCAAGCCGGCCGCATGCTCCAGACGCGGCACCAGTTTATCGACCTGGGCGAAAGTTACTGAACCGCAGGCAAGGATGATCAGAAGCACAACGACTATTGCGAGTCGCCCCAGCGGAAAGGTATCAGGCCTCCACCAAAGACGTTCGAGACGTCGCGCAGATGCAGTTGAGTTTGGTTCGACGATATTCACAGTCTTCACCACAGGGATTGGAATCTCGTAACGCCAACTGTTAGTTTGCGCCGGTTCGCGGAGACATTCAACACACTCGCAAACTAACAGTTTGCGTTATTTCTTATTTGCGCTGTTGAGATTCCTTTGCTCGACGACGCCTTTGCCTTCTTTTACGATAAAGATCTTGTTCGCACTCAGGTTACTGATCTTGTCGATCACTCCGCTCGACCAGCGAACTTCCAGCAGATCGATCTTCGTTCGCTGCTCGAGGCCAAAATGCAACCGCAGATCGCTCTGAGATAAATAACTCCCACCGCTGCGGACCTCATCCACCTGAACCAAATCGGCAGAAACTATTTTCACCCGAGCGCCAATGCCGTCGCGATTGCTCTTCACACCGATCGTCTTGATCAGTGCTGAATTGTTGGCGTTGCCGCCGTCGTTGCGCAACAGTTGTGGACTGCCGTCCAGGTCATTGACGACGATATCAACATCGCCGTCGTTGTCGATATCTCCAAAGGCCACCCCGCGACTCACTCGCCCTTCCATCAGAGCGCCGCCCAGCCGTTCAGCCACTTCATCAAAAGTCCCGTCACGATTGTTATGGTGCACTAACATGCGCTGACGATAGTGATCTCTCTGAGGGTAGGCGTGACCATTGCCCACAAACAGGTCAACCCAACCGTCGTTGTCAAAGTCAAAGAATCCAGTCCCCCAGCCAACATAGGGAAGACTGACCGCGGCGACCCTGGCAGCATAGGAAACATCACTGAAAGAATTGCGGCCATCGCCATGGTAGAGCACGTTGTACTCATCGTCGAAGTTAGTCACAAATAGATCGAGTATCCCGTCATGATCGTAATCACCTAACGTCACGCCCATGCAGCCCTGCTCCTTGCCGCTGCCGTTGACCGCCGTACCAGAGATGAATCCAGTCTCTTTGAATGTTCCGTCCCCGTTGTTGTGATAAAGGAAATTAGGGGTCGAGTCGTTGGCGACAAAAATATCAACCAGGCCATCGCCGTCGAAGTCGTTGCAAATGACTCCCATCCCATAGTAACCGTTCGGGTCCGACACGCCTGCCTTTTTCGACACGTCCGTGAACGTACCATCGCCGTTATTGTGAAAAAGCGAATCACCGGCGCCGGGCAAACCTCTCGGGCCACATTGCACTGCTACGCCTTTGAACTGGCAGGTGCGGCCCTGGCCGAACTCAGGCAAATGATTGAGATCGAAATCTACATAGTTTGAAACAAAGAGATCGAGCTTACCGTCGTTATCGTAATCCACGAAGGCGGCCCCGGTGGACCATCGCGGGTCACCTACTCCCGCTTTTATCGTTACGTCCGTAAACGTGCCGTTGCCGTTGTTCTTGAACAGATGGTTTGGCCCCAGACACGTAACATACAGATCCGCAAACCCGTCATTATTGTAGTCACCGACGGCTACTCCCATACCAAATCCAATGTCGCCCACTCCAGCCTTTTCGGTTACATCCGTGAAGCTGGTGCCGCCATTATTATGATAGAGAGCGCTCCTGGTTTTCTGATGCGACCTGGCGAGGTCCACCGTCAGCGAATTCACAAAGTAGATATCCAGATAGCCATCGTTGTCGTAATCAAACAGGGCGACACCCCCGCTCATTGATTCTGCGATGTATTTCTTCTCCGGTGAAAACACATGCTTAAAAGTGATGCCGGCTTCTTTGGATATTTCGGTAAAACGTGGGCCAGAAGCCTGAGCTGCATACAACAACTTGGAATCTTCGGCCGCTGGACGAAAGCGCGGGGAATCGCTGACGCCCTCAAATGAGAAAACGCCCAGCAAGGCCAAAACCAATATCGGCGCGATAAGCCTCATTGTTCACGAAATTCAACCGTTCTAATTGTCATTGGCGGTTGTCTGATTTCGACCGCGAAGATGTTTGGAGATTTCGATCTGGTTTTTCCCTGCGGTCTTGCGTCCAGCGGCAACGTAGGCCTGGCCCAGATGGAAATGGAACTCAGGATTTTCGGGCTCGAGCTTCGACGCCTGTTCCAGGTTGTCGATTGCGCCGGCGGTGTCGCCTCTTTGCAGCAAGGCTTTTCCCAAAGCGTACCGCGCTTCTGCGTGTTCCGGCTGCGCCTGAAGCACCCCTCGAATCAAGGCGAGGCCGCGCTCAAGATTCTGGCCCGCCAACAAAACATCACCCAGAGAGTATCTGGCCTGTATGTCATGAGGGTTCAATGCCACCTCTCTTTCAAACTCGCGCGCAGCTTCATCACGCTTGTTTAGCTTCAAATAAAGTAAGCCGGAATAGTAGTGAACCAGCGGAATGTTGGTGTTTAAGGTCGCGACCTCATTGAGCTCAGCGAGAGCCTTAGCGGTCACACCGCTGGTGGAGTACTTCTCAGCCCGGAGTAGCTGAAGCTGCGGAGCGGCGCCCGCAGTTGTTTCCATTCGGGTAATTACGCGATCAGCAGCAACAACCTTGCCCTGCTTGATTAATGACGAGGCAAGTGCATAGAAGATATTGACGTCCGCAGGTTGCGGATCGATCACCCCGCTCAACAACTCAGAAGCTTTGGCATAACTGCGTAACCGGAACCAGGTCATGCCCAACAACATTGTGGCGGGACGGTTGTCGGGATGTAACCTCAACTCGTTTTCGAGCGGCGGCACAGCCTGTTTGTACGAATCAGACTTGTAGTAAGCCAGACCCAAATTGTAATCGAGACCTTCTTGCTGAGGATCCCACTTCGCGGCTAATGCGAACTGCTCTGCTGCCGCATTAAAGTCCTGCCGTTCCGCACGCAGCAGGCCAACATTGTTATGAGCGGCGGCAACTACCTTGGTGTAATAAGCCTCGCTGCTCTTGAGTTCTCGCGTGGCTTTTTCGTCCAGCGCGCTGGGTTCAATCACCGAGCCTTCGACTGCACCTTTTTCTCCCAACCGGTTTTCTGACCCGGCAAGTGTGGAAGCATCCGAACTAGCTGCACCTTTGTAGGATCTCTGTTCCATCCTAAACGCTTCAGCCTTCAGATCCGCAGCTACCTGCAACTCTCTTTGCCCAGCCTCAGCTTGCCCGGTCTTCAGCAGGGACTGGGCCAGGCGGTGATGAGCGGTGGTGACCTGGTATTTGTTGTGGGCAAGAAAGGGATTTAGCGCGATGGACTTTTTGAGCACTTCAATCGCTTGTTCATGCTTGCCCAACTCCTGATAAGCCTGGCCCAGCTGATAATAGGGATCGGGATTGTTTGGCTGAATCGTCGAGGCCCTTTGAAAGAAGCTGAGAGCGAGGTCCCACTTTCTCTGAAAGATATAAGCAATGCCGAGATAATAGTTGGCGAAGTATTCGTCCGGGTTTGCGGTCAGTTCAATCTTGAATTCTGCGAGGGCCTCGCTAAGTTTGGATTGTCCCTCATCCAATAAATAAGTGAGGCCGAGATAATAGTGGGCACGTGGGAAACCGGGATCAAGAGCAATGGCCTTCCTGAACTCCGCTATCGCTTCTGGTAAAAGACCTGACTCTCGATAAGCGCGACCGATAACAATGTGCAACTGTGGCTGGTCACCAAATTCTTTGAGCATCCGATCGAAAAGCTGCTTTGCGCTGTCAACGCGGTGATTAACCAGGTAAGCGATCCCGAGCGTGTAAGCTACATCGACATCGTGCGGCGCGAAATTAAGTGCAGTCTCAAGCTCACCGGCAGCCTTTGCTGATTCACCGAGCATGAAATAAGTCTTGCCCAGCATATGGTGAGCGCCAACATTTTGTGAGTTGCGGGCGACGACCTTTTGCAAGGGCACGAGACCCTTCTCATACTGCCCCGCACCGAAGTACGCAATCGCCAATTCTATCAACGCTTCTTCAGACTCAGGCTGATAAAGACCAGACGCTTCAAGGGCCGATATCGCCTCTTTATACTTCGCCTGCGCGGCGTAGGTTTTTCCCAGTCTCGCGTATCCGTCGGCCAGAATTGCGGCATATTCGGCTTCGGCCGCGCTGAGATTGCCGGCCAGTCTTTGCGCTTCCGCCGCCTCGTAATGTTGCCGGAGCGTATCTTGAGGCGATTGGAAGAAAACGAGTGACAGCAGGATAGGAAGAAAGGTCGAAGCTAATAGCATTAATCGATCCCTTACAGGCTCTTGAAGGATTTTTGTTTGATCTACTTTGCTGATCTACCTTGCTGACCTACTTTGCGCCGCTCTTAAAGTCTTTCTTTTGCACCAACCCCTGACCTTCTTTAATCGTCAGAATCTTGTTCACACTGGCGTCGGTAATTTTGTCCACCACACCACTAGGCCAACGCACTTCTATCAGATCGATCTTCGTACGCTTTTCGAGGCCGAAGTGCAGCCTTAGATCGCTCTGCGAAAGATAGCTATCGCCGCTCCGCACTTCATCTATCTGGCTCAAATCGCCGGCCACGATCTTCACTCGCGCCCCGATGCCGTCGCGATTGCTCTTAACGCCGACCGTTTTTATCACTACAGAATTATTGGTATTGCCGCCATCGTTGCGCAACAGTTGCGGCCCGCCATCCAAATTGTTGATAACAATATCGACATCGCCATCATTATCCAAGTCACCGAAGACGGCACCTCTGCCGACACCCTTCTCGAGAAACGGAGCGCCGAGTTGGGCGGCCACTTCGGTAAAGGTCCCGTCGCGATTATTTTTGTGAACCAGATTGCGTTGGCGATAGCTCGGCAACTGGGGGTAGACGTGGCCATTGACGACAAACAGATCGACCCAACCATCGTTGTCGTAATCAAAGAACTTGGTTCCCCAACCCACATAAGGAAGACTGACCGCGGCGACCTTCGCAGGATAGGACACGTCGGTGAACGAATTGTTGCCGTCGTTATGGTAGAGCGTGTTGTAATCGTCATCGAAATTTGTTACGAACAGGTCAAACTTCCCGTCATGGTCATAGTCGCCAACCGTTACACCCATACTTCCCTGTTCGCTGCCGTTCTCGTTGACCGCCGTTCCCGACGTAAATCCAATCTCCTTAAACGTGCCGTTCCCGTCATTGTGGTAGAGGAAATTCGGCACCGAGTCATTGGCGACAAAGATATCAACCAGACCGTCTCCATCGAAGTCGCTGCAGATGACTCCCATGCCGTAGTAACCATCCGGGTCCGAGACTCCAGCTTTTTTCGTGACATCCGTAAACGTGCCATTTCCGTTATTGTGGTAGAGCGAATCACCGTCTCCGGGCAGACCGCGAGGACCGCATTGCACCGGAACCCCCTTGTACTGGCATAGCTTACCCTTACCGAAGTCGGGCAGGTTGTTGAAGTCGAAAGCCACATAGTTGGAAACGAAGAGATCAAGATTTCCGTCGTTATCAAAGTCCACAAACGCTGCGCCGGCGGACCAGCGCGGGTCGCCCACGCCCGCCTTCTCGGTGACGTCCGTGAAGGTGCCGTTACCGTTGTTCTTGAGGAGATGATTTGGTCCCAGACAAGTAATGTAGAGATCGTCAAAGCCGTCGTTGTTGTAGTCGCCAACCACCGCTCCCATCCCCCAACCGATGTAGGCCACGCCCGCCTTGTCAGCTACATCGGTAAATGTCCCATCACCATTGTTGTGGTACAGAGCGCTTTTCGTCTTTCCTTTCGACTTGACCAGATCTACGCTCAATGAGTTGGGGAAGTAGATGTCAGGAAAGCCATCATTGTCGTAGTCGATCAGCGCCAGGCCGCCGCTCATTGACTCAACTATGTATTTCTTCTCGGGCGAAGACACGTGTTTGAAAGTAATGCCGGCCTTCTCAGTCGTATCGGTAAAATGAAGACCATTTGGCTGCTGGCTGATCACGCGAGCGGGAATTATGAGCAGCACGATTATGAAACACGGGATCAGAAGAACTCTTCTGAAATACAAGTGACGACCTCTCTGAGATAAGTAGCTGCTCACGTTTATTACTGCTGAAGGCTTCCCTGCGGGGATGACAAGGCGTTATGTAAATGAACCCATCCGACCAGGGGGCCGGGAGTTGCTGACCTTTATCAATTTGTTTGGCGACGCTCTTTTTCTTTGAGCTGCCTCGAGATTTCCAGTTGGTTATCACCTTCTGCCTTTCGCCCGGCCGCAAGATAAGCCCTGCCCAGTTGATAGTGAACGTGGGATTTGTCGGGATCAAGTTTCGCCGCGGATTCAAGGCTCTCCAAGGCCGCCTTCAGATCATTTTTTTGAAGCAGAGCCTTGCCCAGTTCGTAGTGGGCATCGGCGAAATCAGGCTTTTGTTGGATGACTTCTCGCATTAACTTAATGCCAGCCTCCGTTTCCTGACCGGCCAGCAAGACAAACCCGAGATGGTATTTCGCCTGGAGGTCACCAGGATTCAGCGCCAGCTCAGCACCAAACTCCCGCTTGGCTTCAGCGAACTTGCCCAGCTTCAGGTAGATCACGCCCGCGTAGGAGTGCGCGAGGAGCACTTTATTGTCCAGCGATATAGCGGTCTCTAATTCTTCGAGCGCCTTCACGCTGTCGCCCTGATCGTAAGATGCCTGGCCCAGTAGAATGTGCAGTTGAGGGCTGCTGCCCCCCATCGCGACCATTTGCTCAATAACGTGGTTGGCTGCATCCTTTTTTCCCAGCTTGATGAGGGAGAGGGCGAGCGGGTAATAGAGGGCAGCCTGATTGGGTTTGGCCGCAACTATTTCGGTCAATAGAGCGGAGGCTTGCGGGTAGTTGTTAGTCGCGAAATAGCTCAGACCCAAAAGCTGTTTGGCTGACTCGTTCGCCGGATGATCCTTCAACTCGTTTTCAAGCGGCGAGAGTGCCTCTTCATAAAGTCCGGCCTTGTAGCTGGCCAGTCCCAGATTAAAATTCAGGCCCTCGAGATGCGGATCCCACTTTATTGCCAAGCGAAACTGTTCCGCCGCGGCACGGAACCCCTTTTGTTCAGCCAACAATAAACCGACATTATTGTGAGCAGAGGCAATCACCTTCGCATAGTAAGCTTCGCTGTTCTTGAGTTCTCGTTTTGCTTGCTCGTCGAGCGGATTCGATTGGGCGATCACGCCTTCAGCCACTACCAACTCGGGAAACTTGCTTTTCTCGTCTGAGTTAGCGGTGGTCGTGAAAGCTTCCACCTTAGCCTCGTCTCTCTTAAAGGCTCTGGACTTCAGGTCAGCCGCGATCTTTATCTCTTTCTGACCTTCTTCGGTCCGGCCGACCTTTAGTAACGCCTGGCCGAGCCGGAAGTGAGCGTTGGTGACTTGATAATCATTGTGCTGCAGATCAGGATTCAGGGCGATGGCTTTCCTAAGCACCTCGATTGCTTCTTCATGCTTCTCGAGGCCCTGATAAGCCTGGCCGAGGAAGAAGTAAGGATCTGGATTAGAAGGCTGGAGCTGAGAGGCCTTTTGCAAGAAGCCGATGGCAGTATCCCACTTTCTATCGACAGTGAAGGCTATACCCAGATAGTAATTGGCGAAGAACTCGTCAGGGTGCGCCGCCAACTCGATTTTGAACTCCGCGATGGCGTCGGCGAGCCTGCTAACGCCGTCCTTGAGGAGATAGGAGAGGCCCAGATAATAATGCACGCGGGGAAACCGCGGATCGAGAGCCACCGCCTTTTTAAACTCTTCAATGGCTTCAGGCAGAAAACCCGTCTCTCGATAAGCTCGGCCGACGAGTACACGAAGCTGAGGTCTGTCACCGAGCTGCCCGATCATATGATCGTAAAGCTGCCTGGCCAAGTCCATTTTGCGTTGCTTCAGATAAGCCAGCCCGAGCGTGTAAGCGACATCGTAATCCTTTGGCGCCAACCGAAGCGCCGTCTCGAGTTCGTTTGTCGATTTCTCAAATTCGCCCATCATGAAGTAGGTCTTACCTAACATGTGATGAGCCGATGCGCTCCCGGAATTGTGAACGACAGCCTTGTTCAAAGGCGTGACGGCTTTTTGGTACTGTTCGTTATGGAAGTAGGCAATGGCCAGATCGATGAGCACGTCCTCGGAGTCTGGCAGGTACGTCACAGTTGTCTCAAGCACGACTGCCGCTTGGCGATAGTCAGCCTGCGCAGAGTAGATTCTCGCCAGCTGATGGTATGCCTCACCGAGAATGCTCAGATATTCGGCTTGCGCCGCACCGAAATTACCGGCGCGTCGCTGCGTTTCCGCATTCTCGTAGTGTCGTTGAAATGAATCGCCGGGATTCTGGAAAGGGACGAGCAGAAGTAGTAGCGGGAGGAAGGTCGACCGAAAATACATTGTTGCCTTCACTGATTGGTGGAGTCAGCTCAAAAGATAAAACGGGGGGCTGAGTTAGAGCAGCAGCCCCCCGTTTCAAAGTTCAGCCGAAGTCGAGTATATCAGAAGGTGAACTTCATCCCGAATTGGATCTCCCTAGGAGCTTGCGAATTGCCCAGAGTACCAAAAGAACCATTTTGAACTGTCCCAAAATTCGGCAGCGTATTATTCCCCTGAAACGCCAGGTTGGTTTGGTATCCGCTGAAATTTGCATGGTTGAAGACATTGAACATCTCTCCACGGAACTGAAGACCATAACGCTCCTTTACTCTCCAGTTCTTTACGATAGAGAAATCAATGTTGTTAATCGGCTTACCTCGAATCGTGCCCCTGCCCAGGCTACCGAGCTGCCCAACCGCAGGAATAGAGAAGGCTGCCGGGTTCAGCCACTGGGTCTTGTCGGCTGTGTGCAGGTAGAGTGGTACGCCCAGAACCAGGTTCGGACGCGGATTGAAATTGGCAGCGGTCCCATAGGTATTGACGCCCGATGTTATATCGACCGGGGTAGCACCATAGTGGGACAAGATTCCATTGAGCTGCCAGTCCCCCAGAACACGTTGGACCAGGGAGCTCCGGTTCTTGAGTAAGGGCAACTGGTAGACAACGTTGCCCACAAATGTCTGCCTGCGGTCGAGATCCGAGTCACCCTTGTCGAGGGGGTAATTGAATGGATCGGTCGTGGAATCGGAGAAGCCCAAGATGGGAACATCCGAAATATTATGCGACCAAGTGTAAGAGGCCTGGAAGGCCAGCCGTTCAGAGAAGCGGCGGTTGAGCCAGACCTGAAGCCCGTGGTAACTGGCATTCCCGGTCGACTGAGCCATTGTAATTGCACCCAAGGTGGGTATTCTGCGATTAGCCGCAACCATCGCGTCGGTATTCGCTCCCCGACGGGCCAGGCTGGCAATTTGAAATCGAGCGTCGTTCTTAAGAGTCGGATCACACCCAACTGCGGCGCCGCCCTTACAGGGTACATTCGCCGGAATGTCGTTCCAATTCACATGTCGCCGCCAGATATGAAGTCCGTGGTTGCCGATGTAAGAAACTTCGAGCACGGTGTTCTTCATTACTTCGCGAGAGACAGTCAGATTCCACTGGAAGCTCTCCGGGGGCCGGAAGTTCGTATCAGTGGCCTGGAATCCTGAAGTATTACTTACACCCTGAACCTGGTTCTTCAGGTTAGGACCGATCGCATCCATGGTACGGCACGTCGGGCAACTAGCTAGAGTGTCCTGGGCGCCGGACCAACCTGAATCAACCATTTTCGTCCAGGGAGGATTGCCTGCCATACGAAGGACGTCTTCAATCACATTCGTACGACTCATGTAGCGCCCAAAACCCGCACGAAGCGCTGTCTTGCCATTCCCAAAAACGTCCCAGGCAATGCCCACGCGCGGTTGGAAGCCCATGTTATAGGGTTTCGTTAGAGATCTTGGAAGCCCATGGGCCCCGGCCGTGGCGGGTGTAATCAAAGCGCTGGTATAGCTCAACCCATCGTAGAACTGAGGGATTAAGTTAGATATCTGATCGTTTGCCGTGTGGGCCGTCGGAAATTGCGAGTACCGCAGGCCCATAGTGAGCGTCAACGTGGGGCGCAGCTTCCAGGTGTCATTCCCGTAGAATTCAGTGTCACGCCAGCGACCCTGCCCCACTCCCGTATGATCGGTCTCCTGATAATTAGTAAGGGTCAGGTTCCTGTCCAGCAAATCGGCTATTGCGTTATTAGTCTTGGAGCCGTTCCCAGTGATAAAGCCTGGCGTGTTGCCCCCACCACCGCCGGCGAGTTGTTCATTCTTGATGTTGTGGCTGTAGAGCGCGCCGAACTTGAGATCATGAGAACCGACAACCTTGGAGAAATCATCCTTCCAACTCCACAGATCTTCATGATTCTGCCACGGGCCCTCATGCCAGATGTTGTCATATCCACCGCCGTTCCACATCAGGCTTGGTACATTGGCCGTCTGCGTGAACACGGTCGGAAATTTGGAAGCGACATCCTTGAGCAGGGCATCGGATTGCGGGCTGGTCGTAATCAGAATGTTATTACCCGCGCGGGAAAACTGGAAGTCGTTCACGGACGATGAATTCAACGTATTGGTTAGCTTCACGGAAAAACTCTTGCTGGGTTGGTTCCAGTCGTCCGCAAGCGTTGGGAAGGGAACATCACCCCACTGCTGCGTGTCCTGACCGTGAGTCCATTTCTCATTAATAAAACGAACCATCAGGTTCATCTTACTGGTGACACTGATATCACCGCGGATGTTGTCCTGACGGGTCCTTACGGGCTGGATTGGCGAGCTAACCCAAAGGTTTCCTCCACCGTTGGGATCGGGAAAGATTTTCATCAACGCAAGGCCTGCCGGACTGAGCCGGGCTGTGGGAATCTTGTTGCCTGGATAAGGGTCACAGATGGTTCTGGTTGGATCGGCAGGATCCGGTCTACATGTAAATGGGTCGTGCGGCAGCGGATTTGTCAGCGTTCCGCTGAAGTCACCGACCTTCTCCGCTGCGGTAGGAACGTGACCCGAAACCGTCGTGCCGCGATTTTCAACACGCCACTCTTCCGACCAGAAGAAAAAGATCTTATTTTTCTTGATGGGGCCGCTAAAGTTGCCGCCGAAGTTGTTGTACTTCAAATAGCCTCTAGGTTGATTGGCCTTATTGAGGAAAAAATTGTTCGCGTTCAGTTTGTCACTGCGCAAGAACTCGAAACCGGCGCCGTGAAAACTATTGCTGCCACCCTTGGTGATAAGATTAATCACCGCTCCCTGTGCTTGCCCATATTCCGCGCTGAAGCTATTGCGCTCAACACGAAATTCCACAATTGAGTCTATCGAGGGGAAAACCAGCAGCGTGCGATTCGAGCCGACATCCATATTGTTGACACCGTCAACGGTCCACAAATTTTGATTCGAGCCGTTGCCGTTGACCGACATGTCAACGCCGCCATCGAGTCCAGTTCCTTTGGCAGCGAAAGTCGAACCCGGTGAAACACCGGGCACCATCAGTGCCAGCTGCGAATAGTTGCGGCCATTCAGCGGCAATTCGGTGACTTGTTTCTCCGAAATAAGGCTGCTGACATCGCCACTCCGGGTCTCGACAGGCGCGGCGTCGCTGGTGATGTTGACGGTTTCGCTCACCTGGCCGACCTGGAGATCCAGGTTCAGAACTTTGTTCTCAGTCACGTGCACTTCGACTCCGGTAACAACCGTGCGCTTGAACCCTTGGGGCCCCGTGCTCACTGTGTACCGGCCCGCCGGCAAACTTGGAACGACATAATAGCCGCTGTCGTTCGCGGTTGCGGTGCGCGAGACGCCAGTTCCCTCGTCCTTAATTTCCACTTCCGCCTTAGGCACGGCGGCCCCGCTGGGATCCCGAATGGTGCCGCTAAGATTTCCGACTGTTGCAGTTTGAGCGTTAACGCCGACAAACAGCCCAATGCCCATAACGACCAACAGCGCCTTCATGCCAAGCTTCTTCAGCATACCGACCTCCTAAGAGTTTTACCGGCTCGAGAATAACGACGGCCAAGATTCCACTCGGACCATGGCTGAACGATTCCCAAATTTTCAAAGTCCGAACTGAGTCTGCACCAACAGCCAGAACAACTCTGCGCTTTTCAGTGCGTACCCCGGGACAGAATGGAGAAAAGAAAAAAGAATTAGCCTTGCGTTTGCTTCGTCGCGTGCGGCTGGACGAGCGCCGCACGATGTCAATCAAGATCGTAAATTAGAAGCAGACCGCTGATAGATACTTTCGACGCAACCTGCACCTTGTACTTGAAATCTGCAAGTGCCCGGTACTAGTGTCTCGGAGGCCGCTGGAGAGATCCGAATTTAGTCGAATCCATTCATCAGCTGGCCCCTAAAACCGTCGACTCTGAAATCTAATTAAATCCAAGTCTGAGAGACTTTGTTGCACAATCAGTCAAAAGCATTTACTCCTAACTGGGAATGAAGTCAAGAACTTTTTTAAATTTCTGTAACACTCCGGCACAGACCCCACTTTGTATTAAGGTTTCTTTGTTTTGCTGGACAACAAAGTGTTGCCTCCGCGGCCTCAAGCGACCGACGCAAACTTGCTGGCGAGGACAAGACTCAGCGCCCCCCTCAGCGTCGGCTGAGCTCCCAGTGTCGAACCGATAATGGGTGTAGAAGGTAGACCGCGACAGATGCTGGCTTCTACCGATGATTTCAGATCCTGCTCAATGATGGACCAGGCGCGAACGATTGGGCCACCCACTATGACCGTCTCAGGAGCCAGACCCTGGATCAAATTCGCAATGCCGATTCCCAGGTACCGAGCTGTCGTCTTCAAAGCCGCACGTGCACTTCCTTCGCCGCGAACGGCAAGATCCACTAGTTTTGTGAAATCGATATCGCTGTTCCCGTTTTGCCGAGTCGCCTTTTTGTAGCGAGCCAGCGCGGCCCGTTCAGAAGCAAATGCTTCCCAGCATTCGGTGCTGCCGGCGGCGCAAGCAACGGGCGCACCTGAACCGATGGTCATGTGTCCGAATTCGCCGGCCGTACCTCCCTCACCTCGATAAACCTGGCCGTCGAATACAATTCCGGTACCGAGTCCGGCTTCCACCAAAACCAGAATAAAGTCCCGCACCTCGCGTATTTCGGGACGCCCGAACCAGAGTTCCGCAAGCGCCGCGGCATTCGCATCGTTGTCGATAGTCACCGGCAGCGCGGTAGCTTGCGTCAACGTTTCGGCAATTGGCAGGTCGCGCCACTTAAAATGCGGGGCGTACGAGTGGGCCGTCTCAGGATCGACCCAGCCGGGAAAGCTGATGCCGATGCCTTCGATCGTGCCTCCATTCGTACGCATCAATCGTAGCGCGCACTCCACAATTTTCTGGGTGGTGCTCTCAGCGTCGGGGTCGGTTAAGAATTGTTCCTGGTTCAGAACGCGGCCTGCCAGATCACTTGTTGCCACCACCGTCTTAATGGTGCCGAGGTCTACACCGATGGCGACTGCATCGACCGTACGCAGGGAAAGTAGACTGGGAGGGCGTCCACCGCTGGATTCTCCGGTGACTTCTTCGATCAAGGCATGCGCTATCAACTCATCGACGATAAGAGACACTGTAGAGCGCTGCAGCGCTGTTTCACGGGCAATTTCCGCGCGCGAGATCGGTCCCAGCTCACGAACGTAGTTGAGTACGATTTGGCGGTTTATGTCGCGGATCGTATTCGCGCGCGCGACACTTGCCTTCTTAAGATCTATTCGTCTCACAACGGGTTTAGGCGATCAATCAGGGTATCTTCGATGGAACTCGTGATGTCCGCAGTATACGACTTATGTCGGCTCCTGCTATTAAGTAGTACAGCGCAGCCCTACAGTCAACTGTTTTCTGTCACGAAGAGAAATTTGCCAGGACCAAAACTGACCCGAATGACGGGATCATTGAATTGTGCAGGTACACCGCGAGCGTTATACTGCTGCCGCTTCAGCAAGACTGAGAGTGGCGGAGGGGCAATGGCAAGTCGTGTTGTTAGTTTGCATGTTCGGCGGAAGCGATCGCTCCTGCTGGTGGTCGGTTGCGGACTCCTCTTGTCTGAGCCGACACTGGCCCAGGGAGTTGGTAATGCCGCGAAGGTCCATTTGCAGGAAATGGATCGCCGTGAGTTGCAATTGAGTGGCATAGGCAAAGGGAATGTCCGCGAGACGGATCCCAAACAAGCCCGGGCCATGATGGACCAGGTGAACGAAGATTTTCAGCGGCTGCTCAAACTCCATAATGAAATCGTCCACGCTGTTACCGGCAACAATTCTCTTGACTATCAGTTCATTGCAGGGGCGACTGGCGAGATTAAGAAACGCGCAAACCGTTTGCGATATACTCTGGCACTTGATAAGCCCGCGACCACATCAACACAGCGCGAGAGGCTGAACCTGGAGACTGTCTCGATGACAGCTGATCTGATCATGCTGTGCCGCAAGATCGAGAGCTTCATCAAAAACCCGATTATTGATACTCCGGGTACGGTAGACGCTGAGCAGTTGGAAAAGGCCCGCGGGGATCTTGAAAGTGTTGTTGAGCTCAGCAGCGGTATCAGAAAACGCGCCGATAAGCTGAAACCCTAGCAGTTAGTCGTGGAAAGAAATTGTCAGGCGGCGGCGGCTCCCGCGAATTTGCTCGTCAGGACCAGGCTCAATGCTCCCATCAGCGTTGGATCTCCATTCAAAGTCGAGCGAAGTATGCGGGCCGAAGGCAGTCCTCGGCGAACACTTCGTTCTATTTTTTCTGTGAGAGCACTTTCGATAAGAGGCCAGGCTCGGGTTATCGCACCGCCTACAATCACAGCCTCTGGACTAAAACCGACAATCAGATTGGAGATCCCAATGCCGATATAGCGAGCAGTCTCGGTCAATGCGGTTTTTGCATTCTGTTCTCCCGCCAAAGTGCGCTCAACCAATGTTGCAAAATCAGGAGCGCTGCCAGTTCCACTGAGCCGGCTGTAACGCGCGAGCGCGGAACGCTCGGAAGCGAATGCTTCCCAGCAGTCGTCGTTTCCACAGGAGCAAGGGACGGGCGCATTACTGCCGACGATCATATGTCCAAATTCGCCGGCTGCCCCGCGCTCTCCGCGATAGACCTGGCCATCAAAAATGATCCCGGTCCCGATGCCGTCGGCCACCAGTACGAAAATGAAGTCGCGGGCATTTCTGACTTCGGGTCGTCCGAACCAAAGTTCAGCCAGAGCGACCGCGTTCGCATCATTGTCGATGGTCACCGGCAGCCCGGTCGCCTGCGAGATCGTTTCGGCGATTGGCAACTCGCGCCACTTGAAATACGGTACGAAGATGACATTGCCACTGGTAGGATCGACCAGTCCCGGAATACTGACACCGATCCCTTCGATGGCACTCTGATGCGAGAACTTGCGAACGATCTCTATGATTCGTCCAAAAGTAACTTCCGGCTGAGGATCAGTTGGGAAAGCTTCTTTGCGCAAGACCACGCCGGCCAAATCGCTACTGGCTACCGTCGTAAGGGTGGGAGTGATATTGACGCCAATGGCGATGGCACCCACAGTGCGCAACCGCAACAACGTCGGGCGCCTGCCGCCCGTTGACTCGCCTTCGCCGATTTCTTCGACCAGCCCCTCTCCCGTCAGTACCTCAACGATCTCTGAAATTGTAGATCGTTGTAAAGAAGTTTCGCGGGCGATTGTGGCGCGGGAAATCGGCTCCCTTTCGCGCACGTAGTTAAGTACTATCTGCCGATTAATATCGCGGATGGTGTGTGGATTGGCGGCCTGAACTTTACTTAGATCGATTCGTCGCACCAGGTTGACCTCTATTTCGACGCGTCGCTCACATTACGCCCTTGGCGACTACTGCCTTCACGGAATTGAGCACGGATTAATATTATAACGGTTTGCTTAAGTCAACGACTTCCTGTTGCGGATAGTAATCCGTCAGCGTGTTGCGCTTGTCCGTGACAACAAAACAGCTTGCTGGAAAACGTTCTCGGTCCCAATAGGGACCACATGTTTATAGATGATCAGCGCGTTAAGACATGCTTACTCCACTGTCTTCTAAATCAGCTGGTCAACATTCGCGCATTTCACTTCTCGAAGGCGATGTTGTCGATCACCACCGTCCCTTTTTCCAAAGTGCACTTGTCACAGAACACACCCACGCTGATTGACGTCAACTTCTTAAGAACATCGCTCTTCAGATCCAGGGGCATGGCCCACTGGGGTTGTGTGAAAGTGTCCAGCTTGAGTTTGTAAGTATTGAAACCCGGGCCGACGCGAATGTTGGCGAAAGGATATCCAGACTCGAGGTTGGCCCCCTGTCCACGAGTGATAAGTTCGATTCGTATGAACTGGGCGCCCTTGGCAAAAGCTCGCAGGGTGATGTACTTATACGCACTCACATCGTCAGCGACTAATTTGCCTTCCTTCTCAGGTTCACCAAATATCTCGATATTGACTCCCTCCCATTCGTTTGGTATCCGCAGCTCGTAATCAAAAGCCGCTGCGATATCGTCTGCGGTCACGCGCGCCGCAGCCGGAGCGGGCGGTTCTGCGTTTTCCAGACCGCGGTACTGCGGCGGATTTGCCGGGTTCTGCGAATATCGATTCAGGCGAGTCACACCACCCCGCTTGCTCACCGGGCGACCGTTCTGCAGGTTCTGAAAGTCGGCATACACAAATTTGGAAGCATCAGAGCCTGAAGCTTTCGACGCTTCCTGTGCAGCGAGCGGGCCAGCCACACAAAGTATCAGGACCGCCAGGATTAGATAGCGGAAGAACTCCATTCGCATAATCTTTTTCCCTCCAAATTGTCAGATTCAAACTGATGCCGCTGAAGCGTCCGCAAGCAAAACACCCTTCTCCAGATGTCGTTCGTGGGTGGCAAAACTTGCAGCATGAGGATCATGAGTAACCATTATGACCGTCTTTTTCAATTCACGGTTTAGCGTTGAAAGTATTTTGAGAACGTCTTCGCCTGCACGCGCGTCGAGATTGCCGGTCGGTTCGTCAGCGAGAATCAAATCAGGATCGGTCACAATTGCGCGAGCGATCGCCACGCGCTGTTCCTGTCCTCCTGATAGCTGTCGCGGCTGATGATGCATACGATCGCTCAGCCCCACCAACTCCAAGGCGGTGTCGACATTCTTGCGTCGTTCAGTCCTTGATAGTTTAGTCAAGAGCAAAGGCAGTTCGACATTTTCAAACGCAGTCAGCACCGGAACCAGATTAAAGGTTTGAAAGATGTAGCCGACATGGTTGTTGCGCCAGGCAGCCAATTGACTTTCGCTCAATTTCGCCAAGTCGGTTCCCAACACATCGACCTCGCCTTCCGTGCAGCGATCGATTCCTGCAAGCAAGTTTAATAGGGTGGATTTTCCGGAGCCGCTGGGCCCCATCAGGGCCAGAAAGTCGCCCGAGGCGATATCAAGATCAACATGATCGAGTGCCACGACCTCAAATCCATCTCGAGCAAAACGTTTACTTACGTTGCGAACCTGCACGATCGGCCCTGCCATAGTTTTTCTCCAACCTCGTCAATTAATCCGCGAACTTCCGCCGATTCCGTTCCGCGCCTCGTAGAGGCGAAGTGTTTACGGAGCCGGAGGTCCCGTCTTCACGCGATCTCCATCGCGCAGTTTTTCAGATCCCGTCGTCGCCAGGGATTCACCACCGCTTAGTCCTTCAAGGACGTAATAGAATTCGCCAGCCTCATCACCAACCCGTATTGATCGCTGTTCCACTTTGCTGCCTTTCACTACAAAAACAAAAACGCTCCCGTCCTTTCGCACCACCGCACCTTTGGGAACCAGAACTCGTGGCGATGATTTAGTTTCCGTGGACCGTTCCTCGCCCAAAAAGTTGACGCGAGCGTTCATCTCAGGCCGCAGCTGTTCATCGGGACGATCCACTTTGACTTTGACCTGTACCGTAGCTTTTGCGCGATTTGCTTCCGGGGCAATTTCCGCGATAAAGCCTGTGTACTTCAGATTGGGAAAAGCTTCAGGGACAATCTCGGTTCGTTGGCCCATCTGTAAACGAGCAAAGTCTGACTGACTGATGTCTAACTCAATCTGCAAATCGCTGAGATCGGCGAGGGCCACTACTGAAGTCCGGGCACCGGATTCTCCGAAGGACGAGGGGCTCACCATTTCGCCTCGTTCCACGATCCTCTGCAATACGGTTCCCGAAACCGGAGCCCTGATCTCGGTCGCAGCCAATTGAGTATCGGCGTAATCGAGGGCGGCTTTCATCTGACGGACTTGCGCGTCCGCGGCTCGAACTTCCTCGGCGCGCGGTCCCATATCAGTCATTGCGCTTGACTGCCGCGCTGACTCGACCAGGGCACGCGCACTGTCGCGCTGAGCTATCGCCCGATCGAGTTCAGCCCGAGATGAAACTCCCGCTCTATAGAGCTTCTCGCTCCGCTCGTATTCAGCTTCTGCGTTTCTCAGGGTTGCTTCCGCCTGCAACACACCCGCCTTGTCTTTCAGTTTTTCCTGAGGTCGTGAGCCGGTGCGAAGTTGATCGAGGCGGGCCTGCGCGACGGCCAGATTCGCACGAGCCTGATTTGATTGAGCGCGGAAGTCATTGTCCTCGAGGCGAACGAGAACCTGACCCTGTTGCACCTTGTCGCCCTTTTCGACTCCGATCCAGGCAACGCGTCCCATCACTTTGGCGCCCACCGCAATTTTGTGATGCGCGACGACGTAGCCGGAAGCAGACAGAACGGTGCTTCCGGGCGAGCTGCTTCCGCTTTCCACACTGACCTCAGCAACGGAAACAGTTTTAGCCGCTGAGGAGAAGTAGAAATAACCGCCGACTGCCAATACCGCTACCAGCGACGATAGCGCCAGCAACAGGAGCTTCGGCGAGCGGTTATTACCAGCCGGCGAGAGAGCCGGCGCGCGATCAATCTTCAGGCTTCGGAGCCGATTGTTGAGGTCCTCCTGATGCTCCTGGTCTTCCTGGGTTCGGGGGTTCATTGCCATGGGTAATTGAAATTAGAACTTGTTACTACGAGCGAAGAGCATCTACGATCTTGAATCGCGAAGCCCGAACCGATGGCAACAACGATCCCAGTAAACCTATGGTCACGCCGAAAATTAAGGCCCACAACATCAGGTCGGGGGTGACGCGAAAATTAAAAGCGATTTCACTGAAGTTGGTAAAATTAGCTGTGCCAGTTGACACAAAGTTTAACGGCAGAGCCAGCATGATACCGATTGCCACCCCAATCACCGCGATTACCACTGATTCCAGCAGGAAAGCAATCAGAATGCTGCGCCGACGGAAGCCTAACACGCGAAGCGTGCCAATCTCCTTGGTTCGTCTGGCCACTGCGGCATACATTGTATTCATCCCGGCAAACCCGGCGCCTACGGCCATAATGAATCCGATAAAAACAGCGAGGCCTTTCAAGGCGCCCGAGGCTGCACCCTGCTGATCTTCGTAGAAAGTGCGCTCTGGCAGTGCCTTTAAGTGTAAACGCTGATCATCGGTAATTCGCTTCGCCAGTGACTGCAGGGCGGTTTCGTCCTTTGCGCGCAACAACACCGTTGAGAAGGTGTCCCGTTTGGTCGAGCTGGCCAGTGAATTCACATCTACCCAGATCTCCGATTCAAAAGCCTTGCCGCCGGCTTCAAACAAACCCACCACGGTATAGTCGCTGGTCTGAATGCGAAATTTATCCCCTACATCCAGTCCTTGAAAGCGTTGGGCAATTCGCTCTGACACAACCGCTTCCGCCAGCCCCGGTTGAAACATGCGACCGGCCACCGTTTTAAAACCAGACCGCAGTTTATTCGACATAGGGCCGACCCCGCGAATGGTGACATTCGATCCCTGACTCATTCCCTTGCGCGCTTTGTAGATCAGTGTCAGAGTTTCCGGAGCCACCAGGGGCTGATCGCCTTCCCGCACCACTCCATCCAGGAACATCAGGTTGTTGAGGTTTTCGCGCGAGACGCTGCTATTTAACTCTGCCGTGCTGCCCTCTCGCAACACAATCAAGTTCAGAGGCTCGCCGCTGCTGGTTAAAGTGAGATCGATGCCTCGCGCGAGTGCCATCACCATCAGGAAGACACCCACGGTGAGACCAATCGTAAAGGCGGTGGCAAAGGTGCTGGACTTGCGCACCGTGATGTTGCGAAAGTTGTACTTTAACGGTAACGGCATTATTCAGTGCTACGCAGAGCCTCAGCTATGGTCATACCCGAGACGCGATAGGCCGAATAGACTACGCTAATCAGACCCACAAAGATCGAGACAACGAAAGCCGTCAAGAGAGTTCCCCGCGTTGGAACAAACGACTGGAAGTTCGGTATGTAAAGACTCAGGTCGATCGATCGGAAGAGTAGTGCCGCGCCGGCAATGCCGATTAAGGCTCCGACCATGGTCACGACCAACGCCTCACCCACGAACAGCCTGGCAATGGTTCCGCGCTGAAATCCGAGCGCCTTGAGCATTCCGACTTCCCTGGTGCGCTCACGCACAGTCATCGCCATCGTATTCCCCATTACCAGCAGGAGCGAAAACGTGATGGCCGCGATAATGCCATACATGAACTGCTTGACACCCCCAAACATTGTTTCGAAGCTGATCGCAAAATCGCGTTCACTTTCAGTCTTGGTTGGCGCGTCAGTGTTGACAAAGATGGAGTCGACTGCCTGGGCGATACGCGGCACATCGGCTGCCGAATTTGCCAGGATACTAATCGTGCTTACTCGATCCCTGGCCCACGCCGGCACTAACTCATTCACGTAATCGTGGTGGAAATAAAGCGTCTTCCCATCAGCACCGGAGCAAACACCGCGCACAATGAACTCGACGCTGCGATCGTAAATTGGACTTCGCAGAGTAATTCTTTGGCCGGGACTGAAACCATACAATTTCACCAGCTTCTCTCCAACGATTGCCCCCTGCCTGTCGTTAATGAACGCCTGCCACTCAGAGTCTGACATTT
This sequence comes from Acidobacteriota bacterium, assembly GCA_025463135.1. Classification (GTDB taxonomy): domain Bacteria; phylum Acidobacteriota; class Blastocatellia; order Pyrinomonadales; family Pyrinomonadaceae; genus JAOAPY01. The sequence continues at coordinate 170,379 of JAOAPY010000047.1, forward strand.
TTAGTTCCGGCATGACCTCTCGCAACTTGGCGGCATCGACAGCGAAGTTCGCAAAGAAATTTTTCTCGTCTTTGTAAATGCCACCGAACCAACTAAACGGCATCACGCTCTTAACTCCTGGTACCGTCGCAATTCGCTGTGTATGCGCCATTGGCAAAGTAAATCCCAGGGAGACAGCGTGCCTGCTGATCAGACGCATCGGATTGGCGGCGTCGTGGCCTTCGGTAAATTCAGTCAGTATTGTGGCCAGCGTAATGATCAGGAATAAAGAAACTACCAGGCTCGAGATCGTGAGCAGCGTGCGTCGCTTGTTGCGCAGGATGTTCTTTAAGATCAATTTACTGAATTTCATATTTATTTAAGCACCGTCGATTCTCGATGCCAGCGAGAAAACGTTGCCCCCGGGGACCGCTTTACCGGCGCGCTGTCTTAGAACCTAGCTTCAAGTTGCACCATTCTACGCAATTCCGCGCTCGGCCGTAGTCAAAATTCGCATCGTCTGACTCTGCTTATCCAATCAAACCGACCGGGACACGGGCTGCCCGCTTCCGGAAGTGCTTGCTCAAACTGACTTTCATTACGATGTACGCCGCCACGACAACTAACGTTGGTGTGCGCTCTTTAGTTCCTGGAAGCCATTGCATCTCGGCCTTATTGATCTGACAATGCCATCGAATCAATGCGCCGATCAACTTATCTTCGTCTCAATCTGGTCCTCTTACTGCTGCTGGGCGGCAGTGGGACCAGCTTCGCACTCGATTCTGAAAGAGCGCTTTCACAGTTTAAGCATGAGGTGTGGCTCACCGAAGACGGCTTGCCCCAGAATACCGTTCACTCGATCGCGCAAACCCCGGATGGCTATGTCTGGATCGGCACTGAAGAAGGTCTGGCTCGCTTCGACGGTATCAGATTTACCGTGTTCGACAAGCAGAACACTCCGCAACTCAAGAGCAACTATATTCGCACCCTGTTGGCAGATCGAACCGGCGCGCTGTGGATCGGCACGGCCGAAGGACTGGTCCGCATGCTCAATGGCAATTTCACCGAGTTCACAACTAATGACGGGCTTCCCAGCGATTCCATACAAGCCGTCTATGAAGATCGGGAAAACAATCTTTGGGTGGCTACCGCCTCCGGCCTGGGTGTCTTCAAAGGGGGCGGAGTTACGACATTCACAACCAGGGAGAGATTAATTGGCGGCAGCATTCAAGCGTTGTTCGAAGATACCGAGGGCGCGCTTTGGATTGCCACTCCTTATGGCGTGGGAAGAGTCAAAGACGGGAAGTTTACGAACTATACGGTACGTGATGGCCTCGGCAGCAACAGTGTCAGGGCGATCCAACAGGACCGAGACGGCCGACTATGGTTTGGCACGCTCGGCGGTCTAACCTCCTTCAGCGGCGGCCGCTTCGTCACTTACACGACTCGAGATGGTCTGCCCAACGATAGGATCATCTCGTTGTATGCAGATCGAGATGGTGGTCTGCTGATCGGAACAGCCGGCGGTCTTTGCCGTTTCTCAGACGGTCATTTCAGCGGCGTGAAAACCGCGGACACGCTTTCCACCAGCACCATCCTCTCTCTGCTCGAAGATATCGAGGGCAACTTGTGGATTGGCACTGTGTCAGCAGGGATCAATCTCCTGAAGGACACCAAGTTCACGACCTACACGGCCAGAGACGGACTATCAGACGATCTCGTTAAGTCGATATATGAAGACCATCAGGGCAATCTTTGGATCGGGACTGAGGGCGGCGGCTTGAACTTACTAAAGAATGGAAAGTTCAGTACTTATACAACTCGCGATGGGCTATCCAGCAACACCGTTCTCGCCCTGGGCGGCGACAACAAAGGAACACTCTGGGTAGGAACGCCTGATGGATTGAATCGCTCCGATCACGGAAAGTTTACTATCTATACTTCAGCCGATGGTTTGGCGAACAATGATGTCCGATCGATCTATGCGGATCGTCGTGGCAATCTCTGGATCGGCACGCGCGGCGGTTTAAGTCGAATGAAGGATGGCGCTTTCAAGACCTATACCGAGGTGGACGGGCTGCCCAATGATCTCATCACCACCATTTACGAAGATGCCGCCGGCACGTTATGGATCGGCACGTTCGGCGGTTTGAGCAGATTAAGAAACGAGGAGTTCACAACCTTCACAACCAGGGACGGCCTCTCCAGCGATGCGGTCATCGCACTCTATGAAGACTCGGATGGCATTCTTTGGATCGGCACTAATGGCGGTGGGTTGAATCGCCTGAAGGACGGGCAGCTTACTGCCTACACAACACGAAACGGCTTGCTTGACGATGTCGTATATCGAGTCCTTGAAGACAACAGAAATAACCTTTGGCTGAGTTGCCGCAAAGGGATCTTTCACGTTAGCAAAAAGGAGCTCGACGACTTTACCGCCGGCAGGATCAAGTCTCTCGAGCCGGTAGCCTACGGTACCGCGGACGGCATGATCACACGTGAGTGCAGCGGGGGTGGCGATCCTGCGGGATGGAAGGGTAGTGACGGAAAGCTCTGGTTCCCGACTATCAAAGGCGTCGCCATGATCGATCCGTCAAGAATCAAAACTAACTCTCACGCGCCGCCGGTTGTGATTGAGCAAATACGGTTCGACGACAAATCAATTCCGCCGAGCGATCGAATAGCGTTGCCGCCAGGGACCAGTCGCCTGGATCTTTATTACACTGCGCCGAGCTTTGTGGCGCCGGAGAATATTCGTTTCAAGTACAAGCTGGAAGGCTTTGATAAGGACTGGATTGAGAGCGGCACGCGTCGCATCGCATACTATACGAATCTTCGCCCCGGAGCCTACACGTTCCGCGTCATTGCCAGTAACAACGATGGCGTATGGAACGAGACAGGTGCGGCTTTCCAGCTATACCTGAAAGCATACTTCTATCAGACCTACTGGTTCTACGCGCTGTTGCTGCTGGGGCTGGCCCTTTTATCGTGGCTGCTCTACCGCCTTCGCCTGCGAGGTGTGCAGTCGCAATTTCGTGCAGTGCTGGCTGAGCGAACTCGCATCGCTCGCGAGATCCACGACAATCTGGCGCAGGAGATGTCAGGCATTTCAGTTCAACTCGAAGTAGTCGCGCGCACCATGCCACCGGCGGCTGAAACGGCGAAGACTCATCTGGATCGCGCGCGAACACAGGTTCGTCATGGTATTGCCGAAGCTCGAAGGTATGTTTGGGATTTGCGATCGCGCGCGCTCGAAAACGACGATCTGCCCACCGCTTTGAACGAGGCCGCGCGACGGCTAACGAGTGAAACCGCGATCCAGGCCCAGGTCGAAGTCAATGGCACGTTTCGCCCGCTGTCTCGATTGGTGGAAGATCATCTGCTGCGCATTGGACAAGAAGCAATGAACAATGCCGTGAAACACGGGCAGGCAAAACGAATCCTGATCAATCTCGTGTTCGACGCCCGTCGGGTCCAGCTCAGCATTCGCGATGACGGCTGCGGTTTTGATATTCAGGCAGGTAATGGACGGCCTGGTCATTTCGGATTGATTGGCATGCGCGAGCGCGCGGAACAAATTGGTGGTACCTTGTCGATTCACAGCGGAAATGGATCGGGCACTGAGATTGTGGTTGACGTCCCAATCAGCGTCTAATACGGAGCCCGCCGAACTCGCGATCATTTTCAGGGAAAGTCATGAACTTCAAAAGTAAGATCATCGTATCGATCGCGAGACACTTTCGATAGGAGTTTTGTATGTTCTGTCCGCGCTGTGGCTCCAGTCAAAGCGAAGAGCTGAAGTTCTGTAAAGTTTGTGGGGCGAACCTGTATGTGGTCCAGCAGATAGTTTCCGCGCGCGAATCGGATGAGAAGTTCGATTGGAGCAAGACCTGGGTTGCCGAGATGTTCCTCTCGGCTGCCGAGCATAAACGACGCAAGGCAGAGATCGAACGTCAGCGCGGGATTACACCGGAGACTAGGCGCTACAATGAAATCAAGGCGGGCGTAATTGTCAGCAGCGTCGGAATCGCATTATCGATTTTCCTGTTTGTCTTTATGGGGGGCCTTATCGCCAGCGGCAAAGTCACGCCCGACGCTGCCGAGATCCTTAGTCGTCTTTGGGTAACCGGTGTAATACCTCTTTTTGTTGGGTTGGCGCTGATTACAAACGGCGTTGTGGTCAGCAAGAAACTCGTTGAAGCTGCGAGAAGGGGCGAGCAGGTCGAGCAGGAACGCTTGGAAGGAATTGCGAATCAAAGTGCCCTTCATGCGCCTGACACCAATGAATTTCTTTCTTCGCCGTTCAGCGTCACGGAACAGACGACAAAACACCTGGGCGGTTCCGGTGAGAAGCGATAGGCCGTGGCTTAGGTCCTCATATCTGCTCGAGGATGAATTCTGACCAGCTCAATCGTTCAGATCGAAATTGAGAGCACAACCATAGTGTCCAAAATGATCAGCATCATGGTAATCGACGATCAGGCAGTGGTGCGTCAGGGCTTTGTCGCCTTAATTAATACCGTGACGGACATGGAGGTGATCGCTGAAGGGATCAACGGACAACAAGCCATCGATCTATATCGCGAACACAAACCAGACGTCACACTCATTGATTTGCGCATGCCGGTCCTGGGTGGCGTTGAAGCCATTGCCGCTATTCGACGCGAATTTCCCGATGCACGCTTGATCGTCCTCACGACGCACGACGGCGATGAAGATATTTATCGATCGCTGCAAGCGGGCGCCCGTGGTTATCTATTGAAAGACGTATTTTTTGAGGAACTCGAGACCGCGATCAGGGCCGTACACGGCGGCGCGCGGCGAATTCCAGCTGCCATTGCCGAGCGCCTTGCCGAGCGAATGGCCGGTTCAGATTTGACCGCCCGTGAAATGGAAGTGCTCGAACTAATCGTGCGCGGGCAAAGTAACAAAGAGATCGGCGCCAGCCTTAGCATCAGCGAAGCGACGGTGAAGAGTCACATCAATAATATTCTCAGCAAGCTCGGCGTAAGTGATCGAACCCAGGCAGCCACCACCGCCCTGCAACGGGGTCTGGTCCATCTGCGGTAAGGCCGGCGCGATTTTCCATTCGTTATTCGCGAATGCAACTTTGAAGTGCAACAGAACATTGTTTACGGCTTCGCCCCAGCGGGGCGAGATGTTTATAGTCCAACGGTGCTTTCTTTACTCCGAAGCTTCTACGGAGCCAACCGCTTTTGCTTCCGCGGCCGGGTTTCGCTCCTAGCAGGCTGCTGAAAAACTAAGCATTGTTAGTGATTTCGTCTTCATGAAAAGTTTTGCTTATCGATGATGTGCGATTTTCTTTCTGCGCTTGGTCCCTTTAGTGGCTCATTGGCCACTTTGT
>JAOAPY010000056.1 GCA_025463135.1 Acidobacteriota bacterium
ATTGAATCCCAGCAGGCGTGCGGCGCGCGTCACTACGCCGCCGGCGGCATCCAGCGCCAGTTTGATGAAGTGCGCTTCATAGTGGAGGACTGCGCGCTTCAAAGAAAAGTTGTTCCAATCCACCGAATGAGGTAAGCCGGGACGATCATGCACCAGCGACAGCACGCGGCTGGTGCAGGCAGTCAAGCGTTTGAGAGTCGAAAACTCCTGCGTGTCTGCAAGCAGTTCTCGGGCGCGATCGACAGTTGCCTTCAGGTCGTCATTTGAAAGAAAAGTACCCAACTCCTCGACCATGACCATTGCCGCGTTGCCTGCACTTTCCAGATCGCCGGCGCGTTCCGCGACCTCGACCGCGCGCTCGAGTGTCGCGTGCGCCTGCTCCGGATGTTTCAGACGTGCCAATGCAATTCCCTGCGTAGTTAAGGCCTCGGCAAAGAGCGACTGTTCATCGCCCTGCTCCAAAGTTCGCACCGCCGCCCGCGCAGTCTTTTCCGCCTCCACGACCCGCCCTTCAGCCAGCATCACTCGCGCCCGAGTATCGTCCACCTGCGCTAGATGAACGTTGTCTTTCAGTCCCGTAAAAAGCATTTGCGCGCGGTCGAGATGCTCGTGGGCTTCGGCGAACTTTCCAATTATTCCGAAGAGAAAGCCTAAATTATTTTCTACACACGCTTGATATCGTTGGAGTCCCGCTTCCTCGAAATAGAAGCTGGCAGCGGCGTATTCAATAAGGGCACGGTCAACATAATCCTTGTGCACGTCGGTTTCGGCCAGTTTCTTGAGTACAAATCCGAATAGATGATGAAACTTTCCCTTCAACGCGGGATTGTTACTCTTTTCAAAAAGAGGTGCCGCTGTTACATGGATGCGCAAGGCCTCGTGATACCTTCTTGCCGATTCCTCGACAATTGCGCTGCGAAGCAAAGCCACAGCCTTAGTATCGCTGTTAACGTCAGCAAGGGCGGCGAGTGCCTCTTGAAGGATCACTCGGGCTTCATCGAACGCGCCTTCTCGCCAATAGCAGTATGCGAGGTCGCTCCGCGCTTCGGCCGCTCGCTCGGTTTGCTTCAGGACTTCGAAGAGAGAAATCGCCTTGCTCAGTAGGTTCTTTGCGCCCTCTTGGGCCCCCTGAACTTGGCGAACACTACCGATCCATCCAGTTAGCGAGCCGGTGACCATTAATACTTCCGCCTGGGACTGCTGGCTGAGTCCTTCCAAGCATGGAGGCTCACTCACACCATGCCATAGATCCCCCATCGCTTCGCGCGCGGCTTCATAATTGCCCGACTCCTCCAAATCCCTAGCGATGCGACAACTAAGCAAAACTCTTTCTTCCACCGTAAGGCTGGAATCCATTATTTGGTGAAGCAGATTCGTCGGTAAAGTCATGTGAGAGTTTCCTTTCGCTTGCCTTGTACAAATAGTTGCAAGACAAGCTATATGCAGACACGGGCCGATGCTAAGATATTTCCCTCAAAGCCTATCTTTAGAAACTGCTGCTCTGAATCGATAACTTTTTCACTCCGAGCAGCCATTAACTTCCTCGTAAGGAGAACAAGCATGAAAAGATTTGTTCGCTCAATCATGGCGGTTGTCGTGACAGCAGTCTTCACTGCGTCCGCATTTGGTGGTGACATCCATATCGGCAAGACGCCACCGCCACCGAATCCTCCGCCGGCAGCGGCACCCGGCGAGATTGGGTTGCCCGGTGAGATACAGCTTCCAAGGTCAACCGATCCAGTCATTGAAGTCGCCCTGAACCTGTTGCAAAACCTGCTGTCAGCGTTCTAAGGGTACTTTCTGTCCGTCGAGTCTTGAGTTCGCTTCTTGCCGCCGACAATTCAACCTCTGGCGGCGCAGTTGTGATCTGCTTGAAGCAAGGCGCGCGAGAAGTCAGCACTGCTGACGGGATGGAAATCAGAGCGGCCTCAGGTTACCTTCCTTTTCTACTGTGATCAATCTTTTTCCGCAAAATCTCTAATTTCCCGGTACACAATTAGAAGGACTTGTCTCGATATGCAATCATTCTTGCGGGAGGGTTGATTCAAACTGGCACAAGGGCTATCATCTTTGGCGGCAGGCTGGCAAGAAACTCTTGACGCGCGCGGATCGCGGAAATTTTGGGGTCGCGGTTGTCGCTGCCTTGGCCCCGACTCAACAACGGGCTGCCAAACATTTCACAAGTCAAGCCAGACCAAAGCGGCGACAAGGTGCCGCACTACAAAACTGGTGACTCTTGCGAGTTACTTTTTCGCCGCCTCCCAGATGTTCTGGCCCGCAAGGTATTGATCCGTCAACGGATGGGCCAAGCGTGTGATCTCGGCCAATTACCAACAAATTCCGCTGCGGAGACGTCGACTGGAAGGAATCTCGAATCCCTCGCAACCTTTCTCTTAGGAGGAAACTGTGATGAAAGCTAAGCATCTGACTTCAGCCCTTGTGTTGATTCTGGTATTAGCTGTCTCTAGTTTTGGCGGAATCATTGACTGTCCGGCGCCCTCCTCCCCGCCTTCAGTTCCGTCTTCAGCGACGGCCCCGCGCGAGATTGGATTGCCGGGTGGGATACAGCTGACACAGGTACCGGGCTCAGTGGTTGAAGGCGCTCAGATCCTGCTGCAAAACTTACTGTCTGTGTTATAGGAACTATTTCTATCCTCGATCCGCCACGTAGTTTCGGTATCGCGACACTTGGCATTGACGGCGAGGCGTTAGTCGACTTGCTGATAGGTCGCCGACCATGCCATCTACCGGGTATGGTCAGATCTTAAACATAACTCTGGCGTGGAAATCACCATTCCCCCGCTGCACCTCCGAGTGCATCAAAATAGCCGCCGATAAGGGAACGACCCGACGACGAGCTGGCCTCATCGCCGTGAATTAAGCATCCTGGAGGCTGTGTGCGCGGTCGTGTCGGATTGCTTTCTCCGTGGTCTCAATTTTTCTCAGGTTTCTCAGTCCGACAAGCGGAAGTGATTCGTATACGCGTCTAATTATTCCCGGAAGATTTATCATCGGCTGTGCCAGTCGAGCAAGTTCACCCTTTGCGCCGTGAGGGGTCCAAACGTCAGATGGTCACGCCGGGGTCAGCGAGCAGGGTGAGCCGTTGTGGCCGCGGTGCCTGCTGACGCGACGCTCTGCGAGCACTGCGAGCAGACGAGCCACGAAGGAGAGGACCAGGGAATGAGAGAAATGGGTGAGCCAGTGATGCTTAGCTATCAGTCAACTCCACTGCGTGCCATCCCACAAGAGCACGACCTCACATTACTTCTTCGCAAGGCGGCAACTCAATCATTGCGAAGCTGGTATCTACAGCCGACAACTATCGACGTCAGCACTGACATTTTTTGCTGCGACCTATGGATTGTAGTCCGCTGCATAGGCCGGGGTATTGATGTCATAGATTTTCCAGGAGCTTCCTTCACCATCCTTGATCATCATGAAGACCCAGGGCAGATCTGAATATCTTTGATCGTGGCCCAAATTGATTGAAATTTTGGCAAGATTGTCTTTGAGTTTCACCGTGCCTATCTTCATTATCTGGTCCCTGTCCTCAAGAATGGCTTTGGGGAAGGCTTGTCGAATCCAATCAAGTCGATTCAAAAGAGGTGAAGGGCCGGCAACAGTGATTGTTCCCCGTGAAATCTCGCCTTTGTTAGTGCTTGCGGCGCCGTCGGAGCTGATTTTCCTCTGAGCGCCCTTTGGGATTGCTATTGTGATGCGAGCAATCTCTTCGAATTTGCCCTCTTGGGAAAGAGAAATATACTTGCGGACGACAGCCAGAGCTTCGCCGGCTTCGTGTTCGCTCTTTTGCAGCCCATCGGAAAGTTGTTCCTGCGGCGAAGTCTTACGATTCGCGAGGACAGTGCCAAGCAGCGCAAGTCCAAGCAAGACGATGGTGAAGATTCTGAATTCTCTCATTTTAAGTTCCCTCCAAAACAAAAGAAACTAAGGCCGATGCCAGAAGCTAATCTTGAGGTGCTACCTTTAGAACAATGGCTTCTTCGGAACCACATGGGGTGGGGCAACATTTCTTTTTCCTTGCTCTATTCCCGCGCTATACATTTGATCTACGAACTTAGTGAGCCTTTCTCTCCAGAAGCTGGCTTCTGCAACTGCAGTAGTAGTTCCACTTCGAGTATTCACAGTGACTTGGACGTCCTGAAGAGTTCCTGTGACGCGCTCAACAGTTTGGCCATTCGCCTCCCGGTTTGCAATATCCGTTCTGACTGCTTGACCCGATGCGGGTTCAAATGTCTTTTGAGCAGTTCTCCCCAGATTGACACTAGCACTGCCATTAGGTAGTCCTGCAGTGGTGCCGACAGTAGCTGATCCTCCGACGCTGGACTGTGTCCCGAGCTGCGATGGGATTGCTATTCCGCTTGAGGCAGCAGTCTGAGTGCCCGTCTCTATTCCGCGCGTGTATGCATCGGTGATCGCGCCGATAACTTGATCGCTGATTTGTTGATCAAGCTGCATTACACCTGTACCAATGTCTTGGCCACTATTCATCATAATTACTTGAGTAAGGTCTTCTAATATGGCCGCTATTAGTTCCTGGGGAGGCTTGATCGTTTTTGGTGCCTGCGCCTGATCCCCATTTTGTGGATCAGACGTCTCCACAAGTCCATTCGGATCCACGAAGTGCAGTGGATTGTTCAGCACATAGGCGTAGCGATTCCAGGACTGTGGGTTCGCGGGCCGGCCGCTGGCCAACAGTGGATCGACGCTGGTAAATCGCCCCTGTGTGCTGGAGTAGTAACGGGCCAGGAAGTAATCAAGTCCCGTTTCACTGTCCCGCTCTTTCTGCGTAAATTTTTGCCGGACACCGTCCGCCATGCCGAACCCCTGCAGGCTGTTGCGCTGGCCAACCCCTGCCGGAAGATCTTCGCCGAAAGGCAGGTAATCGTGCCGCTTTGTATTTGAGAGGCTTCCAGTCTTGTCAAAGACCATTCGCGGCGTACCCAATTGATCTGTTACCAGCCATTCTATATCAGACTGTGCCGGACTTGAAGATCCAGTCGTACCCCAAGCCTCGATTTCCGTCATGCGACTGTAGCTGTCCGGCGAGGCGCTGGTCAGTACGCGGATCTTGCTCGTCGTAATGGCCGCAAAACTAAACTGGCGCCAGACCTTGTTATTGCCGGACACACTGCAGCCCGGAATGGTCACCCAGGCGCTACCGTTCCAGTACTGTAGATCAAAACCGCTCAGACCATACAGACTGAAGGTCATCGCCGTGGTCGGTTCGATGGGACTCGTGTAGTTATCCTGCGGCGCAAACAGATCGATCTCATCGATGGTCTTACTGCCGCTGAAATCTACTTGCAGCCAGGCAGGCAAAGCGGTGACGCCGTTGTTCCAACCGCTGCCGGTGGCCGCGTCCGTGCCCCAGTGCAGACCTTTCCTATCGCCGTTGATGGCGGCGGCTGGTCCACGACCCGCGTCCTGTTGGGACGAGGCGGTGGCCACTGCGCCATTCACGGCCAGGGCCATGTTGCTGCGTACGGGCACCGGGGCAGCTGCGCTCCAGGCTTCTATTTCCGTCAGCCGGCTATAGCTATCAGGAGAAGCATTGGTCAACACTCGGATCTTGTTCGTCGTAATGGCCGCAAAACTAAACTGGCGCCAGATCTTGTTGTTACCGGACACACTGCATCCGGGAATAGTCACCCAGGCGCTGCCGTTCCAATACTGGAGATCAAAACCGCTGAGACCATATAGACTAAAGGTCATCGCTGTAGTCGGTTCAGTCGGATTGGTATAGTTATCCTGCGGCGCATACAAATCGATCTCGTTGATGGTCTTGCTGCCATTGAAATCTACCTGCAGCCAGGCTGGTAGCGCTGTGGTGCCGTTGTTCCAGCCGCTCCCCGTCGTGGCATCGGTACCCCAATGAATTCCCTTGCGGTCGCCATTGATCGCGGCCGCTGCACCGCGACCCGCATCCTGCGCCGAAGAAGCGCTGGCCACGGCGCCGTTTGCCGCCAGCGCTACATTAGTGCGCGTACTGCCGGCGGCAGTGATCAGTAGTTGGCCACTGCGATAGCCGTACTCTTTCTGTGGAGCTGTGGGCGAATCGTTGGCTGCGTACTCAGCCAATAACTCACCACTGATTCCATAGACCTGCCAGGTTTCCACATTATTAATATTGCGCCGCACACGCGCCCCGTTGCCATCGTAGCCATAGGTCTGCCATTGGTTATTGGCCCACGCCTGGGTCATGCGGCTCTCGCCGTCGTAAGTGCGCTGGCCCTGACCGCTGTAGTTGTCATTGGTCAGGTTGCCCGCGGCGTCGTAGCTCATCACGAAACCCGGCGGCGCGTTGAGACGATTGTTAGCGGGGTTCACACTAAGATCCGGTTTGGGAATACCTGCACCCCAGGTGTTGTTTTGCTGGATGGTGCGATTACCCCAGCGGTCATAGACGTACTCCTGCTGCCAGTCAAAGTTTGTGTTGCCCGTGTATTCATGGACCTGCGTCAAACGATTCAAATCGTCGTAGCTAAAAGCATCGGCCCAGGTAGCATAGCTCGTTACCTGATCGTTGTTGGGAATATAGGTGTCCTGCCGTTTTAGATTCCCGTTGTTGTCGGACATGCTTTGGCCCGCACACATTCCCCAGCACAGATTGCTGTAGTTATTGATGATGGCGCCGCGATTCCAACTGGTGTTGTTGGGGCTGGTGCTCTCGCGAATCTCAGCCAGCTGGCCGCGCGAATTGTAAAAAAGTTTGTTGTAGACGGGTGTGTCGGTCCCAAACTTTTCCTGCGCGAGAGAATTCCAACTACTGTAAGCGATACCGCTCGAGTAGTTGCGCGTCACGCCATCGCCGAGGTTCCCCGCCATGGCCGGGTTTTGTACGTCCTTATCACCTAATCGTCCGGCCTGATCGTAATTGAAGGTGAGAGTGCGGCCGGAGGGATAAGTCAGCGTACCCACACGGCCCGAGACCAGGTAGGCCGCGCTGCTTTCATAGTTGGTGTCGCCCGTCTGTTGCACCTTAACGACCGAACGACCGAGGGCGTCATAACCGTAATAGTCGCCCGCGCTCGCGTTATTTCCATAAGTCACTGCGACCAGTCGCCCCGTCGACGAGCCACGTAAAAAGTTTGAAGGCGCGCCGCTGGGCAGACTCTGGCTGTCATAAAAATAGCTTACCCGCGCGCCGCCGCCCGGGGCGTTTTGATAAGTCTTGGAGGTAGGTCGATTCAACGCATCATAGTCGAGGGTGGTTATGACACCGCGCGCATCTGTGCGCGTGCGCAGATTGCCGCCGTTGTCGAAGGTGTTGGTGATGGTCCCATTCTCAGGATTGTTGCTGGAGGTGAGACGAGACAGCGAATCGTAAACGAAGGTACGCATCTGTCCGCCCTGGGTTACCGTGATTAGATCACCCAGCGCATCGTACGCGTAACTCGTCAGCCAGTTCACTCCGTTCGGATCTTCGTACACTTGCGTCAGACGGCCCAGCGCATCGCTTACGCTCTTTTTCTTCTTCCCAATCTGATCCGTCACGGTAACAGTGTTGCCGTTATAGGAGGTAGAGGCAGTTGCTCCGTCAGCAGTAGTCTGCGAAACAACTCTGTTCAAGCCATCAAAGCCGCTGGTGGTCCAGACAGGGCTTTCGTTTTTCCACGGTCTGAAGGGATTCGATGATTGATAGACGCGGTCCAGCGCATCATACAGCCGCCGCATAGCAATGTAGTTGTCGCCACTTTCAAACTGCCGCGTCTCGACCGTGCGGCCCAGGCCATCGTAAGAAACCTGGTTCTTCAGCGTATGGTCGCCAAAGGAATAGAGGTCGCTCGTAGTTGTTACGCTATGTCCGGCATCGTCGTACGTAAACCGACTTTGGCTTTGCAGCGTCGCGTCTCGATTACTCGCTCTGAGAATTCTCGAGGGCCGATCCAACGCGTCGTTGTAATAACCACTGAAGACCGTGCCGTTGGCATCCTCGACATTAACCGGCCGCCCCAGATAGTAATCAAACTGCGTATAAATGGATTGTCCCAGTGCGTTGGTAATGACCGTTGGCAAGGCAAAGCTCCGCTGGTTCACGCTGGCCAGGCGATCGGGCACACTATTCGTCCTGGCTTCGGTATCAGGGGCGCCAAAGCAATCCACGTAGCTGATAGTGGAGGCGATAATATTTCCCGGACTGCTGCGGGGATCGATGGTCTTGACAACATTACCGGCCAGATCATATTGCGCGTATCCCGTGATCGAGCCAGTGACCTGGTTGTTCGCCAGTAGATAGCGCGAGGTCGCCGTGACGTTTCCACGAGCTGGGTAGGACGAACTGAAGGAACTATCCAGACCGAAGATCGCAAAGCCCGTAAGCGCCGGCCAATCCTTGAGCGTGGCGTGAAAGTTATCTGCCGAGCCATAGTTGTCATACTCAAAACTAGTTCGTGCTCGTTCAATTTCATTGGCATCATAGGTCGATTGTCTGGTGGGAAGACTCAACAAGTGCGGGCTGGAAATCGAATTTCTGATCGTGTAATCGACGCCATTATTTATGGTGAGATAGTCGGTATGCGTATGGTTGAGCAAATTACCGGGCGAGCCTGGACCATAGTCGTATACCCAGGCATCGGTGACGTTATTGAACTGATCAATCATTGTCTGACCGGTTTGAGGATTTACATGCGTGGTCTTACTCACCTGGCCGCTGTCTGCCAGGGTCGTAATAGTTTCTTTGACGAAAGGATTGTTAGGCGGCGCATTATCGGGGTTGCCGGTCCACCAATACAGACCACGTTGATCCCAAGTCTGCGCAGTCTTCTTAAGCAGAGTCTGTCCATCCGCGTCGTAGTACTCGGTTTGATATTCGTGCCCGTCGCGCCAGGCCGGATAGTCCAGCGGACCCTGCGAAAATGAATTTCCCGGCAGGCCGTGGAAATAGTGCCTTTCGCGGGCAATTAGCGTGGTCTGGTCGTTCTTGTAATGATTGATTTCCATATAGCCGGCCAAATCCACGTCTGGTCGACCGTAGGTCGTCAGACTCTCAAGAGTCGAGCCGGAATCGAGATAAGTACGCCGTCGCAGGACGCGGCGGAAGATTTCCGGTTGACTGAAGGCGTTCCAGAAAACGCCACTAACGTCGGCCATCGTGGCGCCACTGCCAAAGTCATATTCAAAGGCTCCCCCAGTCGGCAGTGTGACCCGGGCCAGCTCCCCATAGACGTTATATAAAAATTGAAACTGCTGGATTTCGTCCGGCAGCACGACCGACGAAACGACGTAGGAATCAACCAGGGTCGAGTTTGATCCGGTAAGTTGTGGAAAAAGCGCAGCCGCAGTTTGTATTGTTGACGGATCGCCTGGCCTATCAGTTCGAAGCGCAGTATGAAGTGGCGCGTAGTTGACGCGAATCGATCGAGGCGCACCGCCAAAGCCATTAAAGTTGATCTGATCAAAAAAGGTCGTTTGGTAATCGGCATACTGGATCACAACCTGCCGATTTAACGAATCGGTTACGGTCATTGAGCCGAAACCGGGAGTGAAAACCACCTTGTTACCATTGCGATCGCGTAACCACGTGACATTGCCGGCATCGATGCGATAACGCATGCCATCTCGCATTGAGAGGTACCCTGAAGGGTTCGTTGCCCCGGCGTCATCGCGGATTGTGGTATCAGAAATGAAACTAGCGGCACTGCCATCGACCGTGACAAAGACTGTTCCGCGCGAAGGATATTGTTGTCCTACACCGCAATAATAATTTTGTGGCTGGCCGCCGGTTAGCTGATCGCGGAGTTCAAATTCAGTGCCGTCAGGGGCAGTAAATGTTAAGCGAGTGAGTATTCTGATGCCGTAGTGAGGCGTACAAGCGCCGTCAGTTATAGTCCGGCCCTCAAGCCGGCCTGCTCCGTAGCGAGGACCTGAGGCCATCCACAAGTTCGACACCGGCAACTCAATCATCTGATTGTCATTACTCTTATGCAGCACTCGCCAATGACGTTCGATGGGTAAGGAAAGCGTGTAGCCGGCCTCACCCCGACCACCGATGCGCAACAATGGCAAGTGAAAACTCAGGTTGCCATTGTAGGCGTTCACACTTTCAAAACCGCTCAACGCGTAAGAACCCGCGGGAGCTCCGGGCGACAGAGCCAACGGCGTGGAGCCATCGGTTACGCTTGTTTGGGCCGCCGCAGATCCGGCTGCGGAAGTAATAGCCAGGGAAATGACGGAAGCCAGAAAGAGATGACGCAGAATCGAAGGGCTGTTGGTCACGGGAGTTCTCCTAGTCAAAGCAACCAAACAGCGAGCCAGCAAACACCGAGGACAGAGTCAATCGAACTTCACTTGAGATTGATCTTGCAGTACCAATTGGAATGAGTGGCCTCTCTGAGAATGTAGGTGCCCGATGGGAGATCGACCGTGTCGCTCCAATGACGTTTGTTTTCAGCGAGAAGAATGCTACGGATCGCTTTGCCCTCACGTTCGAGGACCAGAGTGGCAACGGGCAGGTGGCTGTAGTTACTAATGAGAAGCAGGAATGGTCCGGCGGAGCGGCTGATCTCTCGTGGCTCAAAGCCGGTCCAATTAAGGACAATCACTTCACCCTCAATTCGCTGTTTCGGTGCCTCCGCGTTACTTTGCGATAACGCTTTGGCACGAAGAGTCCAGCCTGGTCTGGCCCGCACCAGGAAGCCGAGGGCCAGTAAGAACAGTCCCAGGATTATGTAGCCGGACGCGCGCCTTTTCCTGTCGACGTGAAACAGACCAGCGAACATTCGTATCTCCTTTTTTCTAAAGACATAAGGTGACCCTTGATCAGCATCTGGACTTTCCTCGTGCTGAATGACTTGCGGTACTTTTGCAGCGGTCAACAGACCAGTGCGAAAATTCGGTGGTGGATTGTCAGGTGGCTAGTGGGGCTTCGAACTTTCCGGGTGGTTCCGTAACTCGATAATGAGTCAAGTAAGATTGGCTCATGTGATTTCCGATCCAGCTCCTTATAACCTCGCACTACGGTTAACAAAGGAGCCGCATGAAATTAACAGAGTCAGAGGACCGGCACAGGGAGAGGCCTGTACCGGCCCTGATGCGCCACGTAATGCTCAGTTGCGTGGCGGCTTCGCGGCACGTTCGTTCCCACCATAAACGATCGTGCCAGCGCAAGAGATGCACGGCTCGCTAACAGTGCATCTCAAGTCGTTTGTTGCAAAGATCCGATCTCGATTAAGAAAAAATACCTGGCCCAACATGATGGTTTTATCTTGCTCCGACCACCGGCTGGCGAAAATGTCCGAGGTGCTTCATAGACACTCAGTGCCGCAAAAGTCGGAAATCATCGACAGCCTTGCCAGGGCTCGCTGGTTCCCTCTGATCTCGATCAAGTCAAACTTTAGTCCGCCATAAAGCGGCGCTTTGCTAGTTATTTAGCCGACTGCAGCAGTTTAGTGACTGTTTCACCTACTACCGCAATGTCTTCCGGCTTGCGCAAAAACGCATTCGCTCCGGCCCTGCTCGCCGTCTGGTCGTCGAGCGTGTCGGATAGAATGATGATTGGTGTTCTCTGGTGGTGGGCCAGGCTGCGGGCGTGCTGAAGAAGCTGCAAACCGCTGACGCCTGGTAATTCGTTATCAAGGAGCAACAGATTGTAATGGGCATTGCTGGAAATGAGTTCCAGCGCCTGGGTACCGTCCGCGCAAATTTCAACCTCGCAGCCATCCAACTCGAGTCTTTCCTGCACCATTCGCGCTATTGTCTGATTGTCTTCGACGTGCAGAATTCTGACTTTAGTTTTGCCCCGGTGCTTAGAGCTTGGATGGAATCCATTGGAAGCTTTGGAGCGAATGATGCTGCGCCGGCGCGGGACGATGGGAGTACTTCGCTGACGAAGAACTTCGTGACGGCCATTGAGCAGAGCGAGCAGACTCTGATGGTGATTGAAGCCCAGCAGCCGCGCGGCGCGCGAGACTATGCCGCCCGTGTCTTCAAGCGCCAGCCGGATGAAGTGAGCTTCGTAATCGAGGATTGATTGTTTGAATGAAAAGGTGTTCCAGTCCACAGTTGCGGGAAAACGGGGAGAAGCATGCACCAGGGAAAGGACGCGACCGGCACACGCGGCCAGGCGCTTCAGGGTCGAGAGGTCCTGGGTGTTCGCGAGCAGCTCGCGCGCCCGATCCACCAGGGCTTTTAGATCGTCGTTAGAGAGAGAACTCCCTAATTCTTCGATCAAGACCATTGCCGCATTGCCCGCACTCTCAAGGTCGCCGGCCCGTTCGGCTACCCCCAGGGCTCGTCCCAGAGTCACCCGAGCCTGCTCAGGATGTTTAAGCCGTGCGAGCGCGATGCCCTGGGTCGTGAGCGCTTCTGCGAATAGTGATTGTTCATCTCCCTGCTCAAGCGTTCGCACCGCAGTGCGAGCGGTCTTCTCCGCTTCCACCACACGCCCCTCGGCAAGGAGGACCCGCGCGCGCGTTTCGTCCACCTGGGCGAGATGGACATCATCCTTGAGTTGTGTGAAAAGCATCTGAGCTCGATCTAGATGCTCGTGCGCTTCGGGAAATTTCCCAATCGTTCCAAAGAGAAAACCTAGGTTATTTTCTACACAAGCTTGGTGACGCCATAGCTCCGCCTCTTGGAAGTAGAAGCCTGCGGCCGCAAACTCGATAAGTGCTCGATCGATATAGTCACCGCGATGTTCTGCTGTTCCAAGGTTTTTGAGCAACGTGCCAAACAGGTGATGGAATTTCCCTTTTAGACTTGCGTTGCGACTCATTTCAAGAACAGGCACTGCTTCTATGTAAATACGTAATGCATCATTGAATCTCTTCGCGGAGCCTTCGACGATGCCTCTTCTCAGCATGGCGACGGCTTTTAGATCACTATCAGATTTATCAAGCTTCTTCAGCGCCTCATCTAACATTACCCTAGCTTCCTCGAAAGAGCCTTCACGCCAATAACAGTAAGCCAATTCGATTTCGGCTGCCGCTATTCCCTCGAGGTCATTCAACGAGGTAAAGGACTTCATGCTTTCGGTTATGAGGTCTTTCGCTGTCTCTTGTGCACCCTCAATCTGCTTGGTGCTGCCGATCCACCCAGTGAGTACACCGACCCTTAGCAAGACTGCAGCCGCAGTTGCATCATCGAGTCCAACCAACGCGGGTCGATCTCCCAGTCTTTGCCAGAACTCACCGATGGCTTCACGGGCGGCTTCATAGTTGCCCGCCTCTTCCAATTCTTTGGCCAGCTGACAGCGAAGGCTGGCTCGGTCGTTCTGTGTGAGCTTAGGATCAGCTAATTGGTGAAGCAGGTCTTTTACTAATCTCATGTGAGAGTTCCCTTTACGATATCTTCGCAAAATTTTTGCATCAGGTTCAGCTGAGGCGGAAATCAGGTCCCGAGTGTTAACATGAAATCCTCAAATCGATCCGTTAGAGGCCGAAATTGCACTTTGGTCTCGTAACCGAGGCAAACCAACAATTTAATTCCTTCAGGAGACAAGCATGAAAAAAGTCCAGCTTTTTGGCGCAACTCTTGTTTTGGGCCTTACTCTTGCAACTTCCGCTTTCGCCGGCGACATCTATATTGGTAAAACGCCGCCTCTTCCTCCTGACTCGCCCGCAGCTCCAGCCTCAGCGACTACTGCCATTGCAGGCGATATTTGGATTCCCGGGGCGCCAGCTGATTCAGTCGTGCTGGAAGCCATGAATCTTTTGCAAAGCTTCTTTACAGTGTTCTAAGAGTCTTTACCTATCAGATCAGTTTGAGTTGCCCCTCCGCCAACGCACTAGGCTCTGGCGGTTCGGTATCGCTGTGTCTGGCGAGGCGCGCCAGGAGCTAGCGATACTGAGGTGAAAGAAATTCGAGGCGCCGTGAGAGTAAACCCCTTGTTCATAATAAATCAATAGATTTCTTCGACTTCCATAATCGAATTTAAAGGAGTTGCGTCCGCATGCAACCGCGCTTGCCAAGAATCTTTCTAATTATCTCTGGTAACTGCCTGAGGCCACGGTTCTTGTGTTGGGAGGATGCCTAAATCACAGGCGACAATCGCGAATCCGGCGCGCATTCTCGTCGGTACAACTCGTTCCCGAAGCTCGTAGTAGTCGCACCATAAGATTAACGGTCTTGACATAACATTCCCCATAGCTTTCAATCGTTTCTGTACCGTTGAGCCACAGGTCCCAAAGTTGGCGGGCTCACCGACAGCCTTTTAACCCCAGCCCTAAACACCTCGTCCTGGAACGCAAAGCATGTCCGCTTCTCCCGAAACTCCCAACAACGCGACCCTGCTGATTGTTGACGATGACGCGCTCGTGCGTACGAATCTGCGGCGCGTGTTCGAGGATGCGGGTTATCGAGCCCTGGCCGTGGCCGACGCGCCGTCGGCGCTACGCGTATTGCACAAAGAGCAATGCGACCTGGTCGTGCTCGATCTGGAAATGCCGGGCGTAGACGGCTTTGCCTTATGCCGATTGCTGCGGGCGCAGATCGCGACCAGTAAGTTGCCTGTGATCGCGTTTTCCGCCAGCGACGACGAGAATCGAAAGGTCGCAGCGTTCGCTGCCGGCGCCGATGACTACATCACCAAACCTTCCAGTTCCGGGGAACTCCTGTCGCGTGTCAGTTCGCACTTGCGCGCGGCCCAACGCGAATGGGCGCTGCTCGGCAGTAATCGTGAACTGCGCTTTTTGGCGGATCTCGGCCGCGGATTGTTGCGTGCGCTGGAGCCGGAACAACTGGTGCGTCGCGTGGCGGGCGCGACTTATGACGGCACCGGCGCCGTGCTGTGCGCCGCCTATGTCGACCTGAGCGAAGACACAAAGGTGGGCTGCGTCTTTGACCGCGAGGGAAGCGCTGAGAATGATTCGCTTTTACATCTCGAGCGTTTGCACGAATGGCTAAGTAAGGCGACCACCACGGCGCCGTTGCTGGTCAGCGACGGTCGCGAATTTTTCCTGCGCGACGAGGATCATAAAGTTGAGTACGCGGCGCCGCTCAGGTTTGGCGGGCGCACCAAGGGCGCGCTGGTCGTTGCTTTTGATACTCCGGAAAGTTGTGGCGAGACAGAGTGCCGGCTGGTTGAGGCTGCCGCGCAACAGGCGGCACTCGCGGCGCACATATCATCGCTCTACCTCGAAGCACGCGATGCCTCTGCGAGTCTCGCGAAAATAGTTGAAGAGCGCACGGCCGAAGCCGAAGCACAGAGGCGTTTCACCGACGCCATCCTGGACAGTCTGCCGCTTTCGCTTTATGCCATCGATCGCAATTATGAAATCGCGGCGTGGAACCGCAATCGCGAGCTGGGCGAGCTGGGCATGCCGCGCGAGTCCGTAATGGGTAGAAATATTTATCAGGTGCTGACGCGCCAAAAGCGTGAAGTTTTGGAAAGGGAATTTGCGCACGTCTTTCAAACCGGTGGCATCCAGCGTATCGAGCAGGAGACGCTGACCAACGAAAACGAAACACGCCATTGGCTGGTGAGCAAGATTCCCATGTGGGCCGATGGCGGCCGCGACGTCACCCACGTGATTGCGGTTGGCGAAGACATCACGGCGCGCGTCGAAGCGAATCGAGCCGTAGCGCGTGCTGAGAAACTTGCTGCCGTAGGGCGGTTGGCTTCCGGTGTGGTCCATGAGATTAACAATCCGCTGGCCACGATCTCTGCCTGTGCTGAAGCTTTGGAATCGCGTCTGAAGGAAGGAGCGTTCGCCGGATCAGAGGCGCTGGAAGATTTGCGCGAGTACCTCGGACTGATCCGCAGCGAAGCATTTCGCTGCAAGAGCATCACGACTGGGCTGCTTGATTTTAGTCGCACGCGCGCCTTGCGGCACCGGCCCGTAAACATCGCGGAAGTTATTGCCTCGGCCGCGCGCCTGGTAGCGCATCAACAGCGAGGCGAATCCATTGAGATACAGCTAAGGACCGAAGACGCCCTGGCGCTGGTCTCGGGCGACGCGGGCCAGTTGCAACAGGCAGTGATTGCGCTGGCGACGAATGCCATCGATGCGATGCACGAGGGCGGCACTCTGACTATCTCAGCCAGCAATCACCACGAAGAGGTGCAGATCGAAGTCGCAGACACGGGAGTGGGGATTGCTCCCGAGAACCTGGCCAAGATCTTCGAGCCTTTTTTCACCACGAAAGAAGTGGGACACGGCACCGGTCTTGGCCTCGCGGTCTGTTATGGTATCTTAACTGAGCACGGCGGGGGTCTTGATGTGCAGTCCAACGTCGGCGTGGGCACGACATTTACGATTACTCTCCCAGCCATCAATCAAGCGGCGACAACCGAAACGGAGAATTGAGAGCTTTGGCCGATCCATACGCAGCAAGAATTCTGGTGGCGGAAGACGAAGCGAATCTGCGCATGGTTTTGCAGAAGGAGTTGGAGCGTCACGGCTATCGTGTCCAGGTCGCCCCGGATGGCGAAGCCGCACTGCGCCGGCTCGAAGAAACCAATGTCGACGTTTTGCTTTGCGACATCAACATGCCGCGTATGGATGGTATGGAGCTCTTGCGACGCGTGCACGAACGACCTAACCCGCCGGAAGTGATCATGCTCACGGGTCAGGCCACGGTCGAGACCGCCGTCGAGGCGATGAAGCTCGGCGCTTATGACTATCTAACCAAGCCTTACAGCATTGTTGAGCTGGATGTGCGCGTGCGTCAGGCCGCGGAAAAGCGGCAACTGCGCGTGGACAATCAGCGCTTGCGCGAACAGTTGGCGCGGCAAACAGCGCTGCCTGAAATAGTTTCCGTTTCCGATGCGATGAAGGAAGCGGTGCGGTTGGTTTCGCGTGTAGCACCCTCTGATACCTCGGTGCTGATCACGGGGGAGTCGGGCACGGGCAAGGAACTAATCGCCCAGGCGATTCATCGACTATCGACGCGCGCCCAGGGGTCGTTTATCGATCTCAACTGCGCCGCGTTTCAGGAGTCGCTGCTGGAATCAGAACTATTTGGTTATGAGGCCGGCGCGTTCTCTGGCGCCAAGGCCCGCAAGCTCGGTCTGGTGGAACTGGCCGATGGTGGTTCGTTGTTTCTCGATGAAGTGACGGAGCTGCCGGCACAGTTGCAGGCAAAACTTTTGCGAGCAATCGAGACGCGCACTTTTTTCCGTGTCGGCGGCGTGCGTAAAGTCGAAGTCAATGTGCGGATCATCGCGGCGACAAATCGGAACCTCGAATCTGTGCTGGCTGATGGATCGTTTCGCGCGGATCTTCTTTATCGCATCAACGGGTTTCAGATCGAACTAAAGGCCCTGCGCGAACGGCCCGAAGATATCGAACCTCTCGCGCGTCATCTGTTGAGAATAGTAGGCGGTACAAATCCTCCTGAGATTAATGCCGATGCGCTAAGCGCCATGCGTGCCTATCACTGGCCCGGGAACGTGCGGCAGTTGCGCAACTGTTTGGAGCGGGCAGTGATTCTTGCCAACAACGGCCAGATCACTGTCAGTGAGCTGCCGCCGGAAGTCGTAAGAGCGCCGTTTTTGGCGCCACCACCTCCGAGTGTTCCCGCTGCGGCCGGCGCGCCGGTAGAAACAACCACGGCATCAAACTCAGGTGCGATTTCGCTGCGCGAAGTAGAGCGTCAGCAGATACTCGCCGCTTTGGAACAGACTGGCTGGCATCGCGGCAAGACTGCAGAGTTGCTCGGCATTTCTCCTTCCACCCTTTATCGCCGCCTGCGCGACTACAACCTCGAACACCGGCTGGTCTAATTCGGAGTGCGGTGGCAATCCCGATTCATCCGGGGGACACCGCTTTGGATTTGCTGTCCAGAAGAAGAAGAACTAGCCACTGATTAACGCGGATAAAACGCGGTTCAAATAAAACCCTTCAGATCCATTTTTATCCGCGCGATCCGCCGGGCCCGGGTGCGGGATACACATGACGCGCAATTGGGACGTTGGGCCTCGGACGTGTTTCTGGTGAGCGCTCGCGAGCCTTAAAGACGGCATTGGGCATTTCATCTCCACAAGACAAAAACAAAATCGGCGCGAGTGTGGAGCAACCCACTCGCGCCGATTTGTTTGTGCGAAATTCCGTTGGTTAGTTTTCGCTGTTGACCTCTGCCTGTTTGCGGCGTCGTTTCTTGAGATACATGCCAGCCAATCCCGAACCCAGCAAGATCATCGTGGTTGGTTCAGGCACGCTGGTCGGAGCGGTCGTAAAGCTAAACGTGATGCCGTTATTCCAGAAGTGACAGTCGGGATCGAAACCGAATGCAATATTGTTTCCGTTCTGGAGGTAAGCAGTCAGGGCCGCGAGCTGCGCGCTGTTGAAAGTGATCGTCCAGTCCGTGCCGGTGGTGCCGAAGCTATGCTGGCCCAGGAAAGTGTTCGCCGTTCCCGGATTTACCAGCGGATTGCTGAGATAGAGGTTCCCGGCAAAGTTGTCCGCAATCTGCGATGGCAAGACGGGTACGCCGGCGGCATCCACGAATGAACCCACGCCCGCATTCCGGGCTGAATCCAGCAGGTGCACGAACAGCATGTTGGCGTTCGAATCCCAGTTACTGATGTTATGAAACGTCAGCGTCGCACCAGTAATTGTCTGGCCGGCGAGGTTCACATTACTGATCTGCCAGGTATAGGCCTCGTGATGATCGAGATTGAATTGGTTTGGCCCGCCGTTGCCTTGATTGGCGCCGGTCGCGGGCGGTCGGTAGGTGAATGTGTCGGCAAAGGCGGTGGCCGGAATTCCCAGCACCACCAGGGCAATTAGAGATATTAGGGTCTTTTTCATTCGTCAGCACTCCGTTTTCGTTGGAATCTCTCAACGGATATAGAGTGCTGATCGAGGTTGGTTTCCAGAATTCCCAGGGGATCCTGGCCTAACTGTCAATAACCCTGGCAGAGGCGTTGTCGCCTCGGACCGGCGCCGACCGAACGGCTGCCGGCCCGAGCCCTCGTTGGCTCTACGTACTAGACCTTCCAAACCGTCAAGGCGATGAAGAAGAAGGAGCCGGAAACCTGACGAATTCTAAAGCTATGGCCACCCGCTCCCAACGTGCAGGGATGGGGCTGTACGACCGTGCCGTTTATCGGCAGAAACCCAAAGCTGGACGAGTCGATAATGCATTCGACCATCGCCGGGCCGCCATAGCTCTGCAGTTCGGCGGTACATATGTAATTTCCGTTGGCGGGTGCGTTGAAGTAGCAGTTGATTCTTCCCGTCTTTGTTTGCGCCGAACCCCAGAAGTCAAAACCCTTGTCACTAAACCAGGCGCGGCAATCAGTCACGCACTTCTTCATATCCGTGAACCCGTCGAAGTGGTCGGCATCCCAAAGATCCAGCCACAGGGCCGTCCCGGTTTTCATGCAAACGGAAAAGGTGGCGGTCGGCAACCATAGTTTAAAGTCGGCCAGGTTTGGGGTCTTGGCGACGAGTTCTTTCCACCCGGGTGTGGATGCCAGGTTCTTATAAACAATTTTTGGATCAGTCGTCGGTCCCACTTGCTTGACGGCGGCTACGCGACGAGCATCTTTTTTGAGCGCAAGTGGTTTTTTCGATTCAATCAATTTCAGACGAAACTCTTTTGCCATTGAATTTACCTACCTTTCGTGTGAAGAGGCGCCGACCGCGAGCGCTGGGAAGGGTCAGCGCGACGTTAAATGAGGTGACGATGCAGCGTAAAAAAACGCCGGACAGGCTACATCGGCAGTCCGTTGTACTGTTGTGCAAAAGTCGCGAGCGTAGCGAATACCTCTTCCGCAGGCAGGGTCGCGCCTGCCTTGAGGTTAAACGATTGGTAATCGCCGGCGGGCGTGAGCATTAACTTGTTTTCAACACGACGGCCCACGAAGTAGAGGTTGAATGGCGCCACGTGAACAAGGATTTGCTGCGCATCCGGAGCTGCGTTTCCAGCTTTCCTGGCGCGATCGATCTGCTTTGCAAAGTTAGCCGGTCCAAAGCCCGTGGCTCTCCATTTCCCATTTGACTGTTCCACGCTGATCGCGGAGCGCACCTGGTTCTGCACGATAACGGGATAGTAGACCTGATCGATCTCACTCAGCAGCCGATTGGCATCGTCGCCGGCCTTGTAGGCTTTCAACTGCTCGAGCTTGACCATCGAGGTGCGTAGGGGCGCACCTAACGCAGCGTTGGCGACTTCCTCCGGAGACTCAAAGCCCAGTTCCTTGTAATTCTGGGCGTTGACCAGTTTGCGGAAGGTCGCAAGCGACTGGTTGGCGGCTGATTGGGCGTCTGTAAACGTTGGCTCTGCCTGCCCTTGATTAGACTTTGAGGTAGACCCCTGATCCCGATTGCATGCCTGCACCAGGATGAAGAGTAAGATTACAGACAGCGTGATCAATCCTGCAAACGAACGGCGCATTAGAATCTCCTTTCCAAAAGTGGCACGAGCGTCCGGCCCGTGAACCTCGATTGCTTGGTGATGTCATAGAAGTTATCCCAGGTGTGTAACCAGGACCACTTACACAAACTAACGTCTGTTCCGGAAATCCGCCGAGGCGAACGAGACACAAGCTGAGAATGCTGCCCACGACTACTTCTTTGTAATGTCGTAGAAGTCATCCCAATGTGTGTAACCGGATCCACTAACGTAAGCGGTATAAGTGATGATGCGCTGATCGCCGACGTTAGGTGCCCACGGGTCGTTGATATAGACGTAGTTAGTGCCATCGATGGTGGCGTAACCTCTGGCGACCATCATGTGACCGCCGCCACCGGACCAATGCCATGAATAAGCAATGGGCTTGTTTTTGCAATAGATCTGCTCAGTCAACTGGGCCCAGGTCAGAGGCGTGTCGGAGGTCCGAGCTAAACTGAAGTTATACTTGTCGAACTCCGGCCAGCCGCCGTTAATGCAAGCATTCGGCACCGGGCTGTGACAGCAATCACTTCTGCCGAATCGCTTGTTGGCTTCGTCGCACTGCTGCACGTCTGTGCCGAGAAAGTCCATGCACATTTCACCGCTTGCAGCCCAGCACCACATGCTTGTCTCTTGCGGACGCAGTGTCACAGATAGAGACTTCAACGGCTCGGGGTTGCAGCATCCGGCGAGATACAAAGTTCCTGCTAAACAGATTGACAGGACAAAACCTCTCATCATTCTGCTCTCCTTTCAGAGCGATCTGAATTCAATGTTCGATGGTTCAGGTTGAGCGAGGACGCTGTGGACACGTTTGTAAGGCTGTCCTAATGCGACGGTCAGGATCGCTCAACGCAACAATGAAAGAACCCAGGGTTCGTAAGGACAAAACGTCAGGACCGGGCGTTTGGCTGTTTGAGTGCAATAGCTATTCCTCTCCATAGAGCGAGGAAAAAAGGAAGAAGCTGATCGCGATAGCGATGAGTTGCGAACGAGAGGCTACAGAAAGGTATCCATATGTAGACACATATCCATATGTAGACACCTGCTACACAAAATTATCCGGCAGCGAAGCGAGGGGAAAAATCGTGTGATGGCTAAGCCGGTTAGCGCTCCTTCAGGCTCTTCTTATCAACTTTGCCGCGGTCATTCTTCGGCAGCGACTCGATGAATTCAATCCAGCGCGGATATTTGTAGAGCGCGAGGTGTGACTTGACGAATTCTTTGATTTGGGCGGCCACTTCATCAGTAGCATTGTAGCCGGGCCGCAGGACTAAGAACGCCTTTGGCTTGATCAGTCCGTCGCCTTCTTCGTGCCCGATTACGGCGCATTCAAGCACGGCGTCGTGTTGCAGCAGGCAGTTTTCAATTTCCGCGGGAGCGACGAATACGCCCGAAACTTTCAGCATGTCGTCCGTGCGACCGTGGTACCAGTAGTAGCCCTCATCGTCGACATGGAACTGGTCGCCGGTGGTGCACCAGTCGCCGGCAAAGGTTTCTTTTGATTTTTCGTGGGCGTTCCAGTAGCAAAGCGCGGCCGAGTCGCCCTTGATCTTAAGCGTCCCCATGTCGCCGGTGGGCACTTGTTGGCCGCCGGCGTTGACAATACTCGCTTCATACCCTGCGACGATGCGACCGAGGCTGCCGAGCCTTACATCTCCAGGGCGGTTTGAAATGTAGATGTGAAACATCTCGGCCGAGCCGATGCCGTCGTAAATCTCCACGCCAAAAGATTCTTTCCAACGGCTGTACAGTTCGGGGGGCAACGCCTCGCCGGCGGAATAACAGAAGCGCAAACTCGAAAGGTCACGAGCTGAGCCACCCTCGAGATTCAACATCGAGTTAATCATGGTCGGTACGGTGGTGAGAATGGTTGGGCGGTAATGCTCGATCACTGAAAAGAGTTTCTCGGGCGTCGATCGTTCTGCAAACAAGGCCGTTGCGCCGCCCACGGCGAAAGGAAAGAGCAGGTTGGTTCCGGTGGCGTAGCCAAAGAATAGCTTCGGCACCGAAACCGTCAGATCGTGTTCAGAGACGCCAAGCGTTCCTTTTGCATAGACCTCTGTGTTGAACGGCAGATCATGCTGTAGGTGGACCGCGCCTTTGGGATGGCCGGTTGAACCGGAAGTGAAAAGCCAGATTGCGATGTCATCGCGCGATGTGTCGGCGGCCAGGCAAATACTCGTTTGCGCCGAGACGCATTCATCAAAGGAGAGGAACTCAACGCGACTTTGTTGTGGATCGATGCGTTCTTCGTCGACTGTTCCTTGGTTGCGTACGACGAGGACGCCGCGCAGATAGTCAGAGTCCGCGGCGGCTTCGGCAAATGTTTTCAGAAGGGATTCGTGTACGACCGCCACGCGGGCGCGGGTGTAATCAAGATAGTAACGATAATCATCCGCCGGCAAGAGCGGGTTGACCATAGTAATCACGGCCCCGATACGCGCGGCGCCGAACCACGTCCAGACAAATTCCGGGCAATCAGGCAGGACCATGAGCACGCGATTTTCGATATCAAGGCCTAAATCGCGCAGGGCATTGCCGGTCCGGTTTGAAAGACGCGCGACCTCGCCATAGGTCCACGACCGGTCCTCGAAATAAAGGCAGGTCTTATTTTCTCGACCTTCCTCCAGATTGTGGTAGAGGAAGTAGTCGGCCATGTTGAAGCGTTCGGGGAAGTTGATCATTTTTTGAAGTCAGTGCCCCGGATTTTTAGTTTGAAGTCGTAGGACCAAACTTCCAGGGACGGTGTGAAACCGCTGCCTTGGCACTCAATCATAGAACTCACGTCGATGGGCCGACGGTAACAATCACTACTTCACGGGCTTCATCGTCAATCTCATAGCCTACACGAGCTCATACTGCGGTCGTTAGCTCCACATTAAATAGCCCCGAGCGCTTCCGAGATGAACTGCAGCAGCCGCTGCTGATCTTCATCTTCGCTCGGCGAGGTAAAACGCGCGGCAAAGCCAATCTCGTAATCCTGATCAACGACCTCGGCCCAGACTTTTACGGGCCCGCCTTCCGGCAGTTGAATCTCGAGTCTGAGCAGCTCCTTCGGTTGCACGCGGCCCCCGCTGAGCACAAAGCATCCGTTCAGACTCAGGCTGGTAATCGTTGCCTCATTGCGTTCAAGCACACCCTCCCAGGTGGTCGAGAGAGTCACTTCAACTCGTTGAGAGTTTCGTCGATCGTATTGCATCGGTCTCCTGCCAAAGGGTGTCGAACGCGGTGTGGACTTCAGTCGAAATTTTCTCACCAAACCAAAAACCCAACTGAAATCGGTGCTCTAAACACCTGTAATCAAAGTCTATTCCTCTGAACACTAAGTTGAATTACCGGCAAACGGACAGCCGCCTTCACCGTGATTGAGATCGAGATACGTGCGCGCTTCCCAAAGTTCCGGGAAGAATTTCTTGTCCAGCGTGGTGCGCAGATATCCGATTCCTTCAGAGCCACCCGTGCCGCGTTTCGCTCCCACCATGCGCTCGACCATTTTTATATGATGCGAGCGCCACAACGAGAAGTATTCGTCATGCTCCAAAAGCGCTTCCTGAAGTTTGAATTCTTCGTATCGCCCTTCAAAGTGAGTCAGCAGTTCGAGCACCGCGCGCGTCCGTTTGCCATAACGCTTTTTACGTTCGGCTTCATCAATCCCAACTTCATCCAGGGGGGCATCGAGACCCTGACGTTGCAGCAAGTTGTAAAAGGCGTCGGCCAACGTAGGTTCTGCCAAGCGCGCCGCCAGACGCTCATTCGCGAAGGCATCTTCGGCAAACGCGCGCAGGATGTTGTCATCCTTCAGACCGGAGGCAAATTCAATCTCGCGAAACTGCATTGACTGAAAGCCGCTGGCGGGATTTAGCTGGTCCCGAAATTCAAGAAAGCTGATCGGCGACATCGTCTCGAGAATGTGAATTTGATTGACGAGAAGTTTCTCTATTTCGACTATGCGACGCACCGCACGTTCTGCCGCAGCCGCCCGGTCCTGATCCATGAATGCGATCGTCGCATCGATTTCCTGCAGGATCACTTTGAACCAAAGCTCATAAGCCTGGTGGATCGTAATGAACAGCAGCTCATCGTGATGTACAGGATCAGAACGACAATCCTGCAGGCCGATCAAATCCTGGACGCGAAGGTATTTGTTGTAAGAAAGGACTGATTTCCGGCCGTACTCGTTAGGCATAAGAATGGGTTAATCGTTCTGTTTACACTCGATACTGATTCATACCATTTGAAGGGAGGAGTGGGTCATAAGTCTTTCGGCTCAAGGCCAGTGTGTTTGGCAATTCGCGCCAGCATTTTTGGGCCCACTTCATCTCTATCATGAAAAGCAAAGACTACATCCGGCCAACCTGGACGGGAGAGGATTCTATGGGAACTCGATTCGCGCTTAATACTCCACCCGATGCGGAGGAGAGCGGCGATAACGCGCCTGGCCTTGGCTGAGGACCACTGGCTCATGCGGCAGCAAAGGAAATTGTTACGAACTCGGGAGTGCTTTCGGCTCGTTCAAGGCGATCTGCCAGCACACGCAGAGCCAGGGCTTGGGCCTTCGCAATTGCCTCATCGGAGGTCTGACCATACGCAAGCACGCCTGGAAGTTCCAGCACCTCGGCGAGCCATCGGCCATCGTCCTCACGCTCAAATTCGACGGTAAATGTCATATTGTTTCACCTCGCGGCAATCCTATCATGGGATGGCTGGGCGCATTCGACAATCTCAAAACGCCGCGCCGACTTTTTCAGTCGCAGGGAAACTCTGTTCATCACGAATCTTTTTCATCTCAGCGATCACTAATTCCAGCTCTTCATTTTTGGTATAGAAGTGCGGCGAGATGCGCAGCCCTGCCCCTGGACGGTAATCGACAATGAACTCGCGACGGATCAACTCTTTCGTGATGGCTCCGGCCTGCTCATGCCCAACCGTAATCGTGCCGCCGCGGCGCGCAGGATCTTTGGGACTGGTAACCTCGAAGCCTGCTTCTTCAGCGAGCTCTATCAGCCGCGAAGTTTGTCTCATGTTCTTTTGACGAATCGCTTCGACCCCGATCTGGTTGATGATTTCATAGCCCGATTGCGCCGCGTACAAAGCAGGAATCGCAGGCGAGCCGTGCAGGAAACGCGCGATGTTAGGCGCGTAACGCAGATCGGTATCGAACGCGAACGGCGCTTCATGGGCCATCCAACCAGTGGTCTTTGGCTCCAGCTTCTGTTGTAAATCCGGCCGCACGTAAAGGTAACCGGCGCCCGGTCCGCCGCACAGCCATTTGACCGAACCTCCGGTCGCAAAGTCCACGTCAAGGTCTTTCACACTGAAAGGGACGGTGCCCGCTGATTGATAGGTATCAAGCACCACGGTCGCTCCCACTTCGTGCGCGCGGTCGGTGATCGCTTTCGCGTCTTGCAGGAATGCGCTCTTGAACAATACATGCGAGAACGGGACCAGCAGTGTCTCTTCATCGATCGCCGCGAGCATGCGTTCGAGGGGAATGGTGATGCCGTCGTCGGACTTGACCTTTTCGATTCGGATTCTGCCGTCCCGCGCGTGCGCTTCATAGACATACATCACGGACGGAAAGTTCAGCTCGGAATAGACGATCTTGTTTCGCTTAGGCGTTGGCTCAAAGCACGAGAGAATCAGCGACTGGCAAATGGATACGTTCTGATGCATGACCACAGAGCGCGGTTCGGCGCCGATAATGCGGGCCACTTCATCGCCTACGCTGATCGGCATGTCCCACCAGCCTTCGGCCCAGGCGCGCACTCCGCGCGTGGCCCAGGTGTCGGCATAATCGTTAAGGCGCTCGTAAGTCTTCCGCGGCATTGCGCCCAGGCTGTGCGAGATCAGATAGACAGTCTGATCCAGGATCGGAAACTCATTGCGCCACTCGAGAAGATTGTCGTCAGTCACTATTTCTGAACTCCGATTTGACTCTGAGAACCTGAAGTCAATTTATCATAGAGCGAGGGACTTACGGCAGTCGCACCTAAATACCGGCCCGTTTAGAAAGGGCACTTGTGCCCCGCACGCCCGGCGGACAAGTCCCCTTTCTAAACGGTAGGGGTATTGAGGAGCGGGACTGGCTTGCCCCCGATGACTTTTTCGAGTACTGGTTAAGCCATCACGTCATGTGGAAATTCAAGAACCCGATCAAACATTCCATTCCTGAGGCCGTTTGGCCTACTGCCGATCAAGCGGCGAGTTCACTCCTGTTTCAGCCAGTCATTATTGGACCGCTGACGCTCGAAAGTCGCACCTGGGTGCCGGCTATGGTCCCCTGGCGGGCGACCGAAGACGGTTTTGTGACCGAAGCGAATATCGAATGGTATCGACGATTTGCGGAAGGACAGCCCGGCGCAATAGTGGTCGAAGCCACCGGCGTCCGCGACGTTCCCAGCGGTCCCTTACTGCGCATTGGCCATGATCGTTTTCTTCCCGGCCTGAAAAAACTGGTACAGGCGGTGCGCGAAGCAAGCGGCGGCCACACGCGCCTGCTCATCCAAATCATCGACTTTCTTTCCGTAAGGCGCCGTCCGGAGCCGGAAAAATTCTTTGACAGATTTTTGCAGATAAATGTGCAGCACCGCGAAGCGCTGGCAGAGCTGACGAATGATCCGCACTGGCTTTACGTCGACGAGACCGAAATTCGTGCTTTTCTCAAAGGCGCATCACCGGAAACTCTGGCAGTGGTGTTGAGTGAACGAGAACTCGAATCGCTCCGCTTTGGTTATCGCGAGCGGGTCACGGATACAGACCACGATCACATTCGCGATTTGCCAAAGGTCCTTCCCGAAATCTTTTCCGCCGCTGCGTGCCGCGCTCGCGAAGCAGGCTTTGACGGTGTCGAACTCCACTACGCCCATGCGTATACCATGGCCTCATTCCTGAGCGCGCTGAACATCCGCGCAGATGGTTACGGCGGACTGCGCGAAAATCGTGTCCGGCTGCCCCTGGAAGTTTATGCACATGTGCGTGAACGAGTGGGTAACGATTACGTGGTCGGCGTGCGCTTCCTCGGCGATGAGGTGATCGCCGGCGGCAATCGTATAGAAGACGCAGCCTATTTCGGAGTTGAGTTTGCGCGCGCGGGCTTTGACTTTCTTTCCATCTCCAAGGGCGGCAAGTTCGAAGACGCGCAACAGCCAAAGGTGGGCCAGGCCGTCTATCCCTATACTGGGCAGAGTGGTTACGAATGCATGCCTACTACTTTGTCGGACGAGGTTGGACCATTCGGACGCAGTGTCCCGCTGGTCGCGGCGATCAAAAGGGCAGTAAACGAGGCCGGTTACATGACGCCAATCGTTGGCGCCGGCGGTCTGACCACATTTGCACAGGCGGAGGCGATTTTGCGAGCCGGTCACGCTGATATCGCCGGCTTTGCGCGCCAGGCTCTGGCCGACCCGGATTGGTTTTTGAAAGTGAGGCGGGGCCGCGGCGATGAAATTCGCCGCTGCACCTACACTAATTACTGCGAGGCGTTGGACCAGGCGCATCGACCGGTGACCTGCAAATTATGGGACCGAGTTGCGCTGGACGAACCCGGTATCGCGTTGGTCGATGAAGGCCGGCGCAGGCTGTTGCCGCCTGAGTGGAAAAGATAGAAAGCGTAGGGGCGGACCTGTGTGTCCGCGCGCGTTAGCTATGCTGGTAGAGTGTGTTGGACCACGATCAGGGCGGACACACAGGTCCGCCCCTACATCCGCCGAGACGCTTCATACGCTGCCATGAACAGTGGATCTCGTCGCCGCAAACTCTCGTCATCGACCCGCCCGCTTCTGGTCATGATCGCGTATGCAAGTTCCAGGGGATTGAGGTGCATGAACTGCCGCGCATTCTCAAACCAGACGCAACTTTCCAGGGCCGCCGCCTGATACTCTTCGATAACCGGCTTTCTGAATCTTTCAAACTCCGCCAGCGCCGCGCGCACGTCCGTGCGGTAATCGAAACATTGCTTCAAGGCGATGGCATCCTCCAGCGCGAGTTTGGTGCCTGAGCCGATTGAAAAATGAGCTGTGTGCAGCGCATCCCCGAGCAGTATCACGTTGCCATGGCTCCAGTGAGCATTCTTGACGTTCAAAAAATTAATCCATTTCGAATTATTTGAAAGCAGCGGCTGGCCCTTCAGATCATTGGCAAAAACTTCTTCGAGAAGGTCGCGCGTTTCCGCCTCAGACATGATTGCAAAGCCGCTGTCGATCCAAGTTTGCTGGTCGCACTCGATAATGAAGGTGCTGGTGGCTTGGTTGAATTTGTAAGAGTGCGCCGCGAATACTCCACCGAGATGCTCGCGAAAAGTGAGCGTCAGCCCGTGAAAGAGTTGATTCGTACCGTACCAGATGTATTGGTTGGGACGCGCTTCCAACGTGGGTTGAAAATGGTTTTTGTATTTTTCTCTGACGGTGCTGTTGACACCATCGGCGCCCAGCAGGAGATCGCTTTCCGAAGCGAGTCGTTCGACGTCAGAAATTTCAGTCTTGAATTTTAGCTGTACGCCCAGCTCAGCACTGCGCTCCTGCAGGATTTTGAGAAGCTGCAAGCGGCCGATGCCTGAGAAGCTATTGCCCCGCACAGTGATCTTCTGATCTCGATGGACCACGTCAACGTTGTCCCAGGCGGCGAAGGCAGCGGTGATGCGCTCGTGCGAAATCTCGTCCGCCGCTCTCAAGTGCGCCAGCGTCTTTCCCGAAAACACTACGCCCCAGCCAAACGTATCGTCTGGCCCATTGCGTTCGTAGACAGTGATCTCGTGCGCCGGGTCGGCCTTCTTCATGAGGATCGCAAAGTACAATCCCGCCGGCCCGCCGCCGATGATGTTGATCTTCATTCGTTTTTGCTAATCAACTTACATCGGTGAGGGCCTTCTCAAGAAGGTCCCGCACGGCCAACTTGTCAGCCCATTTTTGTAAATATTCCCAATCCAAATTCTTACTGCTTGCACCCAGTACCCCAAGGACATCCGTCCATTGATTCGTCGCCACTTCTCCACCGGCGCGATACCAGCGGAGTTTCGCAAGTATCGTATCTTCCGCGGTCGCTACGTACACTTCCTGGTCGAGGTTGGGAGCAATCTTTCTTAGCTCTCGCCGTTCAAGCTGCTTTCTGGAAAAGTCGTCTGACTTGGGTATGAAGATGTCGATCTTAAAGACTGAATCGAAGTGGATGGCGTTGAAAGATCGGTGTTGTGTGACGGCTTGCCTAAGCGCCTGTTCGTCGACATAGAAACGGTCCTGCAGCGCATTGAGGAGTGGCACAACCTGCTCCTGTTTAATATCTGCCAGGAAGTCGATGTCGGCGGTCGCGCGATACATGCCGTGCATCGAGCTGGCCATCGATCCCACGAGCACGTAAATCACGCCATGTTCTTCCAGTATCCTGACCACCTCCGACAAAACTGATACTGGATTGTCCATTAGACGTGCCTAGTAGCCTTCTTTAATGGGATCAAAGCCAAACGCGTTGATTACATCATCACGAGAGAGCACTCGCGCAATAAACCGGCGACGAATTTCCTGATCAATGGCTTGCGGAAAACGGTGATGCAGGTCCGCCAAGATCAAATCGCGTGTTGCCTGAGTTAGTTCAAAGGCCAAAGCCAATCGCTTTGAGGTCGGTAACTGACGCATCAACTTGTAATGCATTTGCTGCGCCTCAGGCGTTGTGTCAGGCGAAAGAGGTTTCATAACGAGCTAATCCTTCAATAACTGCCCGGCGATCACCAGCTTCTGAATCTCTGATGTGCCTTCGTAAATGCGCAACGCGCGCACGTCGCGGTACAGGCGCTCGACGACGCTGCCGCGTAAGAGGCCAGTGGCGCCGTGAATCTGCATTGCCTGATCGATGATGCGGCCCGCGGCTTCGGTGGCAAAGAGTTTGGCTTCGCTCGCTTCGCGCGTCACACGCTCGGCTCCGCTATCTTTCAAGTAGGCAGCGCGGTAAACCAGCAGCCGCGCGGCATCCAGATCGGTAACCATGTCCGCGAGTTTTTCCTGCACCAGTTGGTGCTCAGCGAGGAGTTTGCCGAATTGTTTGCGCGCGCCGGCATAGCGCAATGCTTCATCAAGTGCGCGCCGGGCCATGCCACAGGCCGCGGCGCCCACACTCGCGCGAAACACATCCATGGTTTGCATCGCGAGCCGAAAGCCATCGCCCTCGGCGCCGACCATATCTTCGGCCGGCACGCGGCAACCGGCAAATTTGATTTCGCCGATTGGATGTGGCGCCATCAGCGCCGTGCGCTCGACGATACTAAGCCCTGGAATTTTTGCGCTGACAACGAACGCGGATAGTTCAGGCCGCCCATCGGCGCGTGTATTGGTGCGCGCAAAGACCGTGTAAAAATCCGCGATGCCCGCATTCGAGATAAAGCGCTTATTGCCGTTAATGACGTAAGCATCCCCGTCGCGCTGTGCCGTGGTTTGGATTGCCGCCACGTCCGACCCTGCTTCCGGTTCAGTCAGGGCAAAAGCCGCGATGGCTTTTCCGTCGGTAGCTCGGCCCAGCCAGAAATCGCGCACGTGATCAGGCGCGGCCTGCGCGATGGCATAGGTGCCCAACCCCTGCATGACGAAAGCACTATCGGCCAGCGAAGAGGAGTAAGCGAGAGCTTCGCGTATCAAACAAAGCGCTCGCACATCGAGGGGCTTATCCGGTGTCGCCACCGCATAGCGAAGCACGCCCGCACTGGCAAGCAGCGTTACGTACTCGCGCGTGCGCTCGTCTGCATCACGCTCTTCGATGGAACGCGGTTCAATCTCACGATCAACAAAGCCGCCCAGGCTCGTCGCCAGACTGCGATGTCCCGGCGTGAAGAATGGAGTCTGTTCTATGAATTGGTCCATGTTTTTGGAGTTTCAAATCATTTGAAGTTGGGCTTTCGCTTTTCGACAAACGCCGTGTAGGCCTCGCGAAAGTCTGGATGTTGCGAGCAGATTGCCTGCGCCTGCGCTTCGCACTCCAGGGCTGTGTCCAGATCCATATCCAACTCACGATTCAACATCTCTTTTGTCTTGGCCAGGGCAAAAGACGGCCCGCCGGCCAACCGCTCCGCGAACTCGCTCGTGACCTGCGCCAGCTCTTCCTTACTGACCACCTGATTGTACAAACCGAGGGCCTTGGCCTCTTGCGCGGATACAAAGTCTCCTGTGTAAAGCAACTCCGTCGCTTTGGCCAGGCCGATAACGCGCGGCAACAAATAGGCGGCGCCCATGTCGGCGCCCGACAGGCCCACCTTCACAAACAGGAAAGCGATTTTTGCGTCGTCGCTGGCAATGCGAATGTCGGAAGCGAGGGCGATACAGGCGCCGGCCCCGGCTACCGTACCGTTCAGGCTGGCGATAACGGGCTTGGGCAACGCCCGTATGGCGCGGATCAGATCGCAAGTCATGCGGGTGAATTCCAGCAGGCCTTCCATGTCGCGCTTGAATAGTTGGGCGATAATGTCATTGACGTCGCCGCCGGAACAAAACGCGCGTCCGGCGCCGGTGATTACCACAGCGCGCACGTCCTTTTCATCACGCAAGGCGTAAAAGGTGTCGGTCAGCTCGCGATAGATTTCAAAAGTGAGCGCGTTGAGCCGTTCGGGACGATTGAGCGTAATCGTCGCCACCTGGTCACGCTGTTCATAAAGGAAAGTTGTCGTTGAAAGCGGGCTCACTTGATGACCCATCCTGATTTGTAGGGGCGGACCTACGTGTCCGCCCTCGGTTACCGAAATTCAAGGTTTCCAGTGGACCAGTTTTGTCATCACGCGGAGCGGACACACAGGTCCGCATTTACCGGTGACAGTTTGAGAATTGTCTCCACATTCTTTGCTGTTGCATTTTGCAACAGCAGAGAGGTGAACTCCTCGGGGGTTAGTTGAAAAACACAACACCATTTGGAAATCGCGTCGGAAAAGTCAAAGAAGCGCGATGGCCTCGATTTCTACTTGCGCCTGATCATCCAGCAAGCTTTTTACTTCCACCAGCACCATCGCGGGATAGTGCCGGCCCATGTGCGCGCGGTATCGTTCGCCGATCTCGCGTGTATGGGCGAGATACTCACTCTTGTCCGTCACGTAAATGACGAGCCGCGCGATTTGATCGGGCTGGCCGCCGGCTGCTGTGACCACAGCTATTACATTCGTCAGGGCTTGGTCGAACTGTGCGACGAATTCAGCGCTGGTGATCCGCTGAGATTCATTCCAGGCAATCTGACCGGCTACAAAGAGAAGTCTGCCGCCAGTCTCTGACAACACCCCATTCGAATAGCCGCGCGGCGCGCCGAGGGATTCAGGATTGATAAAAGTGAGAGGCATGATCAAGCAGGATCTTGTTCTTAATTCTTGTTTATCTTTAGCTCCAGAGGAGCCGAATGTTTATAGCCAACCGGATCGGTTCAATGGTAAGCCCCGTAGGGGCGGAATGTTCTGACGTTGCGCTCCCACGGAGCGCAGAAAAGTTCGGGAACTCCAACCCCATAAACATTCCGCTCCTCCGGAGCCAGGACAAGAACTAACAACTCAAGGACAAAGGAACAAAGACCAAAGCCCAAAGCCCAAAGCCCCAATCAATACATCACCGTCCCGCCATCGACATTGATCGCCTGCCCCGTGATCCCTCGCCCTTCTTCAGACGCCAGCAGCAAAGCCACGGCCGCAACTTCCTCCGAGGTCACGAGGCGCCGCTGCGGACTCAGGCGTTTTAATATTTCCAGTGACTCATCCGCCGACTTCCCGGTCCGGGCAGTGATATTCTCAACGCCACGCGCCGTCATTTCCGTATCTACATATCCTGGGCAAATCGCATTCACAGTTACTCCTTTGGTGGCTACTTCCAGGGCCAGGGATCTGGTCAAACCCAGCACGCCGTGTTTCGAAGCCGAGTAGGCTGCGATGTACGGCCCGCCCGTCTTGCCGGCGATCGACGCGACATTAATCACGCGACCCCAGCCGCGTTCCAACATTGCCGGTAACGCCGCGCGCGAACAATAAAACGTGCTTGAAAGATTCGTCGACAGGTGCCGCTGCCACAGTTCATCGTCGGTCTTCAGAAACGCGGCGCTGATGGCGATGCCTGCGTTGTTTACCAGGATGTCCGGACCGCGGCCTGCTTCCGTGACGACCCGGGCGAAGGCCGCGCTGACACTATCAGGTTGGGCAACATCGCAAACAACGGGAATTGCCTGAACGCCGCACTCGTTATGAATCGCTATGGCGACTGTACGAACTTGTTCTTCTGTCCGAGCCGCAACCGCGACGTCGGCGCCTTCGCGCGCAAAGGCAAACGCGATCGCGCTGCCGATGCCGCGCCCGCCGCCGGTGATGAATGCGAGTTTGCCGTGTAGTTTCATACCCCTACAATCAATGGCCGGTGAAGCGCGGGTCGCGCTTTTCGAGAAAAGCGCGCACGCCTTCTTTACCATCTCTTGATTCAAAGCAACGCATCTGTGCCTCCACTTCATAACGAAGCATGCTCTCGAGTTCTTCGGCGCCGCTCAAATAGACCGCCTGCTTGGCGGCCGCAATGGAAATCGGCGGGGCATCCCGCAGCCGTTCGGCGAGTTTGCGCGTCGCTTCCTCGAGTTCATTGTCCGGCACCACCCAGTTGACGAGACCGAGACGATGAGCTTCCCCGGCGTCGACCGGATCGCCGAGAAAAAACATCTCGCAAGCCTTGTTGGCAGTAACCAGACGCGGCAGGAAATAAGTGCCACCCCAGTCCGGATGAAAGCCGATCTTTACAAACGATTGCGTGAAAGTGGCGCTGCTGCCGGCGATACGCAGGTCGCAGGCCAGCGCCAGATTGCAGCCGGCGCCCGCTGCCGAGCCATTGATCGAGGCGACCACCGGTTTAGTCATTTGACGAATCGCAGTGACTACACGGCGAGCAGCGCCCAACAGGCGCGCGAATTCCTCCGAGTCGTTGCGGTCCATTAATTCAGCGGCACGTTCAAGATCGCCGCCGGCACAGAAAGCGCGACCGGCGCCGGTAATTACAACCACGCGCACCAGCCGGTCGCTGCCCGCCTGCTCGAGCGCTTCGGCGAGATCCCGCCGCATGTGCCCCACCAAAGCATTGAGCTTGTCGGGCCGGTTCAGCGTGATCGTTACGATGCCGGACTCTTCCGTGAAGTCGATATTGTCGTATGGCATTTTTTATCTAGAGAACCAAAGAACCAAGATCAAAGCACAAAGATCAAAACCCGGAAATCAAACAAGCAAGAATTATCTTCCGTTAAATTCCGGTTTTCGCTTCTCAATATATGCGGCCATGCCTTCCTTCGCATCCTCTGACTGAAACAGTTGTTGTTGCAGTTCTCGCTCCAGCGCCAAAGCATATTCAAACGGAATCTCAGCGCCGGATTGTACACTGCGCTTGATGCGGCCGACGGCGCGCGCGGCTTTCTGCGGCGTAGTGAATTGGCGCGCGTAAGTCATTACCTGGTCCATAAAAGACGCACTCGTATCAGCGACGTAAAGATGATCGATAAGACCGAGTTCCCGGCCTATCTCAAATGCCAACAACTCGCCAGTGGCCATTAGCTCGATTGCTCGAGACTTCCCGACGATACGCACCAGACGTTGCGTTCCTCCCGTTCCCGGAAGGACGCCCAAGTTCACCTCAGGCAATCCGATCTTTCCCGCTAAACGTCGCGCGATGCGAATGTCCGCGGCCATCGCGACCTCAAGACCGCCGCCTACGCAATGACCATTGATGGCCGCAATTACTAGCTTGGGAGTTTGCTCCAGGCGCGACAACGTTTCGTTGGCGTGCAGGCAGAAATAGTATTTGAATTCAGGCGTGACATTGCCGAGCATGTTGATGTTCGCACCGGCGCAGAAAAACTTTTCACCGCTGCCCGTGATCACGATCACTTGCACACTCTCGTCCATGCGCGCCTTCAGGATGCAGGCATCCAGATCCTGCATCATTTCGTGGGTGTACGTGTTTGCGGGCGGGTCGTTGAGGGTCAACAGGGCGATGCCCTCACTCACGCTGTACTGTACGAGCGTTCTTTGCTCTTCTGTTTTGGGTTCCGCTGCCATGCTGATTTCCCCGCGCCTCGTAAATCTCAAGTCTTAGGTTTCAAGTTTCAAGTTTCAAGTTTTAGGTCTCAGATCTCAGGTCGGAAATCACTCCATCAGACCCTCCTCAAAATACAAGACCTCAAAATCCAAAGACCAAAGACCAAAGTCCAAACGCCTTACTTCCCACCTGCCTTCTTCAACAATTCTTCAATCTCTTTATTACCCTGCCCCGTAGCGATACCCAGCGGTGTCGCGCCGTCATTTTTCCTGAGATTGGGATCGGCGCCTTTTTCAAGCAACAACTTGACCGTGTCTATACGATTGTTCCAGGCGGCTTCAGTCAAAGGCGTGCGCCCGTCGGCGTCTTTCGCGTTTACGTAAGCCCCTTTATCCAACAGCTCTTTAACCGCCTTGTCGTTGCCGATTCGGGCCGCATCGATCAAATCCATGCTCTTCCTGATCAACTCGACGGTATCTGTGTGACCCGCCGCCATGGTCACCGGCGTCTCGCCGTCTTTCTTCCTGGCCCACAAGTCACCACCGTGATCGATGAGCAGTTTGACGATTTCCGTGTGGCCACGGTATGCAGCCTCGGTCAAAGGCGTCCGGCCATCCCCGTCTTTGGTGTTCGGTGTTACTCCCTTGTCGAGCAGCGTTTTGACGCCGGCAGTATCACCTTTGATCGCGGCATCGAGCAGCGCGAGCTCATCGGCAGACCGCGGCGCCGGAGCACTGGCAGTTGGACCGCTGCCGGGAGTCGCCGGCACGCCGGGCCGTGGAGTGCAAGAGGCAAGCAGGGTCAGCAGTCCGAGCACGAGAGTCGAAACCAGCAGACGCAAAATATTCTGGGACATGTTTGCAGATTTTCTTCTTCCAAGATCGAATAACATTTAGACGTTGGTGGTGTTCTCTCCCGGCTCGCGCCAGACGCTGAGGTTTTCAGCGGGCGTGGTCCTGGGTAAATCAAGCGCTCTATCCTGCGTTGCATCCACAAAACCGGTCAAGTAAAGCCGCGTCACATTGTCGACCAGTTCCGAGACTGCCAACTTGCCTTTCGGGTTGTACCAGTTATAGATCCAATTCATCATACCGAACAACGCATAAGTTGCCACAGTCAAATCAATCTGCTTTTCTCCGGCGGGCCGCGTCTGCCGCACTTCGCTGAGAATCTTGCGCGCCCGGCGCGTGTACTTTTCCTTTTTGCCGGACACTCGCACACGCAAATCGCCGGCGAGCGATTCGGCCTCGTGCGACAGGACTTTCATCTCGGCCATATTGGCCGCGAAGAATGCCAGATGATTATCGATAAAGACGCGCAGCTTTTGCACCGGGTCATTGATGTCGGACAAGCGCATTTCCAATCGGTCGATCACGCGCCCGAAACAGTTGTCCTGAATTAGAAACAGCAGTTCTTCCTTGGATTTGCAGTAATGATAAAGGCCCGCGAGGCTGACGCCCGTCGCGCGCGAAATATCGCGCATCGTGGTGGAGTGATAACTCTTCTCGGCAAAGATCCGCGCTGCATGACGCAGGATAAATTCGAGCTTTTGATCGTAACGCGTAAAATCTTGCATAAAAGAGTTGGTCTTGGGCCTTTGGACTTTTGGTCTTTGGTTTTTTCCTCTCGTCGTAAGCTCCGGAGGAGCGAAGTGTTTATGGATAACGCAGAATTTCTTGGTTCTGATGAGCCCCGCAGGGTCGTGATGTTCTCGACCTTGCGCCCCTACGGAGCGCGTCACCTGAAGAAGGGCCATCCGCTATAAACATTCCGCTCCTCCGGAGCTTAGAACCAGAAGCCAAAGACCCAAAGCCTAAACCCAAAATCCAAAATCCAAAGACCAAAGACCAAAGACCAAAACCTTCCTTACAACCGAACGTACTCAAACTCAAACGGCTTACCTTTGACGCCGGAGATTGGCGGGGCGATCCAGTTGGCGATCTTGCCCGGCTCAGTTACCGGATGCATCAAGCTGCGGACGTACTCGCGATCTTCAATAGCCGGCAGCCACTCAGCTTTGCGCTGCTCAAACTCGTCATTGCCGATCAGGTTGCCGTGAATATCGAAATTGTGTCCGGCAAATTCGCCCACGTGCCGATGAAAGCGTGTATGCGGCAGTGAAAGTCGATCACTCAAACCTTCGTCGGCGAGGGCCTTGTTCCAGCGCGCCAGGCCTTTCTCACAGTCTTTGACGTACTCCAGGCGAAGTACTTCGTTCAGCGCGTTGCGCAAAGGCACTTCACGCTGCTTCAGTTGGCCGCCATCAACCACAGTCAAAGTGAAAATCTCATTTGCCGCGGTGTGGTCCGTGTACTGCTCCTGCTCCTTATAACGTCCCTTTAAACCGGCGGCGAAGAAATCCGCCGAGTTCGAGCTGATCTCGCCGCCAAATAGATCCAACGAGTAGCTGAACCAAAAGTTGATGTACTTCTGAATTATCTCGAGCGGAATACCGCCCAACTCGCGCGCGTCGCCCTGCTTCATCAACTGCGCGGTGCGCTTTACCACGCGCGACAAGCCGGTATCGCCGACGAACATGTGGTGCGCTTCTTCAGTGAGCATGAACTGGCAGGTGCGCGCCAGCGGCTCGAAGCCGGATTCAGCCAACGCGGAAAGCTGATACTTGCCGTCGCGATCGGTGAACATCGTGAACGCAAAAAAATTAAGCCAGTCATCGCAGGGCTGATTGAATGCTTCGAGAATGCGCGGCTTGTCGGGATTGCCGCTGCGTCGCTCCAGCAATGCGTCCGCTTCATCGCGACCATCGCGGCCGAAATAGCCGTGCAGCAAATAAACCATGGCCCATAAGTGACGGCCCTCTTCGACATTCACCTGAAACAAATTGCGCAGGTCATAAAGCGAGGGACAGGTTTGTCCCAGCAGTCTTTGCTGTTCCACCGAAGC
The DNA here is from genome assembly GCA_025463135.1 of Acidobacteriota bacterium. GTDB lineage: Bacteria > Acidobacteriota > Blastocatellia > Pyrinomonadales > Pyrinomonadaceae > JAOAPY01. The sequence goes on from JAOAPY010000056.1 coordinate 38,214, forward strand.
CGGTTCGGTGTCGCCTTGCGTCACGATGATGCGGCGTAGAGAGTTGCGAAATTCGCCGGGCACTTCCTGGTAAGCGGGTAGGCCGCAGTTATCGCCAAAGCCGACACGCGCATCGGGCTCTGCCGGCTTCAGAAAAATACCCCAGCGATAGTCCGGCATTTTTACAAAATCAAAATTGGCCCAACCATCGGGCTCGACACTGATCGCCGTGCGCAGATAGACGTCCTTTTCCTGAAAACCTTCGGGACCCATCTCGCGCCACCAGTCGAGATAGTTGGGCAACCACCTTTCCAGCGCGCGTTGGAGTTTTTTGTCTTCAGAAAGATTTACGTTGTTAGGAATGCGTTCGTATAAATTCATGCCATCACCGTGTAACGCTCCCTACGGAGCTTTATTGAGAGATTGATTATCAGTTTCTATAAACATTTCGTGCCTCCGGCACTTCGGACTAGACCTCTAAACGCGATCACATCCTAAGTTCGCTTAAAATCAAACTGCGATTGTGTCGGCTTTCCGTAATTCGTTAATGCGCCTTGTGGGCCGACGGCGTTCGGGCGTTGGAAGATCCAGTTTTGCCACGCGGTCAAACGGCCGAAGATTTTCGTGTCCATCGATTCCGGACCCGCGAATCGCAGCGAAGCTTCCATGCCGGTGAGCGCATCCGGCGAAAGGGAAGTTCTTTCCTCTATCGCCACGCGAATCTCGTCTTCCCAATCCAAATCGTCAGGAGCAAAAGTAATCAGACCGGCGTCTTCCGCGGCTTCAGCGTCCCATGGGCCAGTGTCTTCCAGCAGCGCGGCAACCCGCTCAGGCGTCCCCAGAAAGCGCGACTGCAAACGCGTCAAGCCATTACTCATCGGCAACGCACCGGCATTAAATTCACTCGCCGCGATGGCTACTGCCTGGTCCGGACTATTGAGCATGTAACTGCGATCCGCGGCGAGTGCCAACTCCAGCAAGTTACCGGCAAAGCAACTTCCCGGTTCGATCAGGGCAAAGAAACTTTTTGCGGTGAGGTCAAGTCGGCGCAGCACGCGCGCCATGTACAGTACGATCTCGCGCACGAGCCAGTGATCGCGCAAGGCGGTTAGCGTCTTATCAAGGGCCAGGACGTTATCGATGTCTCCTTCGGTACGCAGGCAAACGAGTCCAATCTCGGGCTCGTTCACACGCATGTGCAGGAGGGCGTCGTCCAGCTCGCGATAGGCTTGCAGCGGCCAGTATGCGTCGCCGAGTTCCTGGATCTCTTTCGCTGTAGTGGGGAGATTAGATCCGGGACCAAGCATGGTTAGATCGGCGTAGCGTTTTTCGCGATTGAATTTCACGCTGATGTATTTATAGGCGCGTGTGTCGACGGTTGATTCGAATTGGAGAGGAGTTAGTTTGATGCCGACGCTGTTAGATGGGCTTTGAACTCGAGAGCTGCCGTCATCACGCAAGCTAACAGCTTGCGTTACATCCGCGACACGCTGCGCGATCGATTCGTCAAATTTTGAGGTGGGAAAGCTATCATCGATCAGGCCCCACTCTTTCGCGCGTTTGCCTTTTAGTCCTTCCGCGAGGGTCGAGAAAACATCCGCACGATCGCGTCGCACTTTTCGTTTGTCTACCAGTCGCGTCAATCCCCCGGTGCCCGGCAACACACCAAGCAGCGGCACCTCGGGAAGGGAAACGGCAGAGTTGCCGTCATCAACCAGATAGATTTCGTCACAGGCGATTGCCAATTCGTAGCCGCCGCCCGATGCGGTCCCATTCAGCGCCGCGATATAGCGGCGGCCCGAATGCCGCGAGTCGTCTTCGATCGCACAGCGCGTCTCGTTGGTGAATTTACAGAAGTTGACTTTGAAGGCGTGGGACGACGTGCCCAGCATATAGATATTAGCGCCGGCGCAGAAGATGCGGGGCTTGAGGCTGGAGACCACGACCGCCCGCACTTGGGGATGTTCAAAGCGCAAGCGCTGAATGGCGTCGGCGAGTTCAATATCGACGCCCAGGTCATAGGAGTTGAGCTTGAGCTTATAGCCTTCGGCGAGCGTCTGGTCTTCCTGGACATCCATCGAAAGTCGCGCCACGGCGCCTTCAACGTTTAGCTTCCAGTGCTTGTATTCTTTCGGCGATGTCTGAAAGTTGATCATTAATACCTCAATAAATTTTATTCGAACGAACGTTCGAACGAGCATGATAATGGGATTAAGAAGCGGAGGTCAACCGGCGGGGAAAGAGAAGAAAGCCATTTTTGCGGGTGCTCCAAAGGGGCAGTCAAAACGTAAAGCCATCGGAGTTCCGCGCATCCACTCTGGAACCGCGTAAGAATGATAACATCGAGCAACCCCTTGACAGGTTTGTTCATGGGCGCGTAGGGTTTTGGATCCACCCACCAAAGCTCAAACATGGATTCAGATCTGAGAGCGAGATCTGACAAAAATTTGGAGGCGAATCTGTTCTGGTGAACGGCGCGGTCTTCAAAACCGTCAGTGAGACTGTGAGAACAGGCTCAGGTAGGTTCGATTCCTACACGCCTCCGCCAACTGGATTGTGGATTGCTGACTGCTGATTGCAGATTCAGAGGAGGAATCTATGAATCCCGATGTTATGAAAGCGAGGACTCGCGCTTTTGCCCTTCGCATCATTCGGTTGGCAGAGAGTCTGCCTAATACGCCAACCGCCAACGTAATTCGGAATCAAATGTTACGTTCAGGTCCCTCCGTCGGAGCCAACTACCGCGCTGCTTGCCGCGCAAAATCGAAACCTGATTTTGTTGCAAAAATGGGCATCGTTGAAGAGGAAGCCGACGAAACGATGTACTGGATCGAGTTGTTAATCGATGCTGAGATCGTGATGCGTACTCGTGTAACGAACTTGCTCGAGGAAGCAGACGAGATTCTTTCAATCACGGTTTCATCTATTAAGACAGCCCGAGGATTGAAAGTACGCTGAGGTTGATATCACGCTTTCTGAAATTCCGCACTCTGAAATCTGAATTCTGAAATCGTATGCGCGACTGGGTGGCACTCAACATGACGACCGGCATTGGACCTCGCGCCGCTGCCAAACTCCTCGAACGGTTTGGTTCGGCTGAGGCTGTGTATGCGGCTACGCGCGCCGAACTAAACCAACTACGCATCCTGCCCGAGGCGATCGACAGCATCATCGCACGCGATCTCCACCAGAAGGCAGAACTGGAGATGCAAAGAATTCGCGATCTCGGCGATGACATTCTGGTGCTTGATGATGGGGTCTATCCATCGCTGTTGCGCGAGATTTACGATCCGCCGATCGTCCTTTACGTAAAAGGCGCCTGGAGCAACTGTCTGGACCAGCCCTGTGTGGCCCTGGTCGGATCGCGGCGCTGCTCGACCTATGGTCAGAACGCGGCGCTGATGCTGGCGCGTGATCTGGCGCAGCGCGGCGTCACGATCGTTTCCGGATTCGCGCGCGGTATTGACGCGGCGGCGCACCGTGGAGCGTTGGAAGCCGGCGGCCGAACGATCGCCGTATTGGGCACGGGCATCGATGAATGCTATCCACGCGACCATCGCAAACTGGGCCAGGAAATTCTGGAGCAGGGCGGCGCAATGGTCTCGCAGTTTCCCCTGGGCACGCCGCCCGTTTCCGAAAACTTTCCTTATCGCAATCGCATCATCAGCGGTCTCAGTCTGGGTGTGGTGGTAGTCGAGGCGGCTGAAAATTCCGGCTCATTGATAACCGCCCGGCTGGCCATCGAGCAGAATCGTGAAGTCTGGGCCGTACCCGGAAACATCACCTCAAGAAATTCTTTCGGCACGAATTATCTGATCAAAGGTGCGGGTGCGAAGCTGGTACAGCAATGGCAGGACATCGCGGCTGAGCTGCCGCCACAGATCGCCGCCAGGTTATTGCCGCCGCCCTTTGGTGAGCAGAAAAAGGGCAAGGCGCTGGCGGACCAGTTGCTGTTGGTGTCCGCAAATCTTTCGGGATCGGAACGGACGGTGCTGAAGCTCTTATCCGCGGACAATCCCGCCCACATCGACGCCCTGCTGGATAAGACCAAGCTATCAATCTCGGATTTGACCGCCGCGCTGCTGACCCTGGAAATGAATGAGCTTATCCGCCAATTACCGGGCCGCTGCTTTGTCAGGAAGTTGTAACGTCCATAATCGGATCTCTTAGGTAATTGTTAAGACTCTCTGTTTAGTGGTGCTTCAGCGTCGGTGGAAACGAAAGAACCCACCCGCCTACGCAGGTGGTACTGACAAGCCTCAAGCACCGGTCCCCGTGTGTCCTCTATTTGACTTCGCCGTCGCAGATGATGTTAATGTCGTAATTCATTGGGTACCTTATGGCAAAGAATCTGGTAATAGTTGAATCGCCTGCAAAGGCAAAAACAATCAATAAATATCTGGGAAAGGACTATCTGGTTAAGGCCTCGATAGGCCATATAAAAGATCTGCCTTCAAAGGCGCTCGGCGTTGACGTCGATAACGATTTCGAGCCGACCTATGAAGTTATTCCCGACCTTAAGAAACGAAATAATAAGAAAATCGTAGCGGAACTGAAGAAGGCGGCCAAAGAAGCCGACGCTATCTATCTGGCCGCTGACCCGGACCGTGAAGGTGAAGCGATCTGCCAGCACCTGGCCGAGGAGATCGTTCCCAAGAGACCCGCGAAACCGACCTTTCGAGTGATGTTCAACGAAATCACGAAGCGCGCGGTGAATGCGGCTTTCGATCATCCCATGCAGATTGATACCAACATGGTCGACGCGCAGCAGGCCCGCCGCGTGCTCGATCGCCTCGTGGGTTATAAGGTCTCGCCACTGCTGTGCAAGGCCATAGGCGGACGACTGAGCGCCGGCCGCGTGCAGTCCGCAGCACTGCGAATGGTGGTCGATCGCGAGCGCGAGATTCTGGCATTCATCAAGACTGAATATTGGACCGTTACCGCCAATCTTGCCGCCAGCCTGCCGCCTGCGTTTGATGCTCGTCTTTTCAAGGTCGGCGAGCAGACGGTCAAGACCGGCGGCTTTGACGATGAAGTGAAGAAGACCGAGATCCTGATCGGCAACGAAACAACTGCCGGCGAGATCGTCAGCGAAGCTGAAAAGCAAACCTTCGTCGTCAGCGAAGTCGCCACCAAAGAGCGCAAGCGCAATCCAGTCCCGCCTTTTATCACTTCAAAGCTACAGCAGGAAGCAGCGCGCAAACTCGGCTTTGCGGTCAAAAGGACGATGATGATCGCGCAGAAGCTTTACGAAGGCGTGGAGCTGGGCGCGGAGGGTTCCGTGGGGTTGATTACTTACATGCGTACTGACTCGACGCGGGTTTCGGATACAGCCCTGGCCGAGGCGCGCGACTTCATCAGTGCCCAGTACGGTCCACCTTACCTTCCGGAAAAGGCGATCCATTATCGTTCCAAGAAAGATGCGCAGGATGCCCACGAGGCTATTCGCCCTACCGACGTCGCGCGCACGCCCGATTCGCTGGCCCAATACCTGGGTAAGGACGAATTGAGACTTTACCGGTTGATCTGGCAGCGTTTCGTTGCTTCGCAGATGACACCTGCGCTCTTTGATCAAACCACGATCGATATTGCCGCGGGACGATTCATCTTCCGCGCTACCGGTTCGGTACAGAAGTTTGATGGGTTCCTGAAACTCTATCAGGAAGGTCGCGACGAAAAGGCCGAGGAGGAAGACGAAGCCGAACGCTCACTGCCGCGCGTGACCAAAGGCGAGACACTTGACCTCAAAAAGATCGCGCCCGAACAACATTTTACTGAGCCGCCGCCGCGTTTTACTGAAGCCACACTGGTTAAGGCGCTCGAAGAGAAGGGCATTGGCCGGCCATCGACATACGCGGCGATCATGACGACGATTCAGGATCGCGAATATGTGGAAAAGCTCGAGAGCCGCTTTCATCCAACGGCGCTCGGCATGACGGTTAATGATGTTCTTGTCGAAGGCGGCTTTGGCGATCTCTTCAACGAAACCTACACGGCGCGCATGGAAGAGGAATTGGATGAGATAGAGGAAGGGAAGCTGAAGTGGACCGATGCGCTCCACGAGTTCTACGACAAGTTCTCGCTCGACCTCGAGCTTTTCAAAACGTACACCAAAGAGCGAAAAGGAAGACAGATACCGACGGAAGAAGTTTGTCTCAAATGCGGCGCCCCGGGCATGGTGCAGATGGCGGGACGTTTTGGTCAGTACCTCAAATGTTTGCAGTGTGATGCCACTCGCGATGCCGCCGCAAAGACAGCGGCCAACGGCGACGGCGCGGGGGGTGACACCGAAGAAGCCGCGGAACCCGAGGCTTGTGAGTTGTGCGGCAAACCCATGCAACTGAAGCGCGGTCGTTTTGGCCCGTTTCTGGGCTGCACGGGCTATCCTGAATGCCGCAACATTCGCAAGATTTCCAAGTCGGGTGTCGTCGCTCCGGCACCGGTCCCGCTGGATGAAAAGTGCCCGGTCGATGACGCGCAATTAGTCAAACGCTTTGGCCGTTTCGGCGAATTCATTTCCTGCTCAAACTATCCAAAGTGTAAATACATCAAGCAGGAGACGACCGGCGTTTCCTGTCCACGGCCCGGCTGCGTCGGCGAGCTGGTCGTGAAAAAATCCAGACGCGGGAAAATCTTTTATAGTTGTTCTCAGTATCCCGACTGCGATGTGGTGTACTGGGACAAGCCCGTCATCGAAGCCTGCCCGAAATGTGCCGCGCCTTTCCTTCTGGAAAAGACGACCAAGAAGCTGGGTACTTTCCGTTACTGCGCCAAGGAAGGCTGCGGCTATACCACGAACGAGCTGGCGACTGTACCCAAGACGGGAGCAGCGGAAAAGCGCCCCGCTGCAAGGTAATCGCACGCTACAACTGTCCGTTTAGGTCGCGCACTGGTGCGCCGTGCGTTGAATGCCATCCAATTGTCGGGCGGACCAGTCCGCTTTCCAAAACGGAGAATTCTAATAAATTAACCAGGAGATACGATCATGATGTTACGACGTACTGCGGCCGTCGGACTGCTAGTCATTTTTCTGCTTGCCCCTGCCACTACCCTGGCCCAACAGCCGGCACCTTCAGCAACGCCCATACCTGATCCAAACGATCCGATCGTGCGCATCAAAGACGAGGGCATGAATCGCTCGCAGGTGATGGATACGCTCAGCTATCTGAGCGATGTCATTGGCCCGCGCTTGACGGCCTCGCCCGGGATGAAGCGCGCGAACGAATGGACGCGCGATCAGTTGAGCGGCTGGGGTCTACAAAATGCGCATCTCGAAGCCTGGGGCCCGTTTGGTCGCGGCTGGACGCTGAAACGTTTTAGCGCACAGGTGGTCGAACCGCTCAACATTCCGTTGATTGCTTATCCCAAAGCCTGGTCGCCGGCGCTCAATGGACCACTGACTGCCGAAGTCGTCTATGTCGATGCGGTGAATGAAGCCGATCTGCAGAAGTTCAGCGGCCAACTCGCGGGAAAGATCGTCCTGACCGCGCCTATGCGCGAAGTGAAAGCACGCTTTGAAGCGCCAGGCACGCGGCTGAATGAAAAGGATCTATTGGCGCTGGCCGATGCGCCGGAACCGCGCACCACGCAGCGGGGCGGCGGTCCGGGGAATGAAGCGTTCCGCGCGGCCCAGCGCTTGTCGGCCGCTAAGTACCTGTTCTTTCAAAAAGAAGGAGCGGCACTTTTAATCGATCCCAGCCGCGCCGGAGATGGGGGAACGATATTCGTTCAATCAGCAACTGTTCCACAGCCGCCTGCGGCCGGCGCACCAGGAGCGGGCGGCCCGCGCTCGATTCAGAGTTACGACAAGAATGCGCCGAAGATTCCACCCCAACTCGTACTCGCGGTCGAACATTACAATCGCATCGCTCGCATGATTCGCGCGAAAGAAAAGGTCACGATGACTGTGGACCTCGCAGTTGAATGGCAGGACGCGGATCCGATGGGCTACAACACCATTGCGGAAATCCCGGGCTCTGATCTGAAAGACGAAGTAGTCATGTTGGGGGGCCACATGGATTCGTGGCACGCCGGCACCGGCGCCACTGACAATGGCGCGGGAGTAGCGGTGGCCATGGAAGCGGTGCGCATCATTCAGACGCTTGGTCTAAAACCGCGTCGGACGATTCGCGTCGGGCTCTGGACTGGAGAAGAGCAGGGACTGTTAGGCTCAGCGGCTTATGTAGCCGAACACTTTGGCAAGATGGAACCAGGGAATGCCGGTGTCGTGCCTCCGGGAACTCCGAACAGCCAACCAGCGGCGCCGGCGAAACTCGTAGCCAAACCTGATTACGATAAGTTCGACGCCTATTTCAATCTCGATAACGGCACGGGAAAGATTCGCGGCGTTTATTTGCAGGGCAACGAAGGCGTGCGAGCGATATTTCGTCAGTGGCTAACGCCATTTCGCGAACAGGGTGCGGCGACGCTTTCGATTTCCAATACCTTCGGTACCGATCATCTTTCGTTTGACCGCGTGGGATTGCCCGGATTTCAATTCATCCAGGACGAAATCGAGTACGACACGCGCACACATCACTCAAACCAGGACGTGTTCGATCGCATTCAGGGTGACGATATGAAAGAGGCCGCGACGATCATGGCTGCGTTTGTTTACGCAACCGCCGTGCGAGATGAGAAGTTGCCGCGCAAGCCTGCTCCAGTGCGCTAATCTCTTCCGGTAGAAGATAAGGGGCGAGTCAAGGACGACTCGCCTCTTTTTTGTCTGGTTTTTTGTACTGCAGGCTGCCAGCCTGCAGTTGTTCATGAGAAGATCTCTTCGGTGCAATCAGCAGGCTGGCAGCCTGCTGTACTCTTAGTCTTTTATTTGTGACTCGCGGTCGCGGTTTTGGGCAGCAGCCCTTCCAGCCAGTTGCGTACGAGGCTAACAGCTGCAGGGACGAGAATGTCTTTTGCGGTTTTGGAAACCTCATTGACCAGCTGATCCCCGATCACAGAGGCCTCGTTTTTCACCCGGTCATACATCTGGGTATCCTGAATTCTCTCGATCAAGCCCGGCCCCGTATCTTCATCCTGTTCTCCGGCCGCGAAAGCCGACTGCCCGACAATAGGCTGAGCAGAGTACGCACGGCGCGCCGGCTGATAATCCTCCTGATAGTAGCGGTCATGGCCATTGCTCTCGCCTTTGACCATGGCCGTAAGACAATAACCGGTCAGGAAACCTGCGCCTACCGCTCCCGCAGCCCACGCTACCGGACGTTTCTTGAACTGCTCGCGCCAATCCAGGGTTTCTGAAATGGATTCTTTGACGGACTCGTATTGATGTACGACCGTGTCCTTGATTTCCGTTACCGTTTGCGAGATTGATTCACGCGCCTCGTCCATTCGACGTTGCAAGTCTTCTTTGGACGTGTCGTCAACGGTATCGTGAGCGCGAGCCAATCCTAAAGTTCCTTCTTCAGCCATTGCGTGTCCTTTCTGAGCTCTTCCACGGTTCTGGGTGGAACAACACTTTGCCGTGCGAGTCGGGCTTTCATCGCCAGCACTATGATGCCACCCAGTACCAAATAAATTGCGCCCGTGATTGCAAAGCCCAGCGCATATTGTGCCGCCGGGCTCAGATTAGTCGTGGCAAACAAGGTCGCGACGCCCAGGGCCACGGCTACATTCGCAAGAGCGAAACCAATTGTCGCAATCACCCCGCCCATCGCGATCAAAACCCCACCGCGAATAAAAGTGTTCGCCTCTTCCTTGACCTCAACCTTCAGCAGACTAATCTTGGTATCGACCAGCGCCATGACATCGTCACCGAGACGACTCATAAGTTGCGGCAAGTTTTCGGTATCAATCGGCGACGCCGGAACTCTCGCCGGCGCCGCAGCCATTCTGGTTGCCATTGGTCACTCCCCTTTCATGCTCTTGCAGACAGGTTTGTTTGATGAATCGATTAGCGCCGCCCGCGAATCAGGATCCCCAAAAGAAGACCTGCGGCTGCCGAGATCAGAATTGCCTGTCCAGGTTTCTGCCGCGCATATTCCTTGGCGTTGTCGGTGAGCTCCTTAAAGTCGAGCTCCTTGATTTTGTCGCTCACTACACCGACCTTATCGGTAACGTAGTCTTTTGCCTGAATGGCGGCGTCCGAAACTTTGCCTGCATATTCCTGTGCAGTTTGCGCAATCGCGGTTGCAGCGCCGGTAGCACTGCCGGATGATCCACCGTTGCCGGGGACTGAACTCAACCCGCTGCCAGTCCTGCTGCCTGTGGTTCCTGTTGCTGTGTTGTCTGCCATTTCTGATTTCTCCTTTTCGAAGTGTCTTGAACTGTTATTGATTAGGACGAATTTCGTAGCCAGATTGTGTTCAGCAAAAGCTATGCCTACTTTTCTCACGCAACAATTACCAGCGAAAATGTTTCCCTTCATGGGTAGTAGTCGCGAAACCTTGTGACGAAAGAGTACGCGGCGCGAAGGTGCAAAGATCGAGAACCGTACGATGTCAGGTCAGGGGGCTCTTGCAGGATCTGGCGAGCTTTTCTGGTCGCCTACGAAATCATTTTCAAACAGTGGTAACGCCCGATTTCGCTTTGGCTAATTATTTCCGCGGAGTTCATGTCGTCTAAGGGTGGATATTCAATCTCATTCTCACCCGGTTTCAACCGGGTGAATTGGGGGCAATTCAAATTGCTCAACCGTTTTAACGGTTTTTCCTAATGCCGAGGACAAACCGACGCCCCGTCGCGCCGGCACTTTCCGTCCAAGTATTTTGACTGCTTGACATCGTGGGAGAGGGGTGGTAAGTAAGTACTTACTTTGCGCCCATCCGGGCGCTAACCAATTAAGAGGTAGCGGAAAAACTTAGTGAGCCGACCAATCAATACCCCTGAGAACATTCCCACAGGGCCGCGCATGGCCGGCGAAGAGCGGCGCATGCAGATCCTCAGACTGGCGGTGAGTCTTTTTTCGCAACGCGGCTTCAGCGGAACTACAACGCGCGAAATTGCCCAGGCTGCGGGCGTGTCCGAGGCCATGGTCTTTCGACACTTCGCCACCAAGGAAGAACTTTACAACGCGATACTCGATCATAAGGCCTGTGGAGATTCGTCTTTCGATCCGTTTGCCGTAGTCGCCGATGCAGTGCAACGAAAGGATGATCGTGCAGTTTTTGAGGGACTGGCGTTCAGTGCTTTGGAGCACCACGATCGCGATCCGGAATTTCATCGACTGCTGCTCCATGCAGCACTCGAGCGGCATGAACTGGCCGAGATTTTCTGGGAGAGAAATGTGCGGCCCCTATATGAGTTTCTCGGTGACTACGTACGCACGCGGCAGAGCGATGGCGGCATGATCGCGATAGAGCCCGCGGTGGTGGTGCGCGCGTTTATCGGCATGGTTATCCATCACTCTCTAAATAATACTCTTTGGGATCCGAAACGCAGCTTGCTTAACATTTCGAACGAAGCCGCGGCTCGTTCGTTTGCCGGCATCCTGCTGGACGGAATTAATAATCAGCGGACTTTGGAACAACCCATAGGTGCGGGCAACCCGGTTCCCCTTGATACTCCGGAAACAATTGAGAAATGACTCTGCGAAAGCAATTCAAATTCAAATTTTGGCTGTTGGGGTTGGCGCTGCTTACGCTCGCGGCCCTGGCGCTGTCGTGTGGCGGTTCAAAGGCGAATGTCAAAACCACCCCCGGCGCCTCTCCTTCGCCAACTGCTATTGAAGTTACGACGGCGCCGGCAATCGTGCGGCAACTGCCCCGCTTTTTCGAGGCCACGGGCAGTCTGGCCGGCGATATGCAGTCTGATGTGCAACCGCAAACCAGCGGCAAGGTTGTCGCCGTGGGTGTCGACCTTGGGAGTTACGTGAAACGCGGTCAGATGATCGTTCGGCTCGAGGCGGCCGATAATAAGCTGCGCCTGGACCAGGCCATTGCTCAACTCGACAATGCGCGGGCCGCGGTGCGACAGGCTGAAGAGAAAATAGGACTACGGCCGGGGCAGCAATTCGATCCGGAGAAAGTTGCCGAGGTGGCCGCGGCGCGGGCCAACTATGACCTCGCCGAAAAAAATCTGCAGCGTGCCGTGAAATTAATTGAGTCAGGTGATGTATCGCGCGCGGCTTACGACCAGCAAAAGTCGCAGCGCGACGCCTTGAGAGAAAACTACCAGGCGGCGCTGGCCCAGGCTCGTCAAAACTATGCGGCAGTAGCAGTGGCGCGATCGAATGTCGCCAATGCGCAAAGTCAGGTGGATCTGGCGCGCCGGGCGCTGGCCTATACGATCATTGCCTCGCCGATTGATGGTTTTGTGGCTGACCGCCCGGTTGACCTGGGAGAGTACGTTACCACCACTACAAAGGTCGCCACGGTCGTGCGCACAAATCCCCTGCGCGTGCGTATAGATATTCCCGAACAGGCCATACCCGAGGTCAAGCAGGGAGAATCCGTGTCCGTGACCACCAGCGCGTGGCCCGACCGGTCGTTCAGCGGCCGGATCGCGCGCATCTCTCCTAATGTGACTGCCACTTCGCGCACCTTGACAGTGGAAGCAGAAATTGAAAACGGCAGCGGCGCGTTGAAGCCCGGGCAATTCGCTACCGTGCGCATTTTGTTGCCGCGCTCCGAACCCGCGGTCCTGGTGCCGGCCCGGGCCGTACGCACCGAGTCAGGCGTCAGTCGGGTTTTCGTCGTCAAGGACGGTCATGCCGAACAACGCCTGGTGCAATTGGGACAGACCGAAGGAGATTTGGTGGAAATCAAAAAAGGGATCGCCGCCGACGAGCAGGTAGCGACCGGCAATGTTGAATTGTTGAGTGATGGAGTGAGTGTAAAACAGTAGGTCTTTGGTCTTTGGTTTTTGGCCTTTGTCGGAGTCACCTCGAAGAGTGCGAGGTTCTTCCCCAAAGAACCAAAGACAAAGACCCAAGACCAAAAACCCAAGATTTTCTTTATGCAAAAACTCGCCGAAATTTGTGTTCGTCGCCCGGTCTTCGCGACGATGATTATTCTCAGCCTGACCGTGGTTGGGCTGTTCTCTTACAAATCGCTGGGCGTCGATCTGTTCCCCAAGATCGATTTGCCGACGGTCACGGTTACGGTTATCAATCCGGGCGCCTCGCCACAGGAAATTGAAACCGAGATCACTGACAAGGTCGAAGGCGCGGTAAACACCATCAGCGGTATCGACGAACTGCGTTCGACTTCGGTTGAGGGCGCCTCGCAAGTCTTTATCACTTTCGTACTCGAGAAAAATGCCGACGTTGCTGCCCAGGAAGTTCGTAACAAGGTAGACCTGATCGTTAACGATCTGCCGGTTACCGCGGAAAAGCCGACGGTGCAAAAGCTTGACACCGACGCCACCCCGGTGATTCGCATAGCTGTTTCCGCCCCCCGATCGCTCAAGGAAGTTACCGATATTGCCGATAAGCAGATCAAGCAAAACATCGAATCCATCAACGGTGTCGGCGACGTGCAGATTATTGGCGGCCGTGAGCGCGAGATTGCCATCTGGGTGGACCCCGATAAGTTGCGCGCCTTCAACGTCACCGTGGCCGAGGTCGCCAACTCCGTGCGCCTGCAAAACATGGAACTGCCGGGTGGCCGCGTTGACGAAGGCACTCGTGAACTGACCGTCCGCACCATGGGTCGCATCGTTGAGCCAAAGGATTTCAACAACCTCGTTGTCGCCAGTCGGGGCAACTACGCCGTCAAGCTCAGCGATGTCGGTTATGCCGAAGACAGTTTTGAAGAAGCTCGTACCGAAGCGCGTTTGAATGGCTCGCCCGCCGTGACTCTCGTGATCTCGAAACAGTCAGGCCAGAACACGGTCGCGGTGGCCGACGCTGTCAAGCAGCGCTTGCAGGAGTTATCGACGTCGCTGCCGCCCGGCTTTCGCACGCAGGTAGTGGGCGATCAATCAATATTCATCAAAGCCTCGATCGACGCGATTCAAAAGCACTTGATCGAGGGCAGCATCCTGGCGGCGATTGTGGTCTTTCTTTTTCTGTGGAGTGTGCGCTCGACTCTGATTGCCGCTATTGCGATTCCCACTTCGCTCATCGCCACGTTTGGATTGATGAACGCGATGGGCTTTACCCTCAATCAGATCACCATGCTGGCCCTGACCTTGATGGTGGGTATCGTCATCGACGACGCAATTGTGGTGCTCGAAAACATTTTTCGCTTTATTGAAGAGAAGGGGGTGCCGCCTTTCCAGGCGGCCATCGAAGGGACCAAAGAGATTGGGCTGGCGGTGACCGCCACGACTTTATCTTTGTTGGCGGTTTTCCTGCCCGTCGGTTTTATGGGCGGCATTGTCGGCCGTTTCATGTCGTCATTTGGCTTTACCGCGGCCTTTGCGATTGCCGTTTCGCTCTTGGTGTCATTCACGCTGACGCCCACCCTGGCGGCGCGCTTGATCAAGCGCAGCGACGATGCCGAAGAGGGACCGGTTGACCGCGCTTTGGAACCTGCCGACCACGGCTCAAAGCAATCACGTTTTTATGCGCCAATCGATCGCAGTTACACACGCATGCTGGAATGGTCCATGAAGCATCGCGTTTTGGTGGTGATTGCCTGCCTGCTGGTGATTGTCAGCATCGTGCCCTTGTTCATGTTTGTGGGTAAAAACTTTCTCCCTGTCGACGACCAGTCGCAGTTTGAGATCAATATCCGGGCCCCCGAAGGCTATACCATCGCTGCTACGTCCGCGTTGAGCGAACACATCGCCGAAGACGTACGCAAATTGCCCGGCGTCACGGATACGTTGACTACTATCGGCTCGGGCCAGCAACAACAGGTAAACCTCGCGAACATTTACGTCAAACTGGCGGGGCTCGACGCGCGCAAAGAATCGCAGGACAACCTGATGCTGCGCGCTCGCTCGGAAGTGATGGCCAAATATTTGAAAATGTATCCCGATCAACTGCGCACGTCGGTAGCGCAGGTGGCAGCTTTCTCCGGTGGCGGAAATCGCAATGCCGATATCCAGTACGTCATCAGCGGGCCGGATTTGGACAAGCTCGCCAAGTACACCGACGAGTTTTTGAAAAAGATGAAGACGATACCGGACATCGTCGACGTTGATTCCACCTTGATCCTGGGCAAGCCGGAATTGCGTATCGTAATCGATCGAGCGCGCGCAGCCGATCTCGGTGTTCGTGTGGGCGATATCGCCCAGGCCGTTAACACGCTGGTGGCAGGCGAAAAGGTTTCCACCTTCAATGCGGGCAAGGACCAGTACGCCGTGCGTGTGCGCGCGGTGGGAGAGGCCCGGGCCAGCGTCGAAGGCCTGCAGCGAATGATTGTTGCTTCGTCAAAGATCGGCTGGGTAAGTCTCGACAATCTGGTCCACATCGAGCCGGGCACGGGACCGTCGGCGATCGATCGTTTGAATCGACAGCGGCAGGTCATGTTGCTCGCAAACGTAAAACCCGGCGGTTCGCAATCGGCCGTGCTGGCAGCGCTGGATAAGTTCAAGCAAGAACTTCAGGTTGAGCCTTCGTACACGACCGGCCTGGCGGGACGTTCGAAAGAACTCGGGCGCGCGGCCTACTATTTTTTGCTGGCTATCATTCTCTCGTTCATTTTCATGTACATGGTGCTGGCGGCACAGTTCGAATCGTTTATTCACCCGATAACTATTTTGTTGACCCTGCCGTTGGCGATTCCGTTCGGCATCTTGTCGCTGCTGATTACGGGACAAACGGTGAATATATTTTCCGGCCTGGGACTGTTGCTGCTTTTTGGTGTGGTGAAGAAGAATGCCATTCTGCAGATCGATCATACAAACCAGTTGCGTGAGCGAGGCATGGAGCGACTGGATGCGATCATCCGCGCCAATCGCGATCGCCTGCGACCAATTCTGATGACAACCATTGCCCTGGTGGCCGGCATGTTGCCGTTGACGATTTCCAGCGGGCCCGGATCCGGTACGAACAGATCGATCGGCGTGCTGGTCGTCGGTGGGCAATCGCTTTGTTTGTTACTGACTTTGCTGGCGGTGCCGGTCTTCTATTCGCTGTTTGACGATCTGTCGCGCAGCCATGTGTGGGGCCGGATAGGCTCCGGAATCAGCGGCGGGTTTGCGTGGATGAGAAGGAAGACCGCCAGTGCGACAGCGTCGTTGGTGGGCTTAATTTCCAAGCATTAAAGACGGAAATTATTAGGCACAGATTCGCACGGATAAAGACGGATAAGACGAAAGAGAGATGAAGGCAGCGCCCGGCCTACTCTCGAAATACTTAATGAGGACTGATCTAAATGTTCGAAACGTTTTTGCGGCTTTGCCGCAGCACAGTGCGGAAAGGCTCTGCCTTTGCGTTGGCTTCAGGAAATAATTTTGGCGAGGCTATGCCTCGGCTATTCGTGCTCGCAATGATTCTGTCGGCTTCGGGTGCCGCACTTGCCCAACAACCGTCGCCATCGCCATCTCCGGCTGTTCTTAATGTTCCACCCATCGCGCCGAATTATCGCGCTGAGAAAACGCCACTGCCGGAGTTGGAACGCGTGGGCGTGAACATGGACCAGCAGCAGCCACTGGCCCTGCGCGAGGCATTGAAGCTGGCGCTCGAAAACAACAAAGACATCGAGGTGGCCCGCGAGAACGTCAAGATCGCGGAGTTCGATTTGTTGGGCGCGCGTGGCGTTTATGATCCGCGACTGAGCAGCCAGTCCTATTACGAACGTGTCAAGACGCCAGTCTCGAGCTTCCTCAGCGGCGGCGAAAACGGCGCGGTGACGCAGTCGGACTACACTGGCACATTTCGTTTCGAAGGTCTGGCGCCCACAGGTGGCGGCAATTATCGGATGGACTTCTCGTCGATACGCTTGACCAGCAACAACCAGTTTGCGGCTTTGAACCCGCAGTATCCCTCAGCCTTAACCTTCAACTTTACACAGCCCTTGTTGCGCGGCTTTCACACCGACAACGCGCGGCGTCAGATTCGCATCCTGAAAAAGAACCTGACGCTTACCGACGTCCAGTTTCGCCAACGGGCCATCGACACTATTACGAACGTGCAGCGCGCTTACTGGGACCTGGTCTTTGCGCTGCGAAATCTGCAAGTGCAACGTGACGCGGTGCACGATGCGCGCGTGCAACTGGACCATAACCGGCGTCTGGTCGGCGAAGGTCAGCTCGCTCCCATTGATATCGTCGCCGCCGATGCGCAAGTGACAAGTTTTGAACAGGCTTTGTTCAGTGCGCTCGAGGAAGTCTCGCGCTCTGAGAATAATTTGAAGGGTCTAATCGCCCCGGACGCGAAGGCCGCGATTTGGACGGCGGCGATCGTACCGACTGATTCGGTGGATCTGACGCCGCCGCCGATTTCGCTTCCCGATGCCATGAAATTGGCTTTCGATAATCGCCCGGAATTACAACAGTCGAATCTGGCGCGTGAGATCAACCAGATCGATCAAAGCTACTATCGCGATCAGACTAAACCGGAGATCGATTTGACCGGGAGCTATGGTGTTGTAGGCCTGGCGGGCACGACCAGCTCCGGAATAAATCCCTTCTCAGCCTCGTCGGTTGAGGTCCGGAATCGCGTGAATCAACTCTCGGTCCTCAATGGGCTGCAACCGCTTCCGGACATTCCGTCCCAGGCGCTCGCGCCGTTTCTGATCGGTGGCTATGGCCAGTCACTCGACAATCTTTTGCTGAATCGCTTCAACAACTTCAGGGTGGGAGTCTCTATCAGCCTGCCTCTCAGGAATCGCACCGCGCAGGCGCAACTGGGCCGCTCGCTGGTCGAGGGCCGGCGTCTCACCACGCAACGCGAACAGTTGGAGCAGACGATTCAGGTTGATGTGCGCAATGCCCTGCAGGTTGTTCGCAGCGCGGAGGCGCGCTTGCGCGCGGCCGCCGCCAACCGTTCGGCCAGCGAGCAGCAATATGAAAGCGAGAAAAGAAAGCTCGACGCCGGCCAGTCGACAGTTTTTCTGGTGCTTGATAGACAGACTGCTTTGACGACCGCGCGCGGCAATGAATTGCGAGCTCAAACAGACTTGAATAAAGCGATTGCCGATCTGCAGCGGGCTACCGGCAACGCCCTCACCGTCAACAGCATCGTCGTCGGTGTGCACTGATATAGTTTTCATCCGCGGTCGCACCACGCCCACTTTGGAGTGCGCTGACCTGTCAGCGCTTTTGTCCAAGGCGGCCTGGCGCCGTCTTCCTGTAGAATCAAACCAATTGTGGCCGCGACGAGTCGCGCCCGGACAAAGCGCTGACACGGAGGGATCTGGACATGGAAGATCAATTACTCGAAACCTGGGACATTCACAATCGCATTAATCTTTATTTGCTGGACGCCATTGATGCGGGATCGCTCAGTTCTTACTCCGCTTCAAAGGGTCGGAATGTCGGCGAGCAGTTTGCTCACCTTCATAACGTGCGTCTGATGTGGCTGAAGGCCGCCGCGCCCGAATTGCTGAAGGGACTGGAAAAGATTGAGAAGGATGATGCGCAGGACAAGAAATTGCTGCGCAAGTCATTGGTTGATTCAGCTGCTGCGTTGAGACACTTGCTGGGCCAGAGTCTGGAGGTTGGGGGAAAAGTAAAGGGATTCAAACCGCACGCGTCGGCATTTCTCGGCTATCTGATTTCCCACGAGTCACACCATCGTGGGCAGATCGCCTTATCGCTGAAACAGGCCGGTCATCCGCTGGACAAGAAAATTCAGTACGGATTGTGGGAATGGGGTGTGCGGTAAAGCAGACTGCTGTTTTGAAGTTGAATCCTGGGCCAGCGACGCAAACCAACAGTTTGCGTTACCTCAGCCGGCCGGCCAGGGGAACTTGCCGAGCAGCGCCAGACCGCCCATGCCGACCACAATGGCCGCGATAATGATCAGGAAGTACAAACGAAGGAAGGGAACTTTGCAGGCTGGGCACTTCCGCCTGAGCAGGCCCGACTCACGTCCACATTTAGCACACTTCATCCAGCCGTCTCCGCGTTTTGAATTATTGATTTAGCCCGCGCATCCACAAACTCTGTCGAGTGCCTCGCAAGCGATGGGTTGAACGGCGATACTTTAGCACAGTGAGGGATCAGTTGACGCCACAATCTGCCAACAAAGTTCTGGTTGCAGACGGCGCACACTCATCTCATTCACACTCGGTTTCAACCGGGTGTGTATGAAATAGAAATTCTCAGACCAGCCCGGACTTTCATGAGTCGCTTGGAAGCCGCACGAAACAAACGACGCGCAGACACTCGTCAAATCGGCGACACGGCTTGACCGTGCGGCGGAGGTTCGGCAAACTCAAGATACAAAAGGCATGGCTAATACCGACATAGAACTGGATGTGCTGGCAATCTTTTCTCATCCGGACGACGCTGAGTTGAGCGTTGCCGGTACGCTTCTGAAGCTGAAGAAGCTGGGTTATCGCACCGGTGTATGCGACATGTCGCGCGGCGAGATGGGCACGCGCGGCACGATCGAAATTCGCGCCAAAGAGGCGTTGGACGCAGCCGCTATTCTGAAATTAGATGCCCGGCTTAATCTGCAGCAGGCCGACGGTCACATCTGGCTCACTGAAGAATCGCGCACAGCGGTAGTGCGCGTCATTCGCTCACATCGTCCGCAACTCTTGCTCACCACGCATTGGGACGATCCACATCCGGATCATGCTGCTACCTGCCGCATCGTTCGCGAAGCCGCGCGGCTGGCAACCATGAAACGGTATGATTTTGAGTCCGGGCAGCAGGCTGTCAAAATGCCGGCGCTCGCACATTCGTTGTTTTCCCGTCTGATACCGCCATCGTTCATCGTCGATGTTTCGGATTTTGTTGAAGAGAAAATGAAGGCCATTCGCGCGCATGCTTCGCAGTTTTACAGCGCCAGCTCGAAGGAGCCCGCGACGCGCATCAGTGAAGCGGGGTTTCTGAAGCAGATCGAGGATCGCATGCGTTATATGGGATCATTGATCGGCGTCGAAGCCGGTGAGGCTTTCTACGTGCGGGAAGCACTGAATGTCGCAGATCCCCTGGCGTTGCTCACACGCCCGATGAACATCTACTCGTGATGCTGTAAAGCAAGCAGTCAGCTTGCGTCACGGTTGAGTGGCTGCCATCGCCGACGCAAACCAACAGTTTGCGTTACATCCAGTTCACGGTTTACCGGTTACGGTTCCCGGCTTTTCCGGTTCCAGCACAGCACGTGCGGTGGCAATAATCGCATTCGCGCGTGCGGTCTCGGCGCTGAAGGTCTTGGCTAGTTCGACCGAACGATACAGGTCGTCGTTGGCCAGCGATTGAAATACTCCTGCCACATTAAAATCATCCGTTGAAGCATTTGTAGCCACGGTCATGTTTTTGGTTTGCAGCCTGGCAGTAAGTGAACCGTCGTCTCCAGTGAAACCTGGGGCGCCGTTGGCCGCTTTGATTGCTTCGCTTACCACCTCCCAGGCGCGCACACGATCGGTTCGCGCGAATCCGCTGGCCACGGCCACCAGGCCGCGTGCCCGGTCGGGATCGCTGCCGTCGATGCGGCGGGTCGCAACCGCCGCTTCCTGCAGATAGTCGACTGCGCGCGCTGCATCTTTATCGGATGCGAGTCGCGCGGCCTGAACATAACCCCAGGCGCGCTGGATGTGCGTCAGCTCGCCGGTCCTGGCAATGCGGACCAATCCCGCGATGTCCTTCTTTTGAAACGCATCGCGCAAGAGTTCAAAGTCGACATAAGCCAGCGTTTTGTTTCTCAAGACAGAGTCTTCGATTTTGCCGGCCAGTTCACGCCCCTGTGGATCGCCTTTCGCGGCCAGCGACGCCGCCATATCCGTATAGATCGCGTCGCGATCCTCGGAAGTCCTGGCGTGATCCAGCCGGTTTTGCATTGTCTTGAGTGAATCCATGTCAGGGTTATCGGGAACAATGCCTCGGTCGACGGCGCGATTTCCTTCGGCTATGTCCGGTTCGGGTAGTCCACTGGCGAGCGCCGTCAGATGAGTGCGCAGCAGGGCTGCCTGTTCCGGCTCGTACTGTTCATATAAAGGCATCAGCCGCTTGATCACCATAAATTTTCCGAAGCGTCCGGACGTGGTCGTGTCCTGATCCGGCGGCGCCAGCGGGCGCATCAGAATTCCACTCGCAGTTTTGAAGAACGCTGTGCGCAGAGCGGCAGATAGATCCGGCGGGCCGGAAAGCGGGCCTGCCTGGTTTGCATTCGAGCCACCGTCGGTGGAGAACGTGATATAGAGCAACGGGGTAAACGCGTAAGACGACAAACCGGAAACAGTATTAGCGTCGGCGGTGGCATCGGCAGCCGTGCGCCCGAGTAAGGAAGCAAAAACTGCGTCCGCAGCCGCGGCATTCTTTTGTCGCAACTCCGAGAGGAAGAAGATCGTGTCCTTGTTAACTTGACCGAGTACCGGTGCCGCGAACTGCATGGCCCGCTCGACATCGCCATCCTGGAGCAGCGCGCGCGCCAGGGCGAGACGTTTAGCCTGGGCGGCCGGAGCCGACCACTGATCTGCATGACGACGATTGTCATCCGCCACTGCGTCCTTTGCTTCTCGATCAGTTGCCTCCTCAAGCCTGGCGAGGAATTCTTCAGCTAATTTGCGATCGCGTTTTGCGACAATGCGTAGTACTTCGGTGCGCATGTCCCTGGCGCCGCGGCGTATCATTACGCCCTGTTGTTGTTGTCGGCGTGCATCCTCTGCCGCCAGTCGGGCGGCTTCCGCATCGCCGGATTCGGCGGCATCCCAGGCGCGGCGGAACAGGTCGCGTGATCTTTCAGACTCAGTGGTCCAAAGCGCGTCGCCTGTGCGCGCCAATACCCGCGCGCGCAGTTTCTGATCGCGAAAGCTGCGCGCATCGTCGGCCAGTGACGTCAGCAGCGAGACAGCCGTGTTGCGTCTTTCAAGCGCCGCGGGATCGGGATCAGCAACCTTGGCGCCTTTTAGTGCCTGGTCCTTACTGACGATTGGATTTTTTTGACCCTTAGGCTGGTCTTTGGAGCCCTGCGTTTCTTTGCCAGCCTGGGCGTGAACGAGCATCAGCGGAGGCAATAGCAAAAGCAACAAAAGGCCCACCAGAGGAAGGCGTAGGTTACGAAACATCGGTTTCTCCTGTATTGCAGTTTCTGCAAGTGCTTTAGGAAGTAGTGCTGACCGTCAGCTTAAACGTGACGATGAAGGGAAAGTTCCGGAAAGACATGTCCGACAATCTTCAGATTGTCGATGTCGATCAGCAGAGGTCTCTTACGAAATAACGACAATCTGAAGATTGTCGGACGCTCAGCAGAGTTCTCTTAGGAAATAACGACAAGCTGAATTCAGATCGTCGATATCGATCAGCAGAGGTCTCTTACGAAATAACGACAATCTGAAGATTGTCGGACGCTCAGTAGAGTTCTCTTACGAAATAACGACAAGCTGAAGTTTGTCGGACAAAGTACTAGACGGCGATGACTTCCAGTTCGGGATCAACCTCGGTCTGCAGCAGGCTCTCAACCGCCATCAAGGTACCGGTAAGTGAACTGGGGCATGAGCCGCAGGCGCCCTGATAACGGATACTCAAGGTGTGATTGTTGAGGCCCAGGATCTCCAAATAACCGCCATCCCCCATCAGCGCGGGGCGCACTTTTTCGTCCAATACTTCATTAATGCGTAAGAGTCTTGGGTCATCGCTGGTCACCGCGGCGATCGCGCCGCCTACAGCGGCTGCCGCGGCGGCGCCATTGGGCGAGGCCACCGATTCTGCGGCGCGAATGGGCACTGCCAACACCGGAAGCAAATCGTCCCAGTCGCCCTCGTTGTCTTTCTCGACCGTGATCATTTTGTCCATGTAAAAGACGGACACGACGTGCCCTACATCGAACAGGGCTTTGGCGAGAGGATCCTTCACCGCTTGTGACGCGGAATTAAATTGCTGAGCCACGCCATGGCTGACAGGCTCGCGCAGGATGAATTTTACCGCATTGGGATTTGGTGTTTCTTCTATGTCACTTATTTTCGGCATGATTCAATACCTCTCCGGAATTCCTTTAATAAATAGCGCGTAATCAGCTGCGATTGTGTTCGTCTGCCTGATTTCAATCGTGCTGGGATTATATACTGTTTAGGCGCTGAGTGAGAGCTGGGCAGAAGGCAGAAGGCAGAAGGCAGAAGGCAGAAGGCAGAAGGCAGACCGCAGAAGGCGGAAGGCAGTAAGCAGACGGCAGACGGCGGGTCAGTACCGCCTGCGTGAAGTGCCAATGGGAAATTGTGGTTAACTCCAAAGAAACGAACGATCCGAAGTCCGAAATCTCAAATTCACAATTGAGAACCCAGCCGCTGACGCAGGTGGTACTGATAAGTCAGACAGGGCGTTCGTTCACCCGGTTGAAGTGGGTGGGAATGAGAGGGAAACGTTTCTACAGTTGGGCGGGGCAGAAATTATTGCCAAACCACAGCGCCGGGAATATACTTCCCGGCCTCACTTGCCCCCCCTATCGAAAGATAGCGAGACAAGTTGAGAAAGAGGCAGGCGATTGCGAGGGTCGCCTGCCTTTTCATCTGCCGGTCTTTGGACTTTGATCTTTGGTCTTTGACAACTGATAATTCACGGCGCGTACTTTGTCCCTGGTTCTTTTGTACTTCGCTTCCCGGTGACCCGAAGCGAGGTTAGGTTGTCATTTCAAAAAACAAAGTACAAAGTACAAAGGTCAAACAATCGAGAATCAAAGCCCAAAGCCCAAAGACCCAAAGCCCATGAACATCGGCATCACAGTCTATCCAACTTACGGCGGCAGCGGCATCGTCGGATCTGAATTGGGCAAGGAGCTGGCTGCCCGCGGGCATACGGTCCATTTCATCGCGTCGGCCCTGCCCACGCGTTTGACTGAACTGAGCGAGCGCGTTCGTTTTCATGAAGTCGAAATGATGTCGTACCCGCTGTTCGAGCATCAACCTTACACTCTCGCGTTGGCGACCAAGATGGCGGATGTGGCGCAAACAGAAAATCTCGACCTGCTGCACGTGCATTACGCCATACCGCATTCCATCAGTGCCATTCTCGCGCGCGAATCTTTGAAACCAAAACGGCATTTGCCCGTGATTACCACGTTGCATGGAACGGATATCACCCTCGTGGGTGCTGATCGCTCCTACCTGCCGATTACTCGCTATGGCATCGTGCAATCGGACGGCGTAACAGCGATCTCGAACTATCTCAAGGAAGCGACCCGCGAGATTTTTCAGTTTGACGACATAACTGTAATTCCGAACTTTGTTTGTGAGCACGATTATCAACGGCAGCCGGACGAATCCTTGCGACAAAGTCTGGCCCCGGCCAACGAACCGCTCCTCGTTCACGTCTCAAACTTCAGGCCCGTCAAGCGTCCCGTCGATTGTATCGAGATTCTCGCTCGGGTGCTGCAGAAGGGGATTAAGACTCGTTTGGTGATGGTGGGTGATGGCAGCGAGCGCACCAACGCCGAACACCGCGCGCGCTGCCTGGGTATTTTTGATTCGTGCACATTCGTCGGCAAGCAGCCCAGGATCGTCGACTATTTGTCGGTCTCTGACGTGCTGCTGTTGCCTTCTGAGCAGGAATCATTTGGTTTGGCGGCCCTCGAAGCGATGGCTTGCGAATTACCGGTAATTGCTTCGCGTGTCGGCGGTATTCCCGAGGTGGTCACTGACGGGGAGACGGGGTATCTCAGTGAAGTTGGAGATGTGGAAAAGATGGCCAACGATGCCGGCAGGCTTTTAACTGACGATAAATTCAGACACGAGATGGGAAAGCGAGCGCGCGAGTCCGCCTTGTCCCGTTACCGGACCGATCTCATAATTCCGCAGTACATAAATTTTTACGAAAAAATTCTCGCTGGAGGAGGCGCCGAAAATTCGAAGTGAAAAAAAAGTCCTCACTCGCACTGCTGCCGACTTTCCTGTTGTGCTTGACCGTTTCAGCACAACAGCCCAGTCCTTCGCCGCGACCTGGTCCGACTAACACACCGACGCCTGCCCCTCCCCAACGTCCTGCTCCAGCGGATGAAGATGTAGTTCGCATAACCACCAATCTGGTGCAGATCGACGCCGTGGTGACCGACAAGAGCGGCAAGCCGATAACTGATTTGCGCGCCGATGAAATTCGCATTTCCGAAGACGGCCGCGCGCAAACAGTCACGAATTTTTCATATGTCATTGCGGATTCCGCCGGCAATTCAGTCTCCAGACCCGCCGTAATTCTCGATAAAGCGGCGCCGCCCGTGCCCCCTGTGACACTGCGTCCGGAGCAGGTCCGCCGCACGATGGCCCTGGTGGTTGATGACCTTGGTCTGTCTTTCCAGAGTACATACTACGTACGCCGAGCGCTGAAAAAATTTGTCGACGAGCAAATGCAGCCGGGTGATTTGGTAGCGATCATTCGAACCAGCAGCGGCATTGGCGCCCTGCAGCAGTTCACTTCGGACAAGCGGCAATTGTATGCCGCCATCGAGCGCGTCAAATGGAGCTCCGGCGGACGTTCGGGGGTAACGCCCTTCGCGCCTATCGAGGATAATTCCGGACAAAGTGACGAGGCCAAGGCAGCCGATCAGGAGTTGAATCAGTTCCGCGAAGATGTGTTTGCGGTTGGGACACTGGGGGCGGTGAGTTATGTCGTGCGTGGCTTGCGCGAGCTGCCCGGGCGCAAGTCGATCCTGCTGATTTCCGATGGCTTCACCATCTACAGTCGCGACGATCCCACACGTAACTATCGCGCTCTGGACGCGCTGCGCCGCTTGATCGATCAAGCGCTGCGCGCCTCGGTAGTGATTTATACGATGAATGCCACGGGCTTGCAGACCTTGATGTTGAGCGCTGCCGACAATACCGGACAGATGTCCGCCGATCAGATCGAGCAACAACTATCAAATCGACGGACGACTGCCTTCAATTCGCAGGAAGGCCTCAGTTACCTGGCACAGGAGACTGGTGGACTGGCAATTCGTAACACCAATGATCTCGGCGGCGGAATCAAACGAGTAATCGAAGACCAGAAAGGCTATTACCTGATCGGCTATCGACCTGAAGAATCAACTTTCGATCTCAAAACGGGCCGCCGGGTCTTTCATAAATTAAGTCTGAAAGTCCTGCGCCCCGGGAAATTCACGGTGCGCATGCGCAATGGTTTCTATGGCATCTCTGATGAAGATGTGCGCGCCACGCCGGTCACGCCCCGGGAACAAATTCAGGCGGCCCTCTTTTCACCGTTCGGTTCGGCAGGAGTTCACGTTCGTCTGACCGCGTTGTTTGCGAACGACGCGAAAATCGGCTCGCTGGCCCGGGCCATGTTGCACGTTGATGCAGCTGATCTGACATTCACGGACGATGGGGAGGGATGGCATAAAGCGACGTTTGATGTAGTGGCAGTCACATTTGGCGATAATGGCAGCATCGTCGATCAAACGGGCAAGACGCACAGCCTCAGAGTACGCGGGGCGAGTTATCAGAGCATTCTCAAGGATGGGTTTGTTTACTTTATTACTGTCCCTCTCAAGAAGTCGGGTGCCTATCAACTTCGCGCGGCGTTGCGCGATCACGGATCGGAGCGCGTTGGTTCCGCCAGCCAGTTCATCGAAGTACCGGAGCTTAAGAAGAACCGGCTGGTACTTTCGGGAATAATACTCACCGCTGTCGATCCTACGGCAAAGAAAAAACAACCACCCGCAGCCGGCGAAGAGTCCTCGACCGCCAGCCCTCAGGATGAAAATCTGGTTGATTCCACGAACAGTGCGGCGGTGCGTCACTTTCATAATGGCAGCGTTTTGAACTATGGCGCCATTATTTATAACGCGAAGCAGGATAAGACCGGCGGTCCTCCTCAATTACTGACTCAGGTGCGGATATTTCGCGATAGTCAACCTGTCTTCGCAGGGAAGGAACAATCGTTCAAGATTCTAGATCCGACCGACCTCAAACGCCTGGGCATGAGCGGCGCTATACAATTGGGAGCCGACATGAAGCCGGGCGAATATGCCTTTCAAGTGATTGTGACCGATCTGCTGGCCGACCAAAAACATCGCCTCGCAAGTCAGTGGATCGATTTCGAAATCGTAAAATAGACATCCATCGAGGAAATCAATGCGAATCCTCAAAAAACTAGCCATCGGCTCCCTTTGTCTGTTTGCTTCGGTCGCCGGGCAACAGCCCGATCCTCAAACGCAAGCAGGGAAGCCGGACGATACCGACGTCGTGCGCATCACGACCAATCTGGTCCAAATAGACGCCGTCATCACGGATAAGAGTGGTAAGCAAGTTACGGATCTTACAGCCGGCGACTTTGAGATTCTTCAGGATGGACGACCACAAAAGGTCATGAGTCTCTCGTATATCTCCACGCAGCCTAATAGTTCCGGTGGATTGCCAACGCGCGCGCCACCATCTTCCTCGCCCGCAAATGTTCCGGCGCCGACAATGGCCCTGCGACCCAATCAAGTGCGACGCACGATTGCGTTGGTCGTCGACGACTTGGGATTGTCTTTTGAAAGTACTGCGTTCGTGCGCAAGACACTGACCAGATTCATAAATGAGCAGATGCAACCCGGCGACCTGGTTGCCATCATTCGCACGAGCGCCGGAGCGGGCGCCTTGCAGCAATTCACTTCGGACAAACGGCAATTGGCAGCGGCGATTGACCGGGTCCGCTGGTACCCAATGGGGCGCGCGGGCCTGAGCGCGTTTGCGCCCCTCCAGCCGGACGCCACAGCGGAAACCGCAAATGCTATTAGCACTGGCGGCGGCAGTTCCTCAGCGCAAGCAGCCGCGAATGCTCGCCGCATGGGCGAAAACGCACAAGTAGAAGCAGAAGATCTCAACGACTTACGAGAGCAGACTTTCACCGTCGGCACACTGGGCGCTCTGAGTTACGTGGTGCGCGGGCTGGCACAATTACCTGGCCGGAAATCTGTTCTGCTGGTGTCGGATGGGTTTCAATTATTCAGCAAGGTGGGACGCGATGCGCCGTCAATACCAAGGAATGCGCCCAGCGGCGCCAGCATTGTCGATACCGACGCGCTGAGCATAATTACCAACACTCGAGTGCTCGAAAGCTTGCGCCGACTGACGGACGAAGCAAACCGATCCTCTGTAGTCATTAACACCATGGATACGCGTGGACTGCAGACTCTAACGTTGACGGCATCTGACAACACGACCGGACTTGGACCCACTCGCGTGCGGCAGGAAGTCACTGATCGCGAACGCGAGTTTTTCGACACGCAAGCAGGTCTGGCATATATCGCGCGACTCACCGGGGGATTATCGATTCAAAACGAAAATGATCTGAACATGGGTATTCAACATGTTCTCGATGATTTGTCGGGATATTACCTGGTCGCCTATCGACCCGATGAGTCGACTTTCGATCCCAAATCCGGTCGCCCGACCTTTCACAAGATCACGATTAAGTTAAATCGACCCGGCCTGCGCGTGCGATCTCGCAGTGGCTTTTTCGGCGTTGCCGACCGCGAGGCCAAAGAGTCGCGCAAGTCCGGAGACCTGGCAACCGCGCTGGCCTCGCCCTTCGGCGCCGCGGACGTCCGCCTGCGGCTAACCTCGCTTTTCGGAAACGACGAGCAGGGATCGATTCTCTCGTCCGTGCTTTATATTGACGGGCACGATCTGACGTTTAAGGACACGCCGGACGGGTGGCATGAGTCCGATATCGAAGTGTTGGCGTATACCTTCGGAGCTAACGGTGAAGTGATCGATTCGCTGTCCCGCACCCACAAAATTCGGGCCCGGGCAGAGACGTATGAAAGCATGATTCGCGACGGGCTGCTCTACACGATCAACGTTCCGATCAAGAAAGCGGGCGCCTATCAGTTGCGTATCGCCGTGCGTGATACGGCTTCAAAACGCGTCGGCTCGGCGACTCAGTTCGTCGAGGTACCTGACCTTGCGCGGCAACGCCTGGCGCTGTCAGGAATTTTTGTCAGCGGTTTGGATCCAAAAAAGGCCGCCCAACCGGCGACGGCAAATACGCGTTTGCCGGCGGCCGATGAAACAGCAGATGCTCAGGCCAGCCCGGCCTTACGACGTCTGCGTCCGGGGATGGAAATGCATTACGCCTACTACATCTACAACGCGAAGCTTGATGTAGCTCAGCACCCGCAATTGACGACGCAGATTCGCCTGTGGCACGACGGCAAGCTTTCGTATGAAGGAAAGGCCGCTGCATACGACGCCGGCGGCGAGCTTGACGCGAAACGTTTGCGCGCGGGTGGACGAATCAATCTCAGCAGCAAAGCCGAGCCGGGCGAATACGTCTTGCAGGTCATTGTCACGGATAAACTGGGAAAGCAAAGACAGGACACGGCCACCCAATGGATCGACTTTGAAATCGTGAAGTAGCGCAGAGTTCAGTCTACACTTCGTCCGCCCTAAACATCTTCCGAAGAGTAAGCAAGACTCTGGTCCGAAGAGACACAGACTTGAAGTCTGTGCTACCTATGCAATCAATTATCGTTGGCACGGCCGGTCACATTGATCACGGCAAAAGCGCGCTGGTGCGGGCGCTCACGGGCACCGATCCGGATCGCCTGCCGGAAGAAAAAAAGCGCGGCATCACTATCGACCTCGGATTCGCGGACTTCGATCTCGGTGATGTGCGCATTGGTTTTGTTGATGTGCCCGGACACGAGCGCTTTGTCAAAAACATGCTCGCCGGAGCACACGGCATTGACCTCGTTACCCTGGTTGTAGCCGCCGATGAGGGCGTGATGCCCCAGACGCGCGAGCACTTTGATATCTGTCGTCTGCTCAATGTGCGCCATGGTTTACTTGTTATCACAAAGACTGATTTGGTCGAAGACGAACTGATTCCTTTGGTGCGAGATGAAATTGAGGAGTTAGTCGCCGGATCTTTTCTCGAAAATGCTCCTATCCTGGCCGTGAGCGCGCGCAGCGGCAGCGGGCTTGACGAGTTGCGTGCGGCGTTGCGGCAAATGGCTATTGAGATTCCTGCGCGACCGTCAGAAACGGTGACTCGCCTGCCGGTCGACCGCGCCTTCACTATGAAGGGATTTGGCGCAGTCGTCACCGGCACTTTGGTCTCCGGAGAAATCAGGGAAGGTGACGAGCTGGAATTATTACCACAACGAATTCGCGTGCGCGCGCGTGGTGTTCAGGTGCATGGTCACACGGTTCCGCGAGCGCTGGCCGGGCAAAGGACTGCGGTGAACCTTGGCGGCATCGACACGGCTTCAATTGAGCGCGGCATGGTGCTGGCGCCGGTTGGCCGCTTGCATCCGGCGCAGATCATAGATGTGCAACTCGATGTTTTGCGTTCCGCCGTCCGGCCCTTGCGTTCGCGAGCGCGGGTACGTTTGCATATTGGCGCCGCGGAAGTGCTCGGCCGTGTGCGAGTGCTCAACAGCACGGGTGCATTGGAACCGGGTACGCAGGGGTTTGCGCAAATGCGTTTAGAGATGCCGGTCGTCGCTCTTCCTGATGAACGGTTTATCATTCGCTCGTATTCACCGTCTGTGACCATTGCCGGCGGTCGTGTTCTCGATCCTTTTGCAGTCAAACATCGGGGAAAGGATTTGGCGCGCGTAGCCGCACGATTAACTGAGTTGTTGGAGACCGACCAAGTCAGGCGTCTCGTGGTTTTTGTTGAGTCCGCGGGGCCACTCGGATTGAAGCTCACCGATATTGCCGCGCGCACCGGACTAAACGACAGCAGTCTAAAAACAACAGTCCACGATGCAGTTACGAGCGGAGCGATTATCGATGCGGAAGGTGTGCTGCTGGCCACTGAAAACTTTGCCGAGCTTAGTCAGAACGCGCTGGCAGCGGTGGCGGCTCATCACAAGCGCGAACCACTATCGCGAGGGCTGGGACGAGAAACACTGCGCGAGCGTCACTTTGGTCATGCGCCTGCTGAAATCTTCCGCGCTGTCCTGGCACATCTGGAAAAGGAGGGCCAACTGGTTGCCGACAAGGACCTGGTACGGGCGAGCGACCATAGCCTCGATCTATCAGGCGCCGATGTCCAGTTGCGCGATCGGTTGGCCGATGTTTACGTCCAGGCAGGATTGGAAGCGCCCTCGGTTGAGGAAGCGATGGAGCGCGCTGGAGTACTCGCGGCCCAACGTGCGCACGCGAGAAAAATCCTGCAGTTGCTGATCGATGCACGAGTGCTGATCCGCCTTCAGGGCGATCTCTTTTTCCATCAACACGCCCTCGATCAGTTACAAGCAAAACTCGAGTCGTACGCGGCGAAGCACGAGCCCGAACGGACCATCGACGTGTCCTCTTTCAAAGACCTGGCGGGTGTATCGCGCAAATACGCCATACCGCTGCTGGAATTCTTCGACAGCAAGCGAGTGACCGTGCGTCAGGGCGATAAGCGAGTCATAGTAAGGATGAAGGATGAAGGATGAAGAACTGACGCGGAGAAGGAGAGACGCGGGGATTGTATGTACGGTCACCGTGTCTCCGCGTCGCCCCGTCCCCGTGTCCGCACACTTTTGCCCTTGCTTTAACCACGGGCTGGCGTTAACATGCAACCCAGCAAATTACTAAACGAATCGGCTTTTTTCTTAAACCTTCAAACCAAAATAAATCGTCCGGAGGTTCAAAATGGGAAGCCTTAAAGACGCACTTGCCGTAATCGTAGGTCTGGCGGCATTGGGTTTTGGGATCTACAAGTTTTACCTCTTCGTTACAACGCCCGGCTCCGAGGCCGCAGCGAAAGATATGTGGTGGGCCATTGGATGTGCCGTCATCTTCTTTGTATGCGGGCTGATTTACTTTCTCGGTCACGTTAACAAAGAAGAGGAAATTCACATCACCCAGTAATGGGACCAACCGCGCTGCCTCGTGATCAGTCGACATAACTTCGAGGTAACTTGTCGCAGCCGACTGCGACTCATATGCAGTTGGCATTACTAATTTCAGCTGTTCACTTACGCCGTTTGCGCAGGACCCTGACCGGCAGGTGCGCAAACGGCGCTTTGATTTGTTATCGGCGCGTGATTCGACAGGAGTTGATGAATGTTTCTGGCCTCGCTTTTGCTGCTTGCGCAGACAAATAGAAGTTACACCCCCCCCGCCTATTTTCTTCCCGTAGTTGTTTTGATGTTGCTGGCCGGGCTGGTGACCTGGTTGATTGCCGCCGTACTGGGCTTTGCCAGAGCCAAAGCGTTTGGTCCCTCAACGCGCTGGTTTGCCATCGCTTCGGTCTTTATGCTTATTTACCATTTGCAGTTCTTACTTATTGCCCTCGGAATAATTCTGGAAGATCCAAACATGACGCTCTCCGTGGGCGCCTTCTTTAATCTCTTTGCGGTGCTGGCGGCCATTTGCTCGATTATGGGGTTCATCCGCTTGACGCACCCGCGCTGATGTCCGGCAAAATTGAGTTTGTCGCTCGCAGTAGCACAGACTTCAATGTGCGATCTCCGAGGCCGCCGTCACAGACTGAAGTCCGTGCTACCTAAGTCGACAAGCAAAAGCCTGTCGGACTTTCTTGATGCCAAAAAAGTCATTAGTGATCGCTGCGGTCGCCCTCTTTGCGAGCGCGGCTGTTTTTATTTTTAGAAGCAACCCCGCTGGTCACAATCAACCGGGGCGCCCGGGATTTGTGCAGGCCGCCGCGGGTCGCTTTGTCATCGACGGGCAGCCGTTTCGTTTCGTCGGCGCGAACGTGGCGGTGATGTTCCGCGATGAAGATCGCGCGCAGATGCCCGAGACCATGCGCCAGGCAGCCCAGGCGGGAATCAAGGTGGTGCGCGTCTGGGCTTTTGGCGAAGGCGGTCCGGACGATGTCAAACCGATCGGCGACTTCAATGATTGGCCGCGCACATTCTTTTTTCGCAAAGCGCCCGGGCAATGGAACGAGGGCGCTTTTATCGAACTCGATCGCACGCTGGCTGAGGCGGCGCGCAATCACCTGCGCGTACAGCTGTGCCTGGCCAACTGGTGGCGCGACACCGGTGGTGTAACGCAATACCTGCGCTGGGCCGGTATCAACGACGCCGCTGACGACGCTCGTCCTTTTGGTATCAACAACGAGCGCGCCATGCTCTTCTACACAAACGAGCTGACGCGGCAGCTCTACCGCGAGCATCTCGAAAAAATAGCCACTCGGCGTAATAGCGTGACGGGCATTCTTTACCGGGACGATCCCGCTATCTTTGGTTACGAGCTGATGAATGAAGCGCAGTCTGTAACATTGCGCTGGCCTGAACGACGTGCGTGGTTCGCGGAGATGAGCAGTTATCTAAAATCGCTTGATCCCCATCACCTGATCACACCTGGCGATTGGGGTTATCGTTCAGCGGCCGAGCGGAGGGAATGGCTCGCGGATCATGCCCTGCCGAACATCGACTACTGCGATGTGCACCACTATCCGCGCGAAGATCACGATATCTTTGTCGAGTCGCCGGAGGCGTTACGGGAATTCGTCGACAACCGGGTGGCGGCCGCCTACTCTTTGCGCAAGCCGCTGACGTTTGGGGAATTTGGTATGGGAGTGGAGGGATATAAAGGCCTTACGCAAACCGAATGGTATCGCGCTTTCTTTGAAACCAACGCGCGCCGGGGGGTGGGCGGTGCGATGTTCTGGATCCTGACGCCGGATCCCAGACGCGGTTACGGAGTCACCTCCACCACCCCACGCGACCAACAGGTTTTTGCTGAGATTAGTCGTGCTGCCACACTGTTTGCATCGTTGGCCAATGAACTTCCGCCAAAGCCCCTCCGCGATGCGGGCAAGCATCTGGTACCGCTACAGTTTGCTTTCACTCATGCCCCTGACGACCCGGGGGTTCAGCCGCAAGTGATCACGCGTGAAGACCGCACGCTGCTTTACCGTTTCAAGCCAGAGTCAGCGCTCGCACAACGCTTCGAAAAAATCGGCGGCGGCCCGGGCTATATCTGGGGCTCTGGGGTAGGCAATATCGAATATCTCGTACCTGGGCGCAGGGACCACCGACGGGTTGGTGGGCTGGTGGTGCGGGCCCATATCCAACCGGTACTCCCCATCGATGCGCGTCCAGCGGATATCAAAACTCGCGTCACTTTGTTTGTTAACGGCACCAATTGTGGGTCGCGACTGATTCCAGTTGAACCCGCGAAGCAGCCATTGATTCAGGAATGGACCATCGACAGCTGGTCGATCCGCCTGCGCGCCGCGCGCGGTCTCCCGATCACGATTGGCTTTGCGGTGACCGCTGATTCCGATTGGCTCTACGGCGTGAACATTTCCAACTGGCCCGAAGGCTACGATTCACACGATGCGACGCCGGTGGAAGTTGAGTTGCGGTAGTTAAAGAAGGGTGATCTAATTATTTGCCTGGCGGGCTTTGTGACTTTGCGGGGAACGGGTTTTCAAAAGCGAGCCAAAAAGCATTTCCCGCGGAGGCGCAAGGCGCGCAAAGAACTTGAAGCCGCTTGTCTCTGAAGCCGCCATTAAGCCGCAGACGACGCCTGCATAACTTCGCCCGGCTTGCGCAGCATCTTGACGACTTCGCCGATGTGCTGTTCTTCCTCAGAGATCATTTGTCGCGCATAGTCTTCGAGGAGTACGGAACGATCGCGCGTGAGGGCAAAAAGTTTTCGGTAAAGTGCGAGGCCTTCCCTTTCAGCTTCGAGCGATTCGAGCAGGATGTCATTGATCCCATGCTTATGAGTTTCGAGCAAGGCACCAATCTTCAACGAAGGATGCTCGCCGAGGTGCGTTACCAGTTCGCCCGCTGCGTTGGCATGCGCGAGACAGGTATTGGCTTCGCCTCGCAACCAGCTGGTGATGGGGATGCGGTTATGGCCGAACACCATCAGAGCATAATGCGTGTAACGGACCACGCCGGCCAGCTCTGTCTCCAGAATTTCGTTGAGTAAAGCGACCGCCGCAGTTTGATCAAAAGTTTCTTCCGACATTGCACGTCTCCTCAGTTTACTTTGCCATCCAGTCTACTCGTCGTCGCAGCCCTTGGCGAACGACGAGAAGGAGAACTGGACGCAATTTTGAGAGAAACCGCCGATCTAAGTATAAGAAGCTCGCCGTTTAGATAGGGCGGCCTGGGTGTGGGCGGACAGTCCGCTTTTTAAACGACCGGTTTGAAAACAAACGCTTCGAGGGGGTCACTTCTTCAAATGGCGATCAAAGAAGTCCGCGGAGGCGCGATAAGCACGAACCCAGTCCGAGAAATTCAGGAAGTCATGAATCTCGTCGGGGAAAATCAGCTGCTCAAACTCGACGCCCTGGTTGCGCAAGGCTTCGACCAGATGGACCGTTTCGCTGAAAGGCACATTGCGATCGTCGTCGCCATGAATCAGCAACACAGGTGAGCGCCAGGTTTTCATCGATGACAACGGGGACGACTCGAATGCCAGACGCGCGGCGTTGGGGTTGGCGCCCGGATCATAGGCAGGCACAAAGTTGCGGATGACGATATTCCAGTCATGCACACCGTGCATATCCACTCCGGCTGCGAAAAGATTCGAAGCGCGCGCGAGTCCCATAGCCGTCAAATATCCGCCGTACGAGCCACCCCACAACCCAAGGCGCTGCGGATCTACATCCGGTCGACTTCGCATGTAAAGCCCGGCCCCCATGACATCATTGAATTCGCTGCCGCCGGTGGCTCCGTAATTCAGCGCTTCGCGAAACTCCATCCCGTAACCAATGCCACTGCGATAGTTCACCGAAAGGACGATGTAACCCTGGTTAGCCAGATACTGGTTCATCGCATAGGCGTTGCGGTAGTAGTACATGTAATGCCAGCCAAGCAGCATTTGCCGTCGCGATCCTCCGTGAAAAAAGATCACCGCGGGATGACGCTTACTGTTCTCCAAATGATTCGGCAGGAACAACTGGCCATGAATTTTCATGCCATCGGCGCCGTCAAAGATTACTTGTTGCGGTTCGACTAACGATGACTCAGGAAACTCGTTGGGGACGGTTTCAGGAGATAGATCTCGAGGATCACGAGAGCCCGGCATTACTATTGACGCGCGTGGCGGTCGCCGGGCATCGGAACGCAGGAACGCGAAAGCTTTGCCATCACTCGTAGCAACCGGTGCCCATTCAATTCCGTTGCCTCGGGTGACGTCAACTGCAACATGCGAACCGGCGGTTAGCACCAGCCAAATGTGACGGTGGTCGAGGTCACCCTGGTTCGATGAATAGATTACTTCTTTGCCGTTCGCTGAGAGCGAGACGTGCTCTACTTCGAATTCACCTGGCGTCAGGAGAACAGCGCTGTTCGCTTGCGACGAGGGCGAGATCGAATAGAGATGCGTCCAGCCATCCTTTTCCCATGGGAAAACCAAGCGATTGTCTGCGGACCATAACAACTGATCATCGGCCACGACACCGCGGAACACGCTGCCATGTCCTTCATCGGCGCGCCAAACTTCGCGCCCAACGCCGGTTTCCACATCGGCCACGTGGATGGACCATGGGCGTCCGCTGCGTTTCGGGCTGAAAGCAAATGCTTCACGGCTGGTGGGAATACGAATAAAGGCGACTTGCTTGCCATCGCGCGACCAGATTGGTTCACTGTCGCGATCGACGCTCGGATCCAGATAACGAATACCTTTGGTGGTCGTATCGTAGATGCCGACGAAACTGTGATCGCCGCGACTGCTGACAAAGGACAATTTAGATCCATCCGGCGACCAATGAAGGGACCCACTTCTGCCCTTGGTCTGCAGCAGCAAGGCGGCTTTTTCGCTTCCGTCGAGCTTTACCCACCAGACATCGCGTTTGTTGATGAAAGCCGCGCGGTCGGACCTGGGAGAAATAGTCGCAGAATGTCCCTCAGTCAGCAGGCGTGGCTTGCCATCGGAAGCAACGATCCAAATTCCCTGTTTAGGTTCTTCAGCGCGACTGCGCGGATTAGGATTCTCGCCGAAGTCTTCCAAATCACCACCACGCGTGAACACCAGCGAATTTCCGTCGGGAGTCCAGGCAAGTTCGCCGATTTCCATCCCGTCATCTTCGCTGTATGACGTCAGCTGTCTGCCCTTATAGCCGGGAGGCTCGGCCAGCCAGATATTCCGCACACCTTTGGCATTCAAAACCCACGCGACCTTGCCGCCCAGGGGCGCGGCGGCGAGGTCAGAAGGAAAGGGAGCGCTCATGACCTGTTCCAGTGTGAATTGCTTTTCCTGCGCCTCCAGAAAAGACGATTTGAAGGCCGGCGCAATGCAGATCGAGCTAAAGAGGAAAATCGGGAGCAGGGCTGACTTTTTCACGGTGAACTCCGTAACCAGATAGAGATGACAGCGCGAGCCGCAGGATTATACAGCCTCCCTCCCGATTCGGTCAGCGTTTGCCGGGTGAGTGTGTTTTGGGGCTCGGATTAATGGAAGTACCGTGACGCTTGTGGTATCTTTTGCGCGCTGCAAGCGTTGACCCTTTATCGCTAGAGGGTTCCGCTGACGCCGGTAATAGGGGGCGCCCCGGACTCGAGCAGAAGAGCAGCGCGGCCGAAAAAGTTACAAAGTCCCTGCCCACGGTTTTATCGTTTTGCTCATCTAATTACCGTAAGAGATCCACTGGAGGCTTTTTGTTCCCCCACTCCGCAGTTCGCGATCTTTGGTGGCTTGCTGTTGCCGGCAGCGGTGCCGCGGCGCGGTATGTCCAGTTGCGCGCGCGGTCTCGCGTCACCCCCTATGACGACCATGAGCCGATCGCGGCACGGCTTCTCGGAGAGCAGTCAGAACATGGATATAACGCCCACTCGCTAGTCAGTATCGCGCCTGGCGCCAACATTTGGCACTGTCCAGAGGTGGACGGCGCGATCGTTTACAACGAATTCGGGAAGGTGTGGCTGGTACCAGGTGACCCCCTCGCTGATCCCAAAGACATTGTAGAGTTGACCCGCCGCTTTCTGGACACCGCCCGCGAGGAAAAGCGTTTCGTGGCTTTCATCCCGGCGACAGAACGATTTGCAATGCAAGCGGCGGCGATCGGGCTGCGCGCGGTCAAGGTTGGGGCGGCTCCGTATTTTGATTTGACAAGTTGGGGTCCGCGCGGTGACCGAGCCAAAAAAGCGCGCGCCGGCGTCAATCAAGCTCGCCGTGCCGGAGTCGTTGTCACACAGGTCGAACGCATCGATCACATCTTAAAGGCAGAGACGAGTCTTCTTTGTGAGAGCTGGTTAAAGGCTCGGCGTTGTGCCATGAAACTGGGTTGGCTATTCGCGCTTGATCCTTTTCAACATGCCACCCGCAAGAGATTTTTTACTGCCCGCGACGCAGCGGGGAATCTCATCGGATTTTTGGCCGCCAGTCCCATGCCGGCCCGGGAGGGCTGGTATCTCGAGGACGTGCTCCGCCTGCCCAGTGCGCCGGTTGGTACAGCGGATCTGCTGGTCGTGGAAGCACTCAACTCTTTGCAGGCCAGCGGCGCCAAGTTAGCTACGCTGGGCACTTCACCACTGGCCCGAGAAGGCGATGTTGCACCACAGGTGGGAAACCATGAACTGCTCGCGAAGCTGGTGCGAATGGCTGCCGGATGTTTCGCTATTTTCTATAATTTCGAGGGACTTCGTCGCTTCAAGATGAAGTTTGCGCCAAGTTGGTGGGAAAGCGAGTACGTGCTTTTTCCGCGCGATCTGCAGACGCCTCCGCGAATTATCCGTGCATTCATTCAGGCCATCGCGCCCGATGGAGCGTCTAAATTGGCTGCACAACAGATCGCTCGTGCCCTGCGGCTGGAGCGATCGGCGCACAAGTTGTTGCCCAAGAAAGACGCCACGGGCCATAGCGACGGTAAGTCACATCGCGGCCCTTCGATTGCTTCAGGCTCTCGCGTGAATCACGAAAACGTAATGCGTGAAATTGACAGTCAAGCGATTGAGACTCCTGCGGTAATGGTCCAGGGTAACTCGCGTAATTACCTGGGACAGTTTGTTTCCGTTGATGGCTTACGGTTGCATTACGTGAGCAGAGGGAGCGGTCGCCCGGTTGTCTTTGTCCACGGCAATCCCGGTTCGCATCAGGATTATTCAATGACGTTGTGGGACGAGCTGGCTGGCTCATGTCGCGCCTATGCTTTTGATCGTCCGGGCCACGGTTATAGCGAACGGCGCAACGGCAGGTCGACGACGGTTGAAGTTCAGGCGACTCTGTTAAGAGACGCGTTACAAAAGCTCGGCGTCGAAAAACCGTTGATCGTCGGACACTCGTGGGGCGGCTCTGTGGCGCTGGCCATGGCTTTACAGCATGAAGAGGATTTGTCAGGGCTGCTCTTATTGGCGCCCGCCGCATATCCCAGCGGCAGCTCTCAGTGGTGGGTGACGCTACCGGACTGGCCCCTGCTGGGAAGAGTGTTCCTGAAAACGCTTACGCCGCTGATTGGTCGTCGCCTCATCAAAGACAGTCTCAGAGACGCCTATCATCCGGAACCGGTGCAACAGGATTATCTGCAAGCTGCGGAAGTGTTATGGACCAGACCCGATCAGGTGAAGGCCTGCGCGCACGATGATCAAAGTTTGAATGAGAGTTTAAGTCGTTTGAGCAATCATTACGCGGAAATTAAGGTGCCGGTTGTAATCGTGACTGGCGACTCGGACCGACTGCTCAAACCTGAGGACCAGGCCGATCGTCTGCATCGCGCGATTCAGGGTTCTGAACTCGTTCGTTTACCTCAGACCGGTCATCAAATACCGCACACTCATCCCAAGTCGGTCATCGAGGCGTTAAAGAGGACCTGGGAATTGGTGGCCCAGCATTCAATCTCGCCACCCCGCTAAGGCGATTCCACAAACGAAATATTTCTGACACCGGCCACCCAGGCTTCATCCAGGATGTATACGTCCGCCGCTGGGACTTTGCCTAACGGCACATTGAAGGCGGGCTTCGCCGACCGCTGCAATAATGAGAGCACGGCATCGTTGCTGAAGTAGTGTCGTCCGCGAGCGGCGACAATGAAGTCTCCCGCATTAAGCTGTTTGACGGCAGCGGCGCTCGAAAGGGAAACGCACGACAAATCCGGCCGGCCGTTTTTCGCGGCATAGTAAGAGCACACGGTAGGAGATTCGCTCGCGACCTGGGCCCCCGGTTTGGCGCGTCTTGCTATCTCAGTCATTACCCGACTGAGTTCTCCATCATAAAAGTCATCCTGGGGAAAGTCGGCGCCCCCTTTTGACGCTCCGCCACCAAGGATATTCGTGAACAGTCGATAGTGTGGCAGCGCACTGACTGAGGCCAGCACTGAGAGAATCACTACCACGGCGGCCAGGGCTCCCTTCAAGTAAACCCGCAGGTCATCGTTCGCCGCGCGTTCAGCCACTCTGCGCGCAATCCAGCGAATAACGTAATAGGCGCCAATGGCAGCCGTCGTATAGACCGCCGGCAGGACGAATACTGTGTAGCGGGTGAATTTGCTTCCGGAAATCGAAAACTGGAGCCAGAAGAACATCCAAAATAAAAGGAAGTAACGCCCATCACCCAGCTTGCGACGGAAAAGTAAGGGAAAACCCACCAGGAAAGAAATCAAAGTCAGCAACGGCAGCTTGATAGCGAAGAATAGGCCATAGAAATAGACGGGTACACCTTGAAACCACGATTTAACTTCATGGGGATAGAGCTTACCCATGAACTCGTAGCTGTCACGGCCCACCATCTTATGGGTGGCAAAATTCAGCATTTGGTGCCATGTTTCCGGAAGAAATATCGGCGGGTTAAGCGCCGCGAAAACGAGACCCATGACTACAAAGAACAAAAGAAATTTCGGACGGCCCAAACGCCAGCGCGTTTCGGGAATTGCCTGGAACATCCAGTAGTAACTTATGCTGATGGCCACGTACCAGGGCAGGTACTTGGAAGCCGCCATGGCCCCAAAGGCCGCAGCGGCGGCCCAATAGTAAGGAGTGGGGTTTCGGTCCGGTTCGCTTTCGGCTACGCGTTGGCCGCGCAGCCAGAACACGTTGGCAAGCAGGAAGAAAAAAAGCAGGAACGTGTCTTCCTTTGCGATGCGATTGAAACCGATGGCGATGGGATCAACAGCCCACAATGCAGCAGCAAGGAGGGCTATTTCTCCGCCAAAAAGTTCTGCGATCACCAAATAAAGCAGCAGGGTGATGAAAGAGCCAACGATGACATTGGGCAAACGGACCGCCGCTTCGACCGGGATAAATAATTCGGAATGACGACCAACCAGGGTGTTCCATTTCTCGGCCGCGATCACGCTGGCGGTGATCGTTGCCTTCATTAGAAACGGATGCTCGCCATTGGCTGCGGTCAAACCATGGGCCCGGTAATCCGCAGCAGCCTCAAGCTTGTTTAATTCGTCGTCCGCCAGGCCTTCGGCACTCAGACTGCGAGCGCGAAATGCAAAACCGCCGAGCACAAGCGCGACCAGCGTGGCGATTACGAGCGTGCGACTGATTGATCGTGAGCCACTTTCGACGAATAGTTCAGGCCTTAAACCAGCTGTTACGATTGCTTCTGCTCTCGCCGACAATATCTTAGTGCTCCCTGGACGAACAATTTGATCCCACTAACGGGTCCGGAACAGAAAACTGCTCGAAAAAATACCACTGGTAATAGCTTCCAGTGCTTCTTTGGCAAGGGTTCGGAGGTTAACGTTAACGTACAGGTTCTGTCAAAAGAGATAGAAAGATAATACCTGCGAAACCGGCTGCTGTTTTGATTTGGAGTGCTCAAGTCGTCGCACTCCAAAATGAGACAATACCCTACCAGCGGTTACGGAGGTCGTACGAGATTGTGGCCGACCTTCAGGAATAAACGTCTGATTGGTACTGCTTAGAGATCACGCAGACCTTTGTAATTTAATGAGAAGCGGCTTCGGGATCCCCAGTGACAGGGCATAACAGGTTGGTCTCAACCCGGGGTTTCCTTCTTTTGCGCTCGGGACCGTGTGGTATACTTGGCCAGTTTCAAAGACACAGAATCGGACGTTCCTGGGTGCGACAGGCATCACTTTCCCTGCTATCGAATTATCCACGAAGCACCAGAGTACCCCTGTTTCAGCTCTCATTCTTATCGCGCAAATCTTTTAGACAGAAGAGGTCGAATGCCCCATGCATAGGGGAAATCACTCCACCAACGGAAACCATAAGCATTCGGTATTGATCGTCAATGATCTTGCCGACCAGCTGGAGCTGATGAATGCGGCCCTTAGCAAGGCGGGCTACACCGTCTTCACTGCTGAGGACGGTTTGCAGGGCTTCGCAGTGGCGAAACGC
Organism: Acidobacteriota bacterium; assembly: GCA_025463135.1. GTDB lineage: Bacteria > Acidobacteriota > Blastocatellia > Pyrinomonadales > Pyrinomonadaceae > JAOAPY01. Next base: position 80,293 of record JAOAPY010000056.1, read on the forward strand.
GAGCGGCCTGACCTCATCATTAGCGACGTGACCATGCCGCAAGTCGACGGCATAGAATTTTGTCGCTTGATTCGTCAGGACGAAGAGTTGGCAACGCGACCCATTCTTCTGGTCAGCGCCCTGCGTAAGGACACGAGCAGTGTGATTGAGGGACTAAAGGCCGGAGCTGACGAATTTTTGGAGATTCCCTTTGACACCCCACGGCTGATTGCCCAGGCTTCGCGATTAATTGAACGCGCAAAGTTGGAAGAGGCGCTGAGAGATTCCCAGGAGCGTTATCGCCTGTTATTCGATTGCACCCCTCAACCGATCTGGGTCTACGACGAAGAGACCCTCTACTTCCTGGCAGTAAATGACTCCGCCATTCGCACCTACGGCTATTCACGTGAAGAATTCCTGGCGCTAACCATCAAAGACGTTCGTCCGATTGAAGATGTGCCGGCACTCCTGATTAAGACCGCAGCGGGATTTGACGGCGCCGTTATCACCAGTCCCTGGCGGCACCGGAAAAAAGACGGCAGCGTTATTTACGTGGAAATAACGTCCCATCCGCTGATGTTTGGTAATCGAAAGGCCAGGCTGGCAATTGCTACCGACGTTACCGATCGCAAGCTGCTGGATGAAGAGCAAAAGCGTATGCACGCGTCGATTCAGCAATCGGCGATTGAGTGGCGTCAGACTTTTAATGCCATGGATTTCCCCGTACTGATCGTCGATCTCGAAGGTCGAATCAGGCGTTTGAACAAGGCCGCCCAGGAAATTGCCGATGGTGACAAGGAAGAGATTATCGGCAGGGAAGTAGCCGCTGCGGGTTTGGGCCAGCCTTGGCAAAAGGCTGCGGAGCTGCTTAAACATATTCGCGAAAATGGCGGCTCGCGCACGGCCGAAGTCAGGGACCATGCCACCGGGAAAACCTGGGCAATAACGCTCTATTTGATCCACGAATTTGGTTCCCTCGGCGAACGCGCGATTCTGATCGCGCAGGACATTACTAACCGGACCGAGCTTGAGGCTTCGCTGCGTCGCAGTGAGATGATGTCTTTGCTCGGCTCACTGGTCGCCGGCGTTGCTCACGAAGTGCGCAATCCACTCTTCGGCATTTCGTCGATACTTGACGCCTTTGAAACGCGTTTCAGCGAGCGAACCGAATACCTGCGCTATACCAATGTCCTGCGGGACGAGCTGGCGCGCCTTAATATTCTGATGGAAGAGCTGCTCGAGTATGGCAAGCCGTTTCAGGGCGAACTCTTCCTCGCCTCGTTGGATGACGTGGTCACAAAGTCTCTTCGTTCGTGCGTGCCGGTGGCGGAAATCGCTAAGGTAAAGTTAGTCAACAGGGTGACGCGAAACATCTCGCGCGTACTCGTCGATCGGCGGCGTTTGTCGAAAGTATTTGTCAACCTCATCGAAAATGCAGTGCAACATTCACCTCACGATGCGAGCGTTGTCGTCGAGGCGACTGAGATTCGCGAAGGCAATCAGCGCTGGCTTGATTGCGCCGTCAAGGATGCCGGAAAGGGAATTACCATTGAAGAGATCCCCAATATATTCGAGCCTTTCTTTTCGAAGCGTCGTGGCGGTACCGGTCTCGGCCTTGCTATCGCCAAAAAAATCATGGAAGAACACGGCGGGAAATTAATAGCCGGGAATAACCCGGATGGGGGTGCTTGTATGGTTGCGAGGTTTCCGGTGCCCGAGGGAGAGGAATAATCGGCCATGGGGCGAAACAAGATTCTGATCGTCGATGATGAGGCGGGCCTGCGGTTCGGGGTGCGTGATTACCTCGAGCTGCAGGGGTATGAAATAGATGAAGCTGAAAGTTGCCAGAGTGCGCAACACCTGTTTCGCACCTCTCGACCCGACGTCGTCATTGCCGATTATCTGTTGCCTGACGGTACCGCACTAGATCTGCTGCCCCGGCTCAAGGAGATTGATGCTGGTATTCCGCTGCTTATTCTGACCGCGCACGGATCCATCGACCTTGCAGTTCGCGCCATCAAGGAAGGCGCCGAACAGTTTCTCACTAAGCCGCTTGAGCTTCCCGCCCTGTTGGTGATTTTGCAGCGGATTCTCGAAAACAAGCGCAATTTTCATAAGCAACTCGCCAACAAGTCCCGCGAAGTGCGCACAGCCATCGACCCGTTCGTGGGAACCAGTGCGGCGATCCGAACTCTGGCGGAACAGACGCGCAAGGTCCTGCCCGCCGACAGTCCCATTCTGATTCTGGGAGAAACTGGTTCGGGAAAAGGTGTGCTGGCCCGCTGGATACATGCAAACAGTCCGCGATCCGAAGACGCATTCGTGGATCTCAACTGCGCCGGACTCTCACGCGATCTGCTGGAAACAGAACTTTTCGGTCATGAGAAAGGTGCCTTTACCAGCGCCACTGCGTCAAAGCAGGGACTATTTGAGGTGGCCCACCGCGGGACGATCTTCCTGGATGAAATCGGCGATGTGGACTTGCAAATTCAACCCAAGCTTTTGAAAGTACTGGAAGAAAAGCGCTTTCGTCGCGTCGGTGACGTGCGTGACCGCCAGGTGGACGTGCGGTTATTGGCGGCTACACATCAGGATCTTGGCCACCTGGTAGGTGAAAAGAAATTCCGCCAGGATCTTTACTTTCGTATCAGTGCGATTCCCCTTACGTTTCCGGCACTGCGCTCGCGGCGAGAAGACATCCCAGTACTTGCCCAGTACCTGCTGGAAAAGTTTGCCGCCGATTTAGGTCGCGGTGAACTGCGATGGGGACCCGAATGCCTTGAGGCCCTTCAGTCCTACTCCTGGCCGGGCAATGTCAGAGAACTTCGCAACGTCATCGAACGTGCGGTTTTGCTTAGCGAGCAGAAAACGCTGGGATTGAACGATCTGCACTTCGATGGACGCGGTTCGCGGGACACATACTCCAACTCCCATCTCACCTTGCTGGAGGTGGAACGCCAACACATTGAGTACGTCCTGGTCGAAGAGAACGGCAGCGTCGAACGTGCCGCAAAAAGACTTGGAGTTCCGCGCAGTTCCCTCTATGAAAAACTCAAGCGTCACAGGATCGGGATGTCCAGATTCTAGATCTCTCGTCCAGATTCTGGACGAGCACCCGTGCTTCTCACCATCTGAAAAGTTAATCTCGTAGAAAAACAAGGAAAACCCGTGTCCTGAGAGTAAATCCGTTTGTGGCCCGCTGGTTGCCATAGTCGGAAATGTCTCGAACCAATAGTGCTTAGGCCCCGGCCTAGTTGAGAGATTCGATTTAGGATTTCATTGAGCCTGCAATTGCCCCGCATTGGCTCTGTGAACAAGTCCTTAGTCGTAGTCTCTCAGTCTGGTTTTTCAGTAGTTTTGCGGATTTGCGAGTTCCTCCCAAGGCGCTTTGCGGTCTTTTCACAAATCGAAACTCTCAGTTGCGAGTTTCCAAATTTCAAGGAGTCGAAAGCAATGACAAGGGTTATCAAGACTTCATTAACGTTAGCGATGGCGACGGTAATGATCGGATTTGCAGTTACGCAAGCGCGAGCCGACCGTGTTAATTACGCGGTTGACAAGTGTTTCGGTGCGGGCTGCGCAACGAGTTCGGTCAGAATCGGCGAGCTGGCGCTGGCATTCACCGAGTCAAGTCTGGGTGTGGTCGACACGGCAGCTTCCTCTACGGCGCTTGCAAATTTCTCCCCAGAGCTGAGCGGAATTTCCGGTCTGAGTTTCGCGGGACTCAAGTCACAAAATTCCGCGGGCGATGCCAATACCGTTGCCCGTGCCAATGCGTTCCGGGAAAATGGATCACCGATGCTGCTTCCGGCAGCCGGGATGTCATTGTCGTTCAGTCACCTTCAGACGCCCGTTTTCGCGAGCTCGATCGATCTCGGCCGCTCGGTTAGTACCGCATCGAACGGCATTTTCAGTGTGAGCAGCGTAGGCCCGAGTGCGAGCAAGCCGTTCGCTTTCGGAGCCACGGCATCCAAGCCCGGTATTACCGATGTTCCGCCAGGAGGCGCCCCCGGAGTTCCCGAACCAACCACTATGCTCTTGCTCGGCACTGGCCTGGCTGGCGCGGCAGCGGTTGTTCGCAGACGATTGAAAGCTCGAGCTGGAAATTCGAAGTAGCTTGAATCGTCGCGTCTGTCGGATGTTAACCGGTCGGGAAAAACGGAGGTCTGTGGCTGGCGAGCGAACAGATCGGGGAAAGTCCAAATGTATACCAAGCCAATGATTCTTCCGCTCGACCTGGAGGGAAAGATCTATTCTCTCCAGGACGAGAAAGGAAATACCATCGGAACCGGTACCCGAGAGGTGTGCGAGGTTCTGATGTACATAATCACCAAGCCGCTGGCACGAACCAATGTATCGGGGAGTGCTACGTCTGGTGTGGTTCGAAGGCCCAATGTGCGGGCTGCAATAGCGATATAGCAGCTGGGCCGGGCAGTGACTCGAGAGACCTTTAGGTATCAATTGCGATTCTGCCTGGCTTGTCGATGTGAGTATGATTCTGCGACTGGGTGGAAAACTCAATGGGTTCACTGTCGGGAAGCGATTTCAGGAAAAAGTGGCGTTGCCCGTCTTCCGAGGATTTAGTCGCCTATCCCCAGCGTAAACTTGCAAACTTGCAAGCGTCGCACATTAACGCTCACCTCGCGATTTGCGATTTTTGTGCGGCGGAACTGCAGCTACTCTCGAAGTTCCCTTCCGCAGAACATTGCACCGAAACTCCAGCCATGCCCGTTCAGCTGCGGGTTTTGGCCGAAGCTCTGCTGACCAGGGGCAGCTTCCGGCAGCAGAGCGGGATGCGAGTGGATAAAGGCGATGGGCACGGTTAATACCTGCATGCTCTGACGCTTCAGGTGAATCGGCCCTTATTTTTGCCAGCTCGGGTTTTGACATGGGTGACCAGTATCACGCGCTTAAAAAATGACGGCTCTGTCTTACACGCCAACGGGATGGCCAAGCAAACTCGATTTGGAAAGTTAAGAAAGGTATCTGGACGATTACGACGCATCTTAACGGGAAGTGCCGAGTCCAGAGGTGAAGAGCAAATGACGCGCATGCTCATTGTTGATGATGAGGAGTCGATTTGCTTTTCGATGAGCGAATACTTTGGCCTTCATGGCTATCGAGTGGACACTGCTCGGGAACTCGAAGAAGCTGAGAAATTAATCGAGACTAATAACTACGAAGTAGCGATTCTTGATCTCAGATTGGGCGTGGCGCACAACGCCGACGGCCTTGAGATAACCAAGCTCCTTCACGAGCGCCAACCGGAAGCTCGCATTGTCGTTCTGACAGCATATGGTTCGGCTGAAATGGAAGACGACGCGCGGCGCTGTGGCGCTGATGCCTTCTTAAGGAAACCCAAACCCCTGTCACAAGTGGCGCAGGTGATCCAGGGATTAATAGAGTCCCCTTCCAAGCAAGCTGTGAAATCCGCCTAGCAAGGCGTCCGCCTGCCATTATCCTGATCGCCTACCCAACAGTTCCAGTACAACTCAGTGCTTCGACTCGGTGTTGTCGAGAACTCTCTTGAGCAGGGCTAGTGTGCCCAGGTGGTAAGCGTTGTGATCGGCAACCAACAGGGCCTCGCGAAAGACTGTTTGCCCCTGCCCATGGCTTAGCTCAGCAAATAGATCGATTGCCGGGTTGTCCAGCAGCTCCGCCAGCGCTTGGAGATCTGATCGGAACGACCGCACAGTTTCATTCCACATCTCGACGTCAGCGCGGACACCTGCGGCTGGCCAGTATCCTTCCGGAAACTTCGGCGACACATGATTGGCATCACGGCTGAACTGCAGTATGTCCCATTGAGTGATGCGCATGTGTTCGAGGACCTGCCAGGGTGTGTAAGGTACGCCCTCCAGTTCACGATTGATGAGGTCTATGGAAAAGCCGGCAATGAAATCGTCGAAGGAAATATGCGCGCCACCGCCGCGCAGCAAATAAAGAAGATGGTCACGGAGTTCGCGATCCTGGGCCACTGGTTTACCAAGTCAGCTAAAGTTTGTGCAGCCGAGGTACGTAACCTTCCGGCAACCCTTGTCGTCGCTTTCTCGCGCTTTCAATCGCAGCACTCTGGGTAGCGGCCGCAACCTCCTCTTCGGATCCTTCCTCGTCGTTGTGAATAGCGAGCTCGGATGGTTCTGAGTGCGCGCAACGGGTTTCATCGGCATTCTGAATTTGTTGTTCCAGGCAAACATCCGAGTTAGCCAGGACTTTTCGACAGACAGCCCGCAGTTCAGACGACCCATCAAGAAGCCCCTCTACCATTTCCTTGAGCGTCGCGTGTCCGGTAGAGACAGCCTCGATCTTCTGAGCCTCGCTCATCTCGGCCCATAGGAGAGCGCCGATGGCCGACTTCGACATGACAACCAGAGTTTACTCGTTTTCGGGCATCTTTCAAGAAGTTTTGCGCTTTGAGTGGCGCAACCCGCAATGGTGCGCAGGGGAACGGCCCCCTGTAAGCGTTGCCGACTCGCGGCACAAAAGCGTGAGTTCCTCTTGCCGTGCGCGTTCCCTCAGGCACGGAAGTCGTTTATGCCGGTTGCGGTGCGGGTTCGGTAGCTTCTCGAGTTCGCCAGACAGCGAGTATTACGCCGGCGAGCGCGCAACCCACAAACTGGTAGGCGACGTTGATCAGGAAAAGGCCGAAATTTCTTCCCTCGAAGATAACCATCGGAACGTGGGTAGTCACGATAAAGCCCAGCCAGAGCCAGAATGCTGTTTGGATTCCGCCCATCGCGCTTGTGGCTTTAGTGTACTGAACAAAGTGGGCGAGGATATAGACGAGTATCAGCGACATTACAAAAGCGATCACCAGTTCCTTCGCATAGCTCGCATTTTCCACTTGTTGAAGTTTCTGGGGTGACCAGTTGATGAGCTGGATAAACTTATTTCCGAATAGCAGGGGTGAATACCAAAGTCCGCCCAGAATGAAGTGGACGATGGTAGCGACGATCACGGCTGGATACTTGATTTTCATGTTGTCATCTCCTTGGGGGCAAGCGAGCAGTTGAAGAACACCAGGGTTGTAATTAGACCCAAAGGCTGTTTGAAGATTAGAACATGGCAAGATTGGCCGCTTCTTGAAAATTGCGCAGTTACGAGCAAACCCGGTACAGGGTGTAAGTGCGGTGATTCTATACATCTTTGGCTTGAAGTCAACGTTTGTAGTCAGGCGATGGGTTGTCACTTTTGGCCCGTTTCGGGCGAGGCCGTCAGCGAGCATCTTGAGCGTCTGCGGTTAGACACAGTCCAGAGGATCTCAACGAAAATTGTGCGCCGGCAGCGCTGCCACTTTGAATGAAAGGGCCCTGATGCGCTTCGCCTTTAAGGAGACCACATTGTCCTGATTCTGAAGTTTGCCTTCGATCAAAAGAAACGGATGGTCCACCAATACCAGCCGATTTTTGTCAAAAAGCTGAGGCGTAATAATTACATTTGCGACTCCGGTTTCGTCTTCCAGAGTTAGAAACATAAAACCTTTTGCGGTGCCCGGCCGCTGGCGCACAATAACCCAACCGGCAACCCGGACGGCAAAGCCATTGCGCAGTTGCTTAATATCAACTGCGCGCGTAGCGCCCAGCTTATTCAACTCCGTTCGATACATTGCCACCGGATGCCGGCCAATCGTCAATCCAGTGCCGCGAAAATCTGCGTCCATTCTTTCCGGCACAGTCATTTGTGCCAGTGGAGAATTCGTATCCAGTTCATGAAGTCCTGCAAACAAGGGACCCGCGGTGCGAGCGACACGTTCGACTTGCCATAAGGCAGCGCGCCGATGAACATTTTGTCCGGCAAACTTCAGTTTGTCGTTAGCCGTCACTGAGAGATCTTTAGCATCATCACGACAAACTGAAATTTCCCGGATTTCAGTCTGAATGAAATTCAGCGCTCCCACCGCAGCCAGCTTCCGCAGTTCATCCTTGCGCAGTTCAGGTACGCGCTGGTGTAAATCGTCAATACTCTCGAACGGCAAACGCTTTCGTTCGCGCTCAATTACCTGGCCCGAGGCTGCGCTCATGCCTTTAACGTAGCGCAGGCCCAGACGGAGGGCGTGGGGATGGGGTGTTGGGGGTGTGGTGTAAGTGGAAGGGGGAACGGAGCGAGGAGGAAGGGTGTTGGAGGTGGAGTCTTGGGAGAAGTGGGACTGGGGAATGGGGAAGTCTTTCGATTGTGTTTCACCCAACACCCTAACCTCTCGCCCATTATCTTTTGGGTTTTTACCCCATCCCCCATCCCCCACACCCAACACTCTTTGATCTTTCCCTACACCCCACCCACTACCCCCTACCCCCTCATCTTCCAGCGTGCATAACCAGTCCGATCTCGTGATGTCCGCTGGCAGGACCTTTAAGCCATGCCGTTGCGCATCCTTTATGATCGTGAAAGGCTGGTAAAAACCCATCGGTTGATTATTCAAAAGGGCGGCGGTGAAAGCTGCCAGGTAATGACACTTGAGATAGGCGCTGGCGTAAGCAATCAAGGCAAAGCTGGCCGCATGGGATTCAGGAAAGCCATAAAGCGCGAACGAAGCAATCGATCGCACTATGTCGTCTTGTGTTTTGCCGGTGATGCCATTGTCTTGCATACCACGCCGCAGTTTTACTTCGACCTCTTTCATTCGTGCTTCCGAGCGTTTGAAACCAAAAGCGCGCCGCAATTCTTCCGCTTCGCCGCCTGAGAATCCGGAGCAGATCATCGCCATGCGCAGTAGTTGCTCCTGAAACAACGGCACCCCCAGCGTGCGTTTTAAGGCTGACTCAAGGGCGGGATGCGGATATGCCACCGGCTCGCGGCCCTGCCGGCGCTTCAGATAAGGATGGACCATGTTGCCGACAATCGGGCCGGGACGAATAATGGCCACCTGGACCACGATGTCATAAAACCGCTCCGGCCGTAGTCGCGGCAGGCAGGACATCTGGGCCCGACTCTCAACCTGAAACATGCCAATGGTGTCGGCCTTTTGCAGCGCTGCATAAACCTTTTGGTCATTCTGGGGGAGATGAGCCAGATCTACTTCTTCATGATAAGCATCGCGAATCAATTGAATTGAGTCTTCCAGCACGGCCATCATACCCAGACCCAGCAAATCAACTTTTATTAGCCCCAGATCGGCACAATCTTCTTTGTCCCACTGCACCACGACGCGGCCGGGCATGGCCGCCGGTTCAAGCGGCACCACAGAGTCGAGTTGATGTTGGCAAATCACCATTCCTCCCGAGTGTTGGCCCAGATGTCGCGGCAAATCCTGCACTGCCTGATAAAGTTGAAAAAATTTTTTAATGCGGGGCTCTCGCAGATCCAGGCCCGCGTCGCGAAACTGTCGTTCAGTTGAATCTTTCGGATCTTTCCATTCCCAGGTATGGACCAGTCCGGACAAGCGCCCCACAGTGTCATCATCAAAGCCGAGCACTTTGCCCACCTCGCGGGCGGCCGATCGTCCGCGATAGGTAATGACATTGGCCGTCATCGCCGCGCCCAATTGTCCATAGCGTTGGTAGACATACTGAATGGCTTGCTCTCGGTGGTCGCCACTCGGTAGGTCGAGATCGAT
>JAOAPY010000052.1 GCA_025463135.1 Acidobacteriota bacterium
GCAAAGAGTAGGGTGATGTCTTCGATGATGGATCGAGCTTATGAATTTGATCGGTCCTGGGGCACGACCGCGCACGAGTCCATTAAGAGTCCAATAACAGTACGTGTGGGTCTTTGAAGTGCGGTAGAGTGCTATCCATGCCGCTAAGTTCCGTTGAATTACAATAGGTCGCTTCCCTTTCACGGCGGCGACACGGGTTCGACTCCCGTACGGGACGCCAAACACTTTTCCGTAATTTGCAGGATCCGGCCGTTATGCTGCGACTGGACGCGCCGACTTGCGCGAGCGGCTCCAAGTGCTCTGGCCGGCCTTGCGAAGCTTGCTCCAATACCACCATTGACGTTGCTCAATAGGCAGATCTGGATCTTTCGCTTGCGCCACCGCGGCCACCAACACATCGAGACAACAAGGATCGATCCGTTGTCCTCTCAAGCGACATAGCTCGCGATACATTCGCTGAGGACTTCGCCGCCGAAGCTGACTCACCGACGTAATTCCGAGCAACTCAAAGTCTTCCATCATCGCTGGGCCAATCGACACCAGGTCTATTAACCTGCGTTCTTCCTTGCGTTCTTCTTTCCGTTCTTCTTTGGGCATGGCACTCCTTCCGGTTACTGCTTCGTTTGGGTGGGCAATTGCGAAAAGATCACGTAATGGCCGCCCGGTTCCTTCGCAATGATCTCCTGCGCGCCGTAACTCGTTTCATGAATGCCTTTCGCAACTTCAATTTCATGCAGTGCCGAAGCAATGGCATTGATGTCCGGGACCTCCATGAAAACGAAGGTGGGTCCCTGCTCAGCCGCTTTGCCCAGCGGGTCCGACGGATTCGCCTGCATGCCCTCATACGTTTGGTACATCAATTCAACACTGCCGTTATCAATCGCCGCAAACCCGATGTGATCACGCTCCGGGACCTGAATGGTAGTTCTGAATCCGAACCGCTCAGTCCAAAACTTCAGACTTGGTTCGACGGCTTTAACGTGCAGCACTGGCGTGGATTTATTGATCATTCTCTTCTTCTCCTCGTGGGAACGCGCCACGGTGACGGCGACCAATGCGGCGACCGCGAAAACTGCGAAGTAGCCGGTCATGGCTTTTCGATTCAATCTACGGTTGAGCTTCATTGATCCATTTCTCCTCTGATTGTTTATCTAGTCTGATTTGGACTAGCAGTGTTATGCTAATGGCCATGGCCAAACCTGTCAAGCGGAAAAATCCTCCGGCCGTTAAGCAGCGTCAACCTGCCAACCAAACCCGATTGACGATTTCAGACCTCGTAATTCTTAGCTTGTTGGCAGAGCGGCCCATGCATGGTTATGAAGTAAATGCGACACTCGAGGATCGGAAGATTCGCGACTGGGCGCCGGTTTCCCGGCCGCAGATCTATTACTCATTGGACAAGTTGACCAAACTGAAACTCATTCGAGTTACTGATGTCGATTCACCATCGGCTGGTCCCGAACGCCGAGTTATGGAGACTACTCCGCTTGGCCGCACACAACTCGCTGACGCGCTCGAAGCTACTCACTGGGTGCGCCAACGTGTGCACCAGCCGTTCTTGATTTGGTTGGCTCTTTCATGGCAAGCACGGCCACGGACGTTTCGTAGGCAACTTATCAGTCGCAAGAACCTGTTGGAAGAACAACTCAAGGAAGAGCGGGCCACACTCGCAGAAGTCATTAGCGAAGTTGGTCATCCCTATCATGAAGCCGTCTGGATGCTGCAGTTGCTGATTGAGCAGAAAACAACTGAACTTCGCTGGGTCGAACGTATTCTTCAGAACACTGATAAGCGCGCGCCCGCGCGGAACGCCCGAAACTAGCGGCGGCCAGTAACGCTATAGTGCCGCAGGGCTGAGCATGGAACATTTCGACGTCATGATCGTGGGCGCCGGTCTCTCCGGAGTGGGCGCCGCCTGCCAACTGCGGCAGCGGCACCCGCGCAAGAGTTTCGTCGTCCTCGAGGGGCGAAACGCGATGGGCGGCACCTGGGACTTGTTCCGCTATCCCGGCGTCCGCTCGGACTCTGACATGTACACGCTCGGCTACAGATTCCGCCCGTGGCGCGACGCCAAGGCCATCGCCGACGCAAAATCTATTCTCAACTACATCCGCGAGACCGCCGCCGAGTTCGACGTAGACAAAGAAATTCGCTACGGCCACCGCGTGCGGCATGCCTCGTGGTCCACCGCGGACGCACTCTGGACGATTCAAGCTGATACAGGGGAAGCGGAGCCTCAGTCCGAGCCTCAGTCCGATATTGGACCTGAAAAAACACCCGAGAAAATGCCTGAAAATATCGCCCAGTTCACCTGCAACTTCCTCTACCTCTGCACGGGCTACTACGACTACGGGGCTGGCTACACTCCGGAGTGGACCGGCGTCGAGCGGTTTCGTGGCCAGATCGTGCATCCGCAGAAGTGGCCGGAAGATCTCGACTACGAAGACAAGCGCGTGGTGGTAATCGGCAGCGGCGCCACCGCCGTCACGCTGGTTCCGGCGATGGCCCAACGCGCGGCGCATGTCACCATGCTTCAGCGTTCGCCCACTTACGTTGTCTCGCGGCCCGCCGAAGATAAGATCGCGAACTCGCTGCGCTGGCTATTGCCCGCGCGCGCGGCCTACGTGATCACGCGTTGGAAAAACGTGTTCCTGCAAATGTTCTTCTATAACCTGGCGCGCTCGCGGCCCAATGTCTTTAAGTGGATGCTGGCGAGAGGTGTGCGAAACCACCTCGGCGAGCAATACGACCTCAAGCACTTCACGCCGGAATACAACCCCTGGGATCAGCGTCTGTGCCTGGTCCCTGATTCGGACCTCTTCCACGCGATACGCGACGGCCGGGCAACGGTGGTCACTGATCAGATTGAAACCTTCACCGAGCGTGGTCTGCAGCTCAAGTCCGGCGAGCACCTCGACGCTGACATCGTCGTGACGGCCACGGGCCTTGTGCTAAAGCTCATGAGCGGGTTGCAACTCACGGTTGACGGTGCGCCCATGGATCTGTCGCAGACGATCACCTACAAAGGGATGATGTACAGCGACGTCCCGAACCTTGCTTCCGCGTTCGGCTACACGAACGCGTCCTGGACGTTGAAGTGCGACCTCACGGCCGAGTACGTCTGCCGGCTCCTGAAACACATGGACCAGCACGGCTACGCGCAGTGCACCCCACGCCTGAACGATCTTGAGCTCACCGCGGAGCCCGCCATCGACTTCACTTCCGGTTACGTGCTGCGTGCGCTCCACACCCTCCCGCGACAAGGCTCGAAAACGCCCTGGCGCGTACACCAAAACTACGTGAAGGATCTCTCCATGCTTCGCTTCGGACGCGTGGATGACGGGACGATGGAGTTCAAGCCGGCGCCGAACGCGCGCAACGCCGAAGCGGCGGCGGCCCAGCATGGCTGACTCCTATTCACGACAACTGGCAAACGACATGAGACTTTCCAAAATCGACTTCGACACTCCGGAACACCTGAGTAATAAGAATCCGTCGCGGCTTTTTCATGTTTATTATTTGGGCGGTATTGACTTTGTACCTGTATTGATACGAGTTCCTGGTGAGCAGTCTCGTCGTATACAATCCGCCGCAGAAAACAATCAAACACCATCGAAAATGCGGTCACGCAGCACGGTTCGCCACACTCCGCGGCGCCAGAAGCTGGATCCGAGCTTTTCCGACGCCAGCCGCTTGCGGTCCTCCACTGTATGTGAGTAACGCGTTGTCATACCAGTATCTCAGGAGTACCTGTCTCACGGTTACAATAGCGTTCACGGTGGCTCGAGCGGTCGCGAAGTCGCGAAGGAAGCACTCATAGAACGGTTATGGAGCTTGCTGTGAGCCTCGTCGACAGCATACATTCGGAGGCATGGATGAGAACCCCAACGCTGTGGAGCGTTACTCCACGAAGCTCATCAAATACACAGTCCGCGGCACTTGGATTTTCAGTAAACAGCAGATCATTTTCTCGAGCCTGCTCGGCCTGGCCTCGGCCGTCGGCGCTTACCTCCTTGGGCTCGCGCCCTTTGGTGCCAGCATGCGTCTCTTTCTCGGAGTCACCGTTTTCGCGTTTCTCGCTGCCGGCATTTACAACCTCGTGCGGGCGCCGTTTCTCATCCAACACGATCAGCAACAGCAGATTGACGCGATGCGAAACAGAGCGCCCATTCCACTCCGACCGGCTCCGAGAGCCGAACGACCTCCAGACCTTGAACCGAACCTTGAGTGCCTGTCGGTGCGGTTCGATCAAGTGGAGATCGAGAGCGAGCACGACATCGTTCAGGATGGCGTTGAACACATTGCAGTCATTGCGGAGTTCGTGAACAATCCACACCTAGAACGACGTATCGGTAGCGCGCACATGGTCTTCGCGGTCATCAGATACTTTGACGTGAACAACCAACTGGTGTGTCAGGTCACCCATGGCCCTTGGATGGATGAGGATATGCGTGAGGTAGACTTCGCGATTGGAGACCGGCGACGGCTGGTGCTCGCCGTCCAGCGTATTGATGGCGACCAGTATCGCCCCAAAATGGACGCTCTCCGGGCCATCCAGAACAATCACGAGAACTGGCAGCGTTACCGGGCGCCAGACTACTGGTATCTGCCGCCAAATACACAACGCATCGAAGTCCGCCTCTGTTCGGCCGTCGACGGCTCGACGATCGGGACGTACCTATTCGACCTCCAAATGGGCGAAGACTGCATGGTCCACCTGCTTGGAGATCCTGCTTAGTTTTTAGGGAAACTTAAACTCCGAACAGTCCCCGGAAATTCATTAATTCGCGATCTGAAGCAGTTCGCGGAAACCTGCATCACCCTCCGATGAAGCCAGGCACAGAAGATAGAGGCACCCAATCCGAAGCACCTTCAAACCATGCTTGATCGGTTGCTTGTGCTTGGCCGGCCGCTGCCAATGCTCGCATCTCCGCTATAGAGAACGGACCACTCTGGATTCCATCCTTATAGAGATAAATGCTTTCCACTGTAATACCACCGAAGTATGCGGCTGAGCGGCTGAGAGTCTCGTCCGTACCAACTTTGAGGCGTCGTACTAACCAATATTTTGACTTTGGCTCAGTGGAGCCAGCAAGGAACCGAAGGTGAACCGGAAGCAATTGGTCGTCTCGATCAAACCCGAAACTCGACGCCTTAGCAAGATCAGTCCTAACGACTCCCGTGGCATTTTTTCTATCAATCGGTGGGGCCGGCGAGAACGGAATTCGCCTCAAACCCTTGATCTCAAAATGCTCGACAAGTTTACAAAACGTAGCCGTGTCCTGTAAGAGCTGGGATTGGTGCAACAGAAAACTCTGCATGTCACTATCTAAATCGCGTAAGGAAGTCTTCAGTTGTTGTATCTCCCGGTTACGTCGCGCAATAGTTGTTGAAATCTGCGAATGAGTCGTGCTTGCGGACTGATACCACGCCCAAGCCCCCAACAAGCTCAATGGGATGCCGATGAAAAAGAGAACAGCTATCCATAGAACGTCTGCATAGACAGCCATCATCGCTATTGCAAGAAAAAGCGCGGCACCGACGCCGCCCGCCATGGCTACTCGCATTCGTTGGTCGTGCAATCGCTTCGCTCGTCGATTTGCTTCAGCTTGCTCTGCGGTTAAGGTCTCGACTTTCCGCCTTTTGGTTTGGATTGATTCCTCTATGCTCAATTTGACTTCGGACGTTAGCCCTTTGCTGGAGTCAAATCTGAAAGCATCGTTGGCAGCCGATAAGCTGGTGGCCGACAGCTGCAAAATCTTGAGACTAGACTTCAACGAAAGCTTAGCTGTCTGAATCAAGTCGTTCATGGTGGTCCGATCATTTGCCACGACGGTAAACTCTAGAACAGGGTCTGTCTGTTTGTATTGAATACCTCGTCGAACCCCAAACTCACGGATCAGTCGCTCAAGGCCGACTAACTCGCTAACCTCTTCCGTGACTGTTTGTCGTAATCTTCCGCGAAACTGTGTGAAATGGTTTCCTAAACCAGTAAAAGCTGCATCCGATTGCACTCGCGAGATCGAATAGGGCTGAAGCCAAAATGCTTCCTGCACTTGTTTCAAAGCCGCCTCTTTTTCGCCGCTAAAGGCAAGCTGCCGACCGTATTCAACCTTTGACATCCAGTGGTGCGGTACCTTTTCGTATGCCTTCCGAGCGGATTCTAAGGCACTCTCTAGATCTCCTAAGGCTTCACTTGCGCGCGCGGCAATTAGGAGGCATGCCATGGTATCCAGCTCACGTTCGTCATCCTCGGCGGCCGCCACCTGAGCGCAACGAAGTGCAATTCTTCTTGCCTTCGTACAATTTCTCAGTAAGGCGCTAGCAACAAGCAGACGCGCTAACCAATAGCCTAGAACAACGTCTAATGGTACTAACTCGACTGCTTGGCTTAGGTGCTCAAAAGCGACTTCAGGAAGACCTAAATCGAACGCCCGGAGGGCCTCTCCTGCGTGGTTACGTGCAAGCAACTTAAGAGGATGCCCGCTGTTCCGTTCGTGAGTTGACATCATAGGGGCGTTGGAGAGCCGTTCGCGCTTTATTAATGTGTCCTCAAAGATCTGCTCAGTGTCTTCCGCGATTTCCTCAAGGTTGCCAAAGTCCTCCGCAACGTAAAGGATATCTCTAACCTGTTGAACAATGAAGCCTGCCACTAAATCGGAACCTAAGGTTAAATCGTAGTAGGCTGTTGTATGGCGTTCTTCAATTGCGGCTACCCATTTCTCCAATTTGTCATTCTTCAGTTGGCGCAACCCCGGTTTGGGTACACAGCCGTAACCGATAATGAATGGCAGGATGGTCTTCCTCGATTTTAGGGCGCGCTTATACTCTAGGTGCGTATAGCTTTCTTCTTGAGCTCTCGGTTGGCCGCCGTACCTCTCACCGACAAGTAGCACGAACAAATTTGAATCTTCGACCTCTCGGTAGCACCTGCTTAACGCTGGACTGGGGTCCGCGGCATTGTCGTTCAGGTCAACCGTTTGGATGACGGGCTTTTTTATTTGGTTCAGTTGATCCTTAAGCGCACGGCGCAGGTCCTGGAACTCTTCGAAGCTACTAGCTAAAAAGATTCTCATATGATTTGCCATACAGCCATCCTTGTGGTCTTGTGAGCCTCGTTTCCAGTCGGATAAACCGCGGATCCAAGGTTGTTAGTAAAAACGAATGACAATGAATCGCTTACTCGATCGTGCGAAAGCTTGGCGAGAGAGTGAAGCCAGCGGTGATGAGACGGTCGAATAGTAAATCGCAAATCGTCAATAGTAAACACTTGCACAGCAGATCGCGGACGCTAGACTCGGATTCTGTCGGTCACAGCTACGCCGTGAAATCATTTCCTGTTTAGACTTGCCTCCGTCAATTCATCACTTGGTTAGAAGCACCAAGCTTTTCTAAATCAGAAATCACAACGCAGAAGTTAGCGATTAGAATTCAGAGCGCTGGCAACCGCTTTCACTACTCGCTCGATAGCCTCATCAGACGTTTGCCAGTTGCACGCACTGACGCGCATGGCGCGCCGGCCGCGCCGGGTGGTGCCGCCAAAAAATGCTTCGCCGGTCTGTTGGATTGCCGCGCTGACTTCATCAGTGCGGCGATCGTGAGCTTGTTCTGTTGCGATTGATTCGATAGGGCCGATAGGGCCCTCCCTTACGGCCGGGCTACTGCCCCGAATGAACGTAGTGTTGCCAACCAGCCGAGCAACTCGGCTGGGGTGGGCGTTGCCTCAAGAGTCATAGGACGTGGCGGATTCGGCTATGCCGTCGGATGTGCGGCGGTGGCTATGCCCCGCCGGCAGCAGCTAAATTGTTCCCGGGGCTATGCCCCTGGTTCGGGCTTAGCCCTTCGAATCTATTGGGCCAAAGGCCAGGACCAAGGGCATGGTCCCAAAAGGAGCCTCCACGGCGGGGCACAGCCACCGCCGCACATCCGGCGGCGAAGCCGAAACCGACGCGGCCCATACCTCTTGAGGCAAAGCTGCATTAACACGGTCTGACGCTCGCGGCTGTGCAGCGTCGGATCTGTTCACCGTCTTGCAAAGCGAGGTAAACTGCCACCGTATTCAAGAGGGCCTATTCCTTCGCGGATGGTTTGAAGTTAAGATGAGCAAATACCGTCAGCGCGGCTATATGGACAGCGATCGCGAGTCGGAGCGACCAAAGCCGCAATCCAATTCGCAATCAAACCCCCTATCAAAGAATGAGCATCGCGAGGGCCCGCGAAGCCCGCGCATGATGGCATTTGGCGAGGTGTCGAAGTGCACCGCGTGCGGAGCAAAGGCTCCGCCGAACATCAACGTCGACAGCTCTTGCGCAAAGTGCAACGCTGACCTCCACAGCTGCCGTCAGTGTACACACTTCGATCCCAGGGCGCGCTTCGAATGTAATAAACCGATCCCCGCACGCATAGTGAACAAACACGCGCGCAACGAGTGCGAACTGTTCGCGGCTCGAATTGTAGTCGAGCGCGAAACCTCGTCAGGCCCGCCGACGGATGCTCGTGACGCGTTCGCAAAACTATTCAAGAAGTGAAATGTCCCGTGTCTTAATGCTTCGCCGGTCTTTTGGATTGCCGGATGATTACATCATTGCGGCGGTCGTGAGCTTGTTCTGTTGCGGTTGAATCGGTCGAAACTCCAACGCCCTCCCTCACAGTCTGGCAAATCAACCTTAGTCAATGTGTCGCGGCAACGACGCAATGAAAAAATACCAGGCAATTCATTCCCTCGCTACGCGACGGGCTCCAAATGGCGAAATGCCAGCCCAGCCTTTCAGAACCTGTCTCAAAACACAGGAGTCTTTCTCATTCACACCTTTCAACCAGGTGACCAGAAGCGGCCCTAAGATTCTTGAACCGTTTTAACGGTTTTTCGGCTTTCGTGTGAGAGCAAACCGCTAAAACGGTTGGAATTGAAAATAATAGACACGTTATCACCCGGTTGAAACCGGGTGAGAATGAGAGAAATGAGCTTTGACACAAGCTCTGAAACGCGGGGCTAAATTCATAGTGACGCTACGCGTCGCAGCTCACTTCGCTAATACTCTGAAACAGGTCTTTATCTTCTCTTGCCCGGTCTAAACCAAAGGAGGATACTTACGCACTGTGCTGAAGTTCACTGACTGTACACTACTACGCAAATTAGAGTTCAGGCAGCTTTGCCCGTCTTAAGCCTGCGAAGCAGGCGACAGCATAAAGACTGGGGCGTGAGCCCCGGGGAAGCGCAAAAAGATCAACAGCCCGCGAAGGCGGGTGACAGCGGAATCTTGATTTGCCGCGTTGTGAGTTTCATGGAATGTTGTTTGGATCAACCTCGCTCTATCGCCCGCCTCCGCGGGCTCAGAATCCTTACTCGGCTCTTTCCTGGGGCTCACGCCCCAGGCTTTATGCTGTCGCCTGCTCCGCAGGCTGGGACCGGATTATTCAATGAACTTTAGAGTAGGTGCACTAGTTTGCGTTACAAAACCAAGCTCTCCAGGGCGCTACGACGAATCGCCGAAGCTAATCCGCCAGACTTCTTTGCCCTCGATTCATGACAATAACAAATAGAAATACCTCAGCCTTGCTCGTCCGCGTTGCCGGCGCGACTTTGATTGCGATCACCTGCATCTCGATCGCGACTAAAACTCCGTTCGCTTGGCGCGCGGCGGCGCAGAATGCCGCGGGATATCGGGTTGACTCCAGGTGTGCCGACGGACTCTGCATCACGACCTTCACGACACCGCAGGGCGTGATCAAAGTAAATCTTCCGGACGATATCGCTGCCGGCGATACGATCTCCGGTACTGTCACAGCCGAATCTACCGGCCAGAATGATGCAGAGCGGGCCCAGAACCTCGCTGAACTCAAACGCCACGTGCTCCTGGTGGAAGGACAGCAGACGCTGGTCGGGGCCGGGACATTCAGCTGGAGCATACCTCGTCCTCTCAACCCGAACTCAAAGAACATTTCGCTTTTACATCGAGGTCAGAACGCAGCCACTACAACTATTCCGGTAGCCGCGACACCACCGCCAAGTCCCTCACAATTCACGCTGCCCACCGGCGGTCAGCAGGGCCGACTGATTCAGATCAAGGGCCCGGGCAACGGCATCTTCTCGCCGCAGGATTATGTGAAGGTTGGCGGAACAATGATGCCGCCCCTCGCTGAGTCGCCCAGAAGTTTGATCGTGCGAAATGCGAGCGAATCTGTGGGGCCAACGAATATTGACGTTCATGAGAACGGCGTGGGAATGCAGTGCCCATTTCGAAATATTGGCATCAATTTGTCCGCGTCCAGGCTGGACCTGCTGCGGGGAGAGACAACCACGCTGCACGTGGTTGTCGTCGGGCTGGGAGGCGTTGCCGCAGACCAGTCGTTGGATCTGGAGAACACTTCGCCAGGCGTGATCAAAATGAGCGGAGGGGATCGACAACACATCAACATCCGCCCCTCGGAAGTGCGACCGGACGGGACCTATTCAATGGATCGCACGCTGACGGGAATTGTGGCCGGCAGTTTTGGTGTGACGGCCACGGTCACGTGGACAGACGTGTGCAAACCAATCAACCTGGTTGTTGGTCCCGTCACACAACCGACGCCAAACGGGAATTCCAGCGGCCAGGGATCTGCCAGGGATAAGCTCGAACAGGGTCGAAACCTGCTCGCTCACTTCAAGTTTTACGCCGCGCTGGCTCCTTTGTCTGAGGCGCTGAAGTCATACAAGAGTGGCGGCGACATGAATGGCATCGGTGTTACCAGCGATGCCCTCGGCGATTTGTATTTGCAGGAAGGGCAATATGAGGTTGCGCTTGGTTACTTCCAAAGTGCGCGTCAGGCATTTGTGGCGAACAAAGAAATGCTTAACGCGAGTTTGCTGATCAGCAAGATCGGCGAAGCCTATCTGCTGTTGGATAACATCGCAGAGGCCAAAGAAGTTTTCGTACAGTTTGGATCGCAAGCAGCTCCACCGGCTTCAACAGACGTGGTTCAGCACAAAACATTCTTTGCCTATTCAAGAAACAAACTCGGCGAAGGCCGAGCTGATTATCTGATGGGCCAACAGAATGCGGCTGAAGCGGACTTCAAAGATTTGTTGGCTGCTGCATCGTCGCCAACTGCGCGAGATCAGGAAGCCACGCGCTTCCGTGTCGCAGCAGTCACCAACCTGGGTGACGTGTTATTCCGCAAAGGAGATCTTGCCGCCGCGCGCATTCGCTATAACGAAGCAATTCAACTCGCCCGTCGCGAACGTCGCATTGACCTGGAGTGGGCCGCAAAAGCCGGTTTGGGTAAAACTCTTTGGGCCTTGTCTCAGCGCGCTCCGACAACGCGATTGCGAACACCTGCCGGTCCCATCGATCCCACCGATCGACGCGCGGCCCATTCCTTAGGTCAAACAGCCTCCGTTCAAACACAAGAAAGCGCAGTGAAGCTACAAGCTGACGCACAAGATGCTTATCGCGATGCCCTGGCAGACATCGAAACGGTCGTTGAAGGAAGTATCCGCGGTCATGAAGCACGCACGACTTTTCTCTCAACTACCAGCCAGGTTTTTGCGGAAGCGGCGGCATTGAATTCGGAAATGGCGTTGGCCGCAAAAAGAAATGATTCATCAGGAAGTTCATTACGATTCACCGCTGAAGGTTTTCGCATCGCGGAACAGGGGCGAGCGCGTTCGCTGCTTGACGTTCTGGCTGACGGCCATGCAGAGATTTCGGCCGGGGTGCCGCCCGACCTGATCAAGCGCCGCAGCGAAAATCTCGCGAACCAGCAACTGATCGGAGCGCAACTCACAGGTGTTTCGCTCGCCGGTGAAACGCCGAAACAAACCTCCGCGGAATTGGAAGCTGAGCTGGAACGACTCGCGGTTGAGTTTGAGAGTCTTGAGAACCAGATAAAGGCCGCCAGTCCGCGTCTCAACTCTTTGATCCATACGCGTTCCTTAACGCTCGACGAAGTTCAGCGACGAGTCCTGGATGATGAAACAGCGCTGCTCGAGTACAGCCTGGGTGAGCAGAGCTCCTACTTGTGGGTTATTACTCGCCAGAACGCTGCTCTCTTCAAGCTACCTGCTGGTTCGACCATGGACCAGTTGGCAATGGACTTCCGGGCACAGTTGATTCCCCCGAGATTGCAAAGACGCAACGTCGGGGTTGACGTGCCCACAACCGAGCAACAGAGAGGACTGGGCCTTGGCACGGCAGCCCCGGCCACAGACACTGCAGCCTTCGCCCGGGCTGCGCACGCGCTCTATCAAGTCGCTTTGGCCCCGGCCGCATCCATGATTGGCAACCGCCGTTTGGTTATTGTGGCCGATGGCGCGCTGAACTTCGTTCCGTTCGAAGCGTTAGTCACAACCGATCGCGGCGGCGACTACAACTCGCTTGAGTACCTGATCAAAACGAACAGAGTAAGTTACGCGCCGTCGGCCTCAGTTACAGCAGCCGTGAGAGACCAAAAACGGGCCGTGGGGCGAAATATTTTGTTGGTCGCAGATCCCGTATTCAGTGCGAACGATCCGCGCCTGCCAACGGGATCTGCCGCGGTTCCTGGTGAAGTGACCAGAGGCCTCGGGCTCGATAGCGCCGTGACCGATGTTAATGGTCCGCCCCAGTCGAGTGGTCCGCCGACACTGCCGCGCTTAGCCGGAACCAGGATCGAAGCTGAACAGATTGGGCGGTTGGCAAAAGCATCCGGCGCGCAGGGAGACTTGTGGCTCGATCTCAGCGCCAACGAAGATGATCTAAAGCACCGCGACATTCAAAGCTATCGCGTACTGCACGTCGCTACTCACGGCGTACTCGATGCTATGCGACCACAGTTTAGTGGTTTGGTGTTGTCGCTGGTGGGAAACAAGAGCGACGACGACGGCTTTTTGCGCACGGGTGAAGTCTTCAATCTCAGGCTCGGCGCCCCACTCGTTATGCTTTCAGCATGCGAGACGGGACTGGGTAAGGTAAAGCGTGGCGAAGGCGTGATTGGTTTAAGCCGAGCGTTCATGTACGCGGGTGCGACCACGGTCGGCGTCACCCTGTGGTCGGTCGCTGATAAACCGACAGCTGAATTGATGACCGACTTTTACCAGCGCCTGCTTGGGCCAAACCCGTCGCCGTCCGATGCGATGCGGGAGGCGCAGCTCGCGATGATCTCCGGCAAAAAATATAGCGCGCCATTTTACTGGGCGCCAATCGTGCTCGTGGGTGAGTGGAAGTAAACCACCCTCAAATAAAAAGAAGTTGTGGTTTACATTGGTACCAGCCCGGCAGTCGACTCCCCTACGGGACGCCAACTTACTAAGAACTTGCAGCATCGCAGAGCAGCGCCGCCTCCGCGAGTCCAGAAAAGTCCATTAACTAAAATCCTGCTCGCGGATCTCACTCCTGGTAAAGGATTTAGCCGCGGATCAGCGCGGATGACACGGATCCGATTTGTTTAAGTTTCTGATCCGCGACTTCCTTACTTGGTCCTCGCCTTTTTTCCACAACTACGACACAACTCAACTTGGCCTGAGGGGTTTTGGCAGCGGTCTGCGTTAGTAGCTGTAGAGCAGGATTTGACAGCAGCGAACCCGGTATCGGCGACGCTCTACGCTGACCAACCGCAGGTGCTATTAGCATAGGAGGAATATATGAAAGTCCATTCAACGACGTCCCATAAGAGAGTCAGTGTTGTCATCGCGGGATTCATGATCGTCGCAACGCTCGCAACGACTGTTGCCTTGGCAGCTCCGCAGCCGGCGCAAAAAATATCAGGAACTCCTTCGCACTCAGACGACCGACTTCCTTTGGCTCCATCAGCCGTGACACTGACGCGTCTTGTTTCCACCGCGGGAACTGACACAGGCGACTGCTCGGCAGCGGCTTGTGCCACGATTGCGTACGCGATTAGCCAGGCAGTAGCAGGTGACACAATCAGCGTCGCGGCGGGAACTTATACGCAGTCCGACATTGCGGTAGACAAGAATCTAACGATCAGCGGCGCCGGCGCGTTGAGCACGATAGTGCAGGTCAAGGCCGCACCCGGTGTTGGAACGCAAGGTCGCATTTTCAACGTCGGCAGCGTCAATCCGGCCAGCGTGGTCACGATTTCGGGGCTGACGATGAGGAACGGCTATTTGGTCGGCATTCTCCCTTCCACTCCGGTCGTTGGTGCCGGGATATTGAACAGAGGGAATCTGACCGTATTGAACAGTGCAATCAAGGACAATCGGGTTGATACCTATGGCTTTGGCACTGGTATCCTCAGTTCCGGTACGCTGATCCTCACCAATACCGAGATTACCGGCGGCGTGGGTAACAATGACGGCGGCGCGATCAACTTCAATGTCGGTAGCAACGCCACGATCACGAACTGCACCTTCTCAGGGAACTCGACGTTTGCGGGCGGCGGGGCGATGTCGATCGATACCAATGGCACGATCACGATCAGGAACACCACGATCACTAATAACACCGCCGGTAACGGCGCGGGCGGGATACACATTTACCCAGGCCACACTGCAACCGTGAATGTCGGCAACACAATCATCGCCGGAAACACTCACCCGTCCAGTACGGTTATTGACGTTAATGGGACATTTGTTTCGGCGGGCTATAACCTGATCGGCAGCTTCTCCGGCTCAGCGGGTTTTAGCGCCGCCACCGATCTGGTTGGTATCCCTCCTAACCCGATAAATCCGAAGCTCGCCGCCCTGGCATTTAACGGCGGGCCGACGAGGACGCACGCTTTGCTCCCCGGATCTTTCGCCATTGACAAGGGTAACGCGCTTGGCTCGACCACCGACCAGCGCGGCATGGCGCGGTTCATCGACGCACCGGCGATCCCAGGCGCAGCCGGCGGAGATCAAAGCGACATCGGAGCTTATGAGTCGCAGACGCCAACGGCAGCGCAGGGGATGATTTCAGGGCGGATTACCGATGCATCCGGCAAGCCCGTGGGTGGCGCGGTCGTCAACCTCAGTGGTGCGCAAGACCGCAAACTGATGACTGATGCGAACGGTAACTATCGATTCGACAACGTTGTCACGGGCGGCTTTTACACCGTCACACCATCGCGCGCAAACTACAACTTCAACCCCTTCAATCGATCATTCAGCCAAACAGGAAATCAGACCGAAGCCAGCTTCACCGGCAACTCGATGGGCGACAACACAAATCCGCTCGACACACCGGAGTACTTCGTTCGGCAACAGTACCTGGATGTTCTAGGTCGCGAACCGGAGGAAAGCGGCTTCAATTACTGGAGCGCTCAATTGCTCGCTTGCAAAGGTGATTCAGGTTGCATTCGAGGACAACGTACGGGTGTAGCTGCGGCATTCTTTATCGAACAGGAAGCGCAGCAGACAGCCTCGTACATCTATGACCTGTACGCGGGAACGCTGGGCCGCAGACCGAACTACTCTGAATACTCCGTTGACCGCCGGCAGCTAGTCGGAGGCGCAAACCTGGAAGCGGAAAAGACGGGGTTCGCCCAGGCATTCGCGCAGCGTGCAGAGTTCCTGGCCAGGTACAATGCCGATCTCGGTGCTGATGGATTCATTGATGCGATAATCACCAATGTGCGTGCGTCAGGAACGGACCTGAGCAGCGAGCGCGAAAATCTGCTAATCGCATACGCGAGCGGCCGGAGCGCAATGGCGAGTCGCGGTGCAGTACTGCGAGCAATCGCTGACAACTCGACATTGCGTCAGACACACTACAACCAGGCATTCGTACTGACGGCGTACTTCGCATATCTGAAACGGGACGTGGATCAGACCGGGTATAACTTCTGGGTGGGCGTGATCAGCGACCGCGACCTGGGGAACTATCGCGGGATGGTTTGCTCGTTCATAACCTCACGGGAATACCAGGAGCGCTTCAGTGCAGTGGTTACGCACAGCAACGGAGAGTGCGGTAACTAGTAAGTAGAAAGAAAACTCGCCGCGGATTGCGCGGATGATGCGGATCAAGAAAAGAGTCAGCGGAGTTGACTCTATTATCTGATCTGCATCATCTGTGTTATCCGCGGCTAAGTGTTTGTTGGGACAGTGCGATCGGCCAGGATTCCCACCCTCATCCAATTCCCGCGGACATCTCCCTTCGTGCAATAATGCCGGTGATTTGGTATAGATCACGTCGGCCCAGTTTTTGGTTTTCATTTCTTGCGACTGTTCGTCGCTACGCCATGTGAAATCAGTATGAAGGAGTCGGGATCGCGACCGCATCAGAGTGTTACGGGACTGCTGGTTAGATGGGGCAGCGGTGACAGAGCCGCGCTCGATGAGTTGGTGCCGCTCGTCTATGACGAACTGCGCAAGCTGGCCAATAGTTATCTGCGGAGCAAGCCCGGGGCCCACACTCTGCAGGCCACTGCCCTGGTGCACGAAGTCTACGTCCGTCTGGCTGATCAGGAATCGATCTCATTTCAACATCGCGCGCAGTTCTTCGGCCTTGCCGCAAAGGTGATGCGGGACATTTTGGTCGATCACGCGCGCCGGCGTCTGGCGACAAAACGTGGTGGTGACCGGCTTCGGGTATCGCTCAGCCAGGTCGATCGTTCCGGCCGCCGGCCTGAAGTCGGACTTATAGCACTCGACGATGCTTTGAAGGTACTGGCGGCAACTAATCCCCAACACAGCCGTGTTATCGAACTGCGATTCTTCGGAGGTTTGACCATCGAAGAGACTGCCGAAGTGATGACTTTGTCGCACGCCACCACGGAACGTTACTGGAGCTTTGCTCGAGCGTGGCTCAGACGCGAACTTGCTGCTTAAAAATGAAATCCCCCGAAACTATGCGGCAGTTGGAGGAGCTTTTTCACGAAGCGGCAGGCCTCGAGGCGCAACAGCGCGCTGAATTCATAGTGCGCGCACGTATCTCGCATCCCGAACTGGCGTCCGCCGTTGAGTCGCTGATCGCCGCGCACGAACAAGCAGATAGCCTCATTGATGCTCCGGCCTTTGAAGCTGCCGCGGAAATGATCTTTGAGAGTCAGCCGGCGCTCGTCGCCGGCCAACTCGTAGGTCACTATCAAGTCATCAAGGCTCTGGGGAAAGGCGGAATGGGCGAGGTCTATCTCGCCAATGATACGAACCTCGATCGCAAAGTCGCACTGAAGCTCCTGCCGGCGGAGTATACCAATCACAAGGAACGCCTGCGTCGATTCATTCTGGAAGCAAAGGCCGCTTCTTCACTCAATCACCCCAACATCATCACGATCCATGAGATAGGTGAAATCGACGGCGCGCACTTCATCGCTACTGAGTTCATCGACGGGCAAACACTCAAAGAGCATATGGCAGGCACGCCCCTGAGTCTGCAGGAGATTCTTGAAGTCTCGATCCAGGCAGCGGGTGCGCTGCAAGCCGCGCACACGGCCGGGATCGTCCATCGCGACGTGAAGCCGGACAACATCATGCTGCGGCCGGATGGGTATGTGAAGGTGCTCGACTTTGGCCTGGCAAAGCTGACTGAAAAATCTCACCTACCAACGCCGGCCGACTCTGAACTTGACACCATGGTCAAAGCCAAAACCGTGCCCGGCACCGTTTTAGGAACGGTTAACTACATGTCGCCGGAACAGGCGCGGGGACAGGTGCTGGATCAAAGGACCGATGTCTTCAGTTTCGGGGTGGTGCTTTATGAAATGGCCGCCGGTCGCCGACCCTTCGCCGCGGCGACGAGCGTCGACACCCTCGTGGCAATTCTCGAGAAAGAGCCGGCGCCGCTCGACGGATACACGCCGGACATGCCTCCCGAATTTGAAAGAATACTTAGTAAGGCGCTGTGCAAAGATCGAGAGCAGCGCTATCAGACCATCAAGGACCTATTGATCGATCTCAAGCACCTCAAGGAAGAGCTGGTGTTCGCCCAGAAACTCGAACGTTCGCGGCCACCACGTTCAAGGGTTTCCCCGCCGAACACAACCCCGGCGAATGGCTCAGCGACCATGATTCAGCCCCCGGCTCGGAGAACAGAGGGGCCTAACATAATTCCGGAGCCCGTCCGGGAAAGACCAAAGTCCTTCCCTAGCGCGGCGACCCTTGCCCTGGTGCTTGTCCTGCTTACAGGTTTGATCGGAGGTGTCGCGCTCTGGCGGGTTGGTCGGTCAGACCCGAGATCCGGATCAGGATTCTCGACCGTCAAGCCAGTACCCGCGGCACAGCGCACGCTGAGCTACTGGATAACAGTGCAAAAGTATCGCGATGGGAAGCCCTATCAGGATCCATTTCCGCTTAGAGACGACATCAACTTTGAGAAGGATTATCAGCTTCGCCTGAACATCAGCAGTCCACAGAGCGGGCGCCTCTATTTGCTGAACGAAGGCCCTGCCGGAGCTGATCCAATTCCGACGTTCAATGTTATGTTTCCCACCACAACAACCAACAAAGGCTCAGCCCTCCTGACGCAAAATCAGCAAGTTCAAATTCCCGAGCAAAGCTGGTTTGACTTCGATGGTCAGCAGGGCACAGAGAAGATCTGGCTGATTTGGGCCGAGCAGGACGTGCCCGAATTAGAAGCAGTCAAGGGCTTTGCGAACAAGAAAGACCTTGGCATCATCAGCAGTCCCGGACTGCGGACGGTAGTTAATCAATTTCTGAAAGCGCACTCTGCGCCCAGCGCCGTAGTCGACAGGAATGAGGACAAGAAAGAGACTGTAGTCACTGCGAATGGTACGATACTGGTGCACATCATCAAGCTGGAACATCATTGACCGGATCTTCAAGCTCAGTCACCCAGCCCAGGGGACCGGATGAGCGGCGCGCCCGGCAGTCCTGCCTGCGCCGATAAGCGTTGGAACTCGCCCTCCGCATGCACGACGTTTTCCTGAACCTGCAGGAGGATCAGGTTCTCAATTGCAGGATCGGATTCGGGTTCAAGGAATTCGAGTGCGCCCGCGAGCCGGCGAGCGCAATGCATAACCAATCTGTCATTTTGAGGCAGTCGGAGACTTACCGATGCGCAGAACTTTCATGCTCTCATTCGCAACCTTTTGTCTGTACCTGAGTGTGTCGGCCCAGATCGCGCCGCAGCCAACGACGCTCGTGCCTGGCCAATCGGTTGAGCGCGAGCTTGCCGGCGGCCAGTCGCATTCTTATCAAATCACACTCAAGGCAGGACAGTTCATGCACGTGATGGCGCTTGAAAAGGGAATCAATATTGTCATCACGTTCGCCGATCCCGACGGAAAAGACATCTGGGAGGCAAACTTCTCAGCCAATTCCGGCGGGCAGGAATCACTGTCTTATGAAGCGCCAGTCGCCGGCGCCTATCGAGTCACAGTTCGTCCCTTCGTCGATACCGCGACGATCGGTAACTACGAACTACGACTGGAAGTGAAAGCCTCCGCATCGGCCGAGGACAAAAAACGAATCGATGTCGAACGAGTGTTTATGGAGGGCCTCAGATCGGCCCGCAAATCCGACTTTCAACCAGCCATCGAAAAATCATTGCAGGCGCTGCCACTGTGGCGGGAGTTAGGTGATGCGTACTGGCAAGCTGACACACTCGCTTTGTTGGGCAGCGCCCACAATTCACTCAGGAAGTTTGATCAGGCGAACGATTACTACCAGCAGGTTCTGGTTTTGCGCCGGCAGATAAAGGACCGCGCCGGCGAGTCGAACGCTCTTGCGGATTTGGGAGTGGTGAGTTTCGGACAGAACAAATACGAACAGGCCATCGCCTATGACATTCAAGCGTTGGAAATAAAACGCGAGTTGAAGGACCGCGCCGGAGAAGCTCGCCTCCTGTCCCTGGCAGCGAATGCTAATTTCCAGGCTGGTCACTATGACCAGGTACTTACCCTCGTTGATCAGGCGCTCGCGCTGTACCAGTCACTTAATGATCGACTCGGGATCGGAAATGCCTACAACCTCAAGGGCAGTCGTTCCTTCAATTTGGGAGACCTGGATGACGCGGTGACGAATTATCAAAAAGCGATAGAAAATTTTCAGGAGATAAATAACCGCGGCGCGCAAGGTCCGACTCTGCAAAATCTTGGATTAGTAAAAAGTCGATTGGGACAGTACGACGACGCACTTGCGTTGTATGAAAGATCGCTGGCAATCAGACGCGAATCAAAGGATCGCCTGAATGAAGGCAGAACTCTTTCCGCGATGGGGAGCACGTTAATAAATTCAGGCGAGTACGAAAAGGCCCTCAAAGTTCTCGAACAAGGATTGGCGATCGCTCTGGACCTGAAGGACGGGCCGAGCGAGGCGCAGGCCCGCATGAATATCGGCTTGCTTGATCAAAGGCTGGGGCAAAGCGAAACAGCCACGCAGGAGTTGGAAAAGGCGTCGGCGATTGCACAGGCGCTGAAGAATCCCTTCCTTGAAAGCCTGGCCTACCGGAACAGTGCCAACTTAGCTTACCAACAGGGCTTGTACGAAAAAGAGCTCGAATTTCAAGAACGGCTGCTGGCTATCGATCGAGACTCAAAGAATCAAAAAGCCCAGATTAACGATCTGATTAATCTCGGCGCGGATTACCGCCACCTGGGTAGATATGACCAAACTCTGGAAGCCCACCAGCAGGCGCTGTCAATTGCTCGTGAGATCAAGTCAGAGTCATCCGAAGCTTTTGTCCTTGCCAATCTTGGTATTGATGAGATTGAACAACATAACTATCGAGAGGCGATTGGTTATCAGGAACAATCGCTGTCGCTTTTTCGCGAGGCAAAATTGCCAGGGCAGGAAGGGCGCGCGCTGATTAATCTGGCCGACTGCTACCGCCATCTCGGCCTTCATCAGCAATCAATGGAAATAGGTAATCAGGCTCTGGCGAAAATGCGGGAACTCAAAGACCGCGACGGAGAAGCGATCGCGCAGGGGAATCTCGGCGCCACCTATAATGCGGTTGGGGAATACGCGAAAGCTAACGAGAGCCTGAAACAATCATTGGCGCTTGCGCTGGAACTCAAAAATCCCGAGCGACTAAGAGAAGCACTAAACGAATTGGCTCGACTGGAAAGAAACCAGGGACATCTGGTTGAAGCCATTGCGTATCTTGAACAGACTCTGAAAAGTCTGGAAGCCTCGCGTAGTGAAATCTACAATCCGCAATCACGAGCTGCGTTCCTCGCCGCGGAGCACGAAAGTCTCAGTCTGTACGTTGATCTGCTAATGCGCCGGCGCCAGGCTGAGCCAGGTTCGGATGCACTTGCTTTCGACGTCAATGAGCGGAGTCGCGCGCGAGTCTTGCTGGATCTGCTTGGCGAGTCACGGGTAAACATCCGGCAAAATGTTGACGCCACTCTGGTGGCACAAGAACAGGCGCTCGGCAAGAAGGTGAATATTTGGGCAGAGCGAGTTGAAAACGCTGTTAAGCAGGAACTGAAAGAGAGACTGAAGCAGGAACTCAATCAGCTGGAAAGTGAACTGGAGCGAACTCAAGTTCTAATTCGGAAGGCCAGCCCACAATACGCGTCCTTGACCCAACCTCAGCCCCTAAAACTCAAGGAGGTTCAAGCACAACTCGACCCGGACACGCTGCTGCTCGAATACGCGCTCGGAGAGGAGCGCAGTTATTTGTGGGCCATCACGAAAGATTCGCTGACGAGTTATGAATTGCCGAAGGAAGCGCAGATCAAAAAGAATGCCTTGCAGGTGTACGAACTTCTGACGGCGCGCAGCACCAGGCAACGCGGCGAGTCGGCGACGCAACAGCAGGAACGCATCAAGCAAGCCGAAACGAAACTGCCTGCGGCAGCGCAGTCGTTAAGCGATACGCTGCTCGCGCCGGCGGCCGCTCTGCTTGGGAACAAGCGGTTGGTGATCGTCGCTGATGGCGCCCTGCAGTACATTCCGTTTGCGATGCTTCCGGAACCGTCAGTAGTTAGTAGTCAGTTGTCAGCTGCGAAAAACAACGGACCACGGACCAGTGACAACGGACAGCCGTTGATCGTCAAGCACGAAGTCGTCAGTCTTCCTTCGGCATCCGCGCTGGCGATTCAACGCAGCGAACTTACCGGCAGACAGCCCGCACCAAAGATGTTGGCGGTTATTGCCGATCCGGTTTTTGACCGCACGGACGTTCGCTTTACTACAACCTGGACCGAGACCAGCGACAAGGCGCAACCGCAAACTATCGCCTTTGGCGACGCGCGGAGCATTGAACATCTCGCAGAAAACTCCCCTGACAAGTCTGGCGTCACGACACTTAGGCTGGTGATTCCGCGTCTGCCATTTACGCGGCAAGAGGCTAATCAATTGATGGCGCTGGCACCGAAAGGGTCAAGCTTCAGCGCGATCGATTTTCAGGCTAGTCGCGCGACGGTGCTTGATCCGGCTTTGAGTCAATATCGCTACGTTCATATTGCCACGCATGGGTTGCTTGATAGCGAACGACCCGGACTTTCATCGTTAGTGCTTTCCATGGTCGACGCGCAAGGCAAACCGCAGGACGGCTTTCTGCGCGCGAACGATATTTACAATCTGAAGCTGCCCGCCGAGCTCGTCGTGCTGAGCGCCTGCCAGACAGGCCTCGGCAAAGACATCAAAGGCGAAGGCCTCGTGGGACTTACGCGCGGGTTCATGTATGCGGGCGCGGCGAGAGTGGTCGTGAGTCTGTGGAATGTGAACGACAAAGCCACAGCCGACCTGATGACGAAGTTTTACGAGAAGATGTTGAAGCGGGGCGAACGCCCGGCTGCGGCTTTGCGTGCAGCGCAAGTCGAGATGTGGAAGCAGAAGCAGTGGCAGTCGCCGTATTACTGGGCCGCGTTCACGATGCAGGGTGAGTGGCGATGAGCGTCTCAGGCAAAGTCCCCAGCCTGCAAAGCAGGCGACAGCATAAAGCCTCCTAGACCAGCCCGGAGTCATCAGCCCACGGAGCGGGCGGCAGAGTCTCGGTTTCGGAGAACCCATGAAAAACGACAACAGCGGCGGCCGCGCTTGTCGCTGTCGCCCACTCAAGCGGGCTTGGAATTTTTCCCGGCTAGCTTCCTGGGGCTTACGCCCCAGGCTTTATGCTGTCGCCTGCTCCGCAGGCTGGTAGTTCTTGTTGGACTGATTTTAGAGACTAATACGGAGCCATTCATTTCTTTGCACGTTGCGTGAGGGAATCCAACCTCGAATTTCGGTCTAGTAATCAGGAGCGAGTCGTCGTGCATTTTGCCTGCCGAATAAACAGGAGTCGAATGAAGATACGATATTGTCTTGTACCTCTAATCCTATGCCTTAGCCCAACCGGTTTCGCCCAGTCGACGCCGCAGGGCCAATCGCTTACTCCCGGCCAGCGACTCGAGCGCGAGATGGCGGGCGGTGAATCGCACACCTATCAGCTCAAGCTTCAAGCGGGGCAGTTCATGCGCGTGATGGTCGAGCAGAAAGGAGTTGATGTGGTTGTCGGGCTTGTTGCTCCCGACGGCAGGCAATTAGTAGAGGCAAATCTCTTCAGCGGCGGGCAGGAATCTATCTCACACGAGGCTCTGGTCAGTGGGGATTATCAAATCGTCGTCCGCGCCGTCGACGCGAAAACACCCAAGGGAAGGTATGAAGTCCAGCTGGAGCTGAAAGCCGTGGCGACAACGCAGGACAAGCAGCGCATTGCAGCCGAACGACTGCTCGCGGAGGCAAATAAGTTGAGTGGCCAGGGGGCGGCCGCTACCGGGCCCACCGTCGCCAAGGCGCAACTGGCCTTGGCACTCTGGCGCGAGATAGGCGACCGGTATTGGCAGGCTCAAACCCTCGATCTCATTGGCCTCGCCTTTAATGATGGCAGTAAGTTTGAGCAGGCGATTGAATCTTACAATCAGGCCCTGACGATTCGCCGCGAGGTGAAGGACCGGTATGGCGAAGCCGACACGATCAACCGTCTCGGCGGGGTCTACTACACGGATAGCCGGTATGAAAAAGCCATCGATTACTACGATCAGGCGCTCGTCCTCTATCGACAGTTAAAGTATCGGATGGGCGAAGGAGACGCACTCTATAACCTGGGCATCACGCATAGAGTACTTGGTCGCTCTGAGAAAGCGATTGAATACTTAGAACACGCCCTCGCGATCTATCGTGAGCTGGGGAATCGCGCGGAAGAATCAAACGCTATTAGAGGTTTGGGTGCTCTCAACAACCGGATCAGTCGCTATGAAAAAGCGATTGAATACTTCGAGCAGGCGCTGGCCATCAGCCGCGAGGTAAAGAATCGGGAATACGAAGGACGCTCACTTTTTGCCCTCGGCAATTCCTATTGGTATTTGGGCCGCTATGAAAAGGCGATCGAATACCATGAGCAGGGGCTGGCGATCAGCCGCGAGGTGAAGAGTCTGAAGGGCGAAGGAGACTCGCTTGGTAATCTGGGCCTCGACTATGACTCGCTGGGCCAGTATGAAAAAGCCGTCGGCTACTACGAACAGGGGCTGGCCCTCAACCGTTTGATCAAGGATCGCTCCGGCGAAGGAAATACCCTGACGAATCTAGGCGGTGCTTATAACTCGCTGGGTCGTTATGTGAAGGCGGTTGAATATCTTGAGCAGTCACTGGCGATCACTCGCGAGATCAAAAGTCGATTCTACGAAGAAGCAACGCTCAATATTCTGGGCGAAGTCTATCGCCTGCAGGGTCTGACTGACAAAGCGACGCAGGTCCACATTCAAGCGCTCGCGATCGCCCGCGAAATCAAGGCGCAGTTCGCCGAAGCCGAGGCGCTTAAGCAGTTGATGCTCGATTGGAAGGCGCGCAACGCCGCCAATCCCGCGATCTATTTTGGCAAACAGGCGGTCAACACCTATCAGGAAATCCGCAGCAACATCCGCTCGCTCGACGCCAATTCGCAGCGGGGATTCCTGAAATCCAAAGAGCCGACCTATCGCGATCTGGCTGACTTACTCATCTCACAAGGCCGCCTGCCCGAAGCGGAACAGGTCATTCGCATGCTCAAAGCCGAAGAGTATTTTGAATACATCCGCCGCGATCCAACTAACGCACCGCAAGGGCAGAAAGCTCAGCTGACACCGGAAGAAGCAGCGCTGGAAAAACGCTACCGCGAGATCGCCGAACAGTTGGCCGCGCTCGGCGCCGAGCGTGGCACTTTGATGGACAAGAAGTCACGCACGCCGCAAGAAGAACAACGGCTGGCGAAACTGGATGCCGACCTGGTGGTCGCTGGCAATGCTTTTCAAAAGTTTCTCGACCAACTGACTACTGAGTTGGGCAGTTCAGCGGAGTCGGGCGGCAGAGTTTTCCAACTGCGCGAGTCGCAAGGGCTGATGGAAGACCTGCGCGAACTGGGCCAGGGCGTCGTCGCACTCTACACCCTCGTTGGTGAAGACAGGTATCGCGTGATCTTGACGACTGCTGATTTTCAGAAAGGTTACGAGTATCCGATCAAAGCTTCTGATCTGAATCGCAAGGTGCTCGAGTTTCGTGAAGCGCTGCAAAACCCGAAGCTCGATCCGCTGCCGTTGGCCCAGGAACTTTACAAAATCCTGCTCGGTCCCGTGGCAAAAGATCTGGCGAAGGCCAGGGCGCAGACGATCATGTGGTCGCTGGACGGCGTGCTGCGCTACGTTCCTGTTTCCGCGCTTAACGACGGCAAGCGGTATTTGGTCGAGCAGTACCAGAACGTAGTTTTCACTCCGGCCAGCCAGGCACGACTGAAAGACGCGCCGGCCCGCAATTGGAATGCGCTCGGGCTGGGAGTGTCCAAAGCTCATGGCGAAAGAATTCCCGCGTTGCCCGGCGTGCTCGATGAAATGCGCGGCATCATTCGTGATGAAGCGGCGTCGCATGGCCCCGCGCCTGTGAAGCAATCAGGAGTGCTTCCCGGAGTGGTGAAACTCGATGAGCAGTTTACTGAGGAAGCAATGCTTACGCAGTTGCGGCAGCGGCCCAAGGTCGTACACATCGCCAGTCACTTTCAGTTTTCACCAGGCAACGAAACAAACTCCGCGCTGTTATTAGGTGATGGGACTTTCCTGAGCCTGGCACAAATCAAGAGTCTGCCGAACATCTTCGGAGGCGTTGACTTACTAACGCTGTCGGCCTGTAACACAGCGACGGGCGGCAGCGGCGCGAATGGCAAAGAAGTCGAAGGCTTTGGTGTGCTGGCGCAACGGCAGGGAGCGAAAGCCGTGGTCGCCAGTCTGTGGCCGGTTGCTGATCGCAGCACCAGGTTGTTGATGCAGGAGTTCTATCGCTCGCGTGAATCGCAAGCGGGCATGTCCAAGATCGCCGCGCTGCGCGAGGCGCAGTTGAAGCTGTTGCGCGGCGAGATTACAGTTGATGCCACGCAGTCGCCCAGCCGGCAGATCACGCACGAAGACGCAAAACCGGAAGACGTGAAGCGACCGTTATTCAAGCTTGATCCGCAAGCGCCTTTTGCACATCCGTATTACTGGGCGCCATTTATTCTGATCGGCAACTGGAAGTAGTAACGGAAAAGAGGAGACGACATGACACTCGGCAGAAACACCCCTGCCTCACTGCGACTACTGATGGCCTCAACGATGGTTCTTTGTCTTGCTTGTTTGCTGTCTGCTCTGCCCCAGCGGCCGCCAGAGGACGAAACGACCCGACACCTTTGGGACACGGCATACATCGATCAGGGGAAGAAAGCAACGACCAGAAGACCGGCCCGGCGGAGCTATCGAATTGTCACTCCGCATGTGCCCGTTACCGGGGTGGCTGCGGACACCGTCATCGGCGTTACGCTCTGGCGTCTGCGTCCATCGCGGAAGGCGGATACGGGCGAAAGGATAATCGCGCACGATGGTCCAGACTCGGTCGAGTGGCTGCCTGAACGAGTGGCATCGAACGGCCGATTGGCCGAAGGCGACCGCATTCGCATGAGCATCGAAGTCGCGCGCACTGGGTATCTTTACGTCGTGGACCAGGAGTTGTACGCCGATGGCTCGCAGGGCGAGCCGTATTTGATCTTTCCCACGACTCGCACCCGCGGCGGCGACAACTCGGTGAAGGCTGGCCGCGTGATCGAGGTTCCGGCTCAGGATGACAGTCCGCCTTACTTCACATTGAAACGCACTCGCGTCGATCAAGCAGGCGAGAGTGTGACTGTCCTGGTATCACCAACTCCGATTTCGGCATTAACGATCACTGATAAGCAGCAAAGGCTCTCCGCTGAAACGTTTGCTTCATGGGAAAAATCCTGGGGCGCGCAGGCAGGCCGGTTGGAGATGGCTAACGGCGAAGGCAAGCCGTGGACAAGGCAGGAAAAAGAGGCTGGAGCAGACGGTACGCGCTCAATGAAGGATGCTGAGCCCGCGCCCCAAACCCTCTATTACCGACCGGGCGCCCGGCGTGCGGATCCAGTCTTGATAAAGGTGCAGCTACAATACGCCAGACCAAGGTCATTGGTTAGGAAACCACGCGTCCATTAAACGTCCAATAGGCGTTCCCGTGAGTCCTTGAAGTGCGGTAGAGTGGTATCCATGCCGCTAAGTTCCCTGGAATTACAATAGGTCGCTTCTCTTTCACGGCGGCGACACGGGTTCGACTCCCGCACGGGACGCCAACTTTCTCTCAACAAGAGTGCCACTATTGCACTGCCGGAGTGGACCGTTCGTGTTTTCTCATGGTCGTGCGGTCACGTGTCGCGATGCTTGAACGCTGATATGGGTTTTTGGGCGACGGAGATACCTGGATTTGGCTGGTGATTCTTGTGATGGCCGGATATTTCTCGAAAACCATTAACGTAATTTTCTTATTCAGAATTTCCCAATAATCCTGCTCATTAGGATAGCTCGTAAGCAGCGTTTCAATATCCCTGGCGATCAACGTGAAATCCGGATACTCGGCATTGGAAAGATGCGCTTTATAGCGGTACGAGATGGTGATATTCAGGTTGTTATTCTCACCTTGATGGTCAATCTTGAAGTCCTTGATCAAAAACGAAAATTGTTCTATGAGGACGCTGGATTTTGTTGTCGTCGCGACTTGCTTCTGATTGCGTTTTGTAACTGGCGCTGGATTCTGAAACGAGCCGAAGGCAACGGCAACTGTGCTGGACCACAAAAGAATCCCAAATGCCGCCAGGCACAACGCCACAGGTCGCTGATAATGTTCACGTTTCGTCAACCTACTCCCTCCCCTATCTCCACTGGTTTCCAATTAGCCCTTAGAAGGATTGCCACGCCGAAGAAATTCTCGAGCAACTTGGACGCTGCCGGTGGTGAACAGTCTACATTATGAAGGGCGACGAACAATCCAGGTGACACTGTCGTCTGCCTCTAGGTCCGCGCCACCGCGACAACCCGCAGTCCGACGTAGGTTAGGACGCGCCAGTCGGGATCGTACCTGAGGCGGTAGGCGGAGCGGCAGAAATTGGCCCTGTAGTTCCACGATCCGCCGCGTAGGGTCCGGAATAGTGGCTTATCGGGACCATTCCACTCAAGCCACGCGCTCTCATCCGTCGGCGCCCCGTGATAGCTATAGCTGTTGCGATACCAATCCTGACACCACTCCCAAATATTGCCATGCATATCAAACAGCCCGAATGCGTTCGGTAGTTTGTCCCGACTGGATGCGTCTTGTTACCGGAGTTTTTGCTGTACCATGCCATAGCATCCAGGTCACCAGCGTATTCCCCAGTGGTTCCCGCCCGGCACGCATACTCCCACCGCGTTTCACTCGGTAGCTGATAGGCATACCCGTCGTTCAGCGCGTTCAGCCGCTCGATGAAGCCAGTTGCGAGCTTCCATGTAACCTGTTCCACCGGCAGATGCTCTCCTTTGAAGTGCGACGGGTTCTTACCCATTACCTGCTGCCACTGCGCCTGCGTCACCTGATACTTTCCCATGTAGAAACCTTGACTGATAGTCACCTGATGGACCGGCTTTGTGTCACCCATAAACAGGTCCATCAGGCTGCCTTTCTCCGAACCCATCATGAAGCTGCCCGCCGGCACATAGACCATCTCGATGCCGACTTGATTTGTCAGGACTCGCGGGAAGTCGCCGGCCGCGCGAATCACCGTCTCACGCGCCGGCGCAGCATGAGGCGTCTGAGTAACCGTCGGAACAGGCTTCTCTGTCACAGTCGGAGCAGGAGATGTCTGATCCGCCGGCTGAGCGAGAGGCGTCTGAGGCACTGGCGCCGGTCGCAGCGACGGTATCTGCAGAAGCTGTTTGACACTTACAACGAGTTGAGTCAGATGCTGCTCAAGCGGCGGCGTCAAAGCATCCAGCCAATGCGGAGTTCCGAGGTAGTACTCAAGCACACCCGAGGGCTGCACGTCATCAACGCGGAATGGCAGAATCGGCAGTCGCTTGTTCGCGGCGATTTCCAATTCGCGCTCGATATTATCCGAGGTGTTGGCATTCGTGGAAAAGATCAGCACCATCAAGCGGCTCTCGCCAATCGCCTGGACGATGGCTTCAGACCACTTTCTGCCCGGCCAGATGTCGCGCGGAGCCATCCAGCAGCGGATGCCGTTGCTCTCCAGCTTGTTGCACATCGCATCCGCGATAAGCTTGTCCTTTGACGAATGGCTGATGAATACTTCGTGTGCCATGCCGAATTCATTCCTCCGTTAGATTTGATATACGGCACGACCAGCAACGAACGCGGATAGCGCGCGCTCCGTAAGACGATCGTATTCGCTGCCCTCTTTCGAAAGCCATCCCCGTTCGATCCTCACAAAGGCGAGAAAGGTGACGGTGCGGGCGCAGCAGAAGCGTGGTTGGTCCAGTAGGCATCAAGTCTCCTGCGCAGCGTTGTCCGGTCACCATCTGCCTGTAGACTGTTGTCCGCCGTCAAGAGCATGAACAGCGCCTCACCCACCTGTGCTCCATCACTTATCTCACGGAGCAACTCCCCACAGTCATCGGGGACGGCCATTCTATCAATGCCGTCAGAAGGGTGTGGCTCGACCCTGACTGACTCCGGCAGGTTCTGACCGACCCACCGTAAGAGGATTGAGAGAGCGGTGCCTGAGCGTCGGGTGTTGAATTGCACGTTGGAATCAAGCAACTCTCGGCATAGCATCCGAGTCAGGACGGCTCGTTCGCTGAGGAGTCGGGTGGCATGGTCCCGTTCAACCTCGCCCGGCTTCGAAGAATTTACTAATCGGTGCATGGCGCCTCCGCAAAATTTGGGCCAGCTGCATGAGCTGTCTGTTACTAAGCCTGTGTCTCGGCGTGAAAGGCTTTACCAATTTTTCAATGGCGAGGGTATCATCCTTTCGCATTTTTAGATTACGGTCACAACCACTGGCAATTGGTCGGCAAGAATTGCGCAAGAGGTGGAAGTCATTCTTGCCATGGAAAACTTACTGCGACTGACAAAGGCTCCCCAAGACGCACACTCCATTTAGCTGTAGCGATTCCAAGCGAAAGGTAGTGCCCTACTTTGCTTGTGCGCTTCCCACGGCGTGGGGAAGTGAAATCGCGCCTACTACCTCTCCCCTCATCCCTCTCTGCCTGCGGAGAGGGAGACAAACCTCAAATAGAGCCCCTTCGAGGCCTTCTGGATTTCATGAAACAGAAATGACTTCAGCGGCATTAGTAATACAAGAGCCACTTGATATTTTGGCTTTGCAGAGTCGATATGTGACTAGCTAACCCCGGGCGCGGCAGTTAGGGCGGTGCAAACCAAAGGCAAGTGCCGGCGTTGCTTAACTACTGTCGCGGCCGGCTCAGCAGTACAAGACCGCGAACATTAACACTAGGAGGACATCATGCCGGAAAACACGCAACTGAAGTTTGAGATCAGCGACTCTGTGGGGCGCTGGAGCAAAGGCGCAGTAAACCAAAAGGCTGACGTCGAGACGGTTCAGAACATGCTGCGCATTGCGGCCATGATCCTGAAGGAGCCACGGTTGGATCCGAATTCCATTGATGGATCTATCAATCACAACGAACAGAACTCCGGCACGATCAAAGCCATCGAAGCGTTCCAGGGGCGCTTTATGAATGCGCCGGACGGGGTAATCGGCGTTGGCAAAAGGACGTGGAACGAACTAATGACCACGCTCGAAGGCACCGCCGACGATACGGAACCTGCTGGGGGCACGGGTTCTGTTACAGACTCTTCAGTAACACCCCCGAGCGACGCGCAGTTTTTCTTTCCGTTCGACCGGCTTCCAAACTTGAACTGGACAGAGGACATACGCCGCTTCGGCGCGCGTCGCAGTAAAGGGGCGCGTGCGCATGCCGCCTGTGATCTCTATTTCCCCGAAGGCACAATCATTCACGCCATCACATCCGGGAAAGTGATCCGCGGGCCGTACCCTTTTTATCAGGGCACTTATGCCCTGGAGATCGATCACGGCACATTCCTCGCTCGTTACGGCGAGATACAACAGTCAACACTTGTTAGTGTGGGCGATCAGGTCAGTGCCGGCCAGCGAATCGCAAAGGTTGGCAATCTCACCGGGATGGTCAATTCCATGCTGCACCTGGAGCTTTACGACAAGAGCGTGCAAGGACCGCTGACTGTGACAAATAACCAGACTGCCCGAACGGCGAGCGGCGTGCCCTACATGCGGCGGAAAGATCTTATCGATCCGACGGCTAAGCTGAATCAATGGAAAAATAATTTGCCAACGTGATTAGTCTCACGCGTGCAGCGATTTCCACTGGCCGTATTACGAGGGCTTTCCACGGGTGGCTAACACCCGCCAGGAAGCGGGACGGGCAGTCTGATTGAATTACAGTGATTCGCGTCGGCTCTGAGTTTTTGAAGTCGGAAGGCATGCAACCTTAAATGTCCGAC
This sequence comes from Acidobacteriota bacterium, assembly GCA_025463135.1. Lineage (GTDB taxonomy): Bacteria > Acidobacteriota > Blastocatellia > Pyrinomonadales > Pyrinomonadaceae > JAOAPY01. The sequence continues at coordinate 31,628 of JAOAPY010000052.1, forward strand.
AAACTTTAGTTTGTCGCGGCGTTACGACAAGCTAAAAGCTTATCGGACATCAAACTAACCCACTAACCAATCGACGGGTGCGGTATGGTCAACGTGCTGCCTGTGTTAAGCTTCGTAACCCCAGCTATCCGCAGATCATCCTGCGTGGCCAATTGGAAGCAAAAGGATTTACAGAACGGAAGTTCCTCCAATGTTCTCCTCCAATATTCGAAGAAAAACAATTCAAACGGCGGACTCGTGTGGAATCGGTGCAGCAAGCGGTTTATTGCTTGGCCTGCTCGTGCTGCTCGTGCCTTGGTCGGTATCAGCACAGGCCCGCTGGGTTCCATCGGCCGTCACCTCCGACAGAAATCAGGCCTTCGTGGTCTCTCAGAACGGCGGCGGAGAGGTTGCCTGTCGCGAAGCAACGTCTGAAGAACGTCGCAGAATCATTGACCGCAGCGGCGGTGGACCAGTGCGAGTGATTTATTCAGGCGCCCCGCGACGAAAGGACTCGCCTTATGGAATGGAGAAGTGGACTTCGGATCAGGCAACCGGTCTGTCGCTTCAGGTCTCGGCGGGCCTGCGTATAGTGTTGCACGGCACCAGTCAACTGGAACAAAACCAGACTGCCAGGAACGCATTCATCGTGGCAGCCAATCGCTGGGAAGCCATCATCTCGACTCCGATCACAGTCGTCATTGACGTTGACTTTGGCACGACTTTTTTTGGCCAGCCTTATGGCAATCCAAACATTCTGGGCGCGACGGGTTTGGCAGCATTTACGGGTCCGTATTCTGATCTTCGACAGAGACTGATTGATACCGCGTCGACCGCAGCCGAGCAGCAGTTGTATAACGCCTTGCCTGCGACGGCCGTGCCCCTGGAGTCAGGCAGCGCCACCAGTGCAGAAGTCAGTGCGCCCAACGCGCGCGCGCTCGGCATCGTGCCCGACATTTCCGATCCCAATTCAGTGCCGCTGGGACAGGGTGATGCGGGAATCGGTTTTAATTCCGCTTTTCAATTTGACTTTAATCCCGACGACGGAATCACGTCCGGGACTACTGATTTTGATTCAGTTGCCTCTCATGAGATCGGCCACGCGCTTGGTTTCATTTCCGACGCAGGTGAAGGCGCAGCCACACCTGTGGTCACCGTGTGGGATTTGTTCCGCTTTAGATCTTTTGCGGCCAGTCTCGCCACGTTTGCGACTGCGCAGCGCGTACTCGCAATTGGCGGCAACCAGGTCTTCTTTGGCAATCAGACCAGTACCTTCGCAACGCTCGAGCTGCCACTCTCGACTGGCGGTCCCAATCCGGGACCAACCGATGGCGACGGAAGACAGTCCAGTCACTGGAAAGACGACGCCGTCTCATCGACACGTCCTTACATAGGCGTTATGGATCCGACGCTGGCGTCCGGCTTACGAAGAACGATCAGCGAAAACGACATCATGGCGATCGACCTGTTTGGTTATTCGATAGGTCTGCCTCCGCCGGCGCGACCACCCAATGATAACTTTCTCAATGCAATCCCTTTTCAGAATACCGCTGGAACCCTCACAACCAGCAACGTCAATGCCACCCGAGAGTCAGGTGAACCGAATCACGTCGGTTTCACTGGAGACAAATCGATTTGGTACTACTGGACGTCGCCGGTTAATGGTGACATAACCATAGACACGATCGGCAGTAACTTTGATACGACGCTTGCGGTTTACACAGGCGCTGTGTTGAATCAACTGAACGTTGTTGCGCAGAACGATGACATATCCAACGGCACGAACAAAGCCAGTCGCGTTCAGTTCAATGTTACCGCGAACACGACCTATCGCGTCGTCGTTGATGGTTGGAATGGTGAGTACGGAAATATCACGGTCAACTGGACCGCAACCGGTGTTGTTCCGACCCCAACTCCGACGCCCACACCAACGCCGAGTCCTACGCCGAGTCCTACACCATTGCCTCCGCCACCGTGCCTCGACGATACCTGGGCACCGACGAGCATGACGAATGTGCCGGTCGCGCGCTCGCTGCACACGGCGATCTGGACGGGCACTGAGATGATCGTCTGGGGCGGAACGAATGGTACGGTCGCGGTGAATTCGGGCAGTAGATACAATCCCACCACGAATACCTGGATCGCGATGAGCACAACCAATGCTCCGTTGGGGCGATACGGACACACCGCGGTCTGGACTGGAACTGAAATGATTGTATGGGGAGGATTCAATACCGCCGGTGGATATTTGAATAGCGGTAGTAAGTATAATCCGGCTAACGACACCTGGACCACGATCAACTCCACCAATGCGCCTGCGGTCCGATATCAACACTCGGCAGTTTGGACGGGCAACGAGATGATCGTTTGGGGCGGCTTCAAAGACTTCCACTTAAATACCGGCGGGAGATACAACCCCACTACCGACAGTTGGATGCCGACCGCTGCATTGAACGCACCAGTGGGACGCTCCAATTACAGCGCCGTCTGGACTGGCAGTCAGATGATTGTGTGGGGCGGTCAAGGCAATCCCAGTTTGTTGCAAAGCGGTGGCAGATACAACCCTGCCGCCGACAGTTGGATGCCAACCGCTACGTTGAACGCACCAAGCACGCGCGCGTCCCACACCGCGGTGTGGAACGGAAGCGAGATGATCATTTGGGGTGGCGCGCCGACCTTTAACAGCGATCAGAGAAACACTGGCGGGAGGTATAATCCCATCACCGATGCCTGGACACCCACCACCATGACGAACGTTCCGTTGGCGCGATCCGTGCACACGGCAGTGTGGACTGGTGCTGAGATGATCGTTTGGGGAGGAACTAATAGTTCCAGTGGCACACAGGGAGACGGCGGCAGGTACAACTCCACCTCCAACACATGGATCTCTACCTGCGGCACAAACGCGCCAACTGCAAGAGGCTCAGCGTCGGCCGTGTGGACCGGCAGAGAAATGATTATCTGGGGCGGTGCACCCTACAGCGGCCAAACATTGGATACAGGGGCAAGATACCTGGAGCAATCGACACCGGCATTGTTGCGCGACATGTCAGGTCCTGATACTGATCAAATAGCGGCACTGGACTCGCTACTATTTCTTCGGGATCCTTTTCCGGTAGTTAATATCGCGGACTTGCTCAATCCGGCCAGTGATCGACACACGAGAGTCATTATCTTTGTCGCGTACCTGGTGCCGATTCCCGGCGAGCCTTCATCCGCGGTGATCGTTAATCTGGTCGATAGTAATAACCAAAGCTACGACGTGCCCGCTGAAGATGTGCGCCAGACTGCGAACGTGGTCCAGGTGACCTTCCGATTGCCGGATGGTCTTGCAGTCGGTGCGTGCACCGTTAAGCTAAAAGCCCACGGACAAGTCAGCAACGCCGGTACTATTAGAATTAGAACTTAGACTTCTTAATCAATAACGACCGCTCGAGCAAAGGTCGTGAACCGCGTGACCAGTCGCTTCGACAATGTCTCATTCCACCTTTCACAAAGGTGTTTAGCCGACTCCTTGTGAGGTCTTCACCCTCACTGCAAAATGCAATTATCCAGAGTGAGGCGTCCAACGCTGGATCCCAGGTCGACATTGCCAATGCGGCTATAGCCCCCCGCTTCGCCCAGGACTGTACAGGCCATGACTATCCGCTGATTGACCATGAGCTTTTCAACCGCAGTTTTTTGCGAAGCAGGAAAGATACAAAACATTTGTAGACCGGACCACATCGGCACGCCCATACGCGCTACCTGCTTCCCGTTTTCAACCCGAACGAAATCCACCGGCCCGGTGATCGTTACGCGTTTTCCGTTGTATTGCTTCGCCCCCGCGGATGAATTGTCTCCGTACGCCCGCAGCAGCACCCAATGCTCGAGCGGCGCCGTCGCGGCTGCGGGTGAGTCGTCTGAACTGGCGGCTGCCGTGGGCTCGGTGCTGAAATTGATCTTTTCCGGGGGTAAACCGCTAACGAGCTGAAGCGTTTGTCCCGCTAAATTGCGATATATCTCCATCGTAGCCTTATCGCCATTCTTTTTGGCCTCTTCATAGCCGACTTTCGCAAGCATTGTGGAGATGACCAGATTTTCATAGAGCTCTTGTTTCTGGCGATCGGCCATGGCTGAAAAGGTGCCGTCTTCGACCATCAGTTCTGCCAACGCGTCGCGGATTTCCATGATGCGCGCATCTTCGGGTTCGGGCGTCCCGTTGTAGATGCTGCTGTTGTAAACCAGAGCGGCGGTCGTCGCCAGTGCAAGATCGTTTGGTTTGCCTTGTGCCCTGGCGGCTTTTTCATACTCGGTCAGAAGGGTGCTGATGATCGCAATCATCTGCTTCTTTGTTTCCGGCGAGCCGCCGGCGCTCAGCGCATCAGCAAAAGTTTGCGTCCTTAGCTGCGTTCCGGACGAGCGGAAGCGAACGGCAGAGTCTATCGGCGCCGGCGTTTTTTTGGAGACTTCAGGTTCCGCCGACGGAGTGTCGATCCTACCGGGCTTGGTGGGAGCGGACCTGCCGCTTTTGTCGCGTGCCCTCGCTTTTGCGCGCAATCTATTCCAAAGCTGATCGTTAATGATATTTCCAATCGATGCACTCGTCGGATTGTTCCAATTGCCGCCCATATTGTCTTTCCATTGAGCGCTTGCCGGAACGGAGAGGCCATACCAGGAAAGTAATATTGTCAACGCTGTCGAGAAAATCGTTTTATTTTTCATAGGCTTTCACTTCCACTTCGAAATAATTTCTTATGGGCTTCACTTTACTGTTGCTTTTGGCAAAGCCTCGAGAGACCTCCAGGAGGAAAGGAAAGGATCGATTTCGGGGATGGGAGTCTAACAGATATCCAACGCCCGTTGATAAGTCATATCCCCTCGCCTGGATTGGCCAGCCAAACCGCGTTGACCTGGATACCCGGCGTTAATTAACATCTCAACAGATAAAGGAGAACTTATATGTCCAAACTACACGCCGTTAACTTATCGCTTCTTTCAGCCCTTGCCTTGACTGTCCTCTTTCTGGTTTCGGCAGCAGGCACGGCCCAGAAGGGTCCGCAGGGAACAACTGGAGCGCCACTCAAGGGTGTTGATGTCAAGCTGGGGAAGAACCCGGGAGGGAGTCCAGCCGCGCGAACTACTGCGGATGATAACGGTGAATTTAGCTTTGGCAAGGTGCCGGCGGGCGAATACATATTGACAGTGGAACTCAAAAAGGAGTCACCGTCAAAATCCCCGGGAGGGATGGTGATTCAGAGTGAACCCTCAGTGAGATACTGCCTGATCACTCTCAACCGGGCTGGGGGTGAGAAGGTGGAAAAAGGCTATGACCTTACTCAAAACAAGATCTTCGACCCAGCGGTTGACCCCAGTAAACTCTCTACCTCAAAGACAAAACTCGAACCTTTCATTGTTCATTCCGATGGCGTGCACCCATTGAACGGGACCATCATCAGATCAAAATCAAACATCACCAATAATTAACGGATCTCTTGTACGACAGGCTGCCAGCCTGTCGAGGTCTGGGGTGCATGTGCATGCGCAGGATCTGCAGGCTGGCAGCCTGCAGTACATAATCGTCCCTCGCCTCCAATCTGACCGCAAGTTCCTGGGCCGCGATTACTTCTTGCTTTTGCTCGCCGCCGGCCGTCGCTTCCGAGCATAAATTGCTTTCACAACTGAAATGACGCCTTTGGGTCGCTGCGGTGTCGGCTCACCGAGTTTGCGCGCGTCGTCAAGCGCGACCTTGTATGCCCGCCGCAGATACGAGCGGAGTTCAGGACGCGCGAGGTCAGCGGGAGTTTTGATGGTGATGTGACGAATTTGATTGCCAGAGCCCTGGAGAATACCTTTGGGATCGGCCAGCGTCGCGCCAAAATTGAAGCCGAGGTTCACGTGGTTTGTATACACAGCAATGTGGCACAGACCATCGCGCAGCCGATCACTCGGACCATAACCGATAGCCACCGCACTGTAAGCGTCGTAAATGTTTTCATGACACGGCGCCAGCTCTTCAAGCACGAGTTGACGAAGACCGAGTGCGAGTTTTCGAATCGCCGGGTCATACGGCTTGAGAAACTTGATGAGTTCCTTTGGTGTTGGATAACTCAAGACTGCCCTCCAACTGACAACTTACCGAATTGGTCTTTCCTTTGCATCTTTGCGCCTTTAGGGAAAGTATTTCCCGCCGTGGCGCAAAGACGCGAAGGTGAACCAAACAATCGTTCGACAGGTTCGATTCTTTATCACGACAGGTTCGGATATTTATCACGACCACCCGCTTCGACCAAGACATTTCCATCTCTCAGTCAAAAGACCTCTATACCCCAGACGCGGCGTTTGGACAACTGGCTTTAAAAGACTAGAATGATGACCTACCCCCGGTTTTCAATTAGCGTTGTTAGAGCAGGCCGAACAAGCGGCCTGGGAGGATCTGCATGAAAAAGTTTCTGGTTGTTTTTTTGATCTTAGCGACTTTCGCTTTGTGCGTGCCGGATATCTCGGCGCAAACAAGGCGGCATCGTAAGCGCTCGTTTTGGCGCAAGCACAGAGATAAGGTCACGGTCGCCGGGTCCAGTGTTGCAGGCGCCGCCGTTGGTGGCATCGTGGGCGGCAAAAAGGGCGCGCTAATCGGCGCAGGCGCCGGGGCTGGGGGTGGAGCTCTCTATACCTACAAACTGCGGAACCGTCATCGTCGTCGTCGTCGCCCGCGTTAATCTCTGAACGCGGATTTGGAGTGCGCCGGCAGAGCCAAGCGGGGGTCCCCGCCGCGGGCAGCCCGCGTGGGTGTGCAGCGTCGACGGCGCTTTGGATTCCGGCGACCTGAGCGCAGAGAGAAAAATAATCAGCCGCGGATAACGCGGATTAATACGGATCTGAATAACCAAATTTCAGATCCGTCTTTCTCCGCGTCATCCGCGGCTAATTAATTATTGGCAGTCAGCATTGCTGTGAGTCACCACCGGACTAAAGCGCTGCTGGTACTCAGCCGAAGTAATGAACGAACAGACCATGGCATGTTGTTTTGCCACATCGCGAAGTGACGCACCGTTCATCTGACCCAGCCAGAAAAGAAACCCGGCTATATCAGGATTTCGCCGGAGATAGCCAAAGTATTGCGTCGCTACAAATGTCCGGTTGTATTCCTCATCGATGAGGGCCCGGTTATTTATCGGGTTAGTGGCGCTATCATCGGCCAAACGGTACATCACCGCGCCGCGTCCTCCTTGCCCATTGTAAAGATTGATCAAGCTCGCACGCTCAGCTGAGAGGCTGATACCAAGGTCGTTGGACAACGTCAGGAGCACTGCGTCCACAAACTGATCCGCGGTCGCCAGGCTCAGAGGATATTTCGTTTGAAACTCCGGGCGCAGCACGAACGCGTTCGCCAGATCCAACTGCCTCTGGGCCAGATTTGCGCCGCCGATTACTCGCGAGCGATCGGCCACAAACACGGTGTAGTTCGGCAGCTTCTTTTCTTCGTTTGGGAACATCGGATCGGGATGATTATTCGGGAATGGCTGATCATTGCCGTAACTCGCTCGGTAGAGCCGGAAGACGTAAGAGCCAGTCTGTTGAAACTCGAGCTCAAAATAGAATGCGTTTGAGACATCGGTCTTCTTCGCCCTGATACACGCCGCATCTGTGCCACATTGACTAATCTGATTCGCCCAATAATCAAAACCACCTAAATCCGGCGCGCGGTTGAGAAAGTCGTTGTAGTGCTGGCGCACAAAGAAAAGTGCATCGCTATCGTCAAGCGGATTAGTCGTCGGCGCAATGCTGTCATTGTCACTAATTGTCAGCGTAGACGTGTTCAGAGTTCCGAGCGTCGCACTGGTCGCATTACTGAGGACAAGATTGACTGTCTTACTTCCTTCAACATACGCTCCGTCAGTCAACTGCACCCCGAAAGATTTTCGGGACTCACCGGAAGCGAACGTTAGAGTACCTGCTGCCGGAGTGTATCTGGTCCGCTGAGACGCCGTCCCGTCACTGGTTGCAAAATCAACCGTGCTCGATCCTGAAAGATCTCCAGTGCGAATCACCCATACCTTTGCTGTTCCCATTCCTTCGCCGCTCAGGGTGCGATCAGTTTCGAATTCAATAATTGGAAGCGGGCCGGGTGGCGACACAACAGGGCTCAACGAGGAGACATTATTCAAAGGGTTCGCATCCGGCGTCGACGAACTGGCCGCCACGAGATTGTTCAGTACTGTTCCGCCCACACTGGAGTTGTCGACCATCGCCGTGATGGTGACCTGTGCCGCGGCTCCCGAAGCAAGCGAAGAGAATGAGACCGTGCGGTCGTTGCCGGCGCCGCCACAGATCCCGCCACCGCCGGCGTTACACGATACGAAGGAGGCGCCGGCAGGAAGAGTATCGCGAAGTATGACTCCAACGGCTGCATCCGGTCCGTTGTTCTTAACTTGAATATTGAAAGCTATGGGCGAGCCGGCCAGGACTCGCCCGGGAGTGAATGACTGGGTGGTCAACAGGTCGGCGGCGGCGTTGTCAGCGGTGATTAGTCTGCATTGAGAAAACTCAGACGTATTCCCACCGGAATCTATTGCGGTGGTAGTAAGAAATCCTCCCGCGGGCAGCGGCGAGTTCACCGTTTTCGCAAACAGGGTAGGAATTGCGAAGCTGAACGACGCACTGCAATTGTTGTCGGTTTGCACGCCGGCTGAACCAATAAAGAACGAGCCTTCACCAAACCCGGAAGGATCGCAACTCGCGCTGTAGAAGAAATTAATTGTGTACTGAGAGCTTTGGCTGCTGCTCAGCGTGCCTGTCACCGTCGTCACGCCATTTTGCGTGTTGGCAGAACTGACCTGAGGGTAATTCGGAGGCCCGCCGCTACACGGATGATTCGGTGTGACCCCGTCGTTCGAATTATCAATGGCCAACTGGCCGTTGCCGATAAACTGATTAACGAGAATAGACTCTGGTTGGTTAAGAGTCGTGATTCCATTGCGGCCGTTAAAGGCGATGAGGTTGCTGCCGAGAGAGGAACCGATGGTCACACCGTTTTGATTCATTAATAGCGGATTGGCAACGCCAACTGTGTTGGTGCTGCCGCCATCAATCGTAATTCCATCAAGCACGTTCGAGGTGATCGAGAGGCTGGCAGGATCGCAGATAAGGCGAAAATCGCACGGCGACAAGCGATTACCCCTTACATCTGTTCCGATATAGTTACCCTGGACCACTGCGGCGTTGGTGCTGATCAGGTTAATCCCCGAAGCCTTGTTGCCGGAAATAACATTGCCTGCGCCGAAGGACGTTCCTCCTATCTTCAAACCTACGGCGCCACCATCAGACTTGATCCCGTTGGCGAGGTTCGGCAGGGCAAAAGTGCCTCCAAAGTTCGTGCCAATGAAATTACCCAGGATGCTGATGTCATTGTTGCCGTTGCCGATATGTATCCCGTTTCCCTGATTGCCTGAAATAAGATTATTCAGGATGCTGACATGGGTTGAATTACCGAGCACAATCCCCTCGCTGTTTGGCCGGGCGCCTGCACCACCAATATCAGTACCGATAAAATTAGATGAAATGACTATGTTCGCGCCGGAGAGTGAAAGGGCTGGGCCGATGTTTGGTCCATACACGCCGTTGGCGCTGCCGGAAATGATGCAATTCGCAATCGTAATATTCGAGGCATTGGCCGAGATGCCATAAAGGCCATTTCCTAATCCCAGGTTGTAGACATCAACGCCTATCAAAGAACCGAGGACCTTAACGCCGTTCATATTATTTTGAATTACGATACCGCCATGACTGTTACCAGTTATCACGCAGTTGGCAATGGTCCAGCCCGGTCCGGGGAGAATTCCTGCGTTGTTACTCCCGCTTCCCGCTTCTAAAAAATCTCTTGTCTGTCCAAAGCCGCATTCGGAGACTAGTACGTTGCTCGCCTGGCTCCCCATTATTCCCGGACCGCCGGCCGATGTCGTGCAACCGTTGCCTTCGAAATCATGAAACGCCAGACCGCGAACGATGCTGCCGCCGGCCCCACTTTCAAAAAATAATCCGTTCTTGGCTCCAAACGGATTTAGCGCGCAAGTGCCATCAAGTGCGACCAGCGGGGAGCCGAGGTAACCGGGCGCAGTGGCCCCATTAATGAAAACCGGTCGACTGATACTGGGAAGGATCGATTGCAGCGAGATTCTACCCGCCACGGTAAAGTCTATTTCCACCAGACTCATCGAGGCGTTTGCCGTCATGAGAGCAGTCCTGAATGAGCCGGCGCCCGAATCGGCCAGAGATGTCACAGTGATCGTGGTCGTGAAAGCTGACGGCTTGAGGTTCGCAGAAGTAGCAGTTGCCCCCGGGAAGAAATCTCTCGAGTGGCTATTGCTGCCCAATGAGTAATTCGACCCCCGGAAGTAATTCGGCCTCTGGTAGTTCGACCTCAGGTAAGAGTTGTCGAGCATTGGTGCAATGCCCTCGCCAATACTTAGAGGCGGAAACAGCGAGACGCTCTGCGATTGAAATATTGAGGGCAAAGTGGGGGATTGGAAACTCGCAACCGAGGGAATGGGCGACATCGCGAGAATCAGGGCAAGAGCGCCGATTGCTATGTTTTTAGTCAACGATTGGGGACCTCCCTTATTTTCGAATCGTCTTCCGAGGGGCCAACTTTCGCCGGCATAGTAACACCGGTGTAAAGCAAACGTTGAAAAATCAGGAGCAAGAAAAACGTCACCCGCGGCTAATCGTGTCTTGCGTTCTCAGTTGGGACCATGCCATCGGCGTCCGGTGTACGACTGAGAAAATCAAAGTAAGCCTGGTTCACAAAGAATTTCGCTTCCTCGAGCGGGTTCCACATCAACTGACCTTGTATCTCGCCTCCACTAAAGCCGCTGCTGTGAACATCCATGTAGTCAGAGCCGGCTCGCAGATCAGCAACCTCATGGGCATCGAGAGTGATTACAACCTGCCTCCTGCTCCTGCCGTCTGGCTCCTGCTCTCCCCTACTGCCCACATTCGTTATTGTTTCTGCTGGCGGTCGGTCCAAAGCGGAACTGGAATTCTCCGGAAGTTATGAACGAGCAGACCATAGCGTGCTGCCTCGGCACATCTCTCAGCGGCGCACCGTTCACTTGCCCCAGCCAAAACATAAAACCCGGGATGTCAGGATTGCGGCGCAGGTACCCGAAGTACTGGCCCAACACGAACGAGCGGTTGTACTCAGCGTTGATGAACGGCTGGTTGGCAATCGGGTTTGTGACATTCTCATCGGCCAGACGATACAGCGTCGCGCCCCGCCCACCCTGCGTGTTATAGACATTGATCAAGTTCGCACGCTGACTGCTCAGATTCACACCCAGATCGTTCTGTAGTGTCAGCAGCAACGCATCCACAAACTGGTCGGCGGTCGCCAGACTGCCTGGATACCTGGTCACAAACTCAGGTCGCGTCACAAACAGATTGGCCAGGTCCAACTGTTTCTGTGCCAGATTCGCGCCGCCAATTACTCGGGCCCTATCGGCCACAAACACGGCGTAGCTCGGCAGCTTCTTCTCTTCATTTGGAAAGCCGGCATTGGGATTAGGGTTGGGGAATGGCTGGTTGTTGCCGTAAGCGCCACGATACAGACGCAGCACATAGCCAGCGGTCTGCTGAAACTCCTGCTCGTAGAAAAATGCATTTGAAACATCCACACGCTTGCGTCGCAGGCATTCAACATCAGACTGGCACTGTGTGATTTGATCGACCCAGAAAGCAAAGCCATTGGCGTCGGGCACGCGGCTGAGGAAATCAAAGTAAGCCTGCCGGACAAAGAAGTCGGCTTCCTCTGCCGGGTTCCACAACAACTGGCCGCGGATTTCTCCGCCCTGAAAGCCCTCGCTGTGCACGTTCATGTACTGCTGACCAGCGCGCAGATCGATCACCTGCTGCGGAGTGGGGTTGACGATGAAGTCGTTGATCGGATTGCCCAACGGCAGCGGGAAGATGATTGGACCATTCACTCCGGGCGCGCCGGCATGGACATGCGCGCCAGTTTCAGCGCCGGTCAATCCTGAGAAGAGCAGCGAGACTTTCCCACTCAGTTCGTCATTGCTGAGTTGGAAAATGCCTCCGTTGCCCTTGACTGTATTGGGAGTGGCCGGCACTTCATCGGCGCCAACCAGGTTGGAAACGAACTGCCGCGCAGCCGGCGAGGTAGTGCCGGCACTGTCGTTATCGGCAATGGTAACGGTAGACGAAGTCTGTGCCCCCAGGACCGCGCCCGCTGGACTGCTGAGAGTCAGGTTCACGGTCTCGCTGCCCTCGGCATAGACGTCGTTGACGATTAGAACTCTGAAGGTGCGGCTGGTATCACCGGCAGCAAATGTCAGAGTGCCGTTGGCAACTTCGTAATCGCGCGTTTGGATGGCAGTGCCGTTGCTGGAGGCAAAGTCGACCGTAGAAGGTAGGGTGGTATCGCCACTGCGATTCACCGTAACGGTAACAAACACATCGCCTTCGTTAACGTCGTAGTTCGACAAGCTGAATTGCACCGCAGGCAGAGGCGTTCCGGTGAAATTAGCCGTTTGGTTGCCGGTCGGAGTGGTGAAGGTAACGCTGGTCGGACTGAAGCTATAACCCGCTTTGCTGGGAGTAAGTGTGTAGGTGGCCTCAGAGGCGACATTGGTAAGCGTGTAATTTCCGCCGGCGTTTGTCGACGCAGCCACACCGTCGGTGCCGCCCACTCGCCGCAGAGAAAGCAAAACAGCGCTCAACGAATTATTCAAATTGTCTTTGACCTGCCCGGTAATTGTATAGGGGTGCATCGTGCCTACAAAGGTGGGCACAGTTCGATCTCCTGCAGGCAAGTTAGTGAATCCTACCTGCACCGGATTGAAGACGAATCCATTTTGCGAGGGCTTGATGGTGAAGTTCCCGCCCGCGAAGAGGCCGTGTATGGCATAGTTGCCACCGGCATCCGTTAGCTCCACCCGCTGCTGCGAGCCCGTGACCGTGATGAGGATGTTACTGAGACCGGCCCCGGTACCATCAATTACCCGACCACTCAACGTGTAGACGGCAGTTCCGCCAATAAAATTAAAGGTACCGGTAATGGGCACTGGTCCGCCGCTACTGACAGCCCTGACAGATTCTGGATCAAAAACATATCCTGATTTCGTGGGCGTGAGAGTGTCGCCGCCAAACGTATTGTTCAGTGAGTAGTTACCGTTGGCATCGGTTACCGTAGAAACCGTAAAGCCGTTCGGGGCGCCGGTAATGGTCAAGGTAACGCCGATGATACCTACCCCGCTGATGTCGGTCACCTTGCCGTTGACCGGAACCGGGCCCGGTTGCCAATCGGCAAACCAATCCAGTGATGAATTAGTGGTGAGCTGAGTTCGATTGCCGCCAGTGGCATCCATCGTGAAAATTTCAACCGTGGTTTCGTCGCCGACACTGCCGCCGGCAAAGACAATCTTCGAGCCGTCCGGTGACCAGGAGGGAAACCCGTCGGTTATAGAGTTAGTAGTAAGCTGGGTGCGGTTGCTGCCGTTGGCGTTCATTACGAAGATCTCGACGCCATTGGGGTTCATCGCATCGCCGGATGCGAATAGGATCTTCGAGCCATCGGGTGAGTAAGACGGCTGGCCGTCCGCGACTGAATTGGATGTCAATTGCGTGCGGTTCGTCCCGTCGGCGTTCATCACGAAGATCTCAAAAGCGTTCGGGTTGAACACGCTGCCGGCGCCGCTCATGAAAACAATCTTCGTGCCGTCTGGTGACCAGGCCGGCACTCCATCGATCAGAGAATCATTCGTCAGCCTGATTCGATTGTTGCCATCGGCGTTCATTACAAAAATTTCGAAGGACTCGGGAGCACGCAGGTCCCCATTCACAAAGGCTATTTTTGATCCGTCAGGTGACCAGGCGGGAAAGCCATCGGCGGCGGGATTGTTGGTGAGCCGCGTCTGGTTACTGCCATCAGCGTTCATGGAATAGATTTCGAAGTTTCCGTCCCGGTTACTCATGAACACTATTTTGCTGCCGTCAGGAGACCATTTGGGTTGGTCATCATAAGCAGCATTGGTAGTCAGTCGAGTTTGATTGCTGCCATTGGTGTCCATCACGTAGATGTCGTGGTTGCCGCCAAATCGAGAACTACCAAAGACAATCTTTGAGCCATTAGCGCTCGCGCGCGAAGTTTTTGACAGCTCAACTTTCCTGGTCGTGCCGGAGCCTGGCAGCTTGACCGCCTCGCAGGCCGAGGTCTCGCTCACCTGCATCGCAGGTGAACTCGCGTCGGAGTTGGATGACATAAGAACGGCAACTCCCGTGATTGCGATGGCTGTGACAAAAGCCATCGTCAGGATTCGTTTCCAGAAAAAAGTATTTCTGCGGGTGAGTTAAGTGCAGCATTTTATTAACATCCTTTCCTCAGCCAATGTGGGACTATGAGCAGTAGGGACTGTCGTTCACGCTTCCAGCTGGCAAACACTATGCCGGCAAGCATGTCTTCGTCCTCAGAACTTCCCTGAAAACAGCCTTCACGATCCGACAATTCGGGACTGATCTTCCCAAAGCAACGATTCACCTTCTATCGCAAATACCCTGCGCCTGGCTACTACTACTGCGGACACTCGGAATTATTATGAGTAACAATCGAACTGAATCTTTGTTGGTACTCACTTGAGGTAATGAACGAACAGACCATGGCATGCTGCCGGGCTACGTCTCGCAGTGGCGCCCCGTTAACCTGGCCCAGCCAGAAGAGCAATCCCGCGATGTCCGGATTACGCCGCAGATAACCAAAGTACTGCGTGACTACAAAAGCCCGATTGTATTCGGCGTCGATAAACGCGCGGTTGTTAATTGGGTTCGTCGACAGGTTGTCATCAGCGAGGCGATATACGACAGCGCCACGCCCCCCGGAATTAAAGAGATCGATCAATCCCTGGCGCTGCGAAGTCAGATCGGCGCCGATGTCACTTCTTATCGCACTCAAGATTGAGTCGACGAAGGCTGGTCCATCAAGTGTCGCTGGATACTTCGCCAAAAACTCACCCCTCAAAACAAATGCGTTCGCGAGGTCCAACTGGGCCTGGGCCAACTGAGATCCACCGACGACGCGGGCCCGGTCAGCCACAAACGCGTCATAGGCAAGAACCTTCTTTTCCTCTCCGGGATGGTTAGGATCAGGATTGGAATTCGGAAATGGCTGGTCGTTTCCAAATGCGGCGCGGTAAAGCCGATATACGAATGAACCGGTCTGCTGAAACTCCAACTCATAGAAGAACGCGTTTGATACATCCACACGCTTATTGTGCAGGCAGATTGGATCGGAACCGCATTGGGTTATTTCTCCGACCCAGAAATTCAAACCATTTGTGTCAGCATTACGACTTAGAAAATCGGCATAGTGCTGACGAACAAAGAATTGAGCGTCATCAGCCGGGCTATTAGCCGGCGGCGCGGTGTCATTGTCTGATATCGACAAGACGGCGGCGCCTGGCGCAACTAACGCAGCTCCTTTCGCGGCACTGAGAGTGAGATTGACAGTCCTGTCGCCATCTACGTAAGCATTATCCGTAACCAGCACGGTAAACGTTTTGCTGGTCACGCCTGGTGCAAACGTGAGCGTACCTGTAGCCGCCGTGTAATCTCTGGATTGTCTGGCGGTGCCGTTACTGGTTGCGTAATCAATCGAGCCAGCCGTAGAAATATCTCCCTCGCGTATTACCGTAACCGCGATGGACCTCGCTCCTTCTGACACAGTGTACGAGGGGGCAGCGAACTTGATGCTGGTAAGCGGAGGCGGCACGGTATTAGTAAAGGCCAAATAGCCTGCACCCGCTGCAGCCGTGAATGAGCTCGTAACATTCAGCGCTTCATCTATGAAATATACCTTCCCAGAGGCAGCCGCAGCGATTTCGCCGCTATTTGAAATCTCAATGTCCGTCGGGATCTCGGGAAGGTAGAATGATTTCACAAACGCCCCTGTGCTACTGAAGTGAAACACCTGGAAGCTTGTAGCGTAAATTTCTCCCGCGTGATCCACGGCAAGGTGACGAACGTTCTCAGCGCCGGCTAAATTGATCGTCTTCACTAAAGCCAGAGTGGCTGGATCGTAGGCCTTGATCTGAGAGCCGCTTGTCGTGCCGACGATGCCATAAAGCAACGCGTCCTGGCCGACGGTCAGATGACAGAATGTGAGATCGGCGGCAAACCTTTGAAAACTGGAATCTGTGAGGTTGATGCGAATGATGCCCTGCGTTTGCGATGAGCCGGGATCGCTTATGGTCTTGTCCGTGACATAAATGTAGTTACCAAAACCAGCGATACCTTCCTGCTGGTTGTAGATGCTCCAAGGATTCCAACCAGGATATGCATGATGTCGCCACAGCCCCTGGCTCATACCATAGCCGGTGAGATATGAAGCGTCAGCAGGACCATTATAGATTTCTGCCTCGCCACTCTGATCCACAACCACGTCGCCAAGGTAATAACCAAACTGTGGCGTTCCGGTTGGAAAAGGCACAATCACACTCTGTACGGCGGCGCCGGAGTGAGAATATTCAGTCAGGATCTTACCTGCGGTAGCCAGTAAGTTTCCCGATGTAAAGGGCCGGAGTTGATTTAACTGAGCGAAAAAGGCGGTCGTAGTTTCGTCGGCTACTATTGTCACATTCGAACTCTGCGGCGTGAAAGAGTATCCAGCCAGCACGGCCGACAGTTGGTGAGTCACTCCTTTGCGCAGATGGAAGAAAGTCAGGTTGCCGAGAGTGTCGCTCACGCCGGACGAAGTAAACGGGCCGCTTAGATTCACAGTCACCCCAGACAATCCCTGCCCCGCTTGATCGACAATCCGAACTCTGAGGTTTCCGAATAACGCTGATCCTGAGAAGTCGACTGTTTGGTCGTCCGAAAGATTTGAAACCGTCTTGCTAACCGGAGTGAAGGTGTAGTCGGAACTCGCTGGGCTGACGACAAAACTGCCTCCCGGGATCAGCGGGCTGAGAGAATAATTGCCGTTGTTATCTGTCGTTACAAAGCCGCTTTGCGATCCCGAGATGTTCACTCTTATTCCCGGCAAACCAGCGCCGTTGCTTGCATTCACAACGCGGCCATAGATGACGTAATACAAAACGGCAGTGAAGTTCGCCGTCTGGTCACCGGGCAATGACGTAAAGCTCGCCGAAAAAGGACTGAAAAAGAAGTGCGTCTTGGTAGGCCTAACGGTGTACGCACCCACTGCCGGCAAATCGTTAAAGGTGTAACGTCCGTCGCTATCAGTCTGGGTGTTGGCGGTCTGGGCGCCGGTTAAGAGCAGCAATGCTCCACTGGCAGCGCTGCCATCGGTATTCAGTATTTGCCCGCTGATCTTAAAGTGTCGCACCGACGCAATAAAAAACGCGGTTTGATTTAAGCTCAGATTCGTGAACGACTGGCTGGGCGGATTAAAGTCGTAATAGGGACTCGCGGGTGTGACGGTGTAGTTGCCGCCGGCAGGCACATTGCCGAATGAGTAGTTACCTTGTGGATCGGTCCATTGGCTGCCGGTAAGCGATCCCGTCAACTTCACCATCACATTTCCGATACCATTGTTATTAGCATCGGCTATGCGGCCGCTGATCGTGTTTACATTTTGTTGTTGGACGCCAATCTTCGCGACGAAGCCCCCTTGGTTGAAATAATCGGCGGTTGAAAAAGTGCGGAAAGCGCCCGGCGTGACGGGAAAATCCGTGGAATAGGTAAAGCCTGCAACGTAGATAGCCCCCGCTTCATCGACCGCAATCGCGCGTGACACGTCCGTACCGTTGCCGCCCAGATAGGTCGAGAAGACTAAATCGCTGCCGCTTGCATTCAGTTTGAAAACGACGAGGTTGTCAATATCGCTGACCGTGCGTTGCACGGCATCGGGCGTGGTAGGAAAGTGGCCCGAGCTCGTGGTGCCCGTAACATAAGCCTCTCCATTCGCATTAATCGCAATCGCGCGGCCTACATCCGTCAGGCCATACTCGGAACCGACGTAGGTTGAGTAGACCAGTTGCGAGCCGGCGGGGTCTAGTTTAGTCACGAACATATCGAGCGTGTAACGTGCGCCATTGAGAAAAGTGCGATAGGCGCCGGGCGTAACAGGAAAATTGTCCGACTCAGTAATGCCGGTCGCAAACACGTTACCCGCGGAATCCAGTGCCAGTCCCTCGCAGGAATCGTGACCAATTCCTCCGAGGTAAGTCGAATAAATCAGATTTGAACCGTTGCTGTTGAGTTTGGTAATGAAGGCATCAGACATGCCGCTTGAACCCACCCGAAAAGCGCCGGGGGTGGTTGGAAAAGCACCGGGACTCACTGGAGCATCGGGCCCATAGGTGATGCCGGCCACATAAATATTTGTATCTGTGTCAACGGCTAGATCGTTGGCCCAGTCCGGACCGGGACCTCCCAGATAAGTCGAGAAGACCAGCGCGGTGCCGGTTGCATTTAGTTTGGTGACAAACGCGTCCTGATTACCGGCATTGGTCGGCTGCCGCACGCCGCTCGTGACTGGAAAGTTAGTTGAGTCGGTGGTTCCCGTGACGTAAGCGTTGTTATTTGCGTCCAGGGCGATAGCGTAAGCTTCATCGTTTCCCTGACCGCCGAGGTAGGTCGAATACACCAGCGTGTCGCCGTTGGGCCCAATCTTGCTCACGAAGGCATCATTGGCCACAAACCCAAAACCCGGTGCGGCAGCCAAAGCAGTTTGCCAGGCGCCCGGCGTGGTGGGAAAGTTAAACGATGCGGTCCAGCCGGTAATGTAAGCATTGCCGGCGCCATCGATCGCTATTCCCCGACCTTCTTCATAACCATTGCTCGCTCGCTGTCCCGTTGCGCCACTTGTATTTCCACCCAAATACGTGGAATAGACTACGCCGTTGCCCGCCGCATTAAGCTTCATGATGAAAGCATCTTTGACAGGTGCGTTGGGGCTGGAACCAGGTTTGGATTGGAACGCATCGGGAGTGATCGGAAAGTCTGTAGAGAATGTATAGCCCGTCAGAAAAGCATTTCCGGCAGAGTCCACTACGATGCCGGTACAGTCATCGCTCATACTGCCACCGATATAGGTCGAGTAATTCAGGACCGGATCGATCACCAGCGCTTTGCCGGTATCATAGCCCTCCACTGCAAATCCAACCTCGTTATCTTTATTGATGAAGTAGCGAGCCTGAACGGATTGTTTGGCAGCGCCGACTTGCTGATAAACGTACGGCTTGCGCTGGATGAAGGAAGCGTTCCGCTGCTTGATAATCAAATCTCCCTGGCTGTTTATCTTGACGGCTCGGGCTCCGCCAAAACTAAGTCGTATCGCCGCGGGATCGACGCCGGGCGATACCACGAAATCATATTCAAGTTGATGTTGATCGCCGTAGTAGACGAGATCGATGCCCGGGTAAATATTTTGGTAATGGACGCGAGCATAGGTGCGAATATTAGTTCGCCATTTCTCGGGATCACTGCCGGTGAAATAGTTTGCCTTGCCGGGAAGCTCGTCAGTGCCGGCCGCGCCGGCGCCGGAGTCAGCTCCGATCAATTTCATCCTCAACACGTCCGTCTCTCGCAAAGCGGCGGGGCGCGGGTGTTTCCGGTGTGAAGATGATTCTGCTTGCGGTCGACTGAGTGCCAACACTGCGGTATCCGCGGTCAGGAAAAATCCGTAACCTGCGCCCCGCGTGTAGTACTTCACTTCGGAGTTTGCTTGCCCCGAATTAACTTCAAAGCTCAGCGGCAATCGACCGTAGTTCTCTTCGATGGCTGCGCCTGCTTTGGAATCAACAAGCCGCGACGGCTCGAGTAACTTCTGCCGTTCAAGTGCTGAGGTGGGCGACAAGTGCGGCTTCGCCGCTGCAACTCCTGGCCCGGTGTGGCGGGGAGTTACAAAGGCAATACACAGCAACAGTACGCCGCAGAATGAAAGTACGCAGGAAAGCGTTAGCGGTCGTAAGACCTTGATATCGAACTGCCTTGATTGGCAATTAGTCTTTGAGAGTCTAAACATCTCTTTACTTCATATACCTACTGGCATTCGGTGTTACTGTGACTTACCACTGGACTGAATCGCTGCTGATACTCGGTCGAAGTAATGAAGGAGCAGACCATGGCGTGCTGCCTGGCGACATCTCGCAAGGGCGCGCCGTTTACCTGATTCAACCAGAATACGAAGCCGGCCATGTCCGGATTGCGACGCAGGTAGCCAAAGTATTGCGTGGCCACAAATGCTCGGTTGTACTCGGCATTAATAAACGCCCGGTTGTTGATCGGATTCGTCAGCACGTTGTCATCGGCTAAGCGGTATAACACTGCGCCCCGTCCGCCTTCAAAGAATAGATCAATCAGTGCTTGTCGCTGTAAACCCAGGTTCACGCCAATATCAGTCAGAATCGTGTTCAGTAGAGAGTCGACAAATGCCTGGGCATTCAATCCCGCGGGGTATTTCGATAGAAACTCGGGACGCTGTACAAAGGCATTTGCCAGATCCAATTGCGCTTGGGCCAGACTCTTGCCGCCTATGACCCTGGCTCGGTCGTTCGCGAAGGCCTGATAACTAAGCAGTTTTTTCTCTTCATCGGGATGGGCGGGATCCGGAACTGGATTTGGAGATGGCTGATTGTTTCCGAAAGCGGCGCGATATTGACGATAGACGTAAGCACCAGTCTGTTGAAATTCCAATTCATAGAAGAAGGCATTGGACACATCAACACGCTTGGTGCGAAGGCATACCGGGTCGCCATTACACTGGGTGATCACGCCACTCCAAAAATCGAATCCCGACTGATCGGGGACTCGGCTGAGAAAATCGTAGTAATGCTGTCGCACAAAGAATCGCGCATCTGCATTGTCGAGCGGATTAAATACCGGCGGTGATGAATCGTCGTCCAGGATTGTGACTACCGCCGTACTTTGGCCGCCCACTACGGCGCCCGACGGATTACTGAGAGTGAGGTTAAATGTTTCGTCACCTTCCACATAAACATCATTCACAATCGGAACGTTGAAGATCTTACTAGTCTCGCCGGGGAGGAAGGTAATCGCAGCTCCGGAAATTGTGTAATCAGCGCGCTGTCGTGCGCTCCCATCGGTGGTTGCCACCTCGATCGTACTCGTCGTCAACGAATTGCCCGTGCGCGTAATAGTTGTCGTAAAGGTGGCGGCGTCCTCGGTAACAACATTGCCGCTGGAAAATTGAATCGAAGGAGTGACGTAGTTGACGATTGTTCCGACACCCTGAGAATCGGCAATGGTTGCGCCGGTCGCGTTTGAGATATTTGCAAAGAGTGTTTCGTCAGCCTCAGGAATCTGATCACCGATAATGGTTACCTGGAAACCAGTGCGCGTAACCCCGGGGGCTATCACGATCCCTCCGGATGCCGACAGGTAATCTACGTTCTGGGTCGCCGTGCCGGGGGCAGTGTTGTATTGAAAGAAAACCTGTTGCGTGCTTGGCTGCGATAGGGTGACGGCGAAACCCATTAGGCTGGTACCGGACGCGCCTTCAACGACGGTGACATCACGAATCGTGAGAAACGGAAGCCCACTGGGTGGACCATCCGAAATCGTCCCCAGCCCTTCTGAATCTGCCAAAGTCCCGCCGTCCGGATTGCTGAGGTTTACACTAAAGGTTTCATTTCCCTCGGCCGTTGAATCAGGAATGATTGGGACAGTCACCGCTTGGTGGGTTACGCCAGGTGCAAACGTTAGAGTCCCCGCTACGGATTGAAAGTCGGATCCCGCGGTTGCCGTCCCTCCACTGGTAGCGTATTGAACAGTCACGGTTTGTGTGCTTGCCGTCGACAAGGCGACGTCGAACACAGCATTCGCTGCGCCGTTACCATCCGAAACTCCCACATCGCTAATCGATATCGATGGCGGTACCTGCACATCATCGTTGATGATTGTGCCTACTGCCTGGCCACGTCCGATTGTGATGTCGCCGTTGCAGGGCGTGATCTGGGCCAGAAAAGTTTCTTTCGGCTCGAAGTCAAAGTCGCCGGTTACCTGGACGGTAAAGGTTGCCGTCGTCGTGCCGGGATTGAAACCGATGTTAGCCGGTGGATTGAAAATCGCTCCCCCAACCTGGATAAAATCACCACTGGCAGCCGTCGCAGTTCCGTCGGCAGTCGAAGCCTGGACACAAATCGATTTGCCGCTTATTTGTGAGAGTGAGAGGTTGAAACGAGCAGGGGTTGAGGCGCCGTTGCCCTCAACCACGACCACATCGCTTATTGAAACAATGGGCGGAGGATCGTTATCGAGAATTATGCCGGTTGCCGTCGCCACGCCATTCGAGAAGGTCGCACCGCTGGGATTGCTAAGCACGACTTGAAAAGACTCATTAAACTCATCAAAGGTATCTCCAATAATCGGCACAGAGATTTGCTGCGGTGTTGACTGGCGCGGACCAAAAGTCAGAGTACCGCTCACCGGCTGAAAATCTACATTGCTCGTTGCCGTTCCTGCGTTTGTCTGGTATTGAACCGTAACCGTTCGTCCAGTCAACGGTGAGAGAGTAACCGTAAACAGCGCATTGGTAGTGCCGCTGTCGCCTTCATTCACGCTTACATTGCTTATCGAAAGCACGGGAGGAGTGCTGTGATCTTGAAGGGTTATTAGCTCGCTACCGGGCGTGCCAATCGAATCAATGTTGGGTCCGTTCTGTAGGCGCACCAGGAAAGTCTCGTCCGGTTCCGTGTTGGCATCGTCAAGGATCGGAATGTCAAACGTCTTACTCGTCTCGCCGTCGTTGAAAACAAGCGTGCCGGACGCCGGTACATAGTCCGCCCCGGCGGTTGCTGTGATATCCGCGGTCGTGTAATCGACAGCCAGCACCCCTTTGCTCCCGCCGGTACGAATTAGATTGACTGTTACAAAGCCCACATCCTCGATGACCCTCAATGAAGACGTGGTGAATTGGACACTTCCAGTTGCATTACCAGCATCACAGGGAGAGAACTCGGACGTGTTGCCGGCAGGATCCGTCGCAGTTGCCGTAATTGCTTGTCCGGCGCCTAAAGGAATTGACATAGCAACACCGAAGCTGGCGTTGCCGTTGTTGTCGGTTGTGATCGGAATTGAAGCTGCGGCCAACACCGTGGTCCCTTCGCCGTTTCCGGAGGGATCGCAAGTGCTGCTCGAGTAAAAATTAATATTGAAGCTAGTGCTCGGCGTACTATTGAGGGTTCCAGTGATGGTAGTTTGGTTGCTGTCACTGGTAACCGAAGTAATTAACGGAAAGTTCTGCAGGTTGTTCGGTCCGCTGTCACCATCGCCCTGATCGTTGGGAGTGACTCCATCGGCTCCCAGATCGATTCCCATCAAGCCGTTGGAAAAGATTGAATTGCGGCGAATGGAATTTCCGGTGGCGAAAGGGCCAAACGAGATGAGTACTCCGTTGCGCCCGTTGAAGGCAATCGTGTTGCCCTGGCCCGGAACCGTGCCGCCCACTCTGTTGTTAGCGCTGGATTCATTAATGTGAATTCCATTCAACGCATTCCCCAGAGGCTTTGTGCCGGTGATGTCGGTGCCGATAAGGTTTCCCTGAATTTGATTGTTGCTCGTCTGGCCTGACAAGCGCACGCCGTCCGAGCGGTTGCCGGAAATTACATTGCGAGCTCCGGGAGCGAGCCCTCCAATCGTGCTGTTGCCGCCAAAGTTGAGCCAAATGCCAAAGAAGTTTCCCAGGGCAATAGTGCCGGTTACATCTGTGCCGATTAGATTCCCTTGTATGGTGGCTCCGCTTGAACCTGAGGATGCGACATAGATCCCGGCGTTGTTCTGATCTCCGGCAATTACGTTGCGCGCGCCGTCTGTCGTTCCTCCGATGACATCGCTTCCATTGCCTCCGGCATAGATGCCGCCGCTGTCATTACCGAGCACAGCAGTGCCACTGGCGTTTGTGCCGATGAAGTTGCCCTGGATAGTAGTGGCCGACGCGCCCGTAATCAGGCGAATTCCATAGTCATTTACGGAAATAACATTCCGGGCAGCCGGCGAAGTTCCACCAATCAGATTGTTGGTGCTACGCTGAATCTCCACGCCCTCGCTGTTACCGTGTCGAATCGTCCCGGCAGGATCGGTTCCAATAAAATTGCCCTCGATAACATTTCCTGAACTCAGCTGGAGAAATCCATTAATGTAGATTCCGGCGCCGAACCCAAAGCGATTAATAACCAGCCCTCGCACAGTGCAATTTGAACCCATGATTTGAAGCCCGGGGACACTGGACATTCCCGCAATATTGTTACCGCTTAATTCGATAAGCAGAACCGCATTATCTCCGTTAGCCAGTGTGTTAGAACTCGAACCAGGTTGCGTATACCCATCAATCACCACCGGATCGTCAAGCGTCGGCAACGCAGTAACGGGACTGATCGTGTGTACACCTGGGCCCGGAATGTTGAAAGCGATCGTGTCCGTACCCGCGTTGGAGTTTGAATCGAGAATGGCTTGCCGCAGAGTACCGGCTCCGCTGTCTGCCGCGCTGGTCACAGTGAAAGTTGTGGCGGTAAAACCGGAGGCTCGCGGATGAACCGTAAAGAGATTGATGACGAAAAGAGAAATGAGGAACGCGCCACATGTCACGACTGCGGTCCTGATGAGTTTCCCTTTCCTTCTTAGCGAAGGAATTGTGGCAGGAATACGCTGGTACAAAATGATGAGACTCCCTTGCATGAGACTGACCTCGATGACTTACTGATTGCCTGTATGCCTACTGACACTCGGCGTTCGAGTGCGTGACAACTGAACTGAAGCGCTGCTGGTACTCGGTCGACGTAATGAACGAGCACACCATCGCATGCTGCTTGGGCACGTCGCGTAACGCCGCGCTGTTGACCTGGCCGAGCCAGAAAATGAATCCGGCGAGGTCGGGATTACGCCTCAGGTAACCAAAGTATTGAGTCACCACAAATGCCCGGTTGTACTCAGCGTCTATGAAGGCGCGATTGTTAATCGGATTGGTCTGCGCATTGTCATCCGCGAGCCGGTAAAGCACTGCCCCCCGCCCACTCTGATTGAACAGAGAAATCAACGCCGCCCGCTGCGAGGTCAGGTCGACACCGAGATCATCTCTGAGTGTTCCCAAAATTGCATCAACAAAACCCGTGTTGCTTGCAGTCCCATACTTGTCGGTAAATGCCGGTCGCTGCACGAAAGCATTTGCGAGATCCAATTGCGTTTGCGCTAAAGAAGCCCCGCCTCTCACGCGCGCGCGATCGGGCGCAAAGGCTGCGTAGCTGGGAAGCTTCTTCTCCTCATTCGGAAACTGAGCATTCGAGTTCGGATTCGGAAAAGGCTGGTTATTCCCAAAGGCGGCTCGATACAGCCGGTACACGTACGAGCCGGTCTGTTGATATTCCTGCTCGTAAAAGAACGCATTAGAAACATCGATGCGTTTCGCGCGGATACAAGCCGCGTCGGATCCACACTGAGTTATCTGTCCGGTCCAGTAATCCAGCCCCGATTGGTCCGGAAGACGACTGAGAAAATCGTAATAATGTTGCCGAACAAAGAACTGCGCTTCATCAATCGGATTAGTCACGGGCGTAGCCGTATCATTGTCGGAAATAAACAGGGTAGCGGCAGTCGGCTCCACCAAATCCGCCCCAACAGCATTATTCAAGATGAGTTTTACCGCGCGTTGCCCATCTACATAAGCGTTGTCCGTAATCAAAACGCGAAATGTCTTTGTCGTCTCACCCGCAGCAAAGTTTATGCTTCCAGCCGCCAGGGTGTAGTCCCGCTTTTGCGTGGCGCTTGCGTCAACCGTCGCAAAACTGACCTGCGCCGTGGCACTGGTATCGCCATCACGCATTACCGTGACGAGGAAGCTGCCTGCGTCTTCAGCAACATTGAAGGTGTTATTCTGAAATCTTATCTGGGTCGCAGCGGACGTGATCCTGCTCACGAATACTTCTTCGCCGCCATTATGAAGCGATTGGAACGGGTTTACGGTGGGAAAGTCGCCTGCTTGCGTTTGTCCGGTTACGTAGGCCCGATCAAGTGAGTCGACGGCTATGCTCCAACCATTATTGGGGGCGCCGCCTCCTAACTTGGTTGAATATCCCAGGACCAAACCAGTGACATCCAGCTTAGTGACAAACACATTCGACGAAGATGGATCAATGCTGCCGTTCACGATTTGACTCGCAATCGGGAAATCGGGCGAAAACGTTGACCCTATTATGAAGGCGTTGCCCTGAGCATTTACCGCAATCCCGTGCGGGAAGTCATCAAATCTTCCGCCCAGGTAAGTCGAGTACGAGAGGGCCGAACCCGCGGGATTGAGCTTCGAAACAAACACGTCGTACCCACCGGCCGGCTTTGCTTGAAAAGCATTGACCACTGGAAATGTCAACGAATTGGTGTAGCCTGTCACATAGGCTGCCTCAGTCGAATCAACAGCAATCCCCCAGGCGACGTCATCAGTGTTCCCGCCGAGGTAAGTCGAATAGATGAGCGCCGAGCCGCTGGGGTTGAATTTGGCTACGAAAGCATCAGCGAGAGAACTCTTGGCGGGTTGTAGCGCGCTCGCTATCGGAAAGTTTTGCGAAGAAGTCTGACCGGTTATGTAAGTGTTTCCGGAGGCGTCGACAGCGATGCTGTTTGCCAGATCGCTAAGCGACCCGCCGAGATAAGTTGAAAAGAGTTTGGTTGAGCCTGCTGCATTCAGCTTGGTAACGAACGCTTCGCCACCACTAAATGTTCCCGCGTATACAGTAGCCGTATTAACAGGATCAACAAGCAGCGATTGGACGGTACTATGTTGATATCCGTTCACCATCAGATTCCAGCTGGCGCCTGAATCGGTCGACTTGTAGATGCTGTCTGAATTGCCATAGTAAACCGTCGCGGAATTTGACGGATCGATGGCGATCGCATTGACAGTTCCGATGCATGGGAATCCCAGCAGGTCCACGAACGAGTTACCCGCGTCAGTGCTTTTCGCGATTCCGCACGTTGTTCCGGCATAAAGAATCGAAGGGTTGTGCGGATCGATAGCCAGGCTTCTAACGGAATTCGATATCAGGTTGGTCGGAGGCAGTACAAACGTAACGCCGCCATCCGTGCTCTTGTAAACCCCTCGACTGGTCGCCACGTAAACGCGCGTCGCATTGGTTGGATCCACCGCAATCGCGAAAATCGAAGCGGTCGGGCTGAGGGCTGTACTACTCCAGTTGCTGCCGCTGTTCGTTGAGCGATAGACGCGACTGCTGATTCCACCGGCGTACACTGTCGTGGGATTCAAGGGATTTATTGTGACCGCGCGAATATAGGTTAGGGACACGGTTGTGTTGGCGAAATGATCACCACCATCGGTGCTCTTGTAGACTCCCCCGCTGGTTCCTAAATAAATGAACGCTGCATCGCTCGGGTTCACCGCAACGTCGGTCGCAATATTTGGCGTCTGACCGCTGACCGATGTCCAGGTGCCACCGCTATTGATGCTCTTGGAAAACCCTATGTCGGTCGCCGCGAAGATGATTGCCGGATTGGTAGGATCAAAAACCAAACGGTTGGCGGACGCAGCTTTATGCTGGCCATCGCTCGCGCTCCATGAGACTGCTGCGTTTGTACTCTTAAAAATAGAGTGCCCCTGGTTTTCAGCCTGGAATGCGTTGGCGATCGGAAAATCGTGAGAATTTGTTTGGCCCGCAACATAAACGTTGTTGGTCGAATCTATCGCCAGCCCGTTTATGACATCGTAACTTGACCCGCCGACGTAGGTCGAATAAACGAAGCCTGACCCATCCACGGACAGTTCCCCCACAAAGGCATCCGTCTGACCTCCGGATGTGCCCTGGATTGCATTCACGACAGGAAAATTGATTGAGTTCGTTTGACCGGCCACATAAGCGTTGCCGGCGCCGTTAACCGCGACCGTGTAAGCCGAATCGGAACCGCTGCCGCCGAAGAAGGTAGTGTACAGAAGAGCTGAACCTGATGAGTTAAGCTTGATTACAAATGCATCAAGCGTGTCATGTGACTGCGTTGAACCTGGAAAATCACTGGAGGACGTTTCACCCGCGACATAGGCATTGCCCGCACTGTCGACTGTGATCCCGTACCCAATTTCATCGAAGCTCCCGCCAACGAATGTGGAATACGAAAGGACCGGGTCAATTACCAAGGGGAATTTCCGGTCATAGGGAGCCAGCTTGAATCTGACTTCGCTGTTCGAAGCTTGATCGTATCGAATGGCAACGAACTTTCGCTCGCCTCGTATCATTTGATAAGAAACGGGCTTGAGAAGATCGACCGCGCCGGACGCAGTCTTGATTCGTAAGTTTCCGCTACGATCAAGCTGCAGTTCGCTGCCGCTGAAATCTAATTTGATAAGTCGCGGGTCCGCGCCCGGGGCTAATTGAAAGTCGTATTCGAGCTGGTGCTGGTTTCCGTAATAGGCAAGATCTATCTTTGGATAAATGCTTTCATAGCGAACTTTGGAAAATGTTGGAACGTTCACACTCCAGTTTTGCGGCCTGTTCCCCAGAAGGTAGTTGGCCTTTCCCGGTAATTCATCCACGCCGCTGATACGAGCGTTCGCATCGGCATTTTTCAGTCGCATCGAAACCGCTACTGCAACCCGCGGTGCGGTAGGATCGATCTGCGTGCGCCGGCTCCGCTGCGCTTCCGCATCATCGCGGGCGCTGAAAGAAAAGACTGCGCCATCCCTGGTCAGAAAGAGTCCATAGCCCCCGCCCCGCGAGATGAATAGAACCGAGCGATCGCTCTGGCCCTGATTGGCTACAAAACTCAAGGGCAATTTGCCGTAGGCTTCCTGTTGGATGACAGGCGCCCTGTCCCTTGGCTTGTTGGCGGGCAAGCTGGAAGATGATTGGGCGGTGCGCGTTTGCTCCCTCGACCTGCGTGCTCCCGAAGTGACAAAGGTGACAGCCGCCATCGCCGAAGTGGCGATAGCAATCGTTATCAAAGACAACAAACTTCCTGGCGAGGCGGTGGTGTGGAAATTCAACGAGTTACCTCTTTCGAACTACTACCGAACTCTGAGGGGCTTATCACAACGGGACTGCTGGCATTTGAAATTGCCGGGACTCACCACCAAATTAAATCCTTGCAGGTGCTCGGTAGACATGAAGAAGAACAGGCCAACGCGTGCTGTCCGGATACATCTCTGCGGAGGATGAACCGCTGACCTGACCCAGCCAAAAAAACAAACCCGGCGATTTGAAAAGCAGTCGAGAGAATTGGGAGCAATTCCGTCCACAACATGTGATGGAACAGGGAGATTCGGCTGCGATCAAGAGGACTTCCGGCGACGGGAAGAATAGCACATCAGCAAGGGCATTGCCTGGCGTTGGCACCTGATAATCCAACCCTGCTTCGATCGAGTCTGGCCACCATCCTCTGCTTTGTCAGTACCACCTGCGTAAGCGGTGGGCGGCCCTGGGTATTGCCAATTGCTGATTGCTGATTGGTTAAGACTAACCCCCAGCAATTAGGCCGACTGGCGAAGTGATCAAATCGACAATCGAAAATCGGCAGTTGGCAATCGTATGACCCACCCGTTGAGGCAGGTGGTACTGACAGCTTGCCCTCAGGAAGTGAAAGTACTATCTGACGGTGTCGAGAAACCTCGACGCGCTTTGCCCTTTGCCCTTTGCGCTTTGCCCTTTCCGCCTACTGCGGACATTCGTTGTTGTTGCGACTCGCTACCGGCCCGAAGCGGAACTGGTACTCCGCCGAGGTGATGAACGAACACACCATCGCATGCTGTTTCGGCACATCGCGCAACGACGCGCCGTTAACCTGGCCCAGCCAGAATATGAACCCCGGTATATCGGGGTTGCGTCGCAGGTATCCAAAGTACTGTCCCAGCACAAACGACCGGTTGTACTCTTCGTCGATGAACGGGTGGTTGGCAATCGGATTCGTACCGGCATTATCATCCGCCAACCGATACATCACCGCACCCCGTCCGCCCTGCGTGTTGTAGAGATTAATCAAGTTCGCTCGCTGGCTCGTCAGGTTCACACCCATGTCGTTCTGCAGCGTTTGCAGCACTGCATCAACAAACTGATCCGCTGTCGCCAGACTGGCCGGATATTTCGTCGTGAACTCCGCGCGGCTCACAAACAAGTTAGCCAGATCCAATTGGCGCTGCGCCAGATTCGCGCCGCCGACCACGCGGGCTCTATCAGCCACGAACACGGCATAGCTCGGCAGTTTCTTTTCTTCATTAGGAAAACCGGCATTCGGGTTCGGATTCGGGAACGGCTGGTTATTGCCATAGGCGCCACGATAGAGACGCAGCACGTAGGCCGCCGTCTGCTGGAACTCCTGTTCGTAGAAGAACGCGTTCGAGACATCAACGCGTTTGCGTCGCAGACACTCGACGTCACTCTGGCAGTTGGTGATCTCGTTCGTCCAGAACGTGAAACCGCCGGCATCAGGCACACGACTGAGGAAGTCAAAGTAGGCCTGCTTTACGAAGAAGTCGGCCTCCTCGGCGGGGTTCCACAACAACTGGCCGCGAATCTCACCGTTAGGAAAACTCGAGCTGTGCAGGTTCATGTATTGCTGACCGGCACGAAGGTCTATCACTTGTTGCGGCGTCGGATTCACTACAAAGTTGTTGACGGGACTGCCGAGCGGCAGTGGGAAGATGATCGGACCGGCCGGTGTTTACGGTGCTCCAGGTCAGCCCCGCATCCACGCTTTTGTAAATTCCATTGCCCGAGACGCCGGCGAAAAGCGTGGCGGGGTTGTTTGGGTCGACCAACAAAGCAGCGACGGTTGCCGTACTGCTTACATATGGACCATTCCAATTGCCGCCGCCGTCCGTGCTCTTATACAAACCATTATTCGTCCCGCAATAGATGATTCCTGCGTTCCCGGGATCTACGGCCAGCGCTAAAATCGATTTGCCTGGCAGTCCAGCCTTACTCCATGTTGTGCCGCCGTCCAGACTCTTATAGACGCCTCTGTTTGAGTCGACTCCCACCCCACCGGTACTCGTCTCTATTCCCGCATACCGCACCGCGGCATTTGAGGGCGCGATCGCCAGGGCATTAACGTCCCCGACCACTGGACCGCTGCGAGACCAGGCGTACAAGTCGGGTGCAGACGAAGTGGAGGCTACGGAACAAAAAACCAGCGCAAGGAGCGCGATAAGCGAGTTGATAGTGATCCGGCGTTCGAGAGATTTTGAAATCATTGCTTGCCTTAAAGTAACTTGGAATTTCGATAGGATAACAGCCGTCTTAGAGAACGAGATCGCGCGAACCTATGCCGCCTTAAAAGAGTCTTTTTGGTTGATTGGTTTGAGGTCGGAAGTGAGGTAAAACTCACGCAAACGCAAAAATCCAAAGAAAAATCGACCGGGCCTTGCTTCCTGCGCCGCACTTAACTGTGACGTTTACAACTCGACGGCTGCCGGCAGGTCCCATTTGATGGATAAGATTCATTGCTGGTTGCCAAAGACTGGGAGTTTTTCAGAGCTCGCCTGTCTATTGAACCGCAGCACTGAAGTCTCCGCGATGGGCCTGAGTCCAGCGACCTTGCTCACGTGCCGATCCCTTTCAGCCTACTGGCACTCGGTATTGTTGTGAGTCACTATCGAGCTGAAACGCTGCTGATACTCCGTCGACGTTATGAATGAACACACCATGGCGTGCTGCTTGGCAACATCGCGCAACGGAGCGCCGTTGACCTGTCCCAGCCAAAAGATATAGCCGGCGATATCCGGATTGCGGCGCAGGTAACCGAAATATTGAGTAGCCACGAAGGCGCGGTTGTACTCGCCATTAATGAAAGCCCGATTATTTATCGGGTTACCTTGTTCATTGTCATCGGCAAGATGATATAGAACCTCGCCACGTCCGCCCTGATTGAATATCGCGATCAAGGCGTCTCGTTGTGACGTCAGGTCAGCTCCAGCATCGGTATTGATGGTGTTCAGAATTGCATCCACGAATCCCGGTCCATCCAGGTTTGCCGGATACCTGGTCACAAAGGCTGGGCGCAACACAAACGCGTTTGCCAGATCGAGCTGCGTTTGAGCCAACGACGCTCCGCCTCTCACTCGGGCCCTGTCTGGCGCAAAGACTGCGTAGGAAGGAAGTTTCTTTTCCTCGTTTGGATACTGCGAGTTCGGGAAGGGATTCGGAAAGGGCTGATTATTGCCAAACGCTCCTCGATAAAGGCGGTACACATACGAACCCGTCTGTTGATATTCCAACTCATAGAAGAACGCGTTCGAGACATCGATCCGCTTGGCTCGTATACAACTCGCATCATTGCCGCACTGCGTGATCTGTCCGCTCCAGTAATCAAGTCCGCCCTGATCAGGAGTACGGCTCAGGAAATCATAGTAATGCTGGCGCACGAACATCAGCGCATCATCAAGTGGGTTTGAAGAAGGTGGACTCATGTCGTTGTCGAAAATCGTAACCCTGCTGCTAATAGGTGACCCGAGCGAAGCGCCATTCCCCTGTACGTTGCTTAGCGTCAGATTCAAGAACTCATTTGCTTCGATATAGACATCGTCTGTCAGCAGTACACTAAAAGTCCTGGTCGTTTCGCCAACCGCAAACTGCAGAGTTCCCGCAGCAATCGTGTAGTCTCGGGTCTGGAATGCCGAGCCGTCACTGGTTTGATAATCAACGGAAACCGGATCCGTTGTCCTTCCAAATCTGGTGACCGTAACAATGGCCCTGCCGGCTCCTTCAGAGACGGAATAGTTTGTCGAAGTGAACTGCAGTTTGGGAGGGCCGTCATCATTGATGATCATTATGCTGACGCCGAATTGAGGATAGGAATTCACGTTCGTGGCGTTGCTCAGCGTGACCGTAAGGAACTCGTCAGGCTCGTCAACTGTATCTCCTATAATCTCGACGTTGATCGGCAGTGTTGTCGTCCCTGGTAAGAAAGTCAGCGTACCTGAGGTCGCTACATAGTCACTGCCGGCCGTCGCCGTACTGTTCGACGTAGCAAAATTAACCGTGATGGTCTCGACAGAGGCATTCGAAAGTGAAACATTCAAAGTGGCTTGAGTGCTGCCGGAATTCCCCTCCAATACATTGAGGTTATTCGTTATGAACATCGTAGGCTTGAATTCGTTGTCAAAGATCGTAACCACCGCCGTGGTAGGCCCGCTGAATACCGCACCGTTAAGAGTGCTGAGAGTGATCCGGAAAGTCTCGTTTGCTCCCTCATAAAAGCTGTCATCCAAAATCGGTACCGCGATCGTCTTGCTTAACTCGCCGGGGGCAAAAGTCAGGGTACCGCTGACGGCTGTGTAATCAGATCCGGCTGTGGCAGTGATGTCACTGGTGGCGTAGTTCACGGTAGTCGATCCGGAAACGTCGCCGGACCTTATGACCTGAAGCCCTGCCGTCGCGCTGGTTTCCGACACGGTAAATTTGTCGGATGCCAATTGCAGGCCGGTAGGAATTGTTCCGTTGCTTGAAACCAGCGCGCTCTGCACCAGGTAAATATGGTTCACGCTGGTGTCAGACTGTCCGATAGGAGGAACGGTATTGAACGCCAGGCCGTTAGTTCCCCAGCGAATAATTCTCCGTGGAGCGCCGGGGACATTGGGAATGTCGACTGAGCCCAGCGGCACAAAGGTATTGCTGTCAAAAGCCCTGAGAATCAAACCGGTGCCGGACGATGATAGAAAGAAAACTTTTCCCAGAACCGGATCGACGGTTTTCACGGGATTTGATCCTCCCGTGTTAAGAAAACTTCCTGCCAGGATTTTCGCTTCCGGATCAACCACTCGACTTTCGTGATACAAGCGGCCATTGGCGAACTTCATCGGAGCGTTTGAAAATCCACTCAAGAGATTATTTCCAATGGTGGCGCCCGTGACGCCGTTCGCGTCGATGTTGAATTTCACCAGCTCGAAGCCGCTCGAAAAACCGTCATAGCCATATAGCACTGACGGCGTGGCCCCAAACGCGATCGGCCCAATTGCGTAGGCGCCTCCATGACTTGTATTGGTTCGGCGCACGCCATCGTCGTAAACGGCGACGCCCAAACCTGTTCCATCTGAAATAGCCAAAGCCAACGGACTACCCGGCACGACTGCCATATCGATCGGTCGCTGCGAAGTGCTTCCCCAGCTGAATTGGGTGCCGGCAGTCTGAGTCGGAATGTTGAAGCGACGAATAGCGGCGGCGCCGTCCAACGAGATGTGCAGCGCGCTTCCATCGTCAGCGAGCGCAAGCTTGTTGGGCTCACTGCCTACAAAAACAGATGTTCCCAACGCCCCGGTCAGCGGATTAACAGGAGTAATACTGTTGCCATTGGGCCCGGCGAAACTCGGCACGCTGGCATAGATCATTTGGTCCGGCTGATTGTAGACAAGGTCGTTGGCCGGCAAGCTCAGTTGCCTGACGAAAGTCGGCACATACGGCGACGGTGAAGGACTCGGTGTGGGCGAAGGCGTCGGTGTCGGAGTGGGAACCGCCCCGGACGAACTTACCAAAGTTGATTGCACCAGATAGACACTGTTGGCAGTCCGAAATGCTAATCCGTTCGTTCCCCATCGCACCAGACTGGTCACCCTCTCCTGAAACCCCAGGGTCGGAATGTTTATCGTTACAGTGCCCAAAGGAACGTAGGTATTGAGATCATAGGCTTTCAGTGTGACAAAAGCAGTGCCATACTGACTGTTCAAAAAGTAAGCGCGACCCACGGCAGAATCGGTTGTCATCACCATGTCGGAGAGGGATCCAAGGTTTCTAAAACTACCCTTGATTGCGCCCGCTCCCGCTTCGGGATCGATTACATCGCCCAGGGTGCGATAGAGCAGGCCATTATCAAAACGCAAGTCGCCTGAGGAAAGCGTTGAAACTTTTCCCAGATTGCTGACGCCCAAGGCATCGGCTTGCAGGCGATCGATCGCACCCGATCCAGCGGTCCCCGTAAAGCCCGCGCTGTAAAGCTTGGTCGACACATTCGAATACTCAATCGAAAAACTGTTGATGCCGGCGACGTTATTTCGGCGCACACCGTTATCGTAAATAGCGACGCCGTCCGAATCCGGAAAAGAGACTCGGTTGGATCGAGACACTGCTACCGCGTTCGAGTCTCCAGGGACGATGGCGAGATCGTTTGCAAACAACGGGGAACCTGCTGAAATTGGAAACTGCACACCGGCAGTCTGGGTCAGAAGATCAAATTTGCGGATCGCAGCGGCGCCGTCCAGCGATGAATAAATAGTCTGACCATCACTCGAGATGGCCACCTTCGTCGGCTCGCTACCGATAAACACCGGCGTGCCGACGGTTCCATCCACAGGGTTTAGCGGCGCAATACTGTTGCCCTTACTCCCTGCTGAACTGGGCAGAGCGGCGTAAATCATTTGTGTGGCTGAGCTGTAAACCAGATCGCTGGTGGTCAACGGCACAGATCTCACAAAGGTGTCGATCGGCGTTGGTGACGGTGTCGGCGAAGGAGTGGGCGTGGCTGTAGGAGTGGGCACGGGATCGCCCGAAGGAATCAAATCGGTTTGAATAAGAAACAGCTGGCCGCCGTCAGTGCGAAAGGCCAGACCGTTCGAGCCCCAGCGGACCATGCGGCCGGCGTTGCCGTTTACTCCCGGAATCGTCAAAGTCCCAACCGAAAGAAACGTGTTGAGATCAAAAGCCTGGAGCGTCAATGAATAGTTTTGAGCGGACTGACTGCCGGTCAGGTAATAAGCCCTGCCCACTGCTGAGTCGGTCGTGAAAGGACTGCCGGCTACTCCGGGAAAGGTACCTACAATGCTTCCTGTGACGGGGTTGATTACCTGGCCAACCGTGCCGTATACCCGGCCATTGTCGAAACGAATTTGATTGCCGGAAGCGAAGGAAGCAGTGCTCGTGACGCTGACACCAGAGTTATTAATCGTCATGGTGTTGAGGCCGCTGGAAAACCCGCCGCCGTAAAGCGTCGTTGCCGAAGCTGAAAACGCAAGAAAATCGCTGGCGGCGCTGTGACCCGGTGTCGTCGTGGGACGTTGCACGCCATTGTCGAAAACCGCGACGCCGGCTTCGGGCGGACTAACACCACGATAGTTTCTCGTGATTGCGACCAGGTCAGGATTCCCTGGTGCCACTGCCAGATCGGAGAGACTCAAAGTGCCGTAGAAATTATCGAAGCCAATAGGAAATTGCGTCCCCAGCGTATTGCTCACCACGTCATAACGTCGAAATGCCGCGGCGCCGTCAAGAGAGACCCAAAGGCTGTGGCCGTCATCGGCGAGCGCCAACTTCGTCGGCTCACTGCCGACAAATGTAGAGGAGTCCACACTTCCACTCACCGGATCAATCGTGCGAATGCTGTTTCCGTTTTGCCCGGCTGCACTCGGCGTGCTGACATAAAGCTTCTTTGTCAACGAGCTATAAACAACGTCATTTGCGTTGATGGGGAGTTGCCTGATCCACTCGGCTTGGGGTGCGAACCCGGACGCAGGACCTCGATGCTTTGCCGGGTTTTTGGACGCGGCCAGGCCTGCGGAAAGGCTGGATAGCAGCGGCAGTTGGATAAGAACTGCGAGGATGGCAGCGAGAATAGACCTCAGGCGAACATTCCTGTGCTTGGTGAAGTGGGACATTTCCTTTTCCTCGAGTTGTGGGAGAACAGCGAGTGATTGGGATGACTCGACTGAACTGGCGTTGAGCTACTTACTTAACCAGCCGATCTTGATTTGCGAAAGCCACCTTAATGAATAGCAAAAACTATTACAAGGCCATCCGATTTGAGTGCCTCACCTGAATTTCAGGGGGTATTAAAGCACACTTGGGTAAAAATCCCACGGCGGTTGCAGCAGCGCAGCCTCTTAAGACAGAACACATTCTCGCAATTCAATCGTCTACTGCGAACAGTCCTGATTGCTGCGAGTGACAGCACTTCCGAAGCGCTGTTGATACTCAGTCGATGTAAGGAACGAACACACCATGCCGCGGAAGTTGTCAGGTTGACTGTTCAAAACATTCAACCAGAAATCATAGCCACCCTGATCGGGATTGCGGCGCAAGTAACCGTAGTACTGCATCAACACGAACGCGGGATTGTATTCACGAGTTTTGAACTCGTTGATTTCGATCACGTCCAGCAACACTTGCGCCCGCGTCTTGCCGTTATTGTTCATCGCATCAATTTGTTGCTGGCGTTCCGCGGTGTAGGGCGTCAGCCCGGCCGTATCGAACAGCTTGTTGACGAACTGCGTGTTGCTCATCGAGCCGTCGTCGGGATATATGACCTTAAACTCCGGCCGCGCGACAAAGTTGTTCGCCAAGTTGATCGTGCTCTGCGGCAAGCCTGAACCCCCCACCAACTGCGCTCGATCGGCAATGAATTGCTGGAACGTGATATTCGCACGCGTGGGTGTACTCGGCCGCGTACCGTAAGCGGCGCGATAGAAGCGATAGACCACGTAGCCGGTCTGTTGAAATTCGAGCTCAATAAAGAAGGCCGCCGAGACACCGATGCGTTGAGTATGAATGCAGGCTGCGTCCAGACCGCACTGCGTAATCTTCGCAGTCCAAAAATCCCAGCCGCCCGGATCGGGATTGCGGCTCAGGAAATCGAGATAATGTTGCTTCACGAAATTGCGCGCATCATCGATCACATTTGGATTGCTGATCGTGTAGGTGGCGCTGCGCACCGGACTCGGCGTCCAGTTACTCTTAAAGGACCGCGCCTTCAGGGTCAGGCTTTGCGAAATCAAAAGCGGATGGCCGGGCGTGAAGACTGGATCGGTCTCGCTCGGATCGGCGCCGTTGAACGTGTAGTGAGTCTCGACGCCGCCGGTCAGCTGATTCATTTGCGACGGTGTCGACTGGCCCAGGGTGGTGCCGTCGCCCAATTGGCCGTTATCATTCTTACCCCACAACCAAAGCGTCCCGTCAGATTTCAAGGCGGCCGAGAACGTTGGACCAAGCCCAACTTTTGTGGCGCCTGAAATACCATTGACTACCGCGGGTGTTAATTGCTGATAGATCGTGCCGCCCAGAACGCCGTCGTTGTTGGTGCCCCAGGTCCAGACTCGACCATCGGCGGTTAAGGCAATTGAGTGCTGTGAACCACCCGCCACGGCAACCACCCCGGAAATAACTCCAACCTGGGCGGCCGCGGTGTGGTCCCCGTCAAAGGATGTGCCCAACCCTAATTGACCATAGGTATTATTGCCCCACGACCAAAGACTGCCATCGCTCTTAATCGCAAAACTGTAGGTGGCTCCGGCACCGGCTGCGATAACGGATGAAAGCCCATTCACTTGCACTGGAATCACTCGATTGGTCGTCGTACCATCGCCGAGTTGCCCGTTGGAGTTGAAGCCCCAGGCCCAGACCGTGCCGTCGTTCTTTACAGCCAAACAATGCGATGCCCCGGCCGCAATCGCGGTCACGCCAGAGAGGCCGTTGACCTGTACCGGCGTGATGCGGAACGTGGGACTCGCGGTATTCACGCTGCCAATGCCCCATTGCCAAACAGTACCGTCGGACTTTAAGGCGAGACTGGTAAAGCCACCTGCAGCGACATTCGTAACACCTGACAATCCATTAACCTGCGTCAGGGTTGCGCTCGGCTGAGAGTTGGTGTCGCGGCCCAGCTCGCCTCCCTGGTTACTGCCGTTGGTCCAAACGGTGCCGTCACTTTTCCGCACCAGGTTGTGACCAATGTCGGCAACTATTTGAGTGGCTCCGTCATAACCGTTTTGTACCACCGGAGATTTGTACATGGCCTTGGCCGGATCCGGCACGGGATAACCGGCGGCAATACCCAGCTGTGAATAGGAGTTACTGCCCCAGCCCCAGAACCCCTGGGAGGTCTGCGCGATCACATGATTGTTGCCCAACGAAATCGATTGGATGGTGGCATCGGCGCTGGCATTGGAGATTCCCACCGTGATGCTTGCCGGATAAGTTCCGCTATCGGGTGTAAATGTCGGTGTCGAGAGCACGCCGATCAACGGCGGCGCGGGAGCTGCCTCGCTAACCTCGGACGGCCACCAGTGCGCTTCACCGTCTGTGCCATTGCCCAATCGGCCGCGGCTGCTGTCACCCCAGGCCCACACAATGCCATTCTGTTGCCGGGCCAGAGAGTGTTGACCGCCGGCAGCAATCGCAGTAATACCCGTGAGCCAGATCACTTGACGCGGAGAGGCGTGCACTCTTTGGCTGGTATCGAGAAACAAGTCGCTGCCATCTCCCATTTGTCCGCGGCGATTATCACCCCAACACCAGACAGTGCCATTACCGAGGAGCGCCATCGAATGCTCACCACCAGCCGACACGGCTGTTGCTCCGGTCAAGCTGAGCTGCGCGGGTGTTAGTCGTTTGAAGTCTGTGGTGCCGTCGCCTACCTGCAGGAAATTGTTACTGCCCCAGCACCAAATCGTTCCATCGGATTTCAGCACCACCGCATGCTCGCCACCGGCACTGATACTAGAAACATTAGTCAGGCCGGGTACCACTGCCGGCAAAGTGCGACCGCTGGTGGTACCGTCTCCCAACTGTCCCCAGTCATTCGCGCCCCATGCCCAGACGGTCCCGTCCTGCTTCAGCGCCAGTGAATAGTCACCGCCGGCGCTGATGGCCTTGACGCCGCTGAGCCCAACGACCTGCACCGGCGTACTGTGATTGGTTTTGGTGCCGTCACCGAGTTGACCAAATTGATTGTCACCCCAGGCCCACACCGTACCGTCAGACTTCAGAGCCAGGCTGGCTCCTCCTTTCGAAATGGCAGTGACCCCGTTGAGTCCAATTACTCGTACTGGAAGTGCTCGAGTGGAGGTTGTGCCATCACCCACTCCTCCGGAGTAGTTCGCGCCCCACCCCCAAACTGCGCCATTCGATTTTAGCGCCAGGGATTCGCCAAAATTCCCGCTGACGGCAACTATCGAAGTCAAAGTGGTTATCGGCGAGGGGATCAGTTTGGCTCCGCCGAATGTTCCATCACCCAACTGGCCATAGGAACTGTCTCCCCAGGCAACGAGCAAACCGCCTGGCATGATCGCAAATGAGTGTTGGTACCCTGCTGCGATCCCAATGGCCGCAACTAAGGGATGCGGATTGGGAAGGGTATAACTCGCCTGTGCCGTAGTCGTCTTATCTGCTTCCAGAGCGCTTGAAACCACCGCCGAGTTAACGTAATACAAATCAGTGCCCGGAACAGCAGCTGCGTTCAAAAGCAGGTTTATCGTTACCGAGGCGCCGGGATTGATCGCTCCCACTCCGATCGAAAGTTTTCCATTCACTGGCGGCTTACAAATACCCTGAGTTGTCGTGCAGGAAATAAAACTGGCTTGCGCCGGCAAGGTGTCGGTCACGGCAATACCTGCCGCCGGATTCTGGCCGCTGTTCCCCAGCTTAATGGTTAACTGCAGATCCTGTCCGATGCGTACCGGCTGCGGATACGCCGAACTGGAAACCGTAAGATTAGGAGTCCTGGGTAGTGAACGCAGCGCGTAAGTTACCGTAGGGGCGTTTGTAAGATTAATCGCCGAGGTTTCCGCGGTGTGCGAATCGATGACGTAAGAGTCCCGCTCTCCGCCGCCGATTCCGACAACCGGAAATATTTGCGTATTGCCGTCTCCATAGCGAGTAATGATCGTACCGTCACTGCGAAGCTCGATCTCAAAGTTAACCGGGGCGCCGCCGCTGCATTGAAAAGTGTTCGGATTGAAATTGCAGGGCACGCCTTGCCAGCGAAAGATGATCCGATTTGGATCCGGCTTGACTACATAAACATCCGCATCGGCCCGGTGGCTGGTATTGAGATCGAGGTCGTCCCAAAGACCCGCGACCATGCGCGAAGAAGCAACGAAGTCGCGGATGCTGAGCGGATCGCTATCAGGGTGGCTGGGCGGAAAATAAATCGTGCCATTAGTGGAAACCGAAACGCTCGTAGCGTTGTTCTCAAAAAACGGGAAGTTGAACGGCAGGATGTATCCCACCACTACATCGTCAGCGCTGATATGCAGCGGCACGCCACCGGTTGAAAGCGCCGCCGGCGGGCCTTCGGTTACGACATAAGGATCGGCGGCGTCCGTACTCACCGTCACCGGAACCGACGCCGTGGTTTCATTACCTACCTTGTCTTTGGCGGTAATGCTGAGCGTAC
Organism: Acidobacteriota bacterium; assembly: GCA_025463135.1. Taxonomy (GTDB): domain Bacteria; phylum Acidobacteriota; class Blastocatellia; order Pyrinomonadales; family Pyrinomonadaceae; genus JAOAPY01. Next base: position 72,659 of record JAOAPY010000052.1, read on the forward strand.
CCGCGGTGTGCCGGAAAGGAATGCGAACATTTGCAAAATCCGGTGTGTTTGGCGCGGTTGGAAAAATTGTATCCAGCAGAAATCGCGCGCCGGTTGCCTGATCGGTGAATCTGATCTCGTAAAGCGAAGCCTGGCCAACGCTGCCGTCGTCACCGGGCGTGGTCCAATTGAGCGTGATGCTGCGGCCCTCTTGCGCCGCTATAGATAAATCCGTCATGGCGGCCGGCGGCGTGGTATCGACGATGGTTGAGTGCTGCAAAGAGCCAAGCGCACTGAGTCGACGACCCGTAACCGTGGTCTGATCGAGCGCGGGTTTTAGGTCGCCGCCAAAAAGTATTGCCGCTCGTAATCGGTTGATGTTGAATTCCGGATGCAACGCCAACACCAGCGCGGCCACGCCTGCCGCATGCGGAGACGCCATCGAAGTACCGTCAGCTGAAGTGTAAGTATTGCCGGGTGTCGTGCTGAGAATACCTGCCCCCGGCGCTCCTATCTGAACAGTGTGCGAACCTCTGTTACTGAAGTTCGCCAAAGCGTCGGTACGAGTGGTCGCCGCTACGGCGATGACGTTGGCTAGATCGTAATTGGCGGGATAGGTGGGAAACTGATTATTGTTTGAGGCCTCGTTACCCGCGGCGACGACAAATAAAATTCCCGAAGCATTCAGCGCCTGAATCGCGTCGGCTTCGGCCTGCGAGTACCCGCCGCCGCCATAGGAATTGTTCGTTACGCGGATGTTTGCTCCCTGTGTTCCTCCGGAGCTGACCCAGCGGTCGCGCATCAGTTTCGCGTAAGCCAAAGCCTTCAGCAGGTCAGCGCTCGATCCGCTATCAGGACCAATAAATTTCAAAGACATCAGACTGACTTGCCAGTTGACGCCCACCACACCAATGCCGTTGCCTCCAGTGGCGCCCACAGTTCCGGCTACGTGAGTGCCGTGAGCGTCGACAATTGAACCGTCGGGGTTAGTGCCGGGGCCGTCGTAGACACTGGCGTCGTTGTGAAAGAAGTCATAACCATTGACATCGTCTACGTAGCCGTTGCCATCGTCGTCGATGCCGTTGCCTGGTATCTCGGTCGGATTGTGCCAGATGTTCGCTTGCAGATCCTGGTGATTGATATCAAGGCCTTCGTCAATGACAGCGACGACCACGTTGTTGCTGCCGGTCGTCATGTCCCAGGCAGGTTCGGCTTTGATATCGGCGCCGACCGTGCCAAAGACCTGGCCCGTGTTCTTCATCGCCCACTGATCGCCGTACCGAAGGTCGTTCGGCGCGACATCTCTGTAACGCAGATAATTCGGTTCGGCGTAAAGCACATCCGGACGCGCGCGTAGTGCCGCGATCGCCTGCTCAGTGAACCGCTGATCCACTTGAGCCAGGCGCAAGCCGTCGACGATTTCCGCCCCAGCCAGCCGTTCGATCGTCAGCGGGATCTCAACTCCACTTTGCATGATCGACAACTGGGTGGTTCCACCTTTGGCCACCGCCGAGTCCTTGCGAAACCGAACCAGAACTTCACCGGGAACGAAGTGTCGTCGTTGCTTATGTCCTGCTGAATGTGGATTGTCAGCCGATTGAAAAGCCGCGCGGGACAAGAGCGGCAGCGATGCTGCCAGAACTAACAACCCGACGAGCAAGAGGACAAGACGCAGGTGAGATAATTGAATACTTTTAATCTTCAATGCTGTTACATCCTGGATGTTTTATTAAGAACTGGTATCCCGGTCCGACAAATGTCGTACTGGCGATGGATACTAACGAATATCTTACCCCGCATCAATTTCTCCTGCGTCGCTCAGCCGGCCAATTCCCATTCGGAGAGGATTACCCCATTTCCAACTCGCAGGTAGTGGGTCAGTTTCGCAGCAAATGTCCGACAAACTTTTAGTTTGTCGTAGCGTTACGACAAGCTAAAAAAGCTTATCGGACATCAAACTGACCCACTATCCAACTCGCAGGCCCACTTCTACCACATTCAGTTTTCTGCTAAGGTTTGGTGCTTCCACGGTCGGGGCGAGGAACTGAACATCAGCGAGAATGACGTAGATAGATGTCTCCGACCGGCTATCGGTTCGCCCGTGTGATCCGGCAACAACCCGCCGCCAGACCAACGGCTGCCACCATAACGGCATCGTAAACGACGGTTCGGTGCCCTATATTGACGGATTTGAGAGGTTTTGAGTTCAATGCGACGCTTTCGTTTTATTAGTGCCTTTATTGGTCTGGCTATCCTGATTGGCCAGTTTGTACCCATTTCCAGCGTTTACGCCCAGACGCCCGCGGGCGATGTAGTCATGGTGCTTTCGTTCGAGAACACCTCGAACCGCCCAGAGTACAACTGGGTCGGGGAAAGCTTTGCGGACTCGCTGACTGAGTTATTGAGTAAGCCCGGCTTGCTGGTGGTATCGGGCGACGAGCGGGCCCTGGCGTATCAAAGAGTGGGGCTTCCGGAGACCATGATTCCCTCGCGCGCCACGTCGATCAAGCTGGCCCGCGAGGCGAAAGCGACGATGATTGTGCTGGGCACCTATACCGTCACGCCGCCTCAGGCGCCGGAGCAAAAAACCGCCAAGGGCAAAACGGAAAAGGACAAATCCTCCGCGGAAGCGTACGTGCAGGTCACCACGCGCGTTATCAAAGTTAACGAAGGACGGACGCTGGGCGAAGTTCTGGATGGCAGTTGGGCCACCCGCCAGTTCGATTTCGGCGGGGCGCTGACGACACTGCAAAACATCCAGGGGCGGCTTGCCTATCAAATACTCTATCAACGCGATCGCGCCTTACCTTACTCGCAAAACCAATTGGTCCAGGAAGCGACCAAGATTCCGCCCCAGGCCTTCGAAGCTTATGTGAAGGCCGTGCAAATAGACGAGCGCGACGAGAAGCGCATCAACTATTTGAAGAATGCCCTCCGCCTTTATGCCGACGCCAACGGCGGCGGCGTGTATTCACAGGCGGCCTTTGAGCTCGGTCGTTTTTATCTGGCGGATGGAAAGTGGAAAGACGCAACCGAATATTTCACTAAACTGCAGAAGAAAGAACCGCATTACGCGGAGGCCGCTTTCTATGCTGGTCTCGCCTATTCGAAGTTGGGCGATTGGGGCCGCGCGCTCGCGTCGCTGGTGCCGCTGGCGACGGACTTGCCCTTGATCGGTGTTTACAACAACGCCGGCGCCGTGGCGGTGTACGCTGCCCGAGAGCAAAAAAAGGACAAGGACCAGGAACGACAGCGACTACTAGCGCAGGGGATCACGTTTCTGCAGCGCGCCGCAGAGTCTTCGCCCGATGATTCAATGGTGCGCTTCAACTATGCCTACGCCTTGTTTCTTTCCAACCGGTTTACCGAGGCTGCCGATCAACTGCGACCTGTAATAACTTCGGATCCGCGAGATGGGCAGGCCTATTTCATTTTTGCCAAGGCCCTGGAAAAAATCGGCAAGACCGAGGGCGCTGAAGCTGCCGACAATCAAGCCCGGCGTTACCTGCAAGCTTACGCCAAGTGGCAGGATGAATGGCAGAAGTCGCAGACGACGTCCAAACTTACGCTGCGGATGCGCGACGTGCTGAACCTGGATGACATTACGGATTTAGCGCGCAAGAACTCGGCAGCAGCTGATGCGGCTACAGCGACGCAGGATCTACTGGGCAAAGCGCGCGAGCTTTACCAGGCGGGCCGCGATGACGAGGCCTTGCCGGAGTTACATCGCGTCGTGATGATCGAACCGACGAATGCCGAAGCCTACCTGATGAGCGGTCGCATCAACTTGCGTCGCGGAGATCAGGAAGCGGCGATTGCCGCTCTGAAGACGGCAATCTTCTGGGATCCCAAACTGATCGATGCGCACATCCTGCTGGGGAAAATCTTCCTGGAACGGGGTGATCGCGGCGAAGCTACGAAGTTTGCGACCAGCGCCATTGGCCTCGATCCCAACAATCAGGAAGCTATTGCCCTGAAGCGGCAAGTCACGATGGGAAGTAATTAGCTAATCACTTCCCATGCTTGCAGCAGGCGCCAGGACAAGACGCACCGTTATCAGAACATGGTCCTTGCTTTTGTGTTTGTCGGCCTCATCCTGTCGCTCAGCGCACTCTTTCTCGCTGGTCTTTCCCGTCACAAAAAATCCGCGACTGGCGATCTGAAGATTATCGGCGCCATTGGCTCGGTTGAAAGCGGACTGGATCCTGAAGGCTCAGTAATCATCAACGGCGAACTCTGGCGCGCGCGACTTGAAAAGGGCGGCGTACTACCAGCCCGGGATCGAGTGCGCGTCGTCGGGCTGCAAGGGCATTTGATACTCGTAGAACCCTTGTCCAATTAAGCTTTACTAGCTTGTCGTCGACGTTTTGTCCAAAAAAGTTGCTCATGTAGGAAAAGTCGGGTTGCTTTACAGCTAGCTTTTCCTCTTGCCGGATTGCTCGTATCCAAGGATCCGGCTTTAGGACTGAGGCACGAACCTTTTGCGCGCCGCCTGAGAGATGAAGATTGAGGCTGTCCGCATGGCCATGGATCTTCGACATCATCGTCCCACCGCTCACCCGTCCCCTCAATCAAAAAGAGCGGGAGCCTTAGGTAACTTCGGTTTTCGATGGCCTTTCTTATCGCTATGTTTGCGATTAATTCGACGGTCTCGCAGCTTTGCCCAGATTGCCCGAAGCGAACGAGCGTCTTTTTCCGATAGACCAAGGTGGCCAATTAGGAGGACGCGGTCAGTAATATCGAGAACAGCGGTAATATCATCTTGTAACAAGAGCGCGTGGAGTTCTTCGATTTCTAGTTTATCAGTACTACAAAGCGGTATTGGCAATCGTTCGGCCTCATTCGGCACAAGTGCACTTTCTAAACCAGCGGATGGACTAGCCTCCTAACACCCAATCGCTCCTCATTTCCAGAAAAAACTTTTTTGTGGCATGCGATGTGCTGAAGGGTAAGACGGCACGCACGGAACACATCACGCGATTGACTGTGCCCCCGCCGCCACCCCTCCTATGAGCGCCGCCTGCCGCTGCGCCATCTGCCCTCCGAGCAACCCTTCAGAGCTCTCCTTCCGAAATTTGAACCCAGCCAGCAATGGCTGGGTTCTCCTGCGTTTGGGGTAGTGGTTCAGTTTGATTTGTGGCACGCGCATCTTGCGCGTGGATCACGGGCGGGACGCCGTGCCACACAGGCCGACAGCTGCTGTACAACGTGGCTCCCTATACTTAATGGGCCGCACATTCCAGAAAAAGATTTCGTGGCACACGACGTGCTGAGCTATACATCGGCACGCACGGAAAACTTGAAACAGTTGAAAGTGCCCCCGCCGCCTTCTTCCCTCTGAGCGCCGCCTGCCGCTGCGCCAGCCGCCCGCCGAGCATCCCTACAGAGTTCACACCAATATTCGAACCCAGTCAGAAATGACTGGGTTCTCCTGCTTTTAAGGCCTTTGTTTTCCCGAGCATTATCTTTTCCAGATCGACTGTTCTCTAAATGTGTCTTGGTCCGGCGCCCTTTGCGCGCAACCGCCATCAGTCACGACCACCGTCAGCGCGACGGAATTTGTCACTTCGCACTGACGTTTTATGTCGTTTAGACCGATTTGAGTAACCCTTTTGCGTCAGTCTGACTGCTTGAATGAAGCAGCGCAAATTTTTTTTGCCATGATCATCCCAACCTTTGAGATTGCCCGACGACTCTTCTGCAACACCCCACTCTCGTGTGGGTATTTCAAGAAAAGAATCGTGCGCTTTTCTTTAGGTTCGATCTGAAAAGTAGTGGGTCAGTTTCGCGGCAAATGTCCGACAAACTTTAGTTTGTCGCGGCGTTACGACGAGCTGAAGCTTATCGGACATCAAACTGACTCACTATGCAGGACTGCGAGCTCGCATGTTGAATCCTGCGTGCTCTGCTAAACTCGCGCGGATGAGGGCAGCGGCGCGGCACAACATGACGGATTGGGGGTTGGCGCTTCTCTCCGCCCTGCTCCTGGTGCTCGCATTTCCTGATTTCAATCTATGGATCCTGGCCTGGGTCGGTCTGGTTCCTCTCCTGATCGCAATTGCGCGCCGGCCCCTCTCAAAACGTGCTTTCTGCCTCAGCTGGATTACCGGCAGTGCCTTCTTCTACATAACCTGTTACTGGCTCACCTATTCAATGATCCACTACGCGGGAATCCCCGCGCCGCTGGCCTATGCTCTGTTGCTTCCAGGCGCATTGCTGCTCGGGGTGTTCCCTGGTGTGTTTGGCATGGCCCTGGCGCGTCTGATCAGGACCTGGGGTACCGGGGCCCTATTCGTTGCGCCCTTGTTGTGGGTGACACTGGAATGGCTACGACTAAACGTGACGGGCCAATTGTGGAATGCTATTGGATACTCTCAGGCCTTTCATCCCAGTCTCATTCGTGCAGCGAGTTGGGGCGGTGTATATGCCGTTGGCTTGATGATCGTCGCCGTTAACGCTGCGATCGCTTTCGCTCTGCTGCGGCGAACAATTCAGGGGCTCGTCGTTGCGGGACTTGTGATTGTGGGTACGGTTGGTTTTTGCGTCGGGGTAGCCGCCATTTCAGATTTGCTGGACGCTAACACTGCCAGCGCTCAGAGTCCCATCGTAGTCGTAGCGCTACAGCCCAACGTTCCGATGGAGTTTAATAAAAGCGCGCCGCAGATGGATGAACTGTTCAATCGCCACATTACTCAAAGCGAAAAGGGCTTAAGCCAGGCAAAGGATGAAAAGGGATCGCGTCTGGTTATCTGGCCCGAGTCACCCATGAATTTCACTTACGGCACCGACCCGCAACTGCGCGATCGTTTGTCGCAATTTGTTCAGCGGAACCACACTTCGCTGATTCTCAACTCACAAGAGCCCGCAGCCAACGACGGCTCTTACAACTCAGCCCTCTTGATTAATGAAGAAGGTCGTCTCACAGCACAATATGATAAGATTCGCCTGATGCCGTTCGGCGAGTATGTGCCCTTGCCACGGTGGTTACCGGGCTCGGATCGAGTCAGAGCAATTGTCGGCGGGTTTACTCCGGGCAGTCGCTACACATTAATGCCCGTGGGCACGATGAGCGCGGGAGTTTTTATTTGCATTGAATCCGCGTATCCGTGGATTCCTCGAACCCTCGCGGCGGAGGGCGCGGAAGTACTCATCAATATTTCGAACGATGGTTATCTGGGGCCAACGCCGGTGATGCGACAGCACCTGGCTAATACCATCTTTCGCGCGGTTGAAAACGGCCGCCCGGTATTGCGAGTCACTAATACCGGCATCACCGCCTACATCGATGGGCGCGGCAAAGTGGTTGACGCAACCAATGGATTTCAGGAAGAGGTTCGAACCTGGACAATCGCGGGACGAGGAAATAGAAAGACGATTTACACAAAGTTTGGCGACTGGTTTGTTGGCCTTTGCGGTGTGTTGAGTTTGTTGTTGATTGCGTTGTCGTTTAGAACGAGGGTGTAGGAGTTGGGGTGTAGACGCCGATGGATACATGAGAAATGACAACTGGAAAATGGAAAATCTTTCTCCTACACCCCACACCCCAACCCCTACACCCTAATTCGAGAGGAGTATCAAACAATAATGACTGAGCCTTTATCAATACAGGAATTAAGATCATCATTTGAAGAGTTGAGCAAGCGCGTGGAACAACTCGGGAGGTTTCTTTGATGTTCCCGCTCGTCGTGAAGAACTGAAGACTATTGAAAATCAGGCCTCAGCTCCAGACTTTTGGAACGATCAGGAGCAGGCGCAGAAGCTCTTACAGCAACGGAGCCGGCTGGAACAAAAAATCCTGCGCCAGGAACAGTTCGAGTCCCAAGTAGCCGACGCCGGCGTGTTATTTGAATTTGCTGCCGAGGATGAAGCTTCGCTGACCGAACTGCGCGCCCTGCTTGAGCGACTCGATCGCGAGGTAAGCCTGGCAGAAACGGCGATGCTGCTGTCAGGTGAAAACGATCAGCTCAATGCCATCTGTACCGTTCATCCCGGCGCCGGCGGCACTGAATCGCAGGATTGGGCTGAGATGCTCCTGCGCATGTATTTGAAGTGGGCAGAGCAGCGTGGCTTCAAGACCGAAATCATCGACTATCAACCTGGTGAGGAAGCCGGATTGAAAAGCGTGACTTTCAGAGTAGAAGGCGAATACGCCTATGGCCTGCTCGCCGCTGAAGCGGGCGTGCATCGTCTGGTTCGCATTTCGCCCTTCGATCAGGCAGCGCGAAGACACACATCTTTTGCTTCCCTTTTCGTTTCTCCCGAAATTGACGAGAACATCGAAGTCGAAATATTTGATAAGGACCTGCGCGTCGATACCTATCGCGCCACGGGCGCCGGCGGCCAGCACATCAACACCACGGATTCGGCGGTGCGCATCACACATCTTCCCACCGGCACCGTAGTGCAATGCCAGAACCAGCGTTCGCAGCATCAGAATCGCGCGGTGGCGATGCAGGTCTTGAGATCGAAGCTGTACGAACTGGAAGTGGAGAAGCGACGCTTGGAAACGGCCGAGTTAGAGGCCAACAAAGCTGACATCTCATTCGGCTCACAAATCAGAAACTATGTGCTGGCGCCTTATCAACTCGTAAAGGATGCGCGCACGAAACTCGAACGAGGAAACGTCGACGCCGTGCTCGGCGGCGACATAGATGACTTTATTAAGGCATATCTCTTGTTGAAGAAGGCAGCATAGGACCAACGCCCGGCATTGCGTCTGGAGTCTTTGATGGCCACGACACACTTAGAAAACAAACCCCGAGTCCTGACTCCAAGGAACACGCGGCTGAACGAGATCGTCGCGATCCTGTTGCTGGCGTTGGGCCTGTTGCTGGCGCTGTGCCTGGTGTCCGCCGCTTTCTATCCTAATGATCCATCATGGAATTCAGCGGGCCAGGAAGGGACACATAATCTTACCGGACCGATCGGCGCCAACGTGGCCGCTTTCCTGTTTCAATTCCTCGGTCTGGCCTCTTATCTTTTACCGATATTGTTTCTTGCGGCGGCGTGGCGCCGCTTTAAAACGCGCAGCATTCGTGCTCCGCTGTTGCGGGTCGTCGGCTTGTTGATGCTGGTCCTGGCAGCGTCGGCGCTTTTGGCCATTTCAAATCTGCACCCGCTGTTTGATCAGAGTGTGCCACCAGGAGGCCTTGCCGGTGCTCTGATCTCAAGAGTCCTGGCCAGCGGTCTGAATACGGTCGGCGCCACGGTGCTCCTGTTGGCAGCAGCTGCAACCGGATTGCTTTTGACCAGCAACTTTTCGTTTGTCGGTTTTTATCATCGCCTGATCGAAGCAATTGGCAACCGGCTGTCCTTCCTTCGCCTGCTGCCGGAAAAGTTCAGAATCTGGCGCGCAGCCAGACGCGAGCAGGCCCTTCTGCGAAAGGAAGCAAAGCAGGCTGCGAAAGCGGAACTTGAAGGAACTCGCCAGACACTAAAACAACCGGGTGGTCTTTCACCGACTGAGCGCGTCGCGGAATTCATGAACGCGAATAGCCAGACGCAGGCAACGACTGTGATCAGAGGCGAAGCCGAGGCGGCAGGAGCGAGCGCCGGGTTGGCCCTGGGCGCCGCCGCGGGAGTACAGAAAAATACAATTGACTTTCCCGGCAGACTTCCCGGCGGGCGCGCGTCTCGCAATAGCGCGGCTCTCGAGGACGATGAAGTCGAAGAGATGGTCAAGGGCGTGTCGGTCCTGCGCAAGAAAGCCGAACCACCCGCGACCGGCAAGCTGCCCTTCGACGCCGATCGCGCACGACGCCCTTCGTACTCGGAATACACGCTGCCGCCTATCGGCTTTCTTAATGAAGCACCGCCGCATAGTGAACAGGCCGACGCAGAGTTGCTGGCCATTGCCACCCGTCTGGCGGAAAAGTGCAAGGAGTTCAACGTCACAGGTCAGATCAAACATATCTGTCCCGGCCCTGTGGTCACAACCTATGAATTCAAACCAGATCCAGGCGTAAAGTATTCGCGCATCACCGGATTATCAGACGATCTTTGTTTGGCGCTGAAAGCCGAATCGATTCGCATCGATCGCATGCCGGGCAAACCACATGTCGGCATTGAAGTTCCCAATCCGCGCCGGGAAACAATTTTTCTGCGCGAGATTATTGAGTCTCGTCCCTTTCGCGAGTCGGCTTCCAAACTAACGGTCGCCCTGGGGAAAACTATTGATGGTCTGAACTACGTCGCCGATCTCGCCAAGATGCCGCACCTGCTGATCGCCGGCACTACCGGCGCGGGAAAGTCAGTCGGGGTAAATGCGTTGATCGTCTCGATTCTTTATAGGGCGCGACCCGACGAAGTTAAGTTCATTCTGATCGACCCCAAGCGTCTCGAGCTCGGCCTTTATGAAGACATCCCACACCTGATAACGCCTATCATCACCGATCCGAAGGCGGCATCGCGTTCCTTGAAGTGGGCGGTGTCAGAAATGGAGCGTCGTTATCGCGAGCTGGCCGGTTGGGGCGTGCGCAACATCGACGGCTATAACAACGAGATCATGCGCCGCAATCTGGTGCAGGAATACGATGAATCGGGCGAGCCCTGGAAGCCTTTGCCCTATATCGTCATCATCATCGATGAGCTTGCCGACTTGATGATGACTTCCGGGCGTGAAGTTGAAGAATCCATCACGCGGCTGGCGCAAATGGCGCGCGCGGTCGGCATTCACCTGGTGCTGGCCACGCAACGACCTTCAGTCGATGTCATTACCGGATTGATCAAGGCGAACTTCCCTTCGCGGATTTCGTTTCGCGTCTCTTCGAAAGTCGATTCGCGCACCATCGTCGATACCAACGGCGCGGAGCAACTACTCGGTCGCGGCGATATGTTGTTCCTGCCGCCGGGAACTTCCCGTCTGGTGCGCGTGCACGGCGCCTATCTTGACGAAGGCGAAATCAGCAAGATCGTCACGAACATCAAGGCCCAGGGCGCGCCTGCCTATGACACGACAATCACACAGTCTGAAGAAGAGGCGCTCGGTCTCACGGACATGGATGGTGATCGCGACGAGATGTTCGAAGAGGCACTGCGCATCTGCGTCGAGATGAAGCGCGCCTCAACGTCTGTCCTGCAAAGACGCCTGCGCATCGGCTACGGACGCGCCGCAGCCATCCTCGACATGATGGAGCGCGACGGCCTGATCGGTCAGGCAGACGGCTCTCGACCGCGGCCGGTGCTGGGCAGGGCGTACGAAATGATCGCCGAATGGGATGAACAGGGCGAAGTTGAGTAGCACCCCTCGTTTTCCATGTTTCATTTGGCATTTCTCATTCCGCCATCTCAGTTCAACGTTCATAAATGGCACAATCAGAAATGAGAAATGGAAAACCTCATTGGTCAGGTCATTTGAACGTCGAGGGTCGAGACAACTATCGGCGCGGGGAAACCCTTCCTTGACAAACTTTCCACACCTCCTGTGGAAAAGTCTGTGAACAATTTCAAATTAATGACCCGAAGTTCATGAACCGGTTGGACTTCTAGCAAAATGCACACTAGAGCGGCGCACTCTTAAAGTCTTCACAAACACTTGTTTGCATGCATGAGACAAAGTCTTCTACAAGCAAGAACCACACGGCTCGTTTACACCACACTCATCGCCGCGCTTACACTTATCGTCCTTTCCTGTGTCAAACTTCCGCGTCAACAGGCGCTGGTCAGTGAGAGATCGCTGTCTTCCGCTGCAACGAGTGGAAACCCGGGTCCAGCACGTATCAACATCAACAGCGCATCGACCGCTGAGCTTGAGAAACTGCCGGGCATCGGGCAGGTCATCGCCGCCCGCATCGTCGCGTATCGGGAACACTACGGTCCCTTCCGGCGCGCGGAACACTTGATGATGGTGCGCGGATTCAGCGATACCAAATTTTGCGCGATTCGCGATCTAGTGACCCTCGAATAGGTAATGTTTTCAGCCCTTCATCTTGACTAAGCGTTATCAGCAGACTATAAAGATCTCGCCCGCTGACCCATGAACCGGCTGTCCGCGCACACCTTCACGTTGGTAACTAAGGAGAACGTCAATCTTGTCATCTCAAATTGAGCCTTCGGCAAATTCCGCCGCCGGCGTCTGTAGTAACGATCAAACAATTTCGTTTTCCGCGCTGCTGGAAACGCTCAAAGCTCAAACTGATCCTCCGTCGCTAAAACAACTCTACAGCTGGCTGGAAAACACCAGCATCTCGTCCAAAGACCTCGAGCCATATCTCGGTTTCAAGGAACGCACCTACTGGCGGCACCTGGTTTGTCGGAATGAAGCGGTAGAGATGTTAGTGCTTTGCTGGAAGCCCGGCCAGCGAACGGTGATACACGATCACAATGGATCAATCGGCGCGGTACTGGTCCAGCAGGGTGTCTTGTGGGAAACGATGTTCAACTTTCACGAACAGAAGGGTCTGCGTTATCGCGCGGTGGCCGAGCACCAACCGGGAGCGGTGACCGGCGCGGACGTTCCTGACATCCACCAGTTGGGAAACCCCGACGTCAGCGAAAAAGATCTGGTCACAATTCATGTCTATGCGCCCCCACTGGGTGTCCTGCACACCTACAAACCAGGCAGCGCAGAGATCGAACTGTATACGCCGGACGATTCGGTGTAGCTCCCCGCGTGAGTAAATAATCCACGCTTGATGCCGAAAAGAATCTTGGATTATTGCAAGTAAGGAAGGGGACCCTGTCCCCGCTCAACTCGGGCAATGGTCGAGCAGTGGAAAAACTATCAACTCCGGCAACGTTGCAAGGTATAAGGTCTTCAAGACTCTATGCCAACTTGCGCGGGGACAGGGTCCCCTTCCTTACTTGTAGTTTTGCTGCTTGACTGATTACTTCTGAAGAGCTTTTTTCTCAGGAGATCAAGGGCGGTTGAGGATGAGATGAGGCCTATTGAGATCGCGCCACTTCACCTCACCTCTGAAACTCCACACTGAATAAACTTCCGCACCACCAGATCCCGGCCATCAGTGCTCACCGTGATCGTGCCGCGCTTCCCGGTAGTCATCACCTCGGCGCCACTGGCCTGCCAGCGCTCAACAACTTCTTTGGTAGGATGCCCAAACATCGATGTAGTGCCCACCGATATGATCGCCAGCCGCGGATGAGTAGCAGCGACAAAAGCGGCAGTTGATGACGTTTTGCTGCCGTGGTGCGGCACCTTGACTACATCGGCATGGATATCAGTGTTGGCGGCAAGTATTGCCGCTTCGCCCTCCTTCTCAACGTCACCCGTCATCATGATTGTTCGTTGCCCGTACTTTAGCCGCAGCACGATTGAATCGTTGTTGCGGGAAGGCGCGTTGTCGTCGGCAGCAGGTGGCCCGAGTACCGTTATCGTCACATCTCCGAATTTCAACTCATCATTCGCCGCCAGCACGCTTTGCGGTACTTGTCTCGCCCGCAGCGTTGCAGCAAACTTCGCGTACTCAGGATCGCTTCCCGGGGTGCGGGCCACAAAAGCCCTGCCCACCTGGAAGTTGCGCATCACATCGTTCAACCCATCCATATGATCCGCATCGGCGTGCGTCGCCAGGATGTAATCGATGCGATCCAGGCCGCGCCACCAAAGATATTCCGACACGACGGCTTCGCCGATGCTGCGGGTGTCGCGCTCGAATGGTGTGTCCAAATCATCATCCATGAGGAGGGGAGCACTGCTCGACGAATTTCCTTGATGACCGCCAAAGCCGGGACGACCGCCACCATCGATCAATAAGGTCTGGCCGTCCGGCAGCGTCACGAGCGCCGCATCTCCCTGGCCCACATCCAGAAAATCAATTTTCAGTCTTCCCTCAGGCCTTCCGGCACTCAGCGGATGCGCCACGAGCAACAGCAACAAAGTCAGTTGGAGCGCGGCCGCGATTGTGGTCCAGGTACGCCGCCTCTGACTTCGATGAGTAAGGGGTAGACCCAGTGGGCGCCAACCATTGAGCTGCCGGATCAACCAGACGAGCGGCAGATAGTAAACCGCGTAAAGAGCAGCCGGCCATCCGCTGTATTCGGGCAGACGAAGCGAAGCAACGCCGAGATTCGCAAACAAATCGACGCTGTGGACCATCAACCAGTTGACCGTGTTTGCCAGGGCGATCAGCGGCGCCGCAATTACTGAACTGAGGTGCACAAGAACCAGCGCCGCCAACGCCACAAACCCCAACAATGCCATTAACACACTCACAAAAATGTTCAAGACGAGCGATGCCACAGACAAGCGATGAAAGTACAGAATCAGCAAAGGCAGCAAAGCCCCCTGCACGCTCGCCGACACAATCAACGCCCCCACTCCATAACGCAGGATCCCCTGCAGGTGATATCGTTCCAGGCGCACGGCAAGTGGAGATTTGAAGAGCTGGTAGCTGTAATTAGCACTGGCCATCTCGCGCCGCCATTTTTCCCCACTCCAGTAAAGCGCTTCGCAACTACGACGCAGCCATCTGCGGCACGAGGGCGGATAGGGTGTCTCCATAGTGGGCTGCCACTCACCGATCTGCGAAAGTCTACGCAAAAGCGGCGCGGCGATGACCACAATCGCGAGCACTGAAACGAACGTCAGTTGGAACGATGGGTCAAACAAATTGCGGGGACTGGACAGGAGCAGCAACAGCCCTGCGCCTCCCAGAGCATTTAGAGAGCTGGCGCGCCGCGAAACCAGTGGCGCCATGGCAACCAGGCTAAACATCAGGGCCGAGCGAACCACGGACGATTCTGCGCCGACCGCAACCGTGTATGACCATAAAACTACAAGCGAAACAATCAGCTGTAACCATTTCTTCCTGGTAACTCGCCTGACAATCAACAGTACGACTGCGCCAATGAAGCTGATGTGCAGACCGCTGATCACGAGTACATGAAAAGTACCGCCTTCGCGAAAACGTTCCGCGGCCTGATGAGAAAGGTTATAGCGGTTCCCGAGCAGAGCGGCATCCAGCACACCCGCGGTCTCGGCAGAGAAGTGCTTCTTGATCTCGCGCTCGAGCATTCCTCGCCACTCATACAGCCAATGCAAGGGCAAAAAAATTCGTTCGTCTTCAAGACGTTCCACCAGCAGCGGACTCTTCAACTTTCCGGTCGCATCCTGGCCCTTGCGGTCGAGAAACTCTGTGAATGAAGAGACGCCCGGATTGCGATAATTGTCGGGACGTTCAAGCACTGTTATTACACGCACGCGCGCGCCATAGCGGAGCTGAAGGGCCTCGTATTCCGCGCGTATTGAGTCATCGCGCAAGGGCGCGAGCAACTGCACAACTCCCGAAGCGTTGCGCTCAACACTTCCCAGCCGCAGTTTCTCGGCATGTATAGTCAGGTAAAAACTATCGGGCGTGTATTCAGGCGGTTGCTCCAGCACACCGGTGAGTTCAACCGGATCGCCGGCAACTATCAACCCGCTCGCAAGCAGGTTCTTGATCCGATTCGCAGGCGCGGGGCGTTGTTCGATCGCTTCAAGAGTGGCTCCGGTCAGCAGAGCAGCAAGGACGATCAAAAGAGTTGGCCAGATCCTGTTCTGCTCACTAAGAAGCAGAAGCGGAGCCAATGACACGCCCGCAGCCAAACTTAGAAGCAATCCGATCGGCAGCGGAAAGAAGTGCGCTATCAGGATTCCGGAGCTGAGGGCCGCCAGCAGCAAGGCCAGCGGATGAGTCGCGAATGAGGGCTCGCGCGAGCGGGATCCCATTTAAGCTTCCGATCTGTGTACCGCACGTTCGCGAGCTGAGCAGTTGTGAGCGAGCAGAGCACTCAGGTCATGGTGAGGTCGAGAGAGCCGCCAGGCAAAGCTAAATAGTGGAGGTCCGTGCTCTCCTATCTCATTCTCACCCGGTTTCAACCGGGTGAGCGCGGTCATTTTTTTCGATCCGTTTAGAAAGGGCACTTGTGCCCCCACACGCGCGGACAAGTCGCTTTCTAAACGGGCAGATGAGCGGATTATCCAATCACCTGGTTGAAACCGGGTCAGAATGAGAGCCGACCCGCTGAAAATTTAGGCGTGAAACTCCGGTGCCTGAGATCGAAATAGTATCAAGCCTGATTTTCAATTATCCTCACGGCATGATAGTGCCTGCTTCCCTTCCTCAGCACCAGGATCTTGCCGTCGATAAAATCCGACAACGCTATGGCCGCACGGGGATCAGCCGCGCGTCGATTGTTCACACTGATCGCGCCTGATTGAATGAGGCGCTTACCCTCGGCCTTGGAAGGAACTACGCCGCACGTTACCAACAGATCATTGAGCAGCATACCGTCGCCGGCAAAACGCGCCTGGTCCAACTCAGTCGACGGCACGTCGACAAATATATCGAGGATGTCATCCGCGCTCAGGCCGGCTATTTCCTTGCCGAACAAGACCTCGGACGCCCGCACGGCTTTGGCCAGCTCAGTCTCGCCATGGACCATCTCAGTCACCTGGCGCGCCAGTTCGCGTTGCGCTTTGCGCGTGTGTGGTTCGAGACGTACAGACTCTGCCAACTCTTGAATCGCTTCCTGGGAAAGCCAGGTAAAAAATTTCAAATAGTTGACAACATCCTTGTCGTCGGTATTTACCCAGAATTGGTAGAAGCGATATGGCGATGTCAGTTTTGGATCCAGCCAGACGGCTCCGGCTTCCGTCTTGCCGAACTTGACGCCTGCCGAAGTCGTGACCAGAGGAAACACCAGACCATGCGCTTTCACTCCGCGCAAACGGCGAATCAGATCGATGCCGGCCAGAATATTTCCCCACTGGTCGCTGCCGCCCAGCTGCAAAATGCAGTTGTGACGATCGTGCAGCACAAGGTAGTCATAAGCCTGCAACAGCGAGTAACTGAATTCCGTGAAGGACATGCCGTCTTCAGTTTCGAGCCGGCGTTTCACTGATTCCTTAGCCAGCAGGTAATTGACGGTGAAATATTTTCCTACGTCGCGCAGGAACTCCATCATGGAAATCGGCACCAGCCAATCAGCGTTGTTAATGATGCGCGCGGCGTTAGGCTTCGCATTGAAATCCAGAAAGCGACTGAGCTGGCTTTTGATTCCTTCCAGATTTGCATCAACCTGCTCGGCGGTTAGCAACTGGCGCTCCTGAGTCTTGCCGCTGGGATCGCCAATTAAGCCGGTGCCGCCACCCGCGATGGCAATAGGCGTGTGACCAAAGCGCTGCAAGCGCGCCAGGCACATCACCGGCAACAGCGATCCAACGTGCAGGCTAGGCGCAGTAGGATCAAAACCGATGTAGGCAGAAATCTTCTCGCCGGCCAACACCGCCGGCAGTTCCGGCGTCGTGTCCTGGACCACTCCCCGCCATTTGAACTCTTCGAATAGATTCATTTTTACTCTTGTCAGCGTCACCAATCAGATGCAACAAGCAATAACATAGCCCTTCATGATTTCAAAGTGAGATGTACGACAGGCTGCCAGCCTCTCGAGTGCACGCAACCATACTGGTAATGCATCACTCGGCAGGCTGGCAGTCTGCGGTACGATGACCTACCCGTCCTTTCTTGCGAGCTGCGCCACGGTCTCCACGTGATGTGTTTGCGGGAACATATCAAACGCAGTGACAGAGATGAGCGTGTAGCCGGCGGCGAGCAACTTTTTCAGATCGCGGGCCAGCGTAGCGGGGTCGCAGGAAACATAGGCAATATGCCGTGGCTGCAAATCGAGTATGCCCTTGATGACAATGTTCTCGGCGCCGGCCCGCGGTGGATCGAGCAAAAGGAAATCGACCGAGGGAAATGATTGAGCGTTTTCCTTCAGCCAATAACCAACGTCGCGGGTGACGACCGAGGCATTCGTTAACTGCGCCTGCTGCAGGTTGCGTACGGCAAACCCGGATGCTCTTTCATTTACTTCAATGCCAACGACTCGCGCAAAGCGCCGCGCCAGAGGCAAAGTGAATAGACCGGCGCCACAATAGAGATCGATCGCCAACTCTCCTCGCGCGTCGCCGCTGGCCTCGCCGATGAGTTGGGCCAGCAGCCCGGGGCTAACCTGGAAGAAAGAGTCGGCATTGAATAAGTAGCTTTCACCTACGACCGAGAGAGTAACGTCGTCGGTTTGAAACCCGGCCAGAGGCGGCGCCACGGACACATCAACATCGCCGACTACGGCGCGAACATCTTTCGGAAAGATATCAATGGAACCGGATCTTATTTCACTGCGCACCCGCTCGAGAATTTCCTGCAACCGAGGTGCGAGGACGGCGCAGACCTCGACGTCGCAGACGCGGTGCGAGCCAGTTTCGAAATATCCCAGCCGTTGCGTTACCGGATCGAGTTGCCAGTTCGCGCGCACACGATACTGCCATTCTCGCGGCGCCGGATGGATGACAATTTTCGGAGGGCTTTCGATCTGCGCAATGCGCCGCAAACAGTCGCGAATTATTTCTTTCTTCGCGTCGAGCTGTGCCTGATAGGTCAGCTGCTGAAAATCGCAGCCACCACAAGCGCCGAAATAAGGGCAGGGCGGTTCGACGCGCACGGATGAGGGAGTGATGATTTCTTCGATCGAGGCAAACGCTACTTGCCCGCGGACACGATCTATGCGCACCCGCACCACGTCGCCGGGCGCCGACAGTGCCACGAACAAGGTATAGCCTTCGGCGTGGGCCAGGCCCAGACCTCCGGGTAAAATGCGTTCGATTGTGACTGTCGCAAATGTTGGTGGTGACATACGAAGAGAGACTTAACAAAGTACAAAATATTAATCCGCAGATTATACGGATTACGCCGATTCCGCTTACGTCTTATCTGCGAAATCTTTGGATTATTCTTCAATTCAAAGATAAAAGAGACTGAGACGCGGTACGCCAAACTGCTCGCGCAGGCGTTTCAGTAGTAAGTTATTCAACGTCTGCTCGTAGACCGCGGCGTCCATGTGACTGCGATATGGACGCAATTGCTTCTTGATCTCGCTACTAATGGCTTCGACCTCGGCCGCCGGCGCCGAAGCACTCAGGGTGTCACTCAAGAGGCGTTCGATTCCCGTTAACGACACTTCCAATTTCTGCGCGTCGGGTCTTGTTGCCTCGGCAAATTCTTTTTCCAGGTCGTCGAGCAAGGTAGCGGCGCGAGCAAGTGCTTCGGAAATGTCATCGAGGCCGGAGGCGTTTCGTTGCTTGACCGTCGCGATGATTCTTTCTCTCGCGGTTCGCAAATGCGCGAGAATGTCAGCGCGCGGAAAGGGCAGACTCGGGGCAGGGCTGACACTCAGGTCCGCCCCGACAACACCCGCGTCAACACCGTCATCTGTGGTTGCCTCTTCACTCGGCGCGGCCCCGACGCGTGCTTCCAACCATTCGGCGTACTGGGCTTCAACCTCTTCCTGACAATAAAGCAGCGTTTTCACAGATCGTTTTCTGGGCTTCGCCTCCCAGGAATCAAAGGCCTTTTCTATTCCGCGCAAGACCACATGCAGCGGGATGCCCATCTCTTTCCAGCTTTCAATCAGGGCCCAGTCGATCGAGCTCAGGAGGAGATGTTTTGCGCGGCGGCGAACAAAAGTGTCTTCAACTTCGGTAAAGTAATTAAAATAGTTCAAGTGCGGACCGATCTTTCATTTAGCTTTTCGTTTAGATGGCGGATTTGTCCGCCTGCGTACGTCGCCACTCAACCAAAGAGTATTTTATCGCGAGCGCTGGGCGCACAAGCGCGCTTTCTATACGGCCCTGGATGATTGAGGCAATTCCGTTGCACTCTAAACAGGGCGCGTATGACTCTTCTCGTAAACCAGCCGCAAACCCTCGAGCGTCAACGTATCATCAACCAGTTCGATCAACTCTGAACCGGTGGCAATCAAGGGCGCGAGTCCGCCCGTCGCAATCACACGCGGTGATCCGCCCAGCTCAGCCAGCATCTTGCGCAGTACGCCATCCACCAGACCCACATAGCCGTTATAGAGCCCCGACTGCATAGCGGAAACCGTGGACGAGCCAATCACTCTGGTTGGTCGCTTAATATCCACTCGAGGCAACTTCGCTGTTCTTTCAAACAAGGCATCGGCCGAGATCATGATTCCCGGAGTAATCACGCCGCCCAGGTACTCGCCATCCTTGTTGATCGCATTGAAAGTCGTGGCCGTTCCAAAATCAACGATGATGCATGGTGCGCCATACTTATGAATCGCGGCTACCGCGTCGACGAGGCGATCGGCGCCCACGTCAGAGGGCGGCTCGTACAGTATCCGCACTCCGGTCTCGGTTGTGTGGTCCACGAAAAGCGGTGACAGGTGAAAATAGACTTCAGCCATTTGCTTCAACGTGTAGTTCAACGGCGGCACTACCGAAGCAATGGCGATGGCGTTGATGGCTTTGAAATCAAGCCCGGCAAGCTCAAACAAGTTGCGTGCGTGTACGCCATATTCATCCACCGTGCGATTGCGCGCTGTCGTCAGACGCCAATGCGCGATCAACTCTGCTCCCTGGTACACGCCCAAAGAAGTGTTCGTGTTGCCAACATCAATGACCAGCAGCATACAACAACTCCCCGCGCGAATCGGCGCGCGTTGCGCTGTCGCTTAAGACAGCTTCAATGAAATCACAGGCCACCGCGGCCCCGTTTTCCGCACGCAGTTGGCGGCCCACGTCTCGTGCATTTTGCGCATAGGACGGTTCGGTCAACAACACGCTCAATTCCCGGGCGATGCGCGCGGCGTGGTACTTCCCTCGTGGCAGAGTGCGGCTCGTGCCCACTCGTGCAGCGTGAGCAGCATTGTCCGGTTGGTCAAAGGCAAACGGGACAATCAGCGTCGGCACTCCCGCTCGCAGTCCCTGAGACGTGGTGCCGACTCCACCGTGATGGACCATCGCGCAAGCACGCGGCAGCAAGGCTTCAAAAGGCGCATAGTTCACCGCCATCACTGTCGCCGGCAGAGCTTCGCCGGGCCGATTGCGTTCGTCGCCGATCAGCAGTACCGCGCGACGCTCGAGCAGGTTTGCGGCAGCGATGCTCTCACGATAAAAGTCGCGGGCCACCCACACGGCTGAAGACCCGAGAGTGAAAACAATCGGCGGTGGACCATCGTCGAGAAACCTGGATAACTCGGGCGGCATCTCCAGCTCGTTCCGCCCATCGTAGAAAGCGAATCCCGTCACACGTGCCTGAGGCGGCCAATCAGGTTGAGATTGAGCAAATAACTTTGAAAACATCGCGAGAATGAGAGTCGGCGAATGCTGACCTTCGAATACAGGACTGCCGCGATCGGGCAAACCCAGCTCGTTACGAAACTCATTGTAGGCTTTGTTGTTGTAGACCTTTTTTACCTGCTTAAAAAAAGCGGCGACAAAACGTGGTCCCAAGAGTTCGGCGTGACGCATCCATGCCCAGAAAGGCGGCACCGGCGGATCGTAAGCTGAGAAGAATGAGACCGGCGCCAGCACGCTCGAGACCCATGGTATGCCGGTCTTTTGCGCCACCAGTGGTCCGGCAAACGTGATCGGATGTGTGAGCAGCAGGTCAGCGCCCTGCACAGCTTGCAGAAGATCCTCATAGCCGTCTCGCACGAACGGAAACAGCATCTCGTTCAAGAGAAACCCACTGCCCGACTTTGGATTCATGACCCTTTCCATAGTCACCGCATCCTGTTCCTGAGGCGGCGGAATGTTGGGACGCAGCGGCACAAAATCAAAACCGGCCAATTGCATCTTTTCGCGGTACAGTTCGCTGGTGGCGATGATGGGATGATGACCACGCGCCTGCAACTCAATCGCCAGGCCCATGTAGGGATGAATGTCACCATACGATCCAAAGGTCGTCAGAATTATTCGTTTTCCCGTGGTCATAAACTGTCCGACAAACTTCAGTTTGTCGATTTGTTCCGCAATAACTTCCCTGGGCGAGTCACGACAAACTGAAGTTTGTCGGACATCGGCGTAAGTGAGCTACTGGTCGCCGGGGCGTACGCTGGTTACGTCGGCGGCGCGCACGATCCTGATTTCACCAGCCTCCGTTTCTACACGCAAGGCGCCGTCGCTTTCAAGCCCTCTCGTAATTCCGTCGAAAGTTTCTGCTGCGCTCCTCACGGAAACTTGTTTGCCATTCGCATAATCTGAGAGCTTGGACCACTCCTGAATTATTCCCGCGGCGCCATCCACTTCCTGAAACAACTCATAGCGGTTCGCCAACGCCTGCACCAGAGACTGTAAAACTGCTTCCTGATCGATCTCCTTTCCGATTGCGTCCTTGATCGAAATCGCCACCTCGCGCAACTCTTCGGGAAAGGCAGCGGAATTCAGGTTGATGCCAATGCCTAGAATTACGGCACGTCCCCTCGCGGTCTCGATGGTTTCGGCCAGTATGCCGCAGAGCTTTCGATCGTCGAACAAAATGTCATTGGGCCATTTTATCTCGGTCTTGAGCGCGCATGATTCAACCAGCGCATCATGGACCGCCAACGCCGCAAGTAGAGGAATCAGAGACCAGACAGAAAGATCCACACGCGGACGCAAAATGATGCTGAAGTAAAGACCGGATCCGGCCGGTGAGGCCCATTGACGCTCCAGGCGACCACGGCCGGCAGTCTGTTCCTTCGCGACCACGGCAACGCCCTCAAGCGCACCCTGTTGCGCGAGCCGGGCCGCTTCCGTGTTCGTCGACGGCAACGAAGCGAAGCGGAGAATTTTTGGATTAAAGGGCATGGGGTAGGAAGGGTTTTGGGTTTTGGGCTTTGGGCTTTGGGCTTTGGTTTTTGGTTTTTGGTTTTTGATGTTTGAAGGGTTTGTTTTGGGCTCCGGAGGAGCCGAATGTTTATAGATACCGCTCTTCTTTATGTAGACAGCCCCAGAGGGGCGTAATTTTCCAATATCTGATTGCCAACCTTGTCTCCTGTCGATAGCGGGCGCGCTCTCTCTAAACGAACGATCAAACAGCCAGATGCCAATGATCTAAAAACTAAAAGCCCTAAGACCAAAGGCCAAAGACCTAATACCCAAGACCTTTGACCGCATCCTTTGCCAACTCGAGCACCAGCCGATCGAAGTGACGAAAGCGTTCGTCTCGTGTTTGGCCGCGGTCATAACGAAAATAGATCTGCTGAATAATCACCGCTACCTTGAACCGGGCGAAAGTCTCGTAGAAGACAATCTGTGAAAGATCGCGGCCTGTCAGCCGCTCATATCTTTCAATTATCTCTGCGCGGGTCATCCACCCGGGGCCGCTTGTCACAGCATGTAAACTCTGTTGCTCGTCAGCGCTCTGCAGCGTCCAATAACAGAGCAATAGGCCAAGATCGATCAAGGGATCGCCTACCGAACACATCTCCCAGTCGAGTACGGCTACGACACGCGCAGGATCTCGCGGGTCAAGCATGATGTTGTCCAGCTTGAAATCGTTGTGAACAATTGTTGCCCCCATGTTCAATTCGGATGGAATCCGTTCACCAAGCCACTCCATGACCTGGTCCATCTCCACGACTTCGCTGGTCTTTGAGCGCAGCCAGCGTTCGGACCAGCCGCGCACCTGGCGTCCGACGAACCCGACTGGTTTACCAATTTCCGCGAGCTCGGTCGCATAGATATCAACAGCATGAAGCGCCGCTAACGTGTCGACCACGGCTTCACTCACGCGCCGGCGCCGAGTCTCATCATCACCGATCTCCGAAGGTATGTTATCGCGAACGATCAAACCGTGCCGGCGCTCCATCAGGTAAAACGGAACGCCGATGACCGCGGTGTCTTCACAGAGAAGGATAGGGCGCGGGGCGAGTGAGAAATGCGGATGTAGCGCCTGGAGCAGGCGAAACTCGCGCGGCATGTCGTGCGCCGTAGGCGCCACGGGCCCTACCGGCGGTCTGCGCAGAACGAATTGTTCCGCTCCGAAGCGAATCAGGTAAGTTAGATTCGAGTGTCCGCCCGCAAATTGTTCGAGTCGAAGGTCCGCGGGTGAGACGCCCGTGCCACATTCGAGTTGACCGCGCAGATACGCCGCCAGTGAGCGCAGATCCAGTTCCTCGCCGGGTCGCACCACGGCCGTGTCACTGCTCGTCAATTTTGGCCTCGCTCTTAAATTGTTTCAGGATGCGCTGCGCGACCACCATGCGGTGCACCTCGTCTGGTCCATCATAGATGCGGGCTGCGCGGGCGTCTCGATAGAACATCTCCAGCGGCGTGTCCTTGGAATAACCCAGCGCGCCATGCACCTGAATGGCGCGATCGATGACATCGTTCAGCACGCGCGCGCCATAAAATTTAATCAAAGAGATTTCGATGCGCGCGTCATCGCCCCGATCCATCTTCCAGGCCGCCTGCAAAGTCATCAGGCGCGCTGCATTTATCTCGGCCGCGGAATCGGCGATCCAATTCTGTACTGTCTCTTTATTCGCGAGCGGCTCACCAAACGCTTTGCGTTTAAGTGCGTAGCGACACATCATCTCAAAGCTGCGCTGGGCCGCGCCCAGCCAGCGCATGCAATGTTGGATTCTGCCCGGCCCCAGCCGTGCCTGGGCCAGCTTGAAGCCTTCACCCACCTGGCCCAGCAGATTCTCGACAGGCACGCGACAGTTTTCAAACCGAATTTCACAGTGGCCGCCGACGCCACCCGATCCCATCACACCCACGGCGCGAATAATGTTAAAGCCCGGGGTGTCAGTCGGCACGATGATCATGCTCGCTCGTCCGCGCGGTTCGGCCGCGGCGTCAGTCACTGCCATAACGATCGCGAAAGCAGATCCAATCGCTCCGGAGATAAACCACTTGTGCCCGTTGATCACCCACTCGTCATCAACACGCTCAGCTGTAGTTCGCAATCCGGTTGGATCGGAGCCGGCAACCTCCGGTTCAGTCATGGCAAAGCAGGAGCGCACGTCGCCTGCTGCCAGCGGCCGCAGGTATCGCTCTTTCTGTTCAGCATTCGCCGACACAATCAGGATTTCAGCGTTGCCCGCATCCGGCGCCGCTTCGCCAAAAATGCGGGGGCCGATCACTGAACGGCCGATGATCTCGTTTACCAGCGCCTGGCCAATGTAGCCAATGCCCATCCCGCCGAATTCCTTCGGCAGGTTGGGCGCCCAAAGTCCCTGGTCCTTTACCTTCTGTTGCAGCTCGCGTTCAAGCGAAGTGGGCAGACCTTCGTGCTCGATGACCTTGTCTTCATTTGGGTAGACATGGGCTTCCATAAAAGCCGTAATTCGCCCCCGAACTTCTTCCAGTTCCGGCGGTGTGCTGAAGTCAATCATTCATTGATTGTAACACCTGGGACCGCACGCCTCCTGCGTGCTAAGCCGTACGGAGCAAGACCTTCTCGGTCTTAAGGAGAATTCTGCCGAATTCCCGGTGAAGCATGGTAATTGAGCACAAAGAATTCACCGCACGACCAGCACGCAGGACGCGTGCGGTCCCCGGGGACTTCCGGCTTGACGGCCACCAAAAATAGTTAAGGGGAGACACACCCGTGTCTCCCCCATCGCCGTGTCCTGTTCTCGATGTTACGGCTTTTCTACGCGCGGGCCAGGAAAGCCGCCACGTCGACCGCCGCCCTCACCATCTCTGCGATGGCGCCGGTGCTCGCGCATCTTGTCGCGCTGCTCGGGCGTGAGGATGCCGGAGACCTGTTGGCGCGTACTCTGATGAATGGATCCAATCTTCTCGGCTTTCTGTTCCGAGCTAAGCGTTGAATCATTGCGGATGGTGGCGACCTGATCGCGTGTGCTCTGATGAAGCGTCTTGAGCTGGGACCTTTGATCGTCGTTCAGGCCGAGAGCGACGCGGCCACGATCGCCGCTGCCATCGCGGCGAGTAAATCCATGACCGAAGCCATGTCCCTCGCGCTTATGGTTCTTTACGATTTCCTGTTGTTGCGGCGTCAGTATGCCAAGGACTTGCTGATGGGCGGCTTCCCGAATTGAGCTTGCTTTTGCCTGCCTCTGCTCGGGCGAAAGAGTCTGGTCGTTGCGCAACGACCGTAACTGCGCGCGGCTGCTCTGGTGAATTGATTTGAACTGTGCCTTTTGATTCTCAGTCAGACTCAAAGCATCGCGGTCCTGAGCACCCTCGACCTTTGGATTTTGGGGAACAGCACTCGTTTGTGAATATGCGGAGCTCGCGTGGCTTCCTGCGAAAACTATGAACGAAGCGAGAATTGCGAGAATAGTTTTTAGTTTCATGTTAGTCCTCATTTTGAATTTCCTATTAGGTATGACGGCCTCTCTTTGGACGCTCGCAAGGGTCGATTGGTCTGGAAATTCTTCTCTCTCTGCAGTTTAGAAAGCGCGCCTGTGGGCCTGACGTTGAAAAGAGATCAAGCAGAATTGAAAAAGGCTCACAAAAAAATCGGTCACTGTCGTGTTGCCTTGACAGTGGCCCGTAGCGAAGGGGAAGCACGCAGAATGCGTGCGGTCCCAGGACAGGTCCCCGGGGGTTATGAGAGTAGGCCGCGGAATTTTGTCGGGTTTGTGTCGTAAGCGGGAAATACAGTCTTCAAGTTTGGCGTCCCCAGATGACGCTTCGCTACTTCGCCGAAGACGTCGCGAAAATCAGTGGTCAGGTTCAGGTCGCGTCCTTCGTACAACTGATCGGTCTTCAATCCCGGCCATTGACCGTAGACTTTTCCGCCGCGCACGTCATTCCCGACGACGAACATCGCGTTCGCATGACCGTGATCAGTGCCCCGATTTCCGTTCTCGCGCACCGTGCGACCAAACTCTGACATCGTCATGATCACGACATCGTCCATGCGCTGGCCCAGATCAGTGTAGAGGGCCGCGATGCCCGAACTGAATTGCTGGAGCAGATTACTCAACTGACCGCGCGAACTGCCTTCGTTGACATGCGTGTCCCAACCGCCAATATCCGTAAAGGCTATTTCCAAACCCACACCAGCCTTAATCAACTGCGCGATTTGCAGCAAACCATTTCCGAAGGGTGTGCGCGGATACTGGGCGCCGTTTTCAGCTTTATACTGACTGGGATTGACCTTCTTCAAATAGTTGACGGCTTCAAAGGTTTCCTTTCCAGTGTCACTCAGGACATCGTGAGCCGACTGACCATACAGAGCTTCGAAGCCCCCCTGCATGGAGGCCGAGTTCTGGCCGGCGCGAATGTTGAAATCAGCCAGATTCGAAATCGCCAGGGCCGGCGCTCTTCCCTGTAACGCGCGCGGCATGTTTGAGGTCATTGAGACAGCTCGGAACAAAGAATTCTGTGGATCCGCCTGACTTTGCAATAAACGATTCAGCCAGCCATCCTGCGTCGACTTCACTCCGGGCGTCGCCGATTCCATATAGTCCTGCGCATCAAAATGCGAACGCGTGTTGTCCGGCGAACCAGCGGCTTCGACGATTGCAAGCCGCTTCGAATCCCACAGTGGTTTTAACGAAGCCATGGCCGGATGCAAGCCAAAGAAGCCGTCGAGATCGATGGCTGCTTCTATGTTCCCGACCTGCGGTTTTGGAATAGCGATCGTGGGCCGCAAATCGTAATAGGCGTGCTCGCCATACGGCACGACCATGTTCAAGCCATCCACCGCTCCCCGCTGAAAGATCGCGATTAGCGTTTTGCGCCGGCCGCCGGTGATGCGCTCGCTGCTCTGGGCCAACACGGCCCGCTCGATGAATGACGGGGCCGAAAGCGCAACGCCGATACTGGCGAGAGCAATGCCGCCGGACTTTATGAAAAAACGTCGGTTCATAATTACAACTCCAGACTCTTAGTAGGTCTTTGGGTTTTTTCCAAGTCCAAAGCCCAAAGTCCCAGGACCTTTTTTACTGCCTTTGAAATTCCGGTGTCCCCAATATCAGCCCCACGATCTTCGTGACCGGATCGGTAATTGTCGCCTGTGGTCCGGTACGCGGCGCTGCCTGCCGAGGTCGATCAAGGGGTCCATCAAGAGGTCCAGCCGGCATTTCCGCAGCCTGCTGATCGACGACCTTTTGCGGCGGGGACAAAGTAATCTGTTCATTCAACTGTTTCAGCAGCGTCTCTTTCGTGCGGGCCGAAACGTCACCGGCGACCATCACCGCCAGAAAGCGGTCCATCACCCTGTCATTGTCCAACGATGCTGCGGCAGTATCACCGACAAACTGGCGCAGATTCACTCTGGTCCCCGGAATGCGATTGCTGGCGAGCGCTAAACCGAAATTCAAGCGCTCGAGCAAGGCGCCCGTGTTGACCCAGTTCTCAGCCACGTCCGAATAGCCATTGGGCGTTTGATATCCGTAGAGCGGTTCGCCCATGCGCGCTATCCACTGATGTAGTTGTGGACCGCCGTTCGTCTCGGCGCCGAGCGTGCGAATTGCACTGATAGTAAGTTCAAACGGTCGCTTGATCTTCGCGCGATACGAATCCGCGGAATTAAACTCCGGCGAAAAGAAAATTGTTCGCAATGTCTCGCGAATGTCGCCATCGCTTTTGGTGAACGCGGCGGCAACCCGTTCGACTAAAGCCGGCGGCGGATTATCCATAACAAAGTGCCGCGCCAACTTGGTGGCAATGAAACGGGCTGTCGCTTGCTGGTGCGCGAGTATGTCCAGCACCATCAGGCCATCATTGACTCCGCCCCCCGCGGGAATCTTATGACCCAGCACAATCTTTTCGCCGTCGTCATGCATGCGCGGCGCAAAATAAAATTTGCCGGCATTCTCGCGAGCCTGCTCACCCATGATTGCCGCTGCGGCCGCGCCGGCGCCACGCGGCGCAAAGATGGTCCAGCCGGTAAAACAACGCGCCACTTCCTGCACATCTTTCTGCGTGTAGCCACCATCAACGCCGAGCGTGTGCAGTTCCATCAGTTCGCGCGCGTAGTTTTCGTTGATACCTCGTTTGGGTCGCTTTGCCTGTGCCTGTGGCTGGTTCGGCCCCCGCTCACCGGCGTTCGGATTACGCCCCGGCTGCTGCTGGTTGCGCCGGCCATTGCGTAACATGTCGAGAATCGGATCGCGACCCTGCGGACGTCCCGCTTGTTGGAGTCTGCGGCCGCCGCCGCCGTTTCCCAACTGCGCGTTCGGACTGACGCTCTGAAAATTGTCGAGATAAAAAAGCATTGCCGGACTTTGCGCGGTGGCTTTCAGCAGGTCGGCAAACTTACCCATCGAGTTTGGGCGAATGGTGTCCCGATCGTACGAGGTCAGCAGCCAGCGATCAGCGCCCTTACCGGCAAACACATTGAAGTGGTTGGTCCAAAAATCAACCATCACTTCCTGCAGCTGGCGTTCGCTGTATACAGCGCGAAGGATGCGCGCCGCCTGTAACTCCCCCGTGATTCTTTGTGGCGGCTGGAGACCGTTCTGTAGGTAATAGTCGCGGACAGCTTTGCGATATGCTTCATTGTTTTGCGGATTGGGATCAGAAGGGCTGCCGTTCGCGTTGCCGGGTGCGCTGGGTTTCGCCTCGGCCGTCATGACGTTGGACGATATCACATCTGGTTTCTGCTGCGGCGTCATCTGATCGGCGTTAGCATCGGCGCCGGGCGCCGCGTTCGCTCCGCCCTTCACGCGGTTGTCGCGCGCGGCGGCGAGACTACTCGGCAAATCACCTTTCTTATCGAGCTGGCGCAGTAACTGGCCCGGCTGCGGATATTTCTCGTAGAGCTCAGCTGTTGTCATCGCCAGCGTCGGCAGGTTCTTGTCTTTGAGCTTGGCTTCGATCGCCAGATCGGCGATGCCGCTCGGATTGAGTTGCTGATTGACGTAGTTCTCAAGACCCATCGCCTTAACGCGCTCCACGTCCCCGGGCCGCGCTCCAAAGCCGAGCCGGTTGAGCACGTGCAGGATGCGCTGATCTTCGCTAAGGCCTGCCGAACGCGCCTTTTGGGCTCGCTTTGTCGCCTCCATGCCCTGCGCGCTTACTCCGAGCGCAAACGTGCCGGCCAGTAATGCAGCGGAGATTGATAACGCAATCGTTTTGTTGATGAAGGCGTTGAAAGGAGCACGATTTCTCATAAGGTTAACCCTATTATTTCAATCCTGATTACGGACTTTATTTACGGTCGCAGGTTTGATGATACTCGCCTGAATCGGCCAGGCCAACCGCATCTAAACGCTGGGTCGCATCATCTTAGACGCTTGCGGGTTGTGAAAGGTCGAAAAAGCATTTTCTTCGGGATTCTGTGGTAAGCGGTTGAAAACGGGGTTGTACCTGCAATACGCTTCCGACTAAACTCTTTCTGTGAATTTTGAGTGGGACGAGGCTAAGAACCAGGAGAACACTCGTAAGCACGGGTTTGACTTTGGTGATGCGTGGGAAATCTTTCAAGGTCCCTTGCTCACGGGTCTTGATACCCGAGCGGGTTATGGCGAGGCTCGCTGGACTGGCATTGGTTTTCTGGGCAATCGAATTGTTGTCGTAACCTTCACTGAACCGGCGGCTGACGCCATACGGATTCTCTCTTTGCGAAGAGCATTAAAACATGAGCGAAACAAATTTGAAGAAGCCATCAGAGACGGACTGGGCGCGCATTGACCGATTGGCGGATGACGAGATTGATACCTCTGATATTCCGCCCTTAGACGATTCGTTCTTCAGCGCAGCCAAGTGGCGGCTGCCAGGAAAGAAAACCGCGGTCACATTGAGCGTTGATGCCGAAGTGTTGAAATGGTTTGAAGCCCAAGGCGCGGATTTTCAACAGCGGATCAATGCCGCCTTGCGAATCTACGCGGAGGCACATCAGGAAGAACAACGCTAGGCCGCTGCATGAGCAAGCGTTTCCCAGAACGTAATCCCCGAAGATGAGCAAAGAATTCATGATCCTGATCAGTTGCGCGCTCGAGGCGCCGGCCGCGGATAGCTCGCCGGGCTGCGATTCCCTTCCTTATCCACCGAGCGCACGCCGAAAAAATAATTGTCTTTCGACATCCCTTTCAAAGTGTAGCTGGTCACGTTTCCGATCCAGCGCGAGTTAGACCAAACCGCCGCAGTAGTATCGCGCCAGACAATTTCATAACCAGCCAGATCAGCTTCTCTATTCGCATCCCACTTCAGTTCCGTATCGTTTGCCAGCCCAGTAGTGAGCAATACATTTTTCGGGGCCGCGGGGGCAAAGGCCAACATCGCCAGAGACGATGCATTCACGCGCGCGACGTCAGCGATGTAATTAAAGTCGTCAAACTCCGGCAGGTCACCGTACTGAATTCCTTTTTCCAGGCGCACGTTTTGATGTTGATGGTTGTAGTTTTCGTTTGGTTCAGTAAATCGCACCGCCGCATAGCCGCGCTCGAGAAACGGCTGATGATCGCCGCCGCGTCCATACCGATCGCGACGATAGATCATCCATACATTCATTCCCGGCACGTAGCGCTCGCCGACCTCTTTAATGAACCGCGCCAGTTGCCGCGCCGGCGAGTCGTTCTCGCCACCTACACTGCGCCGCGTGGTGGCCTCAGGCTCAGTTTCATTGGAGCGCACGCCTTCAGAGAAAACGCGCACTCGGTGCGGATCATGCATACCGTTGCCACCCAGCGAGCTGCCGATGATGTCGTTGGTGAACATGGCTTCGATGTCCAGATTGTTCTTCCTGGCTTGCTCAGCGTAATAAGTTGATCCCAGTAGTCCCTGCTCTTCGCCGGCCACCGCCATGAAGACAATGGTGGCGTCGAATTTGTACCGCGCCATCACGCGCGCCATTTCCAAAACCGCGGCCGTACCAGAGGCGTCGTCGTTAGCTCCCGGCGCGTCGCACTTCGCATCCGTTGGACTCGTACACATCGAGTCGTAATGGCCGCTCACGACATACATGCGCTTTTCTGACTCAGGTTGTGTGCCTCTCAACGTGGCTACCACATTCGTCAACATCGTGGGCTGTGGCACGCGCGCGGCCTTTGCCTGTTCAAAGGTCTGCTCTTCCACAGTCATTCGTCCACCGGACTGCGCTGCTGCCTTCTGAAATTCCCCGAACAGCCAATCCCGCGCTGCCCCAATGCCGCGCTTTGGATCACTTTGCTCTGAAAGAGTATTGCGCGTGCCGCATGAGACGAGCTTGCGAATAGTGCGTTCGATATTGCGCGCGTCAATCTCACGAACGAGTCGCATAATCTCGGCATTTCGTTTAGGCCCCACACCTGACGACTGCGCGAGTTTGCGTGGACTCTTTTGCGCGCCGGAATTCAGCGGGAACGAAAGCAGGCCGGCAAACAAAACCAAGACGAGCCAAAGGATTCTCGCGCATCCATTCATCTTCCCGATCCGCATTAAGTTTTCTCCCCGACAAACATTATTTGGTACCGCGATCTGATGGCTCTCTGAAAACCGGCGCGAAGGTCCGGGTGGTATGTTCGGTAACGCTCGGCACCGGCTCGAACTGCGGATTCAATTGCCGAGGCTGCTCGCGACTTTGCTTTGGCAGCACCGCCGGCTTTTCCTTCTTCGCGTCAAGCGAAGATCTGACAATGCGTGACAGAAGGCGCAGCAACAAAAAATCGCAGGCAATAATGGTAGCCATTCCCATCACTACGATGGCCATGATCGGATCGGGCACATGAAACACCGTCGCCAGCCTGATCGCGCCTTCGATCAGGATGGAAAATCCACCCAACGTGAGGGCAGTGATAACGATTCCAATTACCAGAGCCGGTTTAGTGAGACTGATGGGCACAAATTCAGTCGCCGGAGCCATACTCGCTCCACAGCGGTTGCAATACTTGAGTTCAAGCGCCGATTCAGCACCGCATGATTGACAGTACATTGTCACCTCCCGCAGCAGAACAATTTCTGAATGGTACTTTATCACTATCGTACTATCACTATCGCCCTGGGACCGCAGGCATCCTCCCACTTGCTTTCCCCAGCGGGTCATCTTCCGATGAGAGTAATGAGTATCGTGCGTAGAGGCAGGCAGGATGCCTGCGGTCCAGGGGGGTTAGCGAATTCGGTAGGCGCGGCCTTTCCAGATAAGAATTATTTCGCCGCTCAATTGTTTGGCAATCGTGTCAATGACGGGCTCGTCGGCAACCAGCGCGCGATACTGTTCTGATCCACGAGCGACCGTGGTCATCGAGAAAGAAGGTTTGTACGCAACATCAACCCAGATGTTGTTGTGACGCTGAAAGCGCCGGCCGCCCACTGCGCGCACTTCGGCCTGTTCGTCACGGTCCAATAAGAAGCCGCCACGCGCTCCATTTACGGTTTTCGCCTTTTTACGCTCATCTTCCTTAGCGGGCGCATCAGCCGCTGGCGCTCCGCTCGCACTCCCAGCGTCCTTCGCATCGTCGCCTCTCTTGTCGTCGGCTCTTTTGCGAGCGACGCTTGGCTTCAACTCAGCCATTCCGCCCACCACTCGAGAACTATCTTTCTCAGACGTGTTCACTTGTTTTGCTGTTGCCGGCGGCGGCGCAGGTTCCGGAGCGTAGGTCGGCTGGGCTAAGGCTGCGACTTCATTCTTCGGAGACTCTTTCGCGTTGCTGGAAACCGCGGACTCCGGTTTCGCCGGGTTACCGGTCTTCGCTGCTTTTTCGCCGGTCTTATCCGCAGACTCGCGGCCCCTGGTGGCTGAGGGTGCTGCCGGCTTTCCCGACTCAGCAAGCTTATCAATCGAATCGGTTTGCTCTTTTGTTGGTGCGCCATCCGCCTGAGCGGGGCTGGACTTGGTGTTGAGCGCTATTAATGACTCCCTTGACTGACGCCGCGAGCCAAAGAAAACGATGCCGATAACGACCAGCAGCATCGCCGGCAAGACGTACCGCAGCATCGCGGGAGCAAATAGCGCGGCCAACATTCTTCGCCAATCAAAGGCCGTTGCCGTTTTGCTAATCGGTGTTTCGTTAATTACCAGACCCGCGGCGAGTGAAAGTTGTGTAACGATTTTTCGGCAATCGTCACAGTCCGCAAGATGGGACGTGTACCGGGCGCGCGTGGCCGCCGGCAACGCGCCTTCGGCATAGGAATTCAGCTCGTCGGCATCCAAATGCGCACCTGTAGGGTTTCCGGGCGAGTTGGCAAACACACTCTGCTTTCGCCGCGGAAAACCACGCAACAGGCTATCGATTTCGTTGTTTTCGGATTGCTTCATTCGTTGTTCTAGTGAACTCCAACTTAAGAACGCTCTACACTACTCAACCTTGCGACTGTAGTTTTTGCCAGGACTTTCAATCATGACTCAGGTTCTCAGGCGCTCCGCCCTTCGTGATCAAGAGCGCCTCCAGATCTCCCTCCAAATGCGCGGCGAGTTTTGAAAAGGCTGCTGCTGTTTCCTGCTTTGACCAGCCACATTCTTCCGTCAGAATTTGCTCCACGCTTTGACGCAATTCATTATGGACGCGGGCCAGACGGCGGCTGGCAGTGGCTTCGTGAACGCCCAGTACTGCACCGGCTTCGCGCAATCGCAAATTGTCAAAATAATAAAGCTTCACCAGTAGTCGATCTTCGTCGGCCATCTCTTTGATTGATCGAGCCAGCGCCTGCTCCATTTCATTTCGTTCTATTTTGTTTGCGAGTGCATTTTCCGGATCAAGGGCAACACTCGCCATTCCCGCCGTTTGCTTGTCGCTGGAATCTCCAGCCGTAAAGCGATCAAAATCCGCATCGTCCTCGGTTTGGACCAGCCGCGACTGCTTACGATGTTGATCAACGGCCAACTGAGCTACGACAGCTCGCAGCCAGCCGGCAAAAGAACCGCGGCCCGAATAGTAGGCAAGCTTGCCGGCGGGCCGACCATCTTCGCGTACGCGCAACCCGTGCAACTCTGCCCAAATTGATTGGGCCAAATCGTCAGCGGCATCTTCGGTGCCGGCGGCTGAACGAGCAGCGGAACGCACAGTCGTCGAATAGCGCTCTACGAGATCGTCCCAGGCCGTGGCGTTTCCGCGCTCGCAGGCTACTGCCAGACAGAGGTCTCCGGCCTGCAGCTGGTCAATGAAATCAGCAATGGATTTAGCCGCTGCATTCGGCTCGTCCCTAAGCAGATATTTTTCCAGCGAAGCTTTAATACGGGGGCTTACAACTTCAACCGCCAATGAATAGTGATCGCCCGCACGCGCCAACAGTCGTTGGGTGCCCTGGTCAATCAGCTTCTCGATTTGCGTGGTTTGATTACTCACGGGGGAATTGTTCAGGATCGATTCACAAGCGACGCTATGCTATCACGAGTGGCACGGATGTCCTGGGACCGCGGGCATCCTGCCTGCTGCCCCGCTCGTTAGATATCCTTTGGAGAGTAAACCTGGGGAGACACGAGCAGGCAGGATGCCCGCGGTCCCAGGGTCATGACTTTGCGATTCCAATTACGTAACATAGAATTCCAGTTCACCAGCGGCCACTTACTGAGATGCTTCGCGTCACCGAAATCTTTCGTTCCATACAGGGCGAGTCCACTCACGCCGGCCGTCCCTGCACCTTTGTGCGTCTGACCGGCTGTCCCATGAGATGCGTGTGGTGCGACAGCGAATACACTTTTACGGGCGGCGAACACGTAAGTCTCGAGGACATCTTGATTCAGGTACGGGCCTTCGGCTGCCAACTGGTGGAAGTTACCGGAGGAGATCCGCTGGCACAAAAGGAGGCGTATTCCCTCATAAAGAAGCTGTGCGATGAAGATTTTGAGGTACTTATCGAGACCGGTGGTCTCTTTTCTACGGAAGGAGTTGATGAACGCGCCGCTATTATTCTCGATGTGAAATGTCCAGCCTCAGGCGAAGAAGCTCGCAATCACTGGCCTAATCTCGATCGCCTGCGGGCCGACCGGGACGAAATAAAATTCGTGATCGCCAATCGCGCGGATTGGGATTACGCCGTTGATGTTATCAAGCGACACGAGCTCGAGCACCGTACGCGGGCAATCTTGATCTCACCGGCATGGAACGAAATCGACCTGAAGGATTTAGCCGATTGGGTGGCGACGAGCGCTCTCAAAGTTCGCATGCAGCTTCAGCTGCACAAGTATATTTGGGGACCGAACGTCAGGGGTGTATGAGGGGGCTCCATGGGTGGCAGTAACGAACTAATGGATGAACCTGTGACGGAGCCTGCTTCATCCTTCATCCTTCATCCTTCATCCTTAGCCATCTGCCTCGTGTCCGGCGGCATGGACTCCTGTGTAACCGCGGCCATCGCTCGCGAAGAGAATGACTCGCTTGCCTTTCTGCATGTTTCCTACGGCCAACGAACTGAGCAACGCGAACGCCGAGCCTTCGAGGATCTCGCAGATCATTATGCCGTCAAGAAACGTCTGGCGGTGTCCATCGAATATCTTGCGCGGATTGGTGGCTCATCGCTGACTGACAAAGACATTCAGGTAACGAAGGCCGATCTGTCGGCCCAGGGGATCCCTGCCAGCTACGTGCCTTTTCGCAACGCACACTTGCTTTCGATAGCTACCAGTTGGGCCGAAGTAATCGGTGCCCAATCCATTTATATTGGCGCTGTGGCTGAGGACTCTTCAGGCTATCCTGACTGTCGGCCTGAATTTTATGCCGCCTTTCATCAGGCAATCAGTCTGGGTACCAGGCCTGAAACCGTAATCCAAATCAGAACGCCGGTTATCGAGCTCAAGAAGGCTGAAATTGTTTTACGTGGTAAAGAGCTCGGCGCCCCACTGGAGTTAACCTGGTCCTGTTACCTGGAGGGCGAGAAAGCATGCGGCAGTTGCGATTCCTGCGCCTTGCGCCTGCGCGCATTCCGACAGGCGGGCATCGTGGATCCAATCCCTTACGTGCTTGACAGCAGCCGGTTTGCTTATTAACTTTAGGCCGTTCCCAGGATGCGAATTACAACTGACACTGATGCGAAGGCATCCTAAGAGCTCTCCCGCTATCATAAAAATCACCTGGACACTTTCCGTTGGAGGAACATGATGTTTCGCAAATACTCTCTGCTGACTCTCCTTGCGGTCGCCGTCTTCGCGGTCTCGGCGATCGTCTCTTCAGCGCAGGTCGGGGCGCTTAACGGACACGTCAAACTCAAACAGGCTGACGGCACTACAGTCCTGGTGGCCGGCGCTGTCGTCGACGTATTTCGTACCGACATTAGCGGCAAGTACGAAACTAAAACGGACAAAAAAGGCGAGTTCCGCTGGGCCGGTCTACCATACACGGGCACTTACATCATCGCCGTCAGTGCACCGGGAGCACAACCGAATTTTCAGGCCGAGGTAAAGGCCGGGCGCGAGGTTGATTACAACATCGTGCTGGAAGTTGGCGATGGCAAGCGACTCACCTTAGATGAGATAAAGACGATTCTTAAAGGCGGCACCAGGTCATCTTCTTCGGGCCCCACGGCGCCGGCTGCGGAAAGTGGCGGCGACAAGGTCAAGCGCGCAGAGGTAGAAGCCAAGAACCGTGAGCTGATAGAAAAGAATAGGAAAGCTGAGGATTCCAACAAGGTCCTCACCGAAAAATTTAAGCTGGGCAACACTTCGCTCACCGCGGGCAAAGCCTCAAATCGAGCAGGGAAATATGACGAAGCCATTAAGCTGTTTGATGACGCGGTAACGCAATACGATGAAGGCATTGCCGCGGACCAAACGCATCCGAGTGCCCCCACGCTGATGACGAACAAGGCGCAGGCTCTAATCGATCGTGGCACGGCTAAGTACAACTCAACTATTAAATCTGAGGCATATGTGGCCGCTAATAAGGCGGGTGGCGCCGGCGGTAGCGCGCTGCTGGAGCCGGCAAGGAAGGATTGGAAGGATGCGGCTGAGGTCTCCACCAAAGCCGTTGAAGGCTACAAGTCGCAGTCAGCGCCGACCGATCCGGCTGACCTTGCTAATTTCAATCTCGGCAAGTTATTTGCGTTAATGGTGAGATTTGCGGCCTTGAGCAAGGTAGTAACAAAGGTTGATCCCACCCAGTTGGATGCCGGCGTGGCGGCCTACGATGAATACGCTGCCGTGGAGACGGATGCGGCCAGGAAAGCATTGAATGAACGCGACCTGGCGAAGATGCTGTTCGACGCGAATGCCTACGATAAGGCCAAACCGGCATATCAGAAAATCCTGGCGCAAACTCCTGACGACGCAGACGCACTGCAAAATATGGGCTTGACTCTCTATAACCTTGGTTTCGTCAAAGAAGGGGAGGGCAAGAAAGATGAGGCCAAAGCCAACTATCAGGAAGCGGCAAATTATCTTCAGCAATTTGTAGATAAAACCACTAACTCCGAGCTTAAGATCGAAGCACAGGCTATTTTGCAGAACCTGAAAGAGCAACAAAACGTCCAGGCAGAAAAATCAACAGCCCCTGCGCGCCGACGC
The DNA here is from genome assembly GCA_025463135.1 of Acidobacteriota bacterium. Classification (GTDB taxonomy): domain Bacteria; phylum Acidobacteriota; class Blastocatellia; order Pyrinomonadales; family Pyrinomonadaceae; genus JAOAPY01. The sequence goes on from JAOAPY010000052.1 coordinate 110,704, forward strand.
AGGCCGTAAGTGAGATTCGGAGACAGGGGGAAGGGGGTGACGCGGGGATTCATGGCGTGAGTTTCGCTGGTTCCGCCACCCGCTTTCCCCCTTTTCGCTCCTTGTCCCCGCCCTGCGTACCCCTTTCTACGCATCCCCCTTCGACGCGTCAGACTCGCTCTAAATCCTTCAAAACCGCGCTCTCCAGAGCTTTGCCGTCAAAAACTTGAGTCTTGACAGTCTTCGCGTTCAACCTGTACTATGCCTGTGCAACGGTGTTGTGCACACCGGCGTTGGGCGTTCACCAAAGAACGTCCCGCGGCAATTGTCTCTGATCTTGGACCCGCCCGCTAAACGTTCGAACCTACCAAAGCATGTCTGCCAAATTAGGCGAAATCCTTGTCCGTGAAAATCTGATTAGCCCGCAACACCTGCGTGAAGCGCTTGAATATCAGCGTGAACACGGGGGTCGCCTGGGCTTCAACCTCGTCAAGCTCGGCCTCGTGTCTGATGACATGATTACGGCGGTTCTCTCCCGCCAATATGGCATCCCTTCGGTCAATCTCGAACTGTTTCAAATCGATGCTTCGGTGCTGCGGCTGATCCCACAGGAAGTCGCGCAAAAGTATTCGGTCCTGCCACTGTCTCGAGTGGGCGCCACGCTCACTCTGGCGATGGTGGATCCGACCAACGTATTCGCCATGGACGACATAAAGTTCATGACAGGTTTGAACGTTGAGCCGGTCGTGGTTGCAGAGGCCAGTATTCAGCACGCCATTTCCAAGTACTACAGCAATTCACGGGAGATTGATCTGGCCGCCGTCACCGTCGATGAATCAGTCCTTGAAAGCGTCTCAGTCCTCAGCGCCAATGGCAACGGAGCCATCACCAATGCGGACCTCGTCTCGCTCGATACGATTGACTTCGCGCCGGCGGAGGGCTCGGAAGAAGTCGAGGTCGTTGAAGACAACGAAGAGATCGATCTTTCGACCCTTTCGCGAATGTCCGCGGATGCTCCGGTGGTGCGCCTGGTTAATGTGCTGCTGGTGGATGCGCTGCGGCGCGGCGCCTCTGACATTCACGTCGAGCCATACGAGAAAGAACTGCGTATTCGCTTCCGCATCGACGGCGTCTTGTACGACGTTATGCACCCACCGCTGAAGCTGCGGGACGCATTGATTTCCCGCATCAAGATCATGTCGAAACTCGACATTTCTGAAAAGCGTCTGCCGCAGGATGGCCGCATCAAGATCAAGGTGAAAGTTGATGCCCGATCGCGGGAACTCGATTTCCGCGTTTCAACTCTGCCGACGTTGTTTGGCGAGAAGGTCGTGCTTCGTCTGCTCGATAAAGAAAATCTGATGCTCGACATGACCAAGCTCGGCTTCGAACCAGAGTCGCTGGTCAAGTTCAAGCGAAACATTTCGAAACCCTACGGCATGGTCCTGGTGACTGGTCCAACCGGAAGCGGAAAGACCAACACGCTTTATTCGGCACTCCAGGCCTTGAACACCGTCGACACCAACATCATGACGGCCGAAGACCCCGTCGAATTCAACCTGGTGGGAATCAACCAGGTGCAGATGAAGGAGCAGATCGGTCTGAACTTCGCGGCCGCCCTGCGAGCTTTCCTGCGTCAGGATCCCAACATTATTCTGGTCGGTGAAATTCGTGACTTCGAAACCGCGGAGATAGCCATCAAGGCGGCCTTAACCGGCCACATGGTCCTGTCTACCCTGCACACCAACGATGCTCCCTCGACCATCTCGCGTCTGATGAACATGGGCATCGAGCCCTTCCTGGTTGCTACGAGCGTCAATCTAATCCAGGCCCAGCGGCTTATTCGCCGGATCTGCAAAGACTGCAAACGCGAGAACCCGACCCCCGCTGAAGCACTCGCTGAAATCGGTTTCACGCTGGAAGAAACCAAAACACTCAAGACCTACAAAGGGCAGGGCTGCTCCACCTGCAACAACACCGGTTACAAAGGGCGCGTAGGACTCTACGAAGTCATGGAAATAACCGATGAGATTCGTGAACTGATCCTGATCGGCGCCTCCGCTTTGGAACTGCGAAAGAAGGCGATTGAAGACGGAATGATCACTTTGCGGGAATCCGGACTTCACAAGATTCGCGCGGGAATTACCACGGTCGAAGAGGTTGTCCGTGAGACTGTGGCTTAAAGCATAGGAGTAAAGAAAATGTTGCGAAAAGTTCTATTGTCAATATTGATCCTACTTTCGGTGTTTGCCATCATGCCCTTCGCGGACTCGGCTGCCCGTGGCCTGAGTCGCAGCATCGGCTTGCAGAGGCGGCATCATCGTCATCACTCGCGTCGCTGGTGGCGTCGCCACAGAGCGCACATGCGTCACCGCCAGGCTGCGATGTCGATGGCCCATCGGCCGGCAACTTTGACTTCCAGGTCAGTCGTGACCGGTCCAAACAATACTCCTGCTGCTGCTACCGTCCAGCCTCCTGCGATGTCAAACGGATTGTCAAACGGATGGAGCGCGATGCCGGCTGCGGCTAACGGCGAGGTGAAATTCCGCGCCAAAGAAAACGCAACCGATCAGGCCGCTCTTACAGTGGTGGCCCTTAGCCGACCTGCTCCGGCTTATCTGACCAGCAAAGAGCAGCGACAAATGCTTAGCGGTATTTCTTTCGCCGAACTGCGGCGCTCAGTGATTGACAAGATGATCACGGCGGGCGGTTGGGTCAACAACGACTTCGAGCGTGAAGTAGGCGGCCGTCGCGTGTTCGTAGTGACCGCGCAAACACCGGCCGAGGGCCGTTCGCCGGAGAAGGCCTGGAATTTCTATTTCACCGAAGTCAAAGGACGGATCTACAGTCTGGCTACCGAAGCCAACCTGCAGTCAGCTCAGCGCATGGCAGCCGAAGCCGAAAGATTTATCGCTTCGCTGAAGTAGGAAAGGCACTCTTGCCGGTATTTCTGAGCTTAGGGTCGAGGAGAATTTAACCAAATGGGACCGAATGAAACACCGCCACAGATCTCGCTTTCAGAACTTCTGCGCAGTCTTTCTGAATTGCACGGATCTGATCTACACGTCACCACCGGCTCTCCGCCGCAGGTGCGCGTCCACGGTCATCTGCGCCCGCTCGAAGGTTACCGAAACCTGACCTCGGCAGACACGAAACAACTTGCTTATTCGGTATTGACCGATGCGCAAAAGCATCGCTTCGAAGAGAATCTCGAACTCGACTTTTCCTTCGGCGTCAAAGGACTGTCTCGATTTCGCGCGAACCTCTTCAATCAACGCGGCGCCGTGGGTGCGGTGTTTCGCGCCATTCCCTATGAGATCAAAGCCTTCGAGGATCTCGGGCTACCCTCGGTCGTCAAGGAACTATGCAACAAGCCACGTGGCCTGATTCTGGTCACCGGGCCCACCGGTTCCGGAAAATCGACTACGCTCGCCGCCATGATTGATAAGATCAATCGTGAGCGTCACGAGCACATTCTGACTATCGAGGATCCGATCGAGTTTCTGCACAATCATAAGAACTGTTTGATCAATCAACGCGAAGTCAACTCTGACACTCGCGGTTTTGCCGAGGCCCTGCGCACTGCTTTGCGTCAGGATCCCGACGTCGTGCTGATCGGTGAAATGCGAGATCTGGAAACGATTGAATCAGCTTTACGCATTGCGGAAACTGGACACTTGACCCTGGCCACACTGCACACTAACTCGGCCATCTCGACCATCAACCGTATCATCGACGTCTTTCCTGCGGATCAGCAATCACAGATTCGGGCCCAGCTTTCCCTGGTGCTCGAGGGAATCCTTTGCCAGGCACTGCTGCCAAAGGCTGAAGGCGCAGGGCGCGTGATGGCCCTCGAGGTCATGATTCCCAATTCTGCAATCAGGAATCTGATTCGCGAAGACAAGGTCCACCAGATTTATTCGATGATGCAAACCGGACAGGACAAGTACGGCATGCAAACGTTCAATCAAACGCTGGCCACTCTTTATCACCGGCGCCAGATCACTCTTGATTGCGCTTTGCAGCGTTCATCCAATACCGACGAACTGAAAGAACTGATCGAACGCGGTTCCGGACTGAACACCGGACCCAAACCCAACCATCCCAGCCCCTATGCCCAGGTTCGCCCCGTCGGCAGCCGTCCCACGGCTAGATAACCTCAGGAACCGGAGATCTGAAAAATGCCTACATATGTTTTTAAAGGCCGCAACAAACTGAATGAGAATGTTGTCGGTGAACGCGTCGCGGACAATCGCGAGGCCTTGCGGCAGATCCTGCGAAAAGAGCAGGTAACGATTACCGCGGTCAAGGAAAAGGGGCGCGAGATTGGTATCCCCAAGCTTGGCGGCCGCAAGAAGGTCAAGGCAAAAGATCTCTCGATCTTTACCCGGCAGTTTTCCGTCATGATAGATGCGGGCTTGCCCCTGGTCCAGTGTTTGGAAATCCTGGCCCAGCAGCAGGAGAACAAATACTTTCAGGGGATCCTGTTGCAAGTGCGGCAGGACGTTGAAGAGGGCTCGACCCTGGCGGCGGCCATGGCCCGACACACCAAGGTCTTTGACCAGCTTTACGCCAACATGGTTGAAGCCGGTGAGACCGGCGGTATTCTCGATCTGATTCTTCAGCGCCTTTCGACGTTCATTGAAAAGATCGTCAAGTTAAAGCGCGATGTAATTTCGGCAATGATTTATCCGGCCGCGGTTGTGTTGTTGGCCGTCGTGGCGGTCGCGGTGATCATGATCGTGGTGATTCCGCAGTTTCAGAATATCTTCCTTGGTCTGCTCGGACCCGGCGAACAATTGCCGTTGCCGACGCGCATCGTCGTAGGCATAAGCGACTTTCTGGCCGGCTGGGGAGGCCTGGTAATTTTGGCTTCCATTATCGCTTTCGTGGTTGGTTTTCGCTTCTACTACAAGACTCCCGGTGGACGGAGAGTCATCGATGGTCTGGTTCTGAAAGTGCCCATCCTCGGCGACATCTTCCGCAAGATAGCAGTTGCCAGATTTTCGCGTACGCTTTCCACGCTGCTTTCTTCCGGCGTTCCCATCCTGCAATCGTTGGACATCACCGCCCGAACCTCTGGTAACGTGATCATTGAATCAGCGATTCTGAAAATCCGTCTCGCCGTCGAACGCGGCCAAAGCTTTGTCGAGCCGTTAAAGGCCACCGAAGTCTTTCCGCACATGGTAGGCCAGATGATCGGCATCGGTGAACAAACCGGCGCGCTCGATGCGATGCTGGGCAAAATTGCCGACTTCTATGAACAGGAAGTCGACGCGGCCATCGCGAACCTTCTGACACTAATCGAGCCCGTACTGATTGGCTTCCTCGGTGTCACCATCGGTTCGATCGTCATCTCGATGTACCTGCCGCTGTTCACCCTGATCGGCAAACTCTCCAACGGCCATTGATGGGAAGTGAAGTGTGTTGTGATGATTTCTTGAGAAGAAAACGGGCCAGGATGGCCTGGCCTGTATTTTCTCGTCGCGGGCCGGACGTGCAGTCTCATGCAGTTGATTCGACTCCATGGTGGCAATTCTGCTGAGACATTAACCTGCCCCGCGAGATAGCCGTAGTTCGTTTAGGGTATTCAGCCATAAGACTAAATATTTGCCCAGTCCGCTTGCCTGATTACAATAAGACATTCTTTTAGTACATTCTTTCTGGCGTCCCTTGACACATAGCATCCATTATTCAAGCATTCCAAGGGAATCTGGTAAACACTGAGCAGAGTGACCAAAAGATTTAGCAAGTATCCGCTCGTATCTTTTATTAGCACACGGTTAATCTCTTTGAGCGAATCTCCTTCCATTGTGAGTTGTTCATTGAGTATCTCCCTGTAGGCGTGACCAAAAACCGACGCCGCAGCATCGGCGTAAAGCGTACTAACGGCGAGCAGGTCGTCAGCTTTGTCAATCGCAGTATGCAGCGTGCTACCAAAGGCAGTTGTATAAAGATCAGTTAAGCTCCGAAGCACTTCCAAAATCCGCTTCGACACAACAGAAATCTGACCATGATTTGAGGTATTATGTTGCGAGCCAGCCAGCAGCTCTATTGTTCTCCCAAGGCAAAGCACCTTCGCAAGCTCCACGGATATATTTAGCGTTTTGAAAAACACATTCTGATTAGCAACGCGAGCTCTTACCGGTTGCAAAATAAACGCGAGTCTTCCCACTGCCAACACATCTGCCTTGTCGATTATCATCATCAGGAAATCGTCCGCCTGATCCAACATACCCGCTGTCATCAGAAATACTTCACGCCATCGCTTGTCAGCAAAATGCTCTTCAACCATTCGTCTCATGGAGCCTCGTGAAGCATTGTCTACCATATATTTTGCAGTGAAGTATTCTTGAAACGTCAAATGGGAAAACGAATAAATCCCTCTTGCCCTTTCAACGAACAATCCATGTTGGGCTTCAATCGATTTCAAAATATCTTCACTATCGATCTCCAAAGCGCCCATCTTGATTTGTGGCAAGTTGCGAATAAACTGGCCGATGTGATGCGTTAATGTGCGTTGAGCGAAAAAGTGCTCATCGTTTTGAAACGTCTTTGCAGCGATTCGGCTAAACAGGCTTTCCTTCTTTCGGATTGTGAGGTCCTTATATAGATCCTCACGTTTTACTCCTCTGGAGGCGTCCCATTTTTTTAATAGCGCGTCAAGTGCCTCTTCGTAGAGTTCGGCTCTATTTTTTGGGAAACTCATTGTTTGATCGAACGCCAAACAGAGCAAGGTCAACAAGAGTGGGATTGCCGCGAGATCCATTATGCGCGGGAATTTAGTAAGCTCTGACCAGCACAAAGAAGCCTTTCTCTCTTCAGTAAACCAATTTTCGATAAAACGTTGGATTTGATTCGCATCAAAATCTGCGATCTCCACATAGGTGAATTTCTCGAAGACATAATTAAAGGCGGCTATTCGGCAACTTATGATAAATCTGGTCCTGGGGAAATCCCGCGCGAGTTGTTCGATATCCCTAACAACCTCCGCTTCTCTAGCTTTTGGTACCTCATCCAAGCCGTCCAAGAGTAACAGGCACTTTCCCAAATCAAGCATATGATTCAAAAATGGTTGTGGCTGCGGGAATTGGCAAACCTCGAACTCTTGCACTATGAAGTCCTTGAACGACTTCTTGCTGTCAGCCAAATGCTTGAGTTGTACAAACACCGGCAGGACTTTGCGCCTCAGAGATCCGTCCGCTGCCTGAAGAGCGATATACTTCAGAAATGTTGTTTTACCTGCACCGGGTTTACCCAACAAAATGATTCTGGGTGTCTTATTAACCACTTCAATGCCGGCTTTTGTTGAGCGCTTTAACCCAAAGCTGGTCGGGTTCTCTTGAAACCAACGGTGTAGATCTTCAACCGTTTCTCGTTGTTGTGAGGTAATCTTTTCCAAAACATTCACTCGGGTATATATATTGCGAATCGGAATTGACTCGCTCATGCCGAAAATTCTCATGGTTCCATAGCGCTCTTCAATTTGTTCCGTATAGCGTCTCGCCGCGAAGCCAAAAAAATCGCGCTCGTCATTCTTCCCTTTGATCCAGTCCAGGCTGTCCTTGAGTCCGTGATAGCACGATTTAAAAATCTCTGTGAAGGCATTGACTGCGACTTTAGCGGCCAGATCTGTAGTTAGGTGGTCCATAAGCTTCTTCGTCAGTCTGCGTTACAAACCCTGGCGATGACGACTAGGATCGGACAATTAACGCTTTGGTTTGCGCAAGTTCATTTTAGTTTCAACCTGGCAGCGCAAACTTGAAGAGTTCAAACCATAAATGTCTTAAGGTCATTTATCGTGAGCATTGAAGGATGCATACTGACAAAGTCGGCATCGGGGACTCACCATCGGGCCCAACACCTTTGAATTCTAGTGTTAAATTCGGGTCACCCTCAGCAGTCTACATTTGAGTGCAGTGTAAGTCTAACCATTCCGCGTGATTGACGAGTAAATTGAACCGCGGCCACTTGACGGTTTCGCGTTATACGTCGCGAAGATCCAATCATGTAGGCTAAGGGCCGGCACGTCTGATGTTTCAGACGTGCCGGCCTCTAACGCTCGTTGCGCATTTTTCTGCGCAACTTTTGGTCAGGTGATTCTTTCGTTAGTTGATCCTTTCGCGTCTGATCAGGACCATTTGCGATCCACCGTAAGGTGAATACCTCATCTGATAAGTCTCACGATAGGTATGCCATCCGTCACGCACAATGCGCGTTTGGATTGAGTTGTTGTACCCGCGATTGTAATCCCGATACTCACGCCGATCGCGATCATAGTCACGACGATAATCACGATCGTTGTGACGCCGCTGTCCAATCCGGATGCGGATTTGAGGATTAGCCCTGGTTACAGCGTTCGCGTTTATCTCAGTCCATGAACCTATGAATCCCAAAGAAGCTATTGCCAGCGTAATTGAAAGTAGACGTTTTTTCATTTTCTTCCTCCCATTGTTCAAAACGTTCGCTGGATATACTTGCAAGCACCAGGCCCTTGGTAGCGCCATACTAGTCATTGAAGGTTTTGTGAAGTAAATGAACGGTGATTGTGACCAGACGAACACTCTATTCACATCAAGATTACAATTGGATTTTGGACATTCGTTTTGTGTTGCAACGAGGTCGGGCGTCATGTCGCATTCGCGACATTGGATGCACGAAATGAGAACTGGACGAACAGGCAAGGTCGATCGGTTGGAAACCCACAAACTCACGGGACTGCGTTTCCGACTGGATTAACGTACCGAATTGTCGAGGGCGGACACTCAGGCCCGCCCCTAAAAGAAGGATGACCTGAGTGCCTTCGCGCGACTTTCTAATTACCACGTAGCAGGCAATCGCGTACAATTCGCGGCATGGCGGAGTATCTGGATATCGCGAATTGGGCGCGGCGCGATGTATATAAATTCTTCCGTGGCTTTGATAAGCCGTATTTCAATATCTGCACCATGCTGGATGTGAGCAATTTGCTTTCGGCGTTAAGCGAAAGAAGCGGGGGCTTTGATGAGAGCGAAGCAGCGCGGAGAGGAACGTTGTTGCACGCGGGACGCGTGCGGTCCCAGGCTTCTGGCGAGACGCCCGTGCCACGCATTGATGCGAAAGCGAATGTGTCCCTGGCGTATCACTACTTCGCTTTGAAGGCTGCGAATGAGATTGAGCCGTTTCGTTATCGGTTAAGGAGCGACAGGGTGCTGGTCCATCCGGTAATTCATGGAGCGACGACGGTGTTGCTGCCGAATGAGACGTTTACATTTGCGTATTTTGACTACGCAGCGGACTTCGCAGAGTTTATCGACGGAGCTGAGCGCGCGGTCGCAGAGGCAAGGACCACCGGTAGTTTCTGGACCAAAGACGATGATGACAACATGATCCACTGTACCGTCCTGCCGTGGGTGTCGTTCACCAGTTTCTCGCATGCGCGGAATTGGAAACGCGAGGACTCGGTCCCTAAGATTTCCTTCGGGAAGTTCGTACGCGATGGAGAGAGGACGTTGATGCCGTTGTCCGTCGAAGTACACCATGCCTTGATGGACGGATTTCATGTTGGGCGCTATGTCATGCGACTGGAAGAATTGCTGTCCAAAGCGGAGAGGTACCTCTAAGGCGGTCCGAGAGAGACTGCGGCTGCGCCCCTCTCATTCACACCCGGTTGAAACCGGGTGTGAATGAGATGAGTGTTCGGTGTGCGTTTGTGGTTCGATACCTAATGGAGAATTTTAGCGGGCCGGGACGCAGACCAACAGTATCACTCTCATCAACAAAAATTTGACACACATCTGGCCGTCGCCATAAGATGCGACGACGCGAACGAAGCCGATAATTCCGAACATGCGAAACGTGATGAAGACTTGTCTGGGTCGCAACATACTTGAGGTTTCGTGGACACGCGTGCTCTCACCTGAACTACAAATTAACTCGACCTTAACGCAGAGTGCCCAAGCAAAAAGTGAGAATGCTTCCGATCAGGTACAGTCAAGCCTGAAGCCATAGAATCGTCCAACCACAGGAGATGAAAATGCACAGCGAAAAAGTTCCCTCCTTTGCCCCGCTGGTCAAAGGTTTTTGTATTTCCCTGTTCATCCTTTTGCTCAGCGCCCAGTTGTTGAGCGCGCAAACTCAGATAACCACTGGAACGATCCAGGGTACGGTGACCGACGCAAACGGCGCGATCGTGCCGGGCGCCAGTGTCGAGGTCAAAAACGTCGATACTAACTTTTCCAGGACCGCGACCACCGATGAAGGGGGCCGCTTTGTGGCGCTGGGCCTGCCTCCCGGCAACTACGAAGTGACCATCTCGAAACAGGGCTTTGCCACCACCGTGGTGGAGAAATTCCCGCTGACTGTTGGCCAGGCGATCAATCTGCCGTTAACGATGAAGGTATCGGGAGTCGCGGAACGAGTAACCATTTCGGCAACGCCGACCGTCGACACCTTAAAGACAGAGTCGAGCAGCACCTTGAATGAGACAACGGTAAGCACGACTCCGATTCTGGGGCGAAAGTTTGAGGATCTACTCACTCTGACCCCAGGAGTCAGCATCGTGCAGGGACCGGACGGCAATGAGATCACTTTTGCCGGCCAGCGCGGCGTTTTCAACAACGTCAGTCTCGATGGGGGTGACTATAACAATGGCTTCTTTGGTGAGCAGCTTGGTGGCCAGCGCGCCGCGATCGACATTCCCCTCGATGCGGTGAAAGAGTTTCAGGTGGTGGCGACTGGGGCAAGCGCGGAATTCGGCCGTACCGCCGGCGGCATTATCAATGTGATTCCCAAATCAGGCTCGAATGAAGTGCACGGCAGTTTGTTCCACTACCAACGCCTGGAAGCCCTGACGGCGCACACATCAGATGGCAAGCCACTCAAGGATTTTCGCCGCGAACAGACGGGCGGCGTGATCGGTGGACCCATTCGCAAGAACAAGGCCTTCTTTTTCCTATCATTTGAGGGCATTCACGAAAATCTGACGCGCGCCAATCTGAGCGATCCGATTGGCACTCCCTGCTCAGTTCCGACGCCGACCATCACCGCCAACGAGACCCTGATTAATTCCAGCTCCGACTGTCAGCGCCTGGCTTTGATTAACTTCATCAAGACGACGAGAAATCAGGATGAGGGCCTGCCGGTAAAACATCCCATCAGGAACTACGCCTTTCTGGGAAAGACTGATTTCAATCTGAACAAGTCGAACCAGCTGGCCGTCTCATACAACTTTGATTATTCGAAGAACACGAACCAAACCTTCGACGTTGCGACTTACGGCAATTCGGCAAACGGGATCGAAGGTCCGTCGAAGATCAACAATATCAACGTGAACCTCTTCTCGACGGTGGCGGCCAATAAACTGAACGAGGCCCACTTCTCTTATACGCGTGAGTTACGCCCGCGGGCGGCAGTTACTTCCAATGTGCCGGCCGATACGGCAATGGGCTTTGCCACAACCTTCAGATTTGGCGCGCCGTTTTTTCTTGAGCCTACGGTGGATGAATTGATTTGGCGCACGCACCTGAAGGACAATTTTTCAATCGTCCATGGCAGCCACACGATCAAGGTCGGCGGTGAATGGTTGCACACTTTGAACGATCAGGTCTTTCGCGGTTTCTTTACCGGACGCTACATTTTTGACAGCGTCACCGGCTTTCTGCGTTATGCATCGCCGACCGCGGCCGGCGGGTTTGGACCAAAAGCGCAGGAGTGCTTCAGCGCGACCGGAGTCGTAACCTGGGTAACGGCGCCAACGCCCTGCCCGGCTGGAAGTTCAGTCGGCGGGCCTTTGCTTTTGTACCTGCAGAATGGAATTTCCACCGGCATCTCGGGAGTTCCCGCGCCCGGCAAATCCACAATCACCAACCAGGACCTGGGACTTTTTGTGCAGGACAAATGGCAGGTCAAACCAAACTTTACCCTGAACTATGGCTTGCGCTGGGAAGCCCAAATCTTTCCCAAGCCCGTCATCTCGCCGTCGCAAACGGCCTATGCATCATTACTGAGCAATCCCCGCTTTCCCTCAGACGGAACCTTGCACAGTCCCAAGAAAGAATTCCAGCCGCGGGTTGGGTTCGCCTGGGATGTTTCCAAGAAAGGCAAATCGGTAGTGCGCGCCAGTTATGGCATCTTCTATGGCCGGCAGAATATGTTGTCGCAAGTGGGTTCAATAACTGACAACGGCGCTCAGCAGTTTGGTGTTGTCTGCGCATCGAGCTTTGCCTTTACCTGCTTTGGTGCTTCAACGCAACCGCCTACCTGGCCCAACGTTCTCCCCGTTTCTCCCGGCGGCGGAATTCCCTTTGGCGCGAGTGTGCGGGTCTTCAGCAAAGATTATGCGAACCCGCGAATCTATACGGCGAACATTGCCTTCGAGCAGGAAATTGCCAGGGACGTTTCGGTGTATTTTGATTTCACCCATTCGAAAGGCGTGCATCTGACGCGATTCCTGAATTATGCGAGGACCGGACTGTTCCCCACCTTGGGAGATGTATACGTTACCAGCGCGGTTGGTAAATCGCTCTACAACGGTTTTACGGCCGGCATTAAAAAGCGCATGAGTAAGCGCTATCAGTTCGAAGCAAATTATACCTTCTCAAAAGATCGGGACGACGACTCGAACGAGCGCGATCCATTTACAGATCGATCGTTTGACATCAACAATCTCAAGTTTGACTACGCCTTCTCAGACAGAGATATCCGGCACAAATTCAACTTCTACACCTTCGCGCAACTGGGCTGGGGATTCGAAGGAAACTTTCTTGTGCAGGCGCGCAGCGCGCAACCGATAACTCCGGCGGTGCGAACGGCGACAAATCGGAATTCGTTGCGCAAAGACAACAAATACTTTTCGTTTGACTGGCTCTTACAAAGACCGATTAAGCTTGGCGAGCGATACGCGCTCATTCCGGTCATCGAAATGTTCAATACATTCAACAACCCAAATAATGTCAACCCGCTCAGCACGCCGGGACTGTTCAACTTTGATGGATTCCTGCGTCAGGGTGTTGGCGATCCGCGACAGGTGCAGTTGGCGATTAAGTTCAAGTTCTAGTGTGAAAGAAATAGGGTGTGGGCGTTAGGGTGTAGGGTGTAGACAGACAGGAAACTTCTGCACCCTGCTCTTCGCTCTTTCTTTGCGGGCTTTGCGTCTTTGCGGAAAATTCTTTGTCGCCCTGAAGAGGCCTCCCGCAAAGACGCAAAGCACGCAAAGGAATTTTTCTACAAACTTATCGCTTGAGGCAATCCAGGTACTGGTAAATTTTTGCGGCCGTATCAGCCGGTGCTGTATTGCTGGTATCAAGGGACAACGCACTCGCAATTGCGGGAAAAACAAACGCTCCACTGCTTTTCAGTTCGCGGTATTGTGCCACTGAGCTCAGCTTGTCGAAAGCTCTTCGCGAAGGATCTTCCAGCCGGCGCTCAATTTCCGCCTCAGCGCAGGTTAACTCGACGAAAACAACCTGCCCTCCCAAAGACTCGACGAGATTAATCGTGGTCTGAACAAACCCTGCCGGCACTGTGGCCTCAGGAGCAAAGGTAAAGATCAGCGATAGATTTTGACTGGCAGCCTCACGAAATGTAGCGAGCCAAATTTCCTGTCGCAGCCGCACGAACGATTCGCCACCGAAAGCGAAGACAGAACTCACCAGGTCGACGGTCAAGTGATTATGAAACAAACGAAATTCGGTGAGCGCCGCCAGCTCGCGTGCGACCGTCAACTTCCCCACTCCCGGAGCTCCATGAATGAAAACAAGCTGCATCAATTCAACCTGTGTAATCAGATCTGATGAAACGGCAGAATATTCTCGCGCCTGGTGCAAACGCAATAGCGCGAGGGGACCTGATTGCTGAAACTACAAAGCTACCGATTAAAAGCAGTGCCCAAAGTTGTAGCGCAAACTGTTAGTCTGCGAAGATTGAATGGCACTCAACGCGGCCGCAAACTAACAGTTTGCATTACAAAAGCAAATATCTGCTGAAAGATTCCATTGACAAGATTGCAGGCCAGTTGCTAAGTTCCTCCCGGCCCCACTGCAATGGGGTTTTGATCCCGACCCGAATCAGCATTCTCACAAAGCTCTGAAAAATCCAGACTCTGCCACACAACTGTGTCGCGGCTGCAGACATATCTGCAAGCGACCTTTAACGGCAACCAGATGAAAGAAGTGTCCGACAAAATTCATTTTGTCGTTTGCGTCGATTAGCTCCAATTAAAGAGGAGAATTGATAGTCAACGACAAGCTAATAAAGCTTATCGGACTCCAGCGGGCTCTTCTATTTGCGGTTGCAACTCAAGGAGTAATCAACGTGAAGAGAATCCCCCTCGCAATCGTCCTCGGCGTGCTCTGTTTCACAGCCTTCTCGATTTTTTCTCAACGTCACGCTGCCGCCAAATTGACCGTCCTTCCACAAACCGCTCAGCAACCCGGCTCACCCGCGGCGGAGACGCAAATTGCCCGCTCTCAAAGATCTGTTATCAGCCCAGACGGCAAAGTCTTACTTGAGTCAGATGCTGAAAGTGACGACGTAGAGTTTGTGCCCAACGAAGTTCTGGTCAAATTCAAAGATGAGAACGAGGCGAACGAAGTAGCGCTCGACCGCAGGACAAGCGGGGGTGCACTCAGCGTTTCAAATGCGCGCCTGAACAAGATTTTTGCGCGCTTCGGCGTGGCGGAAGGCCGCAAGCCGTTCGCTCGCGGAAAATCCAGAGTCTTATCCAGCGTCGTCAAGCTCACCACGCGCGCCGCGGATCGAAAACACTTGAACGAGTTAATAACCGACTTGCGTCGGCAACCGGAGATCGAATACGCGGAACTGAATGTAATCATGAAGACCCAGTCGGTTCCGAACGATACTTACTACGGCACCTCGGGCGCGTGGGGCCAGACGTTCCGCGACCTGTGGGGCCTGCAAGCAATCAATGCTGAAACGGCCTGGGATACAAGCCAGGGTGACAACGTCGTAGTAGCCGTGGTTGATACCGGCCTTGACTACAACCACGAGGACATTGCGAATAACGTTTGGCAGAACGATGGCGAGATGGGGCTGGATGGTTCCGGAAACGACAAGCGGTCCAACGCCATTGACGACGACGGCGACGGCTTAATAGATGACTGGCACGGGTGGGATTTTGTGACCATCGACGGTACGCCGGCGGACAATAACCCCATGGATGACTTTGGCCACGGCACGCACGTCAGCGGAACAATTGCTGCGACCGGCAATAACGGATTAGGAATTATCGGCGTCGCTCCACACGCGAAGATCATGGCCCTCAAAGGCCTGGACTCGAACGGGAGCGGCAGCATGGAAGACCTGTGCAACGCGATCATTTATGCAGCTGACAAAGGTGCTTCAGTTATTAACAACAGTTGGGGCGGATCCGGCGACACGCCGCAAACACTGATTGACGCGATCGCTTATGCCCACAACATCAAAGGCGTCGTGGTGGTAGCCGCGGCGGGCAATTCAAACTGGGATGTAGGCACCCAGGAAAAAGGGTTCTATCCCGCATGTATTCGCGATGTCATCGCTGTCGCGGCAGTCACTCATACCGATGCGAAAGCTTCCTTTTCCAATTACGGCCCCAAAATTGACGTCGCCGCACCCGGGGGCGGAGATACCGATCCGACAGGCTTGCTGGTCCAACCCGACCGCGCGATTGTCTCGCTTTTGAGTTCCGCCGCAAGCAGCACTATGACCGGCTCAGGCCAGCTTGTTGTCGGCACAAAATATCTTCGACAAGAGGGCACGAGCATGGCATCACCGCACGTTGCGGGATTAGCTGCGTTGATTCGCGCCACACATCCGGAATTTTCACCGGAACAAGTGCGGCAAGCGATCAAACAAAGCGCGGATGATATCGGAGCGGCGGGCGTGGACAATCAGTTCGGCTCTGGGCGGATCAATGCGGCGCGATCTCTGACGGTTGCTGCGCCGCTCATGACGCAACTCACCGGTCCCACAGGGATCCTTAGCGGACTCACGCAGGTGAACGTGACGGGGTCTGTCGGTGGAGTGAACCTGGCTAACTGGCGTCTCGAATATGGAGTGGGAACTGCGCCGGTAAGTTGGACGCAGATTGCGACATCGACAACTACAGTCACCGCCGGCGTGATAGCAAATTGGAACCTAAGCAGCGTAAGTGACGGCACCTATACGCTGCATCTGGTAGCGCAAAACTCAACCGGCCAAAGTTTTGAAGATCGAATGATCGTGGTGCTCGACAGTCTTATCATTACCGATCCGGCGCCATTCACACTCAGCATTCAGCGGGGCGGCCAGGCAGTAGTGATTAAGGGTACCGTGGCCGCGTCAAACTTTGCGCGCTACGGCATCGGCATCCTGGCAGTGGGCAGTAATACCTGGATCAGCAACTCAGCGATCACGATACCTAACGATGGATATCAACGCGTACGCAACGGCGTCCTGGCAACCTGGGACACGACCGGCGCACCCGGCGACAGTTAC
Organism: Acidobacteriota bacterium; assembly: GCA_025463135.1. Taxonomy (GTDB): domain Bacteria; phylum Acidobacteriota; class Blastocatellia; order Pyrinomonadales; family Pyrinomonadaceae; genus JAOAPY01. The sequence continues at coordinate 127,138 of JAOAPY010000052.1, forward strand.
CAGATTTACGTCACACAAATATTCACCGACAACACGTCCGTCTATAAGAGCGTCAGAGTCGTCGTCGATCCCACCCTTCACGCCGGCTGGCCTGTGGACATCGGCCTGCTTGGCAACGGCATAGCCGGCTACGCCTTAACCAATCATCTCGACGCCGGCGACATAGATGGCAATGGTTCGAAAGAGTTGATTGTCGCTTACGACCATCAAATTCACGTTCTCAGCCATACGGGATCAGAACTTCCCGGTTGGCCACAGACCATTGACCCACAGAACAGCGGAGCACATATCCAAATCAGCCCCGCCGTGGCCGATCTCGATGGGGATGGCCTGCCGGAAATTGTGGCTGCCAACGATCAAGGGAACATATTCATCTTTCGCGGCGACGGCACCCAATGGGCCGGTTGGCCCAGGCATATGGCGTATTGGGGCACGAACATCGCGGTGGATGATCTAAACGGTGATGGTCAGAAGGAGATTATCACTACCACCTACGCCAGCATCAGAGTCTTCAATACCAGTGGCGTTGATCTGCCGGGCTGGCCGGTTTGGAACTATGCCGGCAACACCCCTCCGGCAATCGGCGATGTCGACGGTGACGGGCAGAAGGAAATCGTGGTAGCGACCCTCACCGGTCCGACAAACCTTTACATCTTGAAAGCCAACGGCACGATCATGCCCGGTTGGCCCAAAGCTATTAACCCGACGTTGCCGTCGAACTACAATGCCAATTCTGATCCGGTATTGGGAGATCTCGATGGCGATGGCAAGCTCGAGTGCGTTATTGGTTCCAGCGATGGTCAGGTCTACGCCTTCCGTTTCGACGGCTCGAATCAGCCGGGCTGGCCGCAAGCGACGAAGCAGACCGGTGTCAACACCCCAGCCATCGGAGACATCGATGGCGATGGTTTGCCTGAAGTTGTCGCGGGCAACGACACGCTTCTCGAGGGCTATGACCACGCCAATTACATCTTTGCATGGCATGCTGACGGCACCCTGCTGCCAAATTGGCCAGTGAAACTCGATAAGCCGATTTCCGGCACCTTCTTTGGTTTCGGCGCACCCGCGCTCGTAGACCTGGATCAGGACGGGCGTGCGGACGTGATTGTGACGAGCGATACGTCAGGCAGCGCGCCGTTTGCGCTGAACGCCTACAAGAGCGATGGCTCGAAAGTAACGGGCTTTCCCAAACCGACGCTGGAAATCGGATCGTTCTCGACCAACACCGTGGCGGTCGCTGATCTCGATAACGATGGCATGCTGGAGATGGCCTGGATCGACTATAGCCACCATCTTTATGTTTGGGATCTGTCGGCGCCCAACAGTGCCGTAGCGCCCTGGCCGATGTTTCAACACGACGAACGCCACAGCGGCTTGAGCGTGCGAACACCGGAAGTCATTGCGCCCGCCGTCTCGATCAATTCACCGGCGAACGGAACCAGAGTAACCGGAATAGTGCCCGTCTCAGTGCAGGCGGTGGACAACGTCGGCGTCGTGAAGGTCGAGCTTTACAAAGATGGCGCGCTGATCGGGACGATAACCGCAAGTCCATACAACTTTACGTGGGACACTCGAGCCGGGGCGGACGGCTTGTACAGCTTCACCGGCAAAGCCTATGACGCCGCCGGAAACCTGGGAACTTCAGCCGCGGTTGTCCTCAACGTAGATAACACGGCCCCGACGTCAAACATCAACGCGCCGGTAAACGGCGCGCTCCTCAAAGGCAGCGCAGTCACGATTTCCGCAAACGCCTCTGACAATTCCGGAATACAGAAAGTTGATTTCTATCGCGACAACAACGTCCTGGTTGGCACGGATACGACCGCACCGTTCAGTGTCAATTGGGATACGCTGACAGCAAGCAATGCCGTGCACACCGTGTATGTTGTTGCCACCGACACGTTGGGCAATAGCAGTACCTCGGTTCTCGTATCAGTCACGGTCGACAATGCGCCGCCAACAGTGGCGCTGACTTCTCCGGTCAACGGAGCCAAAGTAGGCGGAACCGTGCCCGTGACAGCGAACGCCACTGACAACGTGGGCGTGCTCAAGGTGCAGTTCTACCGTGACAGCAGCGTGCTGCTCGGGACCGCACTTTCCGCGCCCTTCACTTTGAATTGGAACTCAACAACGGTAACGGCGGGCGCACACACCTTGTACGCGATTGCTACGGACACGGCGGGTAATACGGCGACTTCAGCGGTCAGCTCCGTCACCGTGGATAATAGCGCTCCAACAGTCTCGCTAACGGCGCCAACAAATAATGCAGTGGTCGCGGGCACTACAGTGGCTCTGTCTGCGACCGCCTCGGACAATGTCGCGGTCAGCAAAGTTGATTTCTATCGCGACAGCAATGTTTTGCTTGGCACGGACACCACAACCCCCTATGGGATCAGTTGGGATAGCACTTCAGCTGCGAGCGGCTCGCACACTATATTTGCCGTGGCCACTGATACTGCAGGCAATACAAAGACTTCAACGGTAATTAACGTCACGGTCGATAATTCCGGGCCAGTGACCATACTTACCGCTCCCGCAAACGGCGGGTTTGTTTCGGGCACAGCGGTCGCAATGACTGCCACGGCCAGCGACAACGTGGCCGTCAGCAAGGTTGAGTTTTATCGCGATGGGAATGTGCTGCTCGGCACAGATACATCCTCGCCCTACAGCTTGAACTGGAATTCCACCACGGTAACCGGCGGCGCACATACCTTATTCGTCGTGGCTCAGGACACATCCGGTAATCGCACCACTTCGGCGTCAGTCGTCGTAACAGTGGACAACACAGCACCTACAGTAGCGATTACCAGTCCGGCAAACGGCGCACAAGTCACGCGAAACACGACCGTCAACATCGCCGCCAATGCCGCCGACAACATCGGCGTAGTCAAAGTCGAGTTCTATGTGAACAACGCTTTGACGTGCACCGATACGACCGCGGCATACACTTGTTCCTGGCTGGTGCCGAACACGAGAACAACATTCAGCCTGAAAGCCACCGCTTACGACGCAGCGGGAAAGACAGCCACGCACACGATTAGCGTGACTTCAAAATAATCAGCGTCCAGTCGCGTAGGGACGAAAGGTTTAGGGAACCAGCAAACGAGAAAAGTTGAAAGCTCCGAAGGAGCGAAGTGTTCGAGTTAATTGGCGCGCTTTTGCGCTCTTTCGGAGCCAGCTTTTCTATTTTTGGGTGTGTTCGAAAAACATTGCGTCACGATGAGACTGAGGGGACTGAAGCCCGAAATGACAGGATTCACAGATTCTTGGTCAAATGAACTTTAGAAATACCTGACTACCACTTCCTGTTCTTTCAAACCGTGAAAACTCATCGCCGGAAGGAGTTCACTTCTTGGACTTACCGGCAGTTGCCGAAACTTTTACCACCTGCATCTTCACTGTGGCTCCGTCAACCTCGAAGACCAGGTAGTGATTAAACGAGCCGCAGTTTGCGGCGCCTGTTACAGGGCAAGGATCGAGAGGAGCACCTGCACCGCCGCTAACGATGTAGGTTGGCCCACCTGACGAAGGATCCTGCCTGGCAGCCGGAACGAGTTTACCGCCCGTGTTGTAGTAGAGGTGCTCGTGCGCCGCAATCACATACGAGACGTTTGGGTATTTCTGAAACAACGCCTCTAGTTCGTCGGCATTATCCTTATTCAGCCGAGAGGACTTTTTCGCCGGCTTTATCGGGTGATGCATAAACAGAAATATGTGGGCTTTGTCTTTATTCGCCTCGAGGTCCTGAGTCAAAAGCGCAATTTGCTGCTGACTGACAAAGCCGGGATCCAGCTTAATTGTTTTTCCCGCTTTCCCAACGATTTTACCCGGCGATCTCAAGGTGAGCGCCTGAGCCACTTCTTCCGTATCCACTGCGATGAAACGCGAGTTGCCGTAGTTGAAAGCGCCATACGCAGGCGCACCCGCCGGGAATTTCATAGCCTCCAGGTATAACGCCTGCATCTCAGCATCGGGTGTTTCAATAGTCTCTTTTTTTGTCTTTTGAACCGAGTCCATTTCGTGGTTGCCCGGTGAATTGAAGACTGGAACCTCGGCCAGAGCCGCGATGCCGAAGAATTCCTGGTACTGCGCCTCGAGTTGCGCGTGATCGATCTTGTGACCGAAGGTTCTAAAGCCGACGATGGTGTCGCCGGACCAGATGAAAAAGGAGGGTTTGTACCGCCGCCCATCCTTAAAAATCCTGGTCACCACCAAAGGTTGTTTTGAGCGCGCGCTGTCCGGTCGATTATCGCCGGCGGCGATGAACCAGAAATGCGTTGCCGCTGGTTGATCCTGAAGCTGCCCCGTTTGCGGAACGGGAGCGAGCGGCGGAAAGCCCGAGTTTTGCGCGTTCACATTGTTGGAGAGCAAAATGGCAACAAAAAAACCGGCCAATACGAAGTGAGTTTTCATATTCCAAGGCTCCTCTTGAGTCGAGAACGTTGCTTCAAATCCGCCTCCTGGGACCGCAGGGCATCCTGCCTGCCTTAGGTACCTTAGAGATTAGTAAGAACGATAAGTAGAGACGGTACGAAAGGAGTGTTAACTACGTTAACGTCCATCACGCGAGTTGAACCCGGCCCACCAGCGGGCAGATGCCTGCGCTCCCAGGAACGGTCACTGCGCTTGCGCGGCCAGGGCCTTTTCCAGCGCGGCCTTAAACACCGGGTAAGGGTGAGCACCGCCAATCATGCTCAGAATCTTGATGTTGTTGGTGTCGGGATTTTTTGGGTCCACCAGGCCCACCACAAAAGTCGGCGTTGCCTGTATGCCAATGGACTCGGCGACCCCAATCCCGGCGCGAACCGCGGCGGAGGTCTTACCGCTGTCCAAACATTGACTGAATTGTGCCACGTCCAACCCGGCCGCTTTCGCCTGCGTTGCCAGATCACTGGTGGCGAGCGCATTTTGATTAGCAAACAAGCGATTGTGAAGTTCCCAGAATTTGCCCTGGTCGAACGCGCACTCAACCGCCTGGGCCGCTCTGAACGCCGATGAGTGGAGCTCTTCGAGTGGCAGATTATTGAACACGTATTTGATCTTGCCCGCGCCGATGTAATCCTTATCCACTTGCGGCAAAGTGTCTCGGTAGAAGCGGCCACAGAAGGGACATTGGTAATCTGAAAACTCGATCAGAACCACGCGCGCATTTTGATTGCCGCGAAAGGGACGTCCACCGATGCTGATATTTTCCGGGCGCGGCGGACGGGCCGGATCTGCGCCTTCTTTTGCCAAAAGGATCCTCTTGATCTCCTGCAATTCTTTTTGAATCGCTTCCTGGCCCTGCCTCAACTCGCGGATTTCCCTTCTTATCTCCTGCTGTTCGTCGGTAGGCTTTGGCGGATTTTGACTTCGGGCCAGACCTGGCAGCAACGCCATCAACAGGGCAAGAGAAACTGCGGCACGACAAATTCTATGAAAGGTGAACATAGTTAAGCTGGTGTCTCCATATCCGAGCGTTTCGCTGTCACTTTATCATAGCTCAAATGCTGTCAGAACCACCTGCGATAGCGGGTACTGGTTCAGTTTGATGTCCGATGAGCTTTAGCTTGTCGTAACGCCGCGACAAACTAAAGTTTGTCGGACATTTGCTGCGAAACTGCACCACTACCCGAGCGGGTACTGGTGCAGTTTGAGTTTCCGTTCACTATTGAGATGGATTCCGCCGGCAAAGTGAAACAGTGCCCTGTAGCGGCGGCTCCTAATGATTACCGCGACCAATACGCCGGAAGCGGGAACCCACCCGCTATCGCAGGTGGTTCTGACAGGGGCCGCTCTGTGATAGGCTTTTGTGAATGACAGGTACCGAGCACAGAGCTGACGCTGATTCGTCGCTGAGAAGAAAACTCTGGTGGTTGATTCTCGGGCGGCTAATGGGAGCGATCGTGCTGCTGTGGGCTGGATCGCTTCTGACGCGGGGCAATTTGCGTGGTCATGGGCCGTGGCGCAGTACTACGACGATTCTGATCGTCGTTGCGGTTGTTACTCTGGTCTATGTACTGGCGAGCCGATTTTCGCGCGCTTTAGTGCTACAGACCAGAGTCCAATTCCTGATCGATATTCTGTTGGTAACCTGGCTTGTTTGGCTTACCAACGACGCGCATTCACCCTATACGGCCCTTTATATCGTCATCATATCTTTGGCCAGTGTCTTCCTGGGGCCTCGTGATGCGATCATTACATCCGTCATTTGCGCGGCTGCCTTCACCGCCTGTGCGGTGGCCGTCATGACCGGCGTCGGTCCGCGTGGTGCGCAACCATTTGTCGAAGGCTCACTCTCAGAAACCATCCAGTCTGTCGGCCTTTTTGACGTAGCGTTTTTCGTCGTGGGCTTGTTGTCTGCGAAATTAGCTGAGCGCCAGTCGCGCTCGGACGTGCGTTTGATTGCCGCCACGCAGACTCTCGCCAGCCTTCGCGCCCTGCATGAAAGGATCGTGGAGTCGATTCGCTCGGGTGTGGTCACAACTGACTTGCAGGGTCGAATCTACACCTTCAATGCAGCTGCCCAGGAGATCACCGGATACGATCAGAAAGACGTTTATGGCCAGGAAGCATCGATCCTTTTCGGAGATATCAGCGAAGACATTAAGCAGTCGCTGCGCGCGGCGGAGACGGGGGCGGCCAGCCCGCGCTTCGAAGCCAGTTGCCTGACGGCGGAAGGCTTGCGGCTGCGACTCGGGTTCAGCATCTCGCCATTATTTTCAGAGACTAACGAGACTACGGGCATTGTAATCACGTTTCAGGACCTGACTCAGATTCGCGCGCTTGAGGAAACCTCGCGTCGTCAGGATCGGCTGGCAGCGATTGGGCGCATGGCGGCCTCGATCGCGCATGAAATCCGCAACCCGCTGGCAGCGATGCGTGGCTCTATTCAGATGCTGCGTTCAGAAATGGAGGCTGATGCGGCACAGGCCGAACTGATGGAGATAATCCTGCGTGAATCGGATCGCCTCAACCGGATCATAAGTGATTTCCTGAACTATGCGCGGCCGCGCTCGATCGTCCTGTCACAGGTCGACGTGGGAGAGTTGCTGCGCGAGACTTTCACACTGATGCGCCACAGTCCCGAAATCAGCCCGCTGCAAATACTGGATGAAGACCTTCCAGAAGAGCCGTTACTGGCGCAGATTGATGCGGAGCAGTTGCGCCAGGTCTTTTGGAATCTGGCGCGGAATGCACTTCAGGCGATGCCGGCGGGCGGCAAATTACAGGCCCAGCTAAAATCCAATGCGAATGGAAGACTGCATATTAACTTTATCGACAGCGGCCGCGGTATGTCCCCGGAACAAGTAGAGCATTTATTCGAGCCGTTTTCATCGACCACGGGCGGTACGGGGCTGGGATTATCAATTGTCTATCAAATCATCCGCGATCATGGTGGTACAATTAACGTCCGCAGTCGCGAAGGCGTTGGCACAACTATAGCGATTGAATTACCACGCGAATGATAGTGGTGAGTTGGTCTTTGTACTTTGATTTTTTTCTGGCTCATCGTTTGATATGAGGTCCCGGCTAAGAAAGCAAAGAACTAAGAACAAAGTTGAAAGTACAACACAATACAAACCGCGGTGACTTTCTAACAATGTATTTTTATGATGGCTAATCTTCTAATAGTTGACGACGAATTGGGAATGCGTCAGTTCCTTACGCACCTGTTCCAACGCGAAGGTCACAGTGTGCGCGTGGCTGAGAGCGGGCAGCGCGCCCTGGAAGCTCTGCGTCAGGAACCGGCGGATTTGATCATATCGGACATCAAGATGCCTGACATGAATGGCATCGAACTGCTGCGCGCCGCCCGCGAGTTGCTGCCTGATGTCGAAGTGATCATGATGACCGCCTTTGCCAGTGTCGATACCGCGCGCGAGGCGTTTCTACTCGGCGCTTATGACTTTGTGCAAAAGCCGTTCGACAACGATCTCTTGAAAGAGACCGTAACCCGCGCGCTGGTAAAAGTTTCGCTGGTAAAAGAAAAGCAGTCGCTGCTCGCTGAAAATAGAGTGCTGATCCAGGACCAGCGAAAGCGCGGCCGGCTCAACAACATTATCGGGCACTGCGAGGAAATGCAGGCCCTGTTTCAAATGATTGAAACCGTCGCCCAGGTACAGTCTACGGTGCTGGTAACGGGAGAATCGGGAACCGGGAAGGAACTCGTGGCGCGCGCAATCCACGACTTAAGTCCACGCGCCGAGAAGCCTTTTGTTTCGATCAACTGCGGCGCCTTCACCGAGACTCTGCTCGAGTCAGAGCTATTCGGTTATGTCAAAGGATCTTTCACGGGCGCCAATACCAATCGCAAAGGGTTGTTTGAAGCTGCTGAACGAGGCACGATTTTTCTCGATGAAATTGGCGAGATGTCACCGGCGATGCAGGTAAAGCTCTTGCGTGTCCTGCAGGAACGAAAGCTGCGGCCCGTCGGAGCAACGGAAGAAACCCAGGTTGATACGCGCGTCATCGCCGCCACCAATCGCGATTTGGCAAGCATGGTCAAGGAAGGCACCTTTCGCGAAGATCTGTTTTATCGCATCTCTGTCATTCCGATTGAGCTGCCGCCGTTGCGAGACAGAGTAGAAGACATTCCCGAACTGGCCGAACACTTTGTGCAGAAGTTTTGTGCCCAGGCGGGCCGTACGCTAAAGCTCAGTGAAAAGGCCTTGCGCCTGCTGGAAAACTATTCCTGGCCCGGTAACGTGCGCGAGCTCGAGCACACCATCGAGCGCGCAGTGGCGTTGGAATCCACCGATTCAATTCAACCAGAGCGATTGCCGGAAAAGATTTCGAACTATGACGCGCAGCGCATAGCCTCCGCTTTTGACTTTCCTGATGAAGGGGTGAACCTGACAGCCTATCTGGATCAACTCGAGCGAACCTATTTGCTTGAAGCATTACGGCGAACCGGCGGCAACCAGACAAACGCAGCTGAGTTGCTGAAGCTTTCCGTCCGCTCGCTGCGGCATCTACTCGACAAGCACGGCATCCGCAGCCTGACCGCTCAGATGCGCGATGAACGCCGCGATCCCGACGCTACGCCGCGGCGCCGCGCCACCGACCCGCATCCGCGCCGCCGCGACGAGGATCTGTCGGAATTTGTGGCGGGGGCAGGCGAGTAGGGGGTTTGGGTCTTTGGGCTTTGGTCTTTGGGCTTTGATTCTTTTATCCGGTTCTGTTTTTTGCGAGCTGCCCCTTCTACAAGTTGCTCCATTCCATCTAAACCCTACAACCGGTAATGGTGCAGTTTGATTTAGTAAGACGCATTTCCCATTGTGGGCCATCGTTGCATTTTCACTTTCGATCAAACTGCACCAGTACCCCTTCGCCCTTACCCCTTCGCCCTTCCCCCTTCCCCCTTCCCCCTTCCCCCTTCGCCCTTCGCCCTTCCCCCTTCCCCCTTCGCCCTTCGCCCTTCCCCCTTCGCTCTTCGCCCTTCGCCCTTCCCCCTTCGCTCTTCGCTCTTCGCCCTTCGCCCTTTGACATAAACCGTCAGCCGTTGCCTGCCGAAATTTGTCAGCCCTTGCCACTTCCCTACTTCCACAAATGGATGTTTCGCTGAATTCCTTAACGAATTAGCAGTCCTCTGCTTCATGACCTCATGGCACGGGGCTTGTAAAGTCGGAAGCAGAAGAATGCGCCCGTGCGCGGCTCACGACACGGAACATGAACAGCCGGTGGCGCGAGATCAAAACCAACCCAAACATTTCTTAAGGAGTAGGAACGACAAATGAAAAACCACAAACGTCAAGAAGGCTTCTCGCTCATCGAGTTGCTCATCGTGGTCGCGATCATCGGCATTATTGCAGCTATCGCGATTCCCAATCTTTTGGCTTCACGCCGTGCCGCTAATGAAGGCTCGGCTCAGTCATCGCTGCGCACGATTTTCAGTGCTCAGGCAACTTATCAGGCCACAGCCGGCAACGGCGCTTTCTCAACTGACCTGGCCGGCCTCTACGGACAGCGTTTGGTTGACACAGTCCTCAACACCGGTAGCAAGAGCGGTTATGCTTTCGCGATCGTGGAACAGGCCGGTACCGGCGCCACGGCAGTCTTCGGAGCCAAGTGCTTGCCGACGACTACCAGCGGTGTATCACAGACCGGAACCCGTCGCTTTGGTTTGACCGAAGACGGCGTCATGCGCGGCGATACCACGATTGGTACCGACCCCAGCACGCGTGCTTTGATCACTGGTATGGCAGCCCTGGGCAACTAGTCCACGGGTCTGAATGACCGGTCAGTTTGCGAGGGCGGAGATTAGAATCCGCCCTCGCATTTTTTTTCGCGGCGACTGTCGCTCTCCTTCAAGCAAAACGCGTGGTTTTGATATCACTCACTCGGCACTCTGCATGGCACGGTCTTTGTAATGTTTCTTATCAGCATGGTCTGACGACGGAAATCAGCAGCAGTTATTCCGTCCCATCCATTCGCGCCCATTACCTGTGAAGGAGTATTCAACGGAAATGAATAGCAGACGAGAAAAAGGATTTTCACTCATCGAACTTTTGATCGTGGTGGCCATTATTGGCATCATCGCGGCCATAGCTATTCCGAACTTGCTCGCCTCGCGGCGCGCTGCCAATGAAGGTTCTGCGCAGGCCTCGATTCACACCATATTCAACGCCCAGGTCACCTATCAGGTCACTTATGGGAACGGCGCTTTTGCGACAACGATGGCTAACCTCTATTCCAATGGACGCCTGATTGATACCGTCTTGGGCGCGGGCACCAAGAGCGGTTACAACTTCGCGATCGTTGAACCGGCAGGTACCGGCTCATCCGCGGTCTTTGGCGCTAAGTGCATTCCAGTGTCAACCACCATGCCCCAGGCAACGGGGACACGTCGCTTCGGCATAACTGAAGAAGGCGTAATGCGTGGCGACACTACCGCCGGCACTGACCCCAACACCCGCGCCCTGATTGTGGGCATGGGGGCGCTGGGCCAGTAATTAATTTTTGAATCCCAACAAAATAAGCGAGGAGCGGATTTCAAAATTTCGCCTCGCTTTTCCCTTTCAGTGCGGATGTTTCAGCTTGACAGAAACCGGCACTTTTTTTCTGACGAAATTTGTCAGAGAAAGCTTTCTGTCGCAGCTACTCCCACGCAACAACTTTCAAAGCTGACGATTTTCCCCGTTAGTTCAAGAGAATCAACTTCAATGCTTCGTGGCACGGCCTTTGTAAAGGACATTACGCTTACTTCGCGCTTTGCGCGGTACTGGACCGCGAGAGAAAAAGCCGATGGCGCGAGACTCAAACTAACCATCTCTGAAGGAGTATGAAAAACAAATGAACACCAAAAATCGCCAACAGGGCTTCTCTCTGATCGAGCTTCTCATTGTCGTGGCGATCATCGGCATCATCGCCGCGATTGCAATTCCGAATCTTCTTGCCTCGCGCCGCGCCGCTAACGAAGGTTCAGCTCAATCCTCTCTGCGTACAGTCCACAGCGCTCAAGCCACCTATCAATCAACGGCCGGAGATGGCGCCTTCTCTCCCGACATGGCAGCTCTTTATGGCCAGCGTCTGGTCGACACGGTGCTTAATACGGGTGTGAAGAGTGGCTATAACATCGTGATTGTAGAACAGGCCGGGACCGGATCATCGGCAGTCTATGGCGTCTATGCCTATCCGACCTCGACCAGCGGTGTAGGACAAACCGGTACGCGACGTTTCGGCACCACCGAAGTCGGCGTGATGCGTGGTGACACGGATCTCTCCGCAGCGCCGAGCACCATCGCATTGATCGATGGTATGACCGCTCTCGGCAACTAACTTAACGATTATGAATCAGAGGTTCGTTGGGAGCGGAGGATATCTCCGCTCCCTTCTTTTTTTGCCGCATTAGATGGCGGTTGGAGGAGCGACCCTGTTGCCTGCCGGCGACAGCGGCGCGAGGCCAGCCGCCAACCTCGAACCGCTTAAGTCGTGGCTAATTTGCGGAACTGCCGGTCAACATTCTTCTCAGCCAGAATTGCTTCGAACAGCTGCAAATAAGTATCGGATGCGTAGTCCCAATTCAGGTAGCGAGTCGCGAAGTTGCGACCTGCTGCGCTCAGCTGCGATGAGCGCCGGCTATCAGTGACTACGTCTTCAATAGCTCGCGACAATCCCTCCGTCGTCAACTCGGCCACTGCCACACAATCCGCCAGACCTGGAAGTGCGGCGGCCGTCTCCGATCCAATTAGTACGGGAGTGCCGCATCCCAGGCCTTCCGCGACGACCAAAGGAAAACCTTCGCCTACTGAAGGCAGCACGAGTAAACTCGCCGCCCGATATAATTTTCGCAACTCTGATTGTGGGCAGGGGGGAAGCAAAATCACGTTCGGGAATCCCCATTCGGCGGGATTGATTTCTCCCGGTGTGCCCACAAGTGTCCAGGTCCAGTCTGGTCTGGAGGCAGCCACTTCTCGAATAAGAGCCAATCCTTTCTTTTGCGTAAAACGTCCGACAAAGAGCAACGAAGGTGAGGCAATGGAAGGTGTAGCCTCCCGGTCCTCATCGCCAAACACGCGCGGATCTACACCGTTGGGAATTACTCGCGGTGCGCGCTTAAAGTGAACGAAGGATTCAAACCAGGACTTCACACTCTCGCTGACAAATATGGCCTGATCAGCTCGGGAAAGAATCGCTTTGCCGATCGAATGATAAGCCAGCTTCTGAAGAACGCCCTTGTAAGGCTGTGGATAAGGAACAGTGCCGATGTGTTGAGTCAGAATCGCGGGCTTATGCAACCGTCGCGCTTGCCAAAAGATGTATTGATTGTGAATGTACAGGCAGTCGTGAACATGAATTACATCAGCCCATTCAATATGCTCTCTGGTTGCCTTCAACGCCGAGGGATGCGGCACCGGATAAGGGAAGCCCAGTCGCTTCTCAGTAAAATTCCAAGCCTTAATTGGATAGTCACCTTCGCGCGGAATGCGTCGCCGGTCGTGAACGTCAGACGCTACCCAGCGCACTTCATGGCCCGCTTTTCGAAAACGCGACACCAGGTTATGGGCCACGATTTCAATGCCTCCTACTTTCTCAGGATAATAGTTCGCGGTAACAAGTATTTTCATTTTTCCACGTTCATGTTCACCCCGGAATTTCCATTTTGTCGGCCCGCTTCAGCCACCTTGCGGCGCAGTTGAGTCAGGCTGACAGTGCCGCGCAGAAGGTAGTATGAACCGGCGACTAAAGCAGGAAGAAAACCCACCAGATGCGCAGTGATTGAAATGGCCGCCGCGCTTTCGACCGCGATTCCAAGGAAGATAAGACCCCCGCTCATTGCCAGGTGATATGCACCCGCCGCCCCGCCCGGCGTGGGTACGAGCGACCCCAGCAGCCCGCAGCAAACAACAAGGATTATTTCTTTCGGCCCCAGGAAGAATCCAAACGCGCGCAGCGTGAGCCAGTTGGTCAAAACATTCACGAACCACAGGCCAGCTGTCCAAAGCGTGACCGCGGCGAACCTGTGTTCATTTGATAGCCAACTCAGAGCACTCTTCGATCTCTTCACCAGGTTTGCTGCCAGTCGAAACACGATCTTGTTTGACTGAGGCCGGGCGAGAACTCTAAACGGCACCCACCCCGAGACAGCCGCAAGATTGCGCCTGAGCACCATCACAATGCCGACGCCTAACGCGGGAAGGACCAGCAAGATCACACCGATTTCGCGAAGACTCTTAATTCGCGACTGGCGATCGACAGGCAAAGGCAGCCAAAGGAGGGTAAGGCCAAACAGAATGGAAAGCGCACTCAGATCGAACACGCGTTCAACCATAACAGTCAGAAACGAAACCGCAGGCGCTATCCGCCGGTTAAGTATCGACAACGTTAACGGCCGGATGACTTCGCCTACAGCGGCGCCAAATAAAAAGCTGCCACCGATACCGATGGTTGTAGCTGCGTATAGCTCATGCACGCTAGCCTTATCAACAGCCGGAAGCAGCGCCCGCCATCGGAGCGCCCGCAGAAGGTTCGTCAACCCGGAGGCAAGCATGGCCGTCGCCAAAATCAACGCATCGGCCTGCTCGAAACTTCTGCCTACTTCAATCCAGCTAACCCGGCGCCACAGTCGCCACAAGATGCAAAGCACGATCAGCAGGAGGACGATTGTCTTGAGGCGTTTGAACCAACTGCTGACTGACGGCCTCATCGGCAAAACCTCGAAAGAAAGCGCCGCCGGCCTCTGGTTGAAAACTGTGCCGCTAAATATTTATCCATGAGGTCCTGTCGCTTCGGCTCAAGTCTTTCGTGCCCTGACAATGATCGCAAAACCCCGTCCGCGCCGGAATAAGAGATCGTCTATTCTGCTGGTCCAGCGCAACAAGGGATAGATGGATTTATAAATACCGAAACTTACTCCACCCTCCGCCCCTGCTGCATCCGCCCAGGTCCACGCTCGCCTGCGGTGTTTCACTAACTGGTAGGCAATATGCGCCAGGGCCACCGCGTCAACTGTGCAACGCGAGAGCCATTTAAGATAGAAATCAATCGCCTCAACTTTCAAACCGCGACGCTCCAGCAATTGGGAAAGACTTTCTTCATCATAGCCGGGCCGGAGATGTTGTTCGGGACCTGGATAGTCATGGACGGTTTTTACGCCGGCCTTTTCCAGGAAGCTGGTAAATCCATAGCCGGTGTAGGGTACCGTTATTAAGGCGAAGGCTTGCGGTTTGAGCACCCGAGCAATTTCCGCCACGACGGCATCGTCGTCTTCCAGATGCTCAAGCACTTCACTACACATCACCACATCAAAGGCAGCACTTTTCACCGGCAGGCTACTGGCGGTTCCATTCAGCAGCACTGGTACCTTTCTCGAATTTGCTTTAGCCAGGCTCGCGACGCACTCCAGATTGGGACGGTGCGAATCGAGACAAAATATTTCACAGCCGGAAAGTATCGAGAGCGTCGCATAGCCCGTTCCACTACCAATATCGATTGCCTTCATACGAGGCGAAGTGCGGCCGAGCAGGCGGCGGAGTTTGGGAATCTTATCTGCGGTCGCTAGATCATAGGCGGCAACGCCTCCCTCTTTTAAGCGATCGCCGTCAGTCAATCATTCACCTCGGCGAGGATAGTGAGCACATCTCCCTTACCAGCCAGGTTAAGCTTATAGAGGTGGTAAAGAAATGCCGCAGCCAGCTTGCTGCCGCGACCCATCGGTCCGTTTGGCGGACCGCCAGGTAGCCACTCGGCCACCGTTCTGTAAAGAGGAGAATAAAAAGGAAACCCCCACCCCTCCACCCGAAGGGGCTTCAATCCCACACTTTCCATCTTTGCTGCCAATTCGTGACTCATGTAATTACGCAGGTGACCTATCCCCGTTTCGGACGGTCGCATTGTGCCCTGCATGGTATCGATCATTACATAACGTTTACTCATCCGTCGCATGTTGCCGAGCATTGCCAGGTCATCTGGAATGTGTTCGATAACCTGCAGGCTTATTACCAAATCAAACTGCCGATCCAGCTTCCGAGCCTGAACATCCATCAGATGAAATGCAGCTGCTGGAACCAGAGCGCGCGCTAATTCGAGTGCTTTATCGGAGACATCGATTCCCGCAAGTTCATAACCACCGAGCGCCGCCAATGCATGGAGGTTTTGTCCGGAGCCGCAGCCAACGTCCAGCACACTTCGCACGGGCAATTCCATGACCGTTGTCAACAGACGCTCGAGCGCGTGCCGATGAACTGGTCCGAAAGCCTGCATGTCACCCCAGGCGCCCGACCACAACTTGTCATACTGCTCTCTCGCGTCGCCCATAGATTTCACAGCAAACTAAACCTGGCAGTTGTGGATAGCCCAACAGGATCAAAAGAGCAAGCCGGATTGCGATTGAGCTGACCGGTCTTTAATGCTGGTTCGAATCTAACAGAGTCAAGGAACATCTTGCACACAGCTTCGTTTTTCAAACCTATTTGATGATTGGCACTGCAGGCACATTCCGGGCGTCATTCGGCTCAGCCTTCCGCAGCTCGATCAACTTCATACTCAAATGTTCATTCATCGAGTAGTAGGGCATTTGCCAGGCGTCAATGCGGGCCGGTTTCAGGCCCACCCGATTGAGATATGCGAGTGCTTCCTTCAAGTGCTCTTCATAGACGAGCGAGTATAACCGCTTCCCGGTTACCGCACTTTGCGCCATCGCAAATCGCGCTCTCGCCGCATCAGTCGAGAGTGGATCATAACTACCGGGTGTCGGCTGATATAACGTGACTGTGAGTATCGGTATTTGAGGTTTCAAGCTGGCCATCAACCCAACGGTCGTCGGATAGCTATTAACCCACACTTCAATGCCTGCGAGGGTTTGACGTTCTTCGGAACTCAGAAAGCGCGGCGCATTTCGATCCCGAAAGATATTGCCAAACTCTGCATATACCCTTCTGTCCTGGAATATTGTCGGCTGGATTTTATCACCGTAGGAAAGACGACTTAAGGTAAGGGTCTCCTGATAGGACCGTAAAACCTGTACAGCGAGCAGCACGGCGAAGCTTGAAACCAAGATCGCCAGCTTCCGGCGTGGGGCTGGCCCCGCGGTGCGGTACAGTGCTGCGAGTACTGCGATTATCAAAATGCCCCCGAGCACTTCCGCGAAGATCCCATATCGAAGGTTTCCCGATGAAGCGCTCCACAAAATAATACTCACGAAGGCTACGAGTCCAAGCAGTCGCAACTGTTTGTCGAGTTGCGGCGTCAGGACGGCAACTACTGCAAAAATCACGGCCAGAGTTATTCGTCCCGTATATGGGTTATCCCCACCCAGAAACTCCGAGCCACGCTCTGGATACAAAAATACCCAGAAGGGCCAAAGCAAAGTCTGTAAAATACTCGCGGGCCCCAGCCCCGAATCGGGGAGAATGTTCGGCGAGAGTGGTGAGCGGAATAAACTATTCAGGAGCGGAAAGACCGGGTTCCCTGTTGCCCTGAACATGAAAATAAAAAATGGTGCTGCGGGAGCGATAAAGGCCGCCGCCATTCCGACCCAGGGAAGCGGCAGACCTAATTCTTTGCGGCAAACATAAGCCTGATAGATTGCCACGGCGCCGATAGGGATAATAAAGGCAAGATTCGAGAGCTTGAAAGCCAGGCTAATTCCAAGCAAAAGTCCGATATGGATCAGTGTGTAGTGTTTGCGTCGGACACTTGGAAAGTTAATCGCCAGGAGCGTTGCTTCGGCCAGCAGCGGCAGCGCCAACAAATCCACCAGATAGATGCTTTGCAGGATAAGTATGAGTTCAGTTGAAACAACCACCAGCGCCGCAAGACGCCGTAGCAGATAGCTTTGAATTGCGTCGCGCAGAAATCTTTCGGCGATGCTTGCGGTCCATAGAACCGCACCCAGGTTGATAAGATGTCCAAGACGAAATCCTAAAGTGTATTTACAAATCCCAGTCGCGATGTCCGCCGCCGGGTTGAACTGAACAACAGCTGGAAAAAAATCTCCCGGTATCAAAGGCCAACCGCGAAGCGCTCGTTCCATGTAGACCAGGTGGTAATTTAGAACATCGTAGTTGTGATCGGGAAAGGGCAGCCGAAGTAAGAAAATGATGACAAGCGGAAGGGCACAAATAATTATGGTCACCTTTCCAAAGAGGCCGCTGTGATCATCTGGTCCAACAAATTCTTCGCGGCACAGAGCATGCACCGTGAGAATCGCGAATGAAATAAGCGCCGTCAGCACCCAGGCAGCGGTCTGATTGCTGACTACCCATAAGAACTCACGCGTCACGGCGGCAACGTAAACCAGCAAAACGAGATCAGAAAGTTTTAGTTTGAATTGAGTTCTTCTGGCCATTGAAACCGGATCCAAGGCAGCGGAGAATTTTCTAGCATGCTATTTTTAGGTTGCTTAAGATGATGTGAACGCGGCTCTCTTAACCTGAGTTCGTATATCGAATTCTAGCATGCATCATAATTTGAAAAGGAAAATTATCGATTCCCCCACTGCGCCTCGACGAAACTTTGTGATTGCCGAATTTCGGGCAATGGTGATCGTGATCGTGGTGGGCATTGCGGTTCTTGTTCCCATCATGATCTGGGGCATCCCCTCCGGCGGGGACCTGGCTAATCATTATCGCTTTGCCTTGCCCTTCTACGATTCGATTCGCAGCGGACACCTTTACCCGGGTTGGCTCGCCGAGTCGAACTTCGGTTTTGGTGATGCTCGTTTTCGTTTTTATCCGCCAGGTCTGTACTACTTGCTGGCGGTGTTGAAGCTGGTTGCGGGTTGGTACCTGGCGAGTGTCCTTGCTTTCGTTCTGCTCACAGTGGCGGGCGGACTGGGAACATATTTTTGGGCGCGTGGATCCCAGCCGGTAAAGGTCGCGATGTGGGCGGGCGTGATTTATACAATCGCTCCCTATCATCTGAACGAACTCTATCAGGCCTCTCTGCTTTCAGAGTACGCGGCCTGCAGTGTACTGCCGTTCGTTTTTGCGTTTGTCGAACGCATTTGTCGTCGCCAGCGGACTTCCGACATTGCCGGCCTGGCGGCGACGTACGCCTTGCTGGTGCTAACTCATCTGCCCTTAACGGTAATTGGTTCGCTTGCGATAGTTGTCTATGCGATCTTCTTACTGCATCGCCAAAGTCTTTGGTCCACCCTGCTCCGCTTGACCGTTGGCGGAATTTTGGGATTAGCGACCAGCGCCTTCTTCTGGACCACGATGTTGGCCGAGTTGCCCTGGATCAAAGGCAACTCTGCGCACCAGAATACTTATTACGACTATCGCGCGAATTTTTTGTTTTCGCCGGGAGCGTTAACAAACCGAAACACCTGGTATGCCAATGTCCTGGCGCTGGCAGTCCTGGGAATGTTGTTGCCCACTGCGATTCTTGTAAGGAAGAAATTGAGTCGGGCTACCAAGGCTGCGGCCCTATTGACGGTGGTCTCGTTGGTAATGGCGACGGAGTTGAGTCGTCCCTTGTGGCTGGTGATCCCAAAACTGCGAGAGGTGCAGTTTCCCTGGCGTTGGCTGGCTATCACCTCCATGAGTGGATCCATTCTTTTAGCCGCAAGCATCCCTAACTGGATCAAAATCTGGCGACGTAGCTTTCGGCCCCTCCACTTCGTACCTATTCTCGGCGTTGCTCTTTCGCTGGCCTTCGTGGCGACGCAGATCGTTTGGGACTCTGACTATCTGCCGCGCCGGGAATTTGAGCAGCTCATCACAAATATTCGCGGGTCTGCCAGCTTCAAGGATTGGCTGCCGCTGTGGGCCGGCGAAGGTTTGCAGCCTTACTTGATGAAGGAACGCGTTAACTCCGATCCCAGGCTGGTGACGATTACTACCTGGGAGCCGGAACATCGCGTGTTTACTATCGCGGCTGGTCCACAAAGCGAGGCGCGCATCCAGACTTTTTATTATCCGCTGTGGGTCGCAACCGCCGGCCATCAATTGCTCGCCACCAGACCTGCCCCGGATGGAGCGCTGCTCGTGTCCGTTCCGCCTGATCAGACTGTAGTGACATTGGATTTTCGTGAGCCGCCGCGGGTCCAGATAATGAGAGTAGTATCGTTCGCGGGTTGGATAATGATCGTGGGCCTTTGCATTCATGGTCTACGTCAGCAGAAACGCCACAAGTTACTTCCCGTTTCATAGATATTGCGGTACATTTGTTTCCCGCGTAGCACCCTCGACAGGCGTCACCAAACTTACGTGAATACGGTCGCAGCCAGCACAACCAACACCAAAGCCACGGGAGCCGGAGCAATTTCGCGCGTGACCGCAATTGCCCGCAATGCTTTCCGCGAGGCGGTGCGCGATCGCGTGCTCTATAACCTGGTCCTGTTTGTGCTGTTGCTGACTACGGCCGCGATTTTCCTGGGCGAACTCTCTGGCGGCCAGGAAAAAAAGATCATCGTCGACCTCGGACTTAGCGCAATGCTGTTGTTCGGCGTCTTCATCTCAATCTTTGTTGGGGTCGGCCTGGTCTATAAAGAGATCGAGCGTCGCACTATCTACGCAATCTTTTCCAAGCCCGTGGGTCGCGGTGAGTTTCTGCTGGGAAAGTATCTCGGCCTTTGTCTCACGCTCCTGTTCAATGTGATGGTGATGGGCGCGGGCGTTTCGCTGGCCCTCATCTATGTCAGCCGCGGCTGGGACCCACTGGTCTTGAGCATCTGGCCGGCGGTTCTCATGATCTACATCGAGTTGATGTTGATAACCAGCGTGGCGCTTCTTTTTTCCTCTTTTTCATCGCCGGCGCTTTCAGCCTTGTTGACCTTCTTCGTTTTTATCATCGGGCATTTCAGCGCCGACCTCAAAGGTCTGGCCGGATCAATGGGCAGCACGGCCGCACGCTGGTTGTTTGCGACGCTCTATTACCTGCTGCCCAATTTGACTAACTACAGTTACATCACACCGGCCGCGCACGGGCAGACGCCCGGGGCCTCGACCGTCCTGTTGGCTATGCTGTACGCGGCCATTTACATCGGCGTCATTTTGGCCGCGGCCACGCTGGTGTTTGGCCGGCGGAATTTCAAGTAAGGAGATGGTGCTTTAGGTGACC
The DNA here is from genome assembly GCA_025463135.1 of Acidobacteriota bacterium. Taxonomy (GTDB): domain Bacteria; phylum Acidobacteriota; class Blastocatellia; order Pyrinomonadales; family Pyrinomonadaceae; genus JAOAPY01. The sequence goes on from JAOAPY010000052.1 coordinate 147,625, forward strand.
GGCTCAGGACAGAAAGGAAGGTCGCGCGAGCTAGCCCTTGTCCTTGGGATAGTGGTAGGACTCGCGGCTGTCTTTGTAGTCTCGCGTGCCATTGACGCGCGCCGGCCCGCGCCGGATCCAACTTTGGAAGAGGAGAAATTGTACGTCACAGGTAGCGCGGCCAGACGCGCGAGCCTGGGGTTCAACGGGTTGATGGCTGACTGGTACTGGATGCGCGCGCTCCAGTACGTTGGGCGCAAAATCATGAGTGTGCCCGACAATGTTCCTATTGATGATCTGGGCGCTCTTAATTTGAAACTCCTGGCTCCGCTGCTGGATGTTTCGACCAGCCTCGATCCGCGATTCATGGAAGCCTATGAGTACGCAGCGGTGGTCCTGCCGGCAGTAAACGTCGAAGAAGCCATCCGCATCACCAGGAAAGGAATTGCCGCCAACCCCAATGAGTGGCGGCTGTATCATCATCTTGGTTACATTTACTGGCAGCGAGGAGATTTCCAAACGGCCGCCGAAATCTATGGCGCGGGGGCTGCGACACCGGATGCTCCACAATGGATGCAGGCAATGAAAGCGCGAATGGCGGCGGAGGGTGGGAGCCGAGGAACGGCCCGCGAGATCTACCGGCGCATGTACGATGAAACCGCGGACAAGCAGGTCAAGGACATGGCCCACCGGCGCCTGCTGCAACTGGATTCATTGGACCAGCGAGACATACTACGCAGGCTATTGACTGTCTACAGCACAAAGACTGGTCACTGCGTTTCCGCCTGGCGCGAGGTTGGTCCGGCATTGCAGGTGTTACGCATCGCGGTCGATAGCAACGGAGCTCCCCTGGACCCTGCCGGAACACCTTATCGATTGGTGAAGGGTGGTTGCGATGTTGACCTGGATCCGAAATCAGAGGTGCCGAGCAAATAGCTGTCCGACAAACTTCATCAGTTTGTCGAGTTGAGAAGCACAGACTCAGTCTGTGTAGCGTGGCCCGCAGTCACAGACTGAAGTCTGTGCTACGTACAGCGACAAACTGAAGTTTGTCGGACTCATTATGCCAATAGTTGAAATCGAAAACCTGACGAAAGATTATGACGTCGGCTTTTGGCGCAAGCGCAAGGTACGCGCGCTCGACGGCCTCTCGCTGTCGGTTGAGCAGGGTGAGATTTTCGGTTTTCTGGGCGCCAACGGCGCCGGCAAGACTACTACCCTGAAATTGTTAATGCGCCTCATCTTTCCCACAGTGGGCACCGCTCGCATCCTGGGTAGCGATATCAGCAACGTCACGATGCATCAGCGGATTGGCTATCTGCCTGAGAATCCTTATTTTTATGACTATCTGACGGCGCGCGAATTTCTCGAGTATTGCGCGGAACTTTTTGGTTACCCGCACGGCGAACGCAGGAAACTCAGCGAGGACTTGTTAAGGCGTGTCCATCTCGACGAGAAAAGATGGAATACGCAGTTGAGAAAATTTTCAAAAGGTATGCTGCAGCGCGTCGGACTGGCCCAGGCCGTGATCAATGATCCGGAAGTTGTGTTTCTGGACGAGCCAATGAGCGGTCTGGATCCCATCGGCCGGCGGGAAGTGCGCGACTTGATTGCTTCGCTAAGGCAGGAGGGCAAGACTGTCTTCATGTGCTCGCACATCCTTTCGGACATCGAAGTTCTTTGCGATCGCGTGGCGATTCTAAAACGCGGCAAGTTGGCGCACGTGGGCAATCTCGACGAACTTCGGCGCCGCGCCGGCGATCGCGATTCGGTAGAAATCATCGCCACGGCATTGAACGTCGAAACCTTCAAGAGTCTTATGCCGAACAGTGAACGAGTGGCACTGGCCGTCGCCGCCGGCGGTTTGCGAATTCAGGTTCAGGATGAGAGCGAAGTGGATTCAGTGCTCAACGCGTTACGCAAGGCGGGTGGAAAACTGGTTTCGGTTCAGCCTGTAAGGCAATCGCTGGAAGAACTGTTTATGGATGACAAGTAACGCGACCTCGGTCTGCGCGCGTTTGATTTCGCTAAACAGCCCAGTGCCCAATGCGACACAGATGAAGTCTGTGCTACTACCTCAGCTTAAACCCCGTCACTTCCATCTTGATGTTTGCGCGGTCGGTGGTTTCAGTCATCCCGTCAAGCACCACATTTACGGGCAGGGTCTTATTCGGTCCCAGCTCAGGCTCACGGCCCGGCACAACGAGAATGTATCTCTCCCTGACTGCGTTCCCCTGATGATCCACTACGGCTGCTCTTATTTCGAGTCCCGTGATTGATCGCCCGGTAAAGTTCCGCGCAGTTGTATGGAGGGTCATAACTATGTCGCCCAGCGCTCGTCCTGCTTCATCTGCTTCGGGCTCGTCCAGGGCGATCAGCTTGCTGTATTTGTCCCACTCAGGCGAGCCGGGACGGATTGCGTCCGTCAGGCGAGTTGGCGGACCGCTATCATTCTTGCCCGCGCGCATCAAGACGTAGAAGAGACCGGCAATCGCGATGGCCGCGATTATCGCCACGACAATCACTATGTTGCGCCGAGAGTCTCGATCTGCAATGTCGCGTTCAGTGGCAACCATGAATGACGGAGATTCTAAATTCGCTCCCTGAGATTTGCAATGTTCGTCGTCGGATTGGGTGGCTTCCTCGAGGCACGCTGGGTTAGACACTCGGTTTGCTCGAAAGGTTCCGCTTACCGGTTATGGCGTCATCGAAATCAAGATTTGGGTGCGAGTCGTTTGAGAAGAAGCTCCAACTGACCGAAGTCGATCGGTTTGGTAACGTACTCGTTACAGCCTGAGGCTAACGCCTCTGCGTGAAAGTCCGCCGTGTCGTGGGCGGACACAACAACGATCGGAACTCGCTGCAAGGCCGGCAGGCGCCGAATATAGCGAGTCGCCGCCAGACCATCGATCTTGGGCAGACTCAAATCCATGAGGATTAGGTCGGGTCGCGTAGTTTGCGCTGATTCCACGGCTTGCTCGCCATTGACCGCCTCCATGACCTCATAGCCGCTCATTTCCAAAAGTCGCTTCATCATCACGCGATTGTCTTCAGAGTCTTCAACCAGTAGGACCCTCGGTCGCTTGAGTCGCCTTTCCATTTCATTTGACCTCTGACCGCCAAATTGAACCGCCGCCTGCAAAATAATCACCTCCCGCACTCAACGCTGTGTATCACTAGAAGACGCAGCGCTTTTTTGCTAACATTCGCACCGAAACGCGACACAACGAACTAAAGAGACCGGGTCTAATCCGTACACCCTGATGTCGTCTGTCGTTTCAATGCCGTCGTCGAGTTTGAGCCGCCAAAAGGTCAAAGCGCTAATGAAGCCCTTATTATCAGAAGATCGCGATGGCGTTACGCTTCAAAATCTGGGGCGAGCCTCTCTGCAAATCATCCACGACATCAAAAACCAACTTAACGGTCTCAAACTTTATGCCACATACTTGCGCAAGCGAATGGAGCAGACCGAACAGCCCGAAGAGCTGCAGGAAACCGTGGCCAAGCTAATCGGCGGACTGGATCGCGCGGCGAATGATCTGAATGTGCTGGTACAGTACGGTAGACCCCTGACGCTCAGTAGGAATCCGGGCGTTGATCTACAAAAGATCATGCGCGGGGTTGCCACTAATTGCCTGGAACCGGCTTCTGGAGATTCGATGTGCCGGCTGGAAGTGGACGCAGAGCCGGTCGCGCTGTTAGGCGAATTTGACGCGACCGCTTTGACGGATGCTTTTAAAGCCATTTCAATTGGCGCCTGGAAGACGATTAGCAGGGACAACCCGGAGCCCTTGAAGGTTACTCTCAAGCGCGAAGTTGTGGCCGGCGGACCAACCGGCACACTCGAATGGGGACCAGTAAATTTTAATAATGGTGATCCGTTCAGCTCGTTTAGTGGCAGCGAAGCGATCAGGATGTCGTTAGCCGCAAAGATTGTCGAAGCGCACAGCGGCTCAGCCGAGTATCGGGACCAAATGCTGCGTGTTCGTTTGCCGCTGACGCCTTAATTTGGAATTCGGAACAGAGCCGACACGGAAGTAGATCGTGTTCTGTGCGTACACTAACGTACAAAGAGAAAGTCTTATGAGCAACACGAGTTCAGTTGTCTTAAGGGAGGAGAGAAAGGTGGAGAACAAGGATGTGCGAATTCTCATCGTCGATGACGAGGCTATGATCGCGGACTCATTGCGCAAACATCTCGTCGCGGAAGGCTATTCAGTAGACACAGCCGCCACGGGAGCAGAAGCGATTGAGCGCTTTGATCAGGGCGGTCATCACCTGGCAATTTGCGATCTGCAACTGCCCGACATGGACGGATTGGAAGTGATGCGCCACATGAAAGATGCGCGTCCGAATACCGAAGTCATCGTGGTCACCGGTTATGGTTCGGTGCAGCGAGCTGTCGACGCCACCAAGGCCGGCGCGTTTTATTTTGTCGAGAAACCATTTGATTTCGAAGAACTCCAACCGCTGGTTGACAAAGCGCTGGAGCGCCGTGAACTGGTTGCCGAAGCGGTGAGTATGCGACGACAGTTGTCGACTCGCTCGGAATACTTCAACATCATCGGCTCTTCAAAGCAGATGCAAACTATTTATGAAACGATCGAGTCCGTCGCGAAGTCGGACGCTAATGTGCTGATCGTAGGCGAATCCGGAACCGGCAAGGAACTCATCGCCAATGCTATTCATTACAATTCGCTGCGCTCAAAGAAAACTTTTATCAAGGTAAACTGCGCGGCGCTGCCGAAGGAACTTATCGAATCCGAACTTTTTGGACACACCAAAGGCGCGTTCACCGGAGCACACGCAGACAAGGAAGGTCTGGTGCAACATGCGGCCGGCGGCTCGCTGCTGCTGGATGAAATAGCGGAAATGCCTGTCGAGCTACAACCCAAATTACTGCGGGTCCTGCAGGAAAGAAGTTATCGAAAAATCGGATCTGAAAAGACTTACTCGGTCGACTTTCGCTTGATCTGTTCTACAAACCGTTTGCCCGCTGATGCGATTCGAGAAGGCCTGTTGCGCGACGATCTCTTCTATCGCATCTCGACCATCACTATTCACGTGCCGCCCCTGCGAGAACGCAGCGAAGACATTCAGCTCCTTACCGAGCACTTTTTGAAGATGTACGCGAAGAAGTATGACCGCCCCATCACCGGGGTTTCGCAAGCCGCTTATCAGCGTTTGTTTGCTCACGGGTGGCCGGGTAACGTGCGCGAATTGCAAAATGTGCTCGAGCGGGCGGTGCTGTTGGCCAAAGGGACCAGGATCGAACCGTTTGATCTTCCTTTTGAGAATGGCACACTGCCCGAGGGTGCAGCGGCCGCGGCCTGGGACGTGCCACCAAATATGACTTTGGAAGACGTCGAAAAGCTGGTAATCGAGAGGACCCTGCAAAGAACGGGTGGCAACAAGCAGGCAGCCGCGAATCTGCTGGGCATCTACCGCCCGCGCCTCTACAGCAAGATCAAAAAATACAATATTGATGTCGGAACGCTGGTTTCGGCGTAACCTGGGACTGCACGCTTTCAAGCGTGCCGCAGGTGTGGAAGATTACCTCCTGCGATGTCAAGGCCTGCCGGGAAACGTTCTACGCGCAGGATGCGTGCGGTCCCAGGGCAAGAAGTATTCGAATGAACCCCAGCAGATCCGAATCGTGGAGCGGCGGGCGCCTGGCCGGCATTGACGCCTTGCGTGGTCTGGCAGCGCTGGGCGTCGTGCTGTATCACACTGTCGACGTAACCCGCGATGGTGTACCGCAGAATTTTTTGCGCTGGCCGCTGCTCTTCCTTCATTCCCTCACCTCGTTTGGCTACGTCTGGGTTTTTCTGTTTTTTGTAATCTCAGGATTTTGCATTCACCTGCAATGGGCCAAAGCACGTTCCAGCGACAAGCCGCACGAGCTTCGCTTCGGCTCGTTCTGGAAACGCCGCATCCGGCGCCTCTATCCCGCTTATCTAATTGCACTGACGCTCTATTTGGTGATGAGCGCGCTGTCGACCGGCCTCAAGGTTACCGGCACGTTGATTTATGACGTTACTATGCATCTGTTCATGCTGCACAATCTCGATCCGAAAACGGCGTACAGCATCAACAGCGTGTTCTGGACTCTGGCAATTGAAGAACAGCTTTACCTGGCGTATTTTCTGCTGCTGTTTTTGCGCCGGCGCTGGGGCTGGGGGCCAACACTGCTGGTGTGCGCTGCCGCCCGTGTCGGCTGGTTTTTTTTCAGCCATGGCGTGTGGGTGGTTTGGGGCGTTGGAGTTCCCGTGCCGGAGGCAGCCGCATCGCACTGGTTAACATGGGCGCTGGGCGCTGTGAGTGTTGAGGCGGCCTTTGGATTGATCAAACTGCCCCGCTGGTGCAGCAATTTATTGGTAGCCGCGGGCTTCCTGATATTTGCGGCGGGGATTTCGCAAGTCTTTCCCGTTACGAATAAAGATGGATTAATCCATCGCTTCTGTTGGTTGATACTTCATCCCGCGTGGGGAGTCGCATTTTTTATCATCGTGAATCGAGCGTTTGCAGCGGAACGAAGATGGCGCGCGGCCATCGGCAGCATCGGCACACCACGCCTCGTCAAATTAATGGCCGGACTGGGAGTGTTTTCTTACTCGCTGTATCTTACCCACAATCTCGTTATCATGGAGTCGTGGCGCTTCAGTTTTCCGCACGGGCCCAACCTGGTCAATGCGCTTTTCATAGTAACCCCGGCGACAGTTGCGTTCGCCTGGATCTTCTATCAATTCTGCGAACGGCCATTCATGAGCAGCCCCGCAAAGGCGCAGACGACAAAAGTTGCCGAAGAAATCTCTGATACGCCGCAGCCGATCTTTGTCCAAGGTTTAATGCCCCAGCCGGAAGACTAGAGGTTGCAGGCGTTCAGAGTACCGACTTCAGTCGGGCTTTTGCGCACCATGAGGAAAGCCCGACTGAAGTCGGTACTCTGAACGCACTGTCAATCCACGGCGTAGGTCGCAACGCTGGTTGGCGTTTCAAAGCAGCGCACTTTGTAAATCTTTACGCGGTCGTCATCCACGCGTTTGGCGACGCGTTCCAGAATGTACCTGGCCAGGTTCTCGGCGGAAGGCTGTAGTTCATCAAACGGCGGGAGTTCGTTGATGTTGCGGTGATCCAGGTACAGCACAATCTCGTCCGCGGCCGCCTTTAATTCCACAAAATCGACCAGCAGCCCGATGTTGTCAAGCTCGTTGCCGCGAGCATAAATTTCGATCTTGTAATTGTGACCGTGCAGGTTTTCGCACTTCCCTTTATAGCCACGCAGTTGGTGCGCGCTCGAGAAGTTGCGTTCGATCATGACTTCAAATGTTCCGGGCATGCGGTAGTCTAAAGTTCAATCGCACTTAAACGCAAAGGATGTGTAGAGGAAATCGTGCAGTAGTGGGTTGCGGCTCGTTCTTAACCGAACTCATCTCACTACCGCGGCTGTTTCGAATACCAGCGCCAGCTCATCAATATTCGAAGTCACGCGACACGGCGGCAAACTCTGCAGGAAGGTTCGTCCGTAACTCTTCGTTCGCAGTCGCGGATCCAGCACAGCCAGCACTCCGCGATCGGTGGTGCTGCGGATCAAACGTCCCAGCCCCTGCTTCAAAGTAATGACTGCCTGCGGCACGCTGTATTCAAAGAAACTCGACCCTTCGTTCTCTTCAATGTAGCGCTGGCGCGCGGCCACGATCGGATCCGTCGGCACCGCAAAGGGCAGCTTATCGATAATCACACAAGACAATTGCTCTCCGCGCACATCAACGCCTTGCCAAAAACTGGAAGTCGCAAACAACACCGCGTTGGGTGTTTCGCGAAAGGTCTTCAGCAATTGGCTTTTGGAAGCACTGCCCTGCACCAAACACGGGTAATCAAGATGAATCGAAGCCAGGTCGTAAAGCGACTGCATGCCTGCGGTGCTGGTCGATAAGACAAAGGCCCGGCCCTCGGTGGCACGGACGATCCTGATTACCTCCGCGGCCGCTGCCGCCGCCCATTGTGGCGAACGCGGATCAGGCATGCTCGAAGGCAAGTAGAGCAGCGCCTGAGATTGATAATCGAAAGTCGATTCCGCGATCAGACCCTTGGCCTGCTGCAAGCCCAGCCGATCTTTGATAAAGGCAAAACTGCCGGCGCTGGACAGTGTTGCGGAAGTCAACACGACGGTCGGCACCGTATCGAAAAGTTTGTCCTGCAAGAGACCCGAAACGTCTATCGGTGAAGCGCGCAGAAAAACGCCGCGCCCGCGCCGTTCGAGCCAGTAGACAAACTTTTTGTCTGTACCGGTGACTACGAACTGTAAATCAAAACGAATCTGCCGCACGCGACGGACCAGGTTCTCGACGTCGGCGGGCTTTTCCTGCAACGCGTCCAGCGTTGTCTCCAGACGCGCCAGCGATCCTTCCAGCGCCACGTACGCGTCGCCCAGAGGCGTGGCCTGCATTTCACCCTCAAAATTTCTTTTGGCGAAAGTGCCGGGCACCAGCGGGAACCTGGCTTCTTCACCACGTCCTTCGCGAAAACCCATCCAAAAACGATCGGCAAACTGCATCAGGCGCGCGGAAGTCTTTGTCACTTCGCGGTCTACTTCGGCGTTTTCAAACTTCACATTGCTGACGTCACGGACCAGGTCGTCGACTTGATAATTAGAAACCTGCGCGCCAAAATATTCGGAAGCAACGTCCTCGATCAGATGGGCCTCGTCCAGAATCACCGCGCTGTAATCCGGCAACACTCGACCGTAGGCACTGTCGCGCAGGGCCAGATCCGCAAAGAACAAGTGATGATTGACGACGACGATGTCCGCCTGCGTGGCACGGTCGCGCATGCGGGTGATGAAGCAGGGATCAAAGTCCGGACACTTTTGCCCCGAGCAGGTCTCTGAGCGAGCATCGATGTGACGCCAGAATGAAAGGTTCTCGGGCAGATTCGACAGCTCGGCACGATCGCCGGTCTCAGTTCCCTTCACCCAATGCGTTACTTCATCAAAGTAATCCATCTCATCCAGGCCGTTCAGAACCGGAGAGTCGCCTGAACGATGAAACCGCTGCAGGCAAAGATAGTTGTTGCGGCCTTTCATGTAAGTGGCTTTGAATTTCTTTGGCAGAATGCTCTGAAGAAAGGGAATGTCTTTCTCCATCAATTGTTCCTGCAGGTTCTTGGTGCCGGTTGAGACGATCACGCGGCCACGTCCGCCGAGCGCAGCGGCCACGGCCGGCACCAGGTAAGCAAGCGTCTTCCCCGTGCCGGTTCCCGCTTCGACAATAAGGTGGTGCCGATCGTCAAACGCGCGCATCACAGCCTCCGCCATTTGAATCTGGCCGGGCCGGTATTCGTAATCTGCATGTGCGCCGGCGATTAGGCCGTCTGGACCAAAAACTTTGTTCATGAAATCACGTGGACTTGCTCAATCATGCATCACCAACGACCCAGCCGCGTTCGCGCAGCGTCCCGGAACGTTACCAGCGAGACTACGCTTCAGACTGACAAGACTCCGTTGTGTGCTCAACGTCTTTGCGGAAGGATCTTCAAGGGTGACGAAGAATTTCACGCAAAGACGCAAAGCACGCAATGAAAGTCATACCGCAGCCTTAAAACGGCTGGTCTAGTAACCCTGGCGGGCAAGCCGCGTTAACGCGGCTGAGTCTCGTGAGAAGCTATAAATTCGCGAGCGAGATGGATAACGATTCGAACATTAACAGGATACGCGCGATGATCCAATTGAGATCAGCTCGATCTCGATTACAGTCCGCGACGAGCTTCCTTGCCGCGAATGGTTACAGATCCATCGTGGTCCTACTTCGCTTTCTGCCAAATGACTTTGCCGCTGCTATCGATCAACTGCTGTGTGTCGTCGAGCGTGACAACGTGCGCCAGTCCGCCTGCGAATGGTTTCACTTCCCTGAACTGCGCGTCTATTACGAATTTCCCTGTCCGGTCGATGAATCCCCACACATAGTTGCCGTCGCTGCCGATAATCTTCACACCGGCCAGGCCTTCACAGAAGCCATTGGTATCGCGAAACAATGGTTCAATGACGACTTGTGCTGACTTGTTGATGAAGCCAACCTTGTTGAATGACTGGACGGGCGCCAGGCCTTCCGAGAAAGGCGCAACCAGGTGCCAACGGTACTCTGCCATCTCGCGCTGCCGCGCCGTGCGTTGCTGCCAGAGTGGTATCTCAAACGCAACCTGACCGGCGCGATCCAGGTAGACTCCGCGGGGAGATTCGCCCTGATACACCGCCGCCACCAGACCTTCGGCAAACGACCAATCTACCTGCTGCAGCTTCGCGGAAATCACGAACTTGCCGTTGCGGTCAATAAAGCCGAGACCATACAGCCCCTGCGCTTTCGCCACCCCTTCACGAAAGTCGCCCGGCTGTTGCGTGAATTGCGGAGCCACGACGATCTTTCCTGTTTTATCAATGAATCCGTAAAGCCATTCGCGGTCCTTGAGCACTTCGATCCAGGCCCGTCCCTCAGAAAAATCTCCGGCGTAGGAAAACTGCGGCTCGATTACAATCCTGCCATTCTTGTCCATGTAGCCAAACTTTCGATCCAGCCCTCCGGGACTTTGAAACCTGGCCAGGCCATCATGAAAGGACACTTCATAATCGTTTGTTTCCAGTCGAGTAAATTTTCCACTCGTATCAACAATACCGTTAATCCTCTTCTCGCCTTCCCAATAGAAGACATAGGCGACACCGTCGGAAAACTCATTCGCCGTGTCGTATCGCGGAGCTATGCGCAAGCGGCCGGTGCGATCGATGAAGCCCCATCTCCCGTTTGCGTCCCGCACGGGATGAAAACCCGCATGGCTTTTTAGATCTTGCGCGACGACCGGGAGAAACAAGATCACAATTAGACATAAGCCGAGCGAAACTCTAGCTCTCATCATCGCGGTCCCTCCGGATCGTCACCGCTGGAAGTTCTTTCCAGTACGAACTCTCCTTTTCGATTAACATGGCCGTGTTTGCCAACGAAACGCGGACCACAACAAAGGCATCTTCCCATATACTCCGTGTACCCAACCGAAACGCCCGCTTGACCGGCCTTAAAGGGCGAGGCCATTGAGAATTGCGGTTTGATAAGGAACGCTCCTGTCTTGTCGATGTAGCCGAAGTTGCCGAGATGGCCGCATTGCGATTCTTTTGCGCCACCTACATTCACCTGCACCAGGCCTTCCGAAAAGTCTCCGGCGGCGAAGTACTGCGTCGGAATCACGACGTGCCCTTCGCGATCCACATAGCCCCATCGTAGATGATCCAGCGACTCATGGCGCAAGTAAACTGCGCTGTTAGAGCCTTCTTTAGCGAGCACGGCGGCGGCCGCTAAACCTTCGGAGAAATCACGCAGGGCGTTGTAACGAAGTTCGACAAGTACGCGTCCGTTTTCATCGATGTAGCCCCAGAGAATATTTGGGCGCCCGTCGATCTCAGGCAGCTCTTCATCAACGACACCAACGCGCGCGAGTCCGTCCGTAAACGGAAGCGCTGCATCAAACCGCGCCTCAATTGCCATCTTGCCGCCTGGATTGGAGTAGCCCCAGCGACCGTGAACGTAGACTGGTCTTAATTGAGGGCCGTCCTTACTTTGTCCGGCGGGCACGATGAAAATAAGCGCCAGCATGATGACCATGAGGATTGGGATTTTTGGCGTCATCGTTGCGGTTCCCTCGTTTTGTGAATCACGTGGCATGGGCATCCTGTCCATGTGGTCCTCGCCAACATTCAGCTCTCCCTGAACCTGAATCCCGTGCACGTTCACGGGCGGGACGCCCCTGCCATGACTAATCTGCGCCCATCGCTTCGGGCTGCTGCGTCTTCATTCGCTTTGCGTACAGAGGGAATTTTGCGGTCAACTCAGCGACGCCCTGCGCCACTTTGCGGCGTACGTCTTCGGATTCCGGCGCCTGAATGACTTCCGCGATCAACCGGCCGATCTCCTGCATCTCAGGTTCTTTCATGCCGCGTGTGGTCACTGCCGGCGTGCCGATGCGCAGGCCCGAGGCGACAAACGGTTTATTCTGATCAAACGGAATCGTGTTCTTGTTTACCGTGATGTTGGCTGCCTCCAGCGCCTTCTCCGCCGCCTTGCCTGTAGTTCCTTTGCCATCCATCCAGACGTCAACGAGCATTAGATGGTTGTCTGTACCGCCGGAAACAAGCCGCAAACCATCTTTCTGAAGTTCGCTCGCCAGGGCCTTCGCGTTGGCCAGCACTTGGCGCTGATATTCTTTGAAGTCTGCACGCAGGGCTTCTCCAAAGGCCACGGCCTTGGCCGCGATGATATGGACCAACGGCCCCCCCTGAACGCCAGGGAAAAGTTTCCGGTCGATCTCTTTCGCATGTTCCTCTTTACATAGAATCAATCCGCCGCGTGGCCCCCGCAGAGTCTTGTGCGTCGTGGTGGTCACATAGTCCGCCACCGGCACGGGCGAAGGATGCAAACCGGCGGCAATCGGTCCAGCGATATGCGCAATATCGGCAAACATGCGCGCGCCAATGCCCCTGGCAATTTCACCGATGCGATTGAAATCAATAATCCTCGGATAGGCGGACGCCCCACAGACGATCAATTTCGGCTTGTGCTCTTCGGCGATGCGTTGCAGTTCGTCATAGTCAATCGTTTCCGTTTCGCGTGAGACGCCGTAATCAGCGACCTTATAACTGATGCCCGAAAAATTCATCGGATGGCCATGCGTCAGATGCCCGCCGTGCGAAAGGTTCATGCCGAGAATTGTGTCGCCATATTGAATCGCCGCCAGATAGACCGTCATATTCGCCTGGGCGCCGCTGTGCGGTTGAACGTTGGCATGATCGGCGCCAAATAATTCCTTCGCGCGATCGATGGCGGTCTGCTCAACCACATCGGTCCATTCACAGCCGCCGTAATAACGCTTCCCCGGATATCCTTCGGCATATTTATTTGTAAAGACCGAGCCGGCCGCTTCCAACACTGCTTCGCTGACAAAGTTTTCAGAGGCGATTAGCTCAAGACCATTCGCCTGGCGAGCAACCTCGTTGTCAATAGCAGTAGCAATTATCGGATCGACTTCGGCAAGGGTTGCGTTTCTGAGATCAGTCATCAAAGTAGTCCTCGTGCTGTGTTGTTAGAACTTTGTCGTTGAACCTATTGCAGGTTTCGATGGTACATCAGGCGGCCGCGAATCAGGTAGGGCGGGCCCCCTATTTGGTGTGGGGCCTGCGCGCTCAAAGTTCGACAAACTTCAAGTTTGTGGTTGCCTGACCAAGGCAGTGTTTACGCGAATAATCGACAAACTGAAGTTTGTCGGACTTTGGCTCTGCCGCCGCAGTCCAAAGTTGCGTTGCGACGTTGCCTTAGGCCAGAATGTTTTCATTGTTCATTTCAATCGCGAATTAAGGCAACTAACTTATGCGCTGGTCACAATACTTTATTCCTACGCTGCGGGAAGATCCGGCTGACGCCGAAGTCATCTCGCACAAACTGCTGCTGCGCGCCGGCGTGGTGCGCCAGCTTTCCGCCGGCATCTACTCTTTCCTGCCGCTGGGCCAACGCATCGCGCTCAAGGTCATGCAAATTCTGCGTGAGGAAATGAACCACATTGGCGGCCAGGAATTTTTTCTGCCGGCTTTGCACCCGGCCGAAATCTGGAAAGAGTCAGGCCGTTGGGACGCGATAGGCCCTGATATGTTTCGTCTTACGGATCGCAAGCAGGCTGAGATGTGTCTGGGCATGACCCATGAAGAGGTCTTTACGTCGATCGCCCGTAATGAACTGCGCTCTTACAAGCAACTGCCTCAAGTCTGGTACCAAATTCAAGTCAAGTTTCGGGATGAAGCACGGCCAAAATCCGGGCTGATGCGTTTGCGTACTTTCATCATGAAGGACGCATACACCTTCGATGTCGATAATGCTGGTCTTGATCGCTCCTTCGCAGATCAACGCGAAGCCTACAAGCGTATCTTCGATCGCTGCGGTTTGAAATACGTGATGGTTGAGGCATCTTCCGGAGCGATGGGGGGCGCCGAATCCAATGAATTTGTGGCCAGAACAGAAGCGGGCGAAGATCTGATCGCGACCTGTGCGAACTGTGGTTACGCAGCAAATCTTGAGAAGGCTATTTCGGAACCAACCCACCCGAATGATGACGGTGGACCGGAGGCGCCGGAGAATTTCCCTACTCCGGGCGTGCGCACGATCGAAGACCTAACAACATTTCCAGGCGGCGCTCCGGGTAACCGTCAAATTAAAACGCTCGTCTATATGCCGGGAGAAAAAGGTTGGGGAAACGTACCGACAACTCCAATACTTGTTCTGCTGAGAGGCGATCACCAGTTGCACGATACGAAACTCATGGATGCCTTCGGGGGTGCCGAAGTGCGTCCAGCTCGCCCGGAAGAGATACGCGAGATATTAGGTGCCGGCCCCGGCAGCCTCGGACCAGTGGGGGCAAGAACAAGAATCACCACACGAGCCACTAGATGGATTAAACAAGGGGATAAGGATGTAGAGATCTGGAAGTATCCTGAAGTCCACATTATTGCCGATGAGGCTCTCAAAGGCCGGCGCAACATGACGACTGGGGCTAACGAGGACGACGTCCACAAGCGAGGTGTCGATGTTGAGCGGGACGCTGATATCGATAAGTTTGTCGACTTGCGCACGGTGACTGCCGGCGAAACGTGCGCTCGTTGCAAAACAGGCGTGCTGGAAGTCTACAAAGCGATGGAGATTGGCCACATTTTCAAACTCGGCACTAAGTATTCCAAGTCGATGGGCGCGACGGTGCTTAACAAGGATGGCAAGCCAGTGCCGATCGTCATGGGTAGTTACGGGATTGGCGTTGAACGCATCATCACCGCGGCAGTTGAACAGAACAATGATGACAACGGCATCGTCTGGCCACGAGCAATCGCGCCTTTTGATGTGGTCGTCACCATCACCAACATGAAGCAGGAAGATTTGCGCGAAGCCGGCGAGAAACTCTACAAAGAGTTGCAGCGCGCCGGGCTTGATGTCCTGCTCGACGATCGCGACGAACGCGCGGGAGTAAAATTCAAAGATGCTGACTTAATTGGCATCCCCTATCGCATTACGCTGGGTAAGAAAATTTCCGACGGCATCGTCGAACTGTTTGATCGTCAAACCAAACAGAATGAAGACGTCAAACTAAGCGAAGTCGTTTCGCGAGTGCAGGCATTGGCGCTGGCGGCATTGTGATGGAAGGCTCCTTACTTGCGGCTCCGCCGCCTGATGTGCGGAAAGGCTGTGCCTTTCCATCGATCTTGTTCTTAAGAAAGTGAGAGGCTGCGCCTCGCACAACAGAGCGGAGGCGGAGCCTCCAATGTCTTGAGCCCGTCTGGAAAGGCGAGCCTTTCCACACATCGGGCGGCGAAGCCGCATCATAGCCCGGGGCTCGCCAGACGGACGCACAGAACATCATGAATAACGACACCGCCCAGGGAATTCTCTTAATTGTCATCCTGCTTATCTGCCTGGCGCTGATCCTCGTTCCGTTCGCCTTGTTCTTCGGCTATGTCGTCTTTCAAAGCAGCAAACGAAAACGGATCCGGGAAAGGATGCTCACGACTCATCGTGAACTGGTAGACAATCGGCCCTGGCTTCCGGCGCGGTATGCCTCGCAGCCAAGATACGATTCCTGGTTCAAGATCTTTCCCTGGGAAGGCGCGGGCATCCTGGTTTTGGCTCCGGGAAGCGTTCTTTTTCTCGGCGAAACGAATTCCGGGGCTCCGGTCAACATGCAGTTCGCACCGGCAGTGTCCGCGATCAATTGGATTGGAAAATCTCCCTTTCCCAACGGCGCAGTCTCGTGGTTCTCCTTCACGATCGCCAACCGCATCGAATACTTCAGTTCGGAAACGGGAGTTTTCGTATTTGGCTCGCATCGATCCACGAAAGAGCTGTTCGATGAGTCAAACAAGAGTTTTAGTGGCGGATAGGAAGACTGTTGTAACGCAAACTGTTAGTTTGCGTGGCGTTCGCAAGCGGGCGGCTTGCGATACAAATATGTACCCAGCTTTTAAAAAACCGCATGTTCGCAATAGATTGCTCGCACTCATTCTTTGCGTCATGTTTTCCAGTTTCGCTTCCCCACGCGCAACTCCACAGGACGCGCTCCCGGATCTGGTACGACGCATCAAACCTTCCGCGGTCGCCATCCAAACCTTTGACAGTCATGGCGAGGCCCTTTCACGCGGCAGCGGTTTTTTCATCGATACCGATCGCGTAGTCACCAATCGCCATGTGATTGAAAACGCGTACCGCGCCGAGGTGCATTCCTCGACCGGGACCATCTATCCCGTCAAGGGTGTTTTGGCTGTCGATGCTGAGGGCGACCTGGCCCTCTTGAAGATCGATGCGCCGGCGGGCGTTATTCGTCCCCTTTCGCTGGAACGAACTTCGCCACAGGAAGGCGAAAGTGTGGTGGTCATCGGCAATCCTTTTGGTTTGGAAGGGAGCGTCACCAACGGGATCGTCTCGGCCGTGCGCGACATACCGACCTTCGGACGAATCATTCAAATCACCGCCCCAATCTCTCCGGGCTCGAGCGGCAGCCCGGTAGTGAACATGCAGGGTCAGGTACTGGGCGTCGCCACTTTGCAAATCACCGGTGGACAGAGCATCAATTTTGCGATCCCGTCGGAGAGGATCTCGCAGTTGCAAACGGGCACGTTGACTTCGCTCGGGGATCTGGTCGCTGCGAGCGGTCGCAACAAGCGCGCCCGCGCAGTGCAGTTCTTTCGCGACGGACTCAGCTTTTTATCAAAGGACGATTGTGAAAAAGCGTTGCCTTACTTCGAAAAGGCCGTCGACTCCGACAGCAACTATGCCGAAGCGTGGGCGCAGGCGGGCTTTTGCAACGAGAAGCTGGGCCATCACACCGAGGCCATCGACGCATCGAAGAGAGCAGTTGCGCTTCGCCCCTCAGCCGAATCCTTTTTCAACATCGGTCTCGCCTCTTTCTATTTGAAACTTTACAAAGAGTCCGCCGATGCTTACCGCCAGGCCATCAAGCTGGAGCCTTACAACGCTGCCGACGCCTACTACGCATTAGGATTGACCTATCGCGATTGGGCCAAGCCCGAAGAAGAGATCCAGGCGTACAAGCAGGCGATAAAGTTGAAACCGGACTATACCAGCGCCTACGAGAGGCTGGGGGCGCGCTATCTGCGATCCAAAAAATACGCGGAAGCGGTCGAGGTTTTCAAACAGTTATCAGTCTTAAAGCCCGGCAACGCCAGCGCGCCCAACAATCTGGGCGAGGCATATCTTGAGCTGGGCAAATTGAATGAAGCACTCGAGGCTTTCAGGCAAGCCATTCGCCTCAAACCTGATTCCGGCCGTGCTTATTACAATCTGGGGAAATGCCTGCTCGCCATGGGCAATCGAAACGCCGCCATCGAGCAATACAACATCCTCCAAAACATTGATCAGGATTGGGCCGAGAAGTTGGACCAGTTGATCAACCCTTGAGAGAAGGTCTTTGGTCTTTGGTCTTTGGTCTTTGGTTTTGGTTTTGGTACTTCGTTCTTCGTTCCTTTTGGCTTGGCTATCGAGCCTCGATGGGTTGAAATCATCCCTGGGGCAAGATGAATGACTAATACCAAAGACCCAAGACCAAAGACCTTCCTGATGTCATTTCATCGCCTCGTTTACCAGCGCTGTCAGCGCGTTGTCTGCGAGGATCTTGTTCTTCTGGAGCGCGCCATGCAGGTCGCAGCCAAAAATTGCGTAAGTAAGCGGCAGCGGCGTATCAAACATAGCACCGGTGCGGCGGCTGCCCGCCAGGTCTTCTCCCAACAATGACCGCCGCGTAACGCGTCCGTCACCGGGCGCATACATCGCTTCTGTTGCCTGTCGTCGGGTGATGCGCTGGCCGGTTGAGGTGCGATAGTCGCGCGGACGGGTAAGTGTTAACCAACGATTTTGTTTTATGTCCCGCAGGATGATCGGCGCGTTCAGTGTTTCTTCACAGTCTCCACCAATTGCCAATAGCATCACTGGCGCATCGTCTCCCGGTGGCGAATCCAGGGCAGCGTGGAACAGTTTGGCGCGCCGCAGCACGGCCACCAGATATCCATCGAGATCTTCGAGAGATCGCTTGCGCGAGTGAGCACCTTCACTATTCAACCCTGCGGTTTCATAGCGGCGCCGGTACTGAGGATCATTAACCGGCGACCAACCGTAACGCTTCCAGGTTTCAGGATCATAGAGGTCAATGGCCAATGGTTGCAGATTCTCGTCAAGGAACTTGACCACATTGCTGTGTGGCAAGAGCTGAAATATCGCAGGCGCCGTTATCGACTCTTCGGCGGTCAATCTGTTAAGCAGAGGAATGCGCTGGCGTAATCCTTCGGTTATTGAATATCCCTCAATCAGCGTCGTAAAAGCGTCGGCCGATCCTTCGTTAGGTACTCCCAGCATGATTATTTTGTTGATGTCGGCGGCGCCCGCCCAGTTCGGTTTAGGCTGGCTGCCATCATTGGGAAGGTCCATGTCGCCGTACATAGCTGCATAGCGGGCAATCAACCCACCCATCGAATGCCCCAGCACATTGAAACGCAAGTCGGGCCGATGCAGCTTCTCTTTGAGTTGCCGCAGACGAGTGCTGAACAAGCGCGCATTCTCGACATTGTCACGCCGGAAATCGTAGGCAAAAACATAAAAAGTATCCCGGTCTCCGACTTCCCCGGGATTGTTCCAATCGCCTTCACGGTAGCCACCGAACTTTCTCAGCGACTCGAGCAGATCTCGATACACGTACACCTCGGGCAGGAGGCGGGCCAGACGAACAGTCTCAACAATTTTTGTGGCCACGACATCATCGCGGTTATTGGCGAGGTCCGGGGTCATTGGCAAATTGGATCGATCATCGCTCGAACGAAGCACGGAGGGCCAGACTACTTCGCCGGTCTTTGAATTGATCAGCTGAGTGCCAAGGACGCCAGGAATAACAATCACCGGTCGCTTGCCGGTTTTGCCGCGCGCTGAGGCAAAGATTCGCTCCAGATTGGGTGCGTGCCTGGGAGCGATGCAGCCCGCTAACAACGAGGCTGAACAGATCGCGATGAGTAGCGCCACCGCGCTGGTAAGGCGCGAGGCTCGCGCAGGTTTCGAGTGTGCGGGGGAATAAGTTCGCAAGGTTTCAACTCGAAGGAATAACAGTCACTGGAATTCTACTAAACTGTCTGTGTGCCTTTCGGCTCCCATTTGCGATTGATCAAACTGGCAACAAAGCCGGCGCCAAAGCCGTTGTCGATGTTGACAACCGTGACATTCGACGAACAGGAATTGAGCATTCCCAGCAAAGCCGCGATGCCTCCAAAGGATGCGCCATAGCCGATACTGGTGGGTACCGCGACAACCGGCACGCTCACCAGTCCACCCACCACGGACGGCAGCGCACCTTCCATACCGGCGGCGACAATGATCACCCGCGCGCCCTGAAGCAAAGCTCGCTCAGCCAGCACCCGATGAATGCCGGCAACGCCAACGTCCCAAATCCGCTGGACTCTGTTGCCCATCGCTTCAGCCGTTAAGGCTGCTTCTTCAGCTATCGGAATATCGCTGGTGCCCGCGGTTACTACGGCAATCGTGCCAACTCCCAGTTCGGTTCGATCACGTTGAATTCTGATCAAGCGCGCGGTGGCATGCCACTCGGCATCGGTGGCGACGTTTCGGACTTCACCAAAAGCTCCTTCGTCAGTGTGCGTGACCAGAACATTGGGAGAGCGTTGCACCAACCGCTCGACAATCCCTACTAACTGCGCGCGCGTTTTGCCGGCGCCGAACACTACTTCAGGAAATCCCTGGCGCGTGGCCCTCGCATGATCGACGCGCGCGTAGCCAATGTCTTCATAATGCAGGTTCTTTATCTGGGTGGCCGCGTCGTCGGTTTCCAACTCACCACGTTTGTAAGCTGACAACAGTCGTTCGAGTTCTGTTAGGTCCATGTGGGCTTAGTATGCCGCGCATGGCCGCTGAATGTCACGAGAGTGGTAATAATTTGTAAGGCAAACTATTAGTCTGCGATCCCTAAGTGGCATTCAACGCCGGCGCAAGCTGTCTGCATTCGCTACCTATCGGGACCTCACTTGCGATTGCTCAAGCTGCCAAGTAAGATTCGGTCATTCAGTCAAGATGGAATTCACAGTAGCAATTACCGGCGCCTCGGGTTCGATCTACGCGTACCGGACACTCGTCCACCTGGCAGCGAGTGGCGTCGTGGAACGTATCAACCTGATCCTCTCAGCGTCGGCGGAAACCGTGGCCCGAGTCGAGCTTGGTGAAGATCTGCGTGGCTGTGACGCCGTCAGAATTAACGAGTGGCTCGGCCTGCCCCCCGAATCCAAACTGATCCAGTTGCAGCGACTTGATAACCTGGCGGCCAGACCGGCGTCCGGTTCCCATCGACAAGAGGGAATGGTCGTGGTGCCGTGTTCCATGGGCACGCTGGGCGCGATTGCGTCCGGGCTTAGCACCAATCTCATTCATCGCGCCGCGGATGTGACGCTCAAGGAAGGGCGGCGGCTGGTGTTGGTGCCAAGAGAGTCGCCGCTGAACATTATTCATCTGGAAAACATGTTGCGCCTGGCCCGCGCCGGCGCCCACATCATTCCCGCAAGTCCTGGTTTCTATCATCGTCCGGAAACTATTGAGGAACTGGTGGAACATATGGTCTTTCGCATTCTCGATCACCTTGGCGTGCCTCACTCAGACGCGACCAGGTGGAAGGGCATTACGAAACAGTCTCAGGAATTGGTTCCTGAAAAAGACGAGTAGGCGGGTCTAAGTGTCAACCACCCTGCGAAATGTCCGGCTCACGCTCGATATGATCAAGATCGAGCATACGCTTTTTGCACTGCCCTTCGCTTTTCTCGGCGCGGTGCTCGCGGCGAATGGGCTGCCTTCAATTTCGCAGGTGTTTTGGATCTCAATGGCGATGGTCGGCGCCCGCTCGACGGCGATGGCGTTCAATCGCATTACTGATCGCCAATTCGATGCGCGGAACCCGCGCACACAAGGCAGAGCGATTCCGGCCGGCCTCCTGTCAGTTGGTTTTGTTTGGGCATTCACAATTGTGGCGGCGACGATTTTTCTGGTGGCTGCGGCGATGTTGAATCGATTGACATTGCTACTGGCGCCTGTAGCGCTTGCGAGTGTGTTGCTTTACTCGTTCACCAAGCGTTGGACCTTACTTTCGCACATCGTGCTC
This sequence comes from Acidobacteriota bacterium, assembly GCA_025463135.1. GTDB lineage: Bacteria > Acidobacteriota > Blastocatellia > Pyrinomonadales > Pyrinomonadaceae > JAOAPY01. Next base: position 168,832 of record JAOAPY010000052.1, read on the forward strand.
GGTTGGTGCCTGGCGATCGCGCCGACGGGAGCATGGATAGCGGTTCGCGGTACATTAGATCGTTCGCTACCGCTGCTTTTGTCCCTTGTCGTACTCCTGTGGACGGCCGGTTTCGATGTCCTTTACTCCTGCCAGGATTTCGAAATTGATCGCCGCGAGGGACTACGATCGATTCCGGCGCGATTCGGAGTGGTGCGGTCGCTGTGGATTGCGCGCGCCTTGCACGTGGGAGCATTCGCTGCATTGGTTGCGCTATACTGGTACGTGCAACTCGGTCCGCTGGCGCTCGTCGGTGTTGTAATGACCGGAGTTTTGTTGATCTACCAACATACGTTGGTGCGTGCCGATGATTTGAGCCGTTTGAACGCAGCCTTTTTTACCACGAACGCTTTTGTGAGCGTGATTCTGTTTATTACGTTTGGTGGAGCAGTACTAATTCATCTGAGATTCAACTAGTTTCATGCAATTTTCACACGATCCAAAGCTCATTGACATCGCCGTCAAAGTTAACGCCGGCGATCGTCTTTCATTCGCAGATGCGGTTGCACTATTTGCCACGGACGACCTGCCGGCGTTGGGGAAACTCGCCGATCTTGTCCGCCGACAAAAGCATGGGCGCGTCACCTACTTCAATGTTAACCGGCATCTGAATCCGACCAACATCTGCTATGCCGACTGCAAATTCTGCGGTTTTTATCGCACGCCGCGGCAACCCGGCGCTTATACGCACAACCTCGAGGAAAGCCTGACGTTGGCCGGTCGCGCCGTGCGGGAGGGCGCCACCGAACTCCACATAACCGGTGGCCTAAACACCAAACTACCCTTCAGCTACTTCACGGAACTGCTTTCGTCACTTAAGAGCCATTATCCGCAGTTGCATTTGAAGGCATTCACGATGGTTGAGCTGGACCACTTTGCCCATTTCTACAAAATGGATGACGCCGAAGTGATTCAGCAATTGATTCAGGCGGGATTGGATTCCTGTCCCGGCGGCGGCGCCGAAATTTTTCGTGAGCCTACGCGCTCGATGATATGCGCTCATAAATGCGATGCCGATCGTTGGTTGGACCTGTCGGGCAAGGTGCATGCGGCTGGGCTCAGAACCAACGCCACAATGCTGTACGGCCACATTGAATCAATTGAAGATCGGGTGGACCATCTTATTCGCTTGCGCGACCAACAGGATAAATCGGGTGGCTTCCAGTGCTTTATTCCGCTCGCGTTTTACCCGCCGGATACACAGCTCGCGCACTTGCCGGGCCCTTCCGGAGTCGACTCGCTGAAAACGATCGCCGTGTCGCGATTGATGCTCGACAACTTTGATCATGTCAAGGCCTATTGGGTCATGCTGGGAAAACGACTGGCGCAGATCGCCTTGCATTACGGAGCGAATGATCTCGATGGCACAATCACCGAAGGCGGCGAGCTTACTGAGAGTTATTCAGTAGAAAGCAATAACGAAGTGAAGATGAGCAATAACGAGATTATCGCGTTGATCGAAGAGGCCGGCTTTGAGGCGGTCGAGCGCGATACTCTCTACAATCGCCTGGAGCGACCAAGCGTGAGTTTCGCTTGAGCTGGTTCCGGGTACTACAAAGACTCGCCGAGTAGTTCAGGTCTAAAATGCATTCCGCAAAAACGAAACCCGAAAAAAGAACAATCACGGTGGCGCACTCTCCGGATTCGGATGACGCCTTCATGTTTTATGCGCTGGCCACAAACAAGCTGGACACGAAACAAATTCAGTTTGAACACGTGCTGCAAGACATTCAGACTCTCAATGAAGAGGCTAAGCGCGGCACCTATGAAGTAACGGCCATCAGTTTTCACGCCTACGCCTATGTAGCCGATAAGTATTCTCTGCTGCCGCACGGAGCGTCCATCGGTGACAACTATGGCCCGGTGCTGGTTTCGCGACAGCCCACGTCACCCACGGAGATTCCCAACCTGAAGATCGCTGTGCCTGGCACGCTAACCAGCGCCTTCCTTGCGCTTCGAATTTACTGCCCCGATATTCGCTATGAAGTTGTGCCTTTCGATCAGATCATCGAGGCAGTCGAAAGCGGCAGCTGTGATGCGGGGTTACTCATCCACGAAGGCCAGCTTTTCTATGAGGCCATGGGTCTTCACAAGATTCTCGACCTCGGTGAATGGTGGCACGAGACAACGGGTCTGCCGTTACCGATGGGTGGTAATGCGATCCGGCGTGATCTTTCGCCTGCTATTACCAAACAGGTTTCGCAGTATCTTCGCGACAGCATCAACTATTCCCTGGACCATCGGGAAGATGCCCTGCAATATGCCATGCAATTCGCAAGAGACATGGATCCTGAATTGGCGGATCGTTTTGTGGCGATGTGGGTCAACGAGCGCACGCTCGATTACGGGGAGCGTGGCCGCGAGGCTGTGCGCAGATTATTGGCCGACGGCGTTGCCGCGGGAATCATCCCGCACTCGGTAGAAGTTGAGTTTGTTGACGAGTAAAACTGTTGAGTGTGAAGCAAAGCTGGGGTGTGCGCGGTGACCTATTGTTGCCGTTCTGCCCAGAAGGAACAGCAAGATCACCGCGCACATCGTCGGCTGCAAGGCGTTCTATTCAAGCCCCTCCCATGAGCTTGATTCGACGTTCCATCCCTTGGAAACACGCTTCGTGCCGTTTTACCGGCGCTTGCGCTTTACAGGTTCACCGGGATTAGGAACGCCGCCTTTAGTCGACGTGAGGACCTGGTACCGAGAAGTCTTAAGTTCCCCAGGTGGTGCTCCTTTTAACCTCCCTCAATTCAGCGGCCAATTAGCAAGAAATGTACTTGAAAGAAGATTTGAGCACACGGTAACAGGTTGAACAACGGGCACGTTACACCATTTGCAACAGAGTTTGCAAGGAAAATGTTCGCGCTGGGAAAATTCTCAAAACCTGATTGCGGGAGTTCTGCATCCAATGGGTTTTAGTGGTGATTTTGGCTTGTAAAAAGGAAGTTGGGGAATTGTATGCCGCTTAGATCGAAGATAAGGATCGCCATCACTCCGTCGTATCGTTCTGCCCGCGCGCTGTTGGGATTGGGAGTCCTCCTTATGCTGACACTGTCCGCCCAGCAGATTTCAGCGCAACAGGCAACACTCTCTCCCGGTGGCCTGAGCGAGGCAGAGACATCGCGCATCATCAAGGCCTTTACCAGCAAGGAAACAGAATTTCGCCGGGCCCTCAACAATTTTTCCTTCAAGCGCGACGCGGTGTTGCAGAGTCTGGGTATGGGCGGCCAGGTTGATGGCGAGTTTCATCGCATCTCATATTTTACCTTCGACGATAAAGGCAATCGCTACGAAAAGATTGTGATGGCCCCGATGTCCACGCTGCCGAACGTCACACAAGAGGACATTGACGATCTCGGTGGCATAAATCCGTTTGCCCTGGAGCCTTCCAAGATCGACCAGTACAACTTCAAGTACGTAGGCAAGGAACGAATCGACGAACTAAACCTGTATGTCTTTGACGTCACTCCGAAAGTAATTCCCGATCCCAAGCGGACCAAGGAGCGTTTATTCACAGGGCGGGTTTGGGTCGACGATCAGGATCTGCAAATAGTTAAGACACGCGGCAAAGGGGTGCCCGAAACCAAGGTCAACAAATACCCGTATGTGGACACTTATCGGGAAGAGATTGGTGGCCGCTATTGGTTTCCCACTTACTCGTACGCAGACGAAGAATTGATATTCGACAACGGCGATTCGCTCCACGTGCGGATGCGTGTCAAGTATTCCGACTTTGTGCCCGCTCACTCAACTGTAACGATCAGGGAAGCGGACGATCAAAGCGCGCAGCCCAATCCTCGTCCGACGCCTGGCCCGACTCCTGATCCACCCTCGAATCAAACACGGCCCAGCCCGCGCCAACCAATCGATCGAAGTCAACCTGTTGAAAGCGGCGTGCTGAACAGCAAGGCTATCGAATTACCGGATCCAAAACTCGCGGAAGGGGCAACGAAGGTTGGCGGCAAAGTCAGAGTGCGAGTAATCGTTGACGAAACAGGCAAGGTAATATCCGCGGAGATCGAAGATGGGCGCATAGAACTCAGACGGGCAGCTGTTGAAGCCGCCCGCAAAGCCCGCTTTGCTCCCACGCTGATTGATGGTCAACCGGTTAAAGTAACGGGCATCATCACCTATCTCTTTGTACAGTGATTTCTGTGAGGGTTGATTAGCGTTTTGCCGGCTTGCTGATGCCCAGCTCTTTCGCGATGGCATGCTGCACTGCTTCGATCAGTGCCTGCACTTCGACGTCGCTGGCTCTGCCCGTCGTGCGAACCGGGGGCAACAGAACCATCTCAATCGTTCCGGTCTTCGCTGCTCCGGTCCCTTTGCCCATCAAAATGTCTGTATTCCTGATCGCCACCGGGACAATTGGGACACCGGCTTGAGCGGCCATATAGAACGCTCCCTTCTTGAAAGGCAAAAACTCACCCGGCCGCGCGCGCGTTCCTTCAGCAAACACACCAAAAGAGATTCCGGAACGGAGACGGTCAGTTGCAGCTTGCATTGTCTTTAAGGCACGGTCGCGATTTGTCCGATCGATCGCCATGATATTTACGAAGCCCATGCCATAGCCAAGTATCGGTACCTTAAGCAGTTCTTTTTTCGCGATCAAACCTATGCGCCGATCGAGGTAAGCAAACAACGTAGCGGTATCGAGATAAGATCTGTGATTGGAAATGAAGACGTAAGGCTGATCAGGATCGAGCAGCCCCAGTCCACGAACGCTTACTTTCATACCGCTCAAACGCAGCCAGTTGCGTGCGCCGAATAAGGCCCAGGGATAGACCAGGTCATGATGTTGCGTCAGCCAGGCGGCGAGCAGCACCGGAGGTCCGAAGATGGCAAGCAGCGCTCCGGCCACAAACAAGGACCACCAATAAAGTAAACGCCCGGCGAGCGTACGACGAGTTATGTTAGACTCCGCCTCACTCGGCCGCTGGGTCGCTGCACTTTCTTCCATCAATTCATTTGAAGGGTTAACCGAATGAGTCGTCATCGCTGTGCATTGATCGCTGGTATCGCGATCCTGCTGCTCACTTTCTGCGCCAACTCGCCGGTCGTTTCTGCCCAGCACCGTACCAGGATTTCACCGTCGAGCGCGATTCCCTCGCCCCGATCAGTCCTGGGATTCGATCCGGGCGACGAGCACACCATCGCGGACTGGGGTCAGATTACAGACTATTTTCAGCGTTTGGACAAGGCGAGCGACCGAGTGCTGGTGCAAACCATCGGCGAAACGACGCTCAAGCGGCCCATTATCGTTGCCATCATCAGCGCGCGCGAAAACATTCTCGCCCTGGAAAAATACAAAGGTATTCAGCGCCGCCTGGCAGACCCGCGCCTCGTAAACTCCGAGCAGGACCGGGATCGATTGATTCAGGATGGCAAGGTGGTGGTCGCCATCTCGTGTTCGATTCATTCAACGGAAATCGTAGCTTCACAAATGTCGTTGGCGCTTGCTTACGAACTGGCGACCGCAAAGGATGCGGAGACGCACGCGATGCTGCAGAACACAATTTTGCTGCTGATTCCTTCTGCTAATCCGGACGGCGTCGACATCGTCGCAGACTGGTACCGCAAGACACTGGGAACGCCATTTGAAGGAAAGGAACCACCTGAGCTCTATCATCACTATGCGGGCCACGATGATAATCGTGATTGGTTCATGCTGAATTTGAAAGAGACTAAAGCGATCACAAAACTATTCTGGCAAGAGTGGTTTCCTGAGATTGTCTACGATGTTCACCAGCAGGGGTCAAACGGCTCGCGATTTTTTGTCCCGCCCTTTTATGATCCGCCGAATCCACACATCGCCCCGGTGTTGTTGCGCCAGGTCGGTTTGCTGGGCCATAAGATTGCAGCCGACCTGGAAGCCACAAACCACCGGGGGGTGCTGACCAATGCAGTCTATGACACCTGGTGGCATGGAGGCTTTCGCACGGCACCCTACTTTCACAATTCGATTGGCATACTCACCGAGGCCGCCAGCGCCAGGTTAATGAGCGCCGGCAACGTTACTCGCGAACAACTGGCGCGCTCATCCACCCGCGGCATGCGCAACGCGCTCGAGGCCACCACAAACTTTCCCAATCCCTGGACCGGCGGTTTATGGCGACCGCGAGACATCATGAATCTGGAACTTGGAGCTTCACGCTCGGTTCTTTCCATGGCCGCAAATTACCGCGCCTCATACTTGCGAAGCTTCTATGAACTTGGTTCACAAACTCAAAAACAGGAACCGGGCGAACCGATCGCCTACCTCGTTCCGGCCGGACAGGGCCGTGACGAAGCAGTAGCCAAAATGATTGGTGCACTTATCGAGCAAGGCGTGGAAGTTTTTCGTCTCGAGCGAGAATTGCATGCCACCTTTGGACCTCAATCACTCCAGCGAACAAATGCTACGAGTGAGAAGCTGGGAGATTATCGGATGATCGTTGCCCAAACTGCGAGCATGCAGGAGGTTCCGGCCGGCAGCTACATTGTTTTTCTGTCGCAACCGCAACGCAGCAATATCCTCGCACTCTTCGAACCGCAAATTTATCCGAACCGTTTGAATGCGGTGGGCGAGGCTGAGCGTCCCTATGACGTCACGGGATGGACGTTGCCCCTGCAGATGGGAGTGGATTCCCCGGCGGTGATGGCGATTCAGGAGAAGGCAGCCGAGCGGCGCCTGACTCTTATTCACCAATCGAACGAGGTGCGAAAGGATCTCGCGCTCACTTTGCAGGAGGATGGCTCTTCACCCATCGCAAATCCGTTACACCAGCCCACCCGTGTCGGAATTTACAAAGGCTGGACGGCTAACATGGATGAGGGTTGGACCCGCTTTGCCTTTGACACCTTTAACGTTCCTTACAAGTCATTGGGAGATGCTGAAATCAAAGAAGGTACTCTTACTTCAAATTACGATGTCATCGTCTTGCCGTCACAACGCGCGCGTGAGATCACCGAAGGCAACGCACCTGGTACCTATCCGGTTGCTTTCACCGGCGGCATCACGGCCTCGGGCGCCAGGAACTTGCAACAATTTGTCACGGACGGTGGCACGCTGATTTGCTTTGATGCTTCATGCGAATTTGCCATCAAGCAGCTGGGTCTCCCACTACGGAACGTACTCGAGAATTTGAAATCCAATGACTTCTATTGCCCGGGATCCATTCTTTCACTCGACGTTGATCAAAGTCAGCCGCTGGCTCGAGGCATGGCTCGCTCAGTCGACGCATACTTCATCAACAGTTCGGCCTTTGAAGCAACCGATCCGAGCGTGCATATCATTGCCCGTTATCGGAAAGAGGGCCTTCTGCGCTCGGGCTGGCTGCTCGGCGAGGACAAGATCAAAGGCCGCATAGCCCTGGCGGAAGTAAAATCGGGCAAGGGGCGCGTTGTTCTTTTTGGCTTTCGCCCTCAGCATCGAGGTCAAACCTGGGGTACGTTTCAATTTATCTGGAACGCCCTGGCCGCCCTGAAGAGAGATAATTGAAGTTTAATGAGAATTCGCTTGAACCCTTGCTCGCCCCAGTGTTTGGCGTTATCTTTATATCGCTTCTCTCCCTTTCTCGGCCCGGCAACGGTCTAAGCATCTAAATCTCTTCCTGCGCATCCAAATGCGTTGCTGCCTTGAGCCAGGCATTCGCCAAAAGGAGTCTCGAATCATGAAAAACTCTTCAGCGCTCGTTTTTTTGTTGGCCTTGCTATTGTGTGCCGGGAGTTTGAGCGCTCAGACACGGGCCCGCCGAGTAAATCAGGGAGCTCCTCCATCCAGTCCCCAGCCGACGACGTCGCGCCCTCCCGTCCTGGGCGGAGCTACCACGACAAACGGTGGCGGACCGGCAAGCCAGAACCCGCATGACACCACTCATGACACGAAGAGCGGTCCGGAAGAAGTCGATCAGAACGACATCGTCCGAGTCAACACGACCCTGGTAACGATTCCCGTAAGCGTTATGGATCGAGAGGGACGATACAGCCCCAATCTCCGCAAAGAGGATTTCCGGCTCTGGGAGGACGGCGTCGAACAACAGATCGCTCTCTTTTCAACTGTTGATAAACCCTTTAGCGTGGTCCTTACGATCGACACCAGCAGCTCCACCCGTTTTCAACTGAACGAGATTCAGGATGCCGCTATAGCTTTCGTCAATCAACTGCAGCCAGCCGACCGCGTGATGGTAGTTACCTTTGACGACAAGATTCGAGTGCTCGCCGACTTCACCAATGATCGGCACCGGCTGCGAGAGGCAATCCTGCAAACGCGACCAGGCAACGGTACCAAGCTTTATGAAGCCGTGGACATGATCATCAATCAGAAGCTGGCGAACATCGACGGCAAGAAAGCGATTGTGTTGTTTACCGATGGAGTGGACACAACCAGCCGCCATGCGTCCTATGAAAGTACTCTTCGTGACGCCGAAGAATTGGATGCTTTGATTTATCCGGTGCAGTACGATACTTATGAACCCACGGCCGGCGGCTCAAACTGGCCGGGCTCGAGGCGTAGCTCCAGCAGCAACATCCTGATCGACATCCTGGGCAGTATTGGAAGAGGAAAGCACGGCAGCATCGGAACAGGTGGCGGTGGTGGAGGTATGGGCTCGAGTCGCGCTGAGTACGAACGCGGCAATCGCTATCTGCACGAGCTGGCGGACCGAACCGGGGCTCGCCTTTACCAGGCTGACACTACACAAAATCTCTCGGCGGCGTTTGCTAACGTGGCTGAAGAATTGCGCCGCCAGTACAGCCTTGGTTATTACCCTAAGAACCAGGGACAGGCAGGACAGCGCCGTTCGATCCGGGTGAGAACGACCCAACCGAATCTGGCGGTTCGCGCTCGTGATAGCTATATCGTCAACTCTCAGGGGAACTCGACAGCTCAATCAGCTCCCGCTTCACAGCCCGGTCCGGTACTGAAGAAAAAGTTCTCCCAGACTACCCAAACTCCTGGATCACTCTAATTCCCCAGAGAGCGGTCGGCGCCACGCTAAACACAAAAAAGCGAGCCGCTTGGATGCGGCCCGCTAAATTGAATAGAACCCTACTTCCCCCTTGATCCCCCCTGGCTCGTTATGCATTGCATGGTACGGGCGTTTTGTTGAGATTTTGTGTCGCCCCTTTTACATATTTATTGACCAACAGGTATTACTAACGACGCTAAATTCCCTGAATGCACTACGCCAAACAAAAAAAGGCGCGACGTGAAGTATTGCCAACTCGCCGCGCTAACTACGCCCACAGGAGGAAAACGGGGCGTACAACGACAAAATGATAGCACAGCGATTATTTGGCGTGCGTACTTTTTCGTACAGACAATATGAAGATCGTTTGGTTAAGGTGGCTGTCGAACAGGGAAAAGTGGGACCGCAGAGCGAAGGGCAGCCGCAAGGTTGTACCTGACTTCCTTCGAAAGCGGTTCCATTTTTTTGTCTACTGCAGGCTCGATTCAATTGGGTGCAAGAGCAGTCACGCGAGCAACGGGATTTGATGATATTCGGCGGGCAGCAGTTTCCGCTTGCCTGTATTACGAGGGCGATGGAGCCACAATTCGATAGGGCCAAATCCTCTCGAGACACCATCCAATTATCCGCAGACCAATCACTACGGCAATCGTCAGCACCACCCAAAAGTAAAAGTAAGAACTAAAGCGTCCTTGCCATCCTTCGTAAATATGATGACTGACATTCACGTTTAGTGCCGGCGGTGTCACGACTCGCGAGATGAACTGGATCGCGAGATACCAGATGAAGGCGTAAAACCAGGCGCGTCGATCGACGCGCACCCGGCCCAGGACAATCAGACCCACCGCCAGACCCCCAATGTGGGCCAGGGTACCCGAGGTAACTGCGCTCCAATCCAAAGTGGCGTAGTGAAACCACTCGAAAACTACATAGCGTAACCAGACAAAGAAACCGGGAACAGACCAAATAACCGCCACCCGAATCATCAACGGCTGATCTAGGAACAAGCCGGCCGCGAGCAGAAGATTGCCCACGTTGCACATCCATAGCAGATGCCCCCACTGATCAATTTGCCAGTAGTGAAGCGCTTGGGCGATGAAGAAGGCTAACGGCAGGAAGCCCAGCAAACGAATTCGCGTCGGCAATGGTTCAACGGGCACGACGAACTCTCCACACCCAAGAAGCTGGTATCTTGATTTGGCTCCATCCTCAAAAACTAACTTTAGCATTCGAGCGCACTCGTCTTAGAATGCTCAGTCGTCTATTATCTTAGGCGATCTCTGGTGGTAGCGTAGATAATTTCTCTTGCCTATAATTTGTTCGATCAATTCTGCTGCCCGCATTTCTTTATGACAACGCTGGAAGGTTTCCTACAGAAGTCCATACCCGAACTCAGAGAGCTTTTTCTCGAACGCTGTCGACCAGTTCCCCAGGGACTGGTCGCGGCGCTGGAAACTGATCCGCGACAGGGGGCGCAACAACTGGCAAAGCGTATCCTTCAACGCCGGCGCAGTAATCGCGCCGAAGGTCAACGTCTGCATTCGCTCCTGCGTTTTGAGTTGGAGCTGTGGCTCCAGGGTATGACCTTAATCGCCGGCGTGGATGAAGCCGGTATGGCGCCGTTGGCAGGTCCGGTAGTGGCGGGCGCGGTCATCTTGCCGCGGCACTACAAGCTTCGCGGACTTGATGATTCCAAAAAGATTCTTGACCAGGCGCGCCGCGCAGAGCTGGCAGCTCAGATCAAGGAAGATGCGATCTGTTGGTCAGTGGGTTTTGCCGCAGTCGAGGAGATCGACACGATAAACATCTATCATGCCGGTCTGCTGGCCATGCAACGCGCAGTGCAAGGCTTAAGTTGTGTGCCGCAATTCGTGCTCGTTGACGCGCGCCGCATTCCCAATTGCAGCATCCCCCAGAGGGGAATCATTCACGGCGATGCGCTGTCAGCCACCATCGCGGCCGCTTCAATTGTCGCCAAGACTACCCGTGATGCGCACATGATTGAACTGGACGCACAGTACTCTGGCTACGGGCTGGCAAGTCATAAGGGCTATCCCACGCCGGAGCACTGTCGCTTGCTGAAGGAGCTGGGAGCGCTGCCGATACACCGGCGCAGCTTCGCGCGCGTGCGGGAAGTCCTGGGACTTGACCCGGTTCAAACTCAACTCTTCGACGATGAACCTGAAATCGGAGCAGGCGCCACCGCCTCGAGCCCGGTAATATAGTTAAAGTTATTAATTAAGCAAGGGGGTGACGGAATTATGGCTTCGTTGAAGGATTATGAGAAGAAGCGTCGCTTTGCAAAGACTCCTGAGCCGGGCCCCGAGAAAAAGACCACTCGAAGTGGGCGGATATTCGTAATTCAAAAGCACCGAGCCAGCCATCTGCACTATGACTTTCGCCTGGAAGCCGACGGCGTCCTCAAGTCCTGGGCCGTTCCCAAGGGACCTGCGCTCGACCCTAAAGTCAAACGTTTGGCAATGCAGGTGGAAGACCATCCAGTCGACTACGCTAAGTTTGAAGGCGTGATCCCAGAAGGAGAGTATGGCGGTGGGACTGTGATGGTTTGGGACTATGGAACTTACCAACCGGAAAATACAGCCGATGTGGCAGCGGCGATTCGCAAAGGCGAGTTAAAGTTTTCCCTGAAGGGCAAAAAGTTAATGGGTTCGTGGGCGCTGGTTCGCACACGGGATCGACAATGGTTATTGATCAAGCATCGGGATCATTATGCCGCTGAAGGTCTCGACGTCACGGAGGTGGCGCCGGCTTCCATTCTCACCCGGAGGACTTTGGCAGAAATCGCCGAGGACGAAGGTGGCGATGTTCGCAAAGCGGCAACCGGTGATCCAAAGAAAATCCCACCGCGAACCGGCGTGAAGCGTCGCAAGAAGGGACAGAAGAAAAAGGTGTGGACCAGGTAACAACCCCTGATAAGAGAGTTCTCCATCGACAATGCGGGCGGCTGTAGTAAACGGAAAGTGCCGGTTGCCCCATTGTCCGACAAGCTTCAGCTTGTCGATCACGCGCGTGACACGACTCATCCATCAGTAGACGACAAACTGAAGTTTGTCGGACTCCTTGATCTTAGGAATAACACCCAAACTTAATTAGCCTCTTGAGCTGTCTCACTGCCGACCCCTGAGGAGGTACCTCAGTTTTCTTGGAGCACGAGACGCCCTCATGATCTGATACGTGAGAGTTTACCTTAGCCATCGCTTTTCATGTTTTGTAGGGCTGCAGCTGTGTGTCCGCCCGGAGGACGCTTAACACCGATCGTCGCGAATATGCGACAGGGCGAACACACAGGTCCGCCCCTACGAAATGCGAAGCCGACAAAGGTTAGCTTATGGTCAAGGGCTGGACCCCGCCAGGGAATGAGACCGATCCATGTTTATTACTGGAGCAGGCGGGTGACTTCTTCGATCTCTTGCTCGAGTTTTCTCAGCGCTCTTTCCAGCATCCCACGATATGCGGGGCTGGCGGCCCGATCCAACTGCGCTAAGGTTCGCGATCTCGACAACTTCAGCGATTCAAGCTGCTGCCGGTGTAACCGCGCCTCTGGTGAAAGATCCACTTCAGAAGCGCGATTAGAAACACGCTGTTCGCTTTCCTCGATTTGGTCAGCGACGGCCTTACTTTCCCATCCTCGCGCCATTTCCCCAGCACCTCCAAAAACCTAATGGGGTTCGATTCACCACGCAACGTGATAGACCACGCGGCCGAAGAAGAATTTCTCAAATCAATTCCCGACGTGAATCTCATCCGCTTCCTTGATTGATCTTCAGACTTTACATTAACAACTGGGCCCTAAGAAGCAACGTATCAAACTACCGTTCCGCTGTGGATCACTGCATTCTTGGGAACGATTATGATTCCCTCGCGGATATAGTAGCTCTTGTCCTCGGCATCGGCATTCTGCACTCCTGCTTCATTCAACAACCGAACGTCGGAACCGATGCGCGCATTCTTGTCGATAATCGCCTTCCGAATGATCGCCCCTTCCCCGATTCCCACGCGCGGAAATTCTTTGAGGACATCGGTACGCATCTCTTCGATGCTTTGGTAATAATCCGCGCCCATGACGATTGATGCGTCGAGTTGGACGCGATTCCCTATTCGGCTTCTCAGTCCGATTATGGAATTACTAACCTTCGCACCGGTCATGATGCAGCCGTCGCTGATGATCGAGTCGCGAATCTCGGATTCTTCAATCTTGGAGGGAGGCAGGTAACGCGCTCTGGTGTAAACCGGAGCTTCCGCGTCGAAGAGATTGAACTGAGGAATTTTGCTGGTGAGATCAAGGTTCGCTTTGTAGAAAGCGCTGATTGTTCCAATGTCTTCCCAGTAGCCATCGAACATGAAAGCCTGGACCTTCCCTCTCGCGATCGCCGCGGGGATCACTTCTCGTCCGAAGTCCAACCAGGTTGTGTCCTCTCCCAGAAGCTCTCGCATGCGATCGAACTTGAAGACATAGATTCCCATTGAAGCGAGAAAAGGGCGGGCCGCCGCTTCCTCAGCGCTGAGACCGAAACCGGTCCGATCGACGCGCATCGTCTCCAGCGCTTCCCCTTTCGGTTTTTCCTTAAACTCAACGATGCGTCCATCCTGATCGGTTTTCAGCAGTCCGAACTCGCTGGCTGCTTCCGCGCCGCACGGAATCACAGAGACTGTTACATCCGCATGCGAGTCGTAATGGCGATTCAGAAAATCGCGATAATCCATGTGATATAAGTGGTCCCCGGAAAGAATCAGCAAGGTATCGATACCCCAGTCGCCAATGTGCGGCATCACCTGTCTCACGGCATCGGCCGTTCCCTGAAACCACTGTGGACTCTCGGGAGTTTGTTCGGCGGCCAAAATTTCCACGAAGCCGTTGGAAAATTGTGAGAAGCGATAGGTCTGCGCGATGTGGCGATTGAGCGAGGCTGAGTTGTACTGCGTCAACACAAATATCTTGAGGACATCAGAGTTGATGCAGTTTGAAATGGGAATATCGACGAGACGATATTTGCCGCCCACCGGCACAGCAGGCTTCGATCGCTGCTGGGTCAGGGGAAAGAGACGAGAGCCTGCGCCCCCGCCGAGGATTACTGCGAGCAGATTGTGCTTCGCCGTAGGCATCGATGCTTCACCGGAATGTTAGGGATTTCAGATCGAAGAGAGGATAGACGCAAAGCGTTGTCGTTATCAAGAGGATTCCAATTCCAATAGTGCTCCGTTAGCGTGTTGCTGAGAAAGAAAGGACTGCCCGGCAAGTTACTGCGAGGCAATGAGGTCAGTACCACCTGCGGTAGCGGGTGGGTCTGCTCCCGAACAAGATCGCTGGGCAAACCAGATCCTCTCGGCGTTATTGCTGCTCCAACGACAACCCACCCGCTACCGCAGGTGGTA
>JAOAPY010000007.1 GCA_025463135.1 Acidobacteriota bacterium
AGTGGTGCTAACGACGAGTTCATCGAACTCTATAACAACAGCGACGCGCCCATCGATGTCAGTGGCTGGAAAATTCGCGGTTCGAACAATGCCGCTGCTGTGACCACGCGCCTGACTATCAACACCACGACCACTATTTCCGCGCGTGGTCACTTCCTGGCCACCAACAGCAGTGCCAGCGGCTACAGCGGCGGTGTTGCGGGTGATCAGACCTACACCAGCGGCATCACTAATGATGGCGGCATCGCCGTTACTCTGCCTGATGATTCGATAGTCGATCAGGTAGGCATGAGCGCGGGTTCGGCCTTCAAGGAAGGCACTAACCTGGCGCCGCTGACCAGCGATGCGAATCAAAGTTATGAACGCAAACCTGGAGGCGGCAGTGGCAGCACGCAGGACACGGGCGACAACTTCAACGACTTCCAACTGACTACCAGCGATCCGCAGAACTTGAACAGTGGGCCCACGCCTGGCGGGTCACCAAGCCCGTCGCCAACTCCCTCGCCCAGCCCGTCACCGAGTCCGTCACCATCGCCGAGCCCCTCCCCATCGCCGAGTCCTTCACCGGTTACGAAGGTCTCGATCAGTCAGGTCTACGGCGGTGGCGGGAATGCGAGCGCACCGTACCTGAATGACTTCATTGAAATATTCAATGCCGGAAATACATCGGTTAGTCTTTCAGGCTGGTCCGTGCAGTACGCGGGCGCGACAAGCACTACCTGGTCGGTTACTAATCTAAGCTCCGTATCTCTTTTGCCGGGCCATTATTATTTGATCCAGGAAGCTTCCGGAGGCGCCGTAGGAGTTAGTTTGCCAACGCCCGATGCCACCGGTACAACTGCTATGTCCGCGACTGCGGGAAAGGTTGCTTTGGTTAACAGCACCACCGCACTGAGCGGCAGTGGTTGTCCCTTTGGCGTTACGGTAGTTGACTTTGTTGGCTATGGAACCACCGCTGATTGTTTCGAAGGCGCAGGACGCGCCCCGGCTCCCAGCAACACCAATGCGGATGTCCGCGCAGGCGGTGGTTGCACCGACACGGACGTCAATTCGACCAACTTCGCAACGGGCGCGCCGGCTCCACGCAACACCGCAAGTGCCGCTAATCAATGCCCGGGCACCATCGCACCACCCGCCTTCGACAGTCCACTTAAGGTCGGAGCGAACGCAGATCGGACCTACGATTGGCGCCGCGTATTCAGCTCAATGTTTGAACGTTCGTCCTTGACCAGTCGTCACGCGCCCTGGTTTCTGAACTGATGGTGTAGCAGATGATAATGAATGATTCTGAGGTTAAGCAAAAAGCTTAACGGACCACGCCCGCCAGGGGACTCGAGGCGCTGGCGTAAAGTCTTTTCGGCATACGGCCGGCAAGATACGCCAACCTTCCCGCCTCAATTGCCAGCTTCATCGCCGTCGCCATTTTCACAGTGTCGCGCGCCTCTGCAATGGCGGTGTTCATGAGTACAGCATCAGCGCCCAACTCCATCGCAATGGCAGCATCACTGGCGGTGCCAACACCGGCATCAACGATAATGGTGGCGTCCGGAAGTTGTTCACGCATGATCCGCAAATTAGCGGGATTTTGTACGCCCAGTCCGGAACCTATCGGCGCGGCCAGCGGCATTACCGCCGGGCAGCCGGCATCCAGCAGCTTCTTAGCCATAATCAAATCATCGGTGAAATAAGGCAGCACGATAAACCCCTCCTGGCAGAGAGTGCGGGCTGCGGCGAGCGTTTGCTCGTTGTCAGGAAACAAAGTCGTCTGATCACCGATCACTTCCAGCTTGATCAAATCCGTCCGCAAAGCTTCGCGTGCCAGGCGAGCCGTGCGCACCGCCTCCTCGGCCGTATAACAGCCGGCGGTGTTCGGCAGAATTTGCAAAGCCGGATCCAGATGGTCCAAAAACGATTCGCTGCTTCGGTCCAGCGGCACCCGTCGCACGGCAACGGTAACCATTTCCGCTCCCGAAGCCCGATGGGCCGCTTTCATCTCGTCGTGGCTGCGGTACTTCCCCGTGCCGATGATGAGGCGTGAAGTAAATACGCGCCCGCCAATCTTAAAAGGATCAATCAAACCTGTTGCTGCTGTAGACATAGACGGCCTTGTTCTAACGTGATGGATTTCTGAACTCTCTCTCCATTCGAATCTAAAGCGAAGCGGTTGGGTTCTGCAAGGTTAAGTGAAAGCTGATGGATCGATCTTTTACAATCCTCGCGCGCTCCGCTCACGCACAGCGCCGCCACCAACAAAATGGACGATCTCTATTTTGTCATTTTCCTGCAATGTAACGTTGGTCCACTCGGTGCGCCGCACGACCTTTTGGTTCAGCTCAATCGCCACGCGATCCCCGGGTACAGACAACTCAGCCAGCAGCTCAGCCAGTGAGACCTCGGTGGCGAATTCCTGTGATTCACCGTTTACCTGAATACGCACAGTGTCACCATCAAGTTAGCCCGGATGTATTACCCTACGTGTCTCGTTTGAAAGCTCGGCGGCCGTCGCCCTGATCACAATCGCGGCGCGGCCGGTTCTGAACTGCGGTATGCGAGCCGACACCGAAACTGTTCCCTGTTTGTTTGTCTTCAAAGACAGAATCACCGGCCGGAAAGAGGTGCCAAGTATTTTGACTGAAACGGTAGCCGCGACAGGCACTTCGCCCTGATTCGAAACGCGAATGACGGTTATCTCCAACTCCATTTCATCGCCGCCGCGAAAATCCTTCTCTCCTACCACTACGATCCGCAGTCCCTCTTCGATTTGCGGAATTTTACCGGGAGCACGACGGCGCGCGTCATAGACCGTGTAAGCCGAAGGACCTTTGGGTGCCGCCGTGGGGCGTGGTCTGGGCGTCAGGTTACCAGTCACCAGCAGCTCCGCCCCAGCTTCAGCAGTTCCTGGTTCGGACATTTCGTCAGGCGCAGTTTCCACCGGCGGCAATTGGGGCTCATCCGCTTGTATCGGAACAGGGGAGGCGATCGAAGGGGGCAACGGCAGTGGTGGTTGCGGCGGATGCCGGGGCGGCGCGCCCATCTTTTTCAGGTCATCGATTCGGCCCGCATTAATCGCCGCACAGATCAGACGGTGTTGTCGTTGCAGGCGTTCGGTGAGCACGGCCTCGTCGAATCCCGCCGTGATTAAGTCTCGATAAGACGAGCGCTTGCTCGCGAGTATCGCGCCGCCGGAATAAACGAGTGAAAGGACCAGGGGCGTGTCCAGACCCTTGTCTTCTGTTTGCACGTGATAGACAACTCCATCATGTTCCACGTCGGTGTTGTAACCTGTAATCATTGTGCGCGAGTTCAGTTTACCAAATGGATCGGACCAGTGTTTGCGGCGACGCTTGATCAAGCGACTTAACGAACGGTAACACACGCGTTTTTTAGGGGTCAAACCGGCGCCTCAAATATACCTTTCTGCTCGCTTTGGTAGTGCTTGACACCCCCTGCCAGTTGCTCTAGGATTCGCTTGTACAATGATTCTCAATCTTTATTCGAGGGCAACCACTCGCGGTGATGATCTGTCCGCAGACTGGAAGGAGTGGGCGCAACATGCAGTTTAACCTCGTCGAATATTTGCCCATCCTACTCGTGTTCGTAGTTGCGGCCGGCTTTGCCGTCACGAACGTTTTCATCTCGCAATTCATCGGACAGCGAAAGCGTACGCGCACCAAGATGATGCCGTATGAATGCGGCAAAGACCCGGTCGGCTCGGCCCACGAACGCTTTTCAGTAAAGTTTTATCTGATAGCGATGATCTTTATCCTGTTCGACATCGAAGTAATTTTTCTGGTGCCCTGGGCCGTAGTTTTCAAGACGCTGGCTGGTCCGGCTTATGGTTTACGAAATCTGGTTTACTCCGAGATGATGTTATTCATCGTATTGCTCGCCGCCGGTCTGGTTTATGTGATTAAGAAAGGCGCCTTTGATTGGGGCGAGCGCGCCCGTCAGGAAGCCGAAGCCGAGGGACGGCAGCTTGCCGAAGTCGACAAAAGGCGTCTGGCAAAGAAGCTGCGCCCGGCCGCGTAAAGTTTTTGAGGTTGCTGCATGGGACTTGAAAATATTCTGGGCGAGGCCCTGCCGGAAGTTCTAACGACCCGCCTGGATTCCATCATTAACTGGGCGCGCAAGTCGTCATTGTGGCCGGCCACCTTCGGACTTGCCTGCTGCGCGATCGAGATGATGAATGCGACTTCGTCGCGTAATGATCTGGCGCGCTTTGGCGCCGAGGTCTTTCGCGCCAGCCCGCGCCAGGCGGATGTGATGATTGTCTCCGGCAGAGTATCGCGCAAAATGGCGCCCGTACTGCGCCGCATATACGATCAGATGCCTGAGCCCAAATGGGTAATTTCGATGGGCGCGTGCGCCACCTCGGGCGGTGTCTTTGATAACTACGCCATCGTCCAGGGTGTGGATAAGATTGTTCCCGTCGATGTTTATATTCCCGGCTGTCCCCCGCGGCCGGAAATGCTCATTCATGCGGTAATGATGTTGCAGGACAAAGTAATGAAGGAATCGGTTCGCGATCGTAAGGACATCCCCGAAGGGGAAGCTCGGCAAGCGTTTAGCCCGGGAACTCTGCCGGTAACTGACGGTTCGACCGTGAACGTCCCGGTTACCCCTGAATCACGCCCCTACACTATTGCCTCCAGGCATGAACGTCGACGCTCTTCCTAGCATCAAAATGGGTTTCTTTCTTACATGACGGCCGGTCCAGAAAACGAACAAGTCTCGCAGGGGCAAACAATCACAACGACAGAGCCCGGCTCAAGGCCGTACCAATTGCTGACGGCGTTGAAGCATGACCATCCTGAATGGATCGGTGAGGTGATCGAAGCCTTTGGCGAGGTCACGGCGGTTGTGCCGCGCCAATACATCGCTGAAACTTGTGCCCTGCTAAAGTCTTCGCCTGATTCACAGTTCGATTTTTTGGCAGATCTTTGTGGCGTCGACCGCGGCGTTGAAGAAGAACCACGCTTTGAAGTCAACTACCATCTGTTCTCCACCATCACGTTTCAACGACTGCGATTAAAAGTTGTGCTTGACGAACAGGATGCGCACGTGCCGACAGTTACCGGCGTTTGGCGCACCGCCAACTGGCACGAGCGTGAGACCTACGATCTGATGGGCATCATCTTTGACGGGCATCCGGATTTGAGAAGAATTCTCTTACCTGACGATTGGCAGGGGCATGCGTTGAGGAAGGATTTTCCGTTGCGCGGATATGAACCGTATAGCCTGAAATGAAGTTTGTACTTTGTTCCTGGTTCTTTGCGCTTTGTTCTCTTTAGCTGGTTAGACCCGGCCCTCGACGCTGGATAAGAAGAGCAAAGTACAAAGAACCAGGCACAGTCTTTTACTAATGAGCACGAACATCAATCTTCCGCCACAGCTCGAAGTCATCGATCGACCGCTCGACACGCAGATGACGATATCGATGGGGCCGCAACACCCGTCGACGCATGGCGTACTGCGCGTTGAATTGGTCCTCGACGGTGAAATGGTGGTCAAGGCGACCCCGGACATCGGCTATCTCCACACCGGTATGGAGAAGCTCTTTGAGTATAAAAAATACCAGCAGGGGATCGTCATCACCGACCGGATGGATTATTTGAATCCGCTGGGCAACAACCTTGCTTATGTAATGGCCGCGGAGAAGCTGCTGGCAATTGAGATACCCGAACGCGCCCAGACGATACGCGTCCTCTTTTGCGAGCTGCAACGAATCGCTTCACACCTGGTATGGCTGGGAACGCATGCGCTCGACATCGGAGCGATGACGGTTTTCTTTTATTGCTTTCGCGAACGCGAAAAGATCCTGAACCTCATCGAAGCAGCCTCAGGCGGTCGTCTGACTCCTTCTTATTTCCGTATCGGTGGCCTGATGATGGACCTGCCGGCCGGGTTTGAATCTCGCGTGAAGCAGTTTCTCGATGGTTTCCCAAGTGCGCTCAAGGATTTTCAAAAGCTCTTGACCGGCAACCGGATTTTTCAGAAACGCACGCAGAATGTGGGGCGAATTTCCGGCCCTGACGCGATTGATTGGGGTCTATCGGGACCTTGCCTGCGCGGCAGCGGGGTGCAGCTCGACATTCGCCGCGCCAATCCCTACACCGGATATGAAAAGTACGATTTTGAAATCCCCATCGAGCATGACGGCGATGTGTGGGCCCGTTACCTGGTGCGTCTCAGCGAGATGAAAGAGTCCCAGAAGATTGTGACCCAGGCATTGTCACGCCTGCGGCCCGGACCGGTTAAGGCCGACGCGCCGAAGGTGGTCCTGCCTGACCGCGAAGCGATGAAGCAGCACATGGACGCCTTGATTCATCACTTCCTGATCGTTGCCGAAGGTTTCGACGTGCCGGCCGGAGAGGTGTATCACCCCATCGAAGCTTCGAAAGGTGAGCTTGGTGTGTACATTAGATCAACCGGCGGTCCCAAGCCGTCGCGCGTGCATTTCCGCGGACCGAGTTTTGTAAATCTTTCGGCGCTACCCGACCTGGCCCAGGGCGCGATGATCGCCGACATTGTGGCGATCATTGGATCGCTCGATATTGTGTTGGGGGAGATTGATCGCTAGCGGGTCCGACAAACTTCAGTTTGTCGTTACTTGAAGAGTGAATTACTAATCGAAGGGACCGCTACCCCGCGACATCGACAAACTGAAGTTTGTCGGACAAAAGATGAGCCAGCAACTGACACAGATTCGACCGCTTTCCCAGCCGGTTCATATGCCGGATGAGCCGGCGACTTTCTCGGCTGCCGTTGAAGCTGAGATCGATGGCCATCTGGCAAAGTATCCGGTCAAGCGGTCAGCGATTTTACCTCTGATGTTCATCGTGCAGCGTGAACGCGGTTATCTCGATCCGGCAGGGGTTCTGTATCTCGCCAATCGTCTGGCTTTGCGAGTCACGGACATTTGGGAGGTCGCTACCTTTTACTCGATGATCCAGACCAGGCCCGTCGGCAAGTATCATATTCAGATTTGCAAAACGCTCTCGTGCAAGATTCTAGGAGAACCTCTGATTACAGAGCGCGTGTGCAAAAAGCTCGGTATCAAGCCGGGCGAAACGACCGCGGATGGGCGATTCACTGTTTCAATGGTTGAGTGTCTGGGTTCGTGCGGCACCGCGCCAATGTTTCAGATCAACTTTGACTATCACGAAAATCTGACCCCGGAAAAGGTCGATCGAATTTTGGATTCGTTACCGTGAATGCGGCTTTGTTTTCTGTGAATCTTTGCCTTGAAAGCTGAGGCATAGCCTCAAATCTTTAGGACGGATGGCGGAAGGGCTTAGCCCCTCCGCACATCGAGCGGCAAAGCCGCAACATGAAGCGCGATGCACATTGAAGCTATCGGATGTGAGCCCCTTCAGCTCAGGCGAGTTCACCTGGAGAACTCGCGCACGCTGGAAGTCTATCGTCGTAACGGCGGCTACGAGGCGATCAAGAAAGTCCTCGATTCGATGTCGCCTGACGATGTGATTAACGATGTAAAGAAGTCTGCGCTGCGAGGTCGTGGCGGCGCCGGCTTCCCCACCGGATTAAAATGGAGCTTTGTTCCGAAAGACTCGCCCAAACCAAAGTACGTCGTTTGTAATGCCGACGAGTCCGAACCCGGCACTTTCAAGGATCGCTACCTGATGGAGCGCGACCCGCACATGCTGATCGAAGGCATGTTGATTGCCGCTTACGCGCTGGGTGCAAAAACCAATTACATCTACACGCGCGGCGAGTACCGTTACCTGATCGATATCATGGACCAGGCGCTCGCGGAAGCGCGGGCTGCGGGCTTGCTGGGAGAGAAGATTCTCGGCACCGACTTTTCGTGCGAGATCTACACGCACACGGGCGCCGGCGCCTATATCTGTGGCGAAGAGACAGCGTTGTTAAGCTCGTTGGAAGGGATGCGTGGACATCCGCGCATGAAGCCTCCCTTCCCTGCCGTGTCCGGTCTCTACGCGTGTCCGACGGTAGTCAACAATGTCGAGACGCTTACCGCTGTGCCCGATATCATCAAGATGGGCGGCGAAGCGTATCAAAAGCTGGGCACGGAAAAGAGCGGAGGCACAAAGGTCTGGTCGGTCTCAGGACACGTCAATCGTCCCGGTGTATACGAACTGCCCATGGGCTATGACGACATGGAAAAGTTCATCATGGAAGACTGTGGCGGCATCGCCAATGGCCGGCAATTGAAGGCGGTCATCCCCGGAGGTTCGTCGGTCTATATCATGCGCGCCGAGGCAGTCATCGGCAAAGACGTGCGCATGGACTATGAAGGGTTGGTGGCGGGCGGCTCGAGCGTAGGCTCGGGCGGATTCATTGTCATGGACGATACGGTCGATATCTTCGAGTCGACAAAGAACCTGACAGAATTCTACAAGCACGAGTCTTGTGGTTGGTGTACGCCCTGCCGCGAGGGTACTGACTGGCTGGTAAAGATTTTTAAGCGCATTGACAACGGCGGCGGGCGGGCGGATGACGCGCAGTTAATGCTCGACCTGTGCGACAACATCGAAGGGAAATCGTTCTGTCCGCTCGGCGATGCGGCGGCTTGGCCGATTCAATCGGCGGTCAAAAGGTTTCCGGAAGACTTTGCGAAACATTTGGTTGGCTCCAGGAAGGAATAGAACGTTAGGAGGTCGCCATGCTATTTAACGTAACAATTGACCGAGATGAAGACGGGGTCTGGATTGTCGAATGCCCCTCCATTCCTGGATGTGTGAGCCAAGGCGAGACCAAAGAGGAAGCCGTGGAGAACATCAAAGATGCAATAAGACTTTGCCTGGAAGTGCGGTCGGAAAAGGGTCTGCCGTTAACAATTGAAACAAAACTAATCGAGGTGGCCGCCTGATGTCTTCATTGCCTGCAATTAGCGGTGGTGAAGTAGTTAGGGTCTTTCAGAAATTTGGTTGGAATGTTGCTCGTCAGTCTGGCAGTCACATTATCATGACCAAGGAAGGCGAGATCGCCTCGCTCTCTATCCCTAATCATCGCCAAGTAGCGAAGGGAACCCTACGAAGCTTGATTCGTTCAGCCAATATGACGGTTGGTGAATTTATTGGAGCTAAGTAAGTCCGTAGGTATTAATGAGCACAACTTTCAGATGAAGAAATACGACCTCAGAAATCGACAAAAAAGCGGACCTCCTCCCATTCCGGATTGGATTCGTACTTTTCGCTGTCCCGGTTGGACGAATGTTTTCGCAATTAATCAGATGGAGAATGGATGGCGGGCATTCACTACAGCTTTTAAGTCTGAGATTGAGGGGCTTTCTTCATGACCCAGGATGTAATCAAAGTCACTATCAATAACAAGGATATCCAAGTGCCCAAAGGCGCGCGGCTCATCGAAGTCTGTCGCGACAGTGGTTTTGATATCCCCTCGTTTTGCTATTACTCGGACCTCGCGCTGCAGGCATCATGCCGTATGTGTCTGGTGCGCATCGAGAAGATGCCCAAGCTGCAAACGTCCTGCACCATCACCTGCACCGATGGCATGGTCGTCACCACTCAGAGTGAAGAGATCGAGAAGGCGCAGCGGGCCATGGTGGAATTTCTGCTCGCCAATCATCCGCTCGACTGTCCTGTGTGTGATCGCGGGGGTGAATGCGAACTACAGGAGATGGCCTTTGACTGGGGCGGTCTTGAAGAGCGATTCACCGAAAAGAAAAACTACTACGCGGAGAGATATCTTTCGCCGATGGTCGCCAACGATCCGCAGCGCTGCATTCTCTGCAAGCGTTGCACGCGTGTTTGCGACGAGTGGATGGGAGAAGATGCCATCGAAGCGGGCGGCCGTGGTGCAAACACTGTCATCGGGACTTACGGCGGCTGGCTCGATTGTTCACAGTGCGGCAACTGTATTGAAGTATGTCCGACGGGAACGTTGCTTGACGCGACCTATCGGCACCAGGCGCGTCCGTGGGAGTTGGCGCAGACTGTCTCAACCTGCACCTACTGCTCTGATGGCTGCCAGATGTCTTTGGGAGCACGTGGCGGCGAACTCATGCGCGTCGTCGCTCGCGATCGTTATGTCAATGGATTGAACGGAGAGTTTCTCTGCATCAAGGGTCGGTTCGGTCATCCCTTTGTCAATCATGAAGCCAGGATTCGGACGCCCATGATTCGCTATAAGAAAGGCGGCAAGTTGATCCCTGCCACCTGGGATGATGCCATTCGCCATGTGGCAAGCAAGTTGGATTCAATCGCCAATAAGCACGGGCGAAATTCAATAGGCATAGTCGGCAGTCCACGGCTTACTAACGAAGCCCTTTACCTGCTGAAGAAATTTGCGACGGACCTGATCGGGACTGATAATTATGCCGTCACTGATTCCGTAAATCTGACGCCATTCTTTGCTAATCTCGGCGCGCCGCTGGCCACGCATCGCGACATCCGTTATGCCAAGACCATTGTGCTGATTGGCGGTGAGCCGGAAGAGTTGCAGCCGCTCACCGGCAAGCAGATTCGCCAGGCAGTGCGAAACGGCGGCGCCAGGCTGATTATCTTCAATAGCGTTCCCATCCGTTTGCGCGAGCAAGCCTCGCAATTCATCCACATTCGACCGGGAGCGGAAGAGGCGGCAGTGCTGGCGCTGGCCGGCGGCGCTACGGACTCGCTGGTGTCACGCAAGATGGGGATCGAAACCGCTGAATTGGAGAAAGTCAGAGGCACGATCAACGAGACCGAAGGTGACCTTATCATTATGTTTGATGGGAGCTTGAGCGCGGCAGCGCAAAGCGCGCTCGCGCAGCTTTCATACCTTCTTCGGGCCGACAACCGGCGAGTCCTGTTTCATCCTTTGCCGCTCTATAACAACAGCATCGGCGCGCTGGACATGGGAATGACGAACGGCGCGATTGACGTCACGCAAATGCTGGACGCAGCCGGCCGGGGAATTCGGGCCGTATGCGTGGCCGGCAGCTTCCTGCCGGAACAATTACGCGGCCGCGAAGAGTCGCTGGCGAAACTTGATTTTCTTATGGTGCAGGAATTGTTTGAGACTGATACGACGAGTTTTGCTGACGTGGTCCTGCCCGCTGCTTCTTTTGCTGAGATTGACGGGACGTTTACCAACAACGACGGATTTGTGCAGCGAGTGCGGCAATCAATCCCACCGGTCAATCAGTCAAAAGCAGATTGGATGATCACGGACCAGCTGGCACGGGAATTAGGAGTCGAGTTCGGTTTTGGTATGTCGGCCAGCGCGGTCTTCAATGAAATTGCCATGCAGGTTCCTGGTTATGCCGGTTTGCGCTATCCATTGCTGAAAGATGAGTCGAAGCCGGTACAGGTCAAACACGACATCGCAGTGCAGCGCGACATCTCGAATGAACTCGAGACCGTGCGCACCGCCGTTGAGCAAATGGACGAGTCACCGGAAAAGCACAACGATACCCCGGACGTGGGCCACGAGTTATTCAAGATCCGCACGCTGACGGATAAAGTGGCGCAATTTCATCTACTCGCAGCGGGAAATCCGCGACCGGAGTCGCTGAACGTTTCGCCGCTCTACCAAATAACCCTGAGCGATGATTTGCGCGCGGAAGCAGTGGTGGCGGGAGACTAGGCGATTGGTGAATGCTGATTGCGGATTTTAAGCCACGCATGAAGTTGACTTTAATCAGCAATCCGAAATCTGAAATCGACTAATGGACTGGAACAACCCCCTAATTCATACGGTTGTAGTGCTCGTCGGCATCACGATTGCCTTTCTTGCAATCATGTTGCTCGTCGCGTTCACTGTCCTTGCCGAACGCCGCGTGCTGGGATTCATTCAGGGGCGCCTCGGTCCGAATCGAGTTGGCTATGGCGGCATCCTTCAGCCTTTCGCCGACTTCATCAAGACGATGATGAAAGAGGATTTGGTCCCCGACCAATCGACCAAATTTGTCTTTCTGTTGGCGCCGACGGTGGCCGTCATCACGGCCATCATGGCGATTATCGTTTATCCGTTTGGTCCGGTAGTCTGGCTGCCGTTCATTGGCAGCTTCCCGCTTGTCATTGCTCGTTTCGATGTGGCGCTGCTTTATGTATTGGGCGTTACCTCGGTTGGCGTTTACGGAATCGCGCTGGCCGGCTGGTCTTCAAATAATAAGTACAGTCTGATGGGAGGGTTGCGCTCTTCGGCCCAGCTAATCTCTTATGAGCTCGCGCTGGGGATGGCCTTGATCGGCGTCATCCTGATGAGTGGGACGCTGGATATCTATGCCATAGTCGAACAACAGTCTGGCGCTTATGGCTTGAACTGGAACATCTTTTATCAGCCTCTGGGTTTTGTGGTCTATTTGATTTCGGCTATTGCGGAGACAAATCGCGTTCCCTTTGATTTGCCCGAGGCGGAAACCGAATTGGTGGCCGGCTTTCACACGGAATACAGCTCCATCAAGTTTCTGCTTTTCTTCAATGCCGAATACATCAACATGATCACGGTGTCGATGCTGGCGACCTCGTTGTTTCTTGGTGGCTGGAATGGACCGGGAGTGTCGCTGTTTCCCTGGTTGGGCGTGATTTATTTCGCAGCCAAGATCCTGTTCTTTATTTTTCTGTATATCTGGTTGCGCGGCACGCTGCCCCGGTTCCGCTTTGATCAGTTAATGAACTTTGGTTGGAAGTTTTTGATGCCTTTGGCTTTAATCAATATCTTTTTAACGGCAACCGTGGAAGCGTTTGGCGGTGATCTGATCAAGATGGTCAGATCGTGGATCGCATGAAGCTGTCCGACAAACTTTCGGAAGCTTGGTTTCGGGAGATCACGACAAACTGAAGTTTGTCGAACGTAAGTTTTTCGAATGATTACTACTCTTCTTTTTATCCTCTTCGCCGGTTTGGCTATCGGCTGTGCGTTGGCGGTGGTAGCGCAACGGAATCCGCTTTATAGCGCTATCTCGCTGATCGGTGTGTTCATCTCCCTTTCATGTCTATACCTGATGCTGTCGGCGCCCTTTATCGCCGCCGTCCAGGTCATCGTTTACGCCGGCGCCATTATGGTGTTGGTAGTTTTCGTAATCATGTTACTGAACGTGGAGGCCGAAGAGCGTCGCCGGCCGCGGCTTGGTTATCTGGTGCCCGTCGCCGTCGGTCTGGCGGCCGTTTTGATCGGCGAGGTAGCGTTCGTGCTGTACTCCGTGCCGGTTTCACTTGAACGACCTCCGGGTCCTTCCGATATCGGAGTGACGGCTTCAATCGGAGCGGGCTTGTTCACGAAATACCTTTTGCCGTTTGAGATTACTTCAATACTTCTATTGATGGCCCTGGTCGGGGCGATGACTCTGGCGCGACGAACGCCGAGTCTGTCGACAGTCGGTCGACTGGTGACCGGATCCAAGTTGCCGCCTCAAGACCGCGACGATTTCAAACCACGTGTGGCACCGGCTGCGCAGCCGGATGAAGGCGTAGCGCCATTTGCATCCGAGGAGAGGAACTAGAGTTATGGAAGGGCCGCAACTTTCCTGGTATCTGGCGCTATCCGCCATCCTGTTTACGATTGGCGTGGTGGGCGTGATCATCAAGCGCAACGTGATTGCGATGTTCATGTGCATCGAGCTCATGCTGAACGCTGTGAATCTCACGTTTGTGGCCTTTTCCAGCTACTTTCGCGACGTTACCGGGCAACTCTTTGTGTTTATCGTGATGACGGTGGCGGCGGCTGAGGCGGCCGTCGGTCTGGGGATTATCATCACCATCTTTCGCAATCGCGAATCGTTAGATGTGGATGAGGCTAGTGTTTTAAAGCTTTGAATTCGATCTTTGGTTTTTGGTCTGTGGTCTTTGTTTTTTTCTTTTAGAGAGGATTCCGGAAATGACTCAGCGCAACGCGCATGAGAAGGCAGAATCGAAAGACCTAAGACCCAAGACCAACTTTAGTAATGCACGAAACCAACCTTCTTAGCCTGATCATCTTCGCCCCGCTTGCCGGCGCGGCCATCAATTGGTTTGTTGGCCGGCGTGTGCGCAGTGAAAAGTTTATTGGGACGATAGCGTGCGGCGCCGTGGGCATATCGACCATCGTCGCGTTCTACCTGGCCTTCAAGCCCGACGGAGCTCTGCACGCAGAGGCGCCGCTGCTTGATCACCTATGGACGTGGATCCAGGTGGGCAAGTTTCGCGCGGACTTTGGTCTGGCAATGGATCGCCTCAGCGGTGTCTATGCCCTCTTTGTGACCTTCGTCGCTTTTTTGATTCATGTCTTTGCCGTCGGTTACATGCGCGGCGACAAAGGCTTCTATCGGTTCTTCGCCTACCTCAACCTTTTCATGTTTGCGATGCTGACCCTGGTGCTCGCGGACAACTTTCTTCTGATGTTTGTAGGCTGGGAAGGTGTCGGTCTTTGTTCGTATCTCCTGATTGGATATTACTTCGATCGCGGGGAAGCGGGTGATGCGGCCAAAAAGGCATTTATCACCAACCGCGTCGGAGACTGGGGATTCGTGATGGGGATCATGCTGGTCTTCACCATGACCGGCTCGATCAGCTTCTTTGAGAAGAGTGCGTACGGTGTGACGAGTGCGCTGCAAACGATCAACGCTCTGGCTGCCGAGCCTTTCGCCTGGCACATGCTATGGGCCGGCGGCATTACTTCAATAGCGATCTTTCTTTTCATCGGGGCGACCGGCAAGAGTGCGCAAATCCCACTGTTCGTCTGGCTGCCGGATGCCATGGCTGGTCCGACGCCGGTGTCTGCTTTGATTCACGCGGCCACGATGGTCACCGCCGGCGTTTATATGATCGTTCGCTGTAATGCCATTTTTTCCCATGCACCGACGGCGATGTTTATTGTGGCGATTATTGGCGCCGCCACCGCGCTGTTCGCGGCCACGATTGGTTTGGCGCAGAACGACATCAAGAAAGTACTCGCTTATTCAACCATCTCGCAGCTCGGCTATATGTTTCTGGCCTGCGGCATAGGCGCATTCGTGGCCGCGATCTTTCATGTCATCACGCATGCTTTCTTCAAGGCGCTGCTTTTTCTGGGCTCGGGTTCCGTCATCGACGGCATGCATCACGAGCAGGACATGCGTCGCATGGGCGGTCTCAGGAAATATATGCCCATCACTTTTGCGACTATGCTGATGGGCTGGCTGGCAATTTGCGGGATTCCTATTTGGGCGGGCTTCTTTTCGAAAGATGAAATTCTCTGGAAGACCTGGAGTGCGACCGCCCTGGGAGCCGGTGCAGCGGCGCTACCGAGCGGGGCGGCGAAAGCGTTGTGGATCGTAGGAGCAATCACAGCCCTGCTGACGGCTGTTTACATGACGCGACTGATGGTCATGACTTTTGGGGGGACGGAGCGTTTTCGCGAAACAGTCGATCACGGTGATCAAGCAGACGGTCATCATGACGATGAGCAAGCGCACGTGGTACACGAGCCGCGGGAGTCGGGCTGGCTCATGACGGTACCCTTAATCGTTTTGGCGGTCCTGTCAACAGTCGGTGGCTTCATTGGCGTTTCCTACGCGCTTGGCTCGCTGTTATCGAGTCATCCCTCGAACTATCTGGAACGAACGCTCGAGCCTGTGCTCGCCTCGCACACTGGCGAGGCCCCGGCCACAGAGGTTCGCTGGCTCTCGCCACCTCCCGCGCCGCATGACGGTGCCCCTGCAGCCGCGGTGATTGTCGGTAGCGAGAGCAGTGAGGGCATTCACTCCGCGGAAGAAGTACTTCACGAACGCTTGCTGGCTTTGACCTCAGTGGTGATTGCCCTGCTGGGGGTCGGACTCGGCTTTGCCATTTATAGCAAACGACCACTGCTGCAAATGCCCAGCTTAATGAGCAACAAGTACTATGTCGATGAGGTATATGATGCCGCCATCATTCATCCCATCAAGTCAGGCTCGCGCGAGGTCTTATGGAAATTCTTTGATCAGGAAGTGATTGATGGGCTGCTCCATGCCGTGGGGCGCGCCGTGACAGAAGCCGGCGGGTTGGTTCGTTATCTGCAAATCGGCTTTGTGCGAACCTACGCGGCGATCATTTTGTTTGGAGCGCTGGCGTTGATAGGGGTTTTCAGTTATTACGGAGTTCGCATTCTACTGCGCTAAAAATGTCGCAACACCTGCTCACCATATTGATCCTTTTGCCCGTTGTCGGCGCGCTGGCGCTGATTGGTTACAGCTTTGCTCCCGGTCGACGTGAAGAGCATTACCGCTGGATTGCGCTTCTGTTTGCCATCGCTACTTTCGCGGTTTCCCTGCTCCTGCTGCGAGGGACTGGAAGCGGCATTGCCGAATTTCATTTTGAAGAGAATGTTTCCTGGATTGGCAATATTGGCGCGCGCTATCACCTGGGTGTCGACGGCATCAGCTTGTGGCTGGTTTTGTTAACGACGCTGCTGGTGCCCATCGCGATCCTTTCAAGCTGGACGGCGATCGCCAAACGACAGCTTTCATACTATGTTTTTATGTTGGTGCTGGCCTCGGCGATGGTGGGCGTATTCGTCTCGCTGGACCTGCTCTTGTTTTATTTGTTCTTCGAAGCCTCGTTGATACCGATGTTCCTGCTGATCGGAATTTGGGGCGGCGAACGCCGAATTTATGCGGCGATCAAGTTCTTTATCTATACCGCGGTTGGTAGTTTGCTGATGCTGGTGGCGATCGTCGCGCTGTATTTCATTTACGGTTCATTTGATTACGTCACGATCCTCACGGCTATGCA
The DNA here is from genome assembly GCA_025463135.1 of Acidobacteriota bacterium. GTDB lineage: Bacteria > Acidobacteriota > Blastocatellia > Pyrinomonadales > Pyrinomonadaceae > JAOAPY01. The sequence goes on from JAOAPY010000007.1 coordinate 16,656, forward strand.
AAGCGGAAATGTGACGCTTTCATCGACGGCGGCGTTCTGGTTGTTTTTGGCTTTCGCTTTCGCCTTCTGTATCAAGGTGCCGCTTTTCCCGTTGCACACCTGGCTGCCGGATGCGCATACGGAAGCGCCCACGGCCGGTTCGGTGATCCTCGCCGGCGTCCTGCTGAAGATGGGCACCTATGGATTATTGAGATTCAACCTGGGTCTCTTTCCGGAGATGGCGCGGAAGTTTGCGCCCGTGATGATTACGCTGGCGGTTATCGGGATCATTTACGGAGCACTTGTGGCGATGGTCCAACCGGACGTTAAGCGCCTGGTAGCCTACTCTTCAGTCAGCCACATGGGCTTTGTCGTCCTCGGCCTCTTTTCATTTACCGAGATGGGCATGCAGGGCGCGCTCTATCAAATGCTCAACCACGGTGTTTCCACAGGCGCGCTGTTCTTATTTGTAGGCATGATTTACGAACGGCGTCACACGCGCATGATCAGCGAGTTCGGTGGCCTGGCCTCGTCGATGCCGTGGTTCTCGACTCTGTTTGTTATTGCCTCGCTGTCATCCATCGGTCTGCCCTTCCTGAACGGCTTCGTGGGTGAATTTCTGATCATGATTGGCACCTGGACATCGATTGCGGTGAGACATGCGTGGATCGTGACTATGCTGGCGGGCACAGGGGTGATCTGGGCGGCGGTCTATATGCTCTGGATGCTGCAGCGCGTGGTGTTTGGCAAGCTAACGAATCAAAAGAACGCCGAACTGAGAGATCTGAATGCTCGTGAGATTGGCATCCTGATCCCTCTCCTCGTACTGATGCTTTTGATGGGCGTGTTTCCGCGACCGTTTTTGGATCGCTCAAAGGGCAGCATTGAGGCGGTGCGCAACCGGGTGGTGGGTCAGCCCGGCGGGAGTTATGCGGCTGTTGAAAAACGCGAAACCAGATCTTCAGCTCCTTAGTAAAACACGAGACGGGACGGACGGAATAATCTTGGACTGATGACATCTCTGCTGGCGCTACAACTTAATTTGGCCGACATCAACTTCTCTCTGATCATGCCGGAGGTGATCATCTCTCTGGCCGGTGTCCTGGTGATGCTGGTCGACGCCTTTGCCCGACCCACTCAACGTTGGATAACCGGCAGTCTAGCGCTGCTCGGCCTGGTGGCAGCGGCGGCTAGCGTGGTAGTGCTTTGGCTTTCCGGCGGCAGCGGCAGCCAGGCCTTTAACGGCATGATCGTGCTGGACGAATTGCGTCTGGGTTTCACGCTGGTCTTCCTGATCGTTTCAGCCTTCACCGTGCTGGTGTCGATGGTCTGGATCGAGGGCGAACGTCTTCCTGCGGGTGAGTTTCATTCGCTATTGTTATTTGCGACGGCCGGCATGATGTTGATGGCTGCAGGCGGCGACCTGGTAATTATTTTCCTGGGGCTGGAGATCTTATCGATTGCGACTTATGTGATGGCCGGCTTTCGGCGCACTGATGTGCGCTCAAACGAGTCGTCGCTCAAATACTTTATTCTTGGCTCTTTTTCTTCTGCCTTTCTCCTTTACGGCATCGCCTTGATCTACGGTGGGACAACGACGAACGCCGGGCTGGCAGGCACGACGAACATCTATCTCATCGCCCAGCGAATTCCCGATTCACAATTCCCGCCTCTCCTTTTTGCCGGCGCCGCCATGCTGCTGGTCGGCTTTGGATTCAAAATTGCTACCGCGCCGTTTCACGTCTGGACGCCCGATGTTTATGAAGGTGCACCGACTCCGGTAACTGCGTTCATGGCCGCCGGTCCCAAGGCCGCCGGTTTTGCCGCATTCATGCGCGTCTTTATTTTTGCTTTTCCCTTTGCGCTGGGGGCCGGCAACAAATACGGCACCCAACTACATGCCGCCTGGCTTTCGTCACTGACCGTATTGGCGATCATGACTATGCTGGTGGGAAACGTCGTCGCCATCGTACAGAACAACGTCAAACGGATGCTCGCGTATTCGTCCATCGCGCACGCCGGCTACGCGCTGGTGGGCTTTATCGCAGCGGGTGCGGCCACGGATATTGACGATCGCAATGCAGCCATCACTTCCGTTACGTTTTACCTGTTGACCTATGCAGTAATGAATATCGGCGCATTTGTCGTGGTCACTCTGATCGCCCGCAGCGGTGACCGCCGCACCGAAGTTGAAGACTACAATGGTATTGGGTTTCAATCACCGGTGCTGGCTTTCTCTTTATCGCTTTTTCTTCTGAGCTTGTTTGGAATGCCTTTAACCGCCGGCTTCATGGGAAAGATTGTTGTGTTTCGCGAAGCCGTCCGCCAGGGGTATATTGGACTCGTTGTCATTGCCGTCGTTAATACGGCCATTTCTGCTTACTATTATTTGCGACTAATCATCGTCATGTTCTTTCGCGAGCGCTCCACGGCCTGGATTGCGCCGCGTATACCAGCAAGTGCGGCGGTGGCGTTGGCGCTGGCAATTCTGGGAGTAATTTACCTGGGATTATTTCCCGGTCGTGTCATCGATGCGCTGCAAACCAAACCGATCGTTTCGCTATCAAGGCGATGAAACGACCTACCGCGTCCTCGCTCCCGGATTCGGCACAGCAAATCACATCTCTGCTCGGAGATTCGTGGCTGCCCCACATTTATCGCGAGCGCATTTTGAAAACGCGTACACGGTCTTATCACTTTGGCGACTTACCGAGGAACGCTCGCATTGAGATTCAACACACTCTGCTGGGCGTGGAATTGAAGATAGGGCGGCGCCGCTTTCTGTGTCCTGATCTGGCGATGGCCCGTTATCTTTCAGTTTTTGCGCGAGCAGGATGTAAGGATGTCGCGATTCCCTACGATATTACTCGAGTCTCTTGTATCGCAGATGAGTTAGAATCAGCCTGGCAGCGAATGTTGTTGCTTATCGAGCATAATTTCGCGAGTAAGACGACGCGGGCTCGAATTCGAGGCCTGTTAATTGCTAAACTGAGATCCGAGATTGCGGCGGCCGGGCCAGGGACTGCAATGCCGGAATTCAAACAGAGCACTAAGCAGCGCCAGCCTGCTTGAAGGAAACGCCGAAAGCACGCAGTTCATAATTTGCATGAGTCAGGAGATCCCAGAAACTTTGACCAACGAAACGCAACCCGACATGCCAGAGTTACTCCAATTTCCTTTCAACCAACGTGCCTTTTGCCGCTATGAGCCGATTGAAAAGCGGATCGAGGAGATACGCGTGCTGGTCGTTGATGATCTGCTGCGTGACGAAGGTGACCTCTCTGAGGTCGCCAGAAGCGAGTGGGGCAAAACGGCCGGACTACAACTCAAGCGCGAGCGTAAGATCTCCGGAATGGCGATGGAAAACATCGTCAACAATATCGAGCGCCTGGTGCAGCGCCCCACCGTCAAGGTCGTACACATCTCCGATCTCGACGCGGCTACTGATGAATTTAAGCCGGACGCGATTGTCCTGAGTGGCACTCTGCGCGACTTTGATTATTACGATCCAAATATTCTGGAGGAATTCGGCAGCTTTATCCGCGAGACTCACGTTCCGGTGCTGGCGATCTGTGGCGGCCATCAACTTGTCGGCTTGAGCTTCGGCGCGCGCGTGGTCACGCTTGATAAGCAGGAACAGCACGAGCAACGTGAAAACCGTCCGGTCGAATACCAGTACCGCTTCGTACGCATCACCGAATTGAATGATCCGATCTTTCGCAGCCTGAATGAAGGGGCGACCGGCATCTGGCAGGATCCGACAAAGGAAGCGCGCATCCTTCGTGTCTGGCAGAATCACGGATTGCAATTGGACCGCGTCCCCGAAGGCTTCAACATTCTGGCTACTTCATACTTGTGCCGCAACCAGATGATGGTGCGTCGCCTGGGTGGCCAATTAATTTATACCGTGCAATTTCACCTGGAGAAATCCTTCGAAGACTGGAACAAAAGTCGTACGCGCTGGGAACATCCGAACGAGTCTCGCGATGGCCGGATCTTGTTTGAGAATTTTCTGCGTTTGGCACTTGAACACCAAAGCTCCGCCGGAAAATGATCCAGCCTATCCCCGGGCCCGAAAGCGTAAGGCCCGCCCGACCACTCACTCTGCAAACGCTGACGGAGGCCGCCGCCGCCCTCGCCACTCGCGATCCAGAACTCGCCGCCGTTTTAAAACAACACGGCCCACCCCCGATGTGGGGCAGGACCCCGGGCTTTGTTACCCTGGTACGGATCATTCTTGAACAACAGGTGTCCCTGATCTCAGCCCGCTCGATGTTCAAGCGCTTGACCGCCAACATTAAACCCTTCACTCCGGAACGGTTTATCGAATTAGGCGGGCCATACCTTCGCTCACTTGGAGTCACCCGGCAAAAGGCGGCCTATTTTTTGGCGCTTGCCGAGGCGATGGCAACCGGCGAACTTTTGACGCTGGCTCGTTTGAGCGATCACGCTGCGCGCGAGGCGCTGATGCGCGTAAAAGGTATCGGTCCGTGGACAGCTGATATTTACCTCCTGATGGTCCTGAAACGGCCGGACATCTGGCCTAACGGCGACATAGCACTGGCCACCGCGGTTATGAACCTGAAACAGTTGAAGGCGCGGCCAAGCTTTCCTCAATTGGAGCAAACGGCGCAAAACTGGCGTCCTTTTCGGTCAGTGGCGGCGCGGATGTTGTGGCAGTATTACCTGGCGAACAGGTGAGGCGAGACTGGTACTTTGGGCTTAGTACTTTGCCTCGTATTCTGATCTCCGGTCGAAGGGTGGTTCCCCGCAAGGACCAAGTACAAAGCACAAAGGACTACTTGGATATTGTCGACGTGGCGGTGACTGGTCGCGACGACATTGTGAAATCACTAGCCACGGGAACGTTTTCCATGGTCAGTTCAATCATCCGATCGACAACGGCATTCAGGTCGTTTGTTTCACGGAAGACACGCAACTGTTCTTCGGCCGAAGTACGTCGCTCGAGGATCGTGTGAACGTGCTCAATCTCCTTACGCGAGCCGAGTTCGTCAACCACGTCGTCCACAAAATCCAGCAGCTCGAGCACCAGATCGCGCGTCGGCACTTCCTTCTGCTTGCCAAAGTCGATCATCTTGCCCTCGAGGCCCCAGCGCACGGCGCGCCATTTGTTTTCCTGAATCAGCATGCGTCGATAAAGGCGGAACCCAAGGTTCTTTTCAATCAGCTTGGTCAGTTTCGCGACGATAGCCTGAAACAGCGCGGCAATGGCAATCGTGTCATCGACCCGAGTCGGAATATCGCAAATGCGAAACTCGAGCGTGGGGAAGTACGGATGGGGCCGCAAGTCCCACCAGATCTTCTTGCCGTCGTTGATACATTTCATCTTGACCAGCAATTCCACATACCGTTGAAAGCCGCTGTACGAATCGAAATGGTCGGGTATATCGGTGCGCGGAAACTGTTTGAAGACCTCAGTGCGATAAGACTTGAGCCCCGTGTTATGGCCCATCCAAAACGGCGACGAAGTCGACAGCGCCAGCACATGCGGCAAAAAATATCGGGCGGCATTCATGATGTGAATCCGTCGCTCCGGATCGGCCACCCCAACATGGACGTGAAGACCGAAGATCAAAAGTGAGCGCGCAACGGTTTGCAACTCCTGCACGAGCAACTCGTATCGTTCGTCCTCGTAAATCTTCTGGTCCTGCCAGCGAGAAAACGGATGGGTCGAGGCAGCCACTATCACCAATCCCGTCTTGGCCGCCAGGCCCGAGATTATGCTGCGCAGGCGCGTAATATCCTCGCGCGCTTCCTGAATATTCTTACAGATGCCAGTGCCGACCTCGATCATCGACTGAATCATCTCGGGCTTGATCTGCTCGCCGAGAATCATCTTGCCTTCTTCCAGGAACTCGGAGACATGCGAACGAAGCTCGCGCGTCTTCGGATCGACTATTTGAAACTCTTCTTCAATTCCCAACGTGAATTGATCGAACATATCGAAGTCTCCAAAATCAGAGTACAGCGGCCTGTGGTGCGGTCACCCCAAAACCGGACCGCCAATATCCTGCCAGCCGGGAAGTTCCCGGCGCCATCCCTCATGATAGAGGTGACGCCAAAGATTCAAAAGTGAAGATAACGGATCGTAAAGATCAAAATGCGCGGCCCAACGGTGGGCGGCCGTTTCGACCATTACCAGATGCAAAGCGGGACCTGCGATCTTCTTGCGTTCGCGATAGCCCCCTTCATTATTTCGATGCCCGCCCAGCAGCCGAGTAAAACCCCGTCGTCGCTCGAGCGTGCTGCGCAAGACAGGCCAGGCGATAAAATCGAGCCCGACGCCGCCCTTTCCGTAGACATTGGTGACCCGGCGCACCGCATCCCAAAGTCTCACAGACTGCAGGCGTCTCAACACCAGCAGCAAGGCCTGCTGACGGTTCGCGGCCAACGTTTCAAATACTTCATCCGTGCGCGACCAGCCAAATAATCCGTCAAGTTTGCCGCTGAGGGCCGCCCTGCTGTCTACCGACAATTCGGACCAATTCAAGGGAGGAACTGCGAGCGGGACCGACTTCACGATGGACCTTGTTCCAGGAGCGTGCGGTCCTCATCGGACAGACCTTCAAACCGCACACCAACTCCTCGGCCCGGATTGCTATACACAACCTCAGCGTTCACGACAATTTGTTTCTGTCCAATGGGAATGCGCAGCAGCAAGACTGCGCCTTCGCTAATCTCTGCCTGCGTGTTGAGATAGAGTCCGCCGGCGCCAATGTCTTTTGTGCTGGCGACGCCTGTCGCATCCTGGCCATCGAAGAAAACATCCACTATGAGGCGCGAGCGATCATGGTGTCGCCGCTCGTCGTGCAACCCCTGGTTCTCGGCAAGCTCATCACTCACAAAGGTGTTCCTCCAAATCCGGCGGCCAGCTTACCGGCGCATTGTACACGTTTTTAGGGCACTGGTTATCTAAAAAGCTGGCTGTGACGCGGCCGTTTGATTGGCAGGTGTTTAGACTACCACCTTCCAGGGGGGCTTTTACGCTGCGAAAAACCCGACCGAAGAACGCCTGTTGCCAAACCGGATCCCGGATCCATTACAAAAAGGTGTTTTGCGTCGATACTACTTCGAAGAAATGATGTAGGTTGGGACCATCCCGCCCCCGGAACTGACATTGGCGAGCTCCGTTGATGAAAGTCGTGTAAAGGCGGAACGCACCTTGCCATTGAAGAGTAATGGATCAAGGTCAACCAGTTGTTCAGCAAAGTCGATCGACCCATCAGCCAAAATCGCCGGAAAAGTTTCGCGCGCCGTCGGCACCCGCTCCTGCACAAGATAGTCGCCGTTGGCCAATGCCGAACGCAGGGCCTCTTCCCAGCTAATCTCGTCGGTGTTCCAGCCAATCGATATTCCATGCCCGCCATAATCATCGTTGGGCTTCAACACAAGGCGGTCGCGCTTCGCTAGAACGAACTCGAGGAGGTCAATTTCCTTGCCGGCGTAATCGCTTTTTTCGGCGCGCACGCGTCGCGTCCAGGGGACGTGCGCGGTAATTGCGGCGCGTTCTTCCTCACTGAAAAGACGCGCGTAACTTCCGGCAGTCAGGACCGCGAAGATCGCCTTCTTATGAATTAGTTTTGAGCGGAAGCTATTGACCATGCATATGGCGCCGGCGCGATATGCCTGGAGCAGCGCCGGATACTGCTCGATGATCGGCAGATACTCGTTAACCAACAAGCGCTTGTAAACGATGTCGATTTCGACTTCGCCAACTCTTAGGCGTCGCCCATCGAATTCGAGTTCATCGGGCGAACAGATGATGGCCGGATAGCCCGCACTCTCAAAGAACTCTTTGAACAGCTCGAATTCTTTCTGCGTCGGCAGACCCTTTAGGTCCACGATCGCGATCAGCGGCGTATGATCCGCCTTGCGCCCCAAAAACTCCTCATAAGATTTCAGCAATACGTCGAGCATGTAACGCCGGCCGTATAGCGGCCGCAGGTTATAGGTTTCATTGAAGCGTTTCATCACCGGTAGAGATGAGTAAATATCGTAAGCAGCATCGGCATAAGCGATACCGGCAGGGCTCTCGCCGTTGAGTTCGACAAAGCTGTAAGCCTGTTCAGTAAGAAAAGAATCAAGACGCGCGGTTGGCGATACGGCAGCGTAACCGGGATCGACACTTATCAAATCGCGTTCAATCTCGCTCAAGCCCAACTCGTCGAGGATGGTACGGTCCGCGATGGCCGCATCCTTTACCTTTTGGATTGCCGACCACACGGTCTCGCAAATGGTGGTGATGCGCGCGAAGTCTTCCTCCAGAACAAAATGAGGGCGCAAGTAAGGAGACAAGCGCCGGCCACCGAAGATCAACTTAGACCGCTCAAGCCCGTTATCGAGCATGGCACGTGATTCTTCCGCGACATTACCTTCCGCCAGCAGGTCGTGATAACGCGAAACAGCCTCGTTCAGCATGGACTATCGGTATCGCTTTCGCTTTTGGTGATCTTAGAGCGTTTAGGGAAAACTTAGAGTATCACAATCAGGCCGCCAACGGCCTCACTACCCCCGGTAGTGGGTCAGTTTCGCGCCAACTGTCCGACAAACTTTAGTTTGTCGCGGCGTTACGACAAGCTGAAGCTCATCGGACATCAAACTGCACCACTACCTGCCCTCAGGGTAGTGGGTTAGTTTCGCAGCAACTGTCCGACAAACTTTAGTTTGTCGCGGCGTTACGACAAG
>JAOAPY010000034.1 GCA_025463135.1 Acidobacteriota bacterium
TCAACTCGCACCTCTTCGAAGGTAACGAGGTCAGCACTACCACGCGGGTCGTGAGGTCCGTCGGATCGGCAGTATGAGGTCAGTACCACCACGCGGTAGCGGGTGGGTCTGCTCCCAACAAGATCGCAGGGCACAACTAGATCCTCTCGGCGTTATAGCTGCTCCATCACTTACCCACCCGCTACCGCGAGGTGGTACTGACTTCATGACACGGTAGTCGGAGTTTCCACACAGTCTCTATCGCTCCCGGTTCTGTAACCGCATGTCTCCAACTAAATCTAACTGAAATAGTATTCGCCGTTCCGTTCCCAGCTGCAAGCACGTAATAAGTTAGAATATGGAACATGTCAGAACTGGACTTGAAGGCCAGAAGGGAAGAGCTGGAGCGGAGGCTTGCGGAGTGCGAGGCTCGCTTTCGCCGCGAAGCCCTCAAGCGCGGTTTTGATCCGACACAGATTGAAAACATGGCCTTGCCTGCGACCCTGGCCAACTTGTTTGCCGATTGCGAGGCAATTAGGTCAGAGCTGGAACAAGCCGCGACGCAACAGCCAACGGGAGAACCTTGAAATGGGAAGTGAAGCAAAAAGAATTCAGGAGCAATTGGAACGGTCGTTCACGGGAACGGCCTGGCATGGACCATCAGTCATGGAATTGCTCGCCGATGTTGACGCTGCCAAAGCAGCCACACACTCAATCGAAGGCGTGCACAGCATCTGGGAGTTGGCGTTACACATAGCCGCGTGGAACAAAGGTGCGGCCAGAAGACTTTCGGGGGATCGCGCCGAACTTTCCGATGAAGAGAATTTTCCCGCTGTCAATGATATTGGCGATGAAGACTGGCGGCGTACGTTGGAATTGCTACGGAGTTATCATCGCGAGCTTCATGATGCGATTGGTGACCTGGATGACGCAAGGCTGGACCAGCCCATCCTGGAGGGAATGAGTTCGGTCTATGTAACTCTTCATGGCGTCGTTCAGCACAATCTTTATCATGCAGGACAGATCGCTCTCTTGAAGAAAGCTTGAAGTTCGACAAACTTCAGTTTGTCGTAGCTTTGCGACAAAGGCTGCCGACCTTTGCATTTCGTGCCACGCAACAGGCCGGCACCTGTCGCACAATCCTGTCGCACGATCCGACAAACGTAAAGTCGGAAACCATGGGAGATTCGATGTCAAATCTAGCCACACGTGAGTGCGTTCCCTGTCGCGGCGGAGTGCCGTCCTTGCAGGGCGAGAAGATTACAGAGCTACTGGCGGAGTTAGAGGGCTGGGAGGTTATCGGCGAGCATCACCTCCAGAAGAGTTACAAGCTGGAGAACTTTCGCGAGGCGCTTGATCTGGTTAATCGCATCGGTGAATTGGCCGAGGCCCAGGGCCATCACCCGGACATTCGCTTTGGTTGGGGCTTTTGCGAGATCACCATCTGGACGCACAAGATCGATGGGCTAACAGAGAGTGATTTTATTCTGGCGGCCAAGATCGATCGACTTTGACTCTAAATGAATAGAGTATTTATTTCCGCAACGCTTCCTCGTAAATTTTCTCCGTATCCACGACCATTCGCTCCAAACTAAACCTCGCTTTGATGCTTTCGCGACCCGCTTTTCCCACTCGTCGCCTCTTACTTTCATCGGTAAGCAGATCAATCACAGCTGCGGCTATCAACTCGACAGCCCCAACCGGCACCAGCACTCCCCTTGCTTCGTCGGCAATTATTTCTTTGGCGCCTTCGGTTTCAGTGGCTACGACGGGCACCTCACTGGCCATTGCTTCGGCGATTGCCAGCCCAAAAGATTCGGTGTGTGAGGCTGATACAAAAATATCGAGACCTGAATAAAAGCAGCTCAAATCATCGACCCAGCCGACTATGCGAACTGAGCTTCCCAGATTCAGTTGGGCGATGAGACTTTCAAGTGCCGCGAGATTATTTCCTTTGCGCGAACCATCGACGCCGGCGATAAGAAATTGGGCGTTGGGGAATTGGCGTAAGATGATGGACGCGGCCCGTAAGAAATCTTCGTGGCCCTTCAACGGCGTAAGCTCGCCAACCGTTCCGATCAGCAAATCATCTTTGCGAATACTCCAGCGTTGCCGAAAGTCATTCAACTCAGCGGGCGACCGCCGGACCTCAAACCTCTGAAGTTCGATGCCATTGGGAATAATCATGATGCGTTCGGCGGGCAGCAAGCCCTCCAGTTCGCGTTTCACTGCAGAGGAAACTGCGATGACCCGAGCTACGGCGGACAATGTTATCGAATGAAGGCGATTAAGCGGAAAAAGGACGTGACGTGTAATGATCAGCTTGCTTCCCGGATTGCGTCGCGTTGCATAGGACGCCAGTGGATAGTCTCGCGCCAGGTGCGCATGTACGATCTCGATCTGGTGGTCGCGTACATAGCGCGCCAGCTTGCGCGCGCTTACAGCGTCAAGCGCATTGCGCAAAGGCAGCGTCGTAATATTTTCTTTAGCCAGGCCAACCAGATCACCAAGCAGCGGAGATCCAGGACGAAGAGCTATATGTACTTCGTGCCCGCGAGCGGTCAGCGCATTGGCGAGATCCGCCAGGTGCCGTTCGCCGCCGCCAAAAGTCTTCGCTGAACTTAGCTGGAGTATTTTCAAAACATGTAGCTCAAGTGCAGACCAGTTCCGTCGTCTTAGTGCGCGAGATGGCTTTGCGAAACAAGTCGCTCTGTCAGTCCGCGCCGGCGGACGGAGCGCTCAAGACTTTTTGTGCAAGCCCGCGCGAGATGCGAGTCGCGTCAGCATCGCCGGCGGCGCTAACTTTACCCTGACTCACTCATCATCTCAACAGAGGGAATGATTTGCTCGGTTCTGTGATCAAGAGCACGTACTAAACCAAAACAGGTCGGTGAAGTTGTGTTTGTTTACCGACGTGCAGAATATCGAGGTTCCCGGTTTTGGTTCCCAACCACAGCGGCATGGCTATTGCGATATTGTAGTCGTTCTTCGCGATCATTCTGTAACTAACCGGAGGTTCAATATGTCTAAATCCAAACTTATTACGGGGCTGTTCACGAACCGCACCGCCGCGGAGTCCGCGGTTGACGCTATTGTGAAGCGCGGCTACCTGCGTGACGACATCAGTGTGTTGATGTCGGATGCCACGCGGTCGAAAGAGTTTGCCCTGCAGACCAGGACACATGCGGTCGATGGCGCCGGGATTGGGGGCGCGCTGGGAGGCGCAGTTGGCGCAGTGTTGGCGGCGCTCGTGGCCGTGGGTACCACGTTATTCTTACCTGGTCTAAACCTGGTGATTGCGGGCCCCATCGCGGCTGCGCTTGCCGGCGCCGGAGCGGGTGGCGCCACCGGTGGACTGATCGGTGGTCTGATTGGCGCCGGCATTCCCGAACACCGCGCCAAGGTCTATGACACAGGCATTCGCGGAGGCGGCATCCTACTTGGCGTTGAAGCCAAGACTGACGAAGATGTCGAAAAACTCGAGAAACTATTGGAGGACGTGGGCGCACAGTACGTCCGCGCGGAATAGCCGGTTCTGAGATGCAAGCTGTCGAACCGGGCTCATTGATATCTCCCTGGTTTTGAGGGTGGGTCAGCAACACCGCACCATTGACAGCCTGTGGTAAAAAAGCCTGGCCTGAGAATCCAAATCTCAGGGCAGGCTCTTTTACTAAGTCAGGCCGGAAGCGAGGCGAGTAACTATTTCCGCACTGCGTCTCCGATGTCTTCAAAAGCATCTCCAACCTTCCGCCTCGCTGTGCCGAATCCCTCACGGATTTCACCGCCCGCTCGGTCGGTGGTTCCTTCGCTCTCGAGATCCGGGTCATTGAAAGCGTGACCTGCTTTTTCTTTAATTTCACCTTTTACCTGGTCAAACTTTCCTTTGATCTCATCCTTGTTTGGTAGACTCATGCTCGACCTCCCTTTTGAAATCGGTCAATGTGGACCATCGTTCAGAAGAAAGGAGCAAACCCCATACCCGCACGCGAAGCAGTGTTTTCAGTGGGGTTATCAGGCAGGGAGATTCAAACTGTATGGCTTACAGACTTCGAGTGCTTGATCATGGGACACTCTCGGAGTTAGATCGAGAGCACCATTTCATTTTCGGTCCCTTCGGCGCCAATCTCTTTCACAAACCTTGAATCGTCTTCGCATAAAGGTAGCCGGACTTCAAAGCGGGTTCCCTCGCCGGGTTCACTGACCACCATAATCTGGCCATTGTGTCGCGTTATGATCCCGTGCGAGGCGGACAATCCCAGGCCCGTGCCTTTTTTGCCTTTCGTTGTATAGAAGGGCTCAAAGATGCGCGCGGCGTTGTCGGTGGACATGCCACAACCTGAATCCGCCACCCAAAAGCAACCGCTATCGACTTCAGTGCGTGTTCCCAATTCCATAATGCCGCCATTGGGCATAGCGTCCACGGCGTTGAAAATCAGATTCAAGACGACCTCACGCAACTCGGCAACTTCACCCAGGACGTAGACGGGACCATGATTGTTTATTTGCACTCTGATTTCGGCGCCGGTCTCCTGAGCCAACCTGCTTTCCCATTTTGGGCGGGCCACTTCGATGCTCGAGGTGATCAGTTCGCTCAACTCGACGGGCTCAAATTCCTGAACCGTTTCGCGGCGGGCGAACTCGAGTATGCGGCGCAGGGTCCTGGCTCCTTCTTCCACCGCATTGGTGATCACCTTCAAACTCTTTGTAGTGGGCTCATCCATGCCGCGCATCAGCAGGAGTTGGGCCCGACCTTGAATGACAGTGAGGGAATTATTTAAGTTGTGGGCCACGCCGGCGGCCAGCTCCCCGACTGCCCGAAGCTTGTCGGATTGCGCCATTAACTCCTGCGCGCGTTTACGTTCGGTGACGTCGCGCAGGAACACCAGGACACCGGAAACATTGCCGTCTTTCCAGAGTGGTGACGTGTGAGCTTCGACAGTTCTCGCGGTGCCGTCAGTCCGTACGGCGCGCACCTCAAATTGTGTTTCCTCTCCGGCCAGGGTGTGCTGCAGATTGGTATTGGTTAGCTCGCGGGAGTTAGCGGCGATGAACTCGTTAAAATAGCGGCCTGCCAGCATTAGGAGCTGATCCCTTTCGGCGCGGTCATTCATCCACATGATCCGGCCTTCAGGATCGAGCGTGTAGATCTCATCGGGTGTGCGGTCAGCCACACTGGCCATGAATGACTTGTGTTCCAGAGCTTCAGCTTCGGCACGTCGTAATTGAGAGATGTCTCGCGCCATAACCATGGCGCTTCCGGTGATCGTGTGATCGCTGATGGGCTGAACGATTAGTAACGTGGGACGGTCACCCTTGGGACCGGCCAACATTTCCACTTCAACGCGGCTGTTGCTATCGACGGCGCGATCGACGATGCAAGCGTCACCTTCTCCCACTCGCCAGAACATTTCGCAACAACGACGACCTTCCTGGGGTGGATTACCCGGACCATGCAGCACCACCGCCGCGCTATTAAACCTGCTCAAAAGCCGGTTCTGATCGAACACGTAGAGGGCATCGGGCAGTGCGGCAAAGGCGACATCAAGAATGTCACCGGAGGTATGCGATGGTGACGACGACGAATCGGCGGCACAGTCTTGATATGTGGAATCAGGAAAAGTCATTGCTGGGATTTCCGGTGGACGTTGAATTTTGGTGGTGGGACGCCACCCTGGAGGGCAGGATTATCCTACCAAATATGAACAAGGCGGCGCCAGCAGAATTATTTCAGCCAGGGTAAAGCCTTGACAGGAGGGACGCCGGTTCACTGATGTTGGCGACGGTACGGCGGGATGAATCAGCGTGACTGCGGCACAAAACAAATCGGGTGTGCTCCCCTAAAAGAGCACACCCGAAAGGGTTATGAAGCGTTTCGCTTTGCTTAGAACTGGAAGCGAACGCCCAATTGGATCTGACGCTCGCGGAACAGGGTACCGCCTGCCGCGTTCGTTGTGCCAAAGTTCGAAGTCAACGTCAGGGTCGGAGCCTCGTAGGTTCCGCCCGCGGCGTAAATCGCGGCGTTGACACCGGTAACCTGAGTTCGGTTGAAGAGGTTAAAGCCTTCAGCCAATACTTCGAGAGCGGTTGACTCATTGAACTTGAAACGACGGGAAATGCGCATATCGAAATTTACAATCTTCGGTAAGCGGTATGAGTTACGCGGCACTAACGCGAATCGAGTGGATCCACCCGAGCCGTTCTGGCCGCCGCCCTGAGTGAATACGCTGGGCCCGGCAACGGCCACGCCACCGACGCTCAAGCAGCCACTTGCTACTGGACACGAAGTCGGGAAGCTCCCCGAAATAGTTGGCGTGAAAGGCACACCGGAATAAGCCGTGACAATCGGTGCCAGCTGCCAGCCGTTGAGAATCGCGTTCGCTCCGTGGCTCAGCTTAAAGTGGGGCGAGTACACCGCGTTCGCTGAGAACTTATTGGGAATGTCAAAGTTCGAGATGCCCTCTTCGCCGAATGGCTGAAACGCATTAAACGGGTTGTTATTTGCCGTGAAGGTCAGGGAAGCCTGGCCCGTGTCATGCGATCGTGAACGTGTGTAATTGGCCTGGAACTGGAGACCATCTGTTAAGCGCCGGTTGAGCTGAGCGACGAAACCGTAGTACCTGCTTGAAACTGTACTGCGAATCTCGGTCATTTGGGCAAATTGAGCGATCGGACGGTTCCCCGTGAACAGCGGAATCGTATAAGTTTGTCCTGCAAATGGACCGTTGGTGATTGTATAAGTCGGATTGACGGGAAACTGGTTAGCGCCGGAAGTTACGGTGAATGGAGCTGTTCGTGGCAGGGAAAGGTTTGTGTCCACAAAGGTCGGCAGATTACGTCCAAAGCTCATCAGCAACGAGCCCGAGATAACCGTGTTCCGGGCAATCTCACGTTCATAAACCAGATCCATCTGATGAATCATAGGTGCCTGGAAATGATTTTGGAAATACTGAATCGCCGACGCTCCCGCAGGCGCCGAAGGCAGCACATTGGGGAAAATCGGTGCGCATGCCGCGCCAGTTGGCGGAGTCGCACACGAGGGCAATGAATTAAGGGTTGAAGTTTGGATCTGCCCCCCGGTGTTGCCCGTATTTGTCAGGGCGTTAAGGATAGTGGAATTGATGATCCGGCCGTAATAGATGCCGTAGCCGCCCCGGAGCGAGTTCTTGGCATCGCCGGTCATATCCCAGGCAAATCCGATACGCGGTCCAACATTGTTCTTATCCTTCGGGAAATTATTCGTCTGGGGCACGAACGAAGGCAGGAACGGTTTCGGTAATCGCTCATACTCGTAGCGAACACCAAGGTTTACCGTCAGGCGCGGTGTATATCTCCACTCGTCCTGAAGAAAAACGTTTATGTCATTGGTCGTAAAATTGAATAGCGTGGGGCCAAAGCCCTGATTGAAACTGCTGGTGTAGCAACGACCGCGGATTCTTACTCCGCCGGGACTCGTAGCACAGGTTACGGTCGCCGGTAGAGTTCCGGGTGCACTGAAGTTCAGGTAGTCAATGATGAAGTCATTGACGTTGCTGTAAGAGTACGCACCCGCGTAGAAGCGCAAATTGTCCTGGACGTCCTTTACGTTATTAAAGTCGCCGCCCCACTTAATGGTGTGGTTACCCGCCGTCAGCGTGACGGTATCTGCAACCTGCTTGCGAGTCTCGAACGGGAACTTGGTGCGCTCGAGGAAGGTCGGCGTGCCGAACTCGATTCCGCCCGTGATAAAGACGTCGGGAGATCTGGTGCCTGCAGCAGTCACTCCGGGATAGGCCGGCGAAGTTAATGGTTCACCGGTATTAGGTGGCTGACTAAATTCGAATTCGTTGTCGCGTCCCCACTGGTAACGCAACTCATTGACCATGTTGGATCCGAAGGTTGAGGACAAGCGGAGGTTCACCGTATCGCCGTTAACAAAGTCATCTCCGAAACTCCTGGTGCCCAGGGTGTTGGTGGGCTGCGTTTGAATACCGGCGGGTGATTGCCAGCGCAGGCGATTGTAGCTGCCTGATAACGTATGGTTCTGGTTGATGCGCCAGTCGATCTTCGGCAGGAAGATGCGCTGGTTACCCTTGCGTGGCACAGGGCCTGTCAGGCTCGTCAGAAACGAAATTGCGGAATTGATTTGCGCGGTAGACAGATTCCGCGGCGCCGCTTGCAACAAGCTTGTGTTGACTGTTGTCAGGAAGTTTGTAGAACTGAAAATCCCCAGGCCGGGAAAGTTGCGTCGCTGTTCGTCATAGCTGAAGAAAAAGAAAAGTTTATCTTTCTTAATGGGGCCACCGATAGTGCCGCGAATGGTATGACGAACGTCCACCGGCTTGAAGGGATTGATACTGACTACACCGCCACTGAAGGTGTTAACAAAACCCAGAGGATTACGCGCTCCCCATTTGTTATTGCGCTGATAGTACTCAGCTGAGCCATGGAACTGGTTCGTGCCGCTCTTGGTAACCGCATTTACAACGCCGCCGGCTGCGCGGCCGTATTCAGCAGAGTAATTCGAGGTGTTGACCTGAAACTCACGGACTGCTGACTGGCTTACTGTATAGCTCAGACGGGTGCGGCCCTTTTCTTCCGAGAAGAACGCCTGATTATTGTCGCCGCCATCGATGGTGCTGTTGTTCAGCAAACCAGAGATGCCGCGAAAGCTGATCAATCCAAAGTTACCATCAGGAACGGTGCCTGGATTCAGCAAAGCAAAATTCGACCAGCGCGAGCCGTTAATCGGCAGGTTATTGATTTGCGTCTGGTTTACGTTGTTCGCAAAATCCTGTTGCTGCGTGTTGATGACCGGGGCTTCACTGGTTATTTCAACCGTACCGCCCTGCACCGGTCCCACCGACAAGTCAGCGTTGATGGGTGTGACCGTTCCCACCTCAACAATCACCTTCTCTTGAGTGTAGGCACTAAACCCACTCGCGTTAATCGTCACGTTATAGGTGCCAGGTTCCAGGTTCGCGATGCGGAACCGGCCCTGATCGTCAGTAGTAACCGAATCTTCTTTATTGGTGCCGGTATTCTTAACAGTGACGGAAGCGCCGGGCACGACTTCCTTATTAGGATTCGTTACCACACCGCCAATTGCGCCGGTGACCGTTCCTTGGCCAAACGCGAGCGCGCACATGGCGAATACCAAAAATGTAGCGAAAGAAAACCTTAGAATCTTCGACATGTAGGGAACTCCTTAGTCATTCAATGGAAGTTGGAAATCTTCTGCGCCTTTGCGCAGACCATAGCCGTGTACTTTTGAGAGCAAATTGTTTTTAGCAACTCAGTAGGAAAGAAACCGACAAGACCGCTTGCTGCGCCCCACCTTCTACCATGCGGAGCCTCGTTCACGCAAGCAAAAACCGGGCTAAAATGCATCGATATCAATCAGGCGTCGGGTCATGACAAATAATCGAAAACAACCAGTCCAAATTGGCAAGATTTGTGCCGTGCAGACCCGATCTCTTCTACATTCCGGTTAACAAGTGTGTTTCTCACACTTAATCCTGAAATTAGCTTTCCTCAATTCTGGATACTTCGGCAAGATTTTGGATTTATCTATGAGAATCGGAATTCGCGCGCCAGGTTTCATAGCGATAAGTTCAAAGAAGACGATCGAAGGACCGCATAATCCAAAATGCCTTAGCCCTCTGAATTCCGAATGACTATCTCCTAAACTCGTTCAACCACGATGGCTATTCCCTGACCGCCTCCAATGCAAGCCGTTGCCAAACCATAACGTCCCGCGCGCCGGTGAAGTTCATTGAGTAGAGTAAGAACCAGCCGGGTCCCGGTGGCCGCCAGCGGATGACCCAGCGCAATCGCGCCCCCATTGACATTGGTGCGCGAACGATCGAGCCCAAGCTCTTTTTCAACTGCCAGATACTGAGCGGCGAATGCTTCATTGACTTCAATCAAATCGATGTCCGAAAGCTTTAGTCCGGCTTTCTCAAGTGCTTTTCCAGTGGCCGGGACTGGCCCGATCCCCATGATCTCAGGCTCGACACCGGCATAGGCCCAACTGACTATTCGACCCAATGGTTTTAGATCGCTGCTCTGTACGTATTCTTCGCCGGCGATGATCATGGCTGCGGCGCCATCCACGATTCCCGAAGCGTTTCCGGCAGTGACAAATCCATCTTTGTTAAAGGCTGGACGCAATTTTGCGAGGCCTTCCATCGTAGTATCCGGACGCATGTGATCGTCGTGATCGAACAGGACGGTGTTTTTGCGGGATATGACTTCGACGGGGGTGATTTCCTCGGCAAAGATTCCTGCGTCCTGTGCTCGTTTCGCCTCCTGCTGAGATCGGATTGCATAGGCGTCCTGCTCTTCGCGTGAGATCTGATACTTGCGCGCCAGGTTCTCGGCCGTTCCTGCCATGGGTGTGTTGCAATAACTGTCGAGTAGCGCCACCATCAAACTGTCTTCGAGCTTGCCCTGGCCCAGCGCGAATCCGGTCCGAGCACCGCGAATCACATGAGGCGCCTGAGACATGGACTCCATACCGCCGACCAGCGCCGTGCGCGCTTCGTCAAGCATGATCATCTGCGCGCCCGAAATGATTGATTGAATGCCGCTGCCGCACAATCGATTAACCGTTAACGCCGGACGATCAAAAGGGACACCGGCCTTGAGGGCCACGTGCCGTGCTCCGTATATAGCGTCGCCGGAAGTTTGCAACGCGTTCCCAATTACCGTGTGGTCAACGTCTTCAGCGGGAACTCCGGTGGCTGCCAGAGCCCCACGCGCCGCGATCGCCCCCAGATCAATTGCCGAAATATCTTTCAAGGCGCCTACGTATTCGCCCATCGGCGTGCGCTTGCCGCCCAGAATGAAAACATCACGAGACATTTTGAAACCCCATCCTTCTATGCTGAAAATTGGCCCTGGCAGGAAACAGGAAAGACTAGCAAACGGCTCAAGGCGGGTCAAAAGCCGATGGTAAAGCTTGTTACCGATGGCTGGAGTGGGTAAGCCTATTCCACGAAGCGGTGATGCTCGCGATAGCGGTGCAGCAATTCTTCCAGAAAGCCTTCATATGTAAACGCTGCCCGATCGTATTCCGGGCGAAGCTTGTACAGCAGCGGCATTGCCACGCGCCAGGCCATCCATTGGCGCGGCACGTCATTTAGATCCCAGCGCCGGCGTAAAAATGTCTCCACCACTTCTATTTCTGATTCCGCCAGCTCATTTACGTTCGCTGTAAAGGGAACCGGATGAAATGAACGCCGCAGTGCCGGATCGCTGACCGGCGAGGCGAACACCTGGGCAAAGGCGGGCGCTTCGGTTTCGCGCTCACGAACCACCACGGTGCCGGCCACCATATCACCCACGCGCTGATCTTTGATGCTCGCAAAAACGGAAATGAGGCCGATGGAGTAAAACGGAAAAGGCATGATGTCAAAGTTACGCAATAGATTCCTGACCGCGGCTTCAAAGAAAGTGATCGGCCTGCCATCCTCTCGAATCACACGCAGCTTCAACCAGCGCTTGCCCGGCGTCTGTCCGTTCCAAAGCCATTCAAAAATAGCAAAGTAACCCGAGAGAAGAAGAAACAAGACAATCAGAAGAACCGCGTAGACCCATTTGGGGGCGTTCGTTAATTTACCCTCAAAGCTTATGTAGTTAGCGACGATGGTAAAGGCCACAATCATCACACCGATGCTCAACGCCTGGATCGTATGATCAACTGCGCAGGCAAGAAAACGATTTCCAATCGAGGCCAGGGCAAAATGGAGGGGAACGCGTTCAGGCGTTTCGATAATCAGGGTTTCTTCAGTAGCGAGGGCCGCAGACATGATCACACGAGAGTAAGTCCACCGGAGACCAGCGCTTGGATTAAGAAGTTAGTATCGAGGTGAATCATCCGCAGTTAGCGGCGAGCCTCAAGAATGGCGTCCTGCCACTCCTGAGCCTTCGCCGATGTCATTTGGAGGCTCTGTTGCAACTCCTTAAAGGTCTGCAAGCGGCTTGACACGGTTGTCTCTTCTTTGATCGATGAGGCCATAGCAGCGGTTGCTCGCTCGACTGCAAGGCGCATAGCCTCTGCCTCTGTTACTCGCCAGACTTCCGCGAGATGAACCAGAAGTTGGGCTGTGGTTGCGTCTAACTCAAGCGACATCGCGTGTCCTTTTTCATGGCGAATCATGGCGAAATCCTAGCATCGCTGTTCCTCGGACACAACGGTTGTAAGCGTTACGCAGGTCCGCACGGGGACTTGGTTTCTAGCGCATCTCGAAAGGCTGCGCTATTCTCGCTACAGATAACGAGCCGCGGCCACGAAATCAAGTTACGAGGGCGCGCGCAAAGACGAGGCGTTAAACGGACATGCCAGACACTGAAGCAGCGAAACAGAATGAACAAACCAATCCGCTGAAAGATGCGCGGCTGGCTTTTATCGGCTGCGGCGTGATGGCCGAAGCCATAATTGCCGGCCTGTTGAGAAAACAACTTGTCGCCGCGGAACAAATTGTCGGCAGTCACCCGCGCGCCACGCGCCGCGAAGAACTTTACGCAAAATATGCGGTTCGCATGTTTGAAAGTAATCGCGAAGCAGCGCTCGCGGCCCATGCAAGCGGCTCGGCCGCCGAGACTGAGACGTCCGCTTCGTTAGTTATCCTCGCTGTAAAGCCGCAACGGTTGAGCAAGGTGCTTCAGGAATTGAAAGGCGCGATCCATCAGGAACAGTTGGTGGTTTCGATCGTGGCCGGCGCACGCATGGAAACTATTGCCGCCGAGTTGCTGCATCCGGCGATCGTTAGAACGATGCCCAACACGCCGGCCCAGATCGGCCAGGGGATGACCGCGTGGACCGCGACAACGTCAGTCAGCGAAGCACAGGAGCGCGAAGTTTGCGCGCTGCTAGAAGCGCTTGGCAAGGCGCTGCGCGTCGAGAATGAAAGGCAAATTGATATGGCTACGGCGCTGAGCGCCACCGGCCCGACCTATATATTCCTGGTGATGGAGGCGCTGATTGATGCGGGTGTGCACATGGGGTTTTCGCGCCACGTGGCCCAGGATCTGGTCCAGCAAACCATGTTGGGTTCGGTGTTATTTGCAAAAGAGTCCCACAAACATCCGGCCGAACTGCGCAACATGGTGACTTCACCCGGCGGGACTTCGGCTGAAGCGATCTATCAGATGGAAAAGGGAAGCCTGCGCACGGTTTTGTCAAAAGCAGTTTGGGCCGCCTACAAACGAGCCGAGGCATTGGGCGGCAAGTAAAGCAAACTGTTAGTTTGCTGTGCGTTGCATCCCAGGCAACGTCGAGGCAAGCTATCGTGCGTTACATTTTTGCGATCACTCGCCTGCCCAGAACATCAAAATCTCCTCTTACAACCAACGCAACAGCTTCCGCATAGAGTCGATGTTCTTCGACCAGTATCCGCGCCGACAGCGATTCTTCTGTATCGCCGTCGAGAACCGGCACAATTCTTTGCGCGATGATTGGTCCACCATCAAGCGTTTCATCGACGAAGTGAACCGTGCAGCCGCTCCATTTCACGCCGTGCCCTATTGCCTGCCGTTGAGCATCGAGCCCGGGAAAACATGGCAGCAGGCTCGGATGAATGTTCAGAATGCGATTCCTAAAGTCGTTGATGAAATCGGAAGACAACAGCCGCATGTAGCCGGCCAGGCAAACGAGATCGACTTCATGTTCTTTGAGCGCTCCGAGAATCTCGCGCTCGTGCTCTTCGCGATTGCGGCCACTGCGCACAATGACGACCGTATTCAATCCCAGATCTTGGGCAATGCTGAGACCGGCCGCGTCTGCATTGTCGCTGACGACGAGAACAATTTCGGCGTTGGGAATTCGATTTTCACGAACTGCCTCGGCGAGGGCAAGCATGTTTGAGCCGCGACCGGAAATGAGAATGCCGAGCCGTTTAGGGTTCTTTCTTGAGTGTTCGAGTGTCATCGAAAACAATTTCCCGCAAAGACGCAAAGCGGTAAAAGAAAGCACTTCTAACAAGACTACTTTGCGTCTTGGCGCTTCTGCGGGAAAGTCTTACTAAATGATCGTTACTTCGCGATTACCGTCAGTCACACGCCCTATCAAGTAAGACTGCTCGCCGACTTCACTTAGTCGCGACACGATCCTGGCCGCATCGGTTTCCGCGCAAACAATCACCATACCGACGCCCATATTGAAGGTGCGATACATTTCGAACTCGGACACGTTTCCGATCTCCTGCAGCAACGTATAGATGGGCAGGATGGGCCAACTGCCCTTGTCGATCTTTACACTCGTGCCGTCGGGAAGAATACGCGGGACATTATCGGTCAAGCCCCCGCCGGTAATATGGGCCAGTCCTTTGATCACTCCCAAGTCGAGCAGGCGATCGAGTGGACGCAGATAACTGAGGTGAGATTGCAGCAGGGACTCTCCCACTGTTAGGCCTACTGTCTCAAGCCGAGTGTTCACATCGTAACCAGCCACTTCGAGAAGTAATTTCCGAGCAAGCGAATAGCCGTTCGTATGCAGTCCCACCGAAGGCAGGGCCACTAAAACATCACCCGGCTCTATTCGTTTGCCGTCGATCACTTTGGCGCGATCGACAACACCCACGATGAATCCCGCCACATCGTATTCGCCTTCCGGGTAGAAGCCCGGCATCTCGGCCGTCTCACCACCAAGCAGGACACAACCGTTTTCACGACAGCCGTTGGCGATCCCTTCGACGATACCGGCAATGGTTTCGGGCGAGAGCTTGCCGGTCGCAATGTAATCTAGAAAGAAGAGTGGCCGGGCGCCCTGCACGAGAATGTCGTTAACGCAGTGATTGACCAGATCGCGGCCCACAGTGTTGTGAATGCCGGTAGCAAAAGCGATCTTGAGCTTCGTGCCGACGCCATCGGCTGAGGCCACCAGCACGGGTTGCGCCAATCCGGGAAAGGCGCCGTCGAACATCCCGCCAAAACTGCCAATCTCGGATAGCGTTCGCTCATTGAAAGTGCGGCGCGCCAGCTCTTTGATCTTGTCCGTGGCCCGCGTGGCAGCGTCGATGTCAACGCCGGCGTCGCTGTAAGTTGTTGCTTTCGGATTCAATATTGCGATCCTGGATTTTGATGGGGCGTCAGGCGTACCGACTTCAGTCGGGATTTTCGAATCGGGGAAAAGCCCGACCAAAGTCGGTACTCTAAACACCTGTTAGTTGACTACTTCGGTTTCGCGGTCTTTGTTTTGGGCGGTGGTCCAAAGTCTCCATAAGCAATGAAGCCGGCGCGCGATGAATCATCTTTCTGGGGCGGACGTCCTGTCCAAAGATCGCTTTTGGCTTCTTTTGCCGTCTTGATCTCGTAGAGTTTATCGCCCTTTAACTTGCCCGTTGTCGTTATGCTGATCTCGCCCTGTAAGTCGGTGCGATAGAGTTTGGTGTTAGCGGCTTTCAAGCGATCCAAAACAGGCTGTGCCGGCTGACCATAATGATTCCACTCACCGTCGGATATGATTGCGACCTCGGGTTGCACTCGTCTCAGAAACGCATCAGAGGTGGCGTACTTTGATCCGTGATGCGCTACTTTCAACACCTTCGCCGACAGTTCGAGATCTTTGCTGAGCATCCGTTGCTCAGTCTGCTCTTCCGCATCGCCAGGCAACAGCATGGAAAACTCGCCATAGTCCAGCCGGGCCACGACTGAATTGGCGTTCGGTTCGTTGCCGCCTGCTTTCATCTGCTCTTTGGTGAACCAGGGCTGGCTGGGTCCAAGGATTGTCAGGCGAGCGCCGCCGCCAAGATCGTATTTCTTTCCCACTTCCGCGATTTCATAGTGCGCGCCGCTAAGCTTTACCGCGTCCTGGTAGTCATCAAAGAACTGCGTTGGTCCTTTCAATTTCTTAGCGCTGCGCGCAGGAGCTTTTGGCGCGGGAGTATTTTTTCCGGCTTTTCCGGCAGCTGGAGTTGGAGTCGGACTCGGCCGGCCTGCCGGTTCCAATCCGTTGTCGATGACATTCAGGACCTTGACTGCCTTGATAACAGCGGCCGCGGCTCCCAGATGATCAGGATGCGGATGGGTGCCGATGAAGTAATCGAGTTGTCCAATCTTATAACGCTTCAACGCGTCGAGAACGACCTTGTCCTTACCGGCATCGCCGGCATCGATGAGGACGGTCTTGCCGGTGGGAGAAATGATCAGGATCGCATCGCCGTTGATCGGTCCTACATCGAGTACGTGAACTTGAAGTTCGCCACCCGATGCAGCCGGCGGTTGTGCTTTCCAGCGGGGCCAGAAAAACTTCCAACCGACCAGACCCGCGACTGCGACGACGACCAGGAGCACTGCCGCTGCGCACCCACAACCCTTTTTCGCTCGACCCACTCTTGATAACCTCAGCGCGACGCGCAATGTCCGACAAACTTCAGTTTGTCGTTATGTGTAACACAGGCTACCTGCCTGTGGATCGCGGCTCTACAAGCTGATAGCTTGAAGTATGAACTAGCGACAAACTGAAGTTTGTCGGACTCCCGCTCCTTCACCCTTCGGTCGTAACCGCTTCGTGATCGCGTTCCCACATCGTTTCCGCTTTCGCGGTAATACGCGTCGGATAGCGTTCATTCCAGCAGGCAACGCAGGCTTTTTGTGGGCTAATGCCCGTTGCCTCCATCATCCCTTCGAGAGAGAGATAGCCGAGCGAGTCTGCGCCAATAAACTTGCAAATCTCCGCGACCGACATTTGCGCCGCAATCAGATCCGCTTTGTTGGGCGTGTCGACGCCGTAGTAGCAGGGACTGATGGTGGGCGGGCAACTGATGCGCACATGAATCTCTTTGGCCCCGGCCTCGCGCACCATCTGCACAATCTTTTTTGAAGTCGTACCGCGCACAATCGAATCGTCTATCAACACCACTCGCCTGCCTTCGATCAGATGGCGCACGGGGTTGAGTTTGATGCGCACTCCGAATGAACGAATGGACTGCCGCGGTTCGATAAAAGTGCGGCCCACATAATGATTGCGCACGAGGCCGAAACGAAAACTTGTTTTGCTTTGGGCCGCATAGCCAATCGCCGCGACGGTTCCCGAATCGGGCACGGGAACGATCAGGTCCGCATCGGCTGGTTGTTCCTGCGCCAGACGCTTGCCCATTTTGTGACGCGACTCATTGACTGAGTGGCCGTAGATCAGCGAGTCAGGCCGCGCAAAATAGACGTGCTCGAATATGCACATCGACACCGGCCGTTCAGGCAAGGGATGTGACGAACGCAGGACTTCTTTATTGATAACGATCATCTCGCCGGGTTCAATATCGCGAACGTACTGAGCATCGATTAGATCAAAAGCACAGGTTTCTGAAGCCACCACCCACGAGTCACCCAGACGCCCCAACGCCAGCGGCCGAAAGCCGCGCGGGTCGCGAATAGCGATCAATTCCGTGGGCGTGAGAAAGAGCATTGAGAATGCTCCCTCAGTGTCGCGCAGCACTTCCGGAATGGCTTCGGCTACTGACGCGGTGTGCGAGCGCGCCACCCCGTGCAGGACAACTTCCGTATCAGAGGTTGAGGAAAATATCGCGCCCTCGAGCTCCAGCCGGCGTCGCTCTTCATTTGCGAAAGGAAGATTGCCGTTGTGACAGACCGCGATCTGCCCGTGCTGACAGGTGACAAGAAAAGGTTGCGCTTCGCGAATCGAAACGTCGCCGGCGGTCGAATAGCGCACATGCCCGATGGCGCTCGATCCCTCGAGCCGATCAAGGCGCGACTGATCGAATGCCTCCGAAACGTGACCCATGGCCCGCTCCAGACGCAATTCCTTGCCATTCGAAGAGACTATGCCGCAGGATTCCTGGCCGCGATGCTGCAGCGCATATAGGCCGAGGTAAGTGAGCCGCGCGGCGTCGGCATGGCCGTGGATTCCGAACACGCCACACTCTTCGCGGAACTTGTCCAGCTCTATTTCCTCACCGGTAAAACCATCTTGCCGGTCGGTGTCCTGGTGGTCGTCGGCTGTTCGATCCATTTCGTTCAATTGGTTTGCGCGTCTTTCGAGATGTGGTTTACTGATTCAGATTACTGCGCATTGGTTCAGCTTTCAACTTCGGTATTTGTGTCGATGGCAATTCTCAGCTTTACAACCACGTCTGCTTTGCAGGCATCTTGCATGAACGGAGGTTCAAATAGATGAAAATTGTATGGCTGACGGTGAGCATGATATTTGTACTCGCGTTCGTTTTGGTTGGTGTTGCGCATAATGCGATGCCGGCCTCGATAGACGCGCATGAAACCGCTGACGATTCGTCGGCGCTCTTTGCTAAACACTGTGCAGACTGTCATGGAAAAGATGGGCGCGCGAAAGGGTTCAAGGCCAAAGCAAAGGGCACGCGCAACCTGACCGACCCACAATGGCAGGACCGAGTAAGTGACGAACGAATTTTCAATGCCATCAATAACGGCAAAGGACGCATGCCGGCCTTTGGAAAGAAGCTGTCAGAAACGCAGGTAAACTCGCTGGTGCAGTACGTGCGCGGATTGAAGAGGTGATGCTTCATCCCATTCTCACCCGGTTTCAACTGAGTGAAACAGACTCAACTCAATGGCTTTAAGGAGTTGTGATGCGGCTGCATTCTTGGATTACAATGTCCCTGAACTGATCGAAGGGACTAAGCTGACCGATCTTAACGCATGAACTCGCAACGCTTTTCTTATCGTCTGCTGGCCCTGGCTTTGCGCCTGGCGCTGCTCGTCGCGCTCGGCGCCGCTGGTTGGATGGTCTATAAAAAACTGCCTGACAATGGTCCGAGCAGTTCGTTGTCTACCTCCGGTCAAACGACGCTGCAGATACTCTTGCAGCCGCCGGCGGACATGGGAAAGACGTCGAGGGACATTCCGGTCGAGATTTCTCCGGTCGATATCATGGCGGTGCGTCATGAGTTTTTTGTAGAGCCGCGAGCCGGCCAACGCTTTGACGAGTTTTTGCACCAGCGTATGAACGGGCGAAAACTGATCAACGCGCGGCTTGATAGCCAGGGCCGCGCTGCAGTAAGCGTGCCGCCGGGAAACTGGTGGCTTCACGCCATCCTCTCGGGTGAAGAAGATCTCGAGTGGCGCCTGCCGCTCTCGATCAATGGCGGTAAACAAACTATCGAGCTAACCCCGCAGAACGCCTACACTCGCTCAAAAAGTTTTTGAAAAAGAAGTAATCAGTAATCAGTTGTCAGTTGTCAGTTGTCAGTTGTCAGCGGTTAGTTAGTGGTTAGATCTGACGCTTCACTCAAAATTACAAAGACCAAAGACCCAAGACCCAAGACCTACTGACTACTGACTACTGACTACTGACTACTGACTACTGACTACTGACTACTGACTACTGACTACTGACTACTGACTACTGACTACTGACTACTGATTACTGACTACTACATCCCATGCAAGCCCTAAGAGTTGAAGAAAAAGGCGTCGCTGTTCGGGAGATCGAAAAGCCGCAGCGCGCAGACGAAGCCCTCGTGCGGGTGATCGTTTCTGGTATTTGCAACACTGACTTGGAGATCGCGCGCGGCTATGCCGGCTTCCAGGGGACCATCGGCCACGAATTCGTAGGCGTCGTCGAGCAATGTCCCGATCGATCTCTGGTGGGCCATCGCGTAGTCGGCGAGATCAACGCCGGCTGTGGTAAATGCGCATTGTGTCTTGCCGGTGATCCACGCCACTGTCCCACACGCACGGTCCTGGGAATCGTTGGACGCGACGGCGCCCACGCGGAATATCTGCAATTGCCGGTCACAAATCTGCTGACTGTTTCCTCGCGAATTCCGGATGAGCATGCGGTTTTCATCGAGCCCCTCGCCGCTGCCCTGGCCATCAGAGAGAGGATCTCGCTTTCCAAACAGACACGCCTGGCAGTGATCGGCGATGGCAAGCTTGGCTTGCTTTGCGCTCAGGCGTTGGCCTTAAGCGGGGCGCAGCTACTGCTTATCGGCAAGCATCCGGAAAAGCTGCGCATAGCAGAGCGGCTGGGCATTGAGACCGCCTTGGTGGCGCCGGCTGAAAAGCGAGTACGGGAGTTCGATGTGGTCGTAGAAGCCTCAGGCGCGGCGGAAGGTTTTGCCTTGGCGCTCAAGCTTCTGCATCCGCGCGGCACCCTCGTGCTGAAGTCAACTTTTCATGGGGCCACTGAGATCAATACGGCGCAAATTGTCGTGGATGAAATTAGTATCGTCGGCTCGCGCTGTGGTCGCTTTGGCCCGGCGCTCGATCTACTAAAGAAAGGCGCGATAGATCTCGATAGCCTGATTAGCGAAGAGTATCCCTTGAGCAAAGCGGTTTTTGCTCTGGAGCGTGCCAATCAAAAGGGCGTATTGAAAGTGCTGCTGCGACCATGAAGAAACAGGATGCAGAAGGCAGGAGCAGACGGCAGGAGCAGGTGTCGTCACTTAAACGGCGCCCAATGAGAATTGACAAATGAGAAATGGAAAACCTTTTCTTGCTGCCTTCTGCCTTCTGCCTTCTGCCTTCTGCCGTCTGCCTTCTTCGCCTCCTTCCTTCGTTTCTTTTGCCCCTTGCTCGGGCATTGGTTATACTTTCATACCTCTCTGGTGACACCCCGGCGGCGGCTTTGCGGACCTGCTTCCAGGGTAAAGATGATGCCTCGGTTTTTCAAAAGGTGGTGGGTTTATGTTCGAGTCAATCAAAGATCAAACAACAACTGACGAGCGAGCAATTTTGCGCAAGCTGCGCGTTTGGATTTTGGCGCTGGCAATTGCGTGTCTCGCCGCGGGATTGGGCCTTGGCGCTATGTTGTCCGGGCGCCCCACGATCGCCCAAAACGAAGTGCAAATCGCCCACGCGCCCGAGGCCTTGTCGGCATCGTTTGCCGAGATTGCCAAACGCGTCGAACCTGCGGTCGTGAATATCGAAACGATGCAGTTGGCGCCCGAAGTTGCTGAAAAAGACGAGGATCAGAAAGACGATCAGACCTCCAACAATCCTCTGCTCGACATGTTTCGGCGCCAGCCGCGCCGGCCTTCGCGCGGGGTGGGCAGCGGGTTTATCGTCGATTCCAAAGGTTACATCCTGACCAACCAGCACGTCATCGAAGGCGCGACGCGCATCACCGTGGGACTGCTGTCAGGCGAAAAATTTCGCGGTAAAGTTATCGGCGTCGACGAAGAAACTGATGTGGCCGTGATCAAGATCGAGCCGTCACACGAATTGCCAACTGTAAAGTTGGGCGACTCAAACGGCGCTCAGGTTGGTGATTGGGTATTGGCGATTGGCTCGCCGTTTGGTTTGGATCAAACCGTAACCGCCGGCATCATCTCCAAGAAAGAACGAGAGACGCCTTACTTCACTACTTTCCAGCGCTTCCTGCAGACCGATGCCGCTATTAATCGCGGCAACAGCGGCGGCCCGCTCGTGAATATGCATGGCGAAGTAATAGGCATGAACTCGCAAATAGCTACATCCACCGGCGATTATAACGGCATCGGCTTTGCCTTGCCCGCCAGTGAAACCAGTTTTGTTTACAAGCAGATTGTCGACAGTGGTCGGGTGCGCCGCGGCTACCTGGGTATTACGCTCGAGTCGGTCAAGGAAGAGTTTGCCAAAGTGTATGGCTTGCCCGAAGCCAAAGGCGCAATCGTCATGGATCTGGCGCCGGCTCGTGATGGCAAACCGACACCGGCGGCCCAGGCCGGCTTGCAATCGAGCGATGTGATTGTTGAGTTCAACGGACAGCCCGTTGTCAACGCTCAGGATTTGATTCTCAGAGTGGCAGGTAGCGCGGTCGGTCAATCCGCCAGCTTTACTTTCCTGCGCGACGCGGATGGCAAACTTGAAAAGCACACGGTAAATATCGTGCTCGGCGAACGGCCGCCGAACCAACCCACCCGGGACACGGAAGATCCACCGAAGGGCAAGGAGTCTCCGGTGACTCCCAGTGTGCTGAAGTTGGGTATGACCCTGGCCGAACTGACGCCCCAGTTGGTAACCGAGAAACATTTGTCGGGTGTGCGCGGTCTCTATTTGAAGGATCTCGATCCCAACGGCGTCGCTGCCGACGTACGTTCCGCGCTGGGCCAGCCCGCCCTGGCAGAGGGCGACGTCATCACTCGCATCAATCGCCTGCCGGTTAGTACGCTGGCTGATTTCCAACGCGTCCTGAGTTCGCTAAAGCCGGGCGATCCCGTGGTGCTGAATGTCTCCCGTTATGAAAGAAGGCTGGACCGCGTCATTACGCAGATTGTGCAGTTTACTTATCAATAGATCACCCTAATTTATGGCTCAAGCAAAAAAAGCGCTCGTTAAATCCAAAAAGCAGAGAACCCCGCGAACGGTCGGAGGCTCTGTAAAAAAAAGTACTCCACATTCAGGTGTCAGGACCTATCAAAACTACATAGGCGGCAAATGGGTTGACAGCAACTCCGGCGAAATTTTTGAAAACATTAATCCCGCGGATACGCGTGACGTAGTCGGTCGCTTTCCGCTTTCCACGCGCCAGGATATCAATGATGCGGTCAACGCCGCACAGGAAGCATTCAATCGCTGGCGCCGTACACCCGCCCCGCGCCGGGCCGAGATACTCTTCCGGTTAGGCGAAATCCTGATTCGACAAAAGAGCGCCCTCGCGGCAGATATGACGCGCGAGATGGGCAAGGTGCTGAAAGAGACGGGTGGCGATGTGCAGGAGGCGATTGACTGCACCTATTACACTGCTGGTGAAGGCCGGCGCCTGCACGGGTTCACGACGCCCGCGGAAATGCCTGACAAGTTTGCGATGTGCGTACGCCAGCCCGTAGGCCTTTGCGGATTGATCACGCCCTGGAATTTTCCCATGGCGATTCCTTCGTGGAAATTGATCCCGGCGCTGGTGTGCGGTAACACGGTTGTGATCAAGCCGGCAGAAGACACGCCACTGTCAACTTACAATCTGGTTAAAGCCTGTGAAGAAGCCGGCATTCCTCCCGGCGTGGTCAATCTCGTTACCGGCTATGGCGAGACCGTAGGCGCGGCCATGACAACCCATCCCGCGCTGCGTCTGATTTCGTTTACCGGTTCAACTGAGACCGGACGGCTCGTCGCCTCGGCCTGCGCCGATCGCAACGCAATCTGCTCGCTCGAAATGGGCGGCAAGAACGTCATCATGGTGATGGAAGATGCCGATGTAGATCTCGCGGTCGAAGGCGCCGTGTGGGGAGCTTTCGGCACCTCGGGACAGCGTTGCACGGCTTCATCTCGCATCGTGGTCCATAAAAAAGTTTATAAACAATTTTCGAAGAAACTGGTCGAGCGGGCCCAGACCCTGCGCGTAGGTAATGGCGCCGACCCCCGAACCGACATGGGGCCGGTGATCAATTCCGAGGCGATCGAAAAGATTCGGGGCTACATTGACATCGGACGTCATGAGGACGGAGCTACGCTCGCACATGGCGGCCGGCGGCTGACCAAGGGCGAGTATGCGAATGGGTTCTTTATCGAGCCGACGGTTTTCACTGACGTGACGCCGGACATGCGCATCGCTCAGGAAGAGATCTTTGGTCCGGTTACGGCGGTCATTCCCGCGAACTCGCTCGACGAAGCGATCGAGATCGGGAACGGTGTGCGCTACGGACTGTCGGCTTCGATTTATACACAGGATGTGAACCGCGCCTTTGAAGCAATGAACGAAATGTACACGGGTATTTTTTACGTTAATGCTTCGACCATCGGCGCGGAAGTTCATCTGCCGTTCGGCGGCACCAAGGCCACCGGCAATGGCCATCGCGAAGCCGGCACGCAGGTGCTCGACGTCTTTTC
Organism: Acidobacteriota bacterium; assembly: GCA_025463135.1. Lineage (GTDB taxonomy): Bacteria > Acidobacteriota > Blastocatellia > Pyrinomonadales > Pyrinomonadaceae > JAOAPY01. The sequence goes on from JAOAPY010000034.1 coordinate 23,698, forward strand.
CGAATGGAAATCAATTTACGTCGATTACAGCGGCAAGTTGCAGCGCGCGCAAATCGACGACGTGAAGATCTAGCCTTCAAGATCCAGCCTTGAATCCAGTTGATTGGAGCGCAACCAGAGTGATAGTAGGACTCCCAAAAGAGATCAAAGACAATGAATATCGTGTGGGTCTTACTCCCGCCGGTGTGCGCGCGTTATCTGATGCCGGCCATCGAGTGGTGGTTGAAAAAAACGCCGGCGAAGGTTCCGGCTTTGAGAATGCTTTATACCAACGCGCGGGAGCCGCCATCATTGATTCAGCTGATGATGTCTGGGCCCAGGGCGACATGATCGTTAAGGTCAAAGAACCAATCGAACCCGAGTATCCGCGGATGCGCGAAGGCCAGGTGCTTTTTACTTACTTGCACCTGGCGCCGGTTAAGGAACTCACAGGCCAGCTGCTGGAACGTAAAGTCACCGGCATAGCTTACGAAACAATTACTGATCGGCGCGGCGGTCTGCCGCTGTTGACACCAATGTCCGAAGTTGCCGGACGGATGGCGATCCAGGTTGGCGCACACTATCTGGAAAAGATGAGCGGTGGCCGCGGCATCCTGCTTGGTGGCGTGCCCGGTGTGCCGGCGGCACGGGTAGTGATCATCGGCGGTGGTGTAGTCGGCACGAACGCTGCCAAGATTGCGGTAGGCATGGGCGCGCACGTAACCATCATCGATAACAACCTCGATCGCCTGCGCGAGCTTGACGACATCTTCCTTTCAAAGATTTCGACCCTGGCGTCCAGTGCCTACATGATTCACGACGCAATCTCGGACGCGGATCTAATCGTCGGGGCGGTGCTGGTACCGGGAGCGGCGGCGCCGAGACTTGTGACCCGGAGCATGCTCAAGGATGTACCCAATGGCGCCGTGATCGTCGACGTCGCGGTGGATCAGGGCGGTTGTATTGAGACAACTCATCCGACCACGCATTCGAATCCAACTTATTATGTCGAAGGCGTACTACACTACTGCGTGGCGAATATGCCGGGCGCCGTCCCGCGCACGTCCACGTTTGCCCTCACGAATGCGACGCTGCCTTATGCGCTGAAACTGGCGAACCAGGGATTTCTCGCGGCCATTAAGAGCGACGCCGGCCTGAAGGCTGGAGTTAATACTTATGCGGGCCGGCTGACTTACGAGGCAGTAGCAGTAGACCAGGGCCGGGAATACACGTCCCTCGATCAGTTGCTGGGCGGTGATGAATGGATAGCAGTGTAGCGTTCTGTTTGAAAGTATCAGTTGCTAGACGCGAAGAGCGCGATAGCGAGCTGATGAAGAATCGAATTCATGAGATCAAATCCTATTCACGCCCGCTGACGCATCAGAGTTTCCAAACAATCGATCAAAGCTTCGGGTGAAACTGGTTTGGAGAGATACACGTCTGCCTTGTGGACCTCATGCGGATTTTCTCTGATATCCAGGGCGCTCAGCAAAACAATCGGGAGATGCGAGAGCTGTGGTGTGTTGCGCAGGAACCGCACCAGTTCGTAACCGTTCAGATTCGGCATGATGGCGTCCGTAACCACAATATCTACCGGCGAGGTCAGAGTGGCTCGCATCGCCTCGAGACCATCGACCGCAACGATCACCTCGTAACCTTCACGCCTTAACACGACCTCAAGATAGCGACGCAGTGACTTGTCATCCTCAACCAGCAGCACTCGCATGGGAGCCATGCGCTCGGAGTCTGACACCGACGTCTGAACCGACTCATCAACCTGAATTTTTTCGATCATTTAAGCGGCAGCTGGATCTGAAGCCCATTTGGCTTGTGTTTTAAGGGGGGCCGCCAGGCAGCGGCGCCGGGTAACTTAGAATACAGGCGGAACCATGGTGCTTGTCAATGATCATCCTTTTGGGGTGGTGCTCCATTGAGGTGTTGCTAAAAAAGGGGGACGGTTCGAAGGCAATGAGGTCAGTACCACCTGCGGTAGCAGGTGGGTTGTCGTTGGAGCAGCAATAACGCCGAGAGGATCTGGTTTGCCCAGCGATCTTGTTCGGGAGCAGACCCACCCGCTACCGCAGGTGGTACTGACCTCATTGCCTCCCACGTTGGACGCAAGCTAACAGCTTGCGTTACAAAAAAACCACCGCTACACAGTGATGTTGCCGTGACCGACGCGTAGGGATCTTGTGCGGATCAATCGCGTGATTAGAATGCTTAGCCAGTACAACGTCGCGGCAACCAGCATGAACAAGGAATACTGAATGGCCATCACATACCTATATTCAGTATGCAAAAACGATTGGGCGCAAACATAGTAAAGAGGTATGGCCAGCAAGATAAGCAGCGGCCGACCCTGGCGAGCCGCCCACAACAAGAACACTCCCGCCAAAGCAAGCGGCAACACCCAGGCGCTTAAGAAGAACCGCTGAAGGAAGTGAATTATAACGCGTGGATACGTCGTCCAGAACAACGATGACTTTCCAAGTCTGAACAGCTCCATCCTACCGATTTGCGCCACAGTTTTCACCGGCCGCTTGCCGTCATTACTTAGCACCAATAGCACGCTGTCGGCGTCATGGTTCACAAAAGGGACTTCCAATATCGAAGTCGGCTGCGCGAGAATCGTGGAGGATTCCAACGCGTGCAGGACAGGGGATGACGCCAACGCCGGTCCTTGATTCGAAGGCAAGACAGTGACCACCAGATTTCCCTGATCCACCCTCACCGGAACTCTGAAAACGTAATCAGATCTTTTCTCAACGGGGACTGGGAAAAAGGCTATTACGCCGCCCTGCCGATTAGCGTCGACCTCGACCTGAGCGTCGCCGTCTGCAGCGAGGGAAAGTCCGGGCCGTCGTTCACTCCCAATTGTCAGGATATCAGCGGGCCCTCGGGACCATGCCGGTGTCGGATGCGGCAAACTCTCGAGAGAGTGCAGGGGAGCCGGCGCCGATGAAACAACCTGCACTCGTTCCAGCTTGAACATCGTCAAGGCGCGGCGCAGGACGACTGAGCCAAACCAGATGGGGTGGGCGCGGACCACCGCCAAACCTCGTGCACTGCGATCCTGATCGCGCTGTACTCCATTGCCACCGAAGAGAGAGTTGGCATAGTCCGGGCGATTGTAACGTGCCGCTTCGGTGGTCACTGTTTCCAGGTCGGTACCTGGTAGACCAAATCGCCGGTCTCGGTCGTAATCGCCAATACCTACATTGAGCATTTGTCCGGCACCGAGCGAAAGGGGAACGAAATGGTGAAAGACGATCAGGTTGCGAATAGTGATCGGAGCAATCACCAATACGGTCGCCGCGACTAATGTGGCGGCGTAAGTCCCGCGACGTGCGCGCTCGAGGATCATCAGCAGCACCACTCCGAGAAACGGAGCGAGCAGCAAAGCGTTTGATCTCAGCCAGCACGAGATACCAATGCATGCTCCCGCAGCCACGACCGCGCGCAAACTCTGCGCTTTAATGGCTCGCACAATGAAGTACACCGCCAACAGGATCGGCAGCGTTGCCAGCGAATCCGGCAGCAGTAAGAGCGAATAGTGAGCCAGTTGAGGTGAGAGCGCCGCCAGCACGCCGGCGATGATCGCTGCCTTGCGCGGCAAGAATTGCGCGGCCACAAAGAACAGCAGCACCGCTGCCGCAGCGTCACAGAGAATTTGAAAAATGCGCATCGACGTATCCGAATCGCCGAACAGTCGAAAAATCAGGGACATCAAGACGGGATATCCAGGTGGGTAGGTCAGGATGTTGGCGTCTTCCGGCGGAGCTGGACCAGTGATGAAGTGGGTAACATCCCCTTTGAGCAATACGCGAGCATTAGCTTTGTGATGCTCGACCATGCCGGTAAAAATTCTCGGAAAGACCGGCCGATTATCCTGCCAGAGCAAGAGCCGCACGCCGATCGCCATGAAGGCGATGACGAAACAAATCACTATTGTGCTGAATCGGCCGTTGATTCGAGAGTCCCGCCCTTTTGACCCTGACAGACGGGATGGCTGAAGCACATCAGCCCCCGGCAACAATCGTCTTAATGTTTGACTAGACAAAGACAAGCAGGTAGTTTCCACTGGACAATCGGTTCGGAACGTTCTTGTCAGCACCACCTGCGTAAGCGGGTGGGTGAAAGCGGGATTAGATCATCGTCGCTGAGGCGGGCATGCTAACAAAATCGACTTTTGCTTGCACGTTGAATCAAATATGAAACAGGTCATTCAAGACCTCGGCACGCACGAACTGAAAGTCGTGGATGTGCCGCCGCCTGTAGCACAGCGAGGACGAGTGCTGGTGCGCACGGCCGCGACCCTGATTAGCGCCGGCACAGAGCGTATGACGGTAGAGATGGGAAACCGCGGTCTGCTTGGCAAAGCCCGAGAGCGCCCCGACCTGGTCAAACAGGTAATTCAGAAAGCACAGCGCGAAGGAGTCTTGAATACACTGAACGCAGTGCGTGCGAAACTAAATTCCCAGGTGGCGCTCGGCTACAGCGCCTCAGGCACGGTCATCGGCAGTGGTGAAGATGTGACGAAGTTCCGCGTCAGCGATCGGGTGGTATGCGCCGGCGCCGGTTATGCATCACATGCGGAAGTTCTTTCCGTACCTAAAAATCTGTGTGCTTCCTTGCCCGACAATGTAGATTTTGAAAGCGGCGCTTTCGGCACCTTGGGGGCGATTGCGCTGCAGGGCTTGAGGCTTGCTGCCCCCAACCTGGGCGAAGCCTGTGTCGTCATTGGGCTGGGGCTGTTGGGCCAGATTACGGTCCAGCTTCTCAAGGCTAATGGCTGCCGCGTATTCGGTATTGATCTGGATCCGCAGCGGATCGCTTTGGCGCTTCAGCTTGGCGCCGACCATGGCTGCTCTCCAGATGATGATGCGGAAAGAAAAGTGATCGAGTGGTCTCGCGGGCGAGGCGCCGATGCGGTGCTCATCACCGCGGCTACTTCATCGAATCAACCTGTTGAAATGGCCGGTCAGATCTCGCGCCAGAAAGGTCGCGTGGTCGCGGTTGGGCTGGTTGGCCTGGACATTCCGCGTGAGCTTTATTATCGGCGCGAACTAACGCTAAACATCTCGATGTCCTACGGACCTGGACGCTACGATCCGGAATATGAAGAGCGGGGCCATGATTATCCCTTTGCTTACGTGCGCTGGACCGAGGGGCGCAACCTGGAAGCGTTTGTCGATCTGATAGCGAGCGGTCGCATGGATGTAAAGCCTCTGATCACGCATCGCTTTGCCATCGCCGAAGCCGAGCACGCCTACCGATTAATAACCGGAGAAGTAAAAGAGCCGCATCTGGGGATCGTACTCACCTACGATACCGAACGGACGCTCGAGACCCGGATCGCCCTCAGCAGCGCCTCACAAAAAACAAGTGCGGCGAAGCAAGGCGTCAGCGTTGGCCTGATAGGCGCGGGTAGTTACGCAAAGAAATTCCTGCTGCCCAACTTCAAAGCCGCCGGCGCGCAATTTCAAAGCGTCGCTAGCGCCTCAGGCATTTCCGCGCGAGAGGTTGGCGAGAAGTACGGATTTCGCTACTCAGTTTCGAGCGCTGTTGAAGTCATCGATGACACTGACGTGAACCTGATTGTAATTGCCACTCGTCACAATACGCATGCCGACCTGGCGCGGAAGGCGTTGGAATGTGGGCGCAACGTGTTTGTGGAAAAACCGCTGGCGTTGAACCATGAAGAACTGGACCGCGTTATCTCAGCCGCGACGCAATCAGCCGGTTGGTTGATGGTTGGATTCAATCGACGCTTTTCGCCGGCCGCGCGCGCCGCGCAGGACTTTTTTGAGGATACCCAGGCGCCGCTATCGATCAGCTATCGCGTCAATGCCGGGCGCATACCGCAAACACATTGGATCCAGGACCCACAGGAAGGCGGCGGCAGAATCGTCGGCGAGGTCTGTCACTTTATTGACCTGATGCAATTCCTGACTGGCGCAGTTACCACACGGGTTTATGCGGAAGCCATTGCCAGTCGCAACGATGAGGTCGTGGACCAGGACTCGGTTTTTATCACGCTGCGATTTGCCGACGGCTCGAATGGTTCCATCGCTTATCTGGCCGAAGGCGACCCGGCCCTGGCAAAAGAGCGAGTGGAGATCTTCAGCGATGGCAAGACGTTTGTGCTCGAAGATTTTAGCGGCGCGACCATGCACGCGAACGGAAAGACAAAGCGCTTGCGATTGGGTGGACAGGACAAAGGCCAGGCTGACGAAGTGCGTGAGATCTGCCGCGCGGTGCTGGGTGGCGGACCCGCGCCGATTGCGCTCGAAGATCTCGCGGCTTCAGCGCGCGCCACCTTTGCAATCAAAGAGTCACTGGGCAGCGGCCGGCCTGTCGAAGTATAGAACCCGGAGCTTTACCGAAACCGGATCCTGTACTTAATCTGCAACTGACTTCCCAACAGCGATGACGGATAATTTATCCACACGTAAGCAATTAGATCTGGCAGCGACGATGACAGTTGCTACTCACTTGCACTTGGATCGCATAAAAGATCTTCGTAACAGTATGAGTTTGATACCGAGCCCGAAAACAGCCGTATTGATCCGTTGTGATCGACACTCCGATGAGCGGCGCTAAGCTTGCATCACCCTTGTTTTCTTTTCAAAAATGTCAAGGCAAACCGTGATATAAACAGCCTTGCTTCAGAGTGCTTTAGATGGTATGCTGCTGTTTCATGGATGAAACAGATTTGAGAAGCGATGCAGCGCCTGTTTTCGTATTATCAATTATCTAACGAGGATATATCTCATGGCAGCTCGCAAACAGTTACAGTCGAATCTAACCATTAAGCCTGAGCTGAAGCGGCTACTCACGGAAGCGCGTGCCAAGGAAGTATCAGAAGAAGACCTCAAAGAGCAGCGCGTCAGCTTCGCTTTCGGCAACGCGCCAGACTCAGACCTTATCACCAAGGAATCGGTGCGGGTCACCTCTCAGCGTATCCGACTGAGACCTTGATTTGGAGACAGATCCAACCTGCAGCAAGCCATGTCAGTGCGAGAAGCTGAGAATCCAGAACTCTATGCCCGAGTACAAGAGCAGAATCTTCTGCGTCAGTATGATCTATTAACGAATTGTATTGAAATTGCTCTTATCAAAGGTATCGAGGCTTTTGATAAGTACACTCTGTGGTCACTGAATTCTGTAGCAGTGTCTAACATCGCGCAGTTCGGCGGCCGGTTTCGTGAACAGCCAATCTATGTGGGAAACCACATACCTCCGCATTTCAATAGTGTCCCGGATCTTATCGATCAATTCATTTCTGTGGTTCATGAGAATTGGGACATTATCGATCATCCCACCATACTTCCGGCTTATGCGCTTTGGAGACTCAATTGGATTCATCCGTTCATTGAAGGCAACGGTCGCACAGCTCGCGCTGCATGCTACTATTTGATTTGTCTCAGACAAGAGTCTTTTCTACCGGGAAAAAAGACAGTACCCGAACGCATTCGAGAAAATCGAGTACCATATTACGCCGCTCTGCAAGAGGCGGATCGTCATTGGGCAGCCGGGCAGTTCAACGTTGATGCGCTGGCGGAATATCTCGCAGAACTACTTGAAGCCCAGCTAGATGAGTAATCCAAGCCGGGCCGTTAGCCTTCCTCTTCAGGGTTCTTCACGATAATTATTCAATCGATAAACTCGCGCTGCCACAACTCCAGCGTCAGGAGTTGATAGATCTGAAGACTGAAATCCTCACGCCCTGACGCATTGCCGTCAATAATTTTTCGCACCGCACCCGGATTAAAGAGCCCGCGTTTTTTGATCGTTTCCTCAGACAACAAATCTTCAACCAGAGGCCGCAGCGGCCCGCGCAGCCAGGCGCGAATGGGGGCTCCGAATCCGGCTTTGCGGCGCCAGACCACATCATGTGGCAGCAGCTTCTCTGCGGCGCGTTTGAAAATATACTTGCGCTTCAATCCTCTTAGCTTCAAATGCGTGGGCATGCGTGCCGCGAGCGCCATCAATTCGTGATTGACGAAAGGCACACGCACCTCCAGATTGGCCGCCATCGAGGTCTTATCGGTGTAAGCAAGATTGAGACATGGCAAAAAGGTCTTTAGATCAACATAGAGAAGTTGATTGAGCGGCGCCGCATTCCGGACGCGCGCGAAATAACGGCGATGCTCCTGATAAGGATCCATGCCGCTTCGAGCCTGGAACATCTCCGTGGTGTATAGGTGCTCCTTCATTTGCTCGGTAAAGTAGGTGCCGAAACCGAGATAACGGTCCTGAAAATCGAGGGCGGCGCTGCGCGCGAACTTCCTGGCATTTCGCAAAGTCGCCGTCAGCCGTCCCGGCCGCCCGCCCGGCATGGTTGTCGCGATCATATTCATCAGTGGTCTGCGGAAAGTCTTTGGCACCAGATCAAAGGCGCCCGCGATCTTCATTCCCAGTTGCCGCGGGTAGCCGGCGAACACTTCATCTCCGCCCATGCCCGAGAGCATTACGCGTTGTGTTTCGCGCGCCGCCTGGGCCACGAGGAAGCTGGCCAGCATCGCCGGATCAGCAATGGGCTCGTCCGCGTGATAGACCAGCCTGGGCAAGAGCGTCGCCACTTCCGGATTCAGCATTATTTCGTGGTACTCCGTTTCCAGAAGCCGGCTGACGCGACGGGCCCAGACAACGTCGTCGGGAATAATCTCGTAACGCAAGTCGGCCGCTTCCATGCCCACGGTGTAGGTGGAAACACGCCTGCCCGCGTTGTGATGTTTCATGAGCGCGACGATCGACGAAGAGTCAACGCCGCCGGAGAGAAAGGAACCAACCGGCACGTCGGCTACCATTTCAAGACCAACGACGCGGTCGAGAGTTTCCAGCACTTGCTCGCTCCACCACGCGTCACTGCGGCCTTCTTCGATCTCGTCGAATGAGAGGTCCCACCATTGGCGCACCTCGACGTGACCATCCTGCAAAGTCAGAAAGTGACCCGGGGGCAGTTTCAATACATTTGCAAACAGCGTGTGGGGATCGGGTGTCCAGAGGAATGTGAGATATTGATTGAGGCCTTCAGGATTCAACTCGGCCCGCATGAGTCCGGTGGCCAGAATGGCCTTGATCTCGGAAGCGAAAACAAACCAATCGGAACCGTCTTTGCTTTTGATCTCAGAGTAATAAAGCGGCTTGATTCCCACCCGATCGCGCACCAGCGTTAACGTTCGTTCTTTATTGTCCCACACAGCGAACGCAAACATTCCGTTCAAGCGCGGCAGACAATCAACGCCCCACTCTTCCCAGGCGGCCAGCAATACCTCAGTGTCCGATTGAGTTTTGAAAAGGTGTTGGCGGGCTGCGAGGACCTCACGTAACTCTCGAAAGTTATAGATTTCGCCGTTAAGCGTGATCACAAAACGCCCGTTGGCTGAGAGCATCGGCTGGTGGCCGGCGCTGCTGGTGTCGATGATCGAGAGTCGACGGTGACCCAGGCAGGCCTGCCGCTGAACATCGTCAATCGGTTGAGAAACCCAGACACCCTCATCGTCGCGGCCGCGATGCTCCATACTCTGCAGCATGGCTGCGATGCGCTGATCCGGCTGAGCGCCGACTATTCCTGCAATGCCGCACATGTGGATTAGGGTAACTGATCTGCGAGTTTCAAGCGGTGCGGCCTAAAAAGGTGTCTTCGCGGCGTGATTGACAGTATTAGGGTTGGTTGCTTTCAATAAAATTATTCATCACCTTCTTACCCGGCTTTTAGATATTGTGAAAATTCAATTTTCATATCAGAAGTCAAGACAAGATCGGACAAGTCAGGAAGGGGACCTGTCCGCTTCAAGTTGAATGATGAACAAGCATGAAAGAAACATCAATGCTTCGGCAGAGTTACAGAGTATGACCCCTTCATGAGTTTACCCCGAGTCGGAGCGGGGACAGGTCCCCTTCCGGACTGTAGTTTCCCCGCAGAGCTATTGACGGCGGGAGTCGATTTCACCGAACCTCACCTGTCACAGCCGGATAATTCGCGCGCTGCTGTTTCGTCTCACGTCCCCATTCAACGCATTCCGCGTATCGACGATCAGCGAGGCCAGTTGGCACACGCGCTGGTAATCTGTCTCGCTGTGATCGGTGACAATCACTACGCAATCGCTCTCGCGCAGTTCGTCATCAGTCAACGGCACGGACTGGAGCGGCTCGCCACCGCTTTCAGTATGCGCGTCGTCGAAGGCAATCTGTTTCACAAACGGATCGTGATAGCGCGCGTCAGCGCCCTTGGCGCGCAGCCGATCGATAATCGATAGCGCCGGGCTTTCGCGCACATCGTCGATGTCCTTTTTGTAAGCCACGCCCAGCAACAGGACGCGCGAGCCGTTCAGGGCCTTGCGTTCATTGTTGAGACCGTCCGAAATCAGTTGGACCACGTGGTCGGGCATGCGCGAATTCACTTCTTCAGCCAGACTGATAAAACGCGAGTCAAAGCCGTGCTGGCGCGCTTTCCACAACAGGTAATGCGGATCGAGCGGGATGCAGTGACCGCCGATGCCCGGCCCTGGATAGAAAGGCATGAAGCCGAACGGCTTGGTCGCCGCCGCGCGAATTACTTCCCAGGTGTCGATGTTCAGCGCGTAACACAGCCGCGCCATTTCGTTGGCCATGCCGATGTTGACGGCCCGGAAAGTGTTTTCCAGGAGCTTGGCCGCCTCGGCGACGCGCGCAGAGCTGACCGCGAAAACGTCCTTCACAATCCGCGAGTAGAGCTGCGCGGCCACCGCTGTTGAATCGTCAGTTACGCCACCCACAACCTTGGGAATATTGTGAGTCTGAAACTGCGGATTACCGGGATCGACACGCTCAGGTGAGAAAGCAAGCAGAAAATCTTCATCGAGTTTCAGTCCCGTGTCTTCGAACATCGGCAACAACACTTCATCGGTTGTACCCGGATAAGTAGTGGACTCCAGAATAATCAATTGCCCGCGACGCAAACGCAACTTGATCTGATCTGCCGCTGCCATGATGTATGAGATGTCCGGCTCTTTGGTCTTTCTCAAGGGCGTAGGCACGCAGATGATTATCGCGTCACAAGCCTGCAAGTCCGTGAAATCGGTGGTGGCCCGCAGGCGCTTATCGTTGACCAATTCTTTCACGGCGCCTGAGTCGATGTCACCGATGTAGGACTCGCCGGCATTGATCCGATCGGCTTTGCTCTGATCGACCTCGAAGCCAATCGCATTAAAGCCGTTGCGCGCGAATTCGACCACCAGCGGCAAGCCCACGTAGCCGAGGCCAATGACGCCGACCGTGGCGCCTTTTTCCGTTACTAACCTGGTAAGTTCTTGTTTGATCATTTGAGATTGATGTTTTCCTGTCGCTTTACTTCTGTAAAGTAGTGCCCAGCCAGTTGAAGGGTTTGTCGATGTTGAAATAGTAGACCACGGTTTGATTGGTTTGGGGATCCAGCGCAGTCATCCGGTCAAAGTTGTGACCCTTTTCCTTTACCAGCGCCTGGTCCTGCGGCCGCAAGCCGAGGTAGTTGAAGAGAGCGTACTCTTCGTCGGTAGCGATGACCACAAAGGCGGTTTCCGGAGTCTTGCCGTCGCCGGAATTCTTTATCGAGTTCAGCAGGCCTTCGAAAACCCAGCGGTGGTAAACGGACAGGTCCGCATGTCCCAACTCGCGCTGGGCCACAAACGCACCGAAGTGGCCCATGATGTCCAGGTAATTCGCGCTGAGCATCGTTGTGGCATTCGTCAGCGTCTTTTCATAATCCTTCTGCTTGAGCGCTTCAAACATGTTCTTGCGGGCCATCGATGTGCTGCCGTAGGGGCTGTAGGCGCTGGTGTCGGTATATGCTAACCGCAACTCCTGGAAGTCTACTGCTTGATCGCTTTTCTTGACTCGCTCAAGCAGCGTTTCGTAGGTTGATCGTTTTTGAGTCTGCGCCGCGACGGGTGTGGGGCTGGGCGCCGGCTGCTGCGTCACTGACCCAGAATTGGCCCATGACGCGGCAACAACCATTAAGATTAGTACGCTGTGAATCATGGCTAAAACTTGTACGTGCGTTGCAGGTGCTCGAATTCGGGCGGGCAGGAATCGCCTGGTGATTTTGGAAACTTCAAACGAACCAAGACTATTTGAGCCCCGCGCGCACTGTCAAGCAAGGGAGTTGATTGGGTAGTGGATCAGTTTGATGTCCGATAAGCTTCAGCTTGTCGTACGCTGCGACAAACTAATAAAGTTTGTCGGACATTTGCTGCGAAACTGACCCACTACCAGTTGATTGGAAGTGCCCAGTTGTTTGGTCCCGACCGGCGCCCATTAACAGTTTGCGTTACGAGGAGCCAGGCGGGATATAATGCGCGTGCTCCACAGATAGGTTCCTACCGGAGTCGTTATGGAAAAGACAACCAACGGATTCGTTAAGAAACACTTTGAAGGCAAAGACCCTGTGGTTAACAGGATTTACGATCACTTGCTGAAACATACAAGACGTTTCGGACCCGTGCAGGAGGATCCGAAGAAGACTTCAATCCATCTGAACCACGTCACCGCGTTTGCCGGCGTGGCTACGCGCAAGAACGCGATCATACTCACCATCAAAAGTGATCGAGAGATAAGCAGCCCGCGCATACATAAGTCAGAACAGACTTCCGCGAAGAGATTTCATCATGAGGTGAAGCTCACCTCGCCATCCGAAGTTGACGCCGAGCTGATCGGCTGGCTGAAAGCCGCGTATGCTTTGAGTGGCTAAAGCCGGTCTTAGGCCTTTGGACTTTGGATTTTTTCTGAAGCCAAAATCACCTGGTCGGCTATCACTTCGATTGGTAACGGGAAGCCAAAGACCAAAGACCAAAAGCTAATCAACCACCTTGATTCTTACCTCCGCTCCATTCGTGCGTATTTCCGGAACGTACATCGCATGCCCAAGCACGGGCAGCGCGTGGAACGCGCCCGGACTCTCGGCTCGCATCTCGTAGCTCATCTGCCAGACACCTTCCGGCAGGTGGTCGATGAACAGCGCCACTTTTCGATCGCGCAGCTCCTGATAGACCCAACGCGTCTGTCCGGTGAAATCGGTACCCTGGCTGAAATTCATCAGCGTCGATTTTCTAGTGTTCAACGCCCCTGATTTTAGCTGCTTGATAAAGAGGCTCTCGCCGCTGCGAATCTCCACCGCTTCCAAACCAGCGGGCTTCAAGTCTTCGAACAGCAGGTACTCATAGTTATTCTTCGCTTCGATCGTGATAACGCTTTCCACGCGCTCGCCGCTCTTGACCGTGTCGCCGTCGTTTAAGGGGACGCGTTCTGCGACAAAACCTTTTAGCAGCGTAGGATGGTTCACCAGTTTGAAATACTGGCGGCGCACGAAAATCTCATTTCCCGCCGGCGTCAGGGGTTCTTCAAGACTGAAAAATTCCGCCTGCGCCGAGAAATATAGCGGGCCGGTACCGCTCTTGCGCCGAATTAGAATTTCATTCTGTCCGTCGCGAATGAACTCGCGCGAAACCAGGAACTTGCTGGGGGCACTCAGGGCGTCTTCAGCAGTAACCTGTTTAGTGGCGACCAGGTTTCCGTTGACCAACAATTCATAGCTAAGCACCGGCTGCAGTTCACCACTCTTGCGCAAATAGTCGTTGAGCGCGAGCACAACGATCGCCGTGTCGCGCGTGTTGCTCCACTGCGCGCCGCGCCGGTTTTTGATCAACCAGTTCGTCACCGGCTCGACCAGTTTGTTTTGTGGATCGATGGCCAGCAGCGCCCGCAAAGCAAACGAGGTAGCTTCGACACCGCCGTCCGACCAGCGCCAGTAAATTCCGTCTTCACCCCAGTGCGCCGTGCCGATTACAGAAAGGTCGGAAGCGGGCCCACCACTCTGGACTATGGAAGTATCCGGCTTCGAATCAATCTTCACGCCGTTCTCTAGGTTCTCGACCAGCGTCATTGCCTTATCGTTGTAACCAAAACTGTGCGCGGAAAGCGCCAACAGGGATCGGGTGTAGGCATTGAGCTTGTCGCGATTGGTCCAGAGGTTTTCGAAAGCCCTGGCCTGGAATTTCGAGGCCCTGGAGGTCGTGGCTGCCTGATAAGTCGCCAGCGCATGCAGCATCCAGGCCTGCCCATCATAGTTTAGATCTTCTTCGACGAGCTCTTTGTCGAGATAGTCGGCGGCGCGGGCAGCAGCATCCTGTCTGACGTCGACACCTGCCTGACGGGCGAGGGTCATGCCCCAAAGCACATAGGCGGTCATGAAGTGATCGCTGTCGCCGTCTTTCCACCAGCCCCAGCCGCCATCAGCGTGTTGGAAGTTGTAAAGACGCGCCAGACTCTGTTTGGTAATCGCATCGAGTTCACTTAAATCATGCTTCCCTTTGGGATGCGTGGTCGTCGCGGTCGCGGTCTCAATACCGCCGAAGATCTTGCCCATCGCTGTCTCCGGTTTTAGACCAAGGTCGCGCAGCGTCTTGGCTGTGATCACTGCCGGCAGAAAGCGGCTCATCGTTTGTTCGGTGCAGCCGTACGGGTAATCGATCAGGTAAGGCAGCGCATCAAGCATTGTCGTCGCCATGCCTGGCGCGACCTGCACCGTGAGCATTGTGGTTTCCGTACGACGCTCTTTGGGAATATCGAGTTTGATGGCAACGCTGTCGCCGCGCATCTTGCCCGACCGCGAGACAAACTTTTCGATGCCGTGTTCATAAACGGTGAAAGTCTTTTCCATGGCGTCGGCATATTTGTCGCCGCGCGCCTCCACTTTTAGTTTGGCTTCGCTCGCATTCACCGCGGAAATTAACCAGTCAACACGAGTTTCGTCGTTGGCCTTAACTTCCAGGGCCGCAGGTGCGCCCTTGACGATTTTGCCGTCGATCAACAGACCGGCAACAGTAAGTCCCTCTGCTTGCAATGCAGGAGTCACACGCATTGCCACGTCAGTGTTGTTGTTGATAACTGCAGAGACAGTCACTTGATCGCCCACGACAAAGAAGCGTGGCGCTTGCAGCCGCACAATAAGTGGTTGTTTGGTTCTGGTAGTCGCGTTGCCAATCCCAAATTGATTTCCCGCCGTGGCGACGCGCGCGGTCGCCACCCAGGTTGTTAACGAGTCCGGATACTTAACCTTTACTGAAGCGGTGCCGTCGGCATCGGTTTTGATGTCCGGTAGCCAGAGAATGGTCGAGCGAAAATCGCTGCGCACTTGCACGGCAGGTTCCTGACCTGGTGTTGGCGCGGGCGGAGGTGTTTGCAAAGTGCCCGAGGGTCTCATTTCAAGCTTATCGATGGCTCTACCATTCAAAGGCAGACTGCCATCTTGCCTGTTGGCCAGGCCTGCGATGCTCCCAATTTCGGCCGCAGCCCTTGGAGGTCCGCCGCGGGCCCTGCTTACATCGGCGCCGTCCATCATGTAATTCTGATTGAGAGACTTGTCTTTACTCGCCTTCTCGTCGTCCTCGTTGTGCGGAACTTCCTTGCTGTCGATTAACCGCTTTTCGAATTCGATCAGGCGCGCATAAGTTTTTTGATCGAAGGTGCTACGGGTCTCGACCGTGTGCGTGCGTTTAGTGCCGTAGTAGAACTGGCGCGGATCGCCGGCATAGTCCTGCTGAATGTATTTGACTGATTCGTCGAAGATACCCAGCGCGATTTCGGCCGCGACTGGTTTACCGTCCGCATCGCGGGTGGTGATGGCCAGGGTGCCTTCTTCACGCGGCTGATACTGCTCGCGATCGGCTTTCACGTCGACTGATAAGAACTGCTGCACCGGCGGCACGACCACTTCTTTGGTGTCGACAAACAATTGCGCGTCGTTGACCATCGCCGCATTGAGATAAATGTTGGGTATGTGCTTTTCTTCAATCGGCAATTCAATGAGCTTCGCCGTGCCGGTAACATGGACCAGTTTATAGCTGAAGAGATCGTCGCCTTCTACGCTAAACAAAACGTACCGATCACCCTCGGGCACAAACAGCATAACCGGAGCCGTTTGTCCCGATCGGAAGGTGTCCTTGTCCACGATAATCTCCACACCATCGTGTCGATAACCAAGATCGGTCGATCCGTTGGTGGCGACGAACACATAAGTTTCGGCTTTGACGGGTGGCAGGAACCGATCGCGCTTGTTGCCCGGCTGACTTTGGCTGCTTTGCCAGGCCACGCGATAGTAGCCTTCGCGCTCAGCCTGAAATTGCAGTTGTGCTGATCCGTCCGCATCGGTTTTCAAAGTTTGCGCAATGATGTCGTCGTGCTGATAACCACGAAACTTCAGGCGCCAGGACTTCTGGCCCTTGAGGACGGGCGCGGGGAAAGCGGACTTGCCACGGAGCAGTCGCAACTCTTCACCTTTTACCTCTCGGCCGCTGGGATCGATCCATACTTCCCACCAATAGTCGCGGGTGACTTTGACGGTGCCCTCGGTCGTCACGGGTTGCTCGTTCGCATCGAGCGCTTTGAAATCGACTGTGACTTTGTCCTTCGGACGATAGATATTCCGCACCGGTTGTGGATAGACATAGTAGCGCTGGCGCGTGACTCTCACGGTGTCACTCGAAACAATCTCGCGGCGCGATGAATCGGTAACGCGCGCTTCGATGCGGTACTCGAAATCCTGATTGTAGTTTTCGCGTGGCGTGTCAAAAGTCAGCGTCGCTTTACCGGCGGCATCCGTCTTGATGGTTTCGCGCTTGATTACTTGACCCTGGCCGCCATAGTTGTAACGACCACGCTGGGCAAAGTCTTCGTAGTACCAGGCGTAATCGCGGTGGGGATACCAGTAGTGATAGAAAGGACTTTGATAGACCACTACTTCGACTGAGGCGCTTGTGACCGGCCCGCCAAAGTAGTAATCCGCCTCGATGTTCACCGTGACTTTTTCACCCAGTCGAAAAGACTTTTTCTTCCCATTTTCTTCGGGTGTCTTAACCGCTACTTTGAATTCGGGCAGTTTGTATTCTTCAAGCCGAAACAGCATGGCGGTGCCAATGCCGTTGACGCGACCCTGATCCCAGAATTGCACTCTGTATTCACCGAGCGGCAACTGTTCGGTCAGCTCGAGCGAGCCCCAGGCGCTGCCGAACGTGTTCAGGTTTGCTTTGCCCTCGCTGACCTTGGCGCCGCGGGGATCGGTGATCTCGTATTCCACGACCTGGTTCGCAGGAGTCGAATAGACTCCGTTCATCATGCGCCGCGCGATGAATTTCCACTGGACGGTTTCTTTGGGCCGGTACGCGGGGCGATCCGTAAAAGCATAGATACGCCAGGATCCCCCTTCACTGTCGTTGCCGTTGCCATTGCCGCCGGCGAAAGCCTGACGTTCGCCGCTCGCTGCAACTGCAAAGAGGTTGTGGTAACTGCCGGATCGCAGTTGAAACTGTGCCAGGCCTTCAGCGTTAGTCGTTTGTCTCAGCTTGCGCCAGTGCCAGGTGTCTTTAATGTAATAACTTTCCCAGAGAGCGACGCCGGCGTTGGCCACCGGCGCGCCGGTCACTGCATTGCAGAAATAAACCAGGGCCTGTTTGCCGGAGGCCTTGAGTACCAGAGAAACATCAGTAATCAGGACCAGATCGCGCGAAGAAAGCGAACCACTCCTGGCTTCGAGCAAATAGGCGCCGAGGGGCAACTTGCCTTCGATGCGTATTTCTTCGTCGATTGGTTTGTGATCTGTCTTACTGTCGAGTGTTCGAGACCATGACTTGACCGCTATCAGGCCGGCGGTCGGCAACTTTTGCATCCAGCCCTCGCTGTCACCTTCGCCGTCTTCTTCTTCAATGTTTTTTGTGAACCGAACGTTGCGGGTGAGATCGATCTTGTAAAGGG
The DNA here is from genome assembly GCA_025463135.1 of Acidobacteriota bacterium. Classification (GTDB taxonomy): domain Bacteria; phylum Acidobacteriota; class Blastocatellia; order Pyrinomonadales; family Pyrinomonadaceae; genus JAOAPY01. Next base: position 41,446 of record JAOAPY010000034.1, read on the forward strand.
CGAAGTCGACGCGCTTCACATTGCGCGCACTGAGGTTGAACTGGAGTTCGGAATCGGGCAGAAAAATATTCGAGACGCTCGCGCTGATTGTTGCCTCAGTGATGTTCTTGATTTGTTCCTGGGCTTGGTCGAAATATCGAGTCTCGCCCTTCGCGAACTCTCTCGTCAGGCGGCGATAAAGTTCGAGCGCCTTAACGTAATCGGGCTCCTGCTGCCACTGGCCTTCATCCAACTGGCGAATGATGCCATTGCTGTTCATCCATTCGGCGTAATAGTACAAAGCGTCGACATACCAGGGAGTTTGTTTGCCGGCGTGAAGCGCCGCTTCAAATTCTTCCGGCACACGCTGGCGCGCTTCCCAGTCGCCTCCGGCAACACGCATGGTCATCGCGATCAGATAATGCAGATGTGCTTTGTCGCGATCCGTGGCACTGATCTGCAGCGCGTTTTCCAGAATGTTCAGAGGGATGTAGTTGCCATAGACCGAGTAGAAGTAATACTGGTTGGGCCGGGGTGGTTCGGCGGCCTTGAAAACAATTTTGAGATAGCGATCACGCGCCCGCTCGAGGTCGCGTTGGCCAGCCCACCAGTCGAGCGCCTGTTGATAATGCGTCCACGCCGATCCCCAATCCATCGCATTTCGACGGGTCCAGAAAAAATCGGCGAGCGATTCATGCGCTTCGGCCCAAATGATGTCACGTTCATCGACAGCGTCATTGGTGCGAATCAATTCTGCGAGCTGCTTTTGCGCCTGCTCGATCTTTGTGTTGTCCGATGTTTCCGTGGCGGCCTGGGCACGCCATAAAGTGTCCGCCAAACGAAAGTCAACCCAGCGAGCTTCGGCGGGTGGCAGCGCCGCTTGGTTGGCTTTGGCGTAGAGTTCATGGGCGCGGGCATATGAGCCCTGCGCATAGGCGCGTTCGGCATCAGCCTTCAACTGTGAATAATCCGGTTGTTGGGCCAACGGCCCCGGCGTTGCTCCGGCATGGGAATCCCCGGTGGCATTCAATATGAGGAGCAAGACAAGTACTGTGATTGAGATAATTGTTTTCATAAATCGTCCTATGGGTGCCACGAGGTGAGCGGCACTTTTCGGTATCACTGTTGCGGTCTGAGATCGATTGCCATTTGCGAAAGAGGCCACTTTACAGAACCAGGAGCGGTAGCGACCGGATTCCTCACTCAACCTGCAATGCAGAAACCGATAGCCAATCAGGGTCAGTAGGTTCTGTAACACCCCGCTCTACGTGCGTGACTTCCTCTAATCAAATTAAACCGAATACATTAGCTGTAGTTCCTGATTCTTATCCAATGCTTCGCGGCGTAGCTTCGTCCACAAACGCATCGCAAATCCCCGCTCTCCGCTAATGAACGCCTCAACCGCACGGGACTTGCGCCCGACGCCTTTTGAAACAAAGCCAGACTTGCGCCCGTCATAAGGCCGGCAGATTACTCCCACTGCTTGCAGACATGGCAATCCCGGTTGGGTTAGGATAACGCGCATGGCCAGGTTGGAACGTTATGTGGGGCAGGTGCTTGACGAAAAGTACCGGCTCGAGCGCTTGCTCGGGCAGGGCGGCATGGGCGCTGTGTATCTCGCGACGCACCTGGGCACCGAACGTTATGTCGCGCTCAAATTAATCACGCCCCAGTTCATGAGTAACGAGGAGTTCGTCGAGCGATTCAAACGCGAAGCGCGGGCCGCCGGACGCTTGCGCCATCCAAACGTCGTCGACGTGACGGATTTTGGTTTCGCTCGCGTGGGAGCCGACCGAGTTGCTTACCTGGTGATGGAGTACCTGGACGGCTGCACACTCGGCGATGTGTTGAGTGAGGAAAAGCGTCTGCCTCTCGATTGGGTGGTCGACATTCTGGAGCAGGTTTGTTCTGCAGTACACGAAGCGCACCAGCAGGGCATTGTGCATCGCGATCTGAAGCCCGACAATATCTGGCTCGAACCGAACCGCTTGGGCGGCTATCGCATCAAGGTGCTCGACTTTGGTATTGCGAAACTCGCTGAAGGCGGCGCGGTTGCGCAACCGCTGACCGCTGCAACAGGTGGAGTAATAGGCGTGGGCGGCGCGCCATCGCAAATGCGACCTGCCCAATCACTGCCTCCGCAAACAAGGGCAGCAACCGCGCGACCCGGTGCAGTTGGGGATCTGGAGACGGACACGCTCATTTATGAAGAGGGCGATGCCTCAGGCGTCGGTGCGAGCGCCACTATTAATCAGGGGGATGAAGCACTCACGCAGAATTTCTTTGGCGGCGCGCATACGGAAGTGCGCGAAGGTAACAGTGTCGTAGGCCTTACGGCCGCTCACCACGCGGGCGAGTCTGACAACACACAACTCTTCGCCACGCCTTTCGAAGATAAACATCAGACGGCGGCGGCGGGTGCGCGTGCAACTCAAGCCATCGTTGACGGTGACCAAACTTTGATGTTTGGTGAAAAGACGGCGCACGACGGCGGACAGATTGTCTCGGCCTCAGCGACGGCGCAGGGCGCGGGATTGACGCGAGTTGGCGCGATCATGGGCACGCCGCTTTACATGTCACCCGAACAATGCCGCAGCGCAAAGTTGGATGCGCGTTCGGATGTTTACAGCCTGGGTGTCATTGCCTATCAAATGCTCGCCGGTGATTTGCCTTTCAAGGGCATTACTTCGGCGGTGATGGACGGCCATCTGCGTACGCCACCACCCGCTTTGCGCGAGCGGAATCCGAAGATATCCAAACGCGCGGCCAAAGTAGTTATGTCCGCGCTGGCTAAAGATCCATCAGAGCGGCCGCAGACAGCCTTTGCCTTCGCCAGCTCGTTGCGCGCGCAATCGGATGGGATCGGCTCAATGTATCGACGCGCCTTTGCCCTCTACAGCGAGTACTTCCCGAAGTTCCTGCGGATTTCATTGATCGCTCATCTCCCGGTGATCGTGTTCACGATGATCCTGTTGGCGTTGGACCTTTCTGAGAAGTCATGGAGCCAGGGAAGCAAGGTCACGAAGATTGTGGTCCTGGTTATTTTCGTGATCGTGGGCTTACTGCAAATTATTTCTTACTTTCTGGCGGGTTCGGCTATTTCGGGTATGACCGCGGTTATCGTGACGCAGTTATCGGTTGCTCCTTTGCGTCCGGTGGAATTGCGCACTGCTTTTGCCGTGGTGAAACGTCGCTGGCGTCCGTTTCTGAATACCAGTATTCGCTTGGCGATGCGCATGATACTTGGCTTCATGCTGTTCGTGATTCCCGGTTTTTTCGTCATGGTGCGTTATGCGCTTTGGGCGCCAGTGGTGCTGATGGAAGGACTCGAGAAGAAGGCGGCCAGGCACAGGGCGCGCGAACTGGGGTCCCGTTCGTGGCGCACTGTTATCACGGTAATCGCGCTTCAGTTCCTGATTCCCATGGTGATCAGCGGACTACTCGGCGCCGTGGTCGGCCGGTTTTCACTGAAGAAAACCAGCACCGGTGTCCATCTTACCCTGGGCAAGGTTTCCCAACACCTCGTGGGACTGGCCAACATTTTTATCGTTCCGTTGATGTCGATAGTGCCGGCGCTGCTTTATTTGAAGATGCGGCAACTGGGCGGCGAGACCCTCGCTTCCGCGTTGGAACAAATTGAAGAAGCCGAGACGGGTCGCAGCCAGTGGCAACAACGAATGCGCTCGCGCTTGACGGTGACGCCCCCTTCCGGACAAACCCCTCGCAGCGGTTCGTAAACGAGGATTAAGGTCCTTTTCTTCTTTGCGCCCTGGCGAGAAACGGTTCCCGCAGAGGCGCAAAGTCGCAAAGGAAACTTTTAAGCTGACTGCGGTAGCATATCGATGCGTCCAATAATCCGAGTTGAAAACCTGAGCAAGCGGTACCGCATCGGCGCACGCCAGCCTTCATACCCAACCCTGCGCGAAAGGCTGGTGGAGCTAACCGAGAGTCCATTAAAACGCCTGAGGAAGGGCCAGAAGACAGGACACACCGCGGTGTGGGCCCTTAAAGATGTCAGCTTCGACGTTGCTGCGGGCGAAGTGGTGGGCATCGTCGGGCGCAACGGGTCGGGCAAGTCCACGCTGCTAAAAATACTCTCGCATATCACGGAGCCCACCGCGGGCCGCGTCGAGCTTTACGGACACTGCGGCAGCCTGCTCGAAGTCGGCACGGGATTTCATCCCGAGTTGACCGGGCGCGAGAACATTTACCTTAACGGCGCAATCCTGGGAATGTCGCGCAGCGAGATCAGGCAGCGCTTCGACGAGATTGTGGCCTTCGCCGAGGTGGACCAATTCATGGACACCGCGGTCAAACATTATTCATCCGGCATGTACCTGCGTCTGGCCTTCGCCGTTGCAGCCCACCTGCGCACGGAAATTTTGTTTATCGATGAAGTGCTGGCCGTCGGCGACGCGGAATTTCAGAAGAAGTGCCTGGGAAAGGTCGAGGGCATCGCGAGAGAGGGACGCACGGTGCTCTTTGTCAGTCATAATCCTGGTGCAGTAACTCAATTGTGCCGGCGGGCCCTGTGGCTTAATGACGGGCAACTGGAGTCATGCGGGAACTCACGCGACGTCGTGGCCGCCTATTTATCTAAGTCTTACTCCGGAAAACACAGCTGGGTGCAATCGGCGCGGGACGCAATGGAATCCTGCCGAGAGATTTCTCTCAGCTCAGTGCGTCTTTGCCAGGGAACGCAGCAAGCCACTGGTGTAGTGCGCTTCGATCAGGAGTTCACCGCTGAAATCGAGTACGAGGTGAAAAAGGCAGTGACCGATGTGAGTATTGTGTTGCGCATTGTCACCGAGTCAGGAACAATCGTTTTTTCAAGCAGCGATACAGACACGCCGAGCCCTCGAGTGGGTTTTTTATGTGAGGAATCCTGGCGGGACGACTGCGGAGCAGAGCTGCGATCCCAAGGACATTACATATCAACGTGCAAGATTCCGGGTCGGCTCTTGAAGTCCGGTAGCTTTTTTCTCACGGTCGGCGCGCGGCGGCAGCGGGGAAACTGGATCGAATTTCATGAGAACCTGCTGATGTTCTCCGTGAGTACGGTTGGCAACCCGGTGCATTCCAGACACCTGGGCGTTATCACGCCCATTCTGGATTGGGAGGTCCGGAGGTTAAGGGAAGTTTGAAAATCAAGCATATGAGATCTCATCTCAGATCTCAGATCTCAGATCTCAGATCCGAGATGCTAGATCGCGATCGAGATGCGAGATGCGAGATGCTAGATCGAGATCCGAGATATGTGATTCGAGATTCGAGACTCCAGATGGCAACGGTTAGTTTGATCATTCCCACTTTCAATCGCCCGCAGCTGCTTGGCAGGGCCGTCGCGAGCGCTTTGAATGCGGGGACCGATGTTGAGGTGATCGTGGTTGATGATGCCTCAACAGACAACACCGCGAGCGTGTGCGCAACCTTGCGCGGCATAAAATATGTGCGGCTCGATCGCAACCAGGGCGTGGCGGGCGCTCGCAACGTTGGACTGCTTGTGAGTACCGGCGATTTTGTTGCGTTCCTCGATGACGATGATCTGCGGCTGCCCGGCTCGTTGGACCACCAGGTTTCTTTGCTACAAGCGGATCCGGAAGCTTGCTTCATCGCTGGTGCAGTACTTCTCGCAGATCAGAACAGTATCCCCACCGGGAAAGTTGCCGAGCCTGGCTCCGAGAGTGGCGATCTCTTCTGGAAGGTTTTAGAGTTGGACCTGCACCTGATACCCGGGTCGGTCGTGGTTCGCAAGTCGTGCTTGTTCGAGGTTGGTCTTTTCAATAGTCACCTGGCTGGAATTGACGATTGGGACTTGTGGACGCGCCTGGCGGAAGGTCGTCCGGTGCTGGTGGACCAGCGTCCAGTTTGTATTTATCGATGCGCCAGTCCTTCATCGGGGCAAGGTTCTTCTGCCCTGGCTCGGCACCTGTACGCTGCAGTTCAACATCAAAGGCGGCTACTGTTGTTGCCGCGCGCCCTGAAGGCAACTGCGAGTCAACGCCGTTCGGTCCGCAAGCGTACGCGGCGCCGTATTGCGGACACGCTCAGTTGGCGCGCCGCCGAAGAGTTGCCGCGCGGCGCTCTTCGGTTTGCAGCCTCAAACTTTTTCACTGCGTTGCGGCTCAGTCCCTTCTGGGCAGCACGTCCGACGCATTTTCGCGTATTATGTAGGAGCACCGTGGCGCGACTCAGGAAACGACACAGCCAAACACCCGCCCCAGTTAGCTAAGCGTCCTTTTCCACCCGCGAACGTTCAGGAATGACACCGAAAATCAGCGCTATCATCGCCACGCGCAATCGTTGCGCCGTGCTCCCTCGCGCTATCGAGAGTGCGCGTTGCGCAGGTAGTGACGTGGAAATCATCGTCGTGGACGATGCCTCAGAGGATCGCACTCGTGAAGTCTGCGAAGCCCGGGCTGATGTTCGTTACCTGCGTGCGCGGCGAAGACTGGGACTCGGCGGGGCGCGTAACGTCGGCATCGTAGCCAGCAGTGCCCCGTACATCAGCTTTCTGGATGACGACGATGTGCGATTGCCTGCTTCACTTGATACTCAAATAGAGATCCTCGAGGCGCAACCAGAAGCGGGAATGATATACGGCAGGGCGCTTTATGGCGACGAAGCTTGCCGATCGAAAGGCGGCTTCTATCCGGAGCAATGTCCCCGGGGCGATATCTTTTGGCAGTTGTTGAGTTCAAATTTTATTCCCTGTCCCACGGTCGTTTTCCGGCGCGCCTGCCTGACGCGCATAGGTCTGCTTGATGAAGCAGCTCCGGGCATCGAGGACTGGGATCTGTGGGTGCGCATCGCCGAACTTTATCCGGTGCTTGCCCTTGAGCAGGCTGTGGCCATCTGGAGGCAGCCGACCCCTGCGTCGGGGCAGTTCACGTCGTGCTCCGAACGGCTGCACCGAGAGGCGCGCCGCCTGCACCGTGACAAGTGGCTTCGATTGCCGCGTGCGTTTGAGGCTGGAAGCGCGCGACGCCGCAAAGCCAGGCGCGTGTTTTCCGATTACGCGTCCAGGCAGATGATTTGGGAAGCTGCGGGCCGGATGAAAGACAGACGCTTGACGGACTTTGCACGGGTCGCATACGCGGTGGCGCGAATGCACCCGGGAGGCCTGGGCAGACAGGTAGTCAGCGCTCTCAGATCTCGCTAATTAAGGTCAAGAGCAAGTGTCCGACAAAACTTTAGTTTGTCGCGGCGTTACGACAAGCTAAAAAAGCTTATCGGACGTCAAACCGAGTGCGGGTTGAACGGACATGATGGATGCACCGGCAGCACAATGAAAATCCTCTTCAGCAAAAATAATTTCGCCGGTCCAATCAGTGGAGCGGATGAGATCGCCGTCACTTATGCGGTTGAACTACAGGCCGCTGGTCATGAAACGGCAGTGCTGCTCGTGTCCCCGCCGGCGGTTGGCGATCCTTTGGCCGCTCGCCTGCGCGCTGCCGGAGTGCCGTTGGCTACCCTGGCGTCGCCTGCTTTCAGGACTTCGCTCGCTGCCGGTCGCAAGCTTGCGATCGGCGCCATGCGCGCTTTCTCGCCGGCCAGTCAAATGATCCGTACCCGGTCACGTAGACTTGTCTTTGATCTCCTGCAACGCTATCACGATACTTGCTGCGAATACCTGAGACGCAATCGACCCGACGTACTTCACGTCATGACGCCTGACCCGGGAGCCGTAATGCTAATCCGGGCCGCGCATGCGACCGGCGTCCCCGTCGTCTATCAGGAAGTCGGTATCCCTTTCCACCCGCCGGGCTTTGAAGAAGTATATGAGCGCTTCGTTAGCGTTTTGCCGTTGTGCGCCGGGATTGCGGTGCTCTCTCCTCTCCTGGCTGATGAACTCAATCGCGTGCTTCCCGATCTGATCCCAGCCTGCGTGGTTCCGCTCATTTCTCAGGATGCTACCAATGGCGGGCCGCCGAGGCCCCAATCGGAGTCCGTTAGTTTCGGGTTCGCCGCTCGCCTTGAACACCTCAAGGGGCCGCTCCAACTCATCGAAGGCTTTAGCATCGCTCAACGCGTGCACCCGGCAATGGAGCTGAAGATCGCCGGCGAGGGTTCACAACGGCAACAGATAGCTCATATGCTCCACCAAATGGGACTTCAAAAAAAGTGTCACCTCGTTGGTGTTTACAAAACCCTGAAGGAAAGAAATCAATTCATGCGGAGCATTGATGTCTTTGTCCTGCCCTCGCTCAGCGAAGGCACGCCGAACGCAATCATTGAGGCAATGGCTCAGGCGAAACCAATCATTGCAACTTGTGTGGGTGGCATCCCTGATGTGGTCAGCGCAGACGAAGGAATTCTGGTCCCCTCAGGCGACGCTCGAGCGTTGGGAGAGGCCATGGCGAGGTTAGCGAGAGATGAGGAACTGCGAAAAAGAATGGGACGCGCGGCGCGGGAGAAGTATGAGCTGGTGTTTGCACCCAAAGTCGTCTTACCGCTGTTGCTCGAATTTTATCAGCGGGTAATACAGCACCACAGCAATGGTAATAACGGCGCGAAACGTCCCCTAAAAGAAATCGAGCATCCGTGGTCAGCCGCGGAGCGCTGCGCAGCAGTTCGTAGCGGTGAGTGAAATTATTGATCGAGCCGGCGCAATAACTTCCAGGAAGGAGTTGGCATGCGCATTCATGGGCTATGTCTCGTCAAGAACGAAGCTGACATCCTGCGTCAAAGTTTGCACGCCGCTGGCGGGCATCTCAGTCGTTCTTAATCCGGTCTCGTCTTCTTCTTGATAGTTAAGCATCAAACGCGTCGGTGTGGAGGCGCACATCCATCAACCGTTGAACCGAAAGCTAAGACAAGGAATCATAAGCAGCACTCCGAGGGGATATTTCGCCTTCTTACTTGCTCCGGTTCATGGTTCACGGGCGTTTCCAAGAGCATAACCATGGCGAACAAAAATGAGATGCGCGGGCGCGACGCGTCCACTCTCGGTCGTCGCATGAAGTGGCAGGAGATAGAGGGCTGGTTCCAGTGGCGATCAGCGCAGGAAGAAGCGGTCCGTTGGTTTCCCGAAGGCAGTTGCTTTGTCGAAGTCGGAGCCTATCTTGGTCGCAGTCTTTGCTCTTTGGGTGAAATCGTCGAGCAGAGCGGCAAAGGCTTTACGGTGATCGGTATCGATACCTGCCGCGGCAGTGGGCCGGAGGGTCCGAGACAAAAGAACTATCATGGCGCGGCAGTGACGCGGGCCGGGGGGACGTTTGCCGGGGAGCTACACAAGAACATAATTGATTGCGGTTATGGCGATGTCATTTCGCTCGTAATCGCTGATTCATTGTCGGCCGCCCGGCTGTTCAACGACGGTTCGATCGCTTGGGTTCACCTCGATGCGCGCCATGACTACGCCGGCTTGAAGGCGGACATTCAGGCGTGGCTGCCAAAAGTTAAGCGCGGTGGTTGGCTCTCCGGCGACGATTACGACGAACTCAAATGGCCTGAAGTCGTGAAGGCTGTCAACGATCTGCTGCCTGGAGCGAAGGACTGGTCGACTCAACAATGGCGCTGGATCGTCGCGTGAGATCAGAAGGCTGAGTCAAGCCTTCTTCGGCCCGCCGCCCTCGTGTTGAATCGAAGCCCCGATACTCGTGAGGGCTTCGTAGTCGACAGTCCAACCGGCGTACGCGGCCGCGAGACCGATCACACCACCTTCTCCGGAATAAACGCCGCGGGCCTGCAGGAAATTCGCGCCGCGCTCCCAGACTTCGAAGAAGCTTGTCTCGTTTCCATCACCGGTGACGGCGATCAAAGTCTCGTGACACCAGCGCGCGCTAGCGAGGATTTTGTCATCGCCCGTGAGATCCTGGGCCAACTCCGCAAAGAAAGGCAGGCGCCACCTTCCGCATGTATCAAGATGCTCTCCGATGTTTTTTTGTACCACCGGAAGCACTGCCACACCGGCAGGAAAGACGCCCAGCGGCGGGAGCCTGGTGATGCGCGAATCTGCGTCAACATATATCGCGGTATCAAAGTCCTGAAGGGCGGCGATGAGCGCGAACCGCTTATCATGATAGGCAGCAGCGCCGCGTCCTTCACCAGTGGGTGACAGATTGGCGAGGTAATCCACGGCCATAGGACCGCTCGGGGCGCGCCGGATCGCCCGCACCGGCAGATCCACAAAATCCTCCGGTTCGTCGGTTACAACTACCCAGGGCACCCTCGCTGAAGCGCATAGGGTTCGCGCCCGACGACGATACGGAGCATGAATGGCAAGAGTGCAGAAGCAGACAGTCACAGGATAGCTGTTATAGCACATCGATTTCTCTGCCAACGAATTTAGCAAGTCGGTAGTGCGCAGTTGGCGACACGTGTTTAGAGTACCGCCTTTTAGGCGGGCTTTAGGTAGCGAAAAACCCGACTGAAGTCGGTACTCTGAACGCCTGTTGCCAAACGGAGCACTTCATTGAGAGGAGAACATCTTTCGCGCGGATTGTAATCAGTCTAATATGTTTGAGGAGACTCTGATCGACCTCGGTTGAAACGGCATCAAATGGCGAACGAACACTTGATGCGTCATGTATATTGTTGCCGTTGAGACACTTGATCACTTACGTATCTTCAGATCGCCACCTTCGTCAGGGAGGATGATGCGGGAAGACCGCTCCAATATTCAGCGATGACAACGTTGTCAAAAATTACCAGCGACAGAATAGACCTCTTCGACTTTCGAAATTATTCCCCCGAATTTCTCGGCCAACTAGCTTCTCAATTTCAAACGGCAGAGCCTTTTCCACACGTCGTTTTTGAAAACTTTCTCAATCCTGGACCGGATGAAATGGCCGGAGTTTATCCCGCGCCGGAATGGCCTCACTGGAACAAGCGAAACGATTACTACCAGTCCGGTAAGATGTATTGTCGCGACACTGATATCCTGCCGCCGCTGATCGCTTCAATGTTCTACGAACTCTCGTCGCCGCCATTTCTCAGATTTTTAGAGTCAGTCACTGGGATTGAAAAGCTTATACCCGATCCTTATTACGAAGGAGGGGGTCTTCATTGCAGCCGGCCCGGTGGTATTCTCGCGCCGCATACGGACTTTCACTATTACGATCGGCTCGGACTATTTCGCCGCATCAACCTGCTGCTCTATTTGAATCCTGTTTGGGAAGAAAGCTTTGGAGGCTGCCTCGAGCTTTGGAAAAAAGGTTCGCAGAAGCCGACAAAACTGATCGTTCCCAAGTGGGGTACGTGCGTCATTTTCCGCACAGACGATCGCTCCGTCCACGGGTTTTCAACGCCAGTGACGAAAGATTTTTGGCGCTGCTCAATCGCGCTCTATTACTACAGCAGCCGGGAAACCGCGCACTTTAGCGGCGACACGAACGTCTATTGGCAACAGCATGGTCCGCGGACCGGTTTCGATCGACTGCGTATACGTTTGTATCGAGTATTCATACGAGCCTCGCGGAGGCTGTCACAAATGGCGCATCAGACAAACCCGAACAAAGAGCCACGTTAACTAGTCATGGGTCCTGGGGTTCCGCTGCGCTCCACCCCAGGCTTTACTCTGACACCCGCTATCGCGGGTTCAAGAGGCCCTCTTCGTAACTTGATCAGGGCTTACTGAAGTCTGTGCTACTTTCGCCAACGGATTTACTCTCAGTGTCAGCCGAAGCAAACATCCCAAACGTAGGATTTGTGGCTTGCATAGAGGGTGGCGTACTGGAGGCCCAGGCCCTGCTTCTTTTTGAAAGCATTCGGCATTATGCCGGGCGCTTTCGCGACTGCCCTATCTATTCGCTCTCTCCCCGTGCGGGGCATGGTATTTCCAGGAGCGCCCGAGCGAAGCTCGACGAGTTAAAGGTCAAACACACTGACGTAATTCTTAACACCGAATGTCGAGAGTATGGTTCAGCGAACCGAGTTGCGGCAGCAGCGTACATCGAAGAGACGTACCCTCATGAGATCCTGGTAGTCCTTGACAGCGACACGTTGTTTCTGCGCGAGCCGGACAAAATTCTGCTGCCAACGGATATTGATGTGGCGGTGAGGCCGGTGGATCTCAAGGGGATGTGTACCAATGGACCAGGCGACCCGTTCGATCGTTATTGGCGCGATCTTTGTCGCTGTTGTGGCGTGGACTACGAAGGGATTCCCTGGAACGAGTCTTTCGTAGATCGCCGGCGGATTAAGGCAACCTACAATGGCGGCCTCGTCGTCGTGCGCGGAGAGATCGGAATATTGCGGCGATGGGCCGATTTTTTCTTTGCCTCTGTTCGAGAGGGGCTGACTCCTTACTCTACGGATCGCCGCTTTCGCAGCGGCGCCGGATGGGTAGATCCTGCTGCCGGCAGACTCTGGGGATCGAATCAGGCAGCGCTGTCGCTGGCGATCTGGAGTAATACTCGACGAGTTCAAGTCCTGCCGCCGACTTACAATTATCCGTTAACGCTGCATGACAAGATCGATGCGGCAACTGCTAAGGCGGTATTTCCCCATCTCGTACACGTTCACTATCACTGGCTGCTCGACGAGAAACGCGATCAGAATCCGCTCTTCGATTCAGCGGGACCACTGTCGTCACGCCAGCACGACTGGTTAGGCTCGGCTACAGCCGAGCGATTGCGCGAACAGGAGACCTCAGTGATCGCCGAGGTTGATAATTCTGACGCAGTGAGTGTTCCCGCTCCGATCTGCATTGCCGGGATGCATCGGTCGGGAACTTCGCTGGTCGCAAGCCTCTTGCACGCCTGCGACTTGTTCCTTGGTCCCGCGGAGGAATTCATGCAGCCGTCTCCGGATAACCCGGAAGGCTACTGGGAAAATATTCGTTTTGTGAACCTCAACGATCGCCTCCTGACTCAATTCGGAGGGTATTGGAGCAAGCCGCCCTCGTTGCCTGCGCAGTGGGAATTCGCGCCTGAGATTGATTCTTTGTTTGGAGAAGCTGAAGCACTGGTCGGGCGGTTCAGCGATCGCAAATATTGGGGCTGGAAAGATCCGCGTAATTCCCTGACCCTTCCTTTTTGGCAACGACTAATTCCTAACTTGCAGGTTGTCGTCTGTGTCAGAAATCCCCTGGAAGTATCCAGTTCGCTTTTTGCGCGCGGCGATGCAAAGGACTCCTCACAATTTAGTCTATGGCTGGCCTACTATCGCCGGCTGCTCGCGGCGGTGCCGCCCAAACAACTACTCGTTACTCACTATCAATCCTTCCTTCACAATGCGCGCGCAGAGGTACGGCGCCTGTCAGATGGGGTCGGCCTACAGGTCACGGACGAAGTAGTGGAACAAGCCTGCTCCCAGGTTGTGACTGGATTGCGCCACCATCAGGCAACGACGGCCCAGTTGCTTGCGCCAAACGTACCCGCTGAAGTTCTCCACCTATATCTGAATCTCTGCGCTGAAGCAGGACCGGTCTACCGGCAGATTCGTGAGCGTGAAAGAAGCGGCGAACTCGAGCCTGCCGCATTCGCTGTGGTCCCGCCGGCAACCATTCCCAACAAGCGCCTCCTAAGAAAAATCGAAAGACTGCACCAGCTCGAAAGTGAGCTACGTGAACACCATGCAGGAGGGACTTTGCTGACAGGAACGCAAAAACAATCATCCCGACTATTCATTCGTCGAACGGTTAGGCGAGCGCGCAAGGCCCTGCGCGCAGTGAAGTCACGCTTCTAGTCGAGTCCGTTTGCGATCGATAAAAGAGACCTCGCACCATTCACTGGAAGAGCACCGCTTCATTATCATGGGTTCTTCGGAATCGGGTAAAGATTCTGGTAGTGGCAAATACTGACGATGGAGAGTTGGTTCGTATCGTAAGCGCCCGCGAAGTAACACAGGGAGAAAGAAAATCCTATGAAGAAAGATGAATTAGAGGAAGAGGACGATCTGCGACCGGAGTAGGATTTTTCCACCATAAAGGGTGGCGTGCGCGGTAAGTATGTCGAGCGATTCCGAGAGGGAACAAATCTCGTACTACTGGATCCTGATGTTGCGGCCGCATTTCCAGATGGAAAAGCCGTGAACGACGCCTTGCGCTTATTGCTGCAAGAAAAGCAAAGCCCGCACCCCCGTTGAGAGTCGATAGCGGAGTAACCTCGCTCACCTTCCTCAATCAATAGATTGCTGCGTCATCTCAAGGTGGACGGTTCAACTGAGGGCGCGCCTAAAAACTCATTCAACCCAACCCTCCTATAGCATTTCTGATCATCCGTTAGCTTGCCTGGCCAAATCTGAAACGAATCCTGACTCTAAGCTCGGGCACGGCTCGTGCAGTGTTTGTCTTGGGAGAGAATAAGACACCGAAAATAGACTAAGCCGGCACTTTCACCCCACTACTTCGCCCAGCCTGCTCTTTTTCTCCGCAGCCTTCTAAGCACGTCAGCTTCATCCCGGAACCCTCGGTTCCGGAGCAGGCAGCAATTTGTCCCAAAGTTTTGCGTCAGGATGCGTCCCGCCGTCTGGGCCCGTTCATCGCGCCCGCGCGTTGCGAGTTGATATGAGAATCATGAGACATCACCGAACAAATTTTCTTGCGGTAGTTATTTTTTTGGCGTTGGTTGTTGCAGCGGCGAGCACCGGTTATCCGGGATGGCTAACGCCACCGACATTCGCGCAGGGTCCGACGGAAGTGGGCAGGTCCGGCGCGAACGCCCAGGCGCAATCCGTCCCCGTCCTTACCCGGCAGAACGCGCCGGATATTCCTCAGTGTCGTGAGATTCTGAACCAGGAGATCCTTGATCTCGTCAACGCGGCCTCGGAAGATCCGGCGGAAGTATTCGAGGAGAACCGCCGCGCCCACCCGCACATGATTATGATGCCGCCGCCACTGGACTGCGCCAGCAAGCTATGGTTGGCAGCGCGGCAAAATAGCCGCGCGGCGAACTCTACGGCGTCTGCGATTAGCGCCGAGTTATTGTCTTTGCGGCAGCATCCGATTGAATCGGTCTTTAATCTCGACGCTCTTAATGGCTCGGTAGGCACGAACACTGATCTCGGAAACGGCGTCGAGGGGTATCAGGGCGAGAACAGTATCTCCATCGACCCTAACAATCCGCTCCACCTCATCGCGTTCTCAAATACATTTTATAAAGATGCCACTCCGCAATGTCAGTCGCCAACGGGCGGTACCGCGAACACCTTCGGCACCATGGCGCTCTTCGGTTCGACCGATGGCGGCGCCACTTGGATCTACAACTGCGCGCCGTGGCCGGCGACACTCACCGGCGGGGTAACCGGTGCGACCTTCTGGTTCGGCAGCGACCCGGCGCTGGCGTGGGACAACCTCGGACGAGCCTATGCCACCTACATGCTCATCTCGCAAAGTGCCTCAGCCTCCGGCGCCGCGATAGTCGTGGCCCGCTCGTCGGACAACGGCGCGAGCTGGCAGAGCCTGGGCACTGTCGTCAACGGCATCGCCTCTACCACGCAGGGCAATGACAAAGAGATGATGGCCATCGACAACACGTCGGGTCAGACCTTTTCACATTCCGGTCGTATCTATGTGATCTGGGACGCGGCGAACGCCGAGAAGATAGCGTATTCAGACGATGGCGCTGCCTGGACCACCGTCAACTTTCCATCTAATACCGGCGCCATCGGCGGCAACATCGTCGTGGGAGCGGACGGTACCGTTTACGTGATCTGGAGCCGCTACAACGTCGAAACTATTGTCTTCTCCAAGTCGACAAACGGCGGCGCTACCTGGACCGCGCCTCAGGTCATCGCTACGCTCGCGCTTCAATCCTTCGGCTCCAACAACAAACCCGCAGCACAGGACAAGCGAGGCATCAACGGGTTTGGAGCGATCGATATGGATCGGAATTCCGTCTCCCCTTCCTTCGGCAACCTGTACGTCGCCTTCCCCGACTTCCCGTCCGGAACAACCACGGGTGCGGACATCAACACCTACGTTGTCAGGTCTACGAATGGCGGAAGCTCATGGTCCACGCGGCTCAAAGTGAACGACGACAATTTCGGCGCGACGCAAATATTCCCCTGGCTGGCGGTCGATCAGTCTGACGGCACGGTGAACGTTTCGTGGTACGACACCCGACTCGATCCACTCAACCGCCAGACGCAGATGGTCAGCTCGCGCTCAGTTGACGGCGGCGTATCGTTCGAGCCAAACGTCCTCGTCACTGACGGCGGCTCGGTGTGGCGGAACAACGTCAACTACACCGATGAAAATAGTGCCGACAATACGACCTACAATTCCAACCAGTACGGCGACTACTCAGGCATAGCCGCGTTCAATCGTCAGGTTCATCCCCTATGGACCGACTCGCGCATGTTTTTCCCGGTCGCCGACACGCAGTCGCCGACGCGCAGAGAAGATAATGCGACTGCAGTGCTCACTTACTGTTCGGCGCCTTCGGCAGTCGGCGCACCGGCCGTGAACTCGTCGATAACTCCGAGTGTCGCGATTTCGTGGAGCGCGCCGGCGGGATGGGGCACCAACGCAACCAACGGAACGTACTCCGTTTTCCGTAACACCGACACGGTTTTTCCGTCCGGTTCGCCTGTAGCTTCGGACCTAACCTCAACCAGCTATGTCGACACGACGGGAGCAGGCGGCACAACTTATTACTACTTCATTCGCGCAAAAAATAACTGCCCAGGCACGACGCTGACCCCGATGAGTACGGATTCTTCTGCCTCCGCTGCCGTAGACTTCGGCTCCAATGGAACGCCGGCGGGAACACTGCAGGGAACCGTGATGGCTGGCAGCAATCCCGTGAGCGGTGTCGTCGTGAGCGCCGGAACATTGTCGGCCACAACGAACGCCGGCGGCTTCTATTTGTTCCCATCCATTAGCGCCTCCACTTACACAGTGTCGGCCAGCCCTACCGGTTACAACCCTGCGTCGGTTAACGGAGTCGTGGTCACGGGCGGCGGCACGACCGTACAGAATCTCGCACTCTTGCCCGTTACGTCCGGCTCCTGCTTCACCGATACGACCTACATCGACTTCTCTCCCGGCGCGGGGTCGAACGTCGACATTGCCGGCAACCCCGGCAACGTGAAACTCAGAAACCTTGGCATTGAAGGGCCCGACCAGAACAGCTCGCCCGCAGCTCTTTCGACTACCAACAACCTGAGCGCGACCACCTGGACCGGACAAACGTTCCGCGCCGGGGTTACCGGCAATCTGACGAAGATGAACGTGGGTCTCGGTCTCGCGTCGGGAACGTCGGGCACGATCACCGTGGAGATTCGCAACCTCAACGGCATAAATCCCGGCACGACCGTCCTGGCGACCACCACCGCGGGTCCCGTTACAAACGTCGGCACCGCGGCGCTATACACGGTGACCTTCGCGACGCCGGCGGCCGTGGTCAGTGGAACCAGCTATTCCGTTGTTCTAAGGACCAGCGTCGGCAGCACGGTCTTCGGCGTCCGCGGCAGTACGGCGGGCGGCAGCTCGCTGGCCAATGGTCAGGTGTTCACCACGACTACCAGTGGTACTACGTGGACTGCGGTCGCGGCGGACCTCTGGTTCACCACCTATGTAACGCCGCCGCTCACCTATGTGGCGTCCGGCAATTTATTCTCCGGCGTGAAGGATGCGAATCCGGTTATTGGCCTGGTTCCTCGTTGGTTAACTCTATCGTGGAATGCGACGGCTCCGGCGAACACCAGCGTCCAATTCCAGGCGGCGGCCAGCAATAACGTTAATGGCCCGTTCAACTTCGTCGGCCCGGACGGAACAGCCTCAACATTCTTTACGACCATTGGGGCAACGCTTTCTCAGTTCAACGGCTTTCGCTATCTGAAGTACGAAGCATTGTTGAGTACGACTGACAATATCATCACGCCGACCTTGAACGATGTCACAGTCTGTTTTGACAACGACACACCGTTGATCGCGGCAACTGCTCCGCTTTCAAGACAACAAGGCGCTGCCATCAATGCACAAATAGCAATCGTCAGCGATCCGGGCCAGGCGGCCAATACGCTGACGGTGACTGCCACACCGTTGACTGGAACCGGCGTCACCATCACCAACATCAGCATTGACGCGGCGGGCAACGTCATGGCGGATGTCGTTGCGAGTTGTACAGCTACGAACTCAACGTTTACGTTGACAGTAACAAACAGCGCAAGTGCGACTGCAACGGCAACGTTAACCGTCAATATCACAGCCACTCCAACACCGACGATCACACCCGGAAGCCCGACGACGTTCTGCGAAGGCGGCAGCGTCACCTTGACCTCAAGCAGCGCGGGCGGCAATCAGTGGTTCCTGGGCGGCAATCCGATCGGTGGGGCGACGAATCAGACTTACATTGCTACTGCTTCGGGTAACTACACCAACACGGTCACGGACCTTGGCTGTCTCAGTAGTGCTTCAGCAGCGATGCCGGTGACGGTGAATCCGACTCCCGCGACAACGACGATCACGCCCGATGGTCCGACGACATTCTGCGAAGGCGGCAGCGTTACGCTGACCTCGAGCAGTGTCAGCGGCAATCAATGGTCTTTGGACGGCAATCCGATCGGTGGCGCGACGAATCAGACTTACATTGCCACTGCTTCCGGGAATTACACGAACACGGTCACGGATCTTGGTTGCACCAGCTCCCCTTCAACCGTGACAGCGGTGACGGTGAATCCGATCCCCGCAACGCCGGCCATTACGCCTGAGGGTCCAACGACATTCTGCGAAGGCGGCAGCGTCACGTTGACCTCGAGTAGCGCCGGCGGCAATCAGTGGTACCGGAACGGCAGCCCGGTTGGCTTCGGCTCTGGACAGCAGTACATCGCCACAGCCTCGGGCGATTACACCGTCGCAGTGACAACCAGCGGCTGCGCCAGCGCGGCCTCCGCGGCGACCACGGTAACCCCGAACGTCGCGCCGATGCTTACTTATCCAGATCCACAATCCGTTGTTTTCGATGACTCTTTGAGTGTCTCTCCCACGTCTGCGAGCGCTTCGATCACAGGCTACGCGGTACTAAGCGTTGTGCCCGCCTTGACGACCCCGCCTACCGTCAGCGGGAGTGGAGTTGTCTCGATCACAAACGCTCAAACCGGTGGTTCGCACATCGTCACGATTCGAGCCACTGATGGTTGCGGCGTAACTGTGGACGCGAGTTTCACTTTGAACGTTACGCTTACCACGACGTATTCCGATCCGTCGGGCAACTGCGGTGGGAACACGCCCTGCTACAACACCATCCAGGCGGCCATCAACGCCCTGACCAGTAGCGGCACCGTGAATGTAAGCGGCGGCACCTTCAACGAAGATGTGAACCTGACGGCCAACTCAACTTTGAACCTCAACGGAGACACGACGCTCAATAGCTTGACGATGCCGGCGGGAACATTGAATGCGAGCAACGGCGGCAGCTTTACCCTGACCCTGGTTAGCGGAGACTGGACCAACAACGGCGGCACGTTTAATCCGGGCACGGGCACGGTAAGTTTCACGGGCACTGGACAAACTATCAGTAGCACTCACTCGACGATCTTCAACAACCTGACGATTGGCGCCGGCGGTGCCATCGTGAATGGCGCCTCTGATCGAAGTGCGGCTGTCCCTTCCTCCATCTCGATGGACGCGACGGTAAATCGTGTGCTCGCGCTTACCGGCGATCTGACAGTTACCAGTCCAGCGAGGCTGATCATGCCCGCGACTGCAAGTTCAACAGGAAGCGGCGACGTCATCGGCAACCTTGAGCGGTTGGGATTTGTGACCGGTGCCTGTGCCGGCGCGCCGTGCTTTAACACACTCAGCCTGGGCAACCCCGACAACCAGATTACGATCACGGCCGGCACAGCGCCCGACAGCATCCTGGTCAACCTGACGAAATCCGCACCCGCAACTTACGCGACGGCGGTGGAGCGGAATTACGACATCACTGAAACCGGGGGCAGTGGCTTCACCGCCACCCTGCGCTTGCATTATCTGGATTCAGAGTTGAATGGTAATACGCCCGAAGCAAACTTGAATCTGCGACGGTTCAACGGCTCGACCTGGCCGGCGGTGGTTCACTCTGTGCCGGTGGACACAACCAACAATTGGGTGGAAAGCAATGCGGTCGCGGGATTTTCACAATGGACCATTGCCGCGCTGGCGCCGACGGCGGCCAGCGGCAGTATCAGTGGCCGGATACTTAGCGATGGCAAGCCACTCGAAGGCGCGGTCGTTAGCTTGAGTGGTGGGCAAACACGCAAATTGATCACCGACGCAAACGGCAACTACCGGTTCGAAAACGTGGAAGTGGGCGCCCTTTATGTCGTCGTCCCCTCCCGCGCTAACTTTAATTTCAGTCCATCAGAGCGGGCCTTCAGTCAAGTCGGCAATCAAACGGAAGCAGCCTTTACCGGGATCCCGATCGATGAAACTTTGAATGCCCTGGACACGCCGGAGTATTTTGTGCGGCAACAGTACCTGGACGTTCTCGGCCGCGAACCTGACGAAGCGGGCTTCAATTACTGGACTAATCAAATTCTGGCCTGCAATGGTGAACCGGATTGCACGCACGCCTTGCGCACGGGCGTGTCCTCGGCCTTTTTCATCGAGCCCGAAGCGCAGCAAACCGCCTCGTACATTTATGATTTGTATCAGGGCGGGTTTGGCAGGCGGCCTTTGTTCGCGGAATACGTGGATGATCACCGGCACTTAATCGGCGGACCACATCTGGAAGCTGAAAAGACCTTGTTTGTGCAGGGCTTTGTACAGCGCGCGGAGTTTACTGCGAAGTATCACAACGCGCTGACGGCGGAAACGTTTGTCGACGCCTTGATTCAAAGCGCACAACAGTCAGCGGCTGCCCGCGGCAGCGTGATTGATCTTAGCGATCAGCGTGACGTGCTGATCGCGGCCTATAACAGAGGTGTAAACCAGAACGACAGCCGCATGCTGGCACTCCGGCTGATTACGAACAACGCGACATTCAAGCTGACACAGTACAACGCGGCGTTTGTGCTGGTTGAGTACTTTGCATATCTGCAGCGGGAACCGGATCAAGGTGGCTATGATTTTTGGATCAACGTTCTGAACAGGCGCGACGAAAATAACTATCGCGGCATGGTCTGTTCGTTCATTACTTCTGCCGAGTATCAGCGGCGCTTTGGTTCAGTGGTGAGTCACTCTAACGGTGAGTGCGCACCATAGAGGGTATGGTTCTTTTCTTCCGAAGTATTCCCGACTGTTGGAGCCCAAATTTTTTCGGGAAGCATAACCAAATGTAATTTGTTGCCCGGCGAACCTATTGCACCGCTGCTGAACGACGCAACATCCACCCATACAAAAAGACGATCGCACCCACAAAGGCGAGCAATCCAAGCCAGGGGGCGAGCGCAAAGTCCTCGGGTACGAGCCCGATCGGAGCATCCTTCGAGAGGCCAACGATAAGCCCTGCGTTGATCACGCCCCACAGGCTCTCGCCCACTATCAACCCCGAGGCCACGAGCGTGCCCAGACGCTCAGCGCGATCCGGGTTCGCCGCCGAGCGAATACGCTTATCGTACCAATAAGAGATCACCGCGCCCACGACCACGGCGAAAGTCGCGGACATCGGAAGATAGATCCCAATGCCTACAGCCAGCGGCGGAATACGCGTCTGCTTCATCGCGCCGAGCGTTGTGTCGAGCAGGATCAATCCGACGCCGACCATCGCGCCGATGCCGAGCATCTTCCATGGGAGGCTGCCGCCGATTGCGCCTCGCGCAAGTGCTGAGATGAGGGTCGCCTGGGGCGCCGAAAGCGGATGGGGCGCCACCACACCGACGTTCGCCGCTCCCTCGAATCCATAGGCCTTGGCAAGCAGGTTGAGCACCCAGGGAATCACGGCCGCACCGGCGCCCACGCCGACGATAAGCGCGATCTGCTGACGCATAGGCGAGGCGCCAACCAGTTGTCCGGTTTTTAGATCCTGCAAATTGTCGTTTGAGATCGTCGCGCACGCGAAGACGATCGCCGTCACGAAGAGCGCAAAAGCCACGAGCGCGGGCCGCGTCTCCGGCGTAGGCGAAACCGCGAGGACAAGCACCGATGCGCAGAGGACGATCGAGAGAATGCCGACACCCGAGATCGGACTGTTCGAGGCGCCAATGAGCCCCGCCATGTAGCCGCAGATCCCTGCGATGAGAAAGCCGCCGACCAGCACAAACGGCACGGCAATTAATGTAAGCTTAAGCGCACTAGGCGCCAGCACCGTCTGCCGCGCGAACGTGAACGCCAGCACTCCCGCGATGATCAAGCATACAGCGGTAAGCGCGAGAATCCAGGGAGGCGAAAGATCGCGGTCTTTATCGTCTGTGCTCGCTGATCGCGAGGCGGCGAGCGTGCTCACCAGCCCGCCGACAACCGGCTTTGCCAATTTAGCCAGCGTGTAGATCGAGGCGACCGCGATCGCGCCGGCGCCGATGAACCGCACCTGCGTGCGCCAGATTGAAAGCGTGTGCGAAGCGAGCGACAGGCCGTCAGCGGCGGGCTGCATTGAAGTTAAAATCGGCACGGCGATCCCCCACGCGATTACGAGGCCGGTCAGCATCGCCATGCCCACCGACAACCCGACGAGATGGCCCGCGCCCACCAGCGCGAGTGACCAGGCGACGTCATAGCCGCTCGAAGCCGTGGTCCCGAGACGGAAGAAGCCGGTGACTTGAGCGGCGGCGATACGCGTCGCCGTCACAATGGCGAGCCCCGCTGAAGCTACGGAACCGAGGATCACAGCGACCAGCCCTTCTCTCGCTTCGCCCGTCTCGTCTTTCGTTTCTCCGCGCGTGCCCGATCCGACTTTCAACACTTCGGCGGCCGCCACGCCTTCGGGATAGGGTAGGTCGGAATTCGTTACCAGCGCGCGCCGAAGCGGAATCGTGAACATCACTCCGAGCACGCCGCCGCTCACGCAGATGAGAAACGATTGCCAGAATGGGAACCCGTTCCACCAGCCAACGATCACCAGCCCCGGTAGAACGAAAATGATCGCTGAAAGTGTGCCGGCCGCGGACGCCACGGTCTGGACGATATTGTTTTCGAGGATCGACGAGTTCTTCACGGCGCTCAGGATGGCCATCGAAATCACTGCCGCGGGAATCGACGACGCGAAAGTGAGCCCGACCTTGAGACCGAGGTAGACGTTGGCCGCCGTAAAGATCGTCGTGATCAATGCGCCGAGAATCAAGCCGCGTATAGTGAGTTCTTTGGGTTCCATACGCGCAATCTTACTTCCAGGACGCGCGCCTCGACAATATCTAACGGAGTATGGATAGAGTCTGATGCAAATGGCCGGAGGCAAAGGCGTTTTTTCCTCCTCGGCAGCCAACCGGTAACTCAAGCTCGGATCAAGAATTCATGTAGCCATCGGACAGTCAGGAAGGGGACCCTGTCCCCGCCTCAACTTGCGCGATGATCAAGAAACGAAGGAGTGTCATTGCCATGAGGCGAGGTATACCCCATCAAGAATATGTTCCAACTTGAGCGGGGACAGGGTCCTCTTCCTGACTGTCCGATGGCTACATGAATTTTTGATCCGAAAGAATGAGTTCTCAGACAAGTCAGGGGAATATCGAAGGCCATGTGCTTGATCCCAAAGGAGTCGCTATTCAAGTTTGTTGGTGAATAGTGGTAGCGCATACGGGACTCGAACCCGTGATCTCTGCCTTGAGAGGGCAGCGTGTTAACCAACTACACCAATGCGCCGTGGGTTGGAGGTTGGATTATAGGGAGGGGCAGAAGCGTTCGCAAGTTTGCTGGTTTTCGGGTAGTGGGTCAGTTTCGCGGCAAATGTCCGACAAACTCTAGTTTGTCGCGGCGTTACGACAAGCTAAAGCTCATCGGACATCAAACTGACCCACTACCGGTTTTCGTTAGAGCTTCAGTTTGGCGACAGGCGCTCAGAGTACCGACTTCAGTCGGGTTTTTCGCCCAGCCAAAAGCCCGCCTGCAAGGCGGTACTCTAAACACCTGTGAATAGGTCGCATTTGATAGGTTTTTTGAAACGCTTCAACTGCGGGTGCTATACTTCGCGGCGTTATCTTACCGCTCAAAAATTCATCGGAGTTTATGCTGCTCTCTTTCCCGGTCGGACAAAACTATTCGCACATACATCGGTTTATCTTAGCTTGCTCGTGGCGAGGGGTTCGCACGCAGGATGCGTGCGGTTCCAGTAGGGATCCCAAGAGTCCCGGGGGGAGGCTTTGAATATCGTCGTCTTGAAAGAGAGGCAGGCTGGAGAAGCGCGGGTGGCGTTGATGCCGGAGTCTGTGAAGAAGTTGGTTGCCTTGAAGGCGACTGTGCTAGTCGAAAGCGGCGCGGGCTGGGGAGCGGCAAGATCGGACAATGAATACACGGAAGCAGGCGCCGCGGTTTCAGAAGATCGAAGTGTCTTGCTGCAAGCGGCCGATGTGCTGGTGACGGTTAACCGGCCCAGCCCACAGGATTTTTCATCTCTTAAGAGTGGCGCGGTCGTAATTGGCTTCCTGCGTCCGCTCGACGAGCCAGCCGCGCTGCAACCTGCACTCACACAGGGTCTGACAACATTTGCGATGGAGTTGGTCCCACGCATCACGCGAGCGCAGTCGATGGATGCGCTCTCTTCGATGGCTACCGTCTCGGGATACAAGGCGGTGATCATTGCCGCCGAACGTCTGCCGCGTATGTTTCCGATGTTGATGACGGCGGCCGGCACGGTGCCTCCCGCAAAAGTATTAGTTTTGGGTGCGGGCGTGGCCGGACTACAGGCGATTGCCACGGGGCGTCGTCTGGGCGCAGTCGTCGAAGCTTATGATGTGCGGGCGGCAGCAGGTGAACAAGTGCGGTCGTTGGGCGCAAATTTTCTGGACGTGGATCTGGGCGGATTGAAGACCGAAGATGCCGGCGGGTATGCAGTTGAATTGTCAGAGGAAGCATTGGAACGCGGCCGCCGGTTGATTGAGGAACGCGCCAAGATCAGCGACGTGGTAATCACTACGGCGCAGGTACCAGGCCGCCGCGCGCCGCTGTTAATGACCGAGGCGGCAGTCTACGGCATGAAGACAGGATCCGTCGTCATCGACCTGGCTGGCGCGACCGGCGGCAATTGCGCGCTCAGCAAACCGGACCAGGGCATTGAAATAAACGGCGTGTTGATTATCGCGCCGCTCAATCTACCGGCCACGGTGCCGGTGCACGCCAGCCAATTGTATTCGCGCAACATCACTTCGTTTTTGAGTCCTTTGATCAAGGAAGGCGAACTGCACATCGATATGAACGATGATGTGGTTGGACCATCGTGTGTGTCGCATGAGGGGCAATGGGTGAATACACGCGTGGTTGCCGCGTTAAAATAGATCTCTGGTTTTGCGTTTGGCCACGTTGATTTATGAGACAGATTCACAAATGCTCACGTTCGGCAATCCTGACAGTCAGTAGCCGGGCTGATGCTATGTCCATAGAAATAGAAAACTGCGAAAAACAATTACAGGCGATAACCCTGGCACGGCTGCTTGTTGAAGCGGAAGAGGATCTTTCAGCAGGACGGGTACGTCCGGCCCGCGAGTTCTTAAGGGAGTTTAGGAATGCCAAAAAGATACACGCGAAAGAGTCTATGACTCCTGGCGAAAGGAGAGCGGGATAGTGTCTTCGGCAACATTAATCTCATCGCTTTACGTCTTTGCATTGGCCGCGTTTCTCGGCTACCAGGTGATTTCGCGCGTGCCGCCTTTGCTGCATACGCCATTGATGTCGGCGACAAATGCTATTTCAGGCATTTCGCTCGTAGGCTCGATCGTTACCGCCGGCGCGCATTACAACACCGTGAGCACCGTACTGGGATTCGTCGCCGTGGTCTGCTCAACCACGAACGTCGTGGGCGGTTTCGTAATCACCGACCGCATGTTGCGTATGTTTAAGCGCAAACCCGCGCCGAAGAAGAAGCAGTAGGGAAGGCGGAAGGCGGAAGGCGGAAGGCAGAAGGCAGTAGGCAGAAGGCAGAAGGCAGGTCAGTACTACCTGCGTTAGCGGGTGGGTTCCTGCGTAGGAAGAAAGGGCAAAGAGCGAAGGGCAAAGGGCAAAGAGCGAAGGGCGAAGAGTAAGAACAAAGTACAAAATACGAAGAACAAAAGCTAAAGAAGCCACAACCAAAAACCAAAGATCAAAGATCAAAGATCAAAGATCAAAGATCAAAAGATCAAAAGAGCAAAGGCCAAAGACCAAAGACCAAAAACCACGGACCAAAACCCCAACTTGCAAACCTATTTCATCGAAATCAGCTACCTCTTAGCCTCAGTCCTTTTCATTCTCGGATTGAAGGGCTTGAGCCATCCCGAAACTGCCAAGCGTGGTATGCATCTGGCTGAGTTCGGCATGCTGATGGCCATCATCGGCACGCTGATGCATCACGAGATCATTACCTACACCTGGATCATTACCGGGTTGGTGATCGGGTCGCTGGCGGGACTGGCAATGGGCGTCTGGGTGCCGATGACCGCGATGCCCCAACGGACCGCGCTCTCGCATGCGTTTGGTGCTTTTGCCGCGGCGCTGGTTGGCATTTCGGAGTATTACCGGCTCGGCGGCCACCTCGACAAGATCACCATGGGCGCGCTGGGCTTTGAAGTGATGCTGGGCGCGCTTACCACCACCGGCAGCTTGCTGGCTTTCGCCAAGCTGCAGGGGATGGTGCGCGGCACACCGCTCACTTTCAAAGGGCAGAACGTTTTCAACATGCTGCTGCTCGCCACGACGATCGGAATTTTTATCTATCTGATTGTCGTGCCCGGATCGATGCCGCTGTTTTTTGTGATGGTGGGTTTGGCGCTGGTGTTCGGCCTGCTGCTGGTGATGCCCATTGGGGCGGCGGATATGCCGGTGGTCATGTCGCTCTTGAATTCTTACGCAGGGTTGGCTTCGGCGGCCACGGGATTTGTGCTTTCCAACAACGTCCTGATCATCGCGGGCACGCTCGATGGTTTTAGCGGCTTCATTCTTTCAGTGCTGATGTGCCGCGCGATGAATCGCTCGATCACGAATGTTCTGTTTGGCGCATTTGGTTCAGCTGCGGCCGCAACCGGACAGATCGAGGGACAGCACGGCACGATGCGGGAAGTAAATCTGGATGATGTCGCCGTGCAACTTGCTTACGCCAAGCAAGTCGTGTTCGTGCCCGGCTATGGCATGGCCACCGCACAGGCGCAACATGCGGTCAAGGGTCTGGCGGACACGCTCGAAAAGCGCGGTGTCACTGTGAAGTACGGCATTCATCCGGTGGCCGGTCGCATGCCGGGCCATATGAATGTTTTGCTCGCGGAAGCCAACGTGCCGTATTCATCTTTGTACGAGTTGGAGCAGATCAATCCGGAGTTTCCCGCGACCGACGTGGCAATCGTCATTGGCGCGAACGATGTCGTCAATCCCGATGCACGCGACAATCCGTCCAGCCCCATCGCCGGCATGCCGATCATCGAAGTCGATCACGCGAAATCAGTGGTGGTACTGAAGCGCGGCCAGGGTAAAGGCTTTTCCGGACTTGAAAATCCACTGTTCTTTAAAGATGTGACCGGCATGCTGTATGGCGATGCGAAAGAATCACTGACACGTTTGATGCAGGCTGTGCAACAGGCCTGAAGGCGTACTTTGTTTTCCTCTCAGAAATCTATCCGCAGATTGCGCAGATGTTAAAGACAAAATTAGGATGCCAACTGGTTTTTGGTAATCCGTGTAATCCGCGGATTATCTGTAAACCGCATTGGTCCAGCCATCCGCATTCATTTGGAGGAGATATGAAACGACTCTTCGTCGTCTTTTTCTTGCTTGGCACACTCGTGTTGCCGTTACCAGTCGCGCGCGCGCAACAGAAGCGTGCCAAGACCCCTGCTGCTCCGGTTACGGTGGCCACGCAACGGGGCGTAGACAAGATCACCGCGGCACAGATGCGTGACTATCTGACCTTTGTTGCCTCCGATGAAATGGAAGGACGCGACACGCCTTCGAGAGGTCTCGATACTACGGCCAAGTTCATCGCGATGAATCTTTCGCGTTGGGGTTTTAAGCCGGCGGGTGACGATGGTTCGTACCTTCAGCATATTGCGTTGCGGCGCGATCGCGTCGATGCGACCCAAACCCGCGTGGAATTGAGTGGTCAGAATCTGATTGTGGGCGAAGACTACATTCCTTCGTCCACCGCGGGCCAGGCAAACAGCCAGCTCGTGTTTGCCGGCAATGGTTGGTTTGTCAAAGCAAAGAATATCGACGCCTACAAAGGCATCGATGCCAAAGGCAAAATCGCCATCGTGTTTGTCTCGCCCAACGCGCCGCCGCGCGGCGTGCGCTTCAGCGATCTGCGAGGCGGCAAGCCGGGCGAGGATTGGATGAACGCGGTCGAATACGCGCGCAAGCAGGGTGTGGCCGGGCTCGTGTACGTTCCTGACTTTCAATATCTGGCTAATTGGGACCGCAATCGACAACGAACGATGGAACGTGGCGCAACCGTGGTGGAAAAGTTTGCGCAACAAAGCGGCCCCCCGGTCCCCTGGATCGTCGCTTCGCCGAAATTCGCCAACGCGCTTTTTCAAAGCGAGAAACAAAGCGCAACACAACTCTTCGAGCAGTTCTATTCCGGGAACAGCGAATCGTTGCCGCCTCCGTTTGCCCTCAGCAGCGAAAAGAAGCTGAGTTTGAATATCGCCGTCAAGAAAGAAACGCTGAGCACGCAAAATGTGATCGGCATTTGGGAAGGCAGCGATCCGATTTTGAAAGACGAGTACGTAGCCCTGGGCGCCCATTACGATCACCTCGGGACGAGCATTCCGATCAATGGTGATTCAATTTTCAACGGCGCGGATGACGACGGCTCAGGCACCACGGCACTCCTGGCGATGGCCGAAGCGTTGAGCCGCACCAGTACGCATCCGAAGCGTTCAGTGTTGTTTGTCTGGCACTGTGGCGAAGAGAAGGGCTTGTGGGGCTCGCGTTACTTCACCGACTATCCCACCATCCCTTTGGACCATGTCGTGGCCCAGTTGAATATCGACATGATCGGTCGCAGCAAGAAAGACGGCGACACGAATTCCCGGAACAAGAGCCTGACCGGCCCAGACGCTGTCTACGTCATCGGCTCAACGATGATGAGCACCGAACTGGGCGAGTTGTCGCAAACAGTGAACAAGGCCTTTTTGAATCTTACTTTCGATCTTCGTTATGACGATCCGGCGGATCCGAACCGCTTCTTCTTTCGCAGCGACCACTTCAACTACGCACGCAAAGGGATCCCGATTATTTTCTTCTTTGATGGAGAGCACGAGGACTATCACCAACTGGGTGACTCAGCCGACAAGATTGATTATCAGAAGATGGAAAAGATCACGCGGACCGTCTACATGATGATGTGGGAAGTTGCCAATCGCGCCACGCGTCCGAAAGTTGATAAGCCGTTGCCGGAGCAGTTGCGGAATAGTGAGCGGTAAGAACCGTAAACCGTAAACTTGAAACCGTGACGAGAGATCACCAACTTCTCTTGTCCAGTCACTGGTTTTGTCGCCACGACTTGCGGCTTTGCCGCCGTCCAGTGCGGAAAGACTTTGCCTTTCCGTCGTTGGATTTTATGAACGGGAGGCTGCGCCTCTATTTTTGAGCCGCAGTCTCAAACATTCTTAAGTGCGAGAATCGGTAAGGCAGAGCCTTACCGCACGGTGCGGCGTCAGACCCGCAAGGATCTCTTGATAAGGGCTAAAAATCGCTTAAATCCACAAGGAATTCAAGAACTTAAAGAATCTCACCACTTGTTCGAATGTGAATATCAATTCAACTGAATTACACATTCCGCTCCGCTACCAACCTTCGATAGGCTTCGGCTCGCGTTAGGCCGAGGGCGCGCGCGGTTTTTTTCAGTGCCGCGCGATGGTCCAGGCCCTCGTTTTCGAAGGCCGCCACCATTTCGACAACGCTGTGCTCTGCACTGTCCCTAATGACTTCGCTTTCTGTTCCCGCGCGGTCAATCATCAAGACAATCTCGCCGCGAACTCGCTCTCCCGATGCAAAACGCTGGGAAAGTTCCGGCAACGTTCCGCGCGCAAACTCCTCGTGCATCTTCGTTAGTTCGCGTGCCACGACAGCCTGACGCGGGCCCAGGATTTCATGTGCGTCCTTCAAGGTTGCGGCAATCCGGTGCGGAGCTTCGTAAAAAATAAGCGTGGCCGGCAACGAACGCAATTCGCCAAGTCGGGTGCGCCTGGCGTTCGTTTTCGCCGGCAGAAAACCGCCAAAGAAAAATTCATCGGTCGGCAAGCCGGACGAAACCAGGGCCGCAATCAGGGCACTGGGACCGGGCACGGGGACCACCGGCACGTCATTCTCGATGGCCAGACGCACCACGCGAAAACCCGGGTCGTTGATTCCCGGAGTACCTGCATCGGAGACAATCGCAATGCTGGCGCCCTGCTGCAATCTGCCCAGGAGTTCCAACGCTCGTTCGCGCTCGTTGTGTTCATGGTAGCTGACCGTTGGCGTGTTGATGCCATAGTGAGTAAGGAGCTTTCTGGTATGGCGCGTGTCTTCGCAGGCAATCAGCGCGACCTCTTTGAGGACGCGAAGGGCGCGCTCAGTGATGTCTTCGAGATTTCCAATAGGAGTGGAAACAATGTAGAGCGCGCCGGGTGTGGTCATAAATGCTCTGCTTGAGTTGAATGTGATCACTTATAGTCAGGGCTCAATAGTTTGCTCAGGTGGCTTTGAATGCTCGACTCACTCAGGGGTTCTCTACGACCAGTTCTATCGATTGCCACCCACGACGGCGGTCCGTCGCTGGAACGTACCAGCATCAGCTCCTGATTCAGCAAATGTTTCCCAAAGTGTTTGATACGACCCAGGGCCAGACCACCGCCACGCACAAAACTGTGGCTCGGTACGCGCGGCCAACCCGCTTCGACCGACAAGGCACGAACCCCCAAAGTCAGTGTCAGTCGCGGGCCCACCATCGTTGCGTTATCGACTGAAAATCGGTGCGCCTCCTCTGAAGTTGTTTG
Organism: Acidobacteriota bacterium; assembly: GCA_025463135.1. GTDB lineage: Bacteria > Acidobacteriota > Blastocatellia > Pyrinomonadales > Pyrinomonadaceae > JAOAPY01. The sequence goes on from JAOAPY010000034.1 coordinate 72,331, forward strand.
CAGGCTGGCGCCCCGGCGGTTGGCATCGCCGGCGAGTTTTGCGAACGTACTCAAGAGCCAATCAATGCCTGTCCGGCGCTGCAGATCGTTTGAAGATCGCAATCGCAAATACTCGGCGATATCACCTCGACCCGCGCTCTGTGCCCTTCGTTGTGCTTCGGCCAGGGCCAGGGCCCAAGCTTCGTCCAGTTCGCTCACGCGATCTCCTTAATCCAATTGGGCTGTCCTAACATGCTCGTAACGAAAACGGCTGTTGGTCCCTGTTTCGGGGTTTAGTCCCGAGGGAGGAAATGTTTATAGAACCAGCAACCAACAGATTTGAAAGCTCCGAAGGAGCGAAGTGTTGCCCGAATTGCGGCAGATTGCGCTCCTCCGGAGCTGAGTTGGCTATTTCGTATTCTGCTATAAACATTTCGTCCCTCTGGAGCTGAAGCCCGAGCGAGCGAATTCACCGATTCATTGTTACGCGTAGAGACATCGCACTCCGCGATCCACGGGCGGGACGCCCGTGCCACTTTTTCGCGGCGATGTTATCATGCGACTTCGAATAGTTCTGCGAGTATTATTCCGCTTAGAAAGGCATTAATGCTATTGAATCGTCAGAATCTTAAACTCTTTCTGGTTCTTCCCATCACCTGCTGTCTGTTCTTCTCGTCCCTGGTGGCGCCATCGGTTCGGGGCCAGGGCAAGCTGGCTGTACCCACCACGCACGTGAGCGATTCGGCGGAGGCGATTGGAGATCAAGCAAAACGGCAGCTCGAGAATATTCTCGCCAACCTGGAACTGCGTAGTGGCATAAATCTTACCGTTGTTACGGTCAAATCAACTGAAGGCCGAGATATCTACGACTATTCCTACGACCTGGCCAAAGCCTGGAACATAGGATTGCGAAGCAGCGCCAACAAGAGCCTGCTGTTGGTTATTTCCGTTGATGACAAACTCTCTCTGACACAGCCCAGCAAGGGAGTTGTGAAACAGCTTCCGGAAGGGACGCTGGGCGAACTCAGCCAGCGGCTGCGAGGACCACTTAACTCGGGCAAGGTCGCCGCCGGGCTGCTTGAAGGCATTCAGCAATTCGTCGTTGAGCTGGGTGGGCGACTGGGATTCAGCACGGAGGGTATGGACCAGGCGCCGCCGGTGCCAACTACCACGACTGCAGTGACTGCCACTCCGACCGAGGTCCCGGCCGTTAACGACCAGCCAAGGCCGGTTGAGAATCCAGCGCTGCCGGAAAGCCCACCGGCTGTCGCTCCTAATACAAACAAACCAGTCGATGCAGCCCAGCCTGTCAAAACCGCAAGCGCCGGTTCCAAAAAGAAAACCACACCAGCTGACGACGAAGCAGAAGCTGAAGAGGTTGAAGTTACCTTGACGCGCCCTTTTGCCGAGCGCGTGGAACGTTTGAAGAGTTTTCTGGTAGCGCATCCGGACTCAAAATCAAGATCGCGGGCCAATGAGTTGCTTATCAGCTCACGCGCAGCACTGGGTGACGAGAAGCTAAAAGCAGGAGATAACGCCGGCGGCATTGACCAGTTGATGTTGGCGATCGCAGATGCTCCGGCGGACATGTCCGACAAGTTGTTCGCGGGAGTGGTTTCGCAGATACCGATGAATCTTTATCTGCGCGGCGAACGGCAACAGGCGATCAAGGCAGCCCAGGCAATCGAAGCCCGGTTTAGTACTGATGCGAAACGCCTGCTCGCGCTCTCCGGCTTTTATCTGGGCATCGAAAACGGTGATGAAGCGGCGCGCATTGCCGGGCTGGCGATTAAGTTGGCGCCTGATATGGCTGCGGCCCATCACGCGTTGGGGCTCGCTTTGCACATTTCGCTGCGACTGGATGAAGCAGCCGGCGAATACAAACGAGCGCTGGAGCTTGATGCCAAAACACCTGCCGCACGTCGTAGTCTCGCGGACCTCAACCGCGCCGCGGGTAAGTTCGCTGAAGCGCTCGCCCTGTATCGCGAGCAACTGACCATCGAGCCGGCAGACAAAGGCGCGCGGACGGGTCTGGTTCTTTCGCTTTACGATCTGGGACAAACCGAGGATGCCGATAAAGAATTGCGAGCCGCTTTGAAGGATGATCCGCGCAACCTCATGTTGCTCGCGGGTGCTGCTTACTGGTTTGTGGCGCACAACAACAGCAAGCGAGGACTGGAGCTCGCGGGTATCGCAGCCGACATCGAACCTCGCTATACCTGGGGACAGATCGCGCTCGCGCGGGCGTTGATTGCTGAGAAGAGGGCTGAATATGCGGAACGGTCCATCAGATTTGCCGGCCAGCACGGCAGGTTTCCGACGCTCGATTACGAGCTTGCAACTACTCTCGCAGCCATGGGCTTGTATGAAGAGGCGAGCGAACCTTTGACGCGTACTTTCACTTTGAAGGATGGTTTCCTGGAAACGCAATTGGCAAATCGTCTCCCCTCGCGGGCCACAAACTTCATCGAGTTGCTGGCTCCGGAGCGCCGCGCCAGTATCTTTCAGGCAACCGCAGCCGACACGGAAGACAATGCGCGAATGTTAAAGGGGCTGTTGGCTTTCAATCTGGCAATTGCACTTAGGGAAGACAACGCAAAGATTGACGAAGCGAGCGCCGTTGCGGCGGCGCGCGAGTTCGTGGCCGGCAACGATGATATGCGCACCTATCGTCTGCTTTATGCCGCGACCCGTTTGCTGCAACGCGGGATAGGCTTTCAGGCCGCACAGGAATTCGCAGACGCCGCACGCGAGGGAGTTGCCGCAGCCTTGCTTGTTCCCGTCGCTACCATAGCAGTGCAATCAGATGAATTGCGCGAATTGCGCGCGCAGGCAATCACGTCCGGCGGAACGCCCGACATTCCCGATGCCCCCCGCAATGTCCTGGGAAACATTCTGCGGGGACGGATCGAAGACTTATCAGGTTGGGCGCTGTTCAATCAGGACAAGACCACTGAGGCCATTGTACGTTTGCGCCGGGCGGTCGGTGTACTGCCGGAACGAACGCCATCGTGGCGCGCTGCCATCTGGCACCTGGGTGCGGCTTTACAACAAAACGGCGACAGTGAGGAGGCTCTTACTTACTACATCAAGAGTTACAACACCGGTGTGCCGGATGCAGTGCGGCGCGGAATCATCGAACAGCTATACAAGAAGATCAACGGCTCGCTCGAGGGGCTTGATGATCGAATAGGCCGAGGAGCAATTTCGACCGCGGTGTTGCCGGCGGCCGGGAGCGCGACTGCTGCCGGCGAACAGTTGAGCGCCGAGCCGAGCGGCAATCCGCCTCCCGCTGCGTCGCCGACACCCGGACCGACACCGACACCAGAGCCGGCGGCGCAACCATCACCTTTGCCGGAAGCCACGCCGCCGTCCGCCGACACGGAACCTTCGCCTGCTGCCTCGCCAACCGCGACGGCATCACCGGTCGCGGAGTCGACGCCGTCTCCTTCTGCCGAACCGTCTCGCATTCCCGAACCGAGCGCAACACCCACACCGGAGTCTGTGCCGGCAACTCAACCAATCGCGACGCCGACACCCGAAAGCACCGCGACCCCGGCGCAAACACCTTTGCCGCCAGCTACTGCCAGTCCCACGCCGTCGTCCGATAGTCGACCGCGAAGGGTCAAACCCCCGGGAACATAAAAGCGTCAGTCCAGTAACGCGGCAGCAATCGTGGCGAAAACTCTCTGGCACGGCCAGCCAACCGCATAACCCTCTGCTACCATCCAACGCCCGCGGAAAGTTTTGTGGGCAATAGACATGAGTTTGGCAAGACGCCTCGAGATTCGCCTCAACCTGGCTGTTCTGTGAAGGCAAATGAAGGAATCAAGTGGGAACCAGTTCGCCTACAGGACCAGCGACTTGTATAATCATCAGCAACCTTAGCGATTAGTTAGAAAATATGAAGACGAGGCCCATCCTGCGCAGTGCTCTCGGAGCAACCGCCACGCTTTTGTCCCTGTTATTGGCGGCGATGGCGCAGCAACCCGCGCCCGCAACTCCCGCCAGCCGGTTTGACGTAACCAATTATCATATCGAAGCGCAATTGATTCCCGATCAGCACCTGCTGCGAGCTGGAGCAGACATCACCCTGGTCCCGCTCGAGCCCACGCGATCACTGGTCTTTGAGTTGAACGGTTCGCTGCATATCGACAGTATCGAACGCGACGGCGTGGCGCTGACGAATTTCGTGCAGGACGCGGTCGGAGTCGGTGCACTGGGGCCGAGTGTACGCGTTGATCTGGGTGCGATGGTCCCGTCGGGACAGCCCCTGATTTTGCGCTTTCGCTGGAACGGCGCTTTGGTCTCACCCGAGGGTGGACCGCTGGCGACTAAACGACTGGCGTATGTGGGGACTGAGGGCTCTTACTTATTTTATGCCGCGCGCTGGTTTCCGTTTCATAATTACGCTGCCGATCGGTCCACCAGCGATATCACACTGATTGTGCCTACAGGTTACCAGGTTGTTGGTCCCAGTGATGAACCGGTGTTACCGCAACAGCAGGCCAGGGACGGCACCACGCGTTATCGTTTTGTGCAACGCCGACCCTCTTTGCCGGGAAACTTTGCCGCGGGCCAGTTCATTACGCGCACGTTGCGTTTTGGTAGTTACGAGATTCAATTCAATACCAAGCCCGGCAGCGAAAACCGCATTGATTCCTTCGCCGAACCGATGGGCAAAGTGCTCGAGTTCTATACGCAACACTATGGCGCACCATCCGGCGGCAAGAGGCTCGTAGTGGTCCAGACTGATGACGAAGCGCTTGATACCTATTCCGGTTCCGGCATCGTGTTCCTGGCATCACATCTGTTCGATGCAGCGCGTCCCGTTCCTGAAGAAAAGCTGCACCGCGAAGTCGCCTATCAATGGTGGGGTCAGACCGTCGGCTTGAAATCCTTCGACGATGCCTGGCTGTCGCAGGGTCTGGCTGAATGGAGCGCCTACACGTATCGTGAATCGATACTTACATCGGGTGCTCTGGATGCCGTGCAACGCGAAGAGCAGGAGCGGGCCCTGACCTTCGAACAAACTGCGTCGATCGGACGGGCGCCGGCGGTACTCGACGATCAATCGGCTGCCTATCAATCAATCATTTTCTACAAAGGCTCGATGGTCTTTCGCATGTTGCGCGAAACGCTTGGGCGCGACAGGTTCAATGCCTTGCTGCGCGCCTACGTCGATAAGTTCCGCGATCAAAACGCTTCCATTGACGACTTTGAACGTTTGACCACGCAGCTTACCGGGCAAAACATGCGCTACTTCTTTGCGCAATGGATCGAAGGAACCGGCGTTCCGGAATTCACTATTGACTATCAGATCATTCGCACGCGCTTAGGCAAGTTTCGCACTCGCGGCACGGTCAAACAGAATTTTGAAGCGCTGCATATGCCTGTCGAACTGATGCTGCGCGCGGAAGGTGACACGCAAACAACTACCGTGCGCCTGGACAGCAAGAGCGAGGACTTTGATTTTGAGTCAAGTGGACCACCAATCGAAGTAATCGTCGATCCCAATAACAAGATCCTGCGGATGTCGGACGAGCTGCGTGTCTCAGTAATTGCGCGGCGTGGCATCGAACAGATGAAGGAAGGAAATTATTCCGAGGCGCAACAGCAGTTGGAGGCGGCGCTGAAGCTCGACCGTTCGAATTCATGGGTTTATTACAACCTGGGATTGCTTTTCTTTGAACAGCGTAACTGGCAACAGTCACTGGACAACTTCAATGCAGCGCTCAATGGCACACTGAAACCGTCCTGGATCGAAGTGTGGGCCCACATCAAACGTGGCAACGCCTATGATGCGCAGGGCAATCGTGAGAAGGCTGTGTTTGAATACAAGCAAGCCGTGCAATCCGGGATCGATTACGATAACGCGCAAGCAGCAGCGAAGAAGTTCCTCGCCTCACCTTTCGATCCGAAAGCCGCGCAAGCCGTTCAACTGGGCTCGCAGGGTCTCGAGTGATACCTCCAGCGGCAGCTGGGGGACGATCCAAATTCTACCCGATGCACTTAGGAGTGCCGGCCGGATCTGAAAAATCCTCCAACTCCCGTTGGGGATTATTTTTTCGTTTTAATTAGGCTGGCTTTGAACCATCCACAGCTGCCGCTGATGGTATTTTGAGAGAACTCAAGGGCCTGAGGTGGCCACGATCGCGATCTTATTCATGTCCGCCAGTTGAATCATTTCATCGCGATCGAACAGCAGCGTCTTTCCGGCAGTGACCGATAGGCACGTGGCGCCGGCTGAAAGCATTGCCTCAATGGTTGGCAGACCGACGACCGGAACGTCGAAGCGCATGTCCTGATTTGGCTTGGCGACCTTGACCACTGTCAGCCGCCCCCTGGCCAATTCCCCCGCGCGCCGAATAGTCTCATCGGTCCCTTCCATGGCCTCGATCGCGACGCAGGCTTTCGCCCGGATGACAATCGTTTGGCCCAGGTCCAAACGCGCGATCTCACGCGCGATCTCCAGGCCATAGTCAATATCGCCGCGTTCGCGATTGTCAGGAGCGCGCTTAGTCAACGTCCCGGGTTCCGGAAGATTTTCCTGCAGAAAATAAGTGGAATCAATCAGCTCGATTCCTTCCCCCAACAATTCATCGGCAACACCTCCGATCAAAGCGTCGGTGTTCCGGCGCGGCAGCTTCAGCAGCAGCTTGAGCATGCGCGCGTCCGGAATGGCGCCGCTGAAGATCTGCACATGTTTGACCTGGCCGGCCATGATCACGCGCTGGACGCCTTCGCCTTTGAAGAAGCGAATCATCTTGCCGAGTTGACCAATGCCGAGCCACTGAACACGTTCAGCTACGCGTTCGATCTCAGGATCGGTTTCCTCGCGTAGCGCGGCAACCGACATTGTCTCACCGGCCTTCCGCGCGCCCTCAAGCACAAGAAATGGGAAGCGCCCGTTACCGGCAATTAGACCGTACTTCATAGGGTTTGGGGTTTGTGTGTAGGGCGTTGAGTCCGGATGCTGCATCTCAACTTCTTAAGCGATCCCTGCGCAACCCAGGAACTGGAGGTACTCTTTACGCGTTCCTCGTCCATAGCCCTCAGCGATGTTTGAGGGAACTGAAACACTTGCCCTCCGAATCTGCGCCGTTAGCCCATAAATCTCATTTCGCGGAAATTCCGGACTAAACCGGTAGACGAGAACTACAGCTCAATTGCTCTTTGCCACACCAGCAGATCTCTATAACTCTTTAGCTCTCCTTAGTCGGATCAACCCAGCGCTACATCAATACTGGTGAATTCAACTGACAAGTGCAACCGGTGTCTTCGTTTCGCTCCAGAGGAGCGAGATGTTTATAGGTAAGAACGTCCGTCCAAAGATCTTCGCTCCGCCAGGAGCGAAATCTGGCAGCGAAATCTTCGCCGGGGCAGGCAAAAGCACTTGCGCTCCTTCGGAGCTTAGGACTAAAGAAATGACCGCCAAGCTATAAACATCTCGCCCCTCTGGGGCTAAGCAACCACAACGTTTTGATGCACTTCCAAGTCGAATCCGCGACTTTACACTCCAGCTTTGCTGACTGTCATCCAACTTGTGTACTTAAGTTTGCACATAAGAAGCCGAAAAACCTCGGCTTGGTTTTGAATGTCTCCGGCATTGCAGGCTTTCCATCGCGGTGCACTACACCCTACTTGATCACGCCGCGTTCGGAGGACTCGATAAAACGGACCAGCTCATCTACCTGAGGTGAACCTTGAATCTCCGCGCGAATACGCTCGAGTGCCTGCGAGGTATTCAGCTTCGCTGTTAACAGCAAATGAAAAGCATGGTGTAGAGTGTCAATCTCCTCTGTCGAGTAGCCCCGGCGCTTCAAGCCAACTTTGTTCAGGCCGTAGCAACTGGCGTGATTGCCCACTGTAAGGGCGTAGGGCAGGGCATCTTTGACCACGACTGAGTATCCACCCACGTACGCTTCGCGTCCCACGCGACAGAACTGGTGCACTCCAGAATACGCGCCGATATTTGCCAGGTCTTCGATCAGGACGTGGCCGGCGAGCGTTGCGCCATTTGCCATGATCACACCGTTACCAATGATGCAATCATGCGCGATGTGCGCCTGGGCCATGATCAAACAGTCGTCGCCTGTCTGCGTCAGCATGCCGCCACCCGCTGTGCCGCGGTGAATAGTAACGAACTCGCGGATCCGATTGCGCTTGCCGACGCGCGTCTCGGACGGCTCACCTTTGTATTTCAGATCCTGCGATTCCAGTCCGATCGAAACAAAGGGAAAGACATGCGTGCCCTCGCCGATAGAGGTGCGACCGTCAATGACGCAGTGCGCCTCGAGACGTACTCCGTCGCCCAACTCCACCTCAGCGCCAACTATCGAGTAGGGGCCGATATAACAATGATTGCCGAGGCGGGCCAGCGGGCTGACGATTGCTGAAGGATGAATAGTACAACTCTCTGTGGCATTGGTGACGGTAGACATTAGGCGAGATCAATTCAAAACGCGACTTGGTTGCCGCCCGCAATTCCCAGGACTGGATTCACTCGACGGTCCGCGGCTGACCCTCCGGAAACCGCTATTAACGAGTAGTGTTTCTATCCGCAACGATGCTCATGATGTCGGCGTCCGCGGCGAGGAAGCCGTCAACTTTCGCTTCGCCGTGCATGCGCTGCACGCGCGAGCCAATGCGCACAGCCGTGACCTCGAGAATTAGCGTGTCCCCCGGCACAACGGGCCGACGGAAACGCGCTTCTTTGATGCCGGTAAAGAACACGAGCTTGTGATCGCGGTCTTCGATTTCGCGCAGAGCCAACACCGCTCCTACCTGGGCCAGAGCCTCGACAACCAGCACGCCGGGCATCACGGGTGCGCCGGGAAAGTGTCCCTGAAAAAACGGTTCATTAATGGTTACTTGTTTGATGCCGACAATCCGTACGCGCGGTACCAGTTCAATAATGCGATCGACCAGGAGAAACGGATAGCGATGAGGCAGAAGCTTCTGAATTGCCTGGGAGTCGAGAACTGTTTCCATGTTGCCAGAATAAAGCGACGCGGGGATACGGTCAATTGCCGCATCTCCGCGTCGCGGGCTGAGCCGAGCCTCGGAACCGGAACTACTTCGGAGCTGTGACCGCTGCGGTTGCCGGATTCTTGCTGTTGAAGTCGATGATGAAGGCGCGCGTGATGTCGATGGCGTCGGCCGCATAAACCACGGGCACCTGGCTGCCGTCGATGATCACATTGATGTTGTGGGCCTTGGCATACACTTCCAACGCCTTGCCAATCTCATCCTGCAACGGCTGAAAGATCTCACCGCGACGTTTGGTGTAGAGGGCCTGAGCGTCCTCGCCCTTGCGCTGATAGTCTTTCTTCATCGCCTCGAGCGTTTCAGTCTTTGTCTGAACGGACTTGGGATCAACCGGGGCGCCCTGTGTCTTATTGAGTTCGTCCGTAAGCTGGGTAATTTTTTGCTCGAGCTGCTGGAGTTCGTCCGTCTTGGGCTTGAGTTCCCTGGTCAGGGTACCCATCAAGACGTTGAAGCGCGAGATACCGATCTTGGAATCAAGAAAAGCTTCTGAATAAATCAGGGCGATCTTGGTATCCGGCACCGGTGCGTTACTTTGTGCGGCCGGTTGCGCAGGGGCCGGTTTGGTTTGCGCCAGCACGGGCAAAGCTGCCGAGGCAATGACAAAAACAAATGCTGCAATTAGACGCTGAAATTTCATAACTGGTTATTGCTCCTTACCGAATTACTGATCTAACTAGGGCGTGGCCGCTGAGGCAGTTGCCGGGAACTTATTGTTGAAATCATTAATGAAAGCACGAGTGATGTCGATGCTATCGGCGGCGTACACCACCGGCACCTGGCTGCCATCGATGATCACATTGATGTTATGCGCCTTGGCATAAACTTCAAGGGCCTTGCCGATATCGTCCTGTAGCGGTTGAAAAAGATCACCCCGGCGTTTGTTGAAAGCGGCCTGAGCGTCCTCGCCCTTGCGCTGCAAATCTTTCTTCATCGCCTCCAACTGATCCATCTTCAGCTGCAGGGTTTTGGGATCGGCGACGGACCGCGTCTTCTCAATGTCATCAGTCAGCTGTTGTGCTTTTTGCGTCAACTGAGTGATCTCAGTCTGACGCGGTTGAAACTCGCGGTTCAGGTTATTCAAAATCACGCTGAACCGTGCGATACCGGTCTTCGGGTCAAGAAATGCCTCAGAATAGATCAAGGCAATCTTGGTATCGGGCACCGCCACGTTGGTTGCAGGCGTTGGCTGCGGGGCCGCCGGTCTGGTTTGCGCGAAGGTCGGGGAAAGGGCAACGGCCGCGACGAAGGCAGCTGCGGCGATCAAGCGATCTATCTTCATAACTTCTGTCTGGCTCCTTACAGTCAAAGGACAGTTGCGCGACACTTAGTTGTAGCTTCCGCCCGGATAGTTGGCCGAAATGTTTAGAAGGTGCGCCCGATGCTAAAGCGAACAACTCGCTTTTTCTCGTTAAAGAAGAACGGAAATCCGTCGATTATCTGGTCCTGCCGAGCGTTGGGATTATACGCAAAGATTAGTCGAAAAGGCACGTTGATGACGGGTACCTGAATGCGCAACTCCGCCCCCAGGCTGGCCCGATAGTCCCCAAACTTGCTGAAGAGGGACTGGGACAGGCGCACCGCCGTATTGGTTTGGGCGTCACCACGTAAGAAGACCTGCTGGAAACCAAACGGCAATTGAGTAAACGGATTGACCGTCCCGAGATTAATCGCGTTCTGAAGTTCCGTAGTCGACACCAGCCGATTGTCGCGCATCACCAGACCGGGAATACCACTGTTTCCTGCGACCAATGCCAACTGGGAATTTGCGTTACACGCCGCCAGAGTCGACAGGCTGGTCAGGGCCGCTCCGACCGAGGGAATTCGCGCACAGCGAATTGCACCCACCGTGCCGAGGAAAGGCTGGTCAGCCAGGAAGTTGCTGTTGAAAAACTGATCGCCTTTCGAGCGCAAATTAAAAGCGGTGCCAACGTCCGTAAAAAGCGCGGCGCTAAACTTGTCACTCAGAATGGGAACCCTGTATTCAAAGTTACCGAGTATTTGCGTGTCGCCCCCGATGGAAGTGAAGGACCGGGGCAGTTGCACGGAATTCGCTCCGCCTACACCGGTAAAAACTCCAATGTTGGCCAGGTTCGACGGTACTCCCGGCACTGCAACCGGAGTTCCCGAAGGGTTGGAAGCAAGCACCACGTTTTTGGACGTGACAAAAGTATCGAGCGGCGTGACCGGACTGATCGAGCGAACGTTATAGCCGCGAATCGTAAATTCATCTCCCAGGAAGAAACGTTCAAAAATTGGAATGCCATCAACAAAGGCCAGCGAGTTTGAATTTCTGATCTTGCTGGAGGTCGCGAAACTTCCCACCGTGCCGGCAACTATCCTGAAGCCGAATACTTCAGGGTGCTCGGACTTCTTGCGCCGCATGGGAATGAACTGCGAATAGGACAGCGTGGGTGCGTAGGTGCGCACATCTCCGGCCAGCCCCGCCAGCGCCAGCGACGCCGAAAGTTCCCGGCCCTGCGTAGGATCAATGCTGCCGTTTCGTGTGTCGTAAGTGAAGGTCCCGGTAATGCGGCTGGTAATAATGTTCGGCTGACTGTAAATCACCGGAATGAACTGGGTTTGATTACCAGTTGAGTTAACCTTGGGATCCTTAACACTCGTCTGCGAAATCTGGTAAGAAAGTCCAATGCGCGAGAATTGAGTGAACGGGCGCTTGCGATAAAACTCTGAAAGCGGCGCGCTCAGGAAAAGCGAAGCGCCATACGAAGTCCGTGTAAACAGGTTCTCCTGACTTACATTAAAAGAGTCCAGGGCGTTTCCGGTAATGCCCGTGATCGCGTCAACGTTTTGAGATAGCAGGGTGCCCTCTCCAAAGAACTGTTGTTGAAACGCAAAAATGGAAAAGCCCGCGGTGATGGGGCGATTCTTAATGTAGGGCTCGGTGAAGGAGAACTGAAAGGATTTCTGCCGGTTACCGGCCGCCAATTGCAGTGAGAGTATCTCACCGCGACCGAGCAGGTTATTCGTCGAATAGTCGAGTCCAAAGAATGAACCGCCAATGCCCGAGAGTCCGCCGTTGAAGGAAATCTGCTGGCGTCCTTTCTCGCTCACTTTCAAATTAAGAGCGACGGTGGCCTGTTCGTCATCGGTCTTGATGTCGACATCCTTCTCTTTGTCAATGGGGTCGAAATATCCCAGCTGGTTCAACTTGATGATCGAGTATTCCCAGCGATTCTGATCATACGTGTCGCCCTCATTGAGCAGCACTTCGCGGCGCAGCACGTAATCGCGGGTGAAAGTATTGCCGAGAAATTCGAGCCGGCTAAGCGAAAACTGCTTGCCTTCGTCAATCGTTATCACAAAGTCAGCTATGCCTTCGGTGGGGTTCTGCGGATTGTCTTTGAAAGTGGGATTGAGCTCGGCGGTATATTCAATGAATCCCTGCGAGCCATAGAACTTCTTCAGATTCTCATAAAGCGCCTTGCCGATCCGCTCGCCGTTCGCCACGTCGCCCTTGCTCAAACCAATGACGGAACGAATCTGAGCTTCAGAGAAGATCGAGTTGCCTTCAATCTTCATGTCGCCGAGGCGGTAAAGCTTGCCCTCAGTGATCGGTATGGTGAGGCGCAGACCTTCATCCACTGATGAAAGAAAAGGCAAAGGCAGGATCGGGAAGCCGGTGCGGCGTTTGCCGATGCCTTCGACCCTTGGCTCACCGTGGCGCGCCTGAAGATAGCCCTTCGAGCGCATGTAGTTGTCGACTTTCCTGAGATCGAATTCCAACTTCTCGCGATGCAGGATGTCTTTGCTCTGAAAGCGAGTGAGCAGGCCGGCTTCCTGCACGTACTTCATCTGGCTGCGCAATTTCTTGTCGCTGAAAATCTGATTGCCCTCGAACGCGATTTCCATGACGCGCACGCGCTCGCCCTCATTAATCACAAAGGTCAGGCCAATCGAGGTTTGAGAGATATCCTCGCGTCTTTGTTCGACAGTGGCGTTGGGATGACCGCCTTCGGCTAAAAGTTCTTTGATCACACGAACAGCGGCGCGGGCCTTGACCGGGTCGTAAATACTCTCTTTCGAAACGCCGACGCGGCGTTCGCGAAAGGCTTTCAAGAGGTCCGATTCGGCCACGCTATGCAGGCCTTCGAATTGCAGATCGCGAACAATCGGCAGTTCTTTGACTTCAAAGATGACCACCACACCACCACGCGGCCCTTCCTCGGTGTAAACGCGCGACTGCACCTTATCGAAAAAAGTAAGCGTCAGTAGTGTCTGGAGGTCGCGTTGAATCTGCGCCTCGCTAAAAGGATCGCCGGGACGGGTCTGAACATAATAAAGGATGTCTTCGCGACGCAGTCTGCGATTTCCGATAATCTGGACATCTTCAACTGTGCGTTGGGCTGGCTGTTGAGCGCGGATACGTTCGGGGGCGGCGAAAAACGTGTTGATACCAATGAATGCGCTCAATAGAATGAGCAAAAACCCGCGATAAGAGTGCATAAGCGCCTGTTCCCTCAGTAATTCTTGCCGGACTAGTCGGAAGCTTTGGGGAGCGTATAGGGTGATAAATTATCTTTTGCTAGAAAATAAAGGCACAACCGAACAACGAGCAAACGACGAACCAGCATTAACCGAGGAACCACTTGGATTCACGACGCCCCATTGCCGTTGCCAGTTCGAGACCTACAAAGTGGCGCATTATACCGAACCGGCTGGGCAAAAGTAAAAAGGCAAAAGGAAAAGGCAGTTGGCCAACCAGGCACCTCTTGCCTCTTCCTTTTACCTTCCGGGCGGAAAATTCCGGTCTATTCCGAAGGGCTAATGGATCAACAGTTCGTCGGCCACGGTTTCAACACCAGTGTGCCGATAGTTTAATTCATCACCGTCAACGAAAACCTCAATTAGCGAAGCACCCTCGAGATGTCCCTGGATCAAAGCTTCGGAAAGGGGATCCTCGACGTGCTTTTGCAGGGCGCGGCGCAGAGGTCGCGCTCCATAGGAACGATCGGCGCAGGTCTTCACCACGATCCAGCGTTTGGCTTCCTCGGACAGCCGCACTTCCAAACCGTGCCGCGCCATGGTCTTGTTTATTTGATCAATCTGCAGCTGCACGACTTCCAAAAGGTCGTCATCACCCAGCTCATCGAAAATAATAATTTCATCCAGCCGGTTAATGAACTCCGGATTGAAGGTCTGGCGCACGGCGGACATCACCATCTCTTCCATTTTGGCGCGCGTTACGTCGGTTGATCCCTGGAAACCCATCGTGCCCTTCTTTTGAATAAAGCGGGCTCCGATGTTTGAGGTCATGGTAATGATGGTGTTCTTGAAATCGATGGTATTGCCCAGCGCATCCGTCAGGATGCCATCTTCGAAGACCTGCAACAGAATATTGAAAATATCCGGGTGCGCTTTTTCAATCTCGTCGAAAAGCAACACTGAGTAAGGCGCGCGCTTGATGCGCTCGGTCAACTGTCCGCCTTCTTCGTGTCCCACGTATCCCGGGGGCGAGCCGATGAGTTTGGAAACGGAATGCTTTTCCATGAACTCTGACATATCAAAGCGAATGAGTGACCTTTCGCTGCCAAACAGAAACTGCGCCAGCGAGCGGGCCACTTCGGTTTTGCCTACACCGGTTGGTCCAAGAAAAAGAAAGGAACCGACCGGTCGCAGCGGGTTCTTGAGTCCGGCGCGCGAACGGCGGATGGCGCGGGCCAGGGCGGAGATTGCCGGGCGCTGCGATACAACGCGAGTGTGTAGTTCTGCTTCAATTCGTAAAAGTTTTCGCTGCTCTTCTTCTTTCAGCGAAGTCACCGGAATGCCGGTCCAGCGCGCAATCACTTCTTCCACGTCATCTCTCGTAACCTGAGCGTTTACGATGGCGTCGTCAGTATTGCGCAGACCATTTTCGTCATACGACGAACGCGACCAGTCGTTCAACTGCGCATCCCAGTCTTCGATGTTGCCCTGCTCGCGGCGTACGCGCAGTTTGACTCGCGCCCCGGCTTCGTCAATCACGTCGATGGCTTTGTCGGGGAGAAAACGGTCGGGAATGTAGCGATGCGACTGGTAAACAGCTGCTTCCAATGCGTCTTCCGTATAACGCACCTGATGAAAACTCTCGTAGCGCTCGCGGACTCCATCGAGAATCTCAACGGCCTCTGCTTCCGAAGGAGGCGGCACCTTAACCGCTTGAAAGCGGCGCTCCAGCGAGCGGTCTTTCTCTATCGACTTGCGAAATTCGGCCGGCGTTGTGGCGCCGATGCATTGAATCTCTCCGCGTGACAAGGCAGGTTTCAAAATATTGGCCGCATCCAGCGAACCCTCGGCCGAGCCCGCGCCCACCAGAGTGTGCAGTTCGTCGATAAAAACGATGTACTGCGGATTCTCGATCAGTTCGCGCATGATCTGCTTGAGCCGTTCTTCAAACTGCCCGCGATACTTTGTTCCGGCCACTATCAAGGAGAGGTCAAGAGAAAGGATGCGCTTGTGTTCGAGGAACGAGGGAACATCGCCGGACACAATGCGTTGCGCCAGTCCCTCGACGATGGCCGTCTTGCCGACGCCAGGCTCACCGATAAGTACCGGATTATTCTTGGTGCGGCGACAAAGGATTTGGACCAGCCGCTCGATCTCGGGTTCACGGCCAATCAGCGGATCCAGCTTGTCATTGGCGGCGTCCTCGGTAAGGTCGCGCGAGAATTCAACCAGGTGCGGCGTGTCTTTCTTTTGCGTGCTGCGGGCTTCATGTCCGGATTGGCGCGCAATCTCGTCGCGCACGGCGTTCAGGCGCAGTCCTCGCTCGTAAAGGATTTCCGCGGCCATCGAACGCTCTTCACGCAACAGGCCCAACAGCAGATGTTCAGTGCCGATGTGCCGGTGCTGGAGGCGATCACTCTCTTCATGGGCAAAGGCCAGGACACGTTTAGTCTCGGGCGCCAGCGGCAGTTCAACTGAGGTGGATATCTTTTCTCTGAGAAGGGTGCGCCCTTCAATTTCTTTGCGAATCGATTCAATCGAGAGTTGCGCGCGTGGAAAAAATCTTCCGGTGAGCGTTTTGTCTTCGCGCATCAAACCCAGAAGTAAATGCTCAGGCTCAATCGCGTGCGCGCCGAACTGAGAGGCTTCGTAGCGCGCAAAGAAGATAACTCGGCGCGCCTTTTCAGTATAGCGTTCGAACATTGATTATTCCGCTTTTGAAGACTGCCTATGATTACCATGCCGGGCGAAAAAATTCCTCGCCCGGCAGCCGCCCGCATTATAACCGGTTTAAGCGAAAGGCAAAACGTATTGTTTCCTATGCCTAGTGATAAAACGCTCAACCGAGGTGAAATTTCAGGAGTGGCCTCTTCGTCAGGTCGTCTGCTCACGGATCCGGCCATGTTCCAGAAGCAGGACTCGATCACATATCGAGGCCAGCCGGTCATTATGTGTCGCGACTACGACAAACGCGCGACGGCGGCGAGCGTAGTCCACCAACAAAGCGCCGATTTCCTCGGCAATTGACGCATCAAGATTCCCGGTTGGTTCATCGGCCAGAACCAGCTGTGGGTTGGTGAGCAAAGCCCGAGCAACCGCCACTCTTTGCTGCTCGCCTCCGGAAAGATCGCCGATTTTGTGCGTCAAACGGTCGCCCAGGCCGATAGCTTGCAGCGCGATTACTGCTCTGCGAAGGCTTTCTTTGCCCGGGACTCTGTCGATCATCAAAGGCAGGGCGACATTCTCAACCGCGGTCAGGTCGGGCAGCAGAAAATGAAACTGAAAGACAAAGCTGGCTGGTTTGCCGGGCCAGGGACATCGTCCCGCCGTCTCACCCGTCTTGAGTCGGCTGAACTGAATGGTTCCGCCGTCCCCAATCTCCAGGCCGCCAAGCAGATTCAACAAAGTTGATTTACCGGCCCCCGAGACTCCCATAATGGCCACCGTCTCACCGGCCGCAACCGAGAAGGACACGTCACTCAGCACTGCAATCGACTGACCCGCGGGCGATCGAAAAGCCTTGCGCAGATTGGTCACGCGCAAGGCATCGGCTGACGTTGAACCGTCTGGGGCTATTGGGTAATTTTGATCGGCAGACATGAGCGCTTACTTCTGTTATCAGGAAATTTAGTTTGGCCCGGACAGTCGGGAAGGGGACCCTGTCCCCGCCTCGCGTTGCACTACGATCGCGCAATGAGAATATCAATCCCTTGGCCGAGTTGGGGGTATAACCTCTCTTCTTCAATACCCCCTTGAGCGGGGACAGGGTCCCCTTCCCGACTGTAGCTGACCCACGGGCTATACACATCGGGAATTGATTTCACAACGCTTCTCTACAATCAGGTGTCGGCAGTCTGTTTCTAATTCCTTTCCCGCAGCGCTTCAACAGGCCGCACGCGGGCGGCGGCCTGGGCCGGGTAAATGGTGGCCAACAGGCTGAGAAAAAACGCCACCGCAGCCGCGAGCAAGACGTCGCGCAGTTGCGAGTTGAACGGTACAGCGCCGATCGAATAAACGGCGGCGGGAAGTTGGACCAGGTGGTAATGGTTGCCGGCAAAACATGCGGCCTGTCCCAACGCCACTCCCATGACCACGCCGATGACTCCGATCACAGCTCCTTCGATCATGAAAATGGCCATGATGCTTTTCGTGGTGGCGCTCATCGTTCTGAGAATCGCGATGTCCGATCGCCGCTCGACAACGACCAGGATCAGCGATGTCGTTATGTTGAGCGCGGCGATCAGAATGATGAGCGCAATAACAATCATTCCCACGCGTCGTTCCAACGCCAGCGCGGTGAAGAGCTGAAGATTGGCTTCCTGCCAATCGATGGCCGTGTACCCATTCCCCAGCGCCGCGCGCACATTTGCGGCAACCTGCTTGACCTCGTCGGGATTCTGTACCTCAATGCTGATCAGTGAGGCCGGCCGGTCAGGTCCCGCGAAGATCGCGGCCCGCTCAAACGAAAGATAAGTCCAGGTGGAATCATACTCAAATAAGCCTGAACGGAAGATGCCGGCCACGCGCACGTGTCGATAGATGGGAGCTTTTCTGATCAAGCTGGCGCTGGCCGGAATAATTTCGGCCACATCGTTCACCTGCAGGCCCGTTCGTTTTGCCAGTTCCGAACCGAGAATTACATTGGGAAGCCTGGTCTCGTTATTTTCGCTGACAGCCGGTTCAAATAAAGAGTCAACCGATCCGGTAACCAGGGTCCGTTCCAGTTCGCGTCGGGCGCTTGTCGAGGCGCCGTCGATGCCACGGAGTACCGCGTAAGCGGATGCGCTTGGCCCACTCACAACCGCACCGTCGTAGGTCGTCGGCGACGCCGCGTTGACGTTCGGGACCTGGCGCAGGCGCTCGATGACCTGGCGATAGTCAGCCAGCGGCTGGCCATCCGCGCGCATGACAGTGATATGCGCCGTGCCGCGCAGGATCTTGTCGCGCATCTCATCGCGAAAGCCATTAGCCAGCGCCAGCGCCACGATCAGCGAGGCCACGCCAAACGCGATCCCGACGATTGCCAGAAGCGCGGTGACGCGTGCCATCCGCCGCCGCCGTCGCGAGCGAAAGTAGCGCAGAGCAAGAAAGAGTTCGTAAGGCATCGGACTTATCCGCAGATTTCACAGATTAAAAAGGCAAAGCCTCCGCGTTGATGTTGGGAGCTGGTTAGTCGATCGAATCTGCACTCTGCCTTTATGTTTTTATAATCGGTGTAATCTGCGCAATCTGCGGATGATCGTTCATCTGCGGCCCAGCGGGCACTTGGCCAGATCTTCGGGACGATTCTCAGGCAGCAGGCGCTCCAGGTTCGGAGTGTCGACTGCACTTGCATCCTCTTGCGGTCGCAGTTCGTAGATGTAGTTTGAGACTCGCCGAAAATGAAATTGTGATGCCAGCTTTACGATCTCGGGAATCTCATCGCGCTGCCACCCACAGACAAACCACCAACGCGAATCACTATCAAGGAACACACGCCGTCCCTGCTTGAGATATTTTTCGATTAACGGCACGAGTTGCGGGCCCGGCCAGCCGCCACCAGTGCCAATGACTTCCCATTCGCCTGCGCCCACGCCGCGCCAATACGTAACCGCGACAGTTTGCTGGCCTGAGATGACTACCGCGTCGCGCGGCAACAGCGCCAGTTGCTTATCATAGTTTTTCGAAAGCGCTCGCCATTCAACAAACTGGCGACTGATGGGGCGAATGTACACGCCAAATAAAACCACCAGTAACAAAATTGCGGCGACGCACGCGGCCAGCGCGATGCGCGCACTGTGCAGTCGAGCCGTCAGCGTTCGGACGAGATAGTCGGCCGTCAACGGCGCAAGTGCCGGCAAAGACGCGAGGGGATAACGCCAAACGATCGCCGTGCTGTAGTTCAGTAATAACAACAGGTCGGCAAATACACCTATGAGCGCCAGTAACACCAAAGGCGATAAACACCGTGCTCGCCATTGCCTGATAAAAGCAAAAGGTAAAGTGAGCACGACGAGCGGCGCAGTGACCACCAGATAGAGGAAAAAAGGAAGCAGATTCTGAAGCCGCACCGGATGCAAGGCAGATTCGCCGCGCATCGACTCGCGCCAGCCGAACCAGGCTCGTTGATATTCAGGGTCGCTAAACCAGTAAGCAAATCCCCCCAACGCAAAGATCAAAAAGATCACACCTGACAGTCCGACATAAGCAAGTTCACGACGCCCCGGCCGCCACCCACAAACAAAGGGCGCCAGCACCAACCAGGGACTAAAAAAGGCAATGGTCTCGCGGAGGTTTACTCCTGCACCCAGAAGTCCGGCGCCGAGGAGCAACAGCCAGATGTTTCGTTTTCTTATGCCCCGCAGGTGGATCACGAGGGCCGTGCAAAGCAGCAGCAGCGCCGGCACATCTGTCATTACCTGTCCGGAATAGATAATGAAAACCGGCGACAACGCCAACATTAACGCAGCGACCGTCGCGGCTTGCACGGAACGTGAAAGATCGCGCGTCAAAATCCAGCAGGCGATAACAGCGGGTGGACCCTGGGCCACCACCGCATACTTAAAAATCAGATATGCGTCGCGCGGCTGAATTTTGAAGATCGCATGGGCCAGCAGGTACAGAGCGTGATTGTAGAAGGTAAATAATCCTCGACCGAGCGCCATCGACGACGGGGAGCCACGCAAAGAAAGGATGGTGTAGTCCAGCCCGTCCCAGTCACCGATAAAGGGATCCACAAAACTGAGAATGAGAATTAGAGAGATTACTGCGGGTGGCAACCACCAGCGCCATGAAGCCCAAAAACTTGTGGCACCTCCTCCACCCCAACCGGGCTGTCCGGTGGGAGACACCGGGGCATCCTGCCCGTAGGTGTGTTGCTGCGCGGATTGTGGGCAGGTTGATTCGTCCGTCGCCGCTGAACTCTTATTCGCGCCGGGCTTCCTTATCGTCTGTGGTGGGTGATTCAACTGGTTGTGCTGGGAGCGACTCTTCCGGACGTTTGACCATCTTCACGCGATTGCCCTGCGCATTGTACTCAACTTCGTCCATGATGTTGTATATCAACAGCACACCGCGCCCGGAGGTCTTGAAGAGATTGGCCGGATCGCAAGGGTCGGGAATCTCCTGCACGTTGAATCCCTGGCCTTCGTCTTCTACGGTAAAGCAAGCCTCGCGAGGTGAGAGTTCCGCGGTGACTCGCAGGAGTTTTGTGGGGTCGTTCTTATTACCGTGCTTAACCGCATTGACGAATGCTTCATCAAGCGCGATGAAAAGATTTGAGCGTTCCGGGGTGACGATGCCAAGTTTCGAAACCCGCTCGAGGAGGTACTGCAGCACGCCGTTCATCAGGGAAAGATCGCTGGGCAGCTCAAACTCGATCATCTCATGCACTTGCGGCAGCAGGGCAGGATCGTCCACGCATTTCAGTTTGTAGGAAAGTGTCTGCTCGATGATCTGGCGCAGTTCTTCATTGTCATAGGCGGCGCCGAAATAATTCGCCGCACCCATCTTGAAGGCTTTGATGATTTCCGTTGTCTGGCCGCCGTTTTTGGCAGCAATGGGAGTCAGGAGGCGTTTGCGGTGCAACTCGCTGATTGCCGGTGGTGAGCCCGCTTCCTCAGTCAGGTCGCTGATGATGACGTCGAATTGATCGAGGTCGTCGCGGCCCAGGGCTGCTTCGCGGTCACCGGTAGCCACTACGTCGTGGCCCAAACTACCCAGCACCTCTGCGAGCGTGGCCCGCAGCCCATCGTTATTATCGACGACGAGAATCCGGCGTTTATCCATCAGTCTCCGTTCGCTTCAATTTTTGGGGAGGGAAAGAAAGACGAAACCGCTTTCCAACACCAATGTACGAAAATTCGTTGCGCCGCGTTTCAGATAATAGATAGTCTGCAATCCTGAGTCTAGACCCGGACGGCTCTCACCAGATTACACTGATTAGCAAAGTAAGAGTGGGGATTTTTAAAGGCCTTCTAATACTCTTCTCCCTCCCGGCATCGATTTTGTCTTTATTGAATCCGTGTAGTCTGCGTAATCGGTGGATAGGTCGCTTGGGTGGCCATGCGCTACACTACGCGCTCTTTACTCGGCCATGGCAAAACGCGGAAAACTGCAAACCTCGCTTGAATACGCATTGGCGCGTCTGATTCTTGGTGCGCTGGGAGCATTACCGCGCGGTGCGGCAATCGCCCTGGGACGCGGGATGGGGCGCGTTGCTTACCGGATGCCGGGGAAGCTGCGACGCACGGGTGAAATTAATCTGGGCATCGCTTTTCCGGAAATGAGCGAGCCGGAGCGGCAGCGGTTGTTGCGCGGTTGCTTTGAAAGTCTGGGCCGGCTGCTGGGAGAGTTCAGCCAGTTCCCTCGCGCCACGCCGGCAAGTTTGCGCAAGCTAATCGAATACGACCAGGTCGGTCTGGCCCACCTGCGCGCTGCGGAACAGGATCAGCGCGGCGTAATTTTCCTGACGGGCCACCTGGGCGCCTGGGAGTTGCTGAGCTTCGGCTGGTCGGCATTGGAATATCCCATCAGCTTTCTCGTGCGACCCATCGACAACCCGCGCATCGAAGAACTGATTGAAAACGTGAGGACCCGTTTCGGCAACCGCGCCATAGATAAAAAGAGTGCCGCCCGCGAAGCCATACGAGTCCTGCGCGCCGGAGGCACACTGGGGATACTTTCTGACTTGAACACTCATCCTCATGAAGGAGTTTTTGTGCCCTTTTTCGGCCGCCTGGCTTGCACGACCGCGGGCATAGCGACGCTGGCCCTAAAGACAGACGCCCTGGTGATTCCCACTGTCGCGGTTTGGAACGAGAAAAAGAAGCGGTACTTCTTTCATGGCGATCCGCCCGTGGAGCTGGTGCGCACCGGAGATAAGCACAAGGACCTGGAACTCAATACGGCACGCTTTGCCGCAGCCATCGAAAGCCTCGTTCGTCGCTATCCCGAACAGTGGTTGTGGATTCACAAACGCTGGAAGACGAGACCGCCGGGAGAGGCGGGGATCTACTAGGGCAGGCGGGAGACGGCGGCGCAGGAGCAGGAGCAGGAGCAGGAGCAGGAGCAGGAGCAGGAGCGGGAGCAGGAGGCAGGTCAGCACCACCGGCGTTAGCAGGTGGGTCCGAAGATTTGAGAATTACGAATGTGGATTTGGGATTAGCTCTCTAAGAAAATAAACAATCCGAAATCCGAACTCTCAAATCCGCAATCGAACTATCCACCGACTTACGCAGGTGGTACCGACAAGTTATACTCAGACCATTCATGCAAGCTTCCGCGGAACAACCTTTCAAGCGCGCTGAACGAACGGATAAAGTTGCGCGCGCCTACACCTTTGCTGACCTTTCCGGCTACACAAGCAAACAGCGGTTCCTGATACGCGCCGCCGATCTGGTCTTCTTTGTACTGATCAAATTGATTGGCCGTACGGTGCGCTGGCAGGTTGAGGGTTGGGAAAACTGGGAGGCGGCTTCCCGCGATAATCAGATTCCCATTTACACTTTCTGGCACAATCGCGTGTTTCTCTCGACCTACTTCTGGCGGCGACGACGTATCGTGGTGATGACCTCACAGAGCTTTGACGGCGAATACATCGCGCGCTTCATTCAACGTTTTGGTTATGGCGCGGCGCGCGGTTCCAGCACGCGCGGCGGCGTCGGGGCGATTGTTGAAATGGTGCGCCTGATGCGCGCCGGCTCGCCGGCTGCCTTCACGATTGACGGCCCCAAAGGTCCGCGCTACGTTGCCAAGATGGGGGCGGTGCTGCTGGCCAAAAAGACCGGTAACCCGGTGTTGCCGTTCACTATCACCGCCCGAAAATTTTGGACCGCAAAGAAGAGCTGGGATCAATCTCAGGTGCCGAAGCCTTTTACAAAGGTGCGGGTTGACATCGCCTCGCCTATTTATGTTCCGAGCGACGCTGATGAAGGAATGCTCGAAGCAAAACGCGACGAACTCCAACATTCCCTTGATGGGATTAACGCGCTTGGCGAACAATGGCGTACAGGCAACGTTCCGTGAAACTGGGTTGCGGGATTTATGAACTCTATCAGCCATTGGCGGACGCGTGGGCGGTATATGATAATTCTGAATCGGAAATGTCACTGATCGCCGCGGGAGACAAAGTCGTTCCACTGCTAATTTACAATAAACGGTCATGGGTAAGCTTCTCACTGACAAAGCCATGAGCAAACACGAAGAAGTTCTCTTAACGAATGATTATGTTTCGAAGCATGCTGTTGAGATCGGACAAGTGCTGCAACAGGCTGTCAATCAGGCGCTCCTCATGCACAAGCGCCTCGGAAATTCAATAGCCATCTGGAGAGACGGTAAAGTCGTAATCGTTCCACCTGAAGAGATAGTCGTTTCAGCTGAGGTCTCGGAGCGAGGTTCATAGGTTCTTTCTCCGTTTAGAGAGGGCACTTGTGCCCCAGCGGGTGGACAAGATCGCTTTCTAAACAGGCTAGAGATTTGAAATGCACCCTGAAAACTCAAATCTGATTCAGCAATTGAAGGATCCAAACCGCGTTCAGCGAATCTCAGCCGCCGGTGCTCTAGGCGAATCTGATCGCATCAATTCCAAGTCCATTCCGCCACTCATAAAAGCCTTGCAGGATGGCCACAGCGAGGTTCGCCTGGCCGCGCTCTCCTCTCTAAAAAACATCTGGCGCATGATGATTGGCCCGCTGGGTGAAGTGTTCTCTTCGGGGGATGAGATCGATCAGGTCTTTGGTCCTTTGAATCGGGCCATGCGAGTCTGCCTGCAAGACGAAAACAACTATGTTCGGTTAACGGCGGCCGAAGGACTGCGCGATCTCTATGATGTGGACAATGATGTTTTTGAGGTCTTCCTTGAAGCGGCGCGGGATGGTGATGAATCAATGCGGCGCCGCGCAGCTCTGGCTTTATGGCTGGGCGCGACGGACCAGCGCGCACCGCTCCCGCAAGTCGCAACAGAGCCGGGCATTGCGGTCTTGATCCATTTGCTCCAGGACCACAGCAAGCACGTTCGCAATTATGCCCTGCGCGCGGTGAGTAGCGTGGGGACGCGGGCGAAAGCCGCGGCAGCGGCCGTGCTTGAACTCCTGAGTGACGAGGATGAAGAAGTGCGCTATAACGCGGCGCTGGCCCTTGCCGGTCTTGGCCCCGGGGCCCAAGCCGCGTTACCGCTTCTGATCGAAATGATCACTCAGGGAGACAGGCTGAAGCGAAAGGCAGCTGCGTTTGCGTTGCGACGGATGGCCTCGGAAGCAAAAGCCGCGACGCCGACTTTGATCAAAGGATTACAGGACCACGAAAAGCGCGTGCGTTCGCGCTGTGCTGACACGCTCGGCTTGCTGGGTCAGGATATTGAAGATGAAGCCCTGTTTGCCTTGATCAAAAGTGAGAACGACGAAGATCAGGAAGTTCGCAGCGCCGTACAGCGCGCACTCGAAGCGATTGGAAAAGAGCGCATCGCCGCGGCTCATAAAAGTGCAGGAGCAGACCAGGCCAGGGACACTTATCCGCTCGTGGGATTTAAGCCTGAGGAGGTGCCCGGCCTGAGAGGTATGTTGCAGGTTCCCAACGCCAACATGCGCGCGTACGCCGCCACCGCGCTTGGGTATCTTGGGGCACGTGAAGCTATCCCTGATCTAATGCTGCTTTTGCATGATGAAGACGAAGACGTACGCCGGCGCGCCGCGGATACGCTGCAACGGATGGGCGTTGACGAGGGTGAGTCCGGCACCAAAGGTTAATGGACCGAAGGAGCTTTATTGTTCTCTGAGGGCCGTTTTGCCATTACGGATCCCGAGTTGGTGCTGGTTCTGCAACCTGTTAGTGTTCTAAGCACTTCATGTCAGAAAACATTCAAAGCGAGCATCGCAGCGGTTATGTGGCCCTGATCGGCCGGCCCAACGCCGGCAAATCGACTCTCTTGAACCGCCTGGTTGGCGAAAAGATCGCCGCCGTCTCCAACAAACCACAAACGACGCGCTTTGCCATTCGCGGCGTCATCACTCGTCCCGAAGGGCAGATTGTTTTGGTCGATACGCCGGGCGTACACAAGCCTGGGCATATGCTCAACCGGCGCATGATGGGCGCCGTACATGACGCGCTGGATGGTGTCGATTTGGTTTGCCTGATGCGTGACGCTTCTACCTCGACGGGCGCCGGCGATCGTTTTGTGCTGGACCTGATCAAGGAGTCAAACAAACCTGCACTGCTGTTGCTGAACAAGACCGATAAGATTCCCGACAAAGCAAAGCTGCTGCCGATCATCACTTCCTATAGCGGCGAGTATGACTGGCGCTCAGTCGTGCCTATCTCGGCATTGAATGGCGACATGATCGAGGTACTGCTGGCTGAGATCATGAAACACTTACCGCCGGGCCCGGCGCTTTTTGGCGAGGACGAGTTGACGGACCAGTCGATGCGTTCCCTGGCTTCCGAAATCGTACGTGAAAAAATCCTGCATGTTACCGGCGAAGAGATTCCTTACGTCACCGCCGTGGTGACGGAGAAATGGGAAGAAGTGCGCGAGGATTTCACACGCATCTATTGCGCGATCTTTGTGGAACGACCGACGCAGAAGGCAATTATCATCGGTCATGGCGCCGCGCGCTTGAAACAGATTGGCATCGAAGCGCGGCAGGACATTGAACGCCTGCTGGGCCATCGTTGCCATCTCCAGTTATTTGTAAAAGTAGAAGCCGACTGGCGCGACAAACCGGAACTACTGGAAGAGCTCGGGATTCATCAACGGTAAATGAAGTAAAGCAAAATGTTAGTTTGCGTGCCGCATCGATTAGAGGCGACGACGCCGCAAACTAACAGCTTGCGGTACATTTTCTCCCTGCGCGCAACGTCATAGACTGACCTTATGAGCGACACACAGCCAAACGATGCACCGGCGATTGAGTTTCGCAACGTCTTCCTCAACTTCGACGACCAGCCGGCGCTGGTCGACATCAGTTTCCAGCTTGCTCGTGGGGAGATGATCTTCATAACCGGCGCCGCGGGCTCGGGAAAATCCGTGCTCCTGCATTTGGCCTTGGGATTACTGAAGCCTGACGCCGGCCAGATTTTTGTCGCAGGGCGCGAGATTGAAACGCTGGACGAGCCAGAACTCCTGGCCCTGCGCGGCGGGTTGATGGGTATGGTTTTTCAGGAGGACTCCCTCTTTAGCGGCATAACTGTTTATGAGAACGCCGCCTATCGCCTGGAAGAACGCGGCTGGTCGGAAGAGCGGATTGAGCAGGCCGTGCGCGAAGTGCTTCGCTTTGTAGGCCTCGAGGGCGATGAAGAAAAACTGCCCGAAGAACTCTCAGGCGGCATGAAGCGCCGGCTGGAAATTGCGCGTGCGCTGATCGGCTGGCCGTCCATCATGTTGTTCGATGAACCTACGATGGGTCTGGATCCAATCGTCGCCGTGCAGGTGCTCGACTTAATTATCCGCGCGCGGGACATCAACGGGGTTTCCTCGCTCTTTGTCACCAAGAAGCTTTACGAGCTGCCTTATCTGACTGGGTATCGCGCCAGCGGAGGCAGTGCCAACGATGAAATCGCAATTGCCGAAGCGCCGGCCAATCAATTGCCGCGAACGAGAATTATGGTTCTGGATCAGGGCCGTTTCGCTTTTACCGGCAGCGTCGCGGAATTTCAAAACAGCGACCTGCCGCTGATCAAGGATCTATTGACACTCGACCACCACGACCACTCCGCGGATCCTTACTATCCCGATCCATGGGATAAGCGCCGTCGACCTTCTGAAGAGATTCTCTGACAAGAAGTAGTAATCAGTAATCAGTAGGTACTCGGCACTTAACTACTGACTACTGACCACTGCCTGGCATAAGAGTTGACTCGTCAGTATACGTGAGCTGGGATGCACTCTAATCCTCGTGGGTGATGCAATACGCCCCGGCCCTTCTGCCCCAGATCGCCTGTTTTGTCTATCAACCGAACTTGCCCGGTCGTCCCGACTATCAATCGAAGTGAAATCCAGCGCCGCCATCAGGAAATCAATAATGACTGAAAGTGAGAGGCACCGGGGCGCGAGCGCCGCTGCCAGCGATCTCATAATTATCTGTCTGGCGGCGATTGCCGGCCTCATTCTGTGCGCCAAATTCGACGCCTTCGAGTATTTTGCCAGATGGTCGGCGCGACACGATGGATGGATGGTAAATGAAGTCCTGTTGGTGTTCGTTTTTGTTGTGATTGCGGCCGAAATTTTTTCCTGGCGCCGCCGGCGGGAATTAAGAGCTGAAATATCCCGACTAGAGATCGCGGAAACATCGCTACACGGTCAGGAAGAGTCATACCGAATAATTGTGGATCAGGCCCCGGAACAAGGGCCCCACAAACGAGCATTAACTGAATACGAGCGGCTCGTCGAAAGAATTGCGGCGTTGGGCCAGGCGTTGGGAACTGCTCGTGATCTCACCGTAATCTTCCGCGCGCTACGCGACTTTGCCATCGTTTCTTTACCCAGTGAGAGCGTGGTGATCTCACTCTACGAGCCGGAGAAGAAAACGCGCAGACTTTGTTATTGCTGGGCCGACAACCAGGAGTATGACCTTGATAGTCTTCCCGACGTACCAGTCAAAGACGGTCCGACCGGGCGCGCCATAAAGTCGGGGTCGGTAGTTATCGAAAACAATTTCGAGCAGCACGCGCGTACCATGCAGTCGCCGATAACGGTCGGTGAGGGCGTGGAAGACAAGTCGCTGTCAGTTTTGGCCGCACCGATGACGGTGATGGGCCGGACGCTTGGCTGTGTTGAAATTCAAAGCTATCAGGCGGGCGCTTATAGCAAGGACCACGCCACGGCGATGCGTATGGCGGCAAATCTGGCCGCTAATGCGATAGAAAACGTCACTTTGATCGAGCGGGAACAGGTCAAAGAAGAACAACTTAGACAGTCGCAGAAAATGGATGCGATTGGACAACTTGCAGGCGGCGTAGCACATGACTTCAACAATCTCCTTACGGTCATAACCGGATACAGCGAACTTACACTGAGACGGATGTCCAAGGATGATCCTTTGCGCAGCAACATCGAAGGGATTACCAGCGCGGGCTTACGAGCAGCCGGGCTCACCCGCCAGTTGCTGGCCTTCAGCCGGCAGCAGATCTTGCAGGCCAAGGTCCTCGACCTCAACGTAGTGGTTAAGGAAATGGACCGCATGCTGCAAAGGTTGATCGGTGAGGACATCGACCTGCTGACTCTCTTGCAGCCCTCGTTGGGCCAGATCAAAGGCGATCCCGGTCAGCTGGAGCAGGTGCTGCTGAACCTGGTTGTGAACGCTCGAGATGCAATGCCCAGGGGCGGTAAGATCACGATTGAAACGAGCCATAAATATTTGGACGAAGCTTATGCACGCGAACATGTTGCGGTCCAGCCGGGCCACTATGTGGTGCTTACCGTAAGCGACACGGGCATCGGCATGGATGCAGAAACTCAAAAGCGAATTTTTGATCCATTCTTTACGACTAAAGAGATCGGCAAGGGAACCGGACTGGGCCTTTCCACGGTGTACGGTATTGTGAAGCAAAGTGGAGGCAGCATCTGGGTCTATAGCGAGACCGGCAGGGGCACAACTTTCAAAGTCTATCTGCCGAGAGTTGATGTGGTTATCGAAAGCGAAGAGTTGACCGACGGTTCCCCGGCAGTGCGCGGCGGAGTTGAAACGATTCTGCTGGTTGAAGACGACGAGTCGGTGCGCCAGTTGGCCGTGGAGACCCTCGAATCTTATGGGTATGTCGTAATCGCCGCGGCAGGTGGAGAGGAAGGGTTGCGCATCTGCAGCGAGCGCAAGGGCAATATCGACCTGATGATTACGGACGTGGTAATGCCGCGAATGAGCGGACGCGAGTTGGCGGAACAACTTGCAGCCATAAGGCCGGAAGCGAGGGTCCTGTATATGTCCGGCTACACTGATGACGCGATCATCCGACACGGAATTCTCGAACAGAACATGCCATTCATCCAAAAGCCCTTCCTGCCGGATGCGCTGGCGCTGAAGGCGCGCGAGCTGCTCGATCTACCCGTGTTACAGGAAGCTTGAGGGGGTGCAAATGTCCGTCACACTTTAAAAGCTTAGCGGACCTCAAACTGCACCAGTACCCAACAATCAGCGGCTTGACAATGAGGAGGCAATGCGTTGTCCTTCCTTTTGAAAGCCATGTCCACACCTGTAGATCAACGCCCGCTCAAGTGGTACGCGCTGGATGTCTCGGTCGAGCCCGCGGCGCGCGAGGCTGCGGAGTATGCGCTGATGGAGGCAGGGGCGCTGGGCACTGAAACCAACAACGCCAAAGCCGCCACTGACGCCCTGCTGATCGTGAGCGCATACTTCGCGATGACGCCCGACCGCGAACGTGTTCGAGCGGAATTGACCGAAGCGCTGCGCATTTATGATCTACCCTCTTCCTCGGTGCGGGACATGCAATTTCGCGAGCTCGCCGATCGCGACTGGATCCGGGAATGGAAACAGGGATGGCAACCTGTAGAGGTCGGGCGCATTGTGATCGCGCCGCCCTGGAGCGAGATCAGGGCCGCCAAAGATCGCGTGGTCATTCGCATCGAGCCCGGGATGGCGTTTGGTACGGGCACGCATGAAACGACGCGTCTTTGTTTAAAAGCGATAATGCGATTTTTCAAAGGCGGAAGTTTTCTGGATGTGGGTACGGGCACAGGCATTCTGGCCATCGCGGCGGCTAAACTTTTTCCCGCCGCGCGAGTGGCAGCTTGCGACACGGATGCCGCGGCCGTTGAGATCGCGCGAGAGAATGCGAGACTAAATGACGTAGCGGAACAAATTGTTTTTCGCGTCGGATCGCTGATTGCCGCTGATCATGAGGTTGACCCTCAGGTTGGTGTTGGGTCCACTGCTTCGGCGGATTTTGTCTGCGCCAATCTCACCGCGGATGTAATCAGTTCCCTGCTGCCGGCGCTCATCAGCGCTTCCTGCGGACGGCTGGTGCTCTCAGGAATTCTTGATACACAGCTCGATGCGATTGTGGATCAGATCCAGGACTCAGGCGCGACAGGGAATTTGGTGATGATGCAGGATGGCGAGTGGGTGGCTTTAGTAGTCTGAATCAGGTTGCTGTCTTCGACAGACGCAGACTAAAGGACACTCTGATCAAGTGCTCAAAAGGTGGTTGGCTTTGCTCTCATTCTCACCCGGTTTCAACCGGGTGGGAGACTTTCCCGGGTGTTAACCGTTTCAACGGTTTCCCGACTCCTGGGTTAGAGGTTTGCCACGCTCAACTTAGCTGACGCGAAAGGAAACCGTTGAAACGGTTAGATCCAATCGAGGCAAGCGAGTGTCACCCGGTTGAAACCGGGTGAGAATGAGATGAAGCCAAAACCGATGTACGCGTTGAGACAGTTGATCAGAGTTTCCTGAAGTTTGTACCCTGTACGCCTGTTAGGAATTGACTTTGTTCTGCCGACTGCTCCCGCCGACTGTTTAATCAAGTTCATAACGTGCTCGATGAGATTGAGTTAATGACCCGCCGAAGATTTTATGCCCCGCCGAGTTCGTTTGCCGGCGATCGTCAAAGCGTGCGTTTGGCCGCGGACGAGGCCCGGCATCTGCGTGACGTATTGCGTCTCCAACGTGGCGATCAGATCTACGTCTTTGACGGCGCAGGAAAAGAGTTTCACTGCACGATCGAAGATAGCGGTCGCGACTTCGCGCAATTGGGTATCCTGGCCGAAGTGCAACCGGCGCGCCTCGAGTCACCACTCGACCTGACGCTGGCCGTCGCTTTACTCAAGGGCGAAAAATTTGATCTGGTGGTGCAGAAAGCTACGGAACTGGGCGCGAAGCGGGTGCTGCCGATTATTACGGAGCGCGCCGACGTGCGTCTGCGCGATGACCGCGATGCTAATAAGCGCGTCGCTCGCTGGCAGCGCATCGCCCTCGAAGCAGCTAAGCAATCGGGGCGGGCAGTCGTGCCTGAAGTCACCCCGCCGCGGGCGTTTCAGTCTTTGCTGGAAGAGCTTTCGGCCGATGGTCAACCCGCTTTACCCGCGTCGCTCAAAGTAATGTTCTCAGAGCGTGATGGCAAGAACCTGACTGAAGCGATCAGTCGGCAAGAGATCGTGGGGCGCCCGATGGTTGCGCTGGTTGGATCGGAGGGTGGTTGGACCGATGAAGAGATCGCCTCAGCGCACCAGGCTGGATGGGAAATCGTTACTCTGGGTGGTCGTACCTTGCGAGCGGAGACAGCAGCAATTGTAGTAGTTGCGCTCCTGCAAAACCTGTTGGGTGATTTGAAGTAACGGGGCGTTAACCTTAAGACTGCAAAGACAAATGACGAGAATTGTCTACCTAGATGAGACCGGAGATCACTCACTGGAAAAGGAAGACCCGACCTTTCCGGTTTTCGCTTTAGTAATGATGGTGTGTGATCAAGCAGCTTATGAGAACAAGCTTGTGCCAAAGGTAAATAGGTTGAAATTCGACTACTTTGGGCACGAGTGCGTCATATTGCATTCTCGCGACATTCGTAAGGCGCAAGGTGATTTTGACTTTCTAACAGACCCTTCCAAGCGTCAACCCTTTTACGACCGCATCAACGAAATCATGTCTCAGCCAGGCTATGATTTAATTGCTGCAGTTATTCGTAAACAGGAGCACAAAGCCAAGTACGGAAGACATGCCACAAACCCTTATGATTTCGCTCTGACTTTGGCCATGGAGCGGTTATTGCCACTTCTTGAGAACGAAGGGCAGAAGGAGATTTATCTAATTGCGGAGGCAAGAGGCAAACGTGAGGATGATGAACTAAGATTGAGTTTTCTGAACATAGTCACTTACGGGACTGACTTCGTATCATTAGACCGGTTCCGCAAAATTAAGTTCCACTTGCGATTCAAGCCAAAGGCGATGAATGTGGTGGGGACTCAATTGGCCGATCTCGCCGCTTATCCCATCGCTCGCTACGTCATAAATCCAGCCAAAGCCCTCCCCGCTTACGAAATCGTTAAGAGGCGATTCTATGATGGACCTGGAAGGATCTCAGGACTGAAAATATTTCCCTAAAACAAAAGGCCCCGACATTAAGCCAGAGCCAATTGCCGACCGGGAATCCCCAGTCCCAAGTTATTGGCTTTTATATTATGGGACCAGAGGTGTCATGTCAAAGGTAATAGCCAGACCTGTAATAGTTGAGTCAAGCCCAACTTTGGTTCCACCTACTTTAATCGGTAGGGCAACTTCCTCAACAGTTCTTCCGCTCGACGCTGGTCGCGATCGATCTCAAAAGCCCACTCCGGATCAAATGGGGCGCTTCGCACCGCTTCCAATTCAACACGTGCGCGATCGACTTCTCCTGTCTCCAACAAGAGCTCCGCAAAATAGATTCGCGTCACAGTGTTCGCGGGAGCGATCTCGATCGCTCTTTCAAAATTCGATCTTGCTCGCGCGATCCTGCCGCCGAGCAAGAGCGGCAGTTTGTGCTGAAGCCGGCCCAGCACGCGCAGTGGGCCGGCGCCGTGATAAGCGGAATCAATCTCGATGGCCCGCAACAAGGTTTGTTTCGCTTCTCGAACATGTATCGTTGCTTTGATTGATGGTTCCAACCGCGCTAACAGCGCCAGGTTCACGCCGAGCCAAAAGGGACCCTCGACGCGATCTGACTGCCGCGATAGGGCCAGGCGTCCGGCCTTGACACCAGCACGGTGCAGTTCTCGCGACGGCCCCGGCGACTGAGCTTCCTGACCGAGGAAGAAAAGCGCGCGCGCAAGTCGCCAGGATGTTTCGAAGCATGCTGGTGCGTCGTGCAATAACGCAACGCTATACCGCACATTTGCGATATTAGCGCGTCCCGCATAGAGCCGGTCGGCCTGTTCGAGGATTTCTATTTGGGAGTTGCTAAGCAATCTCATTCTCACCCGGTTTCAACCGGGTGATACGACTGTCGAAAACCGTTTCTGACGGTTTATTTCCCCAGGGCCTCAACCAACCGTTGAAACGGTTCGTGAGTATCAAAAGGCACCTCAAATCACGCGGTTGAAACGGGTGAGAATGAGATGAAAATATCAAACTGACCAGATGCTCCGCTTGCTCAGTCTTTGACGGTCTCAGCATTGCGGGCGCAGAATATGCGCAAAGCCTTCCGCAAACAAGCGGAAGGCCAGGCCGAGCAAACATTTCTACCGGGAACAAAGGTTGCTGCAGACACGTTTATCGGCTTAACAATGGTCCGAGGGAGGTCCCGCCGAAGATGGCATTTACCAGGGCAGAAGCAGTTGAAAGGGCACGGAAAGATCTGGCGGGTCGCCTGTCTCTCAATGAGGACGAGATCAAGGAAGTGTCGGTTGAGGACACTGACTTTCCGGACATGGCCCTGGGCGCGCCGGTCGAAGGCGAGATGAGTGGGCAGATGATTACACCGGGTTGGCGCATTCGCCTGACGGCCGACGGCAAGAGTTTTGAATATCGTGCCACCGAGCGGCAAATTAGGCTCGTCAATCATAAGGGTTCAAATTACAAGATCTGAAATTGGACTTTGGCCTTTGGTTTTTGGTCTTTGATTTCTTATATCGCATCTCGCCTTACGACAGGCGAAATTAAGTTTCTGCTGATTCAAAAAGCAAAGAGCAAAAACCACAAACCACAAACCAAAGACCTAAGACCTTCTTTTCGAGGTTACGAAATGACCCGCAATAATTTTCTTCCACATGCTGCGCTCGCGCTGGTGCTTATCCTGGTGGCCGCCTTTGCCGGACAAGTAAGAAACTGGCAGCGGCACTCCTGGGTAAAAAAGCGCGTGCTGACGACTGTTCCCCTCAAGGCTGCGGCGCCGCGTCAGGCCGAACAACCAAGGGCGCGACAGGCAGAGGTGTTCGTCCGGTTTCGGCCCGGCGTATCCGAGGAAAAGATTCGGAGCATCACTGAACACTTGCATGACGTTATCGAGGATGAAACCGAAGCGGTCTCAGGTCTGAGTCTGATTGAAGATGAAGACGGCAAAAACGCCGAGGCAGTTATCGCCGAATACAGCGCCCTGCCTGAAGTTGAATACGCCGAAAAGGTTTATACGATTCAGTTGGAAGAAGCGCGTGACAGCTTTGCGCCCGTTCTACCCAATGATCCCAAATTCAGCGAGCAATGGGCGCTCGCGAACGACGGGCAAAACGGCGGTACCCGCGGCGCGGACATCAGTGCCGTGGGCGCCTGGGCCACAACCACTGGCAACAACAAAGTTGTTGTCGCCGTACTCGATAGTGGTGTTGATTACACGCATCCAGATCTTGTGAAGAATATTTGGAAGCGGCCGGAAAACATCAAGGAGTATGAAGACCGAAACCTCGGCCTGGTTGATGACGTCCATGGTTATAACGCGCTGGACAACGACGCAGATCCGATGGACCAGAATGGGCACGGTACTCACTGCGCCGGCATCATCGGCGCTGAAGGTGGCAACAATGAAGGAATCACCGGCGTGAATTGGACCGTGCAGATCATGCCGCTCAAATTCATGGACGCCAATGGCTCAGGCACAACGAAGGACGCCATCGAGGCCATCAACTATGTAATCGATCGGCGCAAGGCCGGCGTCAACGTCCGTATCATCAGCGCCAGTTGGGGGTCGACGCAGAAGTCGCGAGCGTTGGAAGACGTGATCAAAAAGGCCTATGACGAAGGAATATTGTTTGTAGCCGCCAGTGGGAATGCGAGCGTCGATAACGACAAGAGTCCGCACTATCCTTCCAGCTATAACGTCGGCAATGTCATCAGTGTGGCTGCGCTGGACCGCAACGATCAGCTCACGTCATTCTCTAATTACGGTGTTAAGACAGTTCACATTGGCGCGCCTGGTAAGGATATTTTGAGCACCTGGCTGGACCATGAATTCCGGACGGCCTCAGGCACTTCCATGGCTACGCCGGTCGTCGCGGGTGTGGCCGCCCTGGTGCTGGCTAACGATCCAAAGCTGACGGTCGACGAACTGCGCCGGAACCTGCTGGGCTCAGTTGATAAGCTACCGGGCTTGAAAACAAAAGTAGCAACGGGCGGAAGGGTTAACGCGGCCAAAGCGGTGGGCGGCCAGTGGAAACTGTAAGGCTCTCCAACTTATAAGAGGGTTCCCGTCACGCGGGAACTGTTATCGCCGAATGTAGGAACTCTGGGGCGAAGTCAGCTCCATTAGGCCAGGTGATCGTATGCCGTTCGGGACTCAGGACAAACTTCTTAAAGAAGTCCTTGTTCTTCAGCGGTTCGAAAATCTCACCATATAATTCATCGCGAAGATCAACCTCACCTTCAACACCATCACTAAAGCGGCACATGATCACGTAGTCTCGAACGTACTTGCGTCAATAACTCTTACCATTTGCTTATTCCAGCCAGGAAATCTCTCGGATTGATGATTGAGACTCCGCGGTAAGGATTGAGAACTAGCAGGTCGTCATCGCCGGAGATTATGCAATCCGCTTTACCGCTCAATGCGAGCTCTAAAAACTTGTTGTCATTCTCATCCCGACAGTCAGAGACTCGCTCTCTAATCTCAATCAATTCTGTTTCCTTCAGGAAAGCGATCAGGAAACGCATTCTTT
Organism: Acidobacteriota bacterium; assembly: GCA_025463135.1. Taxonomy (GTDB): domain Bacteria; phylum Acidobacteriota; class Blastocatellia; order Pyrinomonadales; family Pyrinomonadaceae; genus JAOAPY01. The sequence continues at coordinate 108,347 of JAOAPY010000034.1, forward strand.
CCTCCTCCCGCAAGTATTTGTCGAGCTTCTCGCGAGCGAGTACTTCGGCAAATTCAAGCAGGACGGGTGTTGAGATTAAGATGGTGTCTTGATCGAGGGCTTTGTCGAAGGCCCTTCTAGGAATGGATTCGGAAAGAAGCAGGGCGCTGACGATAACGTTTGTATCAAAAACGATGCGCAAGTTACTGATTCTTCAAAACCACTTCGAGAATTTCGGGAGTCAACCCGCGCTCCCGCGCCTTCGCGGCAATTTCGTCCATCGTACTCTTTAAAGAACTGACGTCACCCTCGGTGTATTCCTTCACCAGCACACCAAGGAGCAGTTCAAGCTTTTCTCGGTCGTTGGTTGATGCGGATTTGAAAATCCGAGCCGCGTCGGCATCAATTCGCAGGGTTATTTGTTCAGTAGCCATAGTCTGAACCTCAAGTAGTCTGAGTTTAGCAGTCCCGTACCTGAAATTGAAGGCCCTGCGGCTTCACTTGCGCAAATCCGCCCCGATGGCCGATAATCCATAACGATGATTATTGTCGCCCATATTGTCGGTCTTGATCTTTCAAGGAGAGTGTAAGTGAAAGCGGAATTGCAGCATTTGATCGCTTTGCAGAATCTGGACACCAGCATAAGAAGACTACAAGTACAAATCGAAGCCATACCATTGAGGCGCGCCGAGATCGAAGCAGAATTCGATCAGCGCGCCTTTGAAATTAGGGCTGAGGAAACTCGCCGGGACGACGCCCGGCACGAGCGCGCCCGCCTGGAAAAAGAAGTCGCGGAACAGAAAGCGCGCGCGGAACGGGCTGATCGAAATCTCCAGGCTTCGAAAAAGCAGGATGAGTACACCGCGGCCATACGCGAAGCCGATGCCGCGCGCAAACAAACTTCAGCGCTCGAAACACAGATTCTCGAACAGATGGAGATCTTTGACAAAGCGGAAGCAGCCTTGACTGAACGCGCGGCCGAGATCGTCTCGCTTAATTCTGATCGCGACGCTCGCCTGGCCCAGTTCGATCAGGAGATGAAAGTCCAAACCGCGCAACTCGAGGCTGAGCGCGCAGAGCGCGAGCGGATCTTTGACTTGTTGCCGAAACCCATGAGTTCCCTTTACAACCGCATCAGTCTGCGCATCCGGGATGGAATCGCGATGGCGGAAGCACGCAACGGGGCCTGCGCCGCTTGCCGGATGGCTTTGCGCCCGCAGGTTATGGCGCAGGTGCGGCGCGGCGACGAAGTGATCATCTGCGACAACTGTAATCGTATCCTCTATTACGTTCCCAAAGATTCAGTAACAACGACCCCCCCGTCAGCGCGTGAGAAAGTCGCCACAACTTAGAATCATAACGTGGCGACTGGGTGGCAACCTTCAGCAGATTCTTCACAAAAACTTTTACGCCAAGTTGTTTCCTGGTGAATTAATGTGTTCTTCAGTGGGCAAAGAAATGACCGGGAGGTCCTGGAAGTTTTTGGTTTCCTGAAATCATGCGAATCCTTGTAACGGGCGGGGCCGGATACATCGGCAGTGTAGTGACTGAAGAGTTGCTAAGCGACGGCCACACAGTGGTGGTCTACGACAATTTATCCAAGGGACACCGCGCGTCGATCTCTCACAGCACCGAGTTTGTGCACGCCGATCTAACAGACGCCGAGACTCTGGGCCAGACATTCGCGCAGCATGAGATCGAGGCCGTGGTTCACATGGCGGCTGACTCCCTGGTGGGTGAGTCTGTAGAAAATCCAGCCAGATATTATCAAAACAATCTGGTCGCCGGATTGTGTTTGCTGAATGCAATGCGCGCCGCCGGGGTGCAGCACATTGTATTTTCCTCGACCGCCGCTACCTACGGTGAACCTGAAGAGCAACCCATCGCCGAGACCGCCCCTAACAATCCCACGAATCCCTATGGCGCCTCGAAACTGGCATTCGAACACGCGTTGCGCTGGTACGATAAGGCGTATGACTTGCGCTATGCGTCGCTCAGATATTTCAATGCCGCGGGCGCCAGCGAACGATGCGGCGAGTCGCACGATCCGGAAACGCACCTGATACCCATCGCCTTGCAGGCCGCCGCCGGCTCGCGCACCCACGTGGAAATCTATGGTGATGATTACCCCACGCCTGACGGCACCTGCGTGCGTGACTATGTCCATGTCATCGACCTGGCACGAGCACACATTCTGGCGTTGGGCGCACTTGATCAAGGGAGCCGGATCTATAACCTCGGATGCGGCGGCGCGGGTTACAGCGTGCGCGAAGTTATTCAAGCGGCCCGCAGGATTACAGGTCGCCCCATACCGGAAAGGGTTGGTCCACGTCGGCCGGGCGATCCGGCAATCCTGGTCGCCAGCGCGGATAAGATTAAGCGCGAGTTGGGCTGGAATCCAGCGTTACAGGATTTGGAAGTGATCATCGAATCGGCGTGGCGGTGGATGCTGACGAACCCAAATGGGTACCATGGGACTTAGTCTTGGGTCTTTGGTCTTGGGTCTTTGGTCTTTGATCTTTGATCTTTGGCTCTTGATACTATTCGCGATCTAGACAATGATGATTATCCGTTCGGGCTAGATCAAAGAACAAAGATCAAAGACCAAAGACCAAAGGCCAAAGACCAAACTATGCCGGCCAGTTCAGCCAAAAAGCCTAACCTCAAACGCACGGCGCGCAAGGCTGGACCGTCAATTACGCCCGCAGAGTTCCTGACCATGAAAAAACCGAAGGGTGATCTGTTGCTGAAAGTGGATGGCCAGATCGTCTCGTTGACTTCGCTCGAACGCGTTTACTGGCCTGATGAAAAGCTCACCAAGTTCGACCTCCTGCGTTATTACCTGCTCGTCAGCGATTTGATCATGCCTATTCTGCGAGACCGACCGGCGATCCTGCAGCGCTGGCCTCGCGGCGTAAATGCGCCAATGTTTTTCCAACAGGACCTGGAGAGTGCGCCCGCTTTTATCAAGACCGTGCGGTTGACTAACCTTGAAGGGCGCGAGCTTGACTACGCGGTCTACACCACCTCCGCCTCACTGCTGCATTTTGTTAACCTGGGAACAATCGAGCAACACCCCTGGCATTCAAACGTCAAGCGCCTTTCGAAGCCTGACTGGATTGCTATCGATCTGGATCCAAAGAAGGCGCCCTGGGCCAACGTGTTGCGTGTCGCGCTAACAGTAAAGACAGTTTGCGATGAACTGGGCTTGCAGTCCTTTCCCAAGACCTCCGGTTCGTCGGGAATGCATATCTATCTTCCCCTGAAACCTTTGAACACTTATGAACGGGTGGCGGAGTTTGCGCGCTTGCTGGCAGCGGAAGTCGCCCATCGCGTTCCTCAGATCGCGACCGTTGAGCGCAGCATTGCCAAACGAAAAACCGACCAGGTCTATGTCGACGCGATGCAAAACGCGCGAGGCAAGAGCCTGGCTGCGGTGTTTACCGCGCGAGCGAGACCAAAGGCCACGGTATCGATGCCGCTGACGTGGAAACAGGTGGAAAAGGGAGTGAAGATTTCTGACTTTACAATCGAGAATGTACCAGCGTTGATCGCGAAGAGTGGGAATCCCTGGAAGGATTTTTTTGACAGCCGGCAGACGCTTAAGCTTTGAGATAGTGGCGTACAACAGGCTGTCAACCTGTTGTTGAATTCGTTAGCATGCTGATTGCTCGTTGCGAAGACGCCGCAGGCCGGCAGCCGGCAGTACAAAAATAAGCGGCGAGCCGTTACCGACTCACCGCCCTAACGAACAATCATCTGTCGTCTTACTTGATCTTCACGCCCGCTGAGAAGCGCAGGTTGTCTTCGCGCTTATGGCTGAAGAAGACCGGAATGTAGTCGACCTCACCGGCGCGAACATCGAAATGTTTTCCTGCTTTGATGTCCAGGCCGGCGCCAAAGCCCATCGCAAAAGCAGTCTCTTCTTTGTTCGTGCAGCTGATATCCTTGTCCGGGAATTTCGCCCGGTAATGCGCCGCGCCAAACAGCGCATGCGCGAAGGGAATGAGCGGAGTTGAATTGCGCCAGTTAAAGCGCGGTCCCATCAAAAAAGTGTAGCGTTGCAGTTTCGCGTTGAATGATTTGCCGCTGATGTTGTCCACCAGAGTGGTATCCGCAAAGGTAGCCGCAAAGTTGGCTACGATGCCCACGTGCTCATTCAGGTTGGCAACAACTTCGCCTACCACGCCGTTGTGAGGAACGCGACGTTCAGAGCGAAAGTCCACTGCGGCAGTGCTGCCGTTAGGCAGGATGCGGCGTCCGGTGATATCGAGCCGGTCCGCGCCATTGTTGGCGCGCTCATGAGCATAGCCCACATAGAATTCCCAGTCAGAGTAGTTTTGCGCGAGGGTTGCGGGCGCAAAGGCAAGCGAGACGGCAAGCAATAATAAAAGTTTACGCATTAAGCGGAATCCTCCTGGTTGTTTTTCCCATCGACACTCTTGGTGCAGATAGAGAAACAAGGAATCCGCACAAATTTCCCAGTTTTCCCTGCAATTACTCGTTTATCAAAAAGGGGACGTTCTTTTAACATGAAAACCTGGGACAGAGCAATAAAAAAATGGCTGATCGGGCTCTGCGCGTGCCTGGTCATGACGATGCCGTGCGCCGCTCAGCAGCCGGTAAAAGGTGGCAAGGAAGCACAGGTGCTTCTGGACCAGGGACAGACGGCATTCGAGCAGCGGCGGTACGACGATGCTTTGCGGGCCTTTACCCGTGTTTATGTTCTCTCGACCTCTCTGCCTCGAACTGCGTCCGTGGCGCAGTTGAAGATTGGGAACGTTTACATGGCGCTGCGAAAATTTGAAGCGGCCGCGACTGCTTTCCAGCGGTCGATCGCGAGCGATCCGTCTTTTGCTCTGGCCCACAATAACCTTGGCGAAGCTTTTGGTGAATTGCGCCAGTACAATCGCGCGCTGGAATTTTTTAACAAGGCCGTGGCACTGGATGCCAAGTTGCCGCGGGCGCGTTACAACATCGGCATCACTTACGGCCGCCTCAACAACTTGAAATATGCCGAGTTTGTTTTCCGCCTGCTGGTTCGCGACAGTCCTGACTATGATCTGGGGCTTGATGGTCTGGCGGTAACCCTGGCGAAATCCGGACGAGCCGCTGAAGCGATCCCTTTTCATCAAAAAGCAATCGGCCTTAATCCTCAGGAGCCTTCCTATTACTACAACCTTGGGCTCAGCTATTTGATGGCCGGCTATACGGAAAAAGCACTCGAGCAACAAAAGAAATTACAGGTGCTGGCTCCGGAAGTCGCCAACCGCCTCGCCAGTGTGATCGTGAAGAAGCAGATGCGTTGATGTTGCTCAGACTTCAGTCTGAGTTCCATTCCCTGTCACTCAACACTGAAATCACCACAACGAAGAGTCACAGGCAAACCTTACTTGCTTGTTCTTACTTTGCGTGCTTTGCGCCTTTGCCGGGAAACAGTTTCCCGACTCACGTGCTACTCATAACGCAGCGCTACCAGCGGATCGACTTTAGTCGCGCGCAGCGCCGGGATGAAGCAGGCCAGCAGCGCCACTGTTGTCAGAAGCAAGCTGACGATCACGAAAGTTGCCGGATCGGTTGTGCTCACGCCGTAGATCATCTTTGTCAGCAGTCGGGTCAGACCCAAAGCGGCGATAAGTCCCAGCGCCATTCCTCCCAGCGCCATTTTCATGCCGTGATTTAGAATGAGACGAAGAACGTCCCTGCGTTGCGCGCCCAGAGCGAGGCGGATCCCCAGTTCGTGCGTCCGCTGGCCCACCAGATACGAAATAACGCCGTAGAGTCCCAGGCTCGCCAGCAGCAGCGCCACCAACGCAAAAGCCTCCAGCAGAATCATCGAGAAGCGACGGTCCGCCAGTGTATCGGCGATCACCTCAGTCATCGTATGCGGCCTGGAGATGACATTCTGTTTGTTATGGTTTTGGACGACCCGGCGGATCGAATCGAGAGGCGCTGCCGGTCCGTTGTAAAGCGCCACCACTCCCGCCCCAGTAGGCAGCGAGTTGTCCGACAACTGCCGAAATGGTTCGTAGAGCTGAGCCTGGAGCGATTGCGAGTCGTCGGAGTCGATACTCCACTGCTTCACGTGCCCGACCACACCGACGATCTGCTGCGGATCCTGGCCGTCCTGACGGATGCGCTTGCCGACAGGGTTTGAGTCGCCAAAATATTTGCGGGCAAAGACCTCGTCAATCACTACGACCTGCTGAGATCGTTCATCATCCTGATTGCTGAAGAAACGGCCCTGCTTAAGCGGAATACCCATCGCCGTCAGATATCCCGGCTCAACCCGGTAGACGAGCGCCATATTCATTTCGCTCTGACTCACCGGTTTTGGCTGGCCGTCGATCCAGAAAAACAGGTCGTCTTCACCTTGCAACGGGACCGCACCCGCCGAGAATGAAGCCGCCCGGACACCCGGAGTCGAGCTGATCCGATCACTGAGTTCGCGCAAAGCGGCACGAGTTGCCCCAGGGCCGGCAGCATTCATTGCTGGGGAAAGGCTGAGTGAGAAGGTCAACACACTGTCTGAACGAAATCCCGGATCGACGTTCCAAAGAGCGCTGAGACTGCGAATCATTAATCCGGCTCCGATCAACAGGACCACCGCCAATGCCATCTCGACCGCAACCAGAGCGCCCTGTGCGCGGCTCCGGCTGCTCGCTCCGCGCCCGCCTTCCTTCAGTGTTTCCGACAAACGCCAACGCGAAGTCTTGAGCGCCGGCGCGAGGCCCGAGATAATTCCAGTGAAGAGCGAAATGAGCACCGTGAAAATAAGGACGCGGGAATCCAGGCCCACCTCGGCAGCGCGTGGCAGCGTGGTGGGCAGCACGGAGAGCGCCGCCTGCATGCCCCAACCCGCAACCACCAGCCCCAGTGCGCCGCCGGCCAAAGCCAGCAACAGGCTCTCGGTGAGAGATTGGCGGAGCAAACGCCATTGTCCCGCGCCTAACGCCGCGCGAATCGCAAATTCGCGCGTCCGGCCGGTCGAGCGCGCGAGCAAAAGGTTATTGACATTGACGCACGCGATGAGCAGCACGAACCCGACCGCGCCAAGCAGCATCCACAGCGTCGGCCCGATGCCACCGATCATTCTTTCCTTGAGGGAAGACACTTTGGCGCCGTTGCCTCTGTTGGTGTCCGGGTAAGTTGCGGCCAGCCTTCCCATCACTCCGTTCAGATCGGCTTGCGCCTGTTCGATGCTGACGCCAGGCTTGAGCCGGCCGATTCCATGTAGTGCCAAAGCGGCGCTGCGAGTCTTTAGCGCGGGATTTTTCCACTGACCGATCGGCACATAGACGTCAGTGCCACGAAAGAGACTGAAGTTCGCGGGGATCACTCCGACAATCGTGTAGGTTCCGTCATCCAGCGTAAGACTCTTGCCCAGAACATCCTGCGCAGCGCCAAACTTGCGCTGCCAAAGTTCTGCACTGATCAGGACCACGGGGCCGGCGCCGGGTTCATCCTCGCCCGGTGCCAGAGTTCGCCCCAGCGCAGGCTTTACGTCGAGTACGGAAAAGAAGTCAGCGGAGATCAAGCGGGCGCTGACGCGTTCGGCTTCACCTGTGCCCAGCAGACTGAAGCTGAACCCGCGCGAAATGGCCATGGCTGAAAACGTCCGGTTCTCTTTTTGCAAGTCGCGAAAATTCGGGTAAGGAATAGCGCCCCTGTCAAAATTCGGCTTGCTCTGATCAAGCGTAACGAGTTGATCAGGTTGCGGAAAAGGCAGGGGGTTAAGCAGCACGCCATTCACCACCGAAAAGAGTGCCACGTTGGCGCCGATACCGAGCGCGAGCGTCAGCACGACTAAGGCTGTGAAGCCCGGGTTCTTTAGTAACGCGCGCGTACCGTGGCGCAAGTCCTGCCATAAGCCGGCAATCATGTTCGTACTCCTGTTGGTCCCGATAATGATTGGTTCCGGCCCAACGCGCCGCTCGATGCGACCGAGCTCGCTCACCAGCAAGTCGCTCTCACTTAATTCCGCGAGTGCAATATGAAAGGCGGCTTCTGGTGCGTTCCCCAGGGCAAGCAAGTCTTCATAACGATCTTCGAGGTGTTGGGACAATTCCTCGACGATTTCCCCCTCGCGTTCGGGCGCAAGGTTCAAGCCGGCGAGTCGGTGCCTGATTTCTTCCTGCCATTCGGGCATGGCTTGTTTCCTCTCAGACGGGATTGATACCGGCTACCCGATCCAATGCGAGAAAGAAGTCTTTCCAGGTTTGGCGCTGCTGAACCAGTATCTTTTTTCCCGCAGCGGTTAGCTTATAGAAGCGGCGCCGTCGCTGGCCGGCCTTCTCGACCCAGCGGCCCTTTATCAAGCCGCGTTTTTCGAGACGATAGAGCAACGGATAAAGCGATGCGACATGGAATTGGAGCACCCCGTCCGAACGCTGCTCAATCAATTTCGCGATTTCATAGCCATGTCGCGGCCGGTCTTCCACCAACGCCAGAATCAGCATTTCCGTGCTGCCTCTTTTTACCTCATTATCCAGCATACGTTGTCTCCATATATGGTGTCGCCATATATACGCTCATTCGAGTACCAAATCAAGCTTCTTTTTTTGGCCCGCCCGCCGGGGCCTTGAGGCCGCACCGCGCCGTGCGTCCCTTTCACCTTTTCGGCTTTTCACTTAATCTGGTTTCGTCATGGATAAGTTTCGCATCATCGGCGGGCGTCCTCTCAAAGGTCGAGTTTCCATCAGTGGCGCCAAAAATTCAGCGCTGCCTTGCATGGCCGCGGCCATTTTGACGCCCGAAAAAGTCACGCTGCACAACATTCCCTACGTGCGCGACATCATCACCCAGCGACGTTTGCTCGAGGACATTGGCGCTACTGTATTGACGCCGGAATTGCGCACGCATCAGATCTCCGCGGCGCACATTGAAATCTTTGAAGCGCCTTATGACCTGGTGAAGACGATGCGCGCTTCCGTATTGGCGCTGGGACCCCTGCTTGCGCGCTTTGGCAAAGCAAAGGTTTCCCTCCCGGGAGGTTGTGCCATCGGCACCCGTCCGATCGATTTGCACCTGGCCGGGTTCGAACAGCTTGGCGCTGAAGTAAAACTGGAAAAGGGCGATGTAGTGGCGCGGGCTCCGCGGGAGGGACGGCTGCGCGGGGCAGAAATTAATTTTGTCAAGGCCACCGTCACGGGCACGGAAAACCTGATGATGGCCGCCACTCTCGCGCGCGGCAGGACAACCCTCAACAATGCGGCTTGTGAGCCGGAAATTGTCGACCTCGCCGAACTGCTGAACAAGATGGGCGCTCGTATTCGCGGCGCCGGCACGTTTTCCATTCAAATCGAAGGCGTTGAGGCGTTGGGTGGCGCGGAACACACCATCATTCCCGATCGCATTGAGACAGGAACGTTTCTGATCGCCGCCGCAATCACTCGCGGCGATCTGGAAATCAGGGATTGCCGCCCGGAACACTCGTCAGCGCTGATCGCGAAGCTGCGCGAGGTCGGTGTCGAATTGGAAGAACTGAATCAGAGCACGCTGCGGGTCAGCGGTGATCCGGAACTCTCGGCGAGTGATGTCACGACCCAACCCCATCCCGGTTTTCCGACGGACATGCAGGCCCAATACATGACGCTGATGACCCAGGCCAAAGGACGCTCGGCGATTGCCGAAACTGTCTTCGAAAATCGATTCATGCACGTGTCGGAACTTCAGCGCATGGGTGCGCGCATCAACATCGACGGCCATACCGCGACTGTCGATGGACCAGTGCAGCTGACCGGCGCGCCGGTACTGGCTTCGGACCTGCGCGCCTCTGCGTCACTCGTGTTGGCTGGTCTGGTGGCGGAAGGAGAGACAAGCGTCAGGCGCGTCTATCACATCGATCGCGGTTACGAAAGGATTGAAGCCAAGTTGCGCGCCGTCGGCGCCGATATCGAACGTATTCGCGAGTCGGTGACTGCGCCATTGCATGGTCAGGAGACCGATGCTGCGATTGCCTGAATGTCGACTTTTTTGAACACCATATCGAAAACTGGATTTGTATCCGCATTGCGCGCTTTGCGCCTCTGCGGGAAAGAACCTAATCCCGCAGAGTCGCAAAGCCGCAAAGAACTCTCGCCAGCCGGACATAGTTTTGTGTTACCATGCGCGACTAGTTTGACCGTTCAATAACATACAATGGCCGACAATCACTGCCTCTTCTGCAAAATAATTTCCGGCGAAGTTCCTGCCGACCTGGTCCATCAGGACGAGCGCTGCATTACCATTCGCGACATTAACGCGCAGGCCCCGACGCACGTCCTCGTGATTCCACGCGAACACATGGAATCTCTGGATGAAGCTTCGGGTCGCGATGAAGCGCTGCTGGGTCATCTGCTGCGCGTGGGCGCCCGCATCGCCAACGACGAAGGCCACGGAGATAGCGGTTATCGTACTGTCATCAACACCGGCGCCGGCGCCGGGCAATCAGTCCCTCACCTGCACGTCCACCTGCTCGCCGGTCGGCCCATGAACTGGCCGCCGGGTTAATTAGTTCCAACCTCAGCGAATCTTAACTGTAAATCCAGTGCTGCCGGCGTTGTTGGGTGGAGTCTGGCTTAGATTACCGGTGAAGGTCCAACGCACGTTGGTCACGTTGCGGTCATAGCCCGCAGCCGCGCCACCCCCCGCACTCACGGGCGTATATACAAAAGTAGTGCCGCCGTTGTTGGAATAAGCAATGGCCACCGTGAGGCCGGTGGTACCGAGCGTGCTGGTAACGGAACCGACTTTGAAGTCAGTGAAGGACGGAATGGGATCCTTAATAACCAGATTACGCGCGACCGCAGCGCCACTGTTTGAAAAAGCAATTTGGTAAATAAGGTCGGTACCCGGCAACTGAGGGCCGCTGGGACTTACTGACTTTACGAGCACAACGTTCGGTATCCCTGTAACCGTAACATCCTCGCCCGTGCTCGATCCGGAATTATAACTTGCTGTTGTCGTCCCATTCGTAACGGTCCGTTTGGGATCAAGGTAAGTGGCAGTCGCCGGATTTTGGTAAGTCCCGGAGGCGTTCGCGGGTATGCTAACCGTGAAGGTGATTACTACACTGCCCCCGGACGGAATAGTAAAGGTGCCGAATGAAGGACTGGTTGCGCCCGCGACCGGGTTGATTATCGTCGGACGCGTTGCGCCGCCGTTAAGAGCAATACTTACCGTCGAGGCATAAGCAAATGAGCCCGGCAAGGCATCAGAAATCGCCACGCTTTGAGCGTCGCTGGTGCTCGCCGCGTTGGCCGTAGTGATGGCATAGGTAGCAGTAGTGCCGCTATTTACCGTGGGCGTGCTGGTGGTCTTCAAAACAGTTAACACGGGAACACATTGAGTGCCTGACCTTGCTCCCGGCACTGAACTGGCGGTGATGGTTGTGCTTGAACCTGCAGAACCTGGAGTCGATCCGTAGGCATCAGACGCAGTGGTCGTAATGCCGTTCGCCCCGCCGCTGACTGTGATCGTTGTAGCGGATGTAACCGCGACGAACCCGCCGCCTCCTCCTCCCCCTGGTCCATGCCGTTCGCCCGGGGTTCCATTGGGAGCTTGAGTGGGCCAGGCATCGCCGCCGCGACCGCCGCTGGCCCGCAATGCGAGACTGGCGAGGCCACCACTGTTTGCCACCACTAAAATACTGCCGCCCGCGCCGCCGCCGCCGCCTCCATCGTTTTCCGCGGCAAGCCCGGGTGAACCATTAGTTGAGATGGTGCCGGCGCCGCTAATGGTGCCCGCCCTGATCAGGACCATGCCACCGCCGCTTCCGCCACTGCTGTCAGAGCCGCTGGAGTTGTTACGCGAAGCAGCCCCGCCGCCACCGCCCAACACCATTCGGTTTACGGCCACGGTGAAAGCAGCGCCACCATAACCGCCCACGGCTACATTGCTGTTCCATGAATTGCCGCCGTTCCCGCCGGCGCCGCCGTTACCACCACCACCGCCGCCGGTGTTCTCATCATTGGCGGACGGATTGCCGTCAGTGCCGCCGCCGCCGGCGTTCCCGGGCGCGCCACGGCCAAAGCTGCCGTTCGGATAACCTTCGCTTAGATTGTCGATGACGGTGAAACCGTCGTACATGTAGCGAGGTGTGCCGGCGTTGCCTTCCGCCTTTGAACCATTCGCCGCGTTTGTCGCCAGCGTACGATAATCCGTCTGACTGCCGCTGCCACCGGCAACTTGTTGCGCGCCGCCGCCGCGAAAGCCGAGTCCATCCAGACTCACCGTGCCTGCGGCGGTCAGATTGCCGGCGATGTCCAGTGCCAGGACGCCACCCGACGTTCCATCCCAGGGCGCAGCTGTCAAACCGGAACTGAGCGTTGCGCTCGAGTACTGAGGGACGCGAACAACCTGAAAAGTACTTTGGCCCTTGGTGCCTGTAGCCGCGGCCCGGTTATAGCTGTAAGTCAGAGCGGCGCTGATGGTAATGGTGCCGCCCCCAATTCCGATTGCGTTAGTGGCGACGACGAACTCGAATCGCCCGGCGCTGTTATAACTGGTAGCGCCGCTTGCAGGAGCGCCGCCTGCGCCGTCACCGTAGGAATTGCTGTTATTGGAATTGATGGAAGCGTCCTGCATTTGCATGACCAAAAGCAGATCACCAACGGCAACAGGTGTCATCGCTCCGCTGACACTACTTGGGCCCACAGTGATCGTTGTCGTACCCGCGTTAGCGGTGCCCGTTCCCGGAAAGTAAGTGTTCACGACGCCGCTCAAGGTCCCGCCGGGACCATCCTGACCCGGGTTGCCACAAGCCTGGGCGAACCCGCGCGAAGGCCAAAGGGCGACCAGTGCCATTAATGTAAGTGGCATCAATAGGCGGAGGCAGGCGGGACGCTTGCGGTCCCGGAAGGATTTGGCGCGGGGAAAACTCAATGTTGGATTTCCCCCTTTGGCCCTTTTGGTTTTTCGTCAGCCGGAGCGAGTCCCTGCTTTGAAGTACCAAAGAGATCGAACAGGTTGGAGAGCTTGGAAGAGATAGTGAAGTAGACGCCTTGCTTCTGCGGTATACCCGTGTTGAGGCCCGGCTCTCCGGCACGCGTGAAGTTGTAACCTATGCCCGCTCGCAGATCGGGCAGGGCCCAGAATCCCAGTTCGGTGCCATAGACCGAGCGTTGCGTTTGCGACGCCCGCTGTAAGATCACACGTGTTTCCGCAGCCCAGTCCAATCTGCTGGTCAGACGATACTGCGCCCGCGCTTGCGTCAGATAAGTTATGGTAGAAACGAATGGCAGCGTCGGTTGGCCGTTAGCCGTTAGGCGCAGTGCGACTCGGCCGTATAGTTCAAGTCGTTTCGTGGCTTGGTAGTAGCCGTCGGTCGCCGCGGTGTCGAGGCGATCGCGCGTTGCCGCCAAGCCGGCGACACTTGATTGCTCGAGTGAACGATGATTGAAACTGAAGAGCAATCCAGCTCGATCAGAATCGAGTGGGCGAATCGCCAGCGCTGCCAATCCGTCCATCGCCGAACCATCCCGTCCGGCGAAAGCGCTGTGTGACCAACGCATGCGCGACAGCACGGTGATACCTTCGTTGATCCGGCCGGCCGCGCCGATGGCTATCAGTTGTCCGTTGCCGCCGCGATCGCGAAACTCGTAACGGGCAGAGGCTTTGAAACTATTGTTCGGTGTCCAACCGAAACCCAGGGTGGCGCTATTAAAACTTTTGCCCTCCCCGGCCATGTGAAAGCCGCGCTCAAGACCGAGTTCCAGTGAAAACCCTTTCTTAACCGGCAAGCGATTCTGCAGCCCAAATACCGCAAAACTGTCGGCGCCACCGGCTCCGTTCTCCAGTTGATAGCGGCCCACCACCGAAGTGTATTTGCCGAAACGTGATTCAACGCCCAGAGCGGTTTCACGGCGGGCATTTGTGCCGGCAAAACCCGTTTGCGACAAATCGCCAATCGGCATGATGGCCGCCGCGGCGAGGCGTTCGGTAAGGAAAACTTTCGTCCATGAACTGAGTTTGTAATTCGCCGAGAGAGTGGTTTGGTTGGGATAGGTGGGATCGGCCTCACCAAGATTCTGTTCGCGCTTGACTGCTATGTCGAGCTTGTCCGTAACCTGCACCGTCGCCCCGACAGTGACCAGGTCGGAATTGACAGAGTTGTTATTCAAGTCGTCGGCGAAACTCCGATGGTCGAAACCAAGATGCAGACGAACGCGTTCTTTGATGATTTGATCGCCGGCTACTGAAAGGGTCAGGCGGCTGTTGTCGACATTCGCCGTGTGGTTGTCCTCTTTGACAAGACCCAGACGCAGCACGGAACCACGCCGCGGTTTGAAATCCAAAGTTACTTCACCGCGCCGCGAGCCGGGTGTGACGGTTGAGCCGAAGGGATTCAGAAAACCAGCCGACGCGCTTGCATATCTGGCCCGCACAATTCCCTCGCCAAAATTCAGTGGCTGCTGCAGGTCTAAACTAAAAGCATTGCCGATGTGCGACGCGTCACCACCTTCCGCGCCCCCGCCGTTGACACCATTGCTGAGTTCTCCCTGGCTGGTCGCCCAGGCAAACTTCAGGACTCCGCGTCGCGGCAGAGTCTTCTCGCCGTCAAAACCACCTACGAGAAAATCCCTGGAAGCTTCCTGCTGTTGCAGCACGGTTGAGAATCCGAGTTTTAGTCCCCAGCCGCTGAACGACTTGCGCCCACGCGCAGTGTAGACGCTGGACGTCATGCCGCTCGACTGGTGTTCGTAGGTCACGACGATCTGCTTGAGATTGAGACCGGAGTCAAACGTGGAAATATTTCTCAGCAGGAAAATTTCGCCGCTTGCGGAGTCCAGATCGTAGTCAATGGAGCGGGTCAACAACTCGCGCGAGATAATGATTTCGGGGTTGCGACGGTCACGCACTTCGACAGCAATAGTCTCCGATCCTTGCAGGATGTCGCCATGCGCCAAACGCATCAGGCTCAAACCACCGGCGGGAAAGACTTCGCGTGCAAACGATGTGTCGGGACGGGCGCCGGTGATCGTAAGAAAATCACCGCCGGAATCCTCAAGACGAAGTTTGACGCCCGTTAACTTGCGCGTGTAGCCGCCCAGGGACAAATCTTCCAGATCGGCATCCAAATCCCCGAACATTAAATACGATCTTTTGTGGTCAACTCGCGCGTACAACTTGGAATTGGACTGGGCAGCGTCGTAGCGAACCGAAGAATCACCATAAAGCGGATAAACCCGATCGAGCGGGTCGAGCTGGAATAGACGATCGTGTCCGGTGGTGCGATTGATCGGGCGCTGCGAGTCGTACGCGAGGGTTAATGAATTTGCTCCCCAGAGCCGGCCACTGTAAAAGAGACTGATTCGCTTGCGCGACGTCCCCTGCTCGCCGCGCAGGTTGACCTCGGGTATCGCATTACCAAAGGACATCTCTGCCAATCCCACCAGAATCGTGGGTCGCACTTCAGAGATCACGCGCACCAGCGACTCAGCTTCGAGTTGGCCCGCCAGGACATGCAGTCTGGCATCGCCGGTTTCACCAGGACCAATCAATCGTACTCGGGCCTCGCCCTTTTCCATTGAGACGACAAGCTGGTTGCGCTCTCGCTTTTCCGCATTAGCACGTGCTTCGGGTGGCAAGTCCGCGTTCGGTACAACCGTGCCGGGCGTCAGCAGACCCTTGTCGCCGGCAGGTTCATCCGCAGGTTGTGGTTCCAAACGGGTCAACTGGCCCATCGATGTTTCGATCGCTACCTGATTGTCGCTGGCGGGGTGATCCCACTTATCAAACGCCAGGATCTTGATTATGGTTGAGTCACGACCACCGGCGTTGATCGCTGTCTTTTCGGGCACGACCTCGAGCCGTTGGGCCGGGCCGCGCCCGATGACGATGAGATCCTGAATTGCGCCGGGTGCGCCCTCGGGACTTATGGGAGTAACCCGAACGTGATTGGGCCCGGGACGGAGACCAACACTTACAAAAGTGAACGTAGCAACCTGGTTCTTTTGATCCAGTCGTGCCGTGCCGATGTTTTTCTCGGATATTTTCTCGCCGTTGACTTCCAGCTTGACGGTCCACTTCAGGGTGACCCGGGCTGCCAGTTCGAGGGCCGGCGACATTACGACGGAGTTGGCCGCAGGAGAGAGGACGCGGACTGTGCCCGGAGCAATGGGCTCTATGATTTCGTGAGAGACAAATTCATAGACGCCGGCAGCGGTAGGAGCTGCAGACGCTTTATTGGTTTCATGATTGGCAGCGGCAGAGTTGCTGCTTTGCTTATCAGCCGGTGATGCGGCTGGTCCACTGGCGGCGCCAGAAGCGCTGTCGCTTTTATCGGGAGACGGAACAGTGTTCGCGTTTGCCGCACCGCGAACCAGGACAAAGTTTTGTCGCAGCATCGCACCGCCTCCGACAGGCGTGCGTAACAATCTCGTCCAGCTGCGACCCGCCAGCGAATCACCGGCCGCGAGAGAGTAACCTGCCGGCAAAGTCAGCGGGTCAAGCGCCACAACCTGTGACCCATCACCCAGCGCCGGAAAGTTGTACAAACCCTGCGAGTCGGTGATCACCGATTGTCCGGAGGTGAGATAGAGCCGCACGCCGGCCGCGGGCTTGTCACCGGCATCAAACTTTCCGTTGCGATTCGTATCTTCAAAAACCCGCCCAATGATCACCTGGCGGCTGGAAAAAACGCCGCCACCAACACGAACGGTCGCGCGCGCGGCGCCGGTGTCGGTATGTTCACCAGATGGAAATTCGCCTGAGCCCACCGCGACATTTTCCATGTTCCCTTCGCGGGCGTTAGCGCCGATGCGGACCCGGTACAACAAGTGTGCGCTCTGCCCCGGAGCCAGGCTTCCCAAACGAAAGAGTAAATCGGCGCCGCTCACTTCCGGCTCAATCTGCAGTTCGACTCCAGTGCCGCTGCTCAGCCGCGCCGTGCCGGCGACATAGTGGAACGACTCAGGCAGATGATCGTGAACGAGCACTTCGCTCACCGTAGTTACAGTGGGATTGTGAACTTCAATGCGATAGGAAACGACGTCGCCAATTTCAGCGTGTTGTTGGTCGACGGACTTGGTCAGCTCGAGACCATGTATTTCAAACATCGGAATGTTGAAAGCGAGATCACCGAGGTTGTCGATCGCTACGTCTTCCCGAACCAGTGTGAAACCACCGGCAACGGCAATCGGTTGGCCATCGAGCGCGTGCTCCGCAAGCGACAGTAATCCCAACTCTCCAGCGTGCAGATTGATTTCGATGAGGCGCGGAATGAAGCCATCGGCGGTGATTTTTACAAAGTATCTTGCCGGAGCTGAAACACTGCCGATCTGAAACTCGCTCAACGCAAAGCTAAAGTGGCCCTGATTATCACCGGCAAAGGGATTAACATTCTGGAGGTTCGGAATCAGGCCCTGGTCCGGTGTCAGCGGCAACAGATTCGCCAGCGCCTGGTCGGTAAATAGCGAGACTGTTGCTCCCGGCACCGGGACGCTGGCGCCCGCCCTGCCGGCATAGACAGTACCAAAGGGATCGGCGAGCACGACTGCTGAATTGGTCCTGACCGCCGGTGCATTATCCGCCGTTAAATTGGCAAAATTGATTAGTCCAATCGCCGCCGCGGCATTGGCGGCCAACTGCGCACGGAAAGTGAAGCGAACTACCTGGTCAGGTGCAACTTCAGCCAGCCTCAATTCAATATGTGCACCGCGGACGAGTCCTTCGTCCGCATCCTGCGCATCGGTCAGGTCCCTGCTTTCATTGGCTTCCAGGTGCAGAGAGTTGGGGACGTATTCGACACCGGCGGGAAGATCGTCAGCCAGGACCAGGTTGTGCGCTGTTACATCGCCACTATTGCGGAAAGAGATTGTGTAGGTAAAAGGATTGCCGCGAGTGACAACGGCTTGAACGCTGCCGTTGACTTGTTTGAGCGGCGGCGAGCCGGCACTGGAGGGATTGGTAAAGTGTGGCCCTCGGCCCACCGAATTGATGATTGTGCCATCGTCTTCGGAGTTGCCGTTGGCAGAGCCCGAGGCATTTGAGCGCGCGGTCAAATGAATCCGCAGCAGACTGTCGGGCGGAGCATCATTGGTATCGACAACCGCGAGCACACCCAAACATGAATCCGGCGCAACTGTTGATGACGAAGTGGACCCAATTGTTATTTGTGTATCACCATCCGTGAGGCTCCCGCTTGCGTCATTGTCGAAGTAGAGGTTAACCAGTGTCGAGGGAGCGTTGACCGCGGCGTTAGCGATGGTATAGGAATTTGTGACGTTCCCGGTATTGCAAATGTGAAAGAGGCGTGTGATTCGTTCCTGAGGACCGACGTTCGCGGAGGGCGAAGTTTCTTTTGGGGAAACGGTGAGGATGGCTACCGCCAGTACGGTAACCGTGACCGTCTCTGAGACGGTGGTGTAGGTGGCGCCGTCATTCTCGTAAGTGGCTTCAGCGCGGTTGCTGATGATGGTGCCGCCGGCGGTCCGATCATCAACCAGGCGCATCCGCGAACTAGCCGGTGACGCAAACAGTATTGCGATCACGAGGGCAGAGAATGACTTGCCGAATCTGCTTCGAAAGTCCAGCATCTGGGAGGCTCGAGTGTGGGAGTAAGGAAGGGCTGGTAAAAGGTTTGAAAGCGACGTGCCGGTCTCTTTGGCATTGCCAGGGGAAACCAACACGTCGCTTAATGCAGCACAGTCAGATTTAAGTTACAGCATTAAAGCTGTGCTACTCCGCCTTAGTTAATCGAGCGCTTGAACGTGAACGTTCCCGTTGCGCCCGGTGCAACCGAAACAACCGTGTCCGTGTACTTGGTGGCGCTGACCGTGACTATCGTGCCACCCGGATCGGTGGGCGCCGGTGAGTTGGTCGTGTAAGTACCCCAGTTGTTCGGCGCTGCCAACCCGTCTTCGGTGATGACCAGATTGCTGGCCGTCAACTTAACGCAGTTGGCGTCTCCATTCGAACTGGAGATGTTTGCGTAAACTATAGAGTAGTTGATAACCGCGCCTGGAACAGGATCAGTTGCCCCACCAACGCCGGTGCCGTTAGCGACGGTGAACGACTTGGTAAGTTGGACGAATCCCGTGTAGGAACGATCGATTGTTCTGTTGTTGGCTGCTGCTGTGACGGTCGAGGTGGCGCGGACAGTCGTGCTAAAAGCGGTTAGCACAGCCTTGCCGACGGGCACCGTGACGCGCACATTGATATTGGCTGAAGCGCCGAAGGCGACGGCCAGTGATACCGACCCACCTGATGAAACGTCCGTATATGACGTGCCGCCATTGGTGGAGATTTCAACCGTAAAGCCGGCCGGAACAGTCGGAGCATCAAGCGTGTACGTGTCGTTGGCGTTGCCGTTGTTCTGCAGCGTATTGACATATACCAACTGGGCCGACGCGGTGGTGTTGTTACCAGGCGCGATGTTGCCCGGGTTCGTGGACTTGTTGGTGTAGTCATCATTGTTGTCGGTTGGTCCTACCGCGGCGGGAGCACCGCTGGGTCCTAACAGGACCGAGCCAACCTGCGTCAATAATGTCTGTTGAATCACACCATGTCCGGCTCCGGCAACATAGGTTTCATTGAAGTCGGCGTTGCCATCGCCATTGTTCGGTGTCGCATCACCCGACTGGTCGGTGATGGTCGCGAGCACCGTGTTCTTGCCAAACGCGTCGCCAATCTCATCGATGGGGATCGAAGCGTTAATACCCAGATTGACCGTAACGATCATGTTGATGGCGGCGCTGCTGGCGCCGGCAGTCAGGGTCGCACCCACGGGGAAAGCAATGCGGGTCACCGTATTTAGCGGCGGCGCCACGCTCACCCAGGTTGCTGACAGCGGCGCCGTGGTGAGCGCCGTGGTGGTGTAAAGAGTGCCGGCTGGAAATACTTGTCCCGCCTTGAGCACAGTGCGCGCGGGAATCGGCGCGATGATGTAGACCTGAGTCAAGCCATTGAGCGTGACTCCGGAAACGTCGCGAGCGCCGGTATTGGCTAGTTGCCAGGTGTAGGTGATGTCGGAACCCAGGGCCACGGGACCGGCAGGAGCGGTTAGGCTGAGTTTCAGCAACGCGTCGTCAACGACTGTTGCTGAGATGTCGCCTTTCGCTTCGCGCAGGCCATTGACCGATGAAGCGGAAACAGTGCGTACTTCATTGGTCGAACTGTCGGCAGCCTGGTTGTCGAACGGACTGGCGCCACCCGCGTCACCGAGCACAACCTGAACGGTTTGGCCCGTGGTGGCGCCGGCGTTAACGCTGACCTCAACCAACACATGGATGTTGCCGTTCTGGAGAATATTCGCCGAGACCACGGCCGCGCCGTTGGTCTTGATGTCTGTGTCGCCCGCGTTGATCGTTGAACTGTTGTCCACGTCAATGACCGCGCGGCTAACGGTACCTGGTCCATTGAGACGCACGCTGGCGCCACTGGCCATAAAACGAACCTGATCGGTAAAGTTTCCGGTATTGGTTACCGTGAAGTTGTAGAGCACCAGGGTCTGGCCGGCCACGACAGTAGGGTTGCTGCCCGCATCCGGAGTGATTGTCAGACCCGATACATTCGACACGGTAACGGTGACGGTGTTCGATACCGTCGAATAACTATTCGTGCCGTCGGAGTACGTAGCGCTGGCCTGGTTAGAAATAACGGTGCCACCCGGAGTCTGGCCAAAGGTCAGTCCGGTCATGGCTGAGGCAATCGCGATCACCGCCATTGCGTAGAAAAGAAACTTTTTTATTGCCTGAGAGTAGTTTGGGTGTTTCATCGTCAATCCTCTTCCTGGGGTGGTTAGTGAGTTGTGCGGTGAGCGCCGGAGGGTGGCACAATTTGATGGGAGCCAGTTACTTCACGCGCACTTTATACGAAGCGGTCACATGACCACCCGGGGCCAAAGGATCGGCCCATTCATAGCGAACGTTGGTGTACATGCTGACTGGGGCAGATACTTTTTTGAGCGAGCCGTCAGCCTGCTTTTCTTCGATGGTCGGATTGTTTGAGTAAGACTTTCCGCCGTCCAGGCTGTACACGACTTTGGCGGAGCCTTCTACTTTTGCGCTGCCGGCAACGAAACTGGTTCCGGCGGGAATGCGACCGACGGTTTTGTAGTCGAACGCCGCGGCGGCCCCGGAATTTTCGGACTTGATGGTCCAATCCAGCGTCTCGCCCTGCTTCACCAGGTTGGCTTTCTCCACCGGCACGAGATCGTTGTTGCGCTCGACTGTCGCAGCCAGCTCGACTTTTATCTCTGGACGGGCCACGGCGGCAGACATGAAATGTCTTTGCGCGAATCCGGCAACGCTGCCGAGAGCCAAGAGGCATATTGCCGCGAGCATGAACGAACCAAATTTGGACTTGAGGGTTGGCATAAGGTCTCTCCTTGAGCATCGATCGCGTCAGCGAAAGACTGCTAATAGCTGGTGATGTAGTAGTGACTAACGACGCGGGAATCGCGAGTTGTGAAATGGTGAGCCTCGGCGGGAAATGCTACGAGACTGGAGATAGGGCAAAGGACCCCAAAACAACATGGGTCGACGAGCCTCTTTCAATCGCTGTGCCGCAGGGGCGGAAAGGTGCGGCGTTTGTCGCATGACGGGGAAATTTGGAACGTTCTCTCGTAACGAAGACGCGCGTCAGAAGGTTGTGAGGCTTAAACTGACGAATTTTGTCACGCTGATAGTGACAATGTTTGGGAGATCAGGAGAGACTTTTTGACCACATCAACCAGGGATCAATCTCAAAGCATCCTTGAGAGCCAGTAGATCCGGCGGTCCAAGTTGGCCCAGGGATCGAAGAATGAGGGCCTTTTCGACGGTGGTTAGAATTGGTTTGATAGTTGACTTTTGAGCAGACCTGCCTTCTTCCAATCCGAGACAACGACCTCTCCGACTCTGGGATAGTCGGACAACTGTCCGGTGATGGCCATGAGGATAAGATCGCGCCTGGCTTTGTTGTCTGCATTAGAGCTAACAACGGCCGTAGGGCGTTTCTTGGTCGCGGTCTGATCGGTGAAGGGAAAAGGAACCAGAACTACGTCCCCGAAGCTATAGGTTGTCGTATTCGGCATCTTCCAGGTTGTTCCAAACCTCTGCAAACACCGGCTCTGAGACTCTCAACGCGGCATTTACGAGCAACCGATCATCCCGTTGGGCAAGGACGTCCACGAAGTCTACAACTTCAGCAATCTTGTCCGGTGAGAGACCCTTTATCTTTTCGATTAGTTCTTCCTCTTGCATTGTTTTCTCCGTGGACACTGGGTGCTATCTTTCACAGCCGGCAGATCAGTAATTCGCGTTCATAGATCGCCTCTGGCGGCAGGCGGTCATGCAAGTGCAGGAAGAGTTCTTCGTGTCCGAGCACCTCCGCTCGCCACGCGGCATTGTCGAATGCCTGCAACTCGTCGAATTTCTCTTTTGAAAAATCGAGACCCTGCCACTCGATGTCTTCATAGTGCGGCATCCAGCCGATCGGAGTCTCTTTAGCGAGAGCGCGGCCATGAGCTCGGTCGACTATCCATTTCAAGACGCGCATGTTCTCGCTGAACCCTGGCCAGAGAAACTTTCCTTCGGCGTCCTTGCGAAACCAGTTCACGTGAAAGATGCGTGGCGTTTCGCTCAGGGAGCGCTGCATGCGGATCCAGTGGCGGAAATAATCGCCCATGTGATAACCGCAGAACGGCAACATGGCCATCGGATCGCGCCGCACTTTGCCGACGGTGCCGGCGGCCGCGGCCGTCATTTCTGAACCCATCGTGGCGCCGATGTAAACACCTGAGCTCCAGTTGAATGACTGGTAGACCAGCGGCATGGTCGTCGCCCGTCTGCCGCCAAAGATGATGGCAGAGATGGGCACGCCGTTGGGATTCTCCCAGTCGGGATCAATCGTCGGACATTGCGATGCGGGCGCGGTAAAACGGGCATTCGGATGCGCGGCTTTAGCGCCGGTCTCTCTACCGATTTGCGGTGTCCATTTTTTGCCTTGCCAGTCGACGCATTCCGCCGGCGGCTCGTCGGTCATACCTTCCCACCACACGCCGCCTTCGGGTGTCAGGGCAACGTTGGTGAAGATGGAATTCTTTGACAGTGCAATCATCGCGTTGGGATTTGTCTGCACCGAGGTGCCGGGTGCGACACCGAAAAAGCCGGCCTCGGGATTGATTGCGTGCAGGCGCCCATTGGCATCAGGCTTGATCCATGCGATGTCATCGCCGACAGTCCAGACTTTCCAGCCTTCGAATCCTTTCGGCGGAATGAGCATGGCGAAATTTGTCTTGCCGCAGGCGCTGGGAAATGCGGCGGTCACATAAGTTTTTTCACCTTCAGGATTCTCGACACCGACGATCAGCATATGTTCGGCCATCCAGCCTTCATCGCGGGCGATGTTCGAAGCGATGCGCAGCGCGAAACATTTCTTGCCGAGGAGGGCATTGCCGCCATAGCCGGAGCCGTACGACCAGATCTCGCGTGTTTCGGGAAAGTGGACGATGTATTTCTCTTTGTTGCAGGGCCAGGTTACGTCCTCCTGCCCGGGAGCAAGCGGCGCACCAACTGAGTGCATGCACGGCACCACGCGTTTATAGTCTTTATCAATCTCCGCAAAGACCGGCAGCCCGATGCGGGCCATGATGCGCATGTTTACCACGACGTAGGGCGAGTCGGTAAGCTGCACGCCTATCTGTGACATCGGCGAGCCGATGGGGCCCATGCTGAACGGCAGCACGTACATGGTGCGACCCCGCATTGAGCCATCGAAGAGCTCTTTCAGGGTCCGCCGCATCTTATAAGGCTCTTCCCAATTGTTGGTGGGACCCGCGCCGTCCCTGGACAGCGAACAGATGAAGGTGCGGTCTTCGACACGCGCCACATCGCTCGCATCCGAACGAGCGTAGTAACATTTGGGCCACAGTTCCTCATTGAGTTTGATAAAGGTTCCGCCGGCAACCATCTGGGCTTTGAGTGTCTCGTCCTCTTCCTCTGAACCATCCACCCAATGAATTGCATCAGGCTTCGTTAGGTTGGCCATCTTCTCGACCCAGTTCAGCAGATGAGTGTTTTTGGTCAGTGGGACCTCGGGCGTCTGCTTGCCCGGAAGCTCCGCAGAGCCCTGGAAAGTTGCTGCGCCGTCATCAATCTTCTGCCTGCGGGATGAACTCATTTAGTCTCCGATGATTGTGGCGCGAAAAACAAATCAAATTCTCGCGCGGGGAATTTAGGATTCTTCTGCTGTGGAGCGTTCGTGCGCCAACTCACGCAGCGCAAACACCAGGTCGCGCGAGGCGCGCTCGATCCGATCGGCCGCGGCTTCAATGGAGTCGATGTCGTTGCGGGAACGAAGGGCCACGGCGGCCAGTGCGCTCGCGATATGTTCGGTCAAACGATGTGCCTCATTTTCCGTTTCCCGTTCGACGGGAGTTGCTTGTGGGAGTGAAATATTTTTATCCATGCCTGCTCGCTCAACCCGCCCCTCTGGGACCGCAACCGCAGGTATCCTGCCTGCCGTTTTCCCTGAAAATTCTGATACTTGATTTTACTTGATCACGGGCAAAGGGCGAAGGGCGAAGGGCGAAGGGCAAAGCGCTGGCAGGGTCTGCTTTGCTCTTTGCCCTTTCCCCTTTTCTCGTGATTAGCTTAAACAATGAATAGAAGACCGGAACGGGAAGCTTTCACAAAGAGCGAGTGGAAGCTGATCCAAGCTCATCGGACGCCCAGGCAAGTCCAAAAGTTCCTCAGCTCGTTGCCTTATAATTGGGAGCGCGACGGCGGCACGCAACGTTCATTTCGCGAAGTACTAAAGTGCGGCGAGGCACACTGCATGGAGGCCGCGCTGGCCGCCGCCGTAATTCTGGAACAGCATGGCTATCCGCCGCTGCTGATGAGTCTTGAGTCCTGGGACAAGTTGGATCATGTGATCTTCATCTATCAACAAGGGGGACTGTGGGGCTCGATAGCGCGCTCGCGCGATCTCGGCCTGCACGGACGGCGGCCGGTATTTCGCAACTTGCGACAACTGGCCTGGAGTTACTTTGATCCATACGTCGACTTTTCGGGCCGCCTGATCGGCTATGGCCCCGGCAAGCTATACGATCTGGGAAACTATGACTGGCGCTTTTCGCCCCGTAATCTTTGGAAGGTCGAGAATTACCTGCGCGAGATACCTCATCACGCCATACGTTCTTCTGATCGCAGGTACGAACGGCTGCATCAACGCTACCGGGAGTTCAAAGAAAAATATCCGGATAAACAGGCGGGCTATTACGATCACCGCGAGCGTTGGATGCTGTAGCGACAGGTGCTTAGAGTACCGCCTTCAGGCGGGCTTTTTGGCTCGCGAGTTTTGAATTACCGGGGAGTAAAGCCCGTCTGAAGGCGGTACTCTAAACGCCTGGCAGCATCATCAAATTTCTTTTCGCTTTCGCTGCGAAAAACATGTGACCCACTACCGCGGCGACAATGATCGCGCCGCCGAGGATGGCCCACGCCGAGGGTCGTTCGCCAATAAACAGGAACACCCACACTGGATTCAGCACCGGCTCGATATAGCCGATGATGCTGGCATCGAGCGAACGGACGCCGCGCGCCATCGCGAGCGTAAAAAGCAAATAGGCAAAGCCAATTTGCACGATGCCCAGATAAGCAACACAGGCGGCATCAGCCGCTGATATGTGTGGCAGGATCGCCAGTCCTACGGGCGCGGTGACCAGGACCACCAGCAGGTTTCCGTAAATCACTGAGGAAGCGCGGTTGACCTCGCGGGCCGTGGAGTGCCGCAGCAGTAGAAAATAACAGGCAAAGCAAAAGCCCGATGTCAGGGCCAGAAGATTGCCGGTAACATCCTGCGGCCTTAGCTTGCCGACAAAAAACAACGACATGCCAATGAGGCAGAAGGTGACCGTGACCAGATCGCGCCGGCGAAACTTTTCTTTGTAGAACAGCGGTTCCAGTAACAGCACATAAACGGGCGCCGTGTACTGCAGAAAGATCGCATTGGCCGCCGTCGTTTGTTTGGTCGCAAGCACAAACAGAATCAGCAGCGCAGCGTAAAGGAGCGAGGCCAGCGCGGTCATGCGATTGAGGCCAAAGCCTTCGCGGCGCGTGAGGATGGCGACCGTAATCGCGGCCAGCAGTGAGCGACCAAAAGAGAGTTCAAGTCCCGAAAGCGTGGTGGCTTTGATGAAGAGGCCGCCCGTACTCCAAAGACCGGCGGCGCCCAGAACCAGCAACAGTGGTGAGCGTCGCAACCGAGATTCCTGGGACATGATTATCCGATTAAATATGAAGATTGGCGAAAGAAACCTTGTAGCTAGTGTTTGACAGGCTAACTGAAGGATATTATTGTGCTCAAGCAAATCAGTCCAGCTAACCTCCATCTGATTACTTCATTGAATAGGACACCTCAACATGAGCCAACTAGACTTTCATGAAATCGCATCGCTCCTAAACCAAAGTCGCACTACTCAGATCGATCTTACGCCCCTCCGAGCAAGGGAGAATAAGTGGTCACTACATAAAGGTAGTCACAAGGTACACACGTCTTCATACCCATTTAAGGTTTTATACATCCATGCCGCAGCGACGAATGAGGATTTGAAAGAAGCGGGTCGTCAGATTAGCGAAGACGAGAACACACACGTCGTATTCCCGCCATCGTTACAACAAAAACATGCTTCTGATATTCGAAAGCGGTTCGCAAAAGCCACGAATGTATGGACCACTAAAGAATACTTGATCTCATTTCTTAAGGACGAACTCGACACCTATCTTAAGAAACTCTCCAATCAATCTCCACAGTACTATATAGACCCCCACGTGCAAACTCATGGGGGCTTTAACAGGAAAACACCGAATCCTGTGCTCTCTTTTTTGAGAGACTCCGACTCGGAATCAAGGGTAGGAAGCGGCCGATTAGGTATTTTGCTAGCTGAGCCTGGCCAAGGGAAGACTTACATGAGCAGACATTTGGTTGCCAAGATAGCGGAGGTTGATAAAGGCTTGGTTCCGTTAATGGTGGCGTCGGCTCAGTGGCACGCTATGTCAGTCGAAGACCAAAGCTCCCTTGCCAAGACGATCGCGCACTCTTTCAAACACTTCGGGGCCACAATTGGGTGGTTGGATGGTCACGAAGACCAATTCTTGCGGGCCACTCTAAAAGCTAATTTGTTTCGACTAATTTTCGATGGATTTGACGAGTATATTTTGCGTAACCGCGGGACTGTACAACCATTAGAGGTGTTAGAAACGCTTGCTGAACTGGCGGCTTCCACCGGCACGCGTATTGTTATTACCTCAAGAACTTCGTTTTGGCATACGAATCTCCCCGAAGCAGAAGTTCGAAATTTTGTGGAGCGGACCGGCTCGCTCGTTTTCTCTATTTTGCCATTCGATCTTGAACATGCTAGGAATTACTTTAAACATCGCATAGAGAAACCGAAACTGGTCGACCAAGCGGCGTTAGTCTACACCAACCTCCGTAATGTCAGTGAGAATCTCGCCGGCCGAGGTTTCGTTCTGAGACTGATAGCGGACCTCATCGCGCGCAGTGGGACGCACAGCAATGTTCAGATTGATAGAACGAATCCTCTTCTCTGGTTGATGAGAGCTCTTTGTGAACGGGAAGTTGTTCGGCAATCCCTTCCTTTCACATCAGAAGAGCAAATAGAGGTCTTGCGTACTTTCGCCACTGAAACAGCAACAGGAGCTATACCGACCACCGAACTGCTTGAACTCGCCATGGGAATAGTGAAGCCCAGTTTAGACTCGGATACGTTGGCCACTTCAATTGAAAAGTTCAAGAGTCATCCCTTGTTGGAGAAAGCCAAGGAGACGGATCGCTGGCGCTTTCAACAGGAGCAAATTTGGATCGCTCTACTTGCCGACCAATTGGTAAAGTGGAGTGGGAATCAGATTCTTGCGTTTGTCGTCAAGGCACGGCTCGAAGTTGGGGCGAGACAGGATCTTGGTTCGATGATTGTTGACCTTATTCGAAACAAAACGGTCGATGACGCCGCTATACTTAAGATTGGGGAAATAACGAGTGCGATGACGCCTCTTTACGAACAGGTGACGGGAGTGAAAGAGACGACCGGTGAAGGTCGTCGACTCGGCGCAGTAATAGCGTTGCTTGCGGTCGAAGATTTTTACCGAATGGGAAGTTCCCATATGGAACGAACTAATCTGCTATTGCGTCTCACTGGCCAAGACGCCGTCCGAGGGTTAATCTTCGCCGGCACGATAGCGCGCTACGATTTTCGAGGAACTATCTTCGACCGATGTCGTTTTGAACACGTTGCATGGGCGAACTGCAAATTTGACGAAAACACGCGATTCAAGAATTGTAAATTTGAGGGTGGAGTCCCTCCTGCTCATTGTGAAGGCTTTGGGAGCGTGCAGTTGGTAGACTGCAGGCTTGATCCAGATGCTGAGGCCATTGTGAACGGGGCCCGAGTAAAACAAGGGAAAAAGAGGTATGCGACCGACGACTTACGTGCTGACATACAAAGCGTAATAACCAAATTCATTATCAAAGGTAGCGTGGAGTTGAAAGATGTGGATGAGCGACATCTGACTCGTGGTCCAATTGGCGCCTCTCGCTACAAGGAGGAGATTCTTGAAGTGCTCTGCGCGATGATATTAGAAGATCAGCAGCTCTCGGGTTCCAAAAAAATTGAGTACGGAGTCCGCAAGAATGCCAGAGAGGCCGTGAAGTTCTACGCCAGTAACAACGTGTTCACGGGTGCCCTCCAAGAAGCTTTTGAAACGTTGCAGATTAGACTCTCCGTGAGCTGATAGTGGTTGCAACCTAACTAATCGTTCTTCAGCGTCGCTTTCAAATATTTCCCGAAGACACCGTTCCAGGGTGGAATGACGATTGAGACTGCGCCTTCAGCCTGGGCCTGGCAGGCCAGCCGAATAAGCGGTTTGGGTTCGGCGGTATCGATGTAACCGAACTCTTTGATCTTCTTGTCCTCGCGCGTGGCGACTGGGGCGAGTTTCTGAGCGCCGCCGAGAACACCAACCCAGCACGTTCCGCAGGACGCCGAGCGACACTCGACGGGAATCGGCCCTTCGATGCGCCGCGGATCGAGTGCGGCCCAATCGCGCGAACGATCCTCGGCGGCGCCCCAAGCCAGGTCCTGAGCGTTATTCAGCTTGTATTTCGCTTCGTCATCGCTCTCGTCAAAGACGACGGTCCATTTCTTGTCGACAGTTTTCAGAAATCCCAGCATCCCCTGGCTGTCATCTTTGGCGCGCGCTTTCAAAATCTGCTCCGGCGATTTTTTCACATGCTTCTTATCCAGTTGCATGCTGCCGGGCGCGGCCGTAAAGGACGCGGGACCCGTCTGCCGCAAGGTCATGAAAGCGACGGCAGTGATACCCACCACCAGCGACTTATCAACTTTTAAAGCGGAGGCGACGTCGGTAGCGAGTGCCAGAATCTGATCGGCAAGCGCAGCAGCGCAGACTTCAGTTTGCGATCGGTCAGGGGACGCAGACTGAAGTCCGCGCCACTCGGCGGCATGCCGCTCAACCGCTTGCTTCACCTGTGGCCAATAACGGTGACCGTAAAGAAACTTGTGCGAGGAATCCACCTGATTCTTGAGATAGTAGTTCCCCTGCAACAGCAATTCGCTCGCCAATTTTTGCGCGTCAGCGGCGGCGGTCAGTGCGAGGAAAAGCCCCAGAGGATAGAAGGAGAACCAGATTTGGGCCGCGTTGCTGTCGATCTCATGTATCGATGGCAAGAGTGAACGGACCATCGCCGTCCAGGCCCCTTCGTCACACTGGTTAAGAAGGCTTATGAGAGGCGTTTCCGCCGCTGCTGTTGTTACGCTTGTGCTCATGGAAACCTCAGACGAGAAAAATCACCTTAACGAAAAACAAGTACTTTAGCAGCATACTCGGACAGGTTCAAAGCGGCATCGTTTCGAGTGCGCCGACGGAACTAAAGCGGCGACAGGTCACCGCACTCCAAACGTTGACAAGACGGCGTGGCCAGAGTACAAGTCGAACTCAATCTGCGCTTTTGGTGTCTGTCTTACGGTTGGCGTCGCTTAAGGTGTCAGTCTCGAGACTCCGACTACGAATCTGAGATCTCAGATCTGAGATCTCAAATTGGTTCGACGCTGAAATCTAAAGTTCGACTCTCTCAATTGCAGCAGATCTGAAATCCGTAATGCGCATTCTTATTGGGGGCTTATTTAGATGGAAACCAATACTTCAAAAACCGCGAAACCGGGACGTTCATTCGATAGCGCCTATGGGTTCTCTTTCGCTATTGCGCTGGGTCTCATCCTTTTTATTGCCGGACTGATAATTACCCTGACATTGGGTGAGGGTACCAGCATTGGTCTAATTTTCGGGATTCCGTTATTGGTAGCAGGCCTGGTTGTGCCGCTGTTTATGATGCGCGGCGGCCTGAAGCACAACATTATCAGTGCCGCCTGTCCCTACTGTGGCACCGCGATCAAGACTTCCGATGCCACGATCAGGCTGAATTGTCCAGCTTGCAGCCGGAAGATAGTGGTGCGCGAAATGCAGTTCGAGCAGGTTGATTGAGGAACTAAAAAACCGGCAACCAGCTTCTGGTGGAATAATCGCTGAAGGTCAGCGCAAACATGATGGCCAACCAAAACAGCGCTGCACCAAAGACCACCCAGATCAATCGCGAGCTGTAGCGCATGTGCATGAAGTAGAGGATTACCAGCGCTGCTTTGATGCAGGCAATTGTCAGCGCCACGATCGCATTCAGAGGCCCGGGAAAGTCAAAGAACGCCACCCACGCCGTCAGCACGGTGCCGACCAGCAAGGCCAGAAAAATCGCAAAATAAACCTTTACTGAAACTATGTGCTCACTCATAGTCGTTTAACCATGTCCGATATGCCGGCCCAACAAATAGAGCAGGGGGAAAAGAAAGATCCAAACAATATCCACGAAGTGCCAGTAGAGCCCTGAAATTTCGATCGGGTTGTGATACTCAGGACCGTAACGACCGCGCACCGAGAAGAACAGCAGCACCAGCATTATCCCCAGACCAATGATCATGTGCAGGGCATGCATGCCCGTCATCGCAAAATAAATCCAGTAGAACAACTCTACGTTTCTGACGGTGGCGCCGGGAATCAGGTGGAGCTTATGTTTGTCCGCCGGCTTGCCCTCTTCCTGAACGGACGGATTGAAGGGGTGTCCCGGAATCAGCCTACCGGGAATGAGGTTGTCGTCGTATTTCTGTTTGTACTCGACCGCCTTGATCCCGAGAAAAGTCACACCGAAGATCATGGTGAGTACGAGGAAAAGAATCTGCAGCTGTTGCCTGCCTATCTGAGTGCAGTAAACCGTCAACGCCATCGTGAAGCTGCTGCAAATGAGCACGACCGTATTGACGGCCCCGAGCCAGATGTCCAGGTGGTTGCTGGCAACCTCGAACGATTCGGGATACTTCCACCGATAGAGTGTGTAAGCCAGGAACATGCCGCCGAAGAACATGATTTCCGTTACGAGAAAGACCCACATGCCCAGGGCGCTGGCCTCTCGCTGCTGGTCCATGTTCTCGAAATGGTGCTGCAGCCCCGGGTGGCTCACTTCATGTTCTGTTGCGTAGCTTTCAGCCAAGTGCTTCCTCTCTGAACTCCTCTGCTGGAGATCTTTCCAACTGCCATTCACTGTTGGTCAGTTTAGAAAGGGGACTTGTACCCCGTCGCGGCGGACAAGTCCGCTTCTTAAACAGGGAACCTCAATACAAAAAACCGGCAGGCAAGGATGCCTGTGCTCCGAGGGATTAAACCTCTGCCTTGCTCTCGCCATATCGCCCCACCACTTCCATTTCATCGATGGGCGCGAACTCATATGCTTCCCAAGTTACCACCGGCGTCTGCTCAAAGTTTTCGGTGGGTGGCGGCGATTGCGTGCGCCACTCGAGTCCCGGCAAGTGCCAGGGATTGGCCGGCGCGATCGGGCCATAACGCATCGACCAAAGTAAATAAATAGCCGGAATCAACAGACCGACACCGAGAATCGAAGCGCCCGCGGTCGACAAAACGTGCAGCACCTGAAATTCCTCGGGATAGTAGTGATAACGCCGCGGCATGCCCATATAGCCAAGCACGAATTGCGGCAGGAACGTCAGATTAAAGCCGATGAATACCACCAGCGCCGAGAAGCGGCCCCACCCTTCGGGATACATGCGTCCGGTAATCTTTGGCCACCAGTAATGCAGGCCGCCGAGGTAGGCCAGCAGCGTGCCGCCCACCATGATGTAGTGGAAATGCGCGATGACGAAATAGGTGTCGCTCAAGTGCACATCAACCGCCAGCGCCGCCAGAAATAATCCCGTCATGCCGCCGATCGTAAACAGACCGATAAAGCCCAGGCCATAGAGCATGGGCGTCTCGTAGGAAATCGATCCTTTATAAAGCGTCGCGCTCCAGTTAAAGACCTTGACGGCCGAGGGGATGGCCACGGCAAAACTGAGGAAGGAAAAGATCATGCCTGCATAGACAGACTGGCTGGCGACAAACAGGTGGTGGCCCCAAACCAGAAAGCCGAAGATAGCGATCGCGAGGCTCGAAAACGCCACGAATTTATAGCCAAAAACATTCTTGCGTGAAAAGTTGGCGATCAATTCGCTGACTACGCCCATGCCCGGCAAGACCATGATGTAAACAGCCGGGTGCGAATAAAACCAGAACAGGTGCTGGAACAGAATCGGATCGCCACCCAATGCTGGATCAAAAATACCGACGTGCGCCAATCGCTCAAAAGCCAGCAGCAGGATCGTGATCGCAATTACCGGCGTGCCCAGGATCATGATCAGGCTGGTAGCGTAATGGGCCCAGATAAACAACGGCATGCGAAACCAGGTCATGCCCGGGGCACGCATCGTGTGAATCGTGACGATAAAGTTCAGGCCGGTAAGAATCGAAGAGAAGCCCGAGATAAAAATCCCCAGACCCGTCGCCACTACATAGGAATTCGAAAAGGTCGTGCTGAACGGCACGTAAAAAGTCCAACCGGTATCGACGCCGCCGGCCAGTAACGCATAAATGGTGACAATCCCGCCGAGCATGTAGATATACCAGCTCAGCAGATTGATGCGCGGAAAGGCGAGGTCCTTCGCGCCAATCATCAGGGGCACAAGAAAGTTGCCCAGGGTCGCCGGAATCGACGGAATCAAAAAGAAAAAGACCATGATGATTCCGTGCTGCGTGAACACCTTGTTATAGGTGGTCGAGGTAAGCAGCTGCCCGTGCGGCGTCAGCAACTCCAGACGAATCAGCATGGCGTAGATGCCGCCAATCATGAAGAAGAAACTAATCGAGCCCAGATAGAGCAAGGCAATCCGCTTGTGGTCCCGGGTCAGCAGCCAGGACTTCAACCCATACTCGGCGTTGAGATAATTGATCTTTGATGGCGGTGGTACTTTGAATTCTTCCATTTGATTAATTAGCCAGGGTGCCGCCCAGGGTAGAAGGTAGAAGACAGAAGGCAGAAGGCAGTAAGCAGAAGGCAGACCGCACGGTGAACCTGCCCGTGAAATCCCTCTGATTGATGTTTGAAACCAAAACTACCATTTTCTTCGTACGCCTTCTGCCTTCTGCCTTCTGCCTTCTGCCTTCTACTTCGTCGGCTCGCGCACCGGTGGTTTCGGGCTACCCTGCGCCCCGGGTGCTCCCGCGGCGCCGGCCGCCTGCGTTCCCAGCGACTTTATGTAAGCTATCAACTGAACATTCTGTTCTTCGTTAACGACACCCTGGAAAGTCGGCATGATCGGGCCAAACCCATTTACTATCTTCGCCTGCGGATTCAGTATCGATTCGCGCAGGTAACCTTCGTCAGCGCGTATCGTTTGGCCGGTCGCCAACTGCACATTGCTATTGAAAACTCCCAGCAGTGCCGGTCCGCGCCCACCTTCGCCGTTGTTGCCATGACATGAAGCGCAGCCGAGTGTTTGATAAAGTTGCTGCCCTGAGCTGGCGGCCGACTGCTGATTTACGTTGCCGCTCAACCAGTTGTTGAACTCGGTGGGGTTCATTACCACGATTGAACCAACCATCTGCGAGTGATTCATGCCGCAATACTCAGCGCAGAACAGGTGATAAGTTCCCGGCTTGGTCGCTTCAAACCACAGGGTCGTATATTTGCCGGGGACGACGTCGTTCTTGACGCGGAAAGCGGGAACGAAAAAGTCATGAATCACATCTTCGCTGGCCATGATCAGTTTGACCTTTTGCCCGACCGGCACATGCAATTCGTTAATCTCGCGCTGTCCGGTCGCGTGCTGAAACTTCCACATCCATTGCTTGGCCACGACATACACCTCAACGGCGTTGTTGGGGGGCCGGAACTGATGAAAGTAAAGACTGGCCCCCCACGCAAAGATGCTCATCGCGATTACAAACGGGATCACCGACCAAAGCGTCTCGAGCGTGTGTGACCCGGCTATGGGGCGCGGCACTTCGAACGGCGTCCGCCGCCGATAGCGAACTACAAAAAGAATAATCACGCCGGCGATCAGCAACGTGAAAAACACCGTCACTCCGGAGAGATAGAAATACAGAGCATCCACCTTGGACGATTCGGTGGAAGCGCTCTCAGGAATAAATGGTATCCACGACTGCATTGCTTTAGACGGCGCCTCCGGCTCGTGCTGTGACTTGCATGGCGCTGCGCCGCCGCAGTGCGAGCAGCAAAATAATTATCCCCACGATCGTCAATACTCCACCCAGCCGGACCACGTTCATCACTGCCGCTCCGTAAGTCCCGGTGGCCGGGTCGTAGTGATAGCAATAGAGCAGCAACTGGTCCACTGGCGTGCCGATCCTGTTTGCGGAAGCTTCCACCAGGCCGAGTCGCAGGTCCCTGGGCGAGTATTCAATGCCGTAATAGTACTGGGCCAGTTTACCTTCGGGGGTCAGCACCATAATGCCGCTGGCATGCGCGAACTGGTTTGTCGCTTCGTCCCAGTGATAGCGAAAGCCAACCGCCGCGGTCAGGGCCTTGATGTTTGCTTCATCACCCGTCAAAAAGTGCCAACCGTTGGTCGCTGCCGCGCGCCGCTTTTCAGGCAGATAGTTTACGTACAAGTTTTTCTTGGCGGCTGCGAGCGCCGGCGTTTCGCGGCTATCGAAACTAACGGTAACTACCTCGTACTGCTCGCCGGGCTGGAACTCCAAAGTCTTAAAGCTGGCGATCATGCCATTGAGAACCTGGGTGCAGAGCATCGGACAACTGTAGTAGACCAGGGAAAGGACCACCGGACGCTTGCCAAAGTATTGGGCCAGCTTAACGGGTTGGCCGCTCTCATCCTTAAAGTTGAGATCGAGCGGCAGCTGTTGATTCAGCTTCTGATCGATGCCCACGTCCTGCAGGGCCTTTGGCAAGCCGGTGGCAACTGGTCCATTTTCCGGACGCCCGCCGTAAAGGGGCGAGCCCTGTTTGGGAACCAGCTGCCCGAGCGCCGGCAGGCAGAAGGCAGTAAGCAGAAGGCAGAAGGCAGCAGGCAGAAGGCGGTAGGCAGTAGGCAGTCGCCGGACCCGCCGGGAAGGATTGGCGATGATTTCGATCATATTTGAAACTAAGAACGTCATTCTTCTCGTACCGCTTCTGCCTTCTCTCTACTACTTTCCCTCGCCTGCAGTTCGACCCGAACTTGCGGCGGTGGGCAGTTCGTTACCGACACTCTCGGTCGGTTGATTCGCTCGTACCGGCACGCCCTGCTTCAACAGTTCCTTCTTCGCATCTTCAATGGGCAAGGTCAGGGTCTTGCCGGTCGCATCCTTCTCTCCATTCACTAATGCCGAATGCCAATGCTCGCGCAGCGCCCTGATTTCCCAGAGGGGATCTTTCGGCTGGGGTGGTCCTTCTGATTTCTCGCCTTCTTTCACGCCGGCTTCTTTTTCCAGTTCTTCAGCAAAGCCAGGCGCTCCCTGCAGTCTCGGTTCGGGCGGCAGTCGCGCTTTTCCCGTCATGGCCATCGGAGAGACAGGCTCTTCCTGCTCCCGTCTGGCAAGCACGCGGAACATGCCCCACATCAGGAGGTACACGACGATGGTCATAACTACCAGACCGCCGATGAACGTGATAATGCCCTTGATGTTCACGTCGCTCAGCTCATGCGTCACGTCGAGGTTGCGAATGTGCGAAACGTCCGGCGTTTCCGTGACGTGCCCGTGTCCGTTATTTCTGTGTTCCGACTTCATAACTATGCGCTGGCTTCCTCGATAAAGTCCTCGGACTCGTGATGTTCATGTGCCTGCTCGAGCACGCTGGGCAGTTGCGGATCGTTTAGGGGCATCAGGGGGCGGCTACGCAGTTGCCGTGAAAATGCCGCCAGCCAAACACCGCCGAAACCAATCGGCGCCACCAGGTCCATCCAGCTCAAGTGAAAACCTGTGCCGGGAAAATTTGGCGCTACCACCCACAACAGATCGACGTAACGCATTATCAATATCAGCACGGCAACCAAAACCAGTTTGTGCGGATCGCGCTTGAACCGCCGCGACAGCAGGAACAGAAACGGCAATGCGAAATGCAAGATAACTACGACCAGGGCGATGACACCCCAGGTGCCGTGCGTCCTGGGCAAGTACCAGCGGATTTCTTCAGGGAGATTTCCTGACCAGATAATCAGGAATTGCGAGTACGAGAAGTACGCCCAAAGCATTACCAGCGCCAGTAAAAGTTTTCCCAGATCGTGAAAATGCAAAGCGGCAACGACATGCGCCATCGGCTCGCGCTTGGTGAGCCATGCCGTAAGCGCAATCGAGAAGGCCAGCGCGCTGAGACTCCAGGCCGCCACAAACAACAAACCAAAAATTGTCGATGACCATTCGGGATCGAGCGACATCACCCAGTCAATCGCTGCTACCGTAACGGTAAAGACGAACAGGACCATTCCCGGGCCGCTCAACACGCGCATCTTTTTCGCCAGCGCGCGATCACCGGTCAGATCCTGTTGCCGCGACCAGCGATTCAGGAAAAATGCCAGCAGCAACCAGATTGCGAAAACTATGACGGCGCGCACGCTGAAGAAAGTCAGGTTCAGATACCGAACCTTTTCCTGGAGCGCCGGGTGCGCGGCTATCACTTCCGCATTTGTCCAGGAATAAATCGAGTGGGCGCCAAGTAGGATCGGGATAAAGAGCACCAGCATTAACGGCAGCGTGCGCGTCGCCGCCTCGAGCACGCGCCGGATCACCAATCCCCAACCACCGCCGGTCAAGTGCTGCAACATCAACAGTGCTAGGGCGCCGATTGCGATGCCCGCCCATAACAGGTACCCGACCAGGTAAGAACGCCAGAACTGCAAGGGTTCGAAAAACGCACCAGCGCCTAAAGCCAGCAAACCAACGATGCCGACAATCAAAGCGGCCCGCTGCAAGCGAGCAACTTCCTGAGGCGCAGTGTAGGCGGTATCGATCACTTTCTGTCTCCGCTGGTTTGCGTCGCCGGCTGCGCGCCGGCCTGGCTCAACTGCAACGCGCGAATGTAGCCGATGATGGCCCAGCGATCGCGCACCGGCACCTGCGACGCATAGCTCGGCATCGCGCCCCAGCCGTTGCTAACTACGTCGAAAAAGTGTCCCACGGGCGCTTCGCGCAAACGCTGCTCATGATAAGAAGGTGGTTTGCGAAATCCGCGTCTGACAATCATTCCGTCGCCCTGTCCTGTCATGCCGTGGCATACCGAGCAATAGATCTGAAACCGCTCCTGACCGCGATTGAGGATCTCTTCCGTGATGGGAAAGGGAAACTTCTCCACATCGTCCGGGTAAGCGGCGGCCACTTGCGACGGGCTGGCATTTGCGTTGGGCGTCGTAGCTGTCGGACCAGTTGGCGCAATCGCCGATGTCAAAGGCGCCGCCGCCGAAGGAGACGTAGTGGTCTTCTTTCCCGTATACAACTCCTTGTCCTCACGCAGCCAGCCCCGCGCGATCGTGCCCTCAACCGGCTGACGCGACGACAGTCCATCTTTGAAAAAACTGGATGAACGAAATGGCTTGGCCTTTGGCTGGTCCTGCATGTCGCGCCGGCATGCTGAAAGGAAAAAGGAAAAAGTCAAAAGTAAAAAGGCAAAGCAAAACGCACGTGAACCACGCAGCGCCTTCGACGTCTTCACTTTTTCCTTTTTCCTTTTCACTTTTTCCTTGACCCTACACTTCCACGTCCACCAGATCCTTCGGCCCCAAACCGCTCATAAACTTCATCACCGCATCATGCTCGAACTTGCGATCGCTAGCTTCGATAACCAGGAAAAAACTGTCGCGCGTGGCGAGCGCGAAATTAGGCGCGTTGAACACCGGATGATAAGGCTGCGGCAGCTTGTTGAGTGCCAGCATGCCAAACACCGCCGCGAGCGCCGCGCATAAGATCGTGCATTCAAAAGTAATGGGAATAAACGCCGGCCAGCTGTTGTAAGGCTTGCCACCCACATTCAGCGGATAATTAATGACTTCCATCCAGTACTGCATAAAAAAACCGCCCAGGCCTCCGAGCACCCCACCAATCAAAACGATTATCGGCAATGCGGTGTGGGTAAATCCGATCGCTTCCGACAATTCTTCAATCGGATAGGGCGAGTAGCCGTTGATGCGCCGGTAGCCCGCCTGATAAGTGCGCCGCGCGGCCGCGACCAGATCAGTCGGGTTATCGAATTCGGCCATCACGCCGTAGAGCCTTGGTGCTTGCGGTTTCATATCAATAAGAAGAAGGCGGAAGGCAGAAGGCAGAAAGCAGAAGGCAGAAAGCAGAAAGCAGAAGGCGGAAAGCAGAAGGCGGAAAGCGGAAAGCAGAAGGCGGAAAGCAGAAAGCTGCGAACCTCGCGCTGCCTCTTGATTTGTTTTGGAACCAACAATGCCATTTGCTTCGTATGCCTTCTGCCTTCTGCCTTCTGCCTTCTGCCTTCTGCCTTCCGTCTATTCCTCCACTTCAGCTTCCGGTAAAATCGTCCGCATCTCGAAGATCGAGATCATCGGCAGGAAGCGTATGAACAGGAACAACAGTGAAAAGAAAAATCCGAGTGTGCCGACGAACATGGCCCAGTCCCACTGCGTTGGTTGATACATGCCCCACGACGAAGGCAAAAAATCTCGATGCAGACTGGTGACGACGATCACAAATCGCTCGAGCCACATGCCGATACTCACGACAATCGAAATCAGCCAGAGCAAAAGCAGGTTCGAGCGCACTTTCTTGATCCAAAGAAACTGCGGCGTAATGATGTTGCACAGGATCAACGCCCAATAGTAAACGGCATATGGTCCGTGCATGCGGTTCCAAATCATGTAGCGCTCGTACTTGTTGCCGCTGTACCAGCCAAAAAACGCCTCAACCACATAGCCATAACCGACGATCAATCCGGTCGCCAACATCACCTTGGCCATGTTGTGTACATGGCGCATGGTGATGAAACCTTCGAGCCCATAGAACTTGCGCAAGGGAATTGTCAGGAACAACACCATTGCAAATCCCGCATAGATCGCGCCCGCGACAAAGTACGGCGGAAAGATCGTGGCGTGCCAGCCGGGAATGATCCCGGCGGCGAAATCGAAACTGACGATCGTGTGCACCGAAAGCACGAGCGGCGTCGCCAGTCCGGCCAGCAACAAATAGGCCATTTCATAACGGTGCCAGTGCCGCGCCGACCCGCGCCAGCCCATCGCGAACCATCCATAAATGATCTGGAATGGTTTGCTCTGCGCGCGGTCGCGCAGGGTCGCAAAATCGGGGATCAAACCCACGAACCAAAACATCGCCGATACCGTCGCGTACGTCGACACCGCGAACACGTCCCACATCAACGGACTGCGGAACTGAGGCCAGACACCCATCGTGTTTGGATAAGGAAACAGCCAGTAGGCCAGCCACGGGCGCCCCAGATGAAAGATCGGATACATGCCGGCCTGTGCCACTGCAAACAGCGTCATCGCTTCCGCAAAACGATTGATCGAAGTGCGCCATTGCTGACGCAGCAAGAGCAGGATCGCGGAGATCAAAGTGCCGGCATGCCCAATGCCGATCCACCAGACAAAGTTCAGAATGTCTATGCCCCAGGCGACGGGGACGTTTACGCCCCACAGGCCGATACCTACGAACACGAGATTCGTGATCGCCAGCATCATGAGCTGAAACAGGATGAACGAAATTGCGAAGCCGATGAACCAGGCAAGCGGCGTCTTCCGCTTCAGGACAATCGAGCTGATCTTGTCCGTCACGGAAGCAAACGTCAGCCCCGGATCGATCACGGGGACCGTCGTATGGTGTGGCGCGTCGCTCTGGTGTTCGTCAGCCATCGAAAAGACTAATGCTAGAGTCGGATCCTTTGGGCTTTTGCTGTTTTCTCAGCCGCAGAGCGGCACAATGTTTATAGTTTCACGTACCAAACAAAACCCCAGCTCCGGAGGAGCGCGACGTCCTATCGCCCATAAATGAGCTCAAAGGTTTTCTACTCAACTGGTTTC
Source organism: Acidobacteriota bacterium (assembly GCA_025463135.1). GTDB lineage: Bacteria > Acidobacteriota > Blastocatellia > Pyrinomonadales > Pyrinomonadaceae > JAOAPY01. The sequence goes on from JAOAPY010000034.1 coordinate 148,707, forward strand.
TATAAACATTCCGTGCCTACGGCACTAAGAACGAAACCCATATTTGCGACGCAGCCCAACCTTTAGAGCTTCTCGCCAAAATCCGGATTCGGATTACGCAGCGCGGACAAATAAGTGGTCCGCGGCTTCGTATTCAACTCGGCCAGCAAACCATAGTTACGCTTCTCTGCCTTTAGCTTTGAAACCTTGCTGTTCGGATCATTAATGTTGCCGAACACGATCGCTTCCGTCGGACAGACCGCCTGACACGCGGTCACAATCTCGCCATCGCGCACCGGCCGGCCTTCGATCTCTGAATGAATTTTCGCGCTCTGAATCCGCTGCACGCAGTAGGTGCATTTTTCCATAACGCCGCGGCTGCGCACCGTGACTTCCGGATTGCGCATCAACTGATACGTCGGCGTTTCCCAGTCCTGATAAAGGAAGAAATTAAAGCGACGCACCTTGTAGGGGCAGTTATTCGAACAATACTTGGTGCCCACACAGCGGTTATAGACCATGTCATTCAGGCCTTCGGCGCTGTGGACGGTCGCATGCACGGGACAGACGGGTTCGCAGGGCGCGTTCTCGCAATGCATACAGGGCACCGGCTGAAAGTAAGGTCCTTCAGGTTTTTCCGGCTCACCCTTGAAGTAGGCGTCAATGCGAATCCAATGCATCTCGCGACTGCGCGCGACCTGCTCCTTGCCGACTACCGGGATGTTGTTTTCCGCCTGGCAGGCGATCGTGCAAGCGTTACAACCGACACAGCTATTCAGATCGATGGCCATGCCCCACGCATAGTTGAGCGCATTCTCGCCCTGGTCCTTATAATCATCCTGTTTCGGATCGTAGAGTGTCTCGTCCGGCCCCGGTTCATGCGATTCGTGTTTTTCCGGTTTGCCTTCCAGATATTCCTTGAGTGTCTGGACGCGGAGGATGTCGCGATCTTCATGACTGAAGTTGTAGTCCTCCATGTTGAAATGCAGTTGCGTCGTCGCCAGCTCATGTTGCGGGCCGGCCTTGCTCACCTCCACACCTTTGGCCAGCCAGGGCGAATCCGCAAAGCGAAGATCGTAAGCATCAAAACCGTGACCATTACCAACGCGGCCGGCGCGCTTGCGGCCGTAGCCGAGATGCACAGTGATCACATCATCAGGTTGGCCGGGCATTATGTATACGGGCACATTATTTATTGAGCGGCCCTGGTTGGTGATCTTGATCGTGTCGACATAAGTCTCGCGCCCTTTGACTGCGGGAGATTTGCCCACGCCGAGTTTCTTTGCCGTTGTCGGACTGACGAGTGCCGCGTTGTCCCAGGTGATCTTTGTAAGCGGCTTTGGCAACTCCTGCAGCCAGCCGTTGTTCGCAAAGCGCCCGTCATAGATCGTTGGGTCGGTGCGGAAGACGAGCTCGAGGGTGTTGGGTGTAGGGGGTGGGGTGTTGGGTGAAATCTGACGGGCCCAATCTGATTTTAGGGCAACAGACTTCACGGGCAACACGGTGTTCGGCACAAACCCGTCATGCACACACTTGCGCCACCAGGTATCGAAATCTGCTGTTGAGGTACTCTTTTGTCCGTTGGATCCACCCGCTGACGCAGGTGGTACTGACTTGTCTGCTGCGGTCTGCTGACTGACGACTGCCGACTGCGCGCCGCCTCCTGCCGACTGGGCCCCCCGCCAGTAGTCGCGAATGATGTCGTAAACTTTCTTGTCGTATTGATCTGAAAACACCGCCAGCAGTTCGTGCTCGGACTTGCTTTCGTAAAGTGGTTCGATCAATGGCTGAATGATTGACGCGGTGCCGTCATAAGAACGCGTGTCGCTCCACGATTCGAGGTAATGCGTAGCCGGAATATGCCAGTGACAAAGTTCGGCAGTCTCGTCTTTGTATTGTCCGTGATGAACGCGCAGATTGATCTTGAAGAGACGGTTTTGATCCAGTTTCAGATCAGCGGGTGTGTTATAGGTCGGATTACCGCCGACGATCACCAGCATCTCAACGCGACCGGCATCGATGTCATTCACCAACTCACGCAATGATTGAGTTTGATCGACTGAGTTCGCTTCGATGGGATCGGTATAGAAAACAGTTTTGCCGACGTTGCCGAGCGCATCATTCATCGAGTGTGCGATTGCATGAACTAACGGCGATGTTTCGTTGCCGGCAATGACGATGCTCGACCCTTGGTGGGCTTTAAGATCGGCGTAAATAGACTCGACGTCCGGGAAATCACGGGCGAGGTCGATGATTTGTGGCTCCCCCGCCACGAGTCGTGTCTCGACACGCACCTTGCCTATACCAGCTTCCTTACCAGTCGCGGCTGAGCCGGTGGGGACGGGTTGCTGGCTGGCAAATACCCGCGCATAGTCCTCAAGCTCGCTTGACCGAACTGACCAGCGATGGTCCGCACTCGCGCCCGTCGTGGTCGGCGTCGTCTCAATCACATAGAGCCGGCTCATTTCCTTCTTGCCTTCGGTAATGCGCCGGCGCGCGGCGAACTCGCGCGCATAGCGCAGCATTCCCGGATGCGCAGAAAGAAAATCCGCATCGAGCGAAAGAATGCGCTCGGCTTTGCTGAAGTCGTAAATCGTGTTTACCGGCTGGCCAAAGGCCATCACCGCGCCGGCGCGTGCGTTATCGCGATTGACGGGCTCGTACTGATGCCATTTGGCCTGCGGAAACTCAGTCAGAATTCCTTTCATCTGCGCCGCGAGAGTTGGCGACGTCACTGTCTCTGTCAGAAAACGCAGGCCTGCGCCCTGCTTCGCGCGCAAACCGCTCTTGCCATCCTCGCCATTGAGCGCGGTCCGCACATCGCCGACGAACGTGGTCCATGGTCGCGTCTCGTCACGATAGATCGGAGTCTGCGAACGATCCGGATCATAGAGACTCAAGACCGACGCCTGAGCAAAGATGTCGGTGGCGCTGGAGCCGCGATCATCCATCTGTCCATTCTTATTATTGGGATGGTCCGGATTTCCTTCGATCTTGGTGGGGCGGCCTTCGTTACTGCGTGCGAGCACGGGCGTGGCGATGCCGCCGATGGTTGCCGCGGTGGCAAAGAAGAGCGCCCGGCCGGCAACCTCTTCTTCCGGCTGCTTAATGTAGGGAACAATTTTTTCGGGAGGTTGAAAAACGCAGCCGCTTAATCCAGCCAGCGCCAGCGAGGCGCCCATCAATTTTAGAAAGGTGCGCCGTTCGACCGGATCGTCCCACTCTTCGGCCTGTTGCGGAAACTCGCGCTGGACGAATTCGCGGAACTCGGGCGCGTCGATCAACTCGTCCAAGCTGCGCCAATACATCTTGTCAGAACCACCTGCGGTAGCGAGTGGGTTCTCGATAGCCTCGTCAGTTGGATCTACAGAGAGGAGCGACCCACCCGCTACCGCAGGTGGTTCTGACTGGCGCGCGATAATGCGATCGCGCATTAGCTGGAAATTGATGTGACGATCACTATCCATTAAATGTCTCGCGATGGCGGCTTTGCCTCACCGACAACCGATCTACCTTGCGTCATCGGTGACACGTCGAACAACTGGTCAGCACTTTTGCCGGCTGAATATGATTTGTATTCACCAGCGATTTGCCGTCCTTGATTTCCGCTGTCGTTTTGTTTTCCTGTCGCCATTCCATGTCGAAGATCTTGTCTTGCGGTCGCACAAACTTCTCGGGAGCGCGGTGACAGCCTAAACACCATTCCATCTGCAGTGACGAAGCCTGGTAGACCACCGGCATCTGATCCACACGGCCGTGACACGTCGAGCAGCCCACTCCCTTGTTTACATGAATGCTGTGATTGAAATAGACGTAGTCAGGAAGATCGTGAACGCGCGTCCACTCCAACGGTTTGCCGGTGCTGAAACTGGCGCGTACAGGTTGCAGATAGGGACTATCAGCCCAAATCTGCTTGTGGCAATTCATGCACACCGAAGTCGAGGGAATACCCGCGGACGCCGCAGTCTCAACGGAAGTATGACAATAACGGCAATCGATTCCATCGTCGCCCGTATGATGTTTGTGGCTGAACTGGACGGGTTGTTGAATTTCAACCCATTGGCCGGTGTTCCAGGAAGAGCGACTGATCTCAGCGGCGACCCAGAGGGCAGCTACCAGAATAAAGATCGCTCCGAAGATGGTGGTCTTCGCCAGCGCATTCGTACTGTGATGAAAAATTTGTGGCATCGCCGCAGCTTGGCTAATACCCAATTCGAGCTACAAACTAAATCTCGAACCGGCGTGCAGCGGGAAAGCTTGGAACTGCGAACTGCACGTCACGATTAAGGCGCACAAAAGTGTGTTATGGGCTACAAAGCACACTGAAAAAGCACGCTCAACCTCAAACCCCCTTGAATCTAAATTATGTATGCCACTGGTTGGTCGCTACTGTAGCAGATGAGGGAAGATTTTCAAATTTTCGCCAATCGAGAATGTTGAATCAAGACCAATACTCCCGTTTAGAAAGCGCACTTGAAGTTCGCTGGAGACATTGTCAAGGATTGAAAATCCTTCGCCCGCCGGACGCACAAGTGCGCTTTCCAAACGGACGTATTAAAGAGTTGATTGGTAATCTACGCGGCATCGCGCGCCAGCAACGCCGCGCCCACGGCGCTGGCATCTTTACCCAGCGTTGCGGCAACGATCCGGGTGGCTTCGAAGCAGGGCTGAAATGCACGTCGCTTGGCTTCCTGAATAATCGGCTCGAGGATCAGCTCACCGGCGTCCATCACTCCACCGCCGAGCACAATGCATTCAATGTTCAGCAGGTTGATAACGCTGGCGACGCCGGTGCCAATGTATTTCCCGGTGCGTTCAATCATCATGAGAGAAAAGTCGTCGTCGTTCTTGGCTTCCTGGGCAATATCGTCGGCAGTGAACTCTTTATTAAATGCCAGTCGCGAAAGCGATGAAGTCGAGTCGCGATCCAGGCGCTCCTGGGCGCGGCGTACGATGTTGGGCGCTGAAGCGACCGTTTCCAGGCAACCCGTATTGCCACAGATACATTCAATCCCTTCGGTGTCGATGGTGATGTGTCCCACTTCACCGGCGAGTCCCGAAGCGCCCGCCCAAAGCTTGCCATCGAAAATAATCGCGCCGCCAATACCGTTTCCGATTGACATATAGAACATGTCGCGACTGCCACGCCCGGCGCCGACTTTATACTCCCCGTAGGCGGCAGCGTTGGCATCGTTTTCCAACTCGAATCTCAAGCCGGTGGCTTTCATCAATTCGGAATGCAGGTCTTCCCGGACTGTCGCCGGCAGTTCGGTCGAAGCAAGTACGCGATCGGTAAACCTGTTGACCAGCCCGGGTATGGCAACCCCAACCGTTGTTACGTTAGCCGCACGGTCGCGCAGAGAGGCGACCACCTGGACCACCTGCTGGACGACTCTTTCGCGGTCGAGCGGCGCTTCACGGCGCTCAATTACACTGCCGTCGCCGCTGACGATGGCGGCCCGCAGGATGGGTTCGCAGAGATCGATGCCGATAAAGTTTTGTTCAGATTGAGCGGAGTTGGCCATTATGGGACCCTTCACCAACTGGCTAAGATCTAACGAAGGAATCTAGCGAACCGAAGCATAATCAACGAGTCAGGGGCTGTCAAACGGAAGAATCTGCGTGTAGAATGCGATTGCATCGCTCGCGCTCGGTCTGCCTTGCGAGATTATTAGTTGCTCTTTGGCCTTTGGTCTTAGGTCTTTGTTTCTCGAATCTCTGATTGAGCCGGATTGGAAAAGTCCGCTGAAACACACGTCCAAAGACCTAAGACCAAAGCCCCAAGGCCTTTCTTATGCAAATTCGCTCCATACTGCTGCCGACGGACTTCAGCGAATGCGGGAACTATGCCCTGTCTTACGCGGCTTCGCTGGCACGTACTTTTGGGGCCCGGATTATTTGCGTCAACGTTATCGAGCCCATCGTTCCCACGGTCGGTTATACGGGCATGACAGAGCCGCTGCCGATTGCCGACATCAGCGAGCAAATGGAAGATTCAGCCGAGCGGGAGTTGCCCAAGATAGCCGAGTGTGAGGAATGTGCCGGGCTGGACGTGGAAGAATTAATCGTGCACGGCGAGGCAGCGACTGAAATTGTGCGCGTGGCCAAAGAGCGGGACGTCGATTTAATAGTGATCTCTTCGCATGGTCGAACGGGTTTGGGCCGGATTCTATTCGGTTCCACCGCTGAAGCCGTGGTGCGCCACGCTTCATGTCCGGTTCTGGTGGTCAAGCCCTCCGGTGATGAAGTAAATCAGTAAGAACGAACTTTGTTCTTCGTACTTTGTTCTTGCCCGCCGGCCGGGCTTTTCTTTTCGCTCGGCCGGCCTGGAAATGCGATCACTATCCGCATGTACAATTTAGAGGACCAGATACAAAGACCACGAATAGAGTCTTAACTGCCCCAGCGTCAATCATTGATCATCTCGGATTCATGCATAATCTCGACTTTCTCTACACCCTCATCTTTCAGTATGGTCTCTACGCTGTTTTACTACTGGTGATGATTGAGGGCGACATCACGCTCCTGCTGGCCGGGGTATTAGCGCACAGTCATTTCTTTGGAGACTACAGTTTTTTTCAGGTACTGGTGTGGGGAACGTTGGGTGGCGCGGCAAGTGACAATATTGCCTATCTGCTGGGCCGGGGATTTTGTAAGGGCATTCGAGGAGTGCGGTTTTATCGCGCGACCCAGCCGCGCATTGAACGGCTTACCGAAAAGTTTGGCGGGCTTTCGCTGTTTCTTTCCAAATACATTTATGGACTGCGTTGGGCGTCGTGCATTTTCTATGGCGTCGGTCGTATGCCTTACCTGCGTTTCTTTTTTCTTTCGCTGGCCAGCTGTTTTCTTTGGGTCTTCGTCCTGAGCGGGGCCGGCTACTTTTTTAGTGGCGCGGTTATTGGCATCATTGGTGACTTTCATCGGCTGGGGAAAATCCTTCTCGTAATTGTCGTGACGGGGATCGTTTGTTTCTATCTGGCCGAACGGTTCTGGCTCTCGAAGAAAGTCGAAGAGGTAAACCCTGAGCGCTTCCAGGAGTTTGAGCAGGCGGCGCAGGAAAAGTTGCAGGAACTTCAGGATCGGATACCCTTCAAGCAACAACTGCCGCGCCGCAAGGAAGACCAGTCCGGCCAGAAGGCTTCGCAGCGCAAGATAGAGCGCGATTAGATTTCAGATTTGAGATTATCTGAGATCTCAGATCTCAGATCTCAGATCTCAGATCTCAGATCTCGGATTCTTCGGATTTGAGGTCCGGAACGCAAAATTTCGATCAATGTTCTGAATCCACGGTCTGAACTCTGCAATCCAAAAGTACGGCAGGCTGCCAGCCTGCTGGTTGGCGCAAACAGGCCTCGTCATTAATAACTGCAGGCTGGCAGCCTGCGGTACAAAGCAGTCTGAGATCTGAAATCGAAACCAATTGTGATAATTGAATCATCTGCTCCTACACGTGTTGACTTGGCCGGTGGAACTATCGACATCTGGCCACTCTATCTTTTTCATCCGGGCGCTTCGACCGTTAATTTTGCGCTTTCGTTACGCGCCCATTGCCGCATTGAAACTCGCATCGACGACAAGATCATCCTCGAATCGCGCGACCGCGACGTGGCCTTTGAAAGCTCGCTCGACACCATTGAAGATCTGATACACGACAAACGCCTGGAACTAATCTCCAAGCTGGTCCACTTCTTCAAACCAAATACGGGATTTCATTTGACGGCCTACAGCGAAGCCCCGGCAGGCGCAGGCCTGGCAGGTTCTTCAGCTCTTAATATCGCCTGCGTCGGCGCGCTCAATCGACTGGCCGGCAATCGCTATGACGAAAGTGAGTTCGTGAGCCTGGCTGCTAACATTGAAACGACTGTGATCAAAGTGCCGGCAGGATTTCAGGATTACTACCCGGCGCAGTATGGGTCAGTCTCGTGTATTCATTTTCGTCCCGACCACATCGAGCGCGAGGCCCTGGACGTTAACGTGGCGGAGCTGGAGCGCCGGATGGCGATCTGTTATACGGGCGAGCCGCGCCTGTCGGGCATCAACAACTGGGAAGTGTTCAAGCGCCACATTGACGGCGACCCGGAACTGTTCCAGCTGTTTGAAGGAATTCGCGATTCTGCCGTACGCATGCGGGAACTATTGCTGGCGGACAATTGGAAAGGTATCGCCGACTCTATGCGGCGCGCGCATCCCAATCGCAAACAGCTCGCGCCCAACATCACCACGCCACAGATGGACATGCTGATCGACAAGGCGTTGGCTAACGGCGCTGAAGCGGCGAAAGTCTGCGGCGCCGGTGGCGGCGGCTGTATCGCTTTTCTCTGCGCCGAAGGACGAAAGCAGGATGTGGAAGCCGCCCTGGCGAATGAAGAAGGTGTTGAAGTGCTGCGGTGGACCGTGGCGCGCGAGGGATTGGTGGTGAATGAGAGCTAGAGTGCGATATATCTCACTCAATATCCTCTGCGGTAGCTGAGGTATCGTTCAGATCCCACCTACAGTAAAATCAATGACTTCCCTGGTGAATACTCCCAGCTGCCGCTGGGGGTATTCAGCGAGGCAGCCTCACTGCGCGCCTTCATCGGCGCGTTGCTTGGCGGCGGCCGAAACTTTTGCCAGACGTTCTATCTTTTCTTCGAAACTCTCGCCAGGCACTGGTCCCGTGTCGACAACCCCACAGTAAGTCGATCGCTTCGCTAAGGTTCGATCGGGCTCACCGCTGGGCTTATGCGCTGCCGCGGAAGGAACGCTGTCCGGCGCGAGGTCTGCTGGAGTCTCTGCTCCCGCAACCGGTGAAGCGGTCGCGGCGGCCGGACTAAGCGGCGCTGCCGAAGCCGAGCCGGTGGCCGCCTGGGCCTCGGCAGCGGGTCGATGTAGATCGGCGTCGGGCGAAGAATCGCGGAATGTTTCCACCTCCGGCGCGCCACCACCTTCTTCCGCTCGCTGTTTGGCGGCAGCGGAAACTTTTTTCAGACGCTCACACTTTTGTTCGAAAGTCTCGCCGGTGACTGGTCCCGTATCAACTACACCAGCGTAAGTCGAACGTTTGAATAGCTGGCGATTAAGTTCCGCCGACGCCTTTTGCGCCGCCGGCTTGGAAGCGATTGCCTGGGCTACCGCTTTCACATCAGCGGGTTGCCCGGAAGGCGCAGCGACTTTGGCGGGAGCAGGCTTTGCCGCCGTCGCCGCGGGCTTTGCCGGACCAGCTTCGACAGTCGACTCGACCATCACATAGACGCCTTTTTCATTCTTCTTGATTACGGGCATGGTGCCGCCCGCGGCTTGCAACAGCGCGGTCAATTCGGCTTCCACAAAACGTGTTTGCTTATTCGGGTCGCGCACATGGCCCAGCGGCGGTCCCATGTAAAGCGTGCCGCACGTTTGGCATTTCGACAACACGTCGTCGCCGCGCAAATGGACTTCAGACGGCTCGCCTGCGGTTCGCAACTGCTTCAGATGTCCGTTGCAGAGTTTTCCCTTTTCATTTTTTTCGTTGCAGACTGTCTGCGCGTTGGTAATTCTTTTTGGAACAGCCGGTGCCGCGGCGGCGGGTTCGTTTACGCTTTTGTTGGAAACGTTTGCGGACATAGCCAAATCTTACAGAGAGTCGGAATGGTGCGTCAATGAAGAGCGGTTTTTAGTAGTGCTCCGTTAGCGTGTTGCTGAGAAAGAAAACACTGCCCGGCGAGTTACTGCGAGCCAATGAGGTCAGTACCAACTGCGGTAGCGGGTGGGTTGTCGTTGGAGCAGCAATAACGCCGAGAGGATCTGGTTGGCCCAGCGATCTTGTTCGGGAGCAGACCCACCCGCTACCGCAGGGTGGTACTGACCTCATTGCTTTCGAACCGTCCCCTTTTTTGGCAACACCTTAATGGAGCACTACCCGGTTTTTTGTTCTTTGTATTTTGTTCTTGCTACCTGGTTCTTTTTAAAAAGAAGCTTGAGGCACTCCCGCATCATCCCGTTTTAGAAAGCGCACTTGTGCGCCAGGCGATACGTGATGGTCAATGCTCGAAGTAGCATGGGTTCTTAGGTCCTGGTACCTGGTTCTTTCTTTCTCCTGGGAACCTTGACGATTTCCGCGGAAGGAAACAAAGTACAAAGGACTAAGTCCGAAGAACCAGGATCAAGTTTTAAAACAAATGCTGAAAGGTTTTTTGGGGTTGCTGTTCCGACTCACGCCGAAGACGATGCGGCGCTGGTTCTCGCGGTTTACAAATACTCGCTTCAGCGCCACTGCGGGAGCGATTGTCCTGGACGATCAGGGCCGAGTGCTGCTGCTCAAGCACGTGTTTCGCGCCGGCAGCGGCTGGGGAATTCCCGGCGGTTTTGTTCAGGCAGGAGAGCAGCCGGAAGCGGCATTGCGGCGCGAGTTGCGCGAAGAAGTGGGTCTCGAATTGTCGCAGGTCGAGATAGCCTTTATCAGAACATTAAAACGCACCCGGCAGATTGAAATCATGTTTTTTTGCCGTTCGCGAGGAGAGGCGCGTCCGCGGAGTGTTGAAGTAGAACAGGCTGACTGGTTTCCGCTGCAGGCGTTGCCCGAAGCATTGTCAGAGGATCAACGCTGGTTGATAGAACACGCGCTCAGTGGTAAAACAGTGATCAGTAATCAGTAATCAGCATCAGTTGTTAGTGGCACGGTGGAATGGTCCTTTAGTTCTTAGTAAGAACCAAGAACTAAGTACCGACCACCGACTACTGATCTTCTTCAGTAAGGAGCGAACCATGATCGATCTGATTCCGACACCGGATTCCATATTGCAAATCCTGAAAAAGACGGGTGCCTTTCGCGAGGGCCATTTTGTCTATCCGAACGGCAAGCACTCACCGCATTATTTTCAGATGCCGCTGGCGTTTCGTTACTACGACACAGCCCGCGTGCTGGCGGTGGCCCTGAGCCGAAAGTTTCGCCTGGATCGGGATATTTCAAGTCGCCTGCCAAAGATTGCAGTCGTCAGTCCCAGTTCAGGCGGCATCCCGGTGGCCTTCGGCGTGCGCGATGCACTCAGCGCGGAACAGATCTACTGGGCTGAGCAGGAAAGCGGCAAGCGCATGTTTCGCCAATATGTGAATCAGGGTGAGATCAATCCCTGCATCATGGTCGACGATATTATTCGCAGCGGCCACGCGATCGAAGAGACGGCTGAACTAGTCAAAGCGCTCGGTGCCGAAGCCATCGGCTGCGGCGCCATCGTCCGCTTCACCTCAGCTCCCGAAGAGATCAATGGCGTCCCGATCAAATCACTGGTCGAGTTCGACGCGCACTTTTATGACGAAGGTGATTCATGCGGCGACTGCAAGGACGGGGCGCCGGTCGAGCACGTCCGGTTCTGAAAAGCCGAAGGCAGAAGGCAGAAGGCAGAACTTTTAGTAACGGCTCAGATCACACCAAAAGGTCGGATCACTTCTATCTACGTCTTGTGCCTTCTGCCTTCTGCCTTCTTTTCTTTTTAGATCTCGTGCCTGTTTGCCAGCGACTTATCCATAGTTACTTCATCGACATACTCCAGATCGCTGCCGACCGGCATGCCCATGGCGATGCGCGTGACGCGCAGACCGAGCGGCTTTAACAAACGACCGATATAGTTGGCGGTGGCTTCGCCTTCAGTGGTGGGATTGGTGGCGAGAATAATCTCGGTTACCTGGACGCCCTCGTTATTTTCAGGTTTTAAGCGCGGCAAAAGATTGGCGAGATGCAAATCGCTGGGGCCGATGTGGCGAATGGGTGACAGGCTGCCGTGCAGCACGTGATAGACACCTTTGAAGCTGCGCGTCTTTTCGACCGCGACCAGACTGTGCGGTTCTTCGACCACGCAGATAACGCCGTGATCGCGAGTCGGCGAAGAGCAAAAGCGACAGGGATCGAGCTCTGTGTGATTGTTGCAAACTGAGCAAAGGATTATTCGCTGCTTCACTTCACGCATTGCCAAAACCAGCCGTTCGACCTCTGCCTCGGGCATGCGCATGATGTGGAAGGCCAGCCGCTGGGCAGACTTTTGCCCAATGCTCGGCAGGCGTTTGAATTCGTCAATGAGCTTGGTTACAGGTTCGGCGTATTCAAGCATTTTGAGTTTAGGTCTTGGGTCTTTGCCTTTTGGTTTTTGTCTCTGGTAATTCTGCTACTCATTATTGGAGGAAAATACCAAAGACCAAAGACCCAAAACCAAAGACCGAATTCACGCAGCTCAAGTTAACCGAGCAACCCGCCCAGTCCGGGCGGCAGCATCCCGCCAATCTTGCCTTTCATGGCTTCATCGACCTTACGGTTGGCTTCGTTGATAGCTGCCAGAATCATGTCCTGCAGCATCTCGACATCGCCTTCCTTAACGGCTTCGGGGTCGATCTTGAGCGACAGGATCTCGTGATTGCCCTGCATCTGAACGGTAACCACACCACCGCCGGACGAAGCCTCGACTCGCAGTTCCGCCATTTCCTTGCTCATCTTTTCCTGCATCGACTGCGCCTGCTTCATCATCTGTTGAATGTTCAAGCCACCCGGGAATTTCATATTTCTTACCTCTGCAAAGTATTTGATCTGATAGTGCTCTCGCGAAAAAACATCGTAGCCGTCCTGTTCAATGATTGCAACGAACGAGCTTCATGGCGGTGTGGTTTGCGATCAATCGGCACCCTACTGGCCCTTAACAAGAAAGGTTGTTTAGAGAACCGGCGGTGCGCCGGATCCAACTAGTCAAGCTGATCCTTAAAGGAATCTCTCTCCGTGGAAGCGTCTAATGCAAGTTGAGCGTAGGATCCGGTCGCTTCGGCTCCCGGTACTGCCCTCATTACTCAACTCGCACCTCTTCGAAGGCAATGAGGTCAGTACCACCACGCGGTAGCGGGTGGGTCTGCTCCCAACAAGATCGCTGGGCGCAACCAGATCCTCTCGGCGTTATAGCTGCTCCATCACTTACCCACCCGCTACCGCGAGGTGGTACTG
>JAOAPY010000005.1 GCA_025463135.1 Acidobacteriota bacterium
CGCTGGGCAAACCAGATCCTCTCGGCGTTATTGCTGCTCCAACGACAACCCACCCGCTACCGCAGGTGGTACTGACCTCATTGCCTCGCAGTAACTCGCCGGGCAGTCCTTTCTTTCTCAGCAACACACTAACGGAGCACTACTGACCGGCACGGTACTGATTCAGTTTGATGGCGTGCGGAGTACAACTCAATTACAGAACCGGGAGCCTTAGCGAGCGGGTTTGGCCGCGTGGCCATCAACAAACGATGAATTTGGATTTCTTACGACTTGAAGGCTTGAAGGCTATCCCAGGTGACCCGGTCGCTAAGGTTCCCGGATCTCTAATTGAGTGACAAACTGCTCTCGGATGCCGAACTGCATCGGTATCGGCTGATCTGCGGGCCATAGTCTCAAGTCCCGCATGTGGTCTTCTGCAACGTCTGCTGTAAGACCACCTCAGCGGAGCTGTTTCGCTGGGGCTCCCGGGCTTGCGCGTGCGTGGAATGCCATTCAACCAGCGCAGACTAACTACAAATTCAGGTTAAGATGGAGCGATGAAAATCAAACCGGCTATGCGAATTAGCGGACGAGTTAGCGTGCCGGGCGACAAGTCCATTTCTCATCGCGCGGCGATAATTGCTGCCCTGGCCGAGGGCCCATCGCGTCTTACCAATTACTCAACCAGTCAGGATTGCGCCTCAACCCTCTCTTGCTTGCGCGGCCTTGGTGTAAGCATTCAGCAACAGAACAGCGAGGTGCTCATCGGTGGCAGGGGAATGACCGGACTCAATGCTGCGACGATGCCGCTGGATTGCGGCAATAGCGGTTCGACCATGCGTATGTTGGCCGGCGTCCTCGCTGGACAGTCCTTCGATTCGCTGCTGACCGGCGACGCTTCATTATGTTCGCGGCCGATGAAGCGAATAGTCGAACCGCTGAGCCTGATGGGCTCGAGCGTACACGCCACAGACAACCGTCCGCCGTTGCGAATTGAGGGTTCAAAAACTCTACAGCCGATTCACTACGTATTGCCGGTCGCGAGCGCCCAGGTGAAATCCTGCATACTGCTGGCTGCGCTGAAAGCTCAGGGCCGCACCGAAGTGGTCGAGCGTCTTGGTCCAACTCGCGATCATACCGAACGGATGCTCCGCTGGTTCGGCGTGCCACTCGAGACACAGGCCGGCGTCGACGGCGCGATCACGATAGCTATCAACGGACCCGTGAGCTATGCAGCCAGAGATGTAAATATTCCCGGAGACATTTCGTCTGCTGCGTTTCTGATTGGCGTCGCGGCCGTGTTGCCCGATTCGCAATTGCGAATTGACAACGTGGGCCTCAATGCGACTCGCTCAGGGATCCTGACGCTGCTGAGCTCGCTCGGATTCGCTATCGAAATCAGAAATCCACGCGAAGATTGTAATGAGCCAAAGGGGGACATTCTGATCAGCGGCAAAGTAGAAAAGCGACCGGCTGATTCGAACCGGCCCCCTCGTGTGGCTGGTCCGTTAATCGCGCCATTGATCGATGAATTGCCTTTGCTGGCGGTGATGGGAAGTCAGCTCGCCGGTGGCCTCGAAATCCGCGACGCGGGCGAGCTTCGCCTGAAAGAAACCGATCGCATTGCTGCGACTGTCAACAACTTGCGCGCTATGGGCGCGCTGGTCGAAGAGTTCGAGGATGGCTTGGCGGTGACGGGTCCGACTGCTCTCAAAGGCGCGCCGCTCGATTCCTTTGGCGATCATCGCATCGCCATGGCGTTTACCGTGGGGGCCTTATTGGCCAATGACGATTCAGAACTAACGGGCGCCGACTGCGTGGCAGTATCTTTCCCGGAATTTTTTTCTTTGCTCGATTCAGTGGTGCAGAGTCGCGTTTGAGCCGCAGGCATGGTCGCCTGCCCGGCGGGCAATCTTCCAATGAACCAGCCAATTGTAATTACCGGCTTTATGGCTGCGGGCAAGACCACTGTAGCCTTGGCCCTGGCGCGCTTGCTGAACTGCCCTGTCATCGATCTCGATCAACTTATCGCCGAATCAGAGCAGCGCTCGGCAAAAGAGATCATCGAACAGGACGGAGAAACAGCCTTTCGTGAAATTGAAACAAGACACCTGCTTCGGGCCCTCGGCCTGGGTCCGAATCTGGTAGTTGCCCTGGGTGGCGGCGCATGGACCAGGCAGGAGAACCGTGATTTGATAGCGGCGCACAGTGGCTTCTCTGTTTGGTTGGATGCGCCGTTTGCTTTGTGCTGGGAGCGGATTAGCGCCGGCGACACGGGGCGTCCGCTGGCTCCTGACAGAGAACAGGCGGAACGGCTCTACTACGAACGGCGTCCGCTTTATGAGCGCGCTTCTTTTTATTTGAACGCTGATGGCGAGACCGGCGTGGATGGATTGGCATCCACGATTGCCGTGGCTTCACTCAAATCCGAATTACATCAAAGAGATGCAAACGGAAGTTAGAGACAATAGGGGAATCTTCTCAGCGTTGATAGGTGACGGTCGTCCGCTGTTGCTTTTCATTGGACTGGGGCTCATCTTGTCTGGCGGCTTCGCCTTGTTCCTTTCAGCCACGCGACACTTTCTCCCGCATGATGTGCAGTTTCTGGGCATCACCGCCGAGCAACTTTGCGGCATCGATAACTGTCGCATTGTTTACTTCATGTTCCACGATCGCGTCGCCTTCGGTGGGGCGCTGATTGCCGTGGGCGCCCTATACATGTGGCTGGCCGAATTTCCGCTAAAAAAAGGCGAGGCGTGGGCCTGGTGGCTGTTTGTGGTCAGCGGGCTCGCCGGCTTCGGAAGCTTTCTGGCTTACCTTGGTTACGGTTACCTGGACACCTGGCATGGAGCGGGAACCCTGTTGTTGTTGCCCTTTTTTGTCGGCGGGTTGGCGCGAAGTTTTTCTTCACTGGTTAAGCCCAGAGGGATTAGGACACTCTTGCAGTCCGGTTCGAAAGTGATTTGGCGCTCGCCTTTCGGCCTGGGCAAAGCGCTGCTGCTGGCCACGGCCGGCGGCATGATAGCCGGCGGCCTCACGGTAATGACGGTAGGCATGACAAGCGTCTTCGTGCCTCAGGACTTGCAGTTTATGGGAGTTACTGCTGCCAAACTCCAGGCAATCAGTCCGCGCTTGATACCTTTGATCGCACATGACCGGGCGGGCTTTGGTGGGGCGATTTGTACTGTGGGGATTACTGTTTTGTTCTGCGTCTGGTGCGGGCGACCGTCCCGGAGTCTGTGGCAAGTGCTCTGTTTCGCAGGCCTGGTGGGATTTGCGACGGCCATCGGAGTTCACCCCGCGGTAGGATACAACGATCTGGTCCATCTCGGCCCGGCGATCGCCGGCGCTTTCATGTTTGTGGCCGGACTGGGTCTGTGTTACCGAACAATGAATAAACCTCGAAGAAAGACCGGCGATGTAATCCTGAAGACTCAATCACTCGGGCGTTAATAGCGGCCTAATTTGGAGTGCGGTGACCGGTCACCGCTTTGGCCCGTGGCGGCTCGCCGCCGCGTTTCGTCGATGAGGCCTCTTCCGAGGCGTGCCGCGACAGCTCGCAGCGACCAAAGCCGTGACCGGTCACCGCCAAATCAAGAGCCGATTTATTTCGTCAAATTGAGGGGGAGTTCTTAGCGGCCTTTTGCGGGCCGCTTGCTACTGGAAGGAGAGCTAGGCGGGTTCACCTTTGCCGCGTCAACGGAGAGGTTATTTAGTTCCTCGAATTTCTGAAGGCCGAGTTCTACTATCGGAACTATTGCAGACGGTTTGATGTCGGCTTCGGACGCACCGAAGTTAGTAGCGGTGATGCCAAACCGCGCGAAGACACCCCAATAACCTTCGTGAATATCTCGGTCACGAATCATCAGCGTAGCTAACTCTTTGAAGGAATATCCAATTTGATTTGCTTCAGGCATGACTATTTGAATCTCTCAATTTCCACGTCCAAGAGAGCCCTTTGCTAGATGGCTGATCATGACAACTTTCTCTGTTCGCGTGGATGACGTTTCGGTGTTGACAACCTCTAAAGAGGTAACATGCTCATTAGAACTTAGAGCAGTAGCAACGACGAAGTTAAGCTGACTTGAATGTTGCGCGAACGCTTGCTTTAGTTCCGAGATCATACGCATTCCGACTTGCTTTGCCCCAACTCTCTGCTCAACAGAACTGATCACAAGCTGGTTAAGACTAATGCCGTCAGTGGCAGCTAGCTGTGCGGCTTGACGGTGAAGCGATTTTGGTAGCCGAACCCGAAACTGGCCGCTATATCCGTCCGCCAAGTCGGGTTTGGGAAGCGGAACATTCTTGGCTGTGCAAGCTCGCATAAAAAGATCTAAAGCCAGCTTGGCTTCATCTAGTGCCTCTGCTTCAGTTTCACCCAAAGCCGACAGACCTGGGAAAGCAGGACACGTAGCGACGTACTCCTGATCTTCTTCGCTCCATGCAATGTTGAAAGAATATTTGTTAGCCATGATTCAGACCGTCAATGGCGTCCAGAAGTTGCTTAACTTGGTACGCCTTGGCTTTACCTTTTCGTGATTGAAAATTCATCATCGAGCCGACCGCGTTCCCTATCGCTCCGTTCATGTAAACACGGTGCGCCCCAGACCCGCCGACTAACACCCAGCCGTAGCACGTTGCCAAAGAGCAAACCTCTGCGAATCTAAGATTTTCGGGAGAATTTCTTGCTTTGAGTAACAGCTTCTCGCATTTGGCCATGTTGACACGTCACCCATCTCTGTTAGGGAGGGCAAGCTAAGGAAGGCGACGGGGACAACCACCGTTGCGCATGGTACCGCATGCGGTACCATATTGCAAGAGAGTCAAGAGATTTATTTGCCCAGCGAGTTTTGGCGGCTTTCTTCGCGATAGCGGATCCGCTTCGTGGGCAGAGAGACTCTTAGCTCTCGCCTGTCCACCTTTGCTCGCTCCCAATTTGCCAAGCGCCTGAGCGTGAGGATTCTTCACTGGTGGTTCTATCTTCTCAGTCTCGCTCGTAGTGCCTTCCAAAATATACTTCGCTAATTGATTAGAATCTTTGGGCGGTCGTTTTGGCTGACCTGTGAGGATGATACTACAGCCGGAAAGCGTCTGGAGAAATAGTTCGGGGGTTTAACCATTGTAAATGCATCATTAGCTGCGGCCGTTAATTTGTTGGCAAGGTTGGAATTCTGGTGCTAGAATTGCGCTCCTATTCCCCAAGCAGGGCATGTCATTCGAGTCAGCGGAGATCATAGCACCTGGAGTTACCTAACTCAGCTTCATATTAGGAGGCGTTCCCCCTGTGGGTTCACCATTAATCGTCCTAACAGCTTCATCCACCGAAGCGAGCGAGTGGCATCACAGCATCTGGCAACAGATGATGTCCGCCACTGTCCCGCAAAAGTTCGCCGACACCTTCTTCAATAAAGTTTCTTTCGAAAATGAATCATGGCCGGATGGCCGCGCGAAGTACGTTCCTAACGGACTGCGCATGGTTGAGACTCTGTTGTTGCGTGAGTATCCCGAAGAGGACGTCGTCACCTGCTACGTCGATAACCTGGAAAAGTTTGTTGGTCCCGAGACCAAACTGATCGCGATTCATGCGCACAATCCGCTGGGCATCTCGTATGCAACGGATATCTATGCCAAAATTTTTGGCGAGAACAACATGCCGCTTAACGCGCACCAGTTTCTCAGGATCGTCAAGCATCCAATCATCGAGAAATACAAACCCAAGATCGTGGTAGGTGGTCCGGGCGCCTGGCAATTGGAAAGGGCCAATCGTCTCGATGAGTTCAAGATCGACTATTTGATCGATGGCGAGATCGAACGCGTGTTTGGCGATCTTTTCGAGCGCATCATGCGTGGCGATCCAAGTCTGCCGAGAATCATCAAGCTGGCAAAGGACACGCAACCGACCGTCGAAGAAATACCGGTGGTTAAGCATCGCTCGACGTTTGGTGTCGTTGAGATCACGCGTGGCTGCGGACGTGGCTGCCAGTTTTGTGGACCAGCAACTAAGGTAGGGCGCTCGTTCCCGCTGGAACATATTCTGGATAGCGTCAGGGTCAACGCCCAGGAGGGCGCCACCGAGATCATGATCTCGTCCGAGGACATGTTCCTTTACGAACAGGGGGCAAACTTCGAGACCAATATTCCTGCTTTGGAGAAACTCTTCAGCGGCATCCTCTCAGTGCCCGGCATCGAAACGATCCAGACGTCGCATATCACAATGGCGCCGGTCGTCAAAGACCCCAGCATCATCGAAAGACTGACGCCTTTGCTCGTACCGCATTCGCACGTGCAGCACAAAGACTCAACCGATCCGGATCGCCGCGCCGCCGACCCAATCATCGGCCTCGAGACCGGCAGCGCCCGTCTCTTCGACACGTACATGAAAGGCAAAGCCTATCCGTACAAAGGGTATCAATGGCGCGACGTCATTCTGAAGGGCATGGAGACGCTGAACAAGCACAACTGGTTCCCCTTCTGCACGTTCATCATTGGTCTGCCCGGAGAAACAGACGCCGACACGAAAGCGTCCCTCGATCTGCTCTATGATTTGCGTCACGCCAAGGGAACATTCGTGCCCACGTTCTTCGTCCCGCTCGAAGACACGCGCATGAAAAAGAAGGAAGGCGCGAAGCTGCTCGACATGACGGATCTACAGTGGGAGTTTTTCTTCACCTGCTGGAAATACAATCTCGAGTTCTGGTACCGCGGGTCGCGTGCGAATGCGAAGTTCTCGCTGGGCGTGCCGATTTATTACAACATGCTCGGCAAGAAGCTTTTCGGCCGGCAGATCAAGTATCCGTTAGCGCGTTTTGCGGGCGTGCCGGATCGCTTCATTCGCAAGCACATGTACCTGGATTTCACCGGCTACAAGCGCAATCGCAAGGGCATGGATCCATTTGAGAAAGAGATTGTGCCCGGGTTTACCAGCGTCCGCGAAAAAGGTCTCAACATGATCGACGCAACCCAACTGCATTACATCAAGCCGCCTGCTGCCCCAGCCGAACCGGTGCACGCGTCCGGCGATTGAGATTGAACAACGTACAAAAGCAAGAGGCCGCTTCAGTTAGTGAAGCGGCCTTTTTTAATGCTGGTTCAGTCTGAAAACTGAGGATCGCAGAGCATTATCCCGAGAGCCTCAGATTTCTCAACCTTATGTTCACTCCAGATGGTGTTTCACCAATCACTCATTTCCACGGGGCAAGATAGTCCCGCAGCATCTGATGCATCGCAGCAAATGACTCGGCACAAAACAGCACCGGCTGAAAGTGGGTGGGGTCGTACTCTGTTTGGGACACAACATCCAGATCAAGCGGACGCAGGTCGGCATTGTGCATGGCCTCGAGCTCACCGGCTGAGGACAACAACCCGGTGCCGTAGGCTTTCAACGCTCCCGCTTCACGCAACACGCCGAACTCAATCGTAAACCAATAGATACGAGCCAACCGATCCAACGCTTCCGCTGACCGGGTGCGCTCGACAGCAGCGCCGAAAAGTCGGTTTAGTTCCGCCAATGGTGGACTGGCAAGAGTCACGCCATGCCCGATTATCTCGTGGACCACATCAGGCTCGGGAGTGTAGAGCGGTGTCGAATGATGGCGAATGTACTGCGTGCACAGGAACACGCCGTGGGCCAGTGACTCCAGAAAGACACGCGGCTCAACCAGTCCCGCGACCGGCTCGAGCCGAAATCCGCTGATCGCCTGGACTCGTTCATTGACGACGCTGAGTTGCGGAATCTGATGGGCATCAAACTGCAGACGACGCAAGGCCGCCAGGTATTCCGCGCAGGCGTGTTCCTGATGTGCGGGCTGCAACGCCTTCCAGATCGTGCCCCAAACCTCATGCTCTTCGTCCGTGTATAGTGCGTGAGGAATCGGAGTTCCCGGTTCATAGGTCATGGCGATCTCGGCAATACGGTTGCGACGGGCCCGGTACTCCGCATCGCGAAACCCCGGGTGGTCCGGATCGAGCTGAACAATGGTATTGCGATCCGCGAGCGGCTGGTCTTCCTGATCTGCACTTGCCGTCACAATGCGGACGTCAACATGATCAGCCAGTAGCGTTGAGTGTTGTCTCGTCATGATTTGACTCCTGATGTCCGACGAACTTCAGTTTGTCGTTTGATTGGATAGCGCAAACTTCCTTCTCTGATGGCTCAACAAAAATTTCCCTCGAAAGTATGCGCTAATGCCAACGACGACAAACTGAAGTTCGTCGGACAAAAAAAGGCCATCGATCCTTCCCTTGTGGAAGGACCGATGGCCGGTTTCTGGAAACTTGTCTTAGTGTTACATGATCACACCGCGACAGCCCATTACCCGACCGTCCCTCCACGTGGAGAGCGGGCCGTAATAGTAGTAATAGCTGTGGCGTCGGTTAATCATCTTCTTGATTGTCGTGTGCTCTAGCACCGCCAAAGAATAACTACGGCAGTTCGGACCGTCAAGTCGTACAGCAGCTTGTAACGCAGGCTGCCCAGCCTGCCGTTCTTCGTCAGAGAACCTCGTAACGAAAGCTGGTAACAGGCTGGCAGCCTATTGTACTAATTCGCGGTCGACCGCTTCAGACGGATGCCGCCATTTGTCGTCATGGCGCGAACCGTCGGCCCGCCAGAGCCCAGATTCACGGAAAGCTCTTTGGTAATGCGTCCCTGGACGGTGACGGGAAAGTCGACGCTGACATTTCCGTTTACGGTCCCGGTCTCAAGATGGGCCGAATAGTTTTCCGGCACGGACATGCTGACGCCGCCATTGGTAGTTTTCACATCAAGCTCTTCCCCATCCCAACGATCTCCGCTGAGTTCGACTGCAACGCCACCGTTGGTAGTGCTGCCATGCACGTTGCCGCCGACGCGACGCAATGAGACGCCGCCGTTCATGGCACTGAATTCCATTTTTCCATTTACGTCTGAAATCGAAATGCCGCCGTTATGCGATTCAAGCGACAAATCAGAGCGGCGGGGAACAAAAATCTCGTAACTCACCGACCAGTTAAAGTCGCGCTGGTCAGCGGGCCCCGACGAGTGAATTCGCAATCCACCGGTGTCGATCCTAACCTGTTTCGCCAGTTCCTCGGCTTCGGCCTGAGTGGGCGCTGCGGTTTGCACACGCGAACGCACCAGAATCTCGCCCTTGTCCCACCCTTTCACCGAAACGCCGCCGTTCCTGCCCGCGTCAACCGTAATCATGCCGCCCACGGGCAAAGTCTGTTCCCTGATTTCACAATGGTTTTGCAGCCGGTCATTGTTCCAGGAATCGCGGCATTCCATGGGACCATCGGCCTTCTTCTGGGCCAGTCCCGCCGCCGCCGTGAAACTGATTGTAGCGAGGATTAGCAAAGTGTATCCGAGCCATTTTTTCATAGCAGATTCTCCTCAAAAGCAAATTGTCTAATGCCGAAAAGTTCGCGCTGGTTTTTTCCGCTCTGCCGAAGTAGACACCACGGGAATTGAGGTTGTGGCAGAAAGTTTTGTGAAGAAAGTCCGACAAACTTCAGTTTGTCGTTAGTACCACAGGCTGCCAACTCTGTGTGTTCGCGCAGCCCGACAGGCTGGCAGCCTGTCGCGCGTGATCGACAAGCTGAAAAAAGGCCTGAATCCAGAGTTACCTTAGTCCGTCGAGTTTGTGTAACTGGTCCAGCGGCCCTTGGGAAACTCAACGACAAACTGAAGTTTGTCGGACTGGAGCGCTACTGCTTCCGCAGCACCACGGTGCGAGGGATGCCTCGCAGATCATTGTGTATGGCAACCAGTTTCCAAACGCGCGGGTCGATCATTTGCTCAACCGCGACTCCTTGGTCGTAGCCGATTTCGAGCAACAGGTGGCCGCCCTTAAGCAGGAAAGCGGGAGCTTCAAGAATCAGACGCCGAATCATCGCCAGACCGTCGCTGCCGGAGGTCAGCGCCAGCCGTGGCTCGTACTCCCGAACCTCGCGCTGCAAACCTTCCCAATCCCGGTCCGCGATGTAGGGTGGGTTGGAAACAATCAAATCAAAAACAGGTCTTACATGAAATGCCGCAAAACAATCTGCGACCATAATCGACATTCCTTTGCCGATCTCATTCCGAGCGGCATTTCGAGAGGCGAGCCGGGCAGCCGACGGAGAGATGTCAACCGCGACTGCTCTCGCTCGCGGTCGCTTGTGCAGAAGCGAAATTGAGATGCAGCCCGTGCCCGCGCCGATCTCGCAGATGAAAGGCGAAGCGCTCGCATCTGCCACCAGACCAAGCGCGGTTTCGACCAGCAACTCAGTCTCAGGTCGGGGTATCAAAGCATTCTGATTAACCTCGAAATCGAGCCCAAAGAATTCTTGAAACCCCTTGATGTACTGGAGCGGCTCGCCGCGGGCCCGCCGACCCACTCCCTGGCGAAACGAATCGAGTTCCCGCGGCGTCAGCTTTGTCTCGGCACGTGTGATGAGAAAAGTCTGATCCACTTTTAACACGTTTGCCAGCAGCGACGACGCCTGACGCCGGGGTTCGGAAATGCCGGCACTCTGCAGTGCCCTGGTTGCCTCCAGTATCGCTTCAGCAATTGACAGACTCATGTTGGCCTTTGCGCTCTCTCCTAATGGTCCTATAATACGCCGCATAACGTTCGTTAAAGAATTTGTCAGTCCGACAAACTTCAGTTTGTCGACCGTTCAGGTGGCACGGACTTAACTTCTTGATCCGGACCGGTCCGGTACCGGGAGGCGAGACTTGTTCTGCGATATCGACAAACTCAAGTTTGTCGGACTTTTCGGAAGCGGAGCTGTATTGCATGTTTTCCTTAGGCACAACGGTACGAGTCTCGTTCCTCTCGTAACGTCAGGACCTCTGGACCACGCGGTTTAGAGGTTCTGGCGTAAATAAGTCGGAGTCTGTTTGATGTCACGGTAAACGAGGAATATCTGGTGAGCCCGCTGAATAAAAGCCTTCTACTGTTCGCGCTGAACTGGCTGGACGCCCAATTAACCATTCTCTGGGTGCGTCTGAACGTTGCGACTGAAGGTAACGGGTTAATGGCCCGGGTCCTGAATTTGGGCGAGGCGCCCTTTCTCTTTACCAAGCTGGCGATTGGAGCCTTCGCGGCTTACATTCTTTATCGTTGTGCGCACCTGCCGATTGCCCGCCGCGGCCTCAAATTGGTCCTCGGAATCTACTTCGCGTTAATGGGTGTCCACGTGGTGACAGGTTTATCAGCGCTTGGCTGGCACGCGCCAGAGGCAGTGCTGGCTTACCTCGTAGAACTGCCTCATTCCGTCATCTCTTTGTTTACTTAAGTCCAACCACCGAACCTGCAACCTTGCCAGGCAGGGATACGTTTATACGCTCAGTCAGGAGTGGCCGGATAAGCTTGCGCTCGGATAGAATCACGGCCTAAATTACGATAGGAAACAGCGGCGTTAGGTGCTCCACTAAAGCCGGTTCGCACAACCGCAAGAATGCGGTTGGCATCTTACGAGCGCTTGTTATAGCAGTAATTTCATACCTTGGGAGAAAGCATTATGTATAAACTCTCTGCACGTCAAATATTGATTATCGCCCTGATTTCAGGGTTTTTCGCCGCCGCCGGCGTGGCGGTGCTGGATCGAATCTCCAGCCGCTTACAGCCTTCCGGTTCCGCCTTTTCGGAAAAGACCCCGGCCGGTATCGCGGATCCGGCAACCGGGACCGACGAAAACAACAACATCGAGATCTACCGCGTCGTCGCGCCGGGCGTGGTTAATATCAATTCCACTTCTTACGCACGCGACTTCTTTGGCTTCGTCGAACCGCGTGAGGGTTCGGGCTCGGGATCAATTCTCGACCAGGAAGGGGATATCCTGACGAACTACCACGTAGTCGAAGGAGCACAGAAGCTGTCAGTCAGTTTGGGTGGCCAGAAAACCTACCCCGCAAAGTTGGTTGGAGGCGATCCCGACACGGATCTGGCGGTGATTCGCTTGCTGGAAAAGCCGCGCGAGCCGTTAACAACAGTGTCGCTTGGTGATTCCGACAAACTTTCCGTGGGCCAGAAGGTTTTGGCAATTGGAAATCCCTTCGGTCTTGATCGCACCCTTACCACCGGGGTGATTAGTGGACTACAACGTCCGATACGCGCGCGCAACAATCGTCTCATCGAAGGCGCAATTCAGACGGATGCTTCGATCAATCCGGGAAACTCGGGGGGACCGCTGCTGGATTCACATGGTCGTATGATCGGCATTAACTCGCAGATCATTTCGCCCTCAGGTGGATCGGCCGGCCTGGGCTTCGCGATTCCAGTCAACATAGCGAAACGCATTGTGCCGCAACTGGTGAGCTTTGGCACTGTGCGCCGGCCCCGACTGGGAATCACCACTCGCGATGTCGCTGCTCTCAAAAATCAGGTAGAGATGCCGGTTTCGGATGGCGTTCTCATCTGGGAAGTAGCGCCGGGTGGAGCCGCTGCCAACGCCGGTTTGCAGGGACTGACCCAGACTGAAAACGGTGACGTTGAATTGGGTGACATTATCGTGGGCATCGACGGCGAGAAAGTGGGCAACGCCGATGACCTCTCACGTATTCTCGACAAACATCAGGTTGGCGAAACCGTGAGGGTCGAAGTTATGCGCAACGGCAAGCGATTGACGGTGACCGTGCGCTTAACGGAAGCACCTGAGGGCCGGCGTCCCGCGATAAGACGTTAGGGTGTAGGAGATGGGGTGTAGGGTGTAGCTGAAAATTGCGAAACACTCTGCACCCGACTACTCCTCGCCCGTTCTACAATTGAACAGCGTCAGCGGGCCATTTCAAGAATGACATAAGGGCGCCGGGGTTACTTCGTTCAGAACATTTGGGACGCCAAGTTTCTTTTCATTGACACCCTGGATGAAGAGGCATTTTGAATGCCTGCGTTCTGCCTATGTTCAAACAGACATTCAAGCCCAATCTGCTTCCCTCCATTACTGATCGCGGGGGCGAATACAGGCTTTTCTTATTTCAGATCCAGCGTCATCAGCCCAGGATTTTTGTCGTCCCTACACCCTATTCCCCAACGCCTACACCCTAATATCCCAGTGAAGGAAACCAATCATTTCTTCAATCTCGGATACGGTTGGCTGTGCAAACATTGCAGCGCCGAAGATGCTGAGCGTCGAGAGCAGACAGGTAGCATTTGGCGCTTTTTTGACAAAGGCAAGACTGAAAAGAAAACACCACGGCTGCCAAGCCTGGTGCTGGCCCGTTTTACGGATGCCACGCGCAAGACTCTCGCTTGTCCCCGATGCAGCATCGAAGAACCCGTAAACAAGGCTTAGAGTCCGACAAACTTCAGTTTGTCGAGTCTCCCGAACTAATCTTCCGAAAGTGAACGAAAGCGAGAGCAGATGTGCCACGCTTTTTTCTTCACCCCGGTTGAAGCCGGGTGAGAATGAGACGACTCTGTCACTTCCTTTTGATCCTACCGATGTTAGAATCTCAGCGCCCGATTTTGAAAGTACTTTTGTAGACTTGGATAAACTTCCGGTCTAATCCCCATGGAAACAACCGCAAACATTGTCGCTGAGCCATCCCTTGCCGGCGCTATTTCACTGCGTTGGATTATTTCAGCCCGTGACGATCTGGTCTGGTTCATTGGTTCGGTGCTGTCGAGTTATGCGCTGTTGGCCCTATATGTCAGCGGCATTCTACCGCTGGTGCCGATGGTCGCGGCCTGGGCCATTCTCATCGATGCACCGCATGTCTTTGGTACTTTTTCGCGTACTTATTTCGATCGCACGGAACGCCGAAACCGGGCGCGACTGTTGTGGGGCTCGCTGTTCTTCTTTGTCGTGGGACCACTGATGGTGCTCGCGCATGCGGGGCTGGTCTTCTTCTTCATCGCCGCGCTATGGGCTTATTACCACCTGGTGAAACAGCACTACGGCTTCATGGTGCTTTACAAGAAAAAGAATGGAGATCTGGCGCCGTTGGACAACGCGCTCGACCGTCTACTCTTATTGTTTGCTTTCAACTATCCCTTCGTTGCCTTTATCGCGCGCGATCCGGAAGCGATGGCGCGCGTGCCTGCCGTTCTGCACTCGAGCGTGAGTGGCCTGGCGCTGCTACTGCTCGCGGGCACGATAATCCTTGGAGTCGCCTGGTTGGCGCGCCAGTTTCAACGAGCGATTCTGGGACAAGCGCTCGACGTGCCGAAGTATTTGCTGCTGGCGGCGGCGATTCCGATGCATTGGATCGTTCTGCTGACGCCGATGCCGCACAAACCGATTGCTATCGTCGCCATCTTGACGATCTATCACAACCTGCAATACCACCGTCTGATCTGGTTTCACAATAAGAAGTACCAATCACTAAGTGGCACGGGCGGCAGTGGCACGGGCGTCTCGCCCGTGGTTCGCGCGGTAGGTGGCGTGGGCGTCTCGCCCATGGTTCGTGAGGGAGGCTTAACCTCCCAGCATCATGCGCAGGATGCGCATGCCACTTCGCGCCAACCATACGGCGCGGCTGAATTGATCAGTCGCCGCTTACTTTTTTACATCGCGTTCGGGGTTCTCTTCGGAATCATTTACCAGGGACCACGCCAGTACCTGGGTTATGTCAGCATCACCCACGGCGGCGGCAGCGGCACGAGTGAACAGACATTGCCGATGCAGCTTGGCATCGCCTTTCTCTGGGGCTATGCCTTCATCCACTATTACCTTGATTCGAAGATCTGGCGAGTGCGCCGCGATCCATCAGTCGGCAAGGCGCTGAATATGAACTGATCATTCCTCCTGATGCTCTTCGCCGTCGTAACGCAACACGGTAACTTCCTCGTCGACAATAGTTTCCAGATGCACCGGGCGGCCCCAGAGAGTATGGACGTGTTCCAAAGCTTTACGCGCATAGCGCAGGTCCAGCTCTGTGCCTTCGTAGCAGTGTTTTAGATACAGCTCGCGATTGCCGTGATAATCGCCGTCCTCGACCTCGAGGTACGGAAAGCCAAAGTTCGTCATGTTCGCCACCAGTTGATCGCGCACTCGCTCCCAACGCTTTTCGCTGATGGTCCACTCTTCTTCTTCGACCAGTTCATAAACAAACAGGTCCAGTTCTTCGCAAAGCTCTTCGGTTAGATAGTTGCGCAGAAACGAGACATCCGAATCAATCTCGCGCACTTCGAAGATCTTCTCACGTCCCTGATTGCCGGGGCGGCCGAACTTTTCACGCTCTTCCTGGGAAGGATTGTCCCAGCGACGTTCGATATGCTCAAAGACTTTGTAGCCGAGATAGTAAGGATTCAGTTTTCCTTTGTGAGGCGAGACGACGCCGGAGTGCAGGTCTGCAAACTCGAGGTGATCGTTGTCGGAAAGGTCCAGCTCGCGCATGATGCGCGCGTGCCAGAAACTGGCCCAGCCTTCGTTCATGATCTTGGTCTGCATCTGCGGAATAAAGTACTCAGCCTCTTCATGGACCATGGCAATCACATCGCGCTGCCAGGCCGCGAGGGTGGGCGAGTTTTTCATCAGGTAATAGAGGATGTCTTTCTGCGGCAGACGTTCATGGTGCTTTACTTCCTCCCCGCGAGCGGGGAGGGTTGGGGAGGGGTTGCGGCCGTCCAGACTCCACAAATCATCATAGCGACCCTCTTTAGGCCTTTGTTCGGCACGATGTTTTTCTTCCTCCGCGGAGATTTCCCGCCTGATAAAAAAGTTCGGATCGATGTGTTCTTCAATTGAGAGCACGGCATCGAGAAAGTTCTCGACCGTCTTGCGTCCATACTTGAATTCGTAATCCATCATCCGCTGCGCGTGAGTAGAAACACTTTCCACCATGCGCCGGTTGGTTTTCGAGAAGTAAATATTGTTCTTGAAAAAATCGACGTGGCCGAGCACGTGGGCGATGACCATCTTGTTCTGCACCGGACTGTTGGTCTCGAGCAGAAAGCCGTAGGCGGGGTTGGTGTTGATCACGACTTCGTAAATTTTTGACAGGGCAAAGTCATACATCGTCTTCATGCGATGATAGGCCTTGCCGAAAGTCCAGTGAGAATAGCGTCCAGGCAAAGCGTACGAGCCGACTTCGTACATCACGGTGGCCGGCACGATCTCGAAACGCGTCGGATACGGATCGAGGCCGAACTTCTGCGCCACCGCCCAGATCTGGTCCAGCGACGTTTCTAAATTCCTGATCTCACGATCTTCCATAACTCTTGTAACGCAAACTGTTAGTTTAGGACGCTGGTTGCGAGACACCGCACGACGCAAACTAACAGTTTGCGTTGCCAAAACAGCCGCAGTCTAAGCTGGTGTTTCAATTCCTCGCAGGCCAAAAAACTGCTTCAGCGCCGGGTATACATCTTCCTTGTCATCGATGCGTACGCCGGAAAAATGATCCTTGTCTTTCAACCGGTCATTAAAGATCGAAAGCAGGGCCCCGGACGCACGCCGGTAACTACTGGATCCTTCCTCGCCGATCTCGCCATAGCCGAACAAGTTGCAGGTGTCGATCAGTTCTTCAGCCAGGCGCACCGCTTCATCATTGTCTGAATAGTAGTTGTCGCCATCGGAGAAATGGAACGGATAGATGTTCCAGTCAGCGGGTGGATAACGCAGCTTGATAATGTCGAGCGCCAGTTGATAAGCGGAAGAAACAACTGTCCCGCCCGACTCTCCCTGCGTGAAGAACTGTTCTTCCGTGACTTCGCGCGCTTCCGTGTGGTGCGAGATGAAGACGATATCCACGTTGTCATACTTCGTGCGCAGAAAGCGCACCATCCAGAAATAGAAACTGCGCGCGATATATTTTTTGAATTCACCCATCGAGCCGGACACGTCGATCATCGCGATGACTACCGCGTTCGACTCATAGCGCATCACTTCTTCCCAGGTCTTGAAACGGAGATCGTCTTTCTTGATGTCGCCGAACTTCGCGCCCTGGCCTGCGCGCGCGTTGCGGCGGATGTTTTCCATGATCATGCGGCGCTTATCGAGGTTGGCGATGACGCCGGTGCGGCGAATCTCGTTGAACTGGGTCTTCTTTGACTGGACTGCCTTTTTGGCTTTTTCCTGCAGGAAGGGGAGGTGCAGATCTTCAAAAATAAGAGCGGCAATCTCGTCGATGTTTACTTCGGCTTCGTAATATTCGTCCCCGGCTTCCTGACCGGCCTGGCCCACACCGGTGCCCTGACCGGGTTGACTTTCACGTGCAATGACGTCGCCTGCGCGCGTCTTGCCGTCGCCCTGGCCGACATGTTTTTGCTTGTGATAGTCAAAACGAAATTTGTATTCATCGAGCGCGCGCATCGGTACGCGAACCGTGCGCTTGCCATCGGAAAGGATGATGGCTTCCTGGGAAACGATCGAGCCGAGATTTTTTCGGATCGCTTCCCTGACACGCTCTTTGTGACGCTCCTGGTCGATAATCCCCTTCCGCTGGAGCGACCAATCATTACGCTGGATCGTCATCTCTAAAACCTCGGATGATGGATCATTCCCCGCTGAGAATCACCTTTGCGTCTTTGCGCGTTTGCGGCAGACTAACCGTTTGTCACCAGTCAGGTATGAGTTGTCAGGGATCGATGTTCCCGCAAAGACTTAAAGACGCAAAGAAAGATTTTTGGCTGGTCACCATTAAAGTTCTCTGCAAAACTCGGAGACCACCTCCGTGAACCCCAGGGGATATTCTTCCTGCGGCAAGTGTCCGCAATTGCGAAAGACAACCAGCCGCGAGCTGTCAATTTCGCGATTCAGGTTCCGGCCATGCCGCAACGGCACCTCAGGATCGTTGTCACCCCAAATCAACAACGTCGGCTGGCTGATAAGATGCGCGTCCTCCTCGATTCGTTCGGCATCCCAACGCCGCACGGTGCGGATGATGGCGCGATGAGTGTTGGCCGCACGCAGCGGACGGTGACGTGCTTCGACTCGCCTTTCGTCCAGCACCCAGGAATGGCGCTCGTAGACTTTTCTCATGCGCCGGCGCAGCAACGTTCTCGAGCCCAGCAGGAACGGCGAAACAATGTCACCTACCAAAGGAAAACCAAACAGACGCAGCAGTAGATATTTGGTGGCTTCGTTGTTGGTTACCGATCCCACCAGCACCAGTCTTTGTAATCTCTCCGGATAGTCGAGTGCGCAGGTAGCGGCTACCGCGCCTCCATAAGATGAACCGACGATGTTCGCCCGCTCGATTCCCAGGTTGTCCAGGAGTCCGACAATCATTCGGGCCTGAGCTTCTATTGTGTACTCGCCCTTTCGAGGTTTGCCGGAATAGCCGTAGCCCAGCAGATCGACGGCAATCACCCGAAAACCTTCATCGGCGAGGCGCAGAAAAACCCGGCTCCAAACCAGGGTCGAGGAGCTGAAGCCGTGAATCAAAACAACCGCGGGCCCGTTGGGGTCACCGGCTTCCTGATAGTGAACTCGCACGTCGTCGACGATAGCAAAACGAGAGTAATCAGCGTGAAAGATCAGCTGGCGGTTCTGGTCCCAATCCACGTCCCGCGGACGGGCCAGCAGCTTGGCGGTCACAGCCGCGGTAACCAGGCCGGCGGTGCCTGCAAGTAGGTAGCGTTTTTTCATGTGCTTTCCGGGACCGCACGATCCTGCGTGCTGAGCCTCATCGATCATTCCCCTCTCAAGAAATATTACAACGCCCGCAACTCTACTTTCAGAGCGCGGGCGTTTTCCTTTCATTCTCAATCCAGCATGCGACGCGTGTTTAGCAGGCAGGATGCCTGCGGTCCCAGCCTACCGCGACAGCAGGGTTCCCACGTATGTCAGCAGCTCGTTCGCGCAAACCGGGCAGTAGCCGTGGTCCTTTACCAAACGATCCACGACGTCGTTGATCTTACGCAATTGATCGGGATCCGGCGTCTTGGCCGAGGTAGTAATCTTCACGACATCTTTCAGGTCGGCAAAGATCTTTTTCTCAATCGCTTCTTTCAAACGCTCGTGCGAGTTGTATTCAAAGGGCTTGCCCTTGCGCGCATATGACGAGATGCGGATGAGTATCTCCTGCCGGAAAGTGTTCTTCGCATTTTCAGTGATGCCGATCTGCTCTTCGATCGAGCGCATCAGTTGTTCGTCGGGATCCATTTCTTCTTCCGTAATCGGATCCTTGATTCGTTCCTTATTGCAGTAGGCTTCGACGTTATCGAGATAGTTGTTGCACATGGTGCGCGCCATCTCTTCATAAGAGTAAACGAAAGCCCTCTGCACTTCGGTTTTTGCCAGCTCGTCGTATTCTTTACGCGACTGCGAAATCAAATTGAGATAACGCTCGCGCTGGTCGGCGCTGATCCCGGTATGTTGTTCAAAACCGTCTTTGATGGCGCGCAGGGCGTCGATGGGATTGATGCAGGTCACACCGTCGCGCACCAGCGCACTGGAAAGACGGTTGATGATATAGCGGGGCGAGATGCCGTCCATCCCCTCGCGTATTGAATCTTCTTTCAACTCGCGTACGTCTTTCGATTTGTAACCTTCGACGTCCTCGCCGTCGTAAAGTTTCATCTTCTTGACGATATCGACGTTGGCTTTCTTCGGCTCTTCCAGGCGCGTCATCACGGCGAACATCGCCGCGACTTTCAAAGTGTTGGGCGCCAGGTGCACGCTGCGCAGCGCTTCCGACTGGTGCAGCAGCTTGTCATAGATGCGTTCTTCCTGCGAGACGCGCAGGTTATAGGGCACCCGCACCAGGATGATGCGATCCTGCAGGGCTTCTGACTTGCGGTTGCCGGCAAAGGCGATGTACTCGTTCTCGTTCGAGTGAGAAAGAATCACCTCGTCGGCATAGATCATCGCAAAGCGGCCGGTTTTGATGCTCTGTTCCTGCGAAAGCGTCAGCAGGCTGTAGAGGAACTTCTCGTCGACTTTCAACATCTCGACGAATTCCATCAGGCCGCGGTTGGCAATGTTCAGCTCGCCATCAAAACGATATGCACGGGGATCGGATTCGACTCCAACCTCGCCGATGGTCGATAGATCGATGGATCCGGTTAGTTCCGTGATGTCCTGCGATTTCGGATCGCTCGGCGAGAAGGTACCGATGCCCACGCGTTCCTTCTCAGAAAACCCAACGCGTTGCACGCGCACGTCTTCATGGCGTCCGTTGTAGGTGTGTTCCAGCGCATAACGGCATTGCGGGCAAAGGTCGCCTTCGATGTAAATGCCGTAATGCTTATCGATCTCGGCGCGCAATTCGTGCGGAATCAGATGCAGCGGCTCCTCGTGCATCGGGCAGTCTTTGATTGAATAGACAGCGCCGCCTTCGGTCTTGGTCCAGGCTTCCAGACCGCGTTTGAGCATGCTGACGATGGTTGATTTGCCGCCGCCGACAGGACCCATCAGAAGCAAAATGCGCTTGCGTACTTCCAGGCGCTGGGCCGCGGATTTGAAATACTCAACCAGCCGGGCGACGGGTTCTTCGATGCCGAACAATTCCGGAGAGAAAAATTTGTAGGCGATGATTTCGTCGCGCGTGCCTTCGTTGAGACGCTCGAGGCCGGCAGCCTGAATCATGTCATTCAGGCGAGCGTGTGAGAGTTGGGCGATGCGAGGATTCTGGGTTACCAGTTCGAAATAGTCGCGGAAGGTCCCTTCCCAACGCAAAGCCTCATGGACGCGCCGCAGATCTTCAAGTCTTTCGCTAATATTAAATTTTTTGCTGCCATCCTGCTCTTCCATAGCCTTTTCAAACCTCATTGGCTGTCGCGCGTGGATAGCGTGGGGGAAAAGCACGCCCTGAAAACAGCAATCAGTTCGTTTTGCGGCTGCTGTGGCACGCGCAGGTTGCGCGTGGGCAATCCGTTGGTTGCTGTTACCGTTTCATCTCGATATGTGCGCCACTGTGCGCGGAAGCAGCGGCGCGGCATCTTCGAGACAATCAGTAAAATGATTGGTTCTCAATGATCACTTCAACGATCGGCTTTCAATGATCTTAGTTTGGCAATCGGTCGGTGAGCTGGGAGCCAGGCTGTTGGAAGCGAACCGGTCGCTTTCATCCCCGTTACGGTGAGCTCAGTATAGCACAGCCGATCAGGGGTCAAGTCAATGGTTGTTTTTTCGCGCACGAGTGACACGAGCATCCTGCTCGTGTGGCCGCAGGTAATAGCGTACTGCGTTGGAACTCGCATCTTGCGCAACGCACACGGGCGGGACGCCCGTGGCACGTGGCACGAGCATCCTACGCGTGTGGCCGCAGGTAATAGCGTACTGCGTTGGAACTCGCAGCTTGCGCAACGTACACGGGCGGGACGCCCGTGCCACTTATCGCGCCAGCACAACCTTTGGCTGCAACGTTCCACTGACCTTGTCAAAGATCCCAATCGCGAGCAGATTGCCCTCGGCATCGCGCATACGGACTTTCTCACCATCCACCCACGCCGCCTCAGCTTCCATTTTGATCTGCATGCCGTTGCGTGTGCGCGCGGCGTCGGCAGCGGTTAGATGCAGGAAAGGGAGCCCTGAGAGTGCTGCGTCCGTCGAGACAATCAGATCCGCCATCTCGTCGCTGGATACCTTTAGTTCCAGGTCTTCCAAACTCACGGCCGCCGTGATGCGAAAGTCGCCGGCGCGGGTGCGCCTGAGAGCGATGAGGTGCGCGCCCACTCCAAGACGACGGCCCAAATCTTCGGCCAGCGTTCTGATGTAAGTTCCGGCTGAGCTGACAACACGCACAGCAAGATCGCTCGTGCCATCTTCGTTTCTTGTGAGTAACCTCCCGTCACGGGCAACCGTTTCAAATTCATGAATGATGACCCGCACGGCCGGTCGTTCGATTTCCTCGCCGCGTCGTGCGAGTTCGTAAAGTTTGCGCCCCTGATGCTTCTTCGCCGAATACATCGGCGGCACCTGATCGATCTCACCACGCATGCCGGTCAACGCTTCTTCAATCTCTTCATCGCTCAATCCCTGGGACCGCACGCATCCTGCGTGCTGCTCTTGCTCCAAAATCGCTCCGGTGAGGTCACCAGTATCCGTCCCATACCCGAACCTGATCACCGCTTCATATTCCTTTTCCGCACCGCTCAGGAATTGCGCCAAACGCGTCGCGCGTCCGACCAGAATCACCAGCACGCCGGTCGCAAACGGATCCAGCGTTCCGGTATGGCCGATGCGGCGCTCCCGCAGAATGCGCCGCACCCGCGCCACCACGTCGTGCGAAGTAATCCCGGCCGGCTTGTCGATGATCAAAACTCCATCCATGAAAGGCATAGTACCGTAAACCGTGAACCGCAAACTGAAAACCGTAAGAATGTTTACGCAACGAAATCTCATACGATCGTTTAGAAAGGGCAGTTGTGCTCCGACCCCAGCGGACCAGCCCGCTTTCTAAACAGGTCATGATTGGTTTCGGAAAGGGCTCTGAATAAATGCTCGAAGCAATTCCAGTCAATATGTTTAAATACCTTTACATGCCAGATCGACGAAGAATGGGAAAGCCGGCGGCGGACGACTCACCCCCGGCAACGACGCTCACGCCCGAAGAGATTCGCGCCCGCACTTTTCAGCGTGCGGTAAAACTTCTGGCTGCTAAATCGCGCTCTATCGCCGAGCTGCGCGAACGGCTGCTGGAAGGAAAACGAACCAGCAAGTTCGCGGTTGAAGAAGTGATCGCCCGCCTGAGTGAATACGGCTATCTCGATGACGAACGATTCGCTTTCGGTTATGCATCCCTGAAAGTACGGCAACGCCCCATCGGCCGCGCCCGTCTGGAGCGCGACTTGATGTTCAAGAAGGTGCCAGGTGAAATTGCCGAACAGGCGCTGGATCTGTTGTTCGCCGAGACTTCTGAAGCGGATCTGATCGACCGGGCCATTGAAAAACGACTGCGACTGCGCGGCCGGCCAAAAGACCGATCGGAAGCGAAAAAGCTTTTCGATCATTTGCTGCGCCAGGGATTTCCCTTCGAGCTTGTGTCGGAAAAAGTCCGCGCCGCGATGAAGGTCGATCTCGACGAGGATGAATCATAGTATTTTGGAGTGCTGCTAACAGACTTTAGAGTTCTGCTGCTGGGGTGGCACACAAACGAAATGAAACACTGATTCGCGGGCTGAGGCAGCTCCCCTGCGACGTGATCAAAGCCTCCTGGAGTTTGAACTCTAACGCCTGCTGAAAAGAGCTGGAACAATCCACGCGAACTACGATAAAGTGTTGCCTCACGTAACCAATGATGTGCGCTGCCTAATACAAATAGAACAGCAGGTCAACGTCTGCGCTCGCACGGGAGCGCGCAAAAACTTTCAGGAGACTCATGAGATGACATTCATAGCCCAGGCGGTAATCTCGTTCTTGCGCCGGCGCACTTCGGTACGCTTCTCGATATCGCTGGTGGTTGTAATCTGGTTGCTCGGTGCGGTAAACGCTTCGGCCCAGACACTGATCTATTGCGGCTCTGAAGACGGACGGTACCGCGCCTGCCCGGTCGATACTCGTGGGGGCGTTCGCCTGGTGGATCAGAAGAGCAGGATCGCGTGTGTTCAGGGTGAGACCTGGGGATATAAGCGCGATCTGATTTGGGTCAAAGGCGGCTGCCGCGCTGATTTCGAAATCGGCGAGAACAACCGTGACCGCGACAACAACCGTGACCGCGACAACAACCGGGACCGGGACAACAACCGGGACAACAATCGGGACCGCGACCGTAACCGGAACTCTCACGGAAGCGTGACCTGGACCGGCAAAGTAGATCACGACATAAAACTGGTCGTCTCCGGCTCTCGACTCGATTTCTATGTACTGTCCGGCAAGTCGTCCGGGCCCGGGCGCTATTACTTTACCGGCGCTGCGATGCCGCGCGACGTGAATGTCTCCGTAAGTCGGATCAAGGGCCGCAACGATGTTCAAATTACTGAGCAGCCGTCACGCTACAACAAATACAGCGGCATCATTCGCATCACCGATAGCCGGGGCGGCTCAAGCGATACGGAAATCGTGATCTCCTGGTGAAGGGGAGTGGCCCGACGAAGCTGATCGGTTGCATCCGCCGATCCGATTGGAGATATCTCGCGGCTTTCATAGAAGCAGTTAATTCGGGTGGAGCATTGCCACAACCTCGCCCGGTTGCAAAGACCTCTCCGCACTCAACAACTAGCGAGGCTGCGCCTCAGACCGACAAGATTCCTTTGCGTGCTTGGCGTCTTTGCGGGACGCTCTTCACTGGCGACAAAAGAATTTCCCGCAAAGATGCAAAGCACGCAAACAATGTTCGACTCAAAACTTGACTCACTTGCATCCAGTCTTACGCTACAAGGATTCTAGCGACGAAGATTCCGTCCAGGCAGCTTTGAGTAGTTCCCCAATGTCCCGCTGAACCGTCGCTGCCGAAATCTAAAAAAAGGGCAGTGCGATTTCGCGCACCACCTTGAAGGGTCTTTCCCCGTCAACTCCTTCCAACGGAGTTCACCCTCGAATGGGCCCGTGAATGCGAGGTTTATATGCTTGCGTTGGGAGCAAGTCAATGGCGGTGGCAAAGCCGGTTGCCTGCTTCGCTGGCACACTCGCGCATGCTAGACTCAAAAGCCTTATGACTGGAAACGAGATTCGCGAAAAATTCCTTGAATATTTTGAAAGGCACGGCCATACGCGTGTGCGCTCGTCACCCCTTTTGCCGGCCAACGATCCCACTCTGCTGTTCACCAACGCGGGCATGAACCAGTTCAAGGACGTCTTCCTCGGCCTGGAAAAACGCGACTACGCGCGCGCGGTTTCGTCGCAAAAGTGCGTTCGCGCGGGCGGCAAACACAACGATCTTGACGAAGTGGGAAAGACGGCGCGCCATCAGACTTTTTTCGAGATGCTCGGAAATTTTTCGTTTGGGGATTACTTCAAAGAAGACGCTATCAAGTTCGCCTGGGACTTTCTGATCAATGAGCTCAAGCTCGATCCCGAGCGTCTGTGGTTCACGGTTTTTGGCGGCGACGACGAAGTTGCCGCGGATGATGAAGCCGCCGCCCTCTGGGAGAAAGTCGGCGCCCGACCCGAACGGATTCTGCGCTTTGGACGCAAGGATAATTTCTGGCAAATGGCCGAGACAGGTCCCTGCGGTCCCAACTCTGAAATCAATTACTACCTCGGCGAGCATCCCGAAGATCCTGAATTCAACCGTGCTGATCTTGTGAATGGACCTGGCGATACGACGATGGAGATCTGGAACCTGGTCTTCATGCAATACAACCGCGTGGAGGTTGAGAAGGGACAATACAGACTCGAGCTGCTGCCAAAGCCGTCGGTCGATACCGGCCTGGGTTTGGAACGCACGGCGGTAATTCTGCAAGGTAAGTTTTCAAACTACGATA
Organism: Acidobacteriota bacterium; assembly: GCA_025463135.1. Lineage (GTDB taxonomy): Bacteria > Acidobacteriota > Blastocatellia > Pyrinomonadales > Pyrinomonadaceae > JAOAPY01. The sequence continues at coordinate 25,197 of JAOAPY010000005.1, forward strand.
CCGATCTGATCCGGCCGATCGTCGATTTCACGGCGCAGCTTGCAGGACGCGATTACGAACCGGAAACGCAGGAAGGTTTTGCGATGCGTGTGATTGCGGATCACGCGCGGGCGACTGCTGTTCTGATCGCGGACGGGATTTTGCCAGGGAATGAAGGTCGGAATTATGTGCTGCGAAAAATCATGCGGCGCGGTATTTATCAGGGCCGGCACACATTGGGTTTTAACGACAACTTTTTTTACAAAGTGAGTGACTTCGTCGTCGATCAGATGAGCGGGGCTTATCCGGAACTGGAAGCACAACGCGGTTTTATTGAGAAAATGGTTAAGTTGGAGGAAGAGCGGTTTGGATCGACGTTGACTATTGGGTTGGAGAAACTACACGAACTTATCGGTAGAGACTCCAGCAAAACGTTTGGCTTGGATCCTCAAGAACTTGTCAGACTCTATGACACCTTCGGCGTTCCGATCGATCTGATGTACGTGATCATGTCTCAAGAAGGGCATGAGATCAGACCCTTGGTGAGCATTCCGGGTGCCTTGCCCTACAGACCAAAACTTCGAGTTGGTGAAGATATTCTTGAAGAGGACTTTAGAACAGGAATAGAGCACTTGGTACAGCAACTTCAACAACAAAAGACAGCTGGGCAAAAAACCAAAGGCCGTCCCGCGTATGTTGCTTCGTCAACCGCTCCACCTCCGTCAACAGTGGCCGAGTGGATCGAACAGAAGATGGAAGAGATAGGGATATCACAGCTCACTCAGGCTGAGATTATTCTCAAGAATGGGGGTACGCATACGCTGTCGGACGGGGATGACCCGATCTCAAAAACACCCATGTCAGAAGTCACTAGCATTTCGTTTAGACAAAGCGCCAAAGCTGCCGGAAGAATCGGATCGGAACACCGCGCCAGAGCTATGCAGGCAATTCGGGCAACAAAATTCCGGGGCTATCAAACGACGTTCGTTTACGATACGCGAGTCCTTTTTTTGATTGAGGCAGGCGATGAAGTGAAAGAACTGAGTGAAGGTGACGAAGGTGAAGTCATACTCGATCAAACCCCGTTCTACGCTGAGAGTGGTGGACAGGTTGGTGATGTCGGGCGTCTTGTCGGTACCGCCTCCGTGAGGGGGCGGGTTGGCGACTCGAACCCACCCGCTACCGCAGGTGGTACTGACTTCAGTGCGGTGGTGGTTGATACTTATTCGCCGGCTCAGGGTTTGATTGTTCATAAGATCAAAGTCGAAAAAGGAACGTTGAAAGTTGGCGACACTGTTACGGCTGAAGTTGATGTCGAGAAACGGGATGCGACGCGGCGGAATCACACGGCGACACACTTGATGCATGCGGCCTTACGCGAAGTGCTGGGCACTCACGTCAAGCAGGCCGGTTCAGTCGTCGCGCCCAACTACCTGCGCTTTGACTTCACGCACTATCAACCATTGACCGCGGCGGAAACGGAAGAAATCGAGCGGCTGGTCAACTACCACATCCTGCGCAACGAGCCGGTCCAGACAAACGAGATGGCTGTCGAAGAAGCGATGCGTTCGGGCGCCATGGCCCTGTTCGGCGAAAAGTACGGCGAGAAAGTGCGCGTGCTTTCCATCAACGGCGCGGAAGGAATCTTTTCCAAAGAACTGTGCGGCGGCACGCACGTGCGCGCCACGGGTGATATCGGCGTCTTCAAAATCGTGAGCGACGAATCAATCGCCTCCGGCGTGCGTCGTATTCGCGCCGTCACCGGCATCGATGCCTACGAACGCTTTCGCGAAGACGAACTGCTGATCGATCAGGTCGCGAGCAACCTGCGCACTTCGCGCGCGGAGTTGCCGGTCGTGATTGGCAAACTCCAGGATGAACTAAAGAAGGCGCGCCGCGAAGTCGATGAGTTGCGCCAGAAAATCGCGAGCGGCGCGAGCAACGCCTCGGCAAACGGGGACGAAGTACGCGAGATCGCCGGCATCCGTGTGCACGCGCGCGAAGCCAGCGGTCTTGACTCAGCCGGCATGCGCCAGCTTTCCGATACCTTGCTGGCGCGTATCAAGTCCGGCGTGGTCGTGCTCGGGCGCAGCAGCGACGGCAAGGCTTCGATCATCGTGCGCACTTCGCCCGATGTGGCCGGGAAGGTCCCCGCCGGTCAGGTGATCAGAGAGCTCGCGCCGATTATTGGCGGCAAGGGCGGCGGCAAACCCGATATGGCCGAGGGCGGCGGCAACCAGCCTGAAAAACTCGGCGAAGCGCTGAACGCGAGTTACGGTGTGATTGAGAAGCTACTAAGCCAGGCGGGCTGATTTTTCCTGAGCCCTGCCGCTTCGAATTTCTTGTAGTTTGAAATTGAAAAATCCCCAGCTACAGCAGGGTTCATCAAAGAAAGAGTCACGCGCTTCTCTTCAGCGCCGTTAGGCGCGAAATGTTTATAGTCAATCGTTCCGTTAAGAAACTATCGCACCGGAGCAGCGCAATAATCGTGCAACGCGCAGCCTGCCCGTGTTTTAGTGGCGGGCGTGCTTCTTACGCAGGTTCACGTGCGGGACGTGCGCCACGCTTGTTTCGCTCCTACCGGAGCTTCGTATTAAGGCAACCCCATCATTTCTAAAAACATTTGGCACCTACGGAGCGGAACCCACAACGACTAAATCTCAACCCGCTCTCGTTCAGCACTCGTGCCCATATCCAGAAACTTTCGCCGGTATCTTCCCTCGGGCATCATGCAGCTGTCGAACTTTCCAAATACGCTGTAGCGATTGCGCGCGACTACTTTGTAGATCGCGTCGCGCAAAAATCGCGGCAAGACTTTGCCGACAATCGCCAGGCTCCAAATCCCACCCAACGATCTTCCCAGCGAGAGGATCGCATCGGAGCGTGCCAGCAACCTCTCGTCAGGCTCATCGTAATTTACGACGACATAAACTGTGTCCAGATCGTGCGGGTTGGCCCCGTGACGTTTCAGAATGCCGGCCGTAAAGTCGCTTTGCAGTGAAGCAAAGCGCAACCGGTCGCGCTTATCTCTTTTCAAAAGAAACTGCACGAGCCGGTTACAGAGACCGCAAACGCCATCATAGAGAACGATTGGATTAGACATGCTTACCTCGTGGCCGATGTTGACCCGGTGTGGCAACAGGTGTTGAGAGTACCGCCTTCCAGGCGGGCTTTTAAGCCGACGAAAAGCCCGACTGAAGTCGGTACTCTAAACGCCTGTTACCAACGTTACCTCGTGGCGCACCAGCGCAGGTCCTCGAGTCCGAATGCTCCAGGCTCCGGCAAGCCATTGCGAATTTGCTCGTCCGTGAATTTCCGTGTAGGCATCAGGTCATAGGGTAGTGCATCGCACGGCAGGGCCGATTCAGTTACTCCTTCAGACAAGATGCGTACCTGGGCCCGCGCGACCAGCGGCACCGTCATGGTCCATTCGCACACACGCGCCAGCAGGTAATGAAACCAGATCGGCGCACGCACCATGCGTATCCTCTTTCCAGTCACGCGCGCTACTCGGCGGACAGCTTCACTCAGCAGAAGTTCTTCAGCGCCGGTGACGGCCACCGTCTTTTGCGTCATTCTGCCGGCCACAATTGCAGCGCGCATGATAACAATCAGATCTTCAATGGCCAGCGGGCGAATACCCTTTTCCTTCATTCCCACCATGGCAAAGAGCGGGAAAGTATAGAGCGCGTGGCTCAGGTGGTCCAACATGTGATCGCCGCGGCCATAGACCATGCCCGCGCGGATGATAGTGTAATCAAGCCCGGAGTGTCGCACGATTTCTTCCGCGGTCCATTTTGATTCGTGATAGGGCGAGCCGCAATTGGCGCGCGCGCGCAGGAAACTCATCAGCAGAATTTTCTTTACTCCGGCTTCCCGGGCCGCCGCGACAACGTTCCTGGTCGCCTCGACATGTACTCTCTGGTAAGTCTGTTGGCCCAGTTCACGATTAATTCCGGCGCAATGGGCCACGACGTCGCAACCGGCAAACGCGTTCGTTAAAGAATCTACACTTGAAAGATCGGCGCATACAAAACGAGCGCGCGTTCCAACCTCAGCATCTTTAGCTGCTCGCTTACCGCGACCGAGCAGCACGACCTCATGGCCTTCGGCGGCGAGTCGCTGCGCCAGATGGCCGCCAATGAATCCTGTTCCACCTGTAATTGCAATTCTCATTTTCTTTTTCCTTTCCAACTAGACCGCGAGACTTTCGCCTCCAACATCATTGGCAGCTTCGCGCAATTCCTCTATCAGTCGCAGCGCCCGCTTGCGCACCGGCCGCATCAGGGGATTGCTGGCGAGTGAAATCAGTTTGTCGAGCAGATCAACGGTGGTGTCGATCAGACGATAGGTGCGCCTTTGTTTGGGGGATGAATCGTGAATCCAGAAAAGGACGATCCCCATGTGATAAAGCCAAAGCAGATACGGCAGCTCGGCCTTGAGGTCTTTGGGAATGCGCACGTTTGCACTCTCAACGAGATCCTTGAAAACGTCGATACTCGCACGGCGCACCGGATCAGAGTCGCTGCCAAAGGGATTCAAAGGACTCTGTGGATTGGCGGCAGTTTTGAAAAGCACGCCTGCAAACTCGTGATAAGGCTGAAGCGTCGTCATCTTCAGCTTGATCACTGTGAGCAGGCGTGCTTTGAAAGTCGTTCCTTTTGGCAGCGTCGCGAGTGCCGCCAGGTGCTGCTCGTGTGTGAGGTGATAGAACGCCTGAATCAGATGTTCCTTCGAACCGAAGTAGTAGTAAGCGTTGCCCAGCGACACGCCCGCGTGTTTGGCAATAGAGCGCATCGTGGTCTCTTCATAACCGCGCTCGTGAAAGATCTCGAGCGCCGCTTTGAGAATCAGCGCCCTGGTCAGTTCGCCCTTTTGCGTCTTGATCGATTCCTTACTCGCAGCGCCCATCACAGCCCCCTTTTTATTTGCTGAGTCCCGTCACGCGGCCGATCTGATAACGGTTCTGCGAAATAAGCGATACCACACGTCGCGTGGTCGGCAACAGTTCCGGAGAAGAAAGGCGGTAAGCCCATTCGCGATACTGCGACAGCGACCATAACACCATCAGCCAGGCCTTCGGCCCCATATAAACCTGGCCCTGTTCCCCGATCACCGTCAAATCCGACGCTGTCAGATCGTGATCGAGATAGGGATAGCGATGGCGCGCCTCTTCAGACTTGCACGGCACGAAGACCAGTTCCACGAGCTTGCGCTGTTGCCCCAGCCAATCGTGGGCCCGCCGGCATAGTCCGCACTCGGGATCGTAAAGCACGGTTAGGGCGGACATGGCTCAAGCCTCCCGCACCTTTGTGAAGCCGTCGGGCGGCACCGGCGGCGGTCCGTTAACCAGACTGGCGCGGCGGCGCATGCGGCTAAAGATGAACAGGTTGAAAAAGTGCATGCCGCCCAGCACGATCAAGACCATTCCTACCTTCACCGACAGGGCTTCGATACCATCCTGCGTGGTGCCGATGTTGTAACCAAGTTTCAAGGCCAGGCTGACATAGCCGAAGTTGATCAGGTAAAAGCCGACTACGAGCAAGTGATTGACCGAATCGGCGAGCGCCTCGTTGCCGTGAAAAACATCCACCAGAAACACGCGACCGTTCTTATGCAGCGTGCGCGCGACCCAGATGGTCAGGGCAATGCTTATCGCCAGATAGATCAGGTAAGCGTAAGTGGTCATCCCAGTGTCCATGATGTGCCTCCTCCAAGAGTTTTGAACACGTTCAAGTATCAATACGCAGGTTACTCTCCTCTTGTTCCGCCCGTCAAGGAATTTTTTGAACGTGTTCAGGATTGTTTAAGGAGGCCGGTTTTGGAGGGGAGAGTAACGGCTGTTCAAGTCAGTTGTCAGCAGCCTCAACTATGATCGGATCCTTCCCGGTAAGGTAGAGCCTTACCGCACTGGGCGGCGGCAAAGCCGCGAGAACGAAGAACGAAGAACCAAGTACAAAGAACCAAGTACAAAGAACCAAGTACAAAGAACAACTAACCACTGATTTCTAAACGCGGCACATTTTTCATCACTCGTCACTGACGGTGTATGATGCTCACCATGCAAAACAAACAGATCGTATTGGTCAGCCGGCCGGCCGGCACTCCCTCGATGGAGAACTTTCGGATTGTCGACACTGAGGTCCCACAGCCAAAAGATGAAGAAGTGCTGGTGCGGACCCTGTATTTGTCCGTTGATCCGTACATGCGCTCGCGTATGACTGATCGCAAATCGTATGTCGATCCGTTCGCCCTCAACGAAGTCATTTCCGGCGGCGCCGTCGGCGAAGTAATCGAATCCCGCTCTGACGCTTTTCAGTCGGGAGAAATCGTCACGGGCATGCTCCCCTGGCAGCTGTACTCTGTCGTTAAAGCCAGGGGACTACACAAAATTGATCCGGCCCTGGCCCCGATAACGACGGCGTTGGGTGTCCTCGGAATGCCGGGCCTTACGGCCTACTTCGGTCTTCTGGATATTGGCAAGCCGAAAGAGGGCGAGACCGTCGTGGTCTCAGGCGCTGCAGGGGCGGTCGGTACGATTGTTTGCCAGATTGCCAAAATCAAAGGCTGCCGCGTAGTTGGCATTGCCGGCAGCGACGAGAAGAACCAGTATCTCAAAGACCAGCTGGGCGTGGACGCGACGGTCAACTACAAGACAGCCGAGTTGAAACTGGAGTTGAGAAAAGCATGCCCGAATGGGATAGATATCTATTTCGATAATGTTGGCGGCGAGGTCTCTGACGCAATCATGACGTTGATCAATCACGGCTCGCGAACGATCCTTTGTGGGCAGATCGCCTTATACAACCTGGAAAAGCCCGCTGTTGGTCCGCGTATCCAACCTTATCTGTTGGTCAACAGCGCGTTGATGCAGGGTTTCATTATTACCGACTACGCAGCGCGATTTGGTGAAGGCGTCGGGCAACTCGCACAGTGGCTGCGAGCCGGTAAGCTGAAATACGCCGAGAATATTATCGAAGGCTTTGAGAATACGCCGCGCGCTTTTCTGGGATTGTTTACTGGAGAGAACCTGGGCAAACAGTTGGTGAAAGTAGCGGACCCAAAGGGTTGAGTCTGCCTGGGACTGCACGCAGCCTGCGTGCTAACGTTCCCGAAGAGGCAGCTGACCTCGAAATGTTTATCTTCCGCGGGATTAGCACGCAGGATGCGTGCGGTCCCAGGTTCGGCGTCGCGCGCGGATCGCTTTCCACAGCTTCCTCATGCGACTTTTCGATTTGTTAGAGATAGTTTTATTCATTGGACTCTCGTTTGAAACAGGCTGAATGTCAGCGAGTGTTCAAGTGCAACTCCCCCGCCTGCCACAAAGTTGCGAAAGTGCTCCGAAATTTCTCAGATTGCTCCCGGTGATCACTCACCCAACGCGACACAACCATCTTAATCTCACGCTCAGAAGGTTCAGAGTGAGGCGGAACAGCGTTCTCTTCGGAACTCGCGCCGATTTTTTCGGGCTGACGTTTACGGATAAGGCGTATGGGTCGATTCTCTCGCATGACGGGTCCTCCACTCACTAACGCGCAACGCGGAGCAAAAAAGGACCACCCCAGGAAAAATATTTTCTGGCCTGGGACCGCACGCATCCTGCGTGCTGACATTCCCAAAGAAGCAATTGACAGTGAAATGGTTGTCTCACCCAGCGATCAGCATGCTGGAAGCGTGTGGTCCCGGATGGTGTGGGGTGAAACTACGGAATCGTTCGTTCGGTGCCGCGCAGCAGATCTTCAAACCGGGGATCGGATCGCAGTGCTTCCAGGTGTGGATCTACCCGCACGAAAGTGAATCCCACGGCATGCTCGCGTTCAGCCTGCGAAAGCCAGCGAAAGGCGCTGTCGCTATCACCCAGCAGGGAATAAATGATCGCAATCTCATAGGCGGTTACCCACTGCTCATGTCTTTGGCGAAGAATCGTTTCCAGAATGACCTGAGCTTCTTCGTGCCTGCCGATGGCAGCCAGAACGTGCGCCCGTTTGGCCCGCGTGGTCGGAGTATCGCCGGCAAAACTTCGCTCCTGTTCAAAGGCCGCCAGAGCTTCGTTGGGCATGCCCTTTTTCTCGTACGCCCAGCGCAGGATGGTGTGCGCGGCGACTCCACCCGGATCCAACGCCAGCGCTCTCTGACACTGTTGAATCGTGTCGTCGAAGCGTCCGGCGAGGAACAGCACGTTGGCGACAGCGGTGGCCAGCACTGGTGACTGCGGTGAAATCTCACGCGCGCGTTCGATCTCGGCGGCGGCTTCGTCGTGCCGGCCCATAGCCGATAAGCTATACGCATACCAGCGGTGCGCGACCTGGATACTTGGCTTCAGTTGAATTGCTTTGCGTAACTCTCGTTCGGCGCCATCCCAATCGCGGTCGAAATGGAGATGAACGAAACCCAGCGAGGCATGCGCCTCAGCCAATTCCGGATCTGCTTCCACGGCCCGGAGGGCGTATTGTTTGGCACGCTGCCAGGCTCCGGACGGCGGTGGTTCGACATACCAATTCAAGAGTGCGTAACAGTCGGCAAGTTCAGAATGAGCGAGGGCGAAGGTCGGATCGAGTTCGACCGCGCGCTCCAGTCGTTCGATTGCCTGGCGCATGCCTTCGGCCGATCGCCGCGTAGCGTAATAGCGACCGGCTGTATACAACTGGCGCGCTTCTTCGTTGCCGCCGGGATCGGTATCCGGCGTGGGATTCAGTGCCGGGGCTGTTTCAATTGTGCTCCTGAGACTCACCGATCGCCGTTGCGGTGTGGCGGCGGCAGCGACACCAATACCGGCCTTGCGGCCCGCGCCCGGGTTTCTTGTCTTGCTCACAAGATCTTCAAACTCCGGATCACCCCGCAGCGAATCGAGCTGCGGCTCCACGCCCAGCCACACCAACCAGCCTTCATTGATGGTGTAAGCCTCGCGCAACAATGCGAGTGCGGGTTTGCGTTCTCCCATTAACAGATGAATCAGCGAGCGGTGATAGGGCGAGACATAGGAACGCGCGGACATCTCGTGCAAGCGACTGAGCGCCGCGCGCGCGTCGTCGTGACGCCCGGCTGCTGCATAAGCCGCGCCCAGGCAGGCAACGAACATCTGACCGCCGCTGGATGCGTCCAGGGCTTTCTCTGCGACCCGGATCGCCTCGTCAGGGTTGCCGGCTTGCCTCAGCGTCCAGGAGAAAGTTGACAGACCGTAGGCAAAGTCCGGAACAGCCTCCAGCATATTTCGATAGGTCGTAATTGATTCTTCAAAGCGTCGCGCCTGGTAGTAAGCCCAACCCAGTCCCTGCATGATATTGGCGGAAAGCGGATCAAGTTCGCGGGCCCGCAATAACTCTCTCAGGGCTTCATCAAAGCGGCCCTCCATTAAAAGATGAAAGCCGTACCAGTGATGCCCGGTTGCATAATTCGGATTGATCTCGATTGCCCGACGGTGCTGTCCTTCGGCGACGGCCCAATCAAAGTCATGGCACACGGTCGCAAACCCGAGCGCGCTATAAGCTTCCGCCGAGGTGGGATCCAAATCGACGGCCCGGCTCGCCGCCCGCTTGGCGGCCGCGGAGCACTCGGCAAATGGCTTGATACCAAAGACACCGAGCCAGTTGTAATAATCAGCGATGCCGGTGTAGGCCAGAGCATAGTCGGGATCGAGTTCGATGGCGTGGTTGTAGCATTCGAGCGCCCTGGCAAAACCGGATTCGGTATAACTGTTCCAGTAGTAACGACCGCGCAGATAAGACTCGAACGCTTCGGAACTGTCGGTGCCGCGTTTGGAAAGCTGGTGCTGCTCATCGCGAGTCAGCTGCGGCAACAGGGCCGTCGCGACTTGCTCCGAAATCGAATCCTCAATCTGCAACACGTCCGTGGAATCTTCATCAAACTGCTCCACCCAACGAGTAACACCTTCGTTGACGCTCAAGAGTTGCGTCGTCACGCGTAAGCGATTTCCGGCGCGCCGCAGGCTGCCGTCAATAATGTAATCCACACCCAGATCTTTACCCGCCACAAAAGGATCGACCGTGGCGCCGCGGTAACGCAACACGCTGCTGGTGGGACGCACGATCAATCGCTGCACATTACTAAGACGTGTGATCAGCGCATCAGTCAGGCCGACCCCGAGGTATTCATCACCGGTGTTTTCCAGCGGCGAGCTGAGCACCCTGAAAGGCAGCACGGCGATCGACTCCTGACCGGCGCGTATTTGAGCAGGCAGGGTTGGCAATGCCGCCAACCGGTGGTTTAGCTTGCGCAGCAGATCGTTGAAACGAGGATGCCCGTGCAACGGGTCGAGTTCCGGATCAACACCGATCCAAAGCACCTTTGCGTCCCGGGTCTGCTCTGCCTGTTCCAGCAGATCGAGCGCCCGATCGATTTGGCCCAGCGCACAATTGACCAGCGCCAGATGATACGGCGAAATATAGCGACGCTCAGAGATGGCATCCATCTCGCTCAGAGTCGCTTCGGCAGCTTCGCTGTTGCCGGCCTGCGCCTGCGCCGAACCCAGTCGGGCGAGTGTGTGACTGGCCTTGCCCATCAGGTCAACGCAACGCTGGGCCGCGGCCACGGCTTCTTCGTATCGTCCCAGCCGGCCCAACAAAAAACTCGCGCCATAAACCATAAGCAGGTTCTGCGGCTCGTTCTCAATGGTGTCGCGACACAGTTCATAAGCCTCGTCATACCGACGAGAGTGGTAAGAGCACCAGACCACGGTAAAACGCGAGATGACGGCCAGCGGATCCAGATCGCGCGCCAGGTATGCTTCCCGCAGACTCTCGGTAAAACGGCCCTCCATTGCCAACTGTAAGGCGTAATAGATGCGCGCCGTTGAATAATTGGGATTGAGCTCAATGGCATGCAGGAGCTGCCGCTCGGCATTGGCCCAATCAAACTCGTGGCAGAGTATGGCCTGGCCCAGCGCTCCATGCCCTTCAGCCAACGCCGGATCGATTGATACCGCCGTCGCTGCTGCTTCATAGGCCGCGGCCGAACATTCAGAAAACGGCATGACACTGAAACTGCCCAGCCAGTTGTAGTACTGCGCCACTCCCGCATAGGCGACCGCATAGTTGGGATCGAGCGCGATGGCCTGGTGATAACAGACGATCGCCCTGGCAAAACCATCTTCAGTAAAAGTGTTCCAGTAAAAGCGTCCTCGCAGGTATGCCTCATGTGCCTGGGGATCGTTCGTGCCACGCTTGGCTAATTTGCGGCGCTCATCACCAGTCAACTGCGGCACCAGGGCCTCTGCTACATTCGCTGAGATTGCGTCTTCCAGACTCAACACGTCAGTGAACTGCTCGTCAAACTGTCCGGCCCACACAGCGGTGCCGTCGCCCACGTTGAGCAATTGGACCGTTACGCGGATCCGATCTCCGACCCGGCGCACGCGGCCGTCGAGCACAAAGGCCGTACCCAATGCCCGCCCCGCTGCCAGGGGGTCCGACTCTCCGCCATAACGCAGGACACTGCTGGTGGGCCGCACTTCAAAGCGTCGAATCCCACTCAGTCGCGTGATCAGCGCATCGGCCAGGCCGGTACCCAGATAGTCGGGAGCTGAATCACTCCCATCGTGCATGTCCAACAATTTCAGAGGCAGCACGGCCAGAGAGTTTTCCGTGGTGAGGTGTTCAGTGCGCCCGTGCCAATCACCAAAAGGCGCCGCCGGCAGATCGGACACCGGGCGGCCTTCCAAATAGCTCGTGAGGTCGTCGCGCAATTGCTCCGCCGACTGATAGCGCCATTCCGGTTCCTTGCGCAGCGCCCTCATCACGATGTTATCGAGGTCGCCGGTAAACTCGCGTCGCAGTGATTCGAGCGTCGCTTTGCGCGCCGTATACAGTTGCTTGAGAGTAGTAGCCTCGTCTCCGGAGTAGGCCGCGGGCAACAAATCATCAGAGCGCGTGATGATGATACTGAGCGGCGCGGGTGGTTCTTCGCAAATCACCCTGGCAATTTCATGTGGGGCGCGATTGCGCAAGCGGTAAGGACGATGCCCGCTCAACAGCTCATAAAGCAACACACCGAGAGAATAGACATCGGTACTGGGGGTCGTCGGATCGCCCTGCACTTGTTCCGGCGAGGCGTACTCAGGTGTCATCAAACGCATGGCCGTGGCGGTCGGATCGTGCGTGATATCGCCGGCCAGATCGGGATTTAGAAGTTTAGCGATGCCGAAATCGAGCAGCTTCGGGGCTCCTTCCGCGGTCACCAGAACGTTGGATGGCTTTATATCTCGATGCACCACCTGTTTCTGATGAGCGTAATGAACAGCGTCGCAAATTGCCCGGAACAGTTTGAGGCGTTCGCCAATACTTAACTGATGGTTATCGCAGTAGCGGTACAGAGGCTCGCCTTCGATGAACTCCATGACGAAGTAGGGCAAGCCGTCATCGGTCGTGCCGCCGTCCAGCAGGAGGGCAATGTGCGGGTGGTCCAGGGCAGCGAGGATTTGCCGCTCTTTGCGAAAACGTCGCAAAATAAAATCGGTGTCCATGCCGCGCTTAACCAGCTTGATGGCTACCCGCTTGTTAAATTCGCGGTCGACGCGCAGTGCTTCATAGACGGCGCCCATGCCGCCGCGGCCAATCTCGCGCTCGATGCGATAAGCGCCCAGCCGCCTTCCGATCATGGGATCGATATCTTCAAAGGCAAGCGTTTCCAGCACAGGTATCGCGGTTTGACCGTACAAGTTCTCTTCGAGGAGATCGCCGGCGCTTTCGTGCTGCGCCAGCAGCGTTTCTACTTCCTGTCGCAGAGTTTCGTCGTCAGCACACGCCTGACACACGTACTGGTCACGTTCCGTGGGTCCGAGGTCCAGCGCCGCCTGGAAAATCTCTTCAACTTTTAGCCAGCGTTCGGGGGTCATTGGTCAGGGTAAGAGTGATTTATTTCTTTGCTTTGTTTAGGTCTTTGGACTTTGATCTTTGGTTTTTGATTTCGTGATGAACAATCGTCGTTGGTTTTAGTCGCATATATTTCGTTTAGAAGCGGACTTGTCCGCCGCGCGTGCGACATGAGAGACCCTCGACGTGCACTTCAACCCACCGGCGGGCGCACAAGTGCGCTTTCTAAACGCGTGGAGTAATTAACGTCCAAAGAACAAAGATCAAAGTCCAACGAACAAGAATCAAAGACCCAAGACCAAAAACCAAACCCCTATTTTTGCATTTCACCGTGCAGCCATGCTTTGGCAAAACGCCAATGCCGTTTGATTGTCGTGGGCGTCACTCCCATTACATCGGCCGTCTCCTCGAGCGAGAGGCCGCCGAAGTACCGAAGCTCGACCATGCGCGCTTTTTGTTCGTCAAATGCGGCCAAAGCCTTGAGCGCATCGTCGAGCGCGATCAATTCTCCGCTTCGTTCCACAGCTCGATCTATGTTTTCGTCAAGGGAGAGCTTTTGAAAGTCCTGGCCGCGCTTTTCCGCGTTGTGTTTGCGCGCGTGGTCCACCAGCAAGCGGCGCATGATCTGGGCCGCGACCCCAAAAAAGTGCGCCCGGTTTTGCCAATTCACTCGTGTCTGGTCGACCAGTCGCAAGTACGCTTCATGCACCAGAGCCGTCGGCTGCAAGGTGTGATCGGGACGCTCCCGGCGCAGGTAGTTAGCTGCCAGCTTTCGCAATTCATCGTAGATTACAGGCAATAAAATATCAACCGCGTTTTGATCGCCATTTGAGAGCTCGATTAGCAGTTTAGTGACGTTGTCCGCGGGTTGCTGGCTCAAACGTTTTATTTCTCCGCAATTACCAGGATAAGGGCGGCCTCAAGTATAAAGCACACCCGCACGACGTTGGTAACGACGACTTATGCGGCTTGCTTACAGGTGTTTAGAGTACCGCCTTTTAGGCGGGTCTTTTACTCGATCACAAAAGCCCGACTGAAGTCGGTACCCCAAGCGCCTGAAGTCACAGAATTTTCTTTTCTCGGGTGGCCCTATTCGAGATTCGTTTGCGCGTTAGTGTATGGAAGACAAATTTCTTGGATTTTTTTGAGAGGTAGGAACCATGCAAGCCAATCAACTGACCATCAAGAGTTATCCCGGCCCCGCGCCACTGAATACCGCGCTGCCCGAAAACGTATCCAGCACCTTGAAAGGCTGGTTGAACAGGTTGGTTGGCTGTTGGCATACAGAAATGAGCCGCCCGTTTTCCAGCGAGGGCAAAGCATACCGTGTATGTCTCAGCTGTGGCGCCCACCGGCGGTTCAATCTGAGGAACTGGGAGATGCAGGGCGACTTTTACTACAGCCTGCCCACCAATAAACATTTCCGCGCCCTGAACGGTCTGGCAGCCGTGCGCCGCGTGATTGCGTAACGGGCAGCCCCTTTCTCACCCGGTTTCAACGGCATCAATATACTTGACTCAACTTGCCTCAAAGGCAAAGCGTTAGCAATCTGGTGTTTGAGTCAAAGTATGTTATTGCCGTTGAAACCGCGTGAGATTGAGATGAAGCCAGACAGCGGGATGAAGCCGGCTTTTGCGCGGATGACACGTTACGCGCGCCATCAACTCGACCTACACCTGCAGCCTGATCTCCACACTTAGTCCCCCATCGAGCGCGTTGGTGGCTTTGATTGTCCCGCCGTGCAAGCGCACTGCGCGGGCCGCGATAGCCAGCCCCAGGCCGGTGCCTCCCGTCTTGCGATCACGAGCGTGCTCGACCCGATAAAAGGCGCGGAAGATATCCTGGATCGATTCTTCCGGCACGCCCTTGCCGTGATCGCGAACATTCACCGTCGCGTATCGGCCACCGTTTACACTTTCACAACTAAGCGCAATTTCGACCTCGGTCCCGGGCGCGGTGTGTCGCACGGCATTGCGCACCACATTCTCAACCGCGCTCCGCAGCAGATCACTAACGCCGTCAACGCTGCAGGCTTCGCTGGCGACCAGACGGACTGAGCGATCCAGACTCAGTGCTTCGTACTGAGCGTCATCTGCCACTTCTTTGACGAGCGCGCCAAGATCTATCTCCACCTTGCTCAAATAATCCGTACCGCTCTCGAGCTGGGAAAGCGTCAGCAGTTGGCCAATCATCTGGTTCATGCGTTCGGCCTCGCGGCCGATGCGGTCCAGCGCCGTGCCAACTTCCGGATTGCCGCGACGGCGCGCGAGACCGAGCGCCACGCCCTGACGAGCAAGCGGGGACCGCAACTCATGCGAGATGTCGCCAAGCAGCCGTCGTTGGGCTTCGACCAGGGATTCGATGCGGCCGGCCATCTCGTTGAAGTCGCGGCCGAGGTAACCGATCTCATCACGTCGCTGCAGCAGCTTGTCATCTACCCGCGCGGTGAGGTTGCCCTCGGACAAGGCCTGGGTGGCGCCGCGCAACTCGACAATCGGTTTCGACAAATACCTGGCGAACCAGTAGCAGAAGAAGGCGCCAATCAGTAAGAGCGGTAAAAGACTGCGCGCGGCCATGCGCAGGCCAAAAAGCAATGAGCCTCGTTCACCCAATCTTGGCGGCCGACCAGGGAAGTTTGGCTTTGGTAATTCACCAACCAAAACATAATGTGCTCCGCTCGGGGCCTGGACGGACTGTGCCCCGAGAGGTTGTTGCCGTTGACTGGGAAATTCGAACTGGAAGCCACCAGACTGCGCCGCGCGCCGCGCCAGCTCGCCCGCATCATGGGGCACCGGGCGACCGGACACTTCGGCGCCGCCGGCATCGAAGACGACGGCATTGATATGCGAAGCGCCCGCCACGCGATCGAGATAGGCAGTCAGGGCTGACTTGCCATCCCTTTCCAGAATCTCCACCGCCGTCTGCGCATAGACTCCAAACATCGGCGCCATTGGATTTCCTCGATCTGATTGCGAGCGTCGTTCCATCACGATGCCCGTCGTGAAAGAAGCTATATTCACGAGCACCATAGCCAGGCCGAACCACAAAAAGATTTTTAGAAAGAGACTTCGCATAGCCGGGACTCATTCGCCTTTGAGATCTTCGGGCGAAGCGTAAATGTAGCCGATGCCGCGCACGGTCTTGATTCGTTCCACGCCATTAACCTGATGCCCGAGTTTCTTGCGCAGATTGCTGACATGCGTATCGATGCTGCGGTCGAAGGGCGACAGGTTTCGATGGAGGACTTCCCTGACCAGTTCTTCGCGCTCGACGATGCGACCGGGTGCACTAAGGAGTTTTACCAGCAGCGAGTACTCGACAACGGTGAGTTCAACGATCTCGCCGCCTCGACGCACTGTGCGCGTTCGCTTATCGATTTCGATGTCGCCGAGAACGGTAATTGCGGTTTCTTGCTTCGCTTCGGGTTCAGTTTGAGTGCGGCGCAGGACCGCACTGATCCGCGCCACCAATTCCAGTGGATTGAAAGGTTTGGGCAGGTAATCATCAGCACCCATTTGCAGACCGATGATGCGATTGATGTCGTCGCCCCGCGCCGTCAGCATCACAATCGGCAGACGCGAGCGAACGCGTATCTGGCGCAGAACTTCGAATCCATTCATACTGGGCAACATGTAATCAAGCACCGCCAGCGCGTGTTCGCCGGACAGCGCGCGGTCCAGGCCCGCTTCACCATCATGGACCGCTTCGACCTGGTAGCCGTCCGGTTCCAGGTACTCTGCGACCAACTCGCAAAGTTCAATGTCATCGTCTATGACCAGGATTCGCTGCATCGTCAAACTCATTGGGGCCGGGTGAAATAATTACGACCAACTCCGGTATTTTTCTATCTTAGTAATGAGATATGTTTTGTAAAGCTTCGAAAAACCATTAACGCGCTACTTTGCAAATATTTGCATGCGCTTAACGAAGTCTTTGCGTCCGCGGACCCGCTATCGCGTCTAAGATACTGAACCAGGAACAGGAAGCGCAGACTCATGCCGACAAGGTCGGAGGCAAGTCTTTGGAGTGCGCTGACCTGTCAGCGCTTTGGCGGGACGCGACTCGTCGCGGCCACGGTTCAGTGGAGTCTACTGCAAGGGGGCGGCATCAAGCCGATTGAACCAAAGCGCTGACAGTTCAGCACACTCGCAACAGGAGCCAAAGAGGATTGAGAAAAGGGAGAAACAAATGAGAACAAATTGGAAAAAGATCAGCTTAGTAATCGCCATCGCCGGGGCGCTGTTACTGGCGGTCGCTGTGGTTGGATTCTCGCAGGACCCGCAGGGACCGCGCGAGGGCGGTTTTCACCGCGGCCCTGGCGGCCCCGGTCCGCGCGATGGTCTGGGCCCTTTGGCACGCGACTTGAATCTCACGGACGAACAGAAGGCGCAGATTAAGAAAATCAACGAAAGCTTTGCCGGAAGCACACAGAGTCTGCACGAGCAGTTACGCGCGCTCCACGAAAGTGAAGGTGATCCGTTCAGCGGTACCTTTGACGAAGCCGCAGTACGTGCCGCAGCGGAAGCGCGGGCAAAAATTGAGATTGAGTTGCAAGTATCGCACGCAAAGATGATGTCGCAGATTGGCGCTGTGTTGACGGCTGAACAAAAAACTCAGCTCGCTGCGCGGCGGCATGATCGACGTCCGCCGCCGCCACCGCCAGGCGAATAGGCGGAGATTACGCGCAAGGGAAAGTCTTGAAACGCCGTAGACCACTTACGGCTCTGTCTTACCGCACTGTGCGGCGGCAAAGCCGCTGATCTTTGCAGACGCAAGTTTTTGCAGCACTCCCCAGGGATGACCGTCAGGGTGAGAGTCGTTAAGCGAGCTTGATCAGACCCTTTTCAAGTTCAGCATTGTAACGACTCTCGCCCTGTAGTCATCAGCGTAGGCGTAATGGCACTCGCTGACCGATCTTCTTCCCAACTGTCTCCACACCAAATCCTGCTTCCATCTCTTGACGGAACTTTGCACCGCCTTGACGAACTCTTTACGTCGTTCGTCTGAATTCGGGCGTCAAAGGTTCGACACCATGATTTCGATTTCCACGACCGAGGGGGTAGCGAAAATGAGTGAGCCGTTTGCCGATCACCAACTCTGTCAGAGTAAGAATATCCAGGCCTATTTCGACGATGAACTTGATTCCACTATGCATCTACTGGTTGAGCGTCATATCGGCGAATGTCCTGTCTGCAACGCGGAATTGGGCGCGCTGCAACGTTTACAGGCGTTAGTCGGACTCGCTTTTAGAGGCCAAGCCGGTCTCTCTCCCGTTATGCATTGACACTAATTTTGACATTAATTGTGCCCTCTCGGCTTTGGCGGGCCGAGCAAACTTCCGCTGAGCGGTTTAAGGGCGTAGCCGCCGGCGGAAAATGGAGGACCGCGTTAACCGAGGCAAGTAGCGCGGTCCTCCAGTCCGAATTCGATCCATAACCACCAGGAATTCAACGCGAGCAAAATATGTCAACCAGGCAAACGATCCTGCTGGTCGATGATGATCCGACCGTCTTAAACATGCTGGCCCGGGCGCTCGAGGAGAGCTATGAAGTCTTAATCGCCGGGGATGGTGTCGATGCCGTCTATGTTTATGAACGTAATTTGGAGAGGGTTGCGGCGGTAGTGACGGATTTGGAAATGCCGCGCCTTAACGGGCAAAGCTTGTCTGAGTGGCTGCATCATATACGTCCGCAGTTACCAGTCATCATCATGAGTGGCAGTTTTCGCCGACAGGCGCTGAGGGATTTGACTCAGCGACCGATGACCAGCTTTCTGGGAAAGCCTTTTGAGACTGCTCAACTCGAAGAGGTACTGCACAACGTTCTGGATATTAATGAGGGACAGGCGTCACAACCGTGAACCGCGTACAACGGCTGCCAGCCTGTTGCCGTTGCAGACACACTAGCTTGGCGCTGCGAGATCTGCAGGCCGGCAGCCTGCAGTACAAAAGGGGCCTGCAGTACGAAGAGGGTTCAGTTTATGAGACACGTCATCTCGAGCGCGTTTGTTTTGCTCGCCATTTTTTTGGTTGCCGGCCAGTTGCAGGCTCAATCCGGACGCGCGCGACCATCACCGAGCACATCCGGGACCAGTTCCGCGCGCCCGACTACTGCGGCGGATGATGCCGAAGAGACGCCGGAGACCACCGGACCCGCGGAAACAATCGAAGGCGACGTCTTACGTGTCGATACCTCGCTCGTCACCGTCCCGGTGAGTGTCATGGATCGTTATGGCAAGTACATTCCCAACTTGCGCCGGCAGGACTTTCATATTTTTGACGAAGGCGTCGAACAAAAGATTGCTTACTTTGCGACGGTGGACCAGCCATTTACGGTCGCCCTCGTGATCGACACCAGCGGTTCGACTCACTTCAAGCTGGAAGAGATTCAGGACGCGGCAATCAGCTTTGTAAATCAGCTGCAGCCGGAAGATCGCGTGCTGGTAATCTCGTTTGACGATTCAATCAGGGTCCTGAGTGAAGCTACGAATGATCGCACCGCCTTAATGCACGCCATACGGCGCAGTCGCACCGGCGGGGGCACGCGGCTGTATGATGCCGTCGACATGGTCATCAGAAAAAAGTTGAGCAGCATTTCCGGACGCAAGGCGGTGGTCCTTTTTACGGACGGCGTCGACACAACCAGTCGTAGCGCTTCTTATTCGAGCACCTTAAGAGAAGCCCAGGAATCAGACGGCGCCTTTTACACGGTCAACTACGACACGTCGCAGGATGTGTTGGGCCAGGGCGGCATTCCCACCCCCGGCAGCACCGGCATCGGCATCTGGATTCCCGGTTGGCCGGGCGGCAAAGGAGGCAAAGGCGGTGGCTTGCCCGGAGGCATTGGTAACGGACCGGCTACGGGTGATTACCGGCGCGCCACCGAATACCTGCACGAGTTGGCCGAGACTTCCGGAGGCAGGTATTACCGCGGCGATACCATGATGGGAATTTCGGCAGCCTTCGCCGAAGTTGCCGATGAACTGCGACGGCAATACAGCCTTGGCTACTATCCGCGCCAGGCGGGACAAGCGGGCCAGTTGCGCAAGATCAAGGTGCGGGTCAATAAACCGGACCTGGTTGTAAAATCGCGCGACAGCTACATCTATTCGCAAAAGAAAACGAACGATAAAGATCCGGTCACTCAACAACTCACCGACGGCAATTAACAGATCTCGGGCGGCATCATTCTTCGCGTGATCACACCACCGGCCGGACTCTCTCTCATTCACACCCGGTTTCAATCGGGTGATCAGCGCAACAGAAATTCCGTCTAGCCGTTTCAACGATTTACCTTTTTGACGAAGGACACAAACCGCTGAAACGGTTCGAAAATAAAAAGGAGCCCTCATTCACCCGGTTGAAACCGGGTGAGAATGAGATGAAGCAAAGGCAATCCCGGCACGTTTAGAGTACCGGCTTCAGCCTTGCTTTTAAGGATCACAACAACCCGCTTGCAGGCGGTACTCCTAGACGCATGTACGCTCAAGTCTCTTCACCTCTCTGGCACAATCACGATCCTCTCGCTATCATGCGCTGCGATAAACGAGAACACGCCGAGGGTTCTGTTAAAGGCGCCACACGATCAGAGCTCTGCGGGTGAGAGGGAGACAGGAAAGGCCAACGGGCGAGACGCCCGTGCCACCCGCCCGTGCTATCCCCGTGGCGCGCTAGCCTGAGAAAAGAAGAGAGAGAGCGAATGCGTACCGCACAGTTGAAGTGGCCACACTTCCTTTGGTCTTGTCTGCTTTGGCTGGCGGCCGCGAGCACTGTGTCCGCGGAGCAGTTGCCGCTCAGGACCTACACTACCTCAGACGGCCTGGCGCACGATCAGGTCACGAGAATCAGGCAGGACTCGCGCGGCTTTCTCTGGCTGTGTACCGGAGACGGCTTGAGCCGCTTTGACGGTTATCAGTTCATCAACTATGGCACTCATGAAGGTCTGTCGCTGGCCCGAGTTAATGACCTGCTGGAAACGCGCGCCGGTGTCTATTGGATCGCCACCAACGGCGGCGGCGTCGATCGTTTCAATCCCGATCGAGGCGCGAACAACGGCGCCGATCTCAAACTGTTCGTGCCTTATAGACTGGGGAACGATCAACCCAGCAATCGCGTCAATGTGCTGTTCGAAGATCACGCGGGCACAATCTGGGCGGGAACTGATGGTGGATTATTCCGACTGGAAACCAAAGACGGTCACGAAGCGTTTCAGCTCCGTGCGCTTAATCTCACCAAGCCTGATGGCATCCTTGAAATTCAGGACATAGTCGAAGACGCGGAAGGTTCCTTATGGATCGGCTGCAGCTTTGGGGTAGTGCGGCTGCTGCCGGACGGCCGGCGAGTTCACTATGCGATTCAACCCGCCGACGCAGGCGACTATGTCTGGTCAGTCCTGCGAGACAAAGATGGCCGCATCTGGATGGGAGCGCGTGCCGGTCTGGTTGTGCTTAGACCTGAAGCGACGTCACTTGTTTCGCACAGCTCTCTCAGCGAGATCGCCCTTACCCAATCGCCGCAATCTCCCGCGCGGCTGGCGAAAGAGGTTTCATTGCCTGCTGCCGGCGGGCAGTGGGCGTGGTTCTCGACCAGAAACGGTCTCAGCGATGACAGCGTCCATGCATTGTTCCAATCTCATGACGGCAGCATCTGGCTTGGCACGCGCGGAAGCGGTCTGGTCCAATTTGATGGTTCACACTTTGTTAGTTCGTTCTTGTCTCACGGAATCAGAAACACCCTGAACTCGATCCGCGAAGATCAGGACGGGAACATCTGGGTCGGCACACAGGCAGAAGGCGCCGTCAAGATCACCAGACATGGTTTGACCTCCTTTGTGGATTCTGATGGTCTGGGCAATGCGGACATTGCCTCGATCTTTGAGGGTCGTGAAGGTGAGCTGTACACCGTCAGCGGCAAGTGGTTTATCAACCGTTACGATGGCGGCAAATTCACCGCGGTGCAGCCGCGCCTGCCCCCGTCAGTTGTGGCCGGCGATTCCGGTGGCCGGATTATTCAGGACCATGCCGGTGAATGGTGGGTGGCGACCACCAAGGGCCTTTATCTTTTTCCCAGGGTGGCGCGGTTCGAAGATCTTGCGCGCGTAGCTCCGAAAGCGATCTTTACCACGCGTGAAGGCCTTGCGGACGATAACGTTTCCAGACTCTTCGAAGATGCCCGCGGCGATATCTGGATCAGTTCTTATAATCCGCCGGTTACTTTGACTAAGTGGGAGCGAGCGACTAATAAACTGCAACGCTTCTCGGAAAACGACGGCCTGCCGCCCTTCAACTGGGCCAACGCTTTTGCCGGCGATCGAGCGGGCAATGTTTGGTTGGGTATGCATAACGGCGGCCTGGTTCGCTATGGTGGCGGACGTTTCCGCGTCTTCAAGACCAGTGATGGAGTTCCCGACGGCATCATCCAGGGAATGTACTCCGATCGCAGCGGTCATCTTTGGGTAGGGACCAGCGCCGGCGGCGCCGCACGCATCGACGATCCCGAGTCTGAACGACCACGTATAGAAACCTTCACCACCGCCAATGTTCTTTCCAGTAACAATGTGCGAGCCTTTACGGAAGATCAAGGAGGACGAATTTATATCACCACGGCGCGAGGGGTGGACCAGGTGGATCCACGCACCGCCGCGGTTGGTCATCTGACGGTCGATGATGGCTTGATCCGTAGCGAGGTCCTGGCGGCGTTCAGCGATCGCCACAACATTCTCTGGTTTGGAACTCACTCAGGCTTGTCCCGCTTTGTCCCGCTCCAGACGGAGCCGCGCCGGCCGCCACCAATCCTCATTAGTGCCCTGCGTGTCTCCGGCGTTAAGCAAACAATCTCTGAACTCGGCGCCAAGGAAATATCCGGTTTGGTGTTTGCCGCCGCTCAGAACCAGTTGGAGATTGACTACCTCAGTCTGAATTTTGGTTCGGCGGGTTTGCTGCGTTACCAGTACCGGCTGGAGGGACTGGACCAGGGCTGGAGTGCGCCCACCGATCAGCGAACGGTGAACTATGCTCATTTGGCGCCCGGCACTTACAAATTCCTGGTGCGGGCCTGGGGTGCGCAAAATATTCCGAGCGCGCAACCGGCAAGTGTCACGTTTACGATCCGGCCGCCCTTCTGGCGTCGCTGGTGGTTCATCGCTTTGGCGTTATTGTTCGCCGCTGGGGTCGTTTATGTGGCGCTGCGCACGCCGGTGGCGCGACGCAAGGAACGAATTCGTGCGGCCGCGCTGCTGCGCCAGGCGCGCGAGGAGCGCTTTCGCGAGATTCAACAAGTGCGCACGCGCATAGCCACCGATTTGCACGACGATATTGGCTCGAGCCTGACACAGATCGTCTTGTTGAGTGAGCTGGCGCAGCAACAGTTGCCGCACGGCGCGACACAGTCTTCCGCGCCGCTCCTGCAAATCAGCAGCGTTTCCAACGAACTGGTGGAGACAATGAGCGACATCGTCTGGGCCATCAACCCGCAAAAGGACCATTTGAGTGATCTTTCCCAGCGCATGCGCCGCTTTGCCAGCGATGTTTTTGCGGCGCGCGGCATCGTGGTGCAGTTTCAGGCGCCCGCGACCGATCATGACGTGCCCCTGGGAGCAAACCTGCGCCGCGAACTTTTCCTTATTTTCAAAGAGAGTATCAACAATGTCGTCACCCACTCAGGCGCTACGGAAGTAAGTGTTGATTTCCATTTGCAAGCTGATCGCCTGCGGCTGCAAATCAAGGACAACGGTCGCGGCTTTGACCCGGTGCGTGTAGGTCGCAACTCCGGTTCATTGAATGGCGGCGGCGGCAACGGACTGTCCAGCATGCGCCGGCGCGTCCAGGATTTGGGAGGCGCTTTTGAGGTACAGTCAAACCTGGGTCTGGGAACAACGATCACTTTGGATCTGCCGCTCAGCAAACATCTGACGGAGAGAGGCTGAGATAAAAATGTCGGAAAACCTGGCAGGGCCGCCACCACCTTTAATCAAGACCGCTATCGTTGAAGATCAAAAGAGCATTCGCGAGAGTCTCTCGATCTTTATCAATGGCACACCCGGCTATAGTTGTACCGGCGGCTTTCGCACCATGGAAGAGGCGCTGGAAAAGATCAAGTTCGATCTGCCGGACGTGGTGCTCTGCGATATTGGTTTGCCCGGGATGTCCGGTATCGAAGGCATTCGCATCATCAAGGATCGGTATCCGAAGATCAAAGTGTTGATGCTCACCGTGTATGAAGACGACGATCGCATCTTCGATGCCTTATGCGCGGGCGCCAGTGGCTATCTGCTGAAACGGACCACCCCTGAGCGATTACTGGAAAGTATGCGGGACGCGGTGGCCGGAGGCGCGCCCATGTCTCCGGAAGTGGCCAGCAAGGTAGTGGCTTTGTTCCGCGACATTCGTCCTCCCGATCGCGCCGACTACCAGCTTACTCCGCATGAGGTGCGTTTGCTCAAGATGTTGATTGACGGTCACAACTACGTCACCGCCGCCGCGGAACTGGGCGTGAGCGTCAACGGCGTAAAGTTTCATATGCGAAATATTTTTGACAAGCTGCAAGTGCACTCCAAATCCGAAGCCGTAGCCAAAGTCCTCCGCGACCGCATCGTCCGCTGATTTGCTTGCGCCCCACTCCGGCAGCGGAGAAGGGTTAGGGGAGAGGCGTGCGACGCCCCTAACGCCTCCCCATTCCACCGGGGGTGTAGGAGTTAGGAGGTGGGGTGTAGGAAGAAGTGTTTTGGGGTTGTATGTCGCCCTTTAAATTGATCCGCATACGGCGTTTACTACACCCTACACCCACTTATCATGGGGAGGGGATCAATGCTGATATTTACCGTCCTCTCAATCACTACTCGCCATCTCACATCACTACACGAACAGGTAGTGACTTGATCCGCCCGAATTATTACCCTCAAAACCTCGCAAGCCCCAGCGAATCACTTCCTGAAGATATCCATGTTAACCAGCCCCGTAACTGAAGAAGATGAAATCGACGCGCTGCTGGCGAATGTTTGCGTAGCAGAGTTATTGAACTGCCGGCGTGGCATCGGCATCCTGCCGATGTTGCCGCAGGCTTCATTCAATGAGAAAGACATTACTCAACACACACACGGGCAGGATGCCCGTGCCACAGCAATCACGGGCGAGACGCCCGTGCCGGCGTGGCATCGGCATCCTGCCGATGTCTCCGCAGGCTTCATTCAATGAGAAAGACATTACTCAACACACACACACGGGCGGGACGCCCGTGCCACAGGAGAAATATCGTGCCTGCACGAACGCTGCGAATATCGCTAGTCGGCCTGTTGGTCTGGATAATGGCCGCGGTGCCTGTTTTCTCTCTGCCGCTGCCGGCGGTGACAGTGACCGTTAGTCCCACCTCCGTTTCGGTTCCGGTGAGCGGCGACCGACAGTTCACCGCGCAAGTCAACGGTGCTGCAAACACGGCTGTCACCTGGACCGTCAATGACATTCCCGGTGGCAATGTGACCGTCGGCACGATTGACAGCACGGGCAAGTTCACGGGTTCCGCCGTGCCGCCGACAGGCTGGACGGTCACGGTCAAGGCCGTCAGCGTTGCCGATCCAAACGCCTTTGGCGCCAGCGTGGTGACCATTCGCAATCAGATTCCCTGGGTGACGTCGGTAGTGCCGAACGCCTTGCCGCTGGGACCGTTCAGCATCACGGTCAATGGCAGTCGCTTTGTCAGTGGGGCGCAGGTATTGTGGAACGGAACGCCGCTCTCGACGAACTTTGTCAACGCCGGGATGCTCACCGCGACCGGCAATGCCGGCCAAAAAGGCAACGCCTCGGTTACGGTTGCCAATCCTGGACCAGCCGCTGTTTCTACACCTCTTTACGTCAACGTGTCTTCAAACGTGGTGGTAGTCGTCACGCCCGCTTCCGCGAATCTGTTAGCCGGTGCTTCGCAGCAGTACCAGGCAACGGTATCGGGCACTGCGAATCTGGCGGTGATCTGGATGGTGAATGGCAAACCCGGCGGTGATGGCGGGGTCGGCACGATCACGGGGCAGGGGTTGTACACAGCGCCGGGTGTGATGCCGGTCGGCAATTCCGTGACGATAAGCGCCCTGAGCGCCGCGGACGGCGTTACACAGGGAACGGCAACCGCCTACCTGCAGGATCCACTCGCGATCACTTACGGCAGGTTTCTGGAGCAGACCACTTTTGGGCCGACGGCCCAACTGATGGCCCATGCACAACAGGTCGGCATGCAAGTGTTCCTCGATGAACAGTTCGCCACGCCCGAGTCAACATGGCCATCGTTAGTTACGGCGACTCGTTCCGACGCGGTTGATGCGTTTTACGGCAACGCAAAGAACGGTCAGGACCAACTGCGCCAACGCACCATCTTTGCGCTCAGCGAAGTCATCGTGATTGCGATGAACAAGAACACCAACGGCAACGAGATCGTGCCCTGGTTACAGCTACTCAGTCGCAACTCATTCGGCAACTATCGCACGCTGCTCAAGGAACTGACGCTGGACGCTTCAATGGGCAAGTACCTCGACCTGGCAAACAGTGGCGTGGGGAGCGGGGCGGCGAATGAAAACTATCCGCGCGAGGTGATGCAGCTCTTTTCGATTGGCTTGTATCAACTGAATCCCGATGGCTCGCGCCAGTTGGATGCGACGAACCAACCGATACCGACTTACAGCCAAACCGATGTGCAGCAATTGGCCAAGGCGCTGACCGGCTGGACTTATAGCAGTCCAAACGGAACGACCGGCTTGGGAGGAAATTGGAATTATTTCCCGGGCCCGATGATCCCGGTGCCCGGCAAGCACAATACTTCGTCGAAGACTTTCCTGGGTCAGGCGTTGCCCGCCAATCAGACTATTCAGCAGGATCTGAATGGAGCGATTGACATAATATTCAATCATCCGAACGTCGCGCCGTTCATTGCCACGCGCCTGATTCGAGCGTTGGTGACCAGCAATCCCAGTCCTGCCTATATCGCGCGCGTGGCCGCGATCTTCAACGACAACGGACAAGGCGTGCGTGGCGATATGCAGGCTGTGATACGCGCCATCATCATGGACCAGGACGCGCGCAATGACACGCCGCCCGCGGACTTTGGTCGGCTCCGTACACCGATGCAACACACCATCGCGTTGGCCCGCGCGCTTAATCTAAATGTGAACGGGGCGTCCGGGTTTGCCTATCTCTTCTACAACATGAACGAAGGCATGTTGGATGCGCCGTCAGTCTTTGGCCACTATTCGCCGCTTTTCCGGATTCCAAAATCGAGCCTGTATGGACCGGAATTTCAGATCTATTCGGCGAGTGACGCCATCAATCGCGCCAACTTTTTCTATTCACTGCTTTACAACCCGTGGCCGATCAATCCGGCGCTGCAACCATTCGTCAATCTGGCCGGCAATTCGACTGGTCTGATCAATGCAGTGGATAACGCCCTCCTTTACGGGCGCATGTCGCCGGCCACACGCAACGCAATCGCTGCCGCGTTGCCGGCGCAATCCGACAACAACACGCGGGCCCTGGCCGCACTTTACCTGACCATAACTTCAGGCGAATACCTGGTGCAGCATTAGAAGTACAGTCCGACAAACTTCACTTTGCCGTCGCTGGTACGACAGCTGCGAGCCGATGTTTAGCGTTACAGCCTGTCGCACGAAAGCGACAAACTGAAGTTTGTCGGACTCTAAGAGGTTCGGAGAACATGGAAACAGATTATTCAAAAATCAATGACGAACTGGTGGCGGTCAATACTGGTAAACCCCTCGCCGAGTGGATGCAGATCCTTTGTTGTCTGGAAGCGTGTAAAAAATGTTCGGACGATTTTGTGGTCCACCTGCAACACGAGTTCAAGGTCCCGCGCTTTTGGGCCAGGAGACTGACGATGCGCTACCTACAACTGGGTTTGAGATAGACGATGCGATCCGCGAGGTAACTGATGAAGACCGATAACAAGTTTTCCCGAAGAGAGTTTGTGCAACTGAGCGCGGCCTTTGCCATGCTGGCGGGCCTGGGCCAATTCAAATCGACGACCGCGGCGCCGGTGCAGGATTACAAGGCCCTGGTCTGTCTGTTCATGTTCGGCGGCAACGACGGGCATAACATGGTAGTGCCATTGAACAATGCGCAATACGGCGCCTACCAGGCGGCGCGCGGCGGGTTGGCCCTGCCACAGAATCAACTGCTCGGCATTAATGATGCGGCGCAGGGACCGTTTGGATTGCACTATGCCATGCCTGAATTACAGGCCCTCTACAATCAGAATCGGCTGGCCATTCTCGCCAATGTGGGCATCCTGGTCCAACCGACAGTCTATGCCAATCTGTCGAATCCCAACTTTGCCTTGCCGCTCAATCTGCGCTCGCATGCAGACCAGGTAGTCGAGATGCAAACCGGCTTTCCCAGTTCCGGCGGCAGCACTGGATGGGGCGGGCGCACGCTCGACCTTCTGCAGGCGAACAACGTGGGTACAAGCTTTCCGGTGTCGATCTCGATGAATAGTCCGGCGCTGTTTTGCGTAGGGTCAACCGTGCAGGGAACTGCACTGCAACCGGGAAACTATTTTGACCAGACGGCGATGAATCTTTACCCGGCTTCGGCAGGTCAGGCGCGCGCGAATGCCCAACAACAAATCATCTCCGCGGACAGCGGCAACTCGATCGTCAATGCGGCGAATGGCGCAATGACCAATGCCCTCGCGCTCAACCCGCTGCTCAAGAATGCGGCGAACGCCGTCAACTTTACCAAGCCGTTTCCGCAAACAGCCATCGGTACTCAATTGAAAGAAATTGCGCGCCTCATCAGTCTCAACTCGCAATTGAGCGTGGGACGCCAGGTGTTCTTCTGCAGTCTCGGTGGCTTTGACACGCACGGGGGCCAGTCTTATCAGCAATGGGATTTGTTGCAGCAGGTGAGCAAAGCGCTCGATGCCTTCTATGCGGCGACGGTCCAGTTGCAGGTTGCCAATCAGGTGACGGCATTTACGCTTTCGGATTTTGGGCGGACCCTGCAGCCGAGCGGCACCGGTTCAGATCACGGCTGGGGCAGTCATCACCTGATTCTCGGCGGCGCGGTCAATGGCGGGCGACTCTTTGGCACCTATCCGTTGATGACCAACTACGCGAACTTCAACGCGACGAACAGCGACTATGCCGACAATCGAGGTGTGATGCTGCCGAACACTTCGCTCTCGCAATACGGCGCGACGCTGGCGCGATGGTTCGGTACGAATGACTCGGATCTCGACAGCCTGTTTCCCACCCTCCCAAATTTCGGCACGCGCGATCTGGGATTCCTGAGTTGATGGTGTCAGTTGCGGAAGTCGCCAACTAAACTGCCAGCGCGGAGTGTACGAGGCAGGGCGTCTCTTTTTCCAGGTACCTGACAAACCGGTTCTGTTCATCGACGAGGATTACCTTTGGGATGATTGGGCTCTCGCTCAACTCAAAGCCCATGATGATGATTTCCTCACCGGCCTTGATCAAATGTGCCGCCGCTCCGTTCATGCAGATGGTGCCCGAGCCGCGCTCGCCGAGGATTACATAGGTCTCTAATCTCGAGCCTGAATGGTTGCTGGTAATTAACACCCTTTCGCCTTCCATAAGCTCGGCGCGCTCCACCAGGTCTTCATCTATGGTGATGCTGCCAATGTACTGAAGATTCGCTTCAGTAACGGTAGCCTTGTGTATCTTTGATCTCAGGACCCATCTCATAGCTACTGCCTCATGTTCGCGTGTTCGTAGGTTTATCCGCTTTTCAGCGAAGATGCTGCCGGTTTCGAGGGGGAGTCCCTCGACGTAATCAGCTCGCGCCATTAGCGTTATACTTCTATTCGGCTGAGATTCGTAGAAATCGGTGGGAATAAAGACGGCAGAAGGCAGAAGGCAGAAGGCAGAAGGCAGAAGGCAGAAGGATTATCTTCCATTTGGCATTTGTCAATTCTCATTGGGCCATCGGGATATGTCGCCCTTCAAAGGTCAAACTTTCTTTGCGCGCTTTGCGTCTTTGCGGGGAATTCTTTGTCGCCCTAAGTGATGCCCGCAAAGACGCAAAGCACGCAAAGGAATAGGAAGAAGGATGTTGGAGTTGTACGTCCCCTTCCAGTTGATCCACTTACCCTACCGCGATTACTACACCCTACACCCTAAACATCAGGCGGGAACATGAGCCTTATTTTCCCGGCCCCAGGCTCGATGCCGCGCGATTGCGTTGATGAATTCCGTCGCAACCTTTTTGCCAGGCGGGTTGCGGCTGAGAATGATGCCCTCCTCAGCAATGACGTCAGCGCCGGCGTCACCCTTCAGGAACGCGGCACTGAGAAGATCAATACCCTCAGTCGTGGCCGCAATCGCTTTGCAGTGTTTGTAAGCTTCATTCAGGAAGTGAATAGCATCGGCCTCGTTACTGAGCGCGGTCACACTTTGCTCTCCGCCCGGAACATACACGGCATCGAACAGCACCGACTTGCAGGTGAGCAGGCTAAAATCAATATCAACTTCGGTACCTTCACTGCCAGTCAAAGTCCCCAGACGCGGCGCTACGATCTTCACTACCGCGCCTTCCCTGGTCAGGGCATTCTTAAATACGGTTAAGGCAGCATTATCGAAGCCATCAGCAGCAAGCACCGCGATTTTTCTCGTCCTTATGGTGTCCTTGACGGTGTTGGCCATGCTTAGCGCCGCCGAAGTGCCAACCTCCTGCTTTGCTCGCTGCGGTTGAAACTTCTTTGGATCGCCATCCGCGGGGATACTTTGATTCAATGGCCCATTAATTTTCGTTGGGACCTGAAGCCCAAGGCCCGCCGCGACGCCGTTAGCGAGTGTCTTATCAACCTGCGCGAGCATAAACAGCATGCGTTCCCGGATCGCAATCGTTTCTACTTTCCCCAGTTCAAAGCGCAACGCGTTGATGATGTGCGTTTGCTCCGGCTCTGATTGACTGTTGAAGAAGAGCGTTGCCTGGCTGAAGTGATCAAAGAAACTCGGACTTCGCGCGCGCACTTTCCGCGCATCGATTTTTTCCGCATAGCTTACAAAGCCGCTCATATCTTTTCCCGCCTGGAAAGGACAACCGCCCCCGAGCGTGTTCGGTTCATAACTGACCCGGCCCTGGTTAATCGTCTGCCGCATGTGCGCGTCGCGTTGATTGTTGTGGACCGGCGCCAGCGAACGGTTGATCGGAATCTCATGGAAGTTGGGACTGCCCAGCCGCGACAGTTGCGTGTCCGTGTATGAGAACAAGCGTCCCTGCAGCAGCGGGTCGTTGGTGAAATCGATGCCGGGGACAAGGTGACCGGGATGGAATGCGACCTGCTCCGTCTCCGCAAAGAAGTTGTCAACATTGCGGTCAAGAGTCAGTTTGCCGATGCGTTTGACCGGCACCAGTTCTTCGGGAATTAGCTTGGTCGGATCAAGCAGATCAAAGTCAAATTTATGCTCATCTTTCTCTTCGACAATCTGAACGCCGAATTCCCATTCCGGAAATGCGCCGCTGTCGATTGCCTCGTACAGATCGCGCCGGTGAAAATCCGGATCGTTACCGGAAATCTTCAGCGCTTCGTCCCAGACCACTGAGTGAACACCAAGCAGAGGCTTCCAGTGAAACTTCACAAACCGCGACTTACCCTGCTCGTTGACGAAGCGGAAGGTGTGAACGCCGAAGCCTTCCATCATGCGCAGGCTGCGTGGGATGGCGCGATCGGACATGGCCCACATGATCATGTGCATCGATTCCGGCATCAGCGATATGAAGTCCCAAAACGTATCGTGGGCCGAGGCGGCCTGGGGAACTTCATTGTGCGGCTCGGGCTTTACGGCATGGATCAGATCGGGAAACTTGATGGCATCCTGAATGAAAAACACCGGAATATTGTTGCCGACTAAATCATAGTTTCCTTCTTCGGTGTAAAACTTTACGGCGAAACCGCGGACATCTCGCGCCAGATCAGTTGAGCCGCGAAAACCCGCAACCGTCGAGAAGCGCACGAACACAGGTGTGCGGGCGGCGGGGTCCTGAAGGAACTTTGCTTTCGTGTACGGAGCCATCGATTCATAGACCTGGAAAAAACCGTGAGCACCGACACCGCGGGCATGCACAATGCGCTCGGGAATACGTTCATGATCGAAGTGCGTGATCTTCTCACGGAGAATGAAGTCTTCAAGGAGGGTAGCACCGCGCTCGCCCGCTTTGAGTGAGTTCTGGTTGTCATTGATGCGCAATCCCTGATTAGTGGTGAGGAATTGGTCCGCGCTGTTCTCGGTGTTGGCACTTAAGTCAGTTATCTTGGCTGCGGCTTTTTGAGTTTTTGCTTTTTGAGTTTTCTTCTGTTGAATATTTTTCGCCATTGCTATCTCCTCGTTTTTGAAATCGAATTCGAAAAATTTCCCCGCGTCTTGATCAAAGGTTCCTGAAGTTTGTCGGACCCGAACCCGCCGGCGCCGTTGCGTACTTACAATTTCCGTTCAGCAGGGACCAGAGACTGATGCAGGTGAATGGCCGCCATCGCGCCTTCGGCGGCGGCGACAATTGCCAATTGAGAATTGGGTGTCACGTCACCCGCCGCGTAGACGCCCTCAACACTGGTCTGTTGGTTTTCATCTACCCAAACCAAACCGCGCTCTTCGTCCAACTTGCAGCCCAGCGCTTCATGGAGATTGCTGGAGAGTTCGGTGCCGAGGTTGAAGAAAAGGGCATCGCACTCGAGTATGCTTCCATCCGTGAACCGCACTCGCCGCAACTGCTTTGACTCCCCGTCACCTTCCAACGCCGCCACGTTTTGTTCTCGCAATTGAATATTGCAAGCTGCAAGCTGAGCGCGATGTTCGGCAGTCATGTCGCCGGCGTCGCTTCCAGTGACCAGCGTAACTTTGTCCGTCCAGGTCAAAAGGCCCAGAGCAAACCCCACAGTCTTCTTGCCATTTCCGAGTGCCACAACGCGCTTTCCGGTGACCTCATAACCGTCGCAGTCAGGACAGTGATGAACGCTTACTCCGTAGAACTCGCGGAAGCCGGGACAGTCCGGAGTTAGATCACGCAAACCGGTGGCGAGTATCAGCCGACGCGCTTCAAATGGTCTGGCGCCAACATCGCCGCCGGTCGTTGACACACGAAAAAGGTCATTAGAAATTCGTTCGAGGCTGCTGACGCAGGCTTCAACGACCAAGCCACCATGCTGCGTGACTTCGTGGCGTCCGCGCGCCAGTAATTCAGCAGGCGAAATTCCGTGATGTCCCAGAAAACCATGAACGCCGTGCGAGTATTCATTGCGTGGACTCTTCGTGTGAAAAACTATCGTCGAATGCCGGTAACGGGCCAGAAAAAGAGCAGCGGAAAGTCCCGCGGGTCCGGCGCCAATGACGATGCAATCGTACGGCTCTTTTTTCATTGATAGCTGGTCAGACTCAGGGCGGACCGTTCGCTACCGTTGAAAGACATCCCTGACTGTCTCAAAAGCAGGTCCTGTCCTAACATGATTGGAGGTCTCATTTAGATGAGGGCGAAAGGCTAATGCCTTTCGCCCCCATTCGTAGTTCCCAGCCGAACTCAGGCAACGCGGTCGTGGCTCTGCGTTATGGTTGGGTGTTCTTGTTCTTATTGGCATTGTGACTCTTCGCGTTAGCGTTCGCATTGATGCTTCGGACACCCGCAGTGTTCTTGTTTCCGTTGTCGTTGGTGACAACACCCACGTTTGAGGGTGCGCTATTCGCGTTCATGTTTTGATTGATATTCGCGTTCGTCTCAACCACACCATTTTTCGGCGCAGTGTTATCGTTAGCTGTCTTGTCGGCACATGCTGCCCCAAGGCTGACAAGGGCCGCCAGGCAGAGAAAAACCAAAGTTCGTTTCATTTTTCTTCCTTCTTCCCTCACGCAGTTGAGACGTCTAGCGGTAGACGTCTTCTCCGCGGTTCCTTTTCCAATCTTCTTCAAAGTAGGTCGCGTCTTCAGGGTTGCGCGGTGTCACGCCCATCATGATGCCGCCGTTCCTGATCCCTTCCTCGTAACGCTTAACGCGCTCTTCAGGAATACCCGCGCCAACCAGAGCGCCAATTAGTCCGCCAGTAGCGCCTCCAGCTCCCGCGCCTGCCAAGGCCGCTGCGATAGGTCCGGCAACGAGTAGCCCGAGCCCGGGTAATGCCAGCGTGGTTCCGATAGCCGCCAGCGCGGCCAGCGTTGCGCCCACCGCACCACCAATGGCGGCGCCAGCGCCCGCACCCTCCAACGCCTTGTTGCCGAGTTCAGTTTCGCGGCCGTCAGTAGTGAAATGTTTCTTACGGGTCTCATCCGACATCAAAAGATTGACGTCCTTGTCACTGTAGCCCCTGTTGGTGAGCGAACTGTATGCGCGCTCAGCACTCTCTCTGTCTCGGAACAATCCAGTAACCATTCCTGATCGTGCTGTTCCGGATCCGATTGTTTCTCCCATGTATGTTCTCCTCCGTTTCTAAATTGCTGATGAACTTTCGGACGCACCAGGCCCAAAATGAAATGCCGCTAAAAGGTCGAGTGGCCAGGTCAAGGAAATTCGATGACGCCGCCCGCTACCCAAACCCTGTGCATTGTTTTCGATGTATCCAGGCATTTCGGGAAGGCGAGTAGCAATGGGTGTGCCGAGGCAGAAGGCAGAAGGCAGAAGGCAGTAGGCAGTAGGCAGTAGGCAGTAGGCAGTAGGCAGTAGGCAGTAGGCAGTAGGCAGTAGGCAGGCGGTGCGGGCACGACGAAATGGCCCGATGAGAATTGACAAATGCAAAATGGAAAATGATCCTTTGCCTTCTGCCTTCTGCCTTCTGCCTTCTGCCTTCTGCCTTCTGCCTTCTGCCTTCTGCCTTCTCTTTTCCTACGTAACATACTCCCAATGCCACGGTTCGTAGCAGTAGGGCCGGAAGCCGAAGCGCTCGGCGTTGCGCACGAGCCACTGGTAAACGCGGGTCTCAACTTGCAGCGCCCGGTTTGCATCCCGAGTATCGACAGGTTCGCCGCCGACGTAAAGATCCAGCGCGCGGCCGGTGAAGTGCGGGCTGTTAACTGCCAGGCCGGCACTGCCTGAGGCGGGAGACTCGCTACGCAGCTTGTCCTGATACTCACGCGAGCGAAAGGCCGAGATTATTTTCAGATATTTCTCGCCCACTGCCAGTTCGCCGTGGCCCTTGCTCGCAAGGCCGAGCGACCGATCGGCAACTGCCGCCGCCACCATGCGCTTGTATGCGGCGTAGGTGCGACGCTCGACTTGTCTTAGCTCTTCGGCGCGCGTGGGATCGTAAAAATCCGGGATGGGAGCGGTAAGCAGTTGGCCGGGCTGGGCCACCGTGCGATCTTTTAGTCGCTGGTCCTGCCACACCTTGATCATCGCGTAGAGTGTTTCTTCATCAAGCACGCCGCTGGGTTTCAGACCAGCACCCGCTTGCCAGCGCGATAGTGCCGACGCGAATTTTGGGCTGGCGTTGTCATACTTCGTGTTGATGAGCTGTTTGATGAGTGCCGTATAGATAGACCACCCGTGCTGCTCCTTGTTTCCGAACGTCCACTTCAGGTCGTTGCGAAGCTGAGCATTGCGCGCCGCCGCGTCGTTCAAGCCGGAATGAGAAGAGGCCTTCTCCGGCCGCGTCTGAGAGCGCTCAATCGTCGCGGCAAACGAGCCTGCGGCGAGTGAGGTGGCGAGCGCAACAACCAACACCGCAATGTGTTCTTTGAAATACTTCATACCTCGCATACATGTCTCCAAACCCCCCACTATCTTTATTTCACCATCGTTGAGGAAACCGGATATGGATTTCCTTTTTTCGGGACCTTTCCGGCCATGGCTTTGCCTTCGGCGGAGGTCCACCGCTGTCCGTAGAAGAAACCTTCGGTGGCCGACACAGGAGCGAGTCGTTTATCCAATGGACTGCCGCCGGGGGGAATTTCCATATCAACGATGAACGAATTGAAATACATATTGACGTTGCCCTTTTGTTCGGCATGGATGTCGGGCATGCCGTTACTGCCAACGCGCCAGCGCCAGGTACGCCAGACTTCGCCGTTGTTCATCAAACTGCATTCCCAGTTTCCGGGATAGTCTTCCAGCGCCAGGCGATTGGTGTCGCGCACGCGGCCCCAGGTCAGCGGCGCCTGTAAACGGACCATGCGGAAACCGATCTCGTCCCGGTATTCTGTGCCGCGTTTGAATTGCGGCGCGTCCCGGTCAGTATGAATTACCTGAAAGCTTCTGGCGACATGACTAAGCGCCTGATCGGCATACGGCATCGGACCGGGCATTGAAAGCCGCTTGCCATCAACCGAGCAACGCATGTAGCCCTGCGGCAGGTCATAGCCGATGGTGCTGGGCGAGAGGCTGAAATAGAGTTCCACCAAATTCGCGCCTGACCGTTCAGGCCGGCTGCCGAATTCAAAGTAGGAGGTGTAACCGGTCGGTCGCAGGAAGAGAAAACTGACGGGCGCTTCGCCGTGACGTGGGATGAAGTACTGCGGGGGAGCTTCACCGGGTTGTTGGCCTGCCGGGACGCGGTGCACCGTGCGGACTTCGATCTTGTAAGTGCGCACAAGTTTTTCTTCGTCGGTGTCGCCGTTCACAGTCAGGACGCGCACCTCAAAGTTACCGACCTCCTTCGTGGCCGTGTCTTTGCGCCAGCACTCATTGGTCCACATGTAGCTTTCATCAATGTCATTTGCTCCGCGGTGATAGATGTCGACTTCGCAGCGTGTCGTGGCGACTGCTCGTCCGGCTTTGGCCACCACCAGCTTGATCGCGCTGCGATTTGGATACTCGCCGAACACTCGCACATGACTCTTTAAGACCCAACCGGTGCTGTAGGGAATGTTGTTTTGACCAAGCGCTTCGGTGGAAACAGCTTCAAACCAAGTGAAGCCATCGTCAACACGATTGTCGCCGCTCGTCGCGGCCCCGCCGGCCGGTTGCGTTGCCACCGGGTCGGGTGCCGCGGTAGTCGCCGTCGGAGGTTGAGCCGGTTGATTCGGCCTTGGTCTGGGAAACCGCGATCTTGTTTGTCCGAAGCCGGCGAGATTTGCGGCCACAATGACGCAAACCAGGTAAATGACTTTCTTCATTTGTCAGCTCCCTCTGATTTGACGAGTATGATAAGCCCAGTGGATAAGCCTTCTAATTCTTCACGGTGTCCCGATAGGATAGCATCAGCAAACTTTGTTCGTCACCATCCAGTACAATGTCGGAGAGTTACGCAAGTTCACTATTGGCGTCATCAAGAGACCGCCTCCAAACTCGCCTTTACTCGGCAATGATCACTGGCTCAGCTGATAGGCCCGAAGGGCGGCAATCAATGGCCGCGTCCGTAAGGGCGTGGAATGGTGTTCCAAAAATTAGTGAGCGCCGTAGGTGCGAAATACGGAAGATGAATCAGGAAAAAGTGTCGGCCCTTGGGGACTCATAAGAACCCCATACTTTCTACTAACTGTCAGCGAGACTGACTTGATCAGAGCTTTTCTAGAGCCCAGTTTCTTTGAAGAATTCTACTGCTGAGAGTCATCGACAAACTAAAGTTCGTCGGACTGTGATCGTCAATGCTTAATCGCCGGTGGCCAGATCGGAAGGCAGTGAATCCGGCGGGGCTGGTTCCTGCTGGCTGGCTTTCTTGGCGTGACGTGAGCGGAAAAACGAAGTGCGGTCCAGCACGTTTTCCTGAAACTCCTCGAGGTACAGATAGATCACCGGCGTAATGTAAAGAGTGATGAATTGCGAGACTATCAATCCTCCGACCACAACCAGACCGAGCGGCCGGCGAGAAGAACCATCGGCGCCGTAACCCAGCGCGATGGGGATGGCGCCAAAAACCGCTGCCAGTGTCGTCATCAATATCGGCCGAAAGCGATCCACGCTGGCATCGTGAATAGCCTGCTCGGCCGGTTGGCCCGCTTCGACTCTTTGCCGCGCAAAGTCAACGATCATGATGCCGTTCTTCTTAACGATCCCCATTAGCATGAACATACCGACAAAGGCATAGAGCGAAGCCTGCTGTCCGAACAGGACCAGCGTTAACAAACCGCCCACCAGCGCCGTCGGCAAAGTTGAAAGCACGGTCAGCGGATGCACGTAGCTCTCGTAGAGGATTGCCAGGATTACATACATCACGAACACGGCCAGGGCCATTAATATTGTCAGGCTGGTAACGGTGTTGCTGAACGTCTGGGCTTCGCCCTGCAGTTCCGCGCGCAAGGTCGGCGGCACGATTTCCTGCGCCGACTTATTGATGAAGTTGGTTGCATCGCCCAACGCGACACCTGGTTTCAGATTGAAGAACAGAGTCATGGCGGTGAATTGATTCAGGTGATTCACCGCCTGTGGTCCAAGGGTGGTTTTCCACGTAACCAACTGGCCCAAAGGCACCAGGCGCTGACCATCGTCGGACCTGATGTAAAGCCGCGCCAGATCTTCTGGCTTGCCGCGTGCCTCATCAGCAATTTCCAAAATCACCTGGTACTGATCTTCCGGCTTTTTGATCAGGTACAAATAATTCTGCGAGTATGCGTTCCGCAGCAGCGTGAGAATCCGTGCTTCCGAAACGCCGTAGGTTTTGGCTTGATCGCGCTGAAGATTTATATCGAGGTTGGGAGTGTTGCTGTAATAATCCGATGAAACCGACAGGAATCCCGGATAGGTCATCAGCTTGCCCATTAGCTTCTGTCCAACCTCATAAACCTGGCTGGGATTAGCGCCCGAAACGCTGAAGGCGTACTGACCCTGGTTCTGGCTGGTGACGCCGGTGCTGATCTCCAGTACCGGAAACGGGCGCAGAAAAGTCATGACGCCGGGAATAGAGTTGAGCCGGCCCATCATTTCGGCGGTGACTTCGGCGATCGGTTTGCGCTCGGCTGGCGGCTTGATAAAGGTAAACGTGATTCCCTGATTCGCCGCCAGAAAGCCGGTGGCGCCCGTCAGGGTAAAATCGGTAATCACGTTCGGGTCCTGATGCAGGGCCTCGTCAACGCGATTCTGCAGGGCGCGCATTTGATCGGGCGACGAGCCTTCGCGAGCGATGAAGGCGCCAAAAACAACACTGCTGTCACCGGGCGGCAGAAAGGCTTTGGGAATCAACACAAAGAGCCAGATCGTTCCCGCCAGGCAAACGACCCAGATTACCGGAGAGACCCAACGATGACGCAGGAACCACCAAAGCGAGCCGCCGTAGGTGCGTAGCACACGCTGCTCAATGCCGCCTATGACTCGCTCCATCCACGTTTTCTTCACTCCCTCGCCGCGCGCCTTAAGCAGGCGAGCACACATCAGCGGCGTAAGCGTCAACGAAACGATGCCGGAAGCGAAAATGGAAATGACGATGGTGATGGCGAACTCGCGAAAGATTCTGCCGACCAGTCCCGTCATAAACACCAGCGGGATGAATACAGCCGCCAGCGAGATGGTCATCGACATAATCGTAAAGCTGATTTCACGAGCGCTGTTGATGGCTGCGGCAAATGGTTCCTCACCGCGTTCCATGAGTCGCACCGTGTTTTCCAAAAACACGATCGCGTCATCGACGAGGAACCCAATTGCCAGTGTCAGGGCCATCAGCGAAAGGTTGTCCAGACTGTAGCCCAGCGCGCGCATCGCCATAAAAGTGATCAGCAACGATAGCGGCAGGGCTACGGTCGGAATCAACGTGTCCGTAGCGCGTCCCAGAAAAGCGAAGATCACCAACACCACCAGAACAAATGCGATGATCAGCGTCGTTTGCACGTCAACCACCGAATGGACGATGTTCAGTGAGCGGTCATAAATCGGTGTAACTCTGATCGAGCCGGGCAATTGCGCGCTGACCATCGGCAGTACTTCACGAATGCTTTTTGATACTTCGACTGCATTTGCTCCCGCGCGACGATTCACGGCCACAATCACGGTAGCGGACGGCACCGAGTATCCCCGCACCCAGAATCGCATGTTGATCCGTTCGTCCTGGACCGAGTCTTGTACTGAGGCCACAT
Organism: Acidobacteriota bacterium; assembly: GCA_025463135.1. Lineage (GTDB taxonomy): Bacteria > Acidobacteriota > Blastocatellia > Pyrinomonadales > Pyrinomonadaceae > JAOAPY01. The sequence continues at coordinate 64,936 of JAOAPY010000005.1, forward strand.
CGCGCAGATAGATTGGTGCGTTGCCGTTCTTTCCTACGATCAGGTTGCCGTATTGATCGGCATTTTCCAGTTGACCCTGCGGGCGCAGTACGGCGGTGCCCGAGCCGCTGTCGAACTGGCCCGCGCCGGTGGTACTGGTGCCGTTTTTGATCGCGGCGGTCAGGTCATCAATTGTAAGGTTGCGCGCCCACATTGCCGCGGGGTCGGCCTTGATGCGAATGGCCGACTTTGTGCCAAAGACATTTACGCGTGAAACGCCGGGTAGAATACTGAGGCGCTGGCCCACCTGCGTGCTGGCATAGTCATAGAGCTGTCCCCGCGTGACTGAGTCGCTGGTCAACGCGATGTACATGATCGGCTGATCGTTGGGATTGCTCTTGGAATAGGTCGGCGGCGCCGGCAGGTCAGACGGCAGGCTGCCAATTGACTGAGAGATGGCTGTCTGCACGTCGGTCGCGGCCGCATCGATATTCTTGTCGAGCGCGAATTGCAGCGTGAAAGTCGCCACTCCCTGTGTGCTGCGCGAGGTCACCACTTCCAGCCCATTGATCTGCATGAACTGTCGTTCGAGCGGAGTAGCGATGTTGTTGGCAATGGTGTCGGGACTGGCCCCGGGATATCCCACCTGCACCTGGATCACGGGATAGTCCACGGAGGGCAGATCGTTTACCGGGAGTTGGAAGTAACTGAGTACTCCGAACAGGATTACTGAGAGAGTCAGTACCGCGGTCATCACGGGCCGGCGAATGAATGGTTCAGAGAGATTCATTACTTCGATCCATCGCCGCTTGCCGCCGGTTGTTCGACCCGCACCTTGCCGCCGGGCGTAACTCCGAGTTGACCGTTGATAACCACACGTTCACCGGCCGCCACCCCTTTTTCGACGACGATCAAATCGCCCTGGCGCTGGCCCAACGACACCGGACGCTGCTCAGCCGTCGAGTCCTGCTTAACCACGTAAACATAGGATCCGTTAGCGGACATTTGCGGCGCTCCCGCAGGCACCAGCACCGCTTGCCGAATCGTATTGAGAATGAGACGCACGTTAACGAAGCGACCTGGCCAAAAGCGATGACCCGTGTTGGGAATCGTCGCGCGCAGGTTGACCGTTCCCGTCGTGTTCTGCACAGAGTTGTCTAAAAATGTGAGCTCACCGCTGACAGCTTCGTCGGCGGTATCGGGTAAACGTATATCAGCGCGCAGAGTGCCCGCGCGCATTTGCTCCTGAACCTGCGAGAGATTGTTTTGAGAGATGGTGAAGTCCGCGTAGATCGGATCCAGTCGCTCAATCACCAGCAGCGAGTTGTTATTAGTTGCCGAGCCATTTGAGCCTCCAGCGCCGGTGCCTCCGGGACTCACTACATTCCCCAGGTCTACGAGCCGCTGCCCGGCTCGACCTTCTATCGGAGAGCGAATGTAACAGTAGCTGAGTTGCACCTTCGCGCTCTCAATGCCCGCCGCATCGACTTTGACTGCTTCCTCAGCGCTGTGCACTGCAGCCCGCGCTGCTTCGACATCAGCATTCAGAGCATCGAGGTTGGCGCGCAACTGTTCGTACTGCTCTCTGGGAACCACGCCGTGCTCTACCAGATCTCGATACCGGGTTACCTGGGTCAAGCCCCATTTTGCCTGGGCGATGTATCGGGCCATGTTCGCCTCGGCCTGTTTTTTCTGCGCCACATCGCGCGAGTAGTTAGCTTCGGCTTGCTTGATATTGGCTTCGTACGGCCGCGGATCGATCGTGAAGAGCAGGTCACCTTTTCTGACATTGGCGCCATCGGTGAAATGGATTTTTGTGATCCGTCCCGAAACCTGTGACTGGATGGAAACAACTTCGCGCGCCACCGTCTTGCCGATCGCATCGAGGTACGTCGGCACATCCTGCGCGACCGCCGCGGTAACTGTTACCGGCGCCGGTGGCCGGTCGGAACTCTGCTGAGCCTTGTTTACGCAGCCCGTCGTGAGGATAACCGAGAGAGAAGCGGCGAGAATGCCCGCCAAAACCAATGTTACCCGAGTGTACTTTGACCTTCGATCGTATTGCATCGCCATGTTCTTTCCTGGATTGCTGTGTGATTCGGCTCTATATGATGTCGCGTCGCGACCGTTGTGGCAAATCTGCTGGGCGATCGTGGTACGTGCATTCTGCACGTGGTCCGCGGGGCGCGACTCCATTCAAAACAAGTGACCGCACAGCTTAAACTAAAAATGCGACAACAAAGTTACGTTCATGGCGGCTGTTTTGTTGCGACTCCGGTTCCTTGTCAGTACCACCTGCGTTAGCGCGTGGGTAATCAATTGCTGATTTTGAGAGTTCGGATTTCGGACTGTTCTTTTCCTTTGGAGCTAATCCCAAATCTACGTACGTGATTCAAAAATCGTTTGACCCACCCGCTAAAGGTGTCGGACGCGACGCGGTTACAGGTGTTTAGAGTACAACCTTCGGGTTGCTGTCTGGAAACACTCCAGTTAAAGCTTGTACTCTATACACCTGTTACGAGCGTTGATTTCTTTCTTGTTGACTATCAGGACTGCTCTGCGCTTGAATGCCAATCTGCAGATTTTTTCGCCTTGTTAGGATTTGCGAAGCAGGGCTTAGAGGAGACACGCAATGAAGCAGTTTCTCTCAACCGGCATCGTGATGATTTTGTTCTTGCTTACCGCGAGTGCGCAGACCGCGCCGGATGCCGGAGAGCTGACCAAGCTGTTGAACGAGTTCCTGGCGGGCGCTTCGCGTAACGATCCGAGCGTGCACGATCGCTTCTGGGCTGACGACGTGATCTATACCGGCTCTGCCGGACGGCGACGCGGCAAGGCAGACATCATGCGCGATGTAACTTCCGCGCCCGCTTCCAAGCCAGGCGATCCGACTACGGTCTTTACCGCCGCGGACATTCGCATTCAGCAATACGGAGCAACGGCAGTCGTCGCGTTTCGACTGGTTGGTACCACCATGAAGAACGGGACGACGGAAGTCTTGAATTATCTTAACAGTGGCACGTTTGCCAGGCGCAACGGCAAGTGGCAGGTCGTCAACTGGCAATCGACGAGAATGCCGCGTGAAGAGACAGAAGTTAAGGCGGCAGCAGAGACCGCTGAGCCGTCAGTTGCGCTTCCTACAGAGTTGGCCCGTGTCCTCTCAGATTATGAAACGGGGTGGAAGGCGGGTGACGCTGCGGCGTTGGCTAGCCTGTTCACTGAGGACGGCTTGGTGCTGACGGAAGGCCGCGGACCGATAAAGGGAAGGGCCGGGATCCAGAAAACGTACACGCACGCCGGCGCACCGCTTTCGCTGCGTGCCATTGCTTATGCAGTAAACGGAGATGTCGGGTACATCATCGGCGGTTACGGCAGAGAGGCAGGCAAGCCGGACGAAGGCAAGTTCACACTGACCTTGCGCAAGAGCGCGCACGGGCGCTGGCTAATCGTATCGGATATGGACAACTCAAACCGGCGGCAGTAGTAGGTTCCGGTGGCTTGCACAAGAAGTGCTTCGAGCAGGTAGGGTTCAACTTGTACGACAGGCTGCCAACCTGTCGGGGTTTTGGAGCCCTGCTCATGCGCGGGATCTGCAGGCTGGTGACCTGCAGTACAAAAGCGCAGACTGATGAAGTCCGAGCTACACAACTATGCCAAAGTACGTTGCCTTTCTAAGGGCGATAAATGTTGGTGGTCACATCGTTAAGATGGACCAGCTAAAGAGTCTGTTTACGGCGCTGGGCTTCGCGAACGTCGAGACGTTTATCGCCAGCGGTAATGTGATCTTTGATTCGGGCGTCAAGAATACGACGACGCTGGAGCGAAAAATCGAAAAGCATTTACGAGACGAACTGGGTTACGCCGTTGCCACGTTTGTTCGGGCTACATCTGACCTGCCGGCGATCATCAACCACCAGCCCTTCAATAGATCAGAGATGGAGACCGAAGAAAACATAGTTTATATCGGCTTTCTGGCAGAACCACCGAGCGCCGCGAACACGGAAAAGTTGCGCGCGTGCGCTACGGAGGTAGATCTTTTTCAGGTCGCGGGGCGCGAAGTCTATTGGCTTTGCCGCACGAAGTTCAGCGAGTCGCAGTTTTCCGGAGCGCGACTCGAAAAGACCCTGGGCATGCCCACCACGTTAAGAAACTCAAACACCGTCAAAAGGATCGCCGCGAAATATCCGTGAAGTCACGCGAAGCTAGCGCTGGTCAAGTGTGAATTCTATTTGGAAGTGCAACTTCTCATCGATATGAGGTGTGATTGACACTCATAACATGGAGGAAGGTTCGATGGCGGAAGCGAAGACTAAACTAACCGGGGAAAGCGTCAAAGAATTTATCGGCAAGCTAAGTGACGAGGATCGCCGCAAAGATTGCCAGGTGGTCGTTAAGCTTATGTCCGAGGCAACCGGCGCTAAACCTGAAATGTGGGGACCCAGTATCGTCGGCTTTGGTCGTCGCCTCTTGAAATACGCCGAGGGCCGCGAAGCTGAATGGATGATGATTGGCTTCTCGCCCCGCAAGACTGATCTGACGCTTTATATCATGCAGGGCACCGATGCCTTTCCGGATCTATTGAAGCGCCTCGGTAAACATAAAGCGCGAAAGTCGTGCCTCTACATAAAAAAGTTGGCCGACGTCGACCTCGATGTTTTGCGGGAACTTCTGAAGCAGTCAGTGGCGAAGTCGGTTGGGGAATAGAATCGATAAAAAAGCGAGTAGCGAGCCCGCCCGAAGAGGCCTCATTGTCGAAACGCGGCGGCGAGACATCCCGGTCCAAAGCGGTGACAGGTCACCCACTCCAAGAGCCCGGCTGAATCCGGTACTCTCAACACCTGTAGCGCGCTCGTTAGACCTTTTCTGCCTGCAATTGCTAGGATGCCTTTTCCAGATCGCCGGCCCTGACCGATCCAACTCATGAAAATATCGGCCAAGATCAATGTATGCAACGAAGAGGCGAATATCGCCGCAGTCTGCGAGACCGTCGATTGGGCCGACGAAATCGTGGTGGTGGATTCGAACTCCGCGGATCGCACCGTGGAAATCGCGCGGCACTACACGAATCAAATTTTCAATCGCGAGTTTCGCGGCTACAAAGACAAGCATGAATTCTCTGACGCCCAGACAACGGGCGATTGGGTTTTTTGGATAGATGCTGACGAGCGCTTGACGCCGGAGTTAAGACAAGCAATCGAAGCTCTGCGCTCGCGCGATCCACAGACACTGCCCGCAGGGTTTAGGATTGCGCGCCGCACTCAGTACCTGAACCGCTGGATCAAACATTCCGGCTGGTATCCCGATTATCAAATGCGACTTTACCGCAAGACAGACAGTTATTGGGACGGCGTAGCACCGCATGAAACGGCGCGCGTCCATGGTCGTGTTGAGACCTTGCCGGGTGAGTTGCTTCACTATACGAAGAGCAGTCTGAGCGAGCACCACAATCTGATAGACTCTTACACTTCGCTGGCGGCGGAACATTTATTTGCACGCGGCAAACAAGCCGGCTGGAGCGACCTGACATTCAGGCCTTTCTTTGCGTTTCTTCGGACTTATTTTCTGAAGCAGGGGTTTCGTGACGGCATGCAGGGTTTGCTGATTGCCTGGTTCACCGCCTATGGAGTGTTTTTGAGATACGCGAAGATTTGGGAGAGGAAGAAAAACCGGGCAGTGCTGAAGGATGGATTGTAGAACGTAACGGATGAAGACGGTGATTCTTTGCGGGGGACGTGGCACCAGACTGGGCGAGCACGGCACCGCCGTCCCCAAAGCGCTGTTGGAAATCGGCGGCCGCCCGATCATCTGGCATATCCTCAAACTCTATTCACACTACGAGCTGAATGACTTTATCCTTTGCCTCGGACACTTAAGCGAGACGATCAGGAGCTTTTTCGAGTCCGACGCCACCCGCGACGCTGATTGGCAAATAGCGATGAGGGATACCGGGTTGGAGACCAACACGGGAGGCAGAATCAATCGAATCAGAGACTATCTCGAGGACGATGAGACTTTTTGTGTTACGTACGGCGATGGCTTAGCCGACATTGATCTCAAGGCGCTGATCGATTTTCACATGAGCCACGGACGTATCGGAACGCTGGTGGCGGTCAAACCACAATCTGGTTTCGGTGTGCTGGAACTCGAACCGGATGACAGCGTGGTTGAATTTCGCGAGAAGCCACCGCTGGACCATTGGGTGAATGGCGGCTTCTTTGTATTCAATCGGCGGATCTTCGATTACCTGAACGATGATGTTGTGCTCGAACGCGCGCCGCTGGAGCAACTGGTCGAGCAACGCCAGTTGGTGGCTTATCGCCACGGCGGGTTCTGGAAGTGTCTGGATACGTATAAGGACTATCTCGAGCTTAACCAGCTGTTCGATTCCGGCCAGGCCGCCTGGAAAGTTTGGTAGTTCAGAAATAATGCGGAGCAATTAAGAGGAACAAAGATGTCTCTGTGGAATGATCGGCAGGTGTTTGTTACGGGTGCGACGGGGTTTGTCGGCGCACATATAGTTAAGGGTCTGATCGAACAAGGGGCCCGGGTCGTCTGCCTGCAGCGCGACGGAGTAAACACAAACGCGTTAGATCTTTTTGACCTGCGGCGATTTGTAACCGTGATTAGCGGCAAGGTCGAAGATTTTGAGTTGATGTTGCGGATCCTGGGCGAGTACCGGATCGAATCGATCTTTCACCTGGCCGCGCAAGCCCTGGTGGGCACGACCAAACACTCCGCGCTTTCCACTTTTGAATCCAATATTCGCGGCACCTATACGCTTTTGGAAGCTTGCCGTCAGAATCCCACGGTGAAATCCATTGTGGTGGCTTCGAGCGACAAGGCCTACGGCACAAGTCCTCAATTGCCATACAGCGAAGACAATCCCCTGGCTGGTTTGTTTCCCTACGATGCCTCGAAGGCGTGCACCGACATCGTGGCGCGCTCGTACGCCCATTCATATGAACTCCCCGTGGCGGTGACTCGCTGTGCCAACATCTACGGACCGGGTGACATGAATTTTTCGCGGGTCATTCCCGGCGCCATCATGGCTGCGTTGGCTGGGGAAGCGCCGGTCGTGCGCAGCGACGGCACGCCGTATCGCGATTTTGTTTACGTGGATGACATCGTGCGCGCGTACCTGTTGTTGGCAGAGCAAATCGAAGCGGTGCGCGGCGAGGCCTTTAACTTTGGTTCCGGATGTCCCGTACAGATTCTCGAACTGGTTGAGCGCATCATCAGGCTGACCGGCAAGGAGGGCGCAATCACGCCACTGGTCATGCTGGAACAAAAAATTGCCGGCGAGATCGATATGCAATATCTCCTATCACAGAAAGCCGAAACCCGTTTGGGTTGGAAAGGGGAAGTGACGTTGGACGAAGGTCTGCAACGGACTATAGATTGGTATCGCAGCTATGTCGAGAACGACGTGGCACGGGCGTCCCGCCCGTGAACCGTTCGGAGCGTGCCGTAAACGATTAGTAAAGAACAGCGGAGGTTGATGGTGGCAGCAGTGAAACATCTAACGATGGCCGAACTCGAAGCAGGGTTGGACTTTATCCGCCAATCACCGAAAGACGAAGGCGTGTTGGAGTTGATTGTGCGACGCCCGCGCAGCGATGAGCGCGAAGTCCTGGTGCGGGGTGAACTTCACCTGGCTGATGGCCTGGTTGGTGATAGTTGGAAAATGCGCAGCAGTTCACGCACGCCGGATGGTTCAGCGCATCCTGATATGCAGTTGAACATCATGAATGCGCGGGCGATTGCCCTGGTGGCCCAGTACAAAGAACGTTGGCAATTGGCCGGGGATCAACTCTATGTCGAACTGGATTTGAGTGCGGAAAACCTCCCTCCGGGAAGCAGGTTGGCAATTGGCTCGGCAGTCATCGAAGTCACTCCGTTGCCGCACACCGGCTGCAAAAAGTTCGTGTCGCGCTTTGGACTGGACGCCATGAAGTTCGTCAATTCACCCGTGGGCCGAGAGCTTCATTTGCGCGGCATCAACGCCCGGGTTGTTGAGCCGGGCGCGATTCACGTTGGTGATGTGATCCGAAGGATTTGAAGAGCCCGAAGAAGTCTTATTCATTATATAGCGCCACTCGCGCAAGAACTCAGCGCTGCCAAGCGCCAGCGAATTGACTGCTCGACCGACACTACCAGGTTACCGATCAAGCGACCGAAGAGCTTGATTCAAAGTCTGATCAACTTCCTCCAATTCTCGGAGGAATTGTGGAATGCCTTCTTCCATCTCCTGCCAGAACTCTTTCTCGAAACGATCCGCGACGGCATCGCGCCATTGGCTGCGGGTCGAATGCCACTGCGCTTCGAGTGCAGACCATTCACCGCGCAAATCATCGTGAATCTCAGAAAGGGAACCCATTCATTTACCAATCCACTTTCAGTGCCGGTCGACTTCATCAATCCTGGCCGGCACTGCGGTCCAGCCCAGGTCTCTTGCCGCTTTGATGCGATGACGCCCGTTTCCAATGCCGAAGAACTTGTCGCCCTTGAAACGATCGACCCAGATATGATCGCTCGGGCCAAAGTATGCGCTGAAGATATTCGCGAGACTCTCTGAGCCGGAACGACTCTCAGTCGCGTCCAATTCGGCAAAGTGCTCTCTGTTCGCAGTCGCTGGGTCCTTTTGGATCACGGGCAGGATTCGAGTTCGCAGTAGTTCCAGCCCGGCGCGCATATCAGATTCGGAGAGGTCATTTTTCCTGTAGTCATTCTGCGGAGGAAGTTCGGCCATTTCGTCAGGTCTTAGGTCCTCTAAACGCACCCATCCGAATCCCTTCGGCAATGGTAGTCCGGTCATAGCAAAAGCGCCGGCTTCGCCGGCTGAGACCACAGAATCGACAGTTGCTTCCGCGGCGCTCAGCACTGCATCCAAAATTCCTGGTTCCCTCGGCTGAGCACCGGACGTAGCACCGCCGGCAGGACCAGGCTTCAATGCCAGATAGTCACATAACTCTGTGATCCGTGCCCTCAGAAATCCGCGCGCCTTGTCAGAATGACCATCTCCTAAAAAAGCTGTCTGCTTCGCACACTTATCATAACCCCCGCAAAGTTCTTCCACTTTTCGTTGCCATTGCCTGGCTTCGCGAAAGCCTTCCTCCGCCTCCTCGAGTTTCCGCTGGATGAAACCCACATCATCTTCTTCATCGTCGGCTTCGTCATAAGTCGCCTGCCAGCCGGCCAGCGCCCGCCGACGATCGGCTACAATTTGATCGAGAACTTCAGCCTTCCTCTGAATCTCATGTTCAGTTGCCTCGATCCCTTCAAGAACTTCAGACGAGAATCGCGCTATCGAGGCTTCTAACTCCTCGAGCGCGCGCAGTGACGTCACATTTATGCTGCTCGACATGATCTACAGAAGCATTACTCAGTATCCGCCGCCAAGATATCGCTCTGCCTTCTCCGCCTTCTTCCTTAAATAATTGGAATATAATTCTGAGCTGTTCAAAAAGACTTCCAAACGCCCCATTGTCTCGGTAAATAAACGGTCGAACTCGGAATACTTTTTGTCTTGCCAATGGGCGTGAAGATCATTAAAGCTGTGGCTAACCTGAGACTTGCTTCCGCGTAAGTGTCCAATCGTTTCTTCCAGGACTGCTGCAAAGTTCCGCAGTTCACGTGGGTCTACAATTGCTTTCGGCATGACATCTCCTATCTGGGTGCGCGTACCGCGAAATATTCGTCAAGCGCATCGGCGTCGCGTTTCAACAACGGCGTAGTTCGTTTTGTCTCTTCGACAAACCGTTTGATGCGCTCCTGCGTAACCAGGAATTCGCCGGCGAACTCCTCGAATTCCTGATCCCGCCAGGAATTCCCGAGCCGGCTCATTGCCGCGCGAATTCGGGTTATGTGATCGTCAACAACACCTGCAAAGCTGTCGAGCTGAGAAGCAAACCCTCTCAATTTCTCTGAGTCGTTATGTACCTGGGACATTGTTTTTTCTCCTTAGGCATTCGTAGCTTTACGGCCTCGGGCACGCAGGCGCGCGGCAACAGATTCGATCCACTTCGATTCCGGAATACCGTAAGGCCGGAACTTTTCCAGCTGGCCGGGTCGCTCCTCGTCATAGAAAACCGCGCGATGAGGTTTATCGAGCTTTGAGGCGAGGGCATCATCAATAACGCGGCCAGAATCTTCGTTACTCATTGGACCGGCCGCGCGCATGCTGAATTCGCCCATGATTCGCCGGTCGATGCGAGCGACTCCAGCGTAAGCGTCGCTCCAGGCGATTACGTGAATCCCACTTTCCGGTCCCTCGCGCAATAACGTCAGGAACAGCGCGTGAGGATCCAAGCTGACAGCCTTGACGTCTTTCGAGTATCTCGAAAGCCCATCCTCGTCATCGCGTAAATCGCGGGCCCGGTGCAAGCCGAGAATTACAAAATAAATCTCCGGCGTACCTATTGATTGATCCTCTGTGCGCCGATTCGCTTCATTGACAAGATCGTTCATTACCGCGGCCAGGTTTTTGCGGTTGACTATCTGAATATCATGGTGAAACTCCTTTGCCAGCAGCTGTGGCACTTCATTCCACTCGCTGTCCGCGGTTGTCAGATTGAAGATAATGAACCTCGCGGCATCCGGTTCATACTGACTAAAGAGGCTAAGCAAAGAGGAAAAGGCGATCCCAACTCCTTCTTCCTCATCACGAGTTACGATTAGAAGATTGCTTCCACCCTGGCGACGAAATCGCGCGGCGGTGGGAGGACGAATTGCTATTGGCTCACCCAGCCAGGCGTCGGCCGCTTTAATTTTTGCAGGCAGGCCAGTAGTGTCAAGAACCTGCTTCAAAGCTTTGCACTCTTCGAAACGCGCCGGAGCGTTCCCCTCAAAGATAACCGGCAAGTCAAAATGGCGGCCCGCTTTGAGCTGGGCCTGTTCGGAAAAGCTTCTGATTTCCTCCAGCCGCTTATTACGGTCTTCTTCTGAGAAGAGCGCAACCTGAAAAAAGCTATTGCCTTCGATCAAGCCGTTGGCCGAGTTGTAAATTGCTTCGCCCGGTCTTGAGAGTAGGCGCGCCTGCAAGTTGCCATCACCCATTATCAGGCGAGCATCAGATTCGCCGCACTTCAGAGCGATTCGAATGCCTATCTGGCCAAGAGTGCTGGTGGGCAGGGAAGATCGGTTTGCCAGACTCTGGGAGCCGAGCATGACGTGAATCCCGGCGTAGCGTCCTTGCCTCACCAATCTATCCAACAGCAGTCCCGCTTGCGTGCCGATATTGTCGTCGTAACTGAAAAACTCCTGAAACTCATCCACCAGGAGTAGAATTCTGGGCAAGTCTTCGTTGGGTCTTTTCTGGCGATAGTCGCTGATCGCATCCACTCCAATGGCCCGAAACTTCTCGCCTCGCTCGTTCAGTTCCTTGTCGAGCTTTTGCAAGACACTGAGTCCGAATTCTCTTTCGCTATCTATTGCGATCACCCGGGCATGAGGCAATCCGACTTCGGCGTATCGCTTGAACCCCACGCCTTGTTTGAAGTCCACGAGGTACAGTTGCATCTCAGCGGGAGAATACATGAGTCCCATCGTGGTTATGATGATATGCATCAGGTTGGTCTTGCCGGATCCTGGCATGCCAATACATACCGCGTGGTGTTCGGTGCCGGTGCCGAGCGTAAGATACTGGACCTTCTTTGCGCCTTGCGGCCCCAGCGGAACATGAATTCGCTCTCGAGTTGAGCCTTGCCAGACAGAGCTGTGGTCCAGCCCGGCCTTCACAAGCAGGGTATCGAAAGGCACTTCCACGCGCATCGATTCGGGTGCGCGCGAGCCTGCTTCTTTGACTATGTGCTTGAAGAGTTCGTCGGACGGCGGGCTATCCGGCAACAGGGTGTAGCGCACAAGGCTCTTACTGTCCCAGACAAATCGGGTACCGTTGTGATAAATAACGTTTGCTGCATTCTCAAGATCGCCAAGATTGAATCCGTATGGCAGCTTTTTGGATGGATCAGTATCCATCACAATAATTGTATAGACTCCGCATCGTGGTCCGTTTTTGGCGATACTCACCAAACGCCGCGCAGCGGTTTCACTGAAATTGACGGGAAAATCAAACACGACCAAAACCCGATACGGCTCGGCGACTTCGCCCGCCTTCTGGTTGTATTCCTCGATTGTGGCGTAATCATTCCTAAGATATTTTTGAATGACGTTTTCCATATGTTCGGTCAGTTTTCCCAATTGCTCTTCGATATGCTGCGGTTCAGTCCAGGCTCGGTTCGTGATCAACTTCTCTTCGTGATCCGCAAGCGACATGAATGGCGCGGCGCTCTGTCCCAATCCAACAGGATCCAAAAGCGTGAACAAAACTTTGCCTGGGGGCACATTCGCCAGCAGTCGTAACATCAAAGACTGTGCGGCACGTATGCAGACTTCTTTAAGTGGGCCTGTGGCTTTTTGCAGGAGGCACTTCCCCTCTAATCCGTCAGCGAACGGCACGAGAGCGGGAATTGAAAAGTCTAATAAGGATTTCTCGAAGTGAGACTTCAGAGTCTCAATGGGAGGAGACTTAAGGGTCCCAAGGCACGCCGAAAATGCCGGGGAGGTTGCGGGTACCCACTGGCTCCAGGCCTGGTCATTCCAATTGCCGCCGACGAAACCTGTTTCCACATAGAATGTGGAAAATCTCTTCTTTAACCCCTCAACCTTCTGAGTAAATGGTCTACTGAAGCGTCTGATCTCTGTGTCAAATTGCAGGGCCGCAGTTTTCTTATCATTCTCACTTCTTGACTCGGCGCTCTTAAGAACCTCTTGAGCCGCATTAATATCCCTTGCATATTCTGAGTTCGCATACTTCACAGCCGCTTCAATACATGCGTCGGCTTCAGCAATTGAAGCATCGATAGACTCGTATTGCGACTTCATTTCGGAAGAGGCGGAAGTCGTCCGTATGACAGCGATAGCTGTTGCGAGGCCCAGAAAGAGGATATTGACAAGAATGAAAGAGGTTCCCCCATTTCCGGTTGAGGAACCCGCTGCCGCGCAAAGGCTAATAATAAAGCCCGGAATTCCCAGACCCGCAAACAGACTTCCAGTGTTTTTGGGTTTCTCAACTTTCTGCAGGTGCCCCAGATATCCGCTCGCTTGAGTTACATATTTTTGCGCCTCGAGAACTGCTTCCTTGTTGCTTTGGTGAGTGCCGCGAAACTGGCGACTTGAGAAGTTAGGTTCTACGGACTGCTGCCTCAAATAATCGCGCGCTGTTTCCCGGCAGCGGCTTCCCAGATCCGAAAGCCGTTTAGCCTCATCGTTCGCCGATTTGAGTAAACGGCCCAAGCCTTCCTTCTTACTTTGGTAGGCTGCATCTGCCTGTTTGAACTGCTGGCTTGCGGCTTCCACTCGACCGTCCAGTTCGTTAGTTAATTTGGAAGTCGTGGTTTCGTATTCGTTGATGAACTCGGTCAGGCGGTCTGTCAAACTGAGCATTTCTGCTCCAAGCCCTTCTTCCATTGGTTTCTTGTCCTCCAGGCCATGAATAGGTTCCTGTGCCGGCTGGCTTAGGTTTACGCCGCGCAATTCCTCGGCTGTCTGCCGGTTGGGTTCTTCCCACCGCGCCGGCGTTCTGGTCCAGGTTTGTGTAGCAGCTCCTGAAAGATCCTGTTTTTGTGAGGCAACAGGGTCGTCTGCCTGCGAGTAAATGAGCTCGCCATTCTTGTCGAATTGGAAAGAGATATCATCTGAGAAGCAGCCCAGAAGATCGAGCTTTTGCGCGACTCTGATATGCTGACCGTCCCTGTTCCCAGGCTGGTTTGCCGGTTCGTCGGAGCGGTCTTCCAGAGCCAGCAAGGCCTGGCTTTCAAAATAGGCTTGCTCAAGAGACTTCAGGGTGTCCCCAGACCATAACCCCTGGTGCGCTTCGTAGATTTCAGACGCGCTCTCACAACAAGCCAGCAAGCAACAACGCCAATCAACTTGCTCGTCGTCAAGGTTCTGATCGTCTAAGTCGTACTCTTTTTGTATGGCTATACCGAGGCGGTAAAAGGCTTCCAACGCAGTTTCAGCATCGGGAGTCGAACATAAACAAGCGTCGTACTCTTCGATAGCTGTCTGATAGTCTTCTTCGTCTTCCGCGTCGATCGCCTGATTCCAATGGTCAATGGAATCCACGGCCGGGAAATCATTCGGATCCACACTAGTCTCCTGGTGTATGAGGACTGTTGGTCTGGTAGACCAGCAACCAATTTCGAGCCCGCTTGTCTATCAACAAGAATTGCGAGAGGGAAATTTAGCGCACTGAACGAGTGACCTATGAGAAAAGCTTGCAGACTCTATACCAGGGCTTGATTAGTCGTCAATGGCGACTTACGTGGCCTCAACCATTCAGAGGTCCATCCTGGAGGAACACTTCTATGCGTTAAGGTGGGGACCGTATTTGCGGAATGGACGATAGACGCTCTTTGCTGCATGTGTTAAATTTGGCTCGCTTGTTTTCGAGCGGTGCGCTTTTTTTTGGAATGCGTACTGCCACCTCCCGTTAAGATTTGCAGTGTTAAATGCAGAACGCTGCTAATTCTGACTTTATAAGACTTAAATGACTAAACCAGGGGAGCCAGGGCCAGAGTCCGTTAAGCAGGCCTCAACCGGACGAAGTGTCGTCGATCTCGCCGACGCTCGCGTGCGGCTGACGTCGCGAGCGCGCGCGGACACTTCGAACGAGACGCTGACGCTCGAGTTGGAAAACATTCGTTCGTTGCTGGATCAGGGTCTGAGTATTGAGGCCCGTTCTCGTTTGGCGGCGTTGATTGCTGCTGCTCGCAATAATCCCTCGATACTGGCGTTGGCCCGCTGCTCTCTTTCCATCGCCCTGGAAATGCAGGGCCAATATCGCGAATCCCTGGCGGCCATAGCGATGTATGAATCACCGGAGTCCCGGGCCAAGCTCAACGAAGAAGCAGATAGCGCGCTGCGTGTTCAGGTCAGTCTCGCTCATAACTATACCGGCGATAATCCGAAGGCAATCTCCCTCCTGAAGTCTGCTCTGCGCGAGCTGACCGAAGCCGGCGACGATGCGCGTCTGGGACCCGTGTACGCTGCGCTGGCGCGCGTCTATCGCAGCATCAACGAATATCCCATCGGTCGTGATTACTCGCAACGTGCGCTGGAGCATTTTCGCAACACGGGAAACTGGCGCGGCCTGGTGGAAGCTTACTTTGGGATTGCCCTCGCCGATATGCACGAAGGCAATTTCGAATCATCGTTGGAGAACTATGAATTGGCGCTGAAGCTTATCGGTGATCGCCCGGCCAGCTTCACTCTGGGCCGGATCTATTCAAACATGGCCGGCGCCTGCTGGTTCCTCAAACGTCCGCAGGAAGGAATTCGCTATCTCGAAAAGGCCATTGGTTATTACGAAAGAACGGACCACAAGGGCAGCGCCGCGGACGGCTACAACAACTTAGGAATAAATCTGATTCTGATTGGCCAGTGGGACCGTGCTCATGAGGCACTGGATCGGGCTTTGACGCTGGCTTCCGAAGTCGACGAGCGCGGCGCCAAGGTGCCGATGATTCTTGATTCCCTTGGCGAGTTGCACATGCTGCGCGGCAACCTCGAGGAAGCAAAGGGTTACCTCGAGCGTTCGGCCAGCCTTGCCAAAGAGAATGGTAACAAGTGGTATGCCTGCCAGGCCCTGCGCACTCTGGGTCGTTGTTGTCTGGCAATGGGGGACAAAGAAGCTGCTCTGGCCGAAGGCCGCGAAGCTCTTGATTTGGCAGAGACGATTGGCGATCGTCAGGCCATCTGTGAATCGCGACTGATCCTGGCGGAATCCTATCTGGCTAACGGAGACCTCGACAATTGCAGCGCTGAATTGCACCGGGTCACAGAGCAGGCGAGCGACTCACCTACTGATTTGAATTTTACCGGCGAGGCGCAACGGCTCTACGGAAAGT
Organism: Acidobacteriota bacterium; assembly: GCA_025463135.1. Classification (GTDB taxonomy): domain Bacteria; phylum Acidobacteriota; class Blastocatellia; order Pyrinomonadales; family Pyrinomonadaceae; genus JAOAPY01. Next base: position 80,823 of record JAOAPY010000005.1, read on the forward strand.
TATCAATGGCGCAGGAGGATCACGCTGCCGCTGCGCAACATTTTGGTCGCAGCGTTTCGATTTTCGATATGTTGGGTGATCGTTATCGGGCGGCGCGAGCACACTATGAACTCGGCCGGGCCTATGCCGTTACCCAGCCAACCCGGGCCATTGAGCACCTGACGCGCGCCGTCAATACGTTTCGCGATCTGGGCGCGCCAATTGACCTTGACGCCGCCGAAGCCGCACTTTCCAATCTCGACCGCAGCACACCTGCAGAACAACGCGTGGAACTCCCGGCTTTGACGCAATTGCTGACCTTGCGTCTGGCAGAGGCTGTGGCCTCACGCGAACTGCTCTTGCGCGAGCTGGCGGCGATTATGCGCCAGGAGACGGATGCGCGGCAGATACTGATTGTGGAAAGAGGAGAAGACAGTCGGCCGCGCTCTGTGGTTGCTCATGGTTTTAGTCAGACCGACGGCGCGAAGGTGGCAGAAGAGCTGGACCAGTTGAAGAGCGACGAGGACCGGCAGCGCTACGCAAAAAAGCACGACGCCAGCATTATTCTTCTGCGTTCTACGAACGGACCACCAGCGACACTTTATCTGGCCCCGCGCGATCGCGCTGCCTTACCCGCCAGTATCTCGATCGAGCCGCTGCTGCGCATTGTTGAATTGGGAATGGATGTCTGCGCTCTGAGATCCGGCGTGCAGAAGGGCACTCACACGCAGGAACAGGAAACGCTTGCCGGCGCCAGTTTGATGCCTGGCTTTATTCATTCAAGTCCCGCCATGACACGTTTGGTCGAAGAGGTCCATAAGATCAGATCGTCAGACGTTACCGTTCTGGTTACCGGTGAATCAGGTACCGGCAAAGAGTTGGTAGCGCGAGCAATTCACGCCATCTCTTCGCGTCGAGACAAGGTGTTTGTCCCTTTTAACTGCACGGCTGTGCCCAAGGAACTTTCCGAAGGCTACCTGTTTGGTTATCGCCGAGGCGCTTTCACCGGCGCGGTGAACGATTCAGCCGGTGTCATTCGCACTGCGGCCGCCGGTACTTTGTTTTTGGACGAGATCGGGGACCTGCCACTGGATGTACAGCCAAAAATTCTACGTTTCCTCCAGGAAGGCGAGATCCAGCCATTGGGTGAACAGCGACCTCTGAAGGTCGACGTCAGGATTATCGCGGCGACTAACACCGACCTGGAAGAGATGGTAGCACAGGGTCGTTTTCGCGAGGACCTGTACTATCGGTTGAATGTGATTCGCCTGCGCGTCCCCCCTTTACGCGAACGTCGCAGTGAGGTGCCCACGATTGTCAACTACTACATCAATCATTACTCGGCGAGGTTTGGGCGCAAGGATATACAGATAACGCCCCAGGCAACCGACTTGTTGATGGTTTCGGATTGGCCGGGGAATGTCCGCCAGTTGTGCAATGAGATTCAGCGCATCGTCGCCCGGGCCGAAGACGGCACTGTGATCACCCCTGATCACCTTTCACCTGAACTAAAACGAACCGGCGCTCCGATTTCCCCCACCTCGTCGGGTGCGTCGCTCGGCTCCCTTCAAAACGTGTCGATACCGAGCGGAACTCTGGCTGATGCTTTCGCGGAAGTAGAGCGACGCATGATCGCCGACGCCCTGCGCCGGCACAACGGTAACATCTCGCGGGCTGCTCGTGAGTTGGGTCTGACGCGACGCGGGCTGTATCTGAAACTCGAGCGCCATTCGCTCACTGCGAGCGCGTGAGAAGGTCTTTGCTTTTAGGTCTTTGGTGTTTGAATTTTCTGAGCGGGCTTCAGCCGACCCGCGAGTTGCGCGGGCGTCGATCGCTCGTGTCAAGGTTCTGAGTGTTCGGGAAACTCAAGAGTTTTTTGCGCTCGGCGATCTCGCTCGCGATTTCAGAGATGCGATCGATATCAAACGGCTTGGAAACTACCCAGTCAGCCTTCACAACGTTTCGCGTGCTGCAGCTGATGGCATCTGCCCAGCCGCTGACAATTGCCAGGGCGATGTTTTCCGAGCGGCGACGGATTGCCGTGGCCAACTCCCAGCCATTCATTTCCGGCATACCAATATCGGTAAATACAGCGTCGAATTCACCGTGATATTCGTCAAAGAGGTCCAGCGCCTCTTGACCATTTTCTGCCGTCACAACTTCGCATCCATCCGCCTTAAGAGCCTCAGCGAGCACATCGCGAACGGTAATCTCATCATCGACAACGAGCAGGCGAACCGGGCGCGAGCTTTGTGCTGCCTGAGAGGTCCGGGAACCATTGGCAGACTTTGATGGGTATCCTGCCGACAACGGCAGCGAAATGCGGAAGGTTGTACCCCGGCTTATTTCGCTCTCCACCTCGATCGAACCATCATGCCGGCGGACGATGCCGAAGCTGACCGCGAGACCCATGCCGGTGCCGGCTTTACCTTTAGTAGTAAAGAACGGATTGAACAGTCGCGATTTAACTTCCGGTGACATGCCTGTTCCCGAGTCGGTGATGGTAATAACCACACGGTCACCCATTTCATGTGCTCCCAGCGTGATTTCTCCGCCTGCGGGCATGGCATCCACGGCGTTGTAAATCATATTCACCAGCACTTCGCGCAGCTCGACCGGATCTCCCATAACGACGGCTGTGCAATCTGCTCGAAGCGCACAGCGAATACTTTCGTTGGCCGGCCGTGATTCCCAGCGAGGACGGGTCATTTCGCAAACGTCAGTCAATAGTTCGGCGACTGAAATCGATTGGAATTCCCGACTGGGACGTTCGCGGGCAAAGTCCTGAATGCGACGGATAATGTGCGCGCCGTCTTCAGCACTCTTAATGATCAACTCCAGCCCGGCAGCGGTTTTTTCCCGGTCGGTGGTGCGCATCAGCAACTGGGCGCGGCCGAGGATACCGGTAAGAGTGTTGTTCACATTATGAGCAACGCCAAAGGACAGCTCGCCAAGCGCGGCCATCTTCTCTGCGTGAGTCGCCTTTTCACGTTGCTGTTCATGTTCGGCGTGCGCCGCGGCAATGCGATCGAGGCAATGCCGCAAGCGCTCGCGCGTCAACGACAGTTGCGAATTTGCCAATAGCTGACTGGCGCGCGACCCAATCTCACGCCGCTCATCATTCCCTATCTGGTCGCACATCTCCTCGATCAAGATCAGCAGGGACTTGCCCGCACCTTCGTAGTCTCCGCATCGTTCGGCGACCCGCCTCGCCCTTTCGAGGACAGGCTTCGCTTCATGCCGGCGCCCCAATCTGCAAAGCACCAAGCCCTGAGTAGTCAGTGCTTCCGCAAGCAACGCTTCCTCGCCCGTTGTCTCCAGAGTATCAACCGCCAACCTTATCGAACGTTCCGCCAATGTGTGATCTTTCGAGGCGAGATAGAGCTGCGCTAATGTTTCATCGACCTGGGCGCAGCTAACGCTGTCGCCAAAGCTTTCGAAGAGCTGGCGGGCACGGCGCAAATGAAGTTGCGCCTCGTCAAGTCTTTTCAAGTTTAGCAGTAGATACCCATGATTGTTCTCGACTGCTGCGGCACATCGAAGGTTGCCGATATTTTCAAATTGCAGCAATGCTTCGCGGTAGTGACCCAGCGCTCTATCGAAATAGAGGTTTCGATTTTCGGCAACGCCAAGTTCCTTTAGGGTGATTGCGAATTCGGAATGGAGTCGGCCCTGGGTCCATGTACCCGTTGCCTCTGAGAGCATTGCAGCTTCAGTCAGGCGGCCCAGCGCGTCGTGCAAGCGGCCAGCCTGTCGCTCCACCGACGCCAGCCGAGTCAAAGCGATTGATTTCAGCTCTCGCGCGTGCTCAAGAGGAAGGAGGGAAGCGCACAGTGTGTCCCGGGCTAGATCAAGGAGTCCCTGGCGATGATAGCAACATCCCAGTTCAATGCGTACCTCAGCCACGCGGGTTTTATCGCCGAGAAATTCGAACAGTGCGATGGCTCCATTGAGCAGCGCTTCGGCTAGCTTTTGTCCTCCCTGGATCTGTTTTGTACTCGCGACCGTACTGCTGAGTGTCCCCGCGGTCAAGAGCAGTTCGGCTGCGGCCGGCTGGTTTAGACCTTGCTGTACCGGCCATTCACCAATCTTCCACCACGGTCGTACCGCCGCGCAGGCAGCATCGTAATCGCCTTTCTCCAACTGTTCACGCGCAATGAGGCAACACGCTTGGACCTGTTCACTAACGGTCAGCGGTGACGATCGGATCTGTCCAATTGGCTGCGTCTCAGCGGGCATCTGACAAGACCTCATACTGGTGAGTCCGCGATTCTGTTATTGACGGATAGTGCGCGGTATTGAAACTGACTACCAAGTATCCAGTGTTACCTCGGTATGCAAATTCCGATTGTTGTTGAAACCACCCTAGAAACAGCATGTTTTCGCTGCTACCTGACCTCAAACCCCCATTTTGTATACTCACTACTCATTTTTTCTCATCCTTCAGGGACGTTGAATTTAGGGGGGTAGCCAAGGGGTTAAACCCTTGCTTCTCTTGAGTTTGCGTATGCGTCCAAGGCGGTTGCACCGCTCTGGCACAATGCTTGATAAGAGGAAGAGCACGAAACGGTTATTTGTAAACGGTCGGGTCCAACGAGGGAGCTTTTCAAGGGTATCCCAGCCGAACCCAACCAGACTCCGGCAAACGCTCGATTCACCAGGAGAAGAAAAATGAAACGCCTTCAATCAATCCTTTGCGCATCGCTATTAACAATGGCATTGGGCTCAACTGCTTTGGCTGGCAACATCACGGTCAGTTCAAACGGTAACATCACTGTCAGTTCGAACGGCAACATCACTGTTGGCAAAAGCGGCAACATTACCGTTAGCAGAGACGGTAACATCACGGTCTCGATAATGAGCTACATCATCGGGGCAGTGACGAGCATGATCGGTTAGCTCTTGCTGTTCGCGCTAGTCGATCTGAACGACTTCGGTCAATTTGGCTAGCTTCGATTCTAAAGATCGGTCAACGTGCGAGAAAACTGCTCCCTTGAGCACTCACACTAGTAGGGATGGCAAATGATATGCCGCTAACAAATAACAATCGAATCTGCGACGCAGAAACGCTCGGCACGACACCGAGCTACCTCAATAAGACTGAAATTAACGGTGAACTGCTGGCCCGCGCTTTTCAATCAATGTCCAGTCAGTGCGCCGAGAGCGGCGGTTGGATTAACCCGCCACAGTGCTCCTCGCGGAGCTGATTTCAAAGACAAACTCACCCCAGCAACCGACCGGATTTTCGGTTTTCCTTTCGAGAGAGTAACGCGAGGAGTAGGTAGTAGCAGTTATCCAATTCGCGAGCAGCCCCAGGGGATTGTTTGGACTGAACTTGCAACGTGAGTTGCGCTGAATTTCATCAGTCCATATCAAAACCTTCGCTCGAAGCCGCCGAGAGGTTCGCTCGGCGGTTTATTTGTGTGCTAAGACGGTGATCGCTTCTGGCCAAGCACCGCAAGTCTCGCTCGTAGGTCTTTGGATCAGATTTTTGGCCTTATCGGCTTGAATTCGGCAAATTTATCACTCACTGATTTCCTCTCTGAATATTGAATCACATACTTCCTCGTTATCGTTTGGGCACCTTGGCCCGCATCTCAGCAACGCACTTAGCTATGCAATGAAACCCCTTGTTCGAAGTTGGGTTGTATGCTATACCGCTGCACATTGGAAAGTGGACACCGCGAGGGACAAAGCGCCTTAGGATTTTTTCGCGCCAGAGGTCACCATGGATGTGCCACGCAAGGATGATAACCGCTGAAGTGGGAGCTGCAGCGGCCTTGCATCTCTGAACGATCTGGGTGATCGGCAAAGTACTCGTCGAAGACATCAGGCCAAACTCGCGCCTGAATCCAACGACCTCATGGAATTCATTAAACAGTCATGCAGCGAACTGTCTGCTTCCAGCGCCGTCAAAAGAATCCTGAACCGCGCGGGCAGGGGAAGCCAAGCGATGGCGAATATAGTGCGTCGCCAGAGGTTTTGATTCTCGCATCCACACACTCACGCCCTGCTGGTGGTTCAGCGACCCACCGCGCGGGAGGGCACAGGCGCTGCAAAAGGAGAGACCATGAAAAAGTTACTATTGATGTCCGTGATGCTTCTGGTGGCCGCGACGGCGGTCGTGTTTCATCAATCTGCCGCGCAGTCTAACTACGTTCCAAGGGCGGTATTCTGCGCCATTCTATCTAGCAACCCATGTTCATTCGTTCCGTCGTACATCGGACCGGACCCGTTATTGAAAAAATCGAACGGCTATTCAGGATTGTTTGGACCACCGCCCAATTCGGTGGCGAAAGACGTGCAGACGCCGTTTGACAATATGGCGTGGCAGATGTTCGTCGGGCTCAATTGGGCTGCGAGCGCGGTGAAACAAACGCCCGCAATAGGGCTGACAGCAAAGGGTCTTCGGGTTTGGCAAAAATATCGAAAGGTTAGCGCGCTCTTCGGGAACTCTCCCGTGACAGCCAAGTGCACCAACGCATTGGCCTTGCCGGTCTTCTCGATCGGCTCCGACGGTAATGGAAATACAATGCCGAACAATGAGGAATATTTCCAGGCATCCACCAACCTGCCGTTAATTGATATCAATGGGAACTGGACGATCTTCGAACGCCGCGTCAACGATGTCGAGGCTCAATATTTGCTGGCCCCAAACGGACAGTCCTCTCAAACGCTGACAACCAAGACAGGACAAAACAAATTCATCCTGAGCTATCCGAAGGGCGCCAGTTTCACGGCATCCGGGCCAACCCCCTTAAGCAAGCAAGGTTCAATTGAAATTAAGACCGCCTGGCGCATTCTCGATAAGAGCGCCGGTGACGATCCATCGCGTTACTACACTCAGAGTGCGATAGTGGCTGTTCCCGGCGATCTGGTAAGCGGAGGCCAGCAGGTGTGCGCTACTGTCACGCTCGGACTGGTGGGCATGCATATCATCCAGCGCAATCCGGTCGTTACGCCGCGGAACGGCAATTTGCTGCCTCAATGGATTTGGGCGTCCTTCGAGCACGTGGACAACGCACCGATAGCGCAGGCGCCGTGCAATGTCCGCAACGGCTGCGGCACGAACGTCAGCACGAACTGGATCAACCAGCCGACTTGTGGATCGGCCGCGCCCTCGGGTTCAGTGCGCTATTCCTTCTACAATCAAAATTCAGGCGTTCAGGGTACCAACATCGGACCCGCACCCAGCGGTACTAGTGCTCCACACTACCCCTGGAATTCAAAGGCGCCCTATGCTAAAGGCGGCACGACCTCGGCGACCGCAATGCCGCAAGCAACACGGTGCTGGTCGATCTACCAGACTACCGCGCAGCTCAATACTCAGTGGCGAAATGCTTTGGCGAAGTTCAACACGCCGTTCCAGAACTATATGCTGATTGGTACGCAATGGGGTGGAACCGTCGAGCCCGAAGAGGGCAACCCGTTGCCGGCCAACGCGGTGCCGGCGATGCTTTCGAACATCACCCTGGAGACCTATATCCAGAACTATACCGGCAGCAACACGAACCTACCCGGACCTGGTTCCTGCATTGGCTGCCACAGCGGCGCCACTCTGGCGGTGAAGCCTTTCCCGACGGCTGACTTTAGCTTCCTGCCCGGCCTGGCCGAACCCGGGACCGCGCGCAGCAAGATCAAGACAGCCTTATATTAGCCCGCACTTCAGTGCCGGGTTACGCGAACTTTTTTGGAGTGCGGTGGCAGAGCGTTAGCGCGACACCGCTTTGGATTTGCCGCGTTCACTCAAATTGTTATCCAAAGCGCGCGTCGCCCGACATGCAAGAGGTTGGGTGAGCAAGCACGGCGATCGCAACCCGGGAATCAAGGACCCAAAAAGAAACAAAAGCTCGCTTTAGCGGGCGACAGAAAGCTCTAATTCTCCAACCTTACAACATCGTAGTGATCGATGATGTGCATCTGCATGTACTTACCATGAGATTTAGCATCCATTAATCCGCTGTATTCTTCGGGTGGAACGTCTTTGTAGCGATATTTCTCACCGGTACTGAATACAACATCGAGAAATCTCTTCTTCGGATCGTAACGAACGCGGCGAAGCATGCTCGAGTTAAGCGTCTTGAATCTGATTGCTCCGCTCACATCATGATCACCGGAATTCCTATTCGGAAGTGAGTCGATAAGCTTAGCGGCCAGGGTCGCACGCTCATGCTCAGATAAGGCAAGCGCGAGTTTTTGAACTTCGAGGAAACTTGGCATGCATAAAGGGTAACGCCCACGAAGTTGAGCTGGCAAAGGCGATTTCGTGAAACGCGCAGATCCACGCGACAGAATCATGTGAGTCGCTCACGCCAATAATTAGGCCGCCGACTAAGGTGCATTACCGCATAAATGGAAACGCGATCTTGGTCTGGCTCCCAACGGTAATAGATTGAATAAGGAAACTGCTTGAGTAAGTAACGCCGTACCTGCGGCGCTTCGATTATTGCCCACGTTGTGGGCGAGGCAAGCAGGGTCTGAATCGCGGCTTCAACTTCGGCGACAAAAGCTGCGGCGACCAAAAGCGAAGCATGATCGAGGTAATACTGCGTGGCGACCAAATATTCTTCAGCAGCTTCGGAATGAAAACCGTAGCTCGCCATGCTTAGCTCGACGGCAGATGTTGAGCAAGCAGACTTCGAACTCGCGCCAGGGCTTCATCGCCGGGTATGAGCTCGACCTCTCCCGACTCTACCTGGGCGATGCGCCGCCGCACCTCAGCAAGCTGTGCGGTAGTAATGTCTGGAGAAACATCCTGCGCCAAGCTTTCGACTAATCGCTCCGTGAGTTCAGCGCGAGCGTCCGGCGGCAAAGCCATTGCATCGCGAAAGATTTCTTCTGATGTAGCCACGGGAAAAGACTACTTGGTGATGGAGTTTGAGGCAAGCGGAACGGGCGCGACATACTTGACTTCGAAGCTCAACGGGTTAGCAGTTCGAGGCGGGCCTTAACCTCTGGCCATGGAGATTGATCGTCCGGGTTGCGTTCCATGTCAGCCAATCGAGCATCAAGCAAAGCTCGTTCAGCATCGCTCACCGGAAGATCATCAGGCGACAATGTGTCCCAAACCGCGCCGATAAGCTCCAGCCGATCAGCCGGGCTCAGACTTGTGACTTTGGCTAGGAGTGATTCGTCGATCATGGGTTAAGGATACCGCAAGGAATTGCCCGGGCCAATCATTCGTCTGGGCATTACGCATTTACTACTCTGGCTCGGGAAAGCGTTTCGTCCCCCTACGATCGAGCTTCTTTTCCATATCCCTCTGTTACCTCAACAAGCAAATCCGGAGGGCTTGTAAACCGGTTATTTGGCTTGATAAATCTCCCCACCACTCGCCACAAACTCCTCAGCCTTCTCTTTCATCCCCACACCCAGCGCCGCCGCTTCATCGATCTCTTTTTGCGCGGCGTACTCGCGGACGTCCTGGGTGATCTTCATGGAGCAAAAGTGTGGGCCGCACATGGAACAAAAGTGGGCGAGCTTGGCGCCCTCCTGCGGCAGGGTTTCGTCGTGGTACTCGCGCGCGACTTCGGGGTCGAGCGAGAGGTTGAATTGATCCTCCCAGCGGAATTCAAAACGCGCTTTCGATAGCGCATTGTCGCGATACTGCGCGCCGGGGTGGCCTTTGGCGAGATCGGCGGCGTGGGCGGCGATCTTGTAAGCGATGACGCCGTCTTTAACATCTTTCTTGTTGGGCAGTCCCAGATGCTCCTTGGGCGTGACGTAACAAAGCATCGCTGTGCCGTACCAGCCAATCATCGCCGCGCCGATCGCCGAGGTGATGTGATCGTAGCCGGGCGCGATATCAGTGGTGAGTGGGCCAAGTGTGTAGAACGGCGCTTCCTGACAAGTCTCAAGCTGCTTGTCCATATTCTCTTTGATCAAATGCATCGGCACATGGCCTGGGCCTTCGATCATTACCTGGCAATCAAGTTCCCAGGCGATCTTTGTCAGCTCTCCCAGCGTTTCGAGTTCGGCAAACTGCGCTTCGTCATTGGCGTCGGCAATTGAGCCAGGGCGCAGACCGTCACCAAGTGAAAACGAAACGTCATAAGCAGCCATGATCTCGCAGACTTCGCGGAACCTGGTGTAGAGAAAACTCTCTTCATGATGCGCCAGACACCACTTGGCTAATATCGAACCGCCTCTGCTTACGATACCGGTGGTGCGTTTTGCGGTCATCGGGATGTAAGGCAGCCTCACGCCCGCGTGGATCGTGAAATAGTCGACACCCTGCTCAGCTTGTTCGATCAACGTGTCGCGAAAAATTTCCCAGGTCAGTTCCTCAGCTTTGCCGCCGACTTTTTCCAGCGCCTGATAAATCGGCACGGTACCGATGGGTACAGGCGAGTTGCGCAGGATCCATTCGCGCGTGGCATGAATGTTTTTCCCCGTGGACAAGTCCATGACCGTGTCGGAACCACACTTGATGGACCAGCGCATCTTCTCGACTTCATCATCGATCGAAGACAGCACGGCAGAGTTGCCGATGTTCGCGTTGATCTTCACGAGGAAGTTGCGACCGATGATCATCGGTTCGCTTTCCGGATGGTTGATGTTGGCGGGAATGATGGCGCGACCGCGAGCGACTTCGTCGCGGACGAACTCGGGGGTGACGTAGGGAGGAATGGAGGCGCCAAACGAGACACCCTTATGTTGGTGAAGGAGTGAATCGCGAGGAGTCGACAAACTGAAGTTTGTCGGACCTTGGCGGCCGAGGTTTTCGCGGATGGCGATGAATTCCATCTCGGGCGTGATGATGCCTTTGCGTGCGTAATACATTTGTGTGACGCAGTGACCGGCTTTGGCGCGCAGGGGCGTGCGGCGGAGAGAAGGAAAATTCTCCAGGCGATCCTTTTCTTGCGCCTTTTCTTTTTGGCGCGCCTGATCGGCCGCGGCAAAGGTTAGATAGCCATCATCAATCGGTCGCAACTCGCGGCCCTGGTATTCTTCGACGTCGCCGCGACCAACAATCCATTCGCGCCGCAGCTCGTTCAATCCTTCAAGCACATCGCCCTTGATCGAAGGGTCGCCCCACGGGCCACTCGTGTCGTACACACGCACCGGCGGGTTCTCTACCAGCGAGTTGTCAAAGTTGCGCGTGACGTTCTGCTCGATTTCGCGAAAAGGCACACGCACGCCGGACTGTGTGCCATCGATATAGATGCGACGCGAATTAGGTAGTGTCGTTTCAATCTTAGGTTTTATAGCGGTGCTCATTGATGACTCCATTTGAATGTCCGACAAACTTCAGTTTGTCGCTGGATCCTGGATTGCTACTCGACTTGAAGCGACAAACGAAAGTTTGTCGGACTTAAAAAAACCGCTCCACCTGAAAAGAGATAGAACGGCCACGAATACCTGTTTCTTCCTCCTTCAGAGAGGTTTTGATCCCTTAACTTTGCGACTACAGATATTGGAACCAGCGAACTCAGCCGCCAATAAAACTCATCGAGCGCGAGGGCGCAACAAAGGCGGGGTCGTTGATATAGTGACGCGGCTCCTTCTTCATCACGACGCCTTCAATGTATTCAATAATTTCATCGCGCGTTGCACCGCCGCGAATCACGTCGCGCAGGGAATGTTCGACGGTTGAAAAAAGGCAGGTGCGGATTTGACCGTCGGCCGTCAGACGTATGCGCGAGCAGGCGCCACAAAAGGCTTCGGTCACGGGAGCGATGATCCCAATCTCGCCCGGAGCGCCATCGGCAAAAAGATAGCGTGTCGACGTTTCCGATCCGCGCTCGACCTTGAGAGGAGTGAGTGGAAAGCGCGCGCTAATTCGTTCGCGAATTTCGCGACCGGAAACAACATCGCCTCGTGACCATTCGTGGCCTGAATCCAAAGGCATGAACTCGATGAACCGCATCTTCACGTCATGCTCGCGCGCGAACGCGGCAAAATCCGCGACTTCATCTTCGTTGTGACCGCGGACGATGACGGCATTGATCTTGATTGGTTGCAAGCCCGCGTTTTTGGCTGCCTCGATTCCGGCCAGCACCCGGTCGAGAACATCGACACCCGTCATTTGTTTGAAGGTGTCGCGCTTCAGACTATCCAGGCTGATGGTGATGCGATCCAGCCCGGCAGCTTTCAATCCCGCGGCGCGATCGGGAAGAAAATAGCCGTTGGTCGTGAGCGCCAGATCAAGGAGTCCGACAAACTTCAGTTTGTCGTCTACTGATGGAAGAGTGTCACGCGCGTGATCGACAAGCTGAAGCTTGTCGGACAATGGGGCAACCGGCACTTTCAGTTTTACGAGTTTCTGAATGATCGTTTCAATGTCGCGGCGCATCATTGGCTCGCCGCCCGTCAGGCGCAGCTTTTCAATTCCCAACTCCACAAAGATCGCGCAGACATACTCGATCTCTTCGTACGAAAGCATCTGCTCTTTGGGTGCAATCGGCGGCTCGCCGTGCGGAAGGCAATAAAAACAGCGAAAATTGCAACGATCAGTCAGCGACACACGCAGATCGCGGATGGAACGGCCATAGGAGTCTTTGAGAGTACGGTTCATCGTAACTCAATCATAACCTATGCTCGGTTACTCGGGTTAGACGCCAAGCGCTGCGTTCGCCATGAACACCCCCGGCGGTAGACGCCTGGTTGAACCAGGGAGTTTCATCGTGCGTTTCAAAACGAAATCAAAAAGCAGCGGATTGTAATCGTAAATCTCATTGAGACCAGCACGCTCTTCCGCACTGATGTAGCCCCGTCTTACCAAAGGCCGTGTGCGAATGAGCGCGTTGATGGCCGGCAAAGGGTAATCGCTGCCGTTCACCAGGCGTTCGTGCAGGTCCTCGCGCTCGAGGATCGTCCTCAGAGGATCGCCGCAGCGGTTCACCTGCGTCATCGCCGAGATGTCCGCAAAGACCAAACCCTCGTAACGCTTATCCGTCATCAGTCGCAAAAACAAATCAAAGTTGGGAAGGCGACGGTGTTGGCTGTCGTCAAGGTCTTCGTTATCGCCCAATCCCGCGCAGTGGGCCACGATCACTTTCACGCCCGCGTCCAATGGCCGGCGCAGCAACAACGGATTGCCGAGTCTCTGATCTTCTTCGGCCTGGACCGCTTTCTCTGCGCCGCCATGACTCAGCAGCACCAGGTTAAGTTCTTTTAGTTTCTGGTAGAAGGGATCGCAAAGCGCATCAGCCGGATCGATCCCCATCGCGTTCGGCAGCCATTTGACCATGCGGGCGCCACGCCGTGCTCCGCACTCCAGCTCGGCCAGTGCGTCCACACGATAAGGATTGACGGAAATCACGGGCTCGAAAAGATCCGGATACTGCTTGACGAGCTCAAAAATATATTCATTAGCGACATAGAACTCCGTCTTCTCGAGGTTTGCGCTCCCATCGCGATTGTAGTTCTTGTCGAAAGCCAACAGGCGATGCTTGCCGTGACCCTCAATGCTGCTGACCAGCCGCACCAGGCGCTCTATCATTTGCATGTCGACGCGCTCGACATCGTTGACCACGCCCGCGCTGAGATAGATCTTGAACTTGAGACGATCGAGTGGATGCTTCCAGCTTTGCATTTTCGGATTGATGAAGGCTTTGCTGCCGCCCTTGCCAATCCCGGCCACATGCGCGTGATAGTCAATCAGTCGTTTCGGGTCAACATCATCGAAGGCGCGCTTGATAAGATCAGCAGCCCCGGCGCCGATATGGGTTTTCAGCTCTTCGGGCTGCTGAGTGAAAGCGCCGCCGATAAGATGAAGCAGACACATAAGCGAAGGTTACTTTCGCAGACAGATAATCGTCGCGAGCATGGTGGCAACTAACTCTCGTTGACCAGAGTCGGCGATGCCAAAGACATCGCCACGCGCAACTGTCAGTGTCCGGCCCGGTTTGATCACCTCTGCCCGGGCCAGGAAGGACTTGCCGCGCGCCGGGCGCAACAAGTCCACTTTGAACTCAACGCTCAAGACTTCCGATCCGGCGGGCATCAACTATGATCATTACTTGCGCGGCTGCAGTGGTTTGATGATTTCTTGCAGCAGATCCGGCCGAGACGGTTCGCGGACGGGATGCGGAAATCGCTCACCTTCATGGTAGTTGATCTGATAGGCCTTCAACGACGCGCCGTTCTGTACCAGCAACTCAATCGCCGCTGCAGAAGTTTTCCGCTCACGGACTGCAATCGCTTCGCTTGTCATCCCAGCACTGAAACTGCCGGGATATTATCAATCGTCCGCTCGGCGTGGACTGGCAGCGCGACTTTCGATCTCGCGATCTTTCTGTTAATGAGGACTACAATTTAAGTCGTTGCCAGTTCCTGCCGCGCTTGCGCAAGCACCCGATCGACAGCGGCTGAGAGCATGTCAAGACCTCGCTCGCCGGCCGCAAAGCTCCTCAGCTTGCCTTCACCGTCGAACAAATAGTAGGCCGGCACATATCCCTGGTCGTTTTTGAATGCGTCGCGCAGCTTGTGTTGGTTGTCGATGGCGCACGGCTCAGTAATTCCATACTTTGCGATCGCGTCACGCACGGCTTCGACATCCGTGTCTGCCTCATAGCGCGGCATATGTATCGCAATCACGCGCAGACCTTCTGCCCTCCGCTCTTCGCGCCAGGCGGCGACGCGCGGCAAATTCTCTTTGCACGTGCCGCAACTCACCGACCAAAAATGCACCAACGTGGGCCCCTCTTTTGCGAGCTCTTCCGCGTGCGCCTGAGTACCGCCAAACCATTCAGTGGCGCCGTCGAGCGAAGGCATCTCTGTCCCAATTCTCATTGCCATATCTCTAAAACCTCTAAAAACTGTCCGACAAACCCTTAGTTTGTCGCTGTGCTCGAGAGAGAACTCCTTTCGAACGTCAGCGACAAACTGAAGTTTGTCGGACATCAATTGTTCATATTCCCAAGCTCAGACCTTTAACGTTTCCTGACCTGGCTTCCATTCGGCCTGGCACAGTCCACCGGTCTGCAACGCCTGGATCACGCGCAGGGTTTCTTCGACCGAGCGGCCAATGTTCAGATCATGGACCACCTTATAGCGCAGGACGCCTTCGGGATCGATGACGAAGAGACCGCGCAAAGCGATTCCTTTGCCTTCGATCAAAACACCGTAGTCGCGCGAAACGGTTTTGGTCGAGTCGGCGGCCAGGGGATATTTCAAACCCTCGACACCACCCTTGTCTCGGGGAGTGTTGATCCAGGCGCGATGTGAAAAAGCCGAGTCCGTCGAGGCGCCGATAATTTCCGCACCGATGGCTTCAAAATCTGCGTAGCGATCGCTGAAGGCCGTCAATTCCGTCGGACAAACAAAAGTAAAATCGAGCGGATAGAAAAGAAGTACGACCCACTTGCCGCGATAATCGGCAAGCTTTACGTTCTCGTTCAGTTTCTCAATGTTCTTGGTTGAGGCCATATCGAAATCCGGCGCCGGCTGACCCACCATAGCTTTTTCTGTTCCCACTGCTGTTGCTGCTGCTGACATGAAATTCCTCCTGTTTGGTGTTGTTGATATTAGTGCTGATAAGCGGCTTCTTTAGCTGCCACCTTTTCCTGTTTACTTCCAAATCTACGACGTTTCCTCACGGCAATCGGGGCACACGCCCCGCAACGTCAAATGTACCGACTCAGGCTTGAAACGTGACTTACGTGCCGCCATGCGGAGCAAGTCTCCTGTTTGCGGCAGGTCAAAATCCACCAGCTTTCCGCAGCAGGTACAGATCGCATGATCATGCCGGTCAGTCTCGCGATCATAACGGCTGGCGCCATCGCCAAAACTGATCTCCCGAATCAAGCCCGCCTGTTTCAGGTAACGCAGTGAGTTGTAGACCGTGGCGAAGCTGATCGACGGCAGGCGCTTGAGCGCCCCCGCGAAAACCTCTCCCGCGGTCGGATGATCTTCCCGAGCGCGAATCTCGCTCAACACAGCCTGTCGCTGCGGCGTCAACCCGGGTGCCTCTTCCTGTCTCTTTGTCGTCCGTGCCATGATTAAGTGGAATTAGAATAATTCTAAATCGTAGAGTTGTCAAGCGGAGACCGGGTGGCGGTAGTGTCCTTTCAGATTAGGACACTACCCCGGCTGAGGCCGGGATGGCCTTAGCTGTCAGTACCACCTGCGTAAGCGGATGGGTTTTTCCTTTTTTCGGATTTATCTATGTTCGTTCACGGGTTCTGCAAACCCCTCACAACTGAGGGTGTTGTTCGGCAAAGGCGACGATCTCGTCTACATAACTCGAGAACGGCGGACAATGCAGCCCGTAAGGCTTAAGCAGCCTGCTTGCTTCAGTCGTGTCATAACTTTGACGCAAGAAGAAGTACGGCACCGCATGATGCGGTAGCCGAGTAATTTTTGGCGCGATTGGCAGTGACAAAAAGAGTTGCACTACGGACGCGGGCAAAGTGACGCGCGAGCCGCTGCCGTTAATGGTTCGGGCAATAGAGTTGAATAGCTCGTGCGTTGTTAAGGGTGCCGGGTCGGCGATTTGAATCGTCTTGCCCACCGCCCGCTCGTCACGTGCCAGCGCGGCCATGGCTGCAACTACAAAATCGACCGGCACCAAATTCAAGCTGACTTTCCGATTGCCGATATTAAACAGCGAGATCACACGATGCATCCGCAATAGATAGTTGATCAAATAATAGATGCCGTCGTATTTCGCCGTCTCGCCTGTGCGGGAATCACCACAGACGACGGCAGGTCGATGAATAATCACCGGCAATTCGGATTTCAGGGCTTCGACTTCGAGTTCCGCCAGATGCTTTGACTCTTCATAATAGTTGCGAAATCCGGCGTCATGTCGCAAGTCGCTCTCGGCTATAAGACCGCGCTTTTTCCCGGCGACATAACAGGTAGAAATATAGTGATAGATTCGCAAATTCCGCAGCGACCGCACCAACTGATTAATATTGCGGGTGCCGCCGACATTGATGTGCACCGCCACATCGCGCTTCACCGCCAGATCGTAAATCGCGGCCAGATGAAATACTGTCGTTGCCTCTTCACGCACCGCCGCCAAATCGGCGGTCGATAGGCCGAGGTTTTCTTTGGTGACGTCGCCTTCAAGTATGCGGAACTTGTTGCCACCTACTTTCGCGGCCGCTGCGATGCGCGCCAAATCATTTTGAGCACGAGTAGCGAACGCCGGTTGGACCAGCAACATCAGGCGCGCGCCATCCTCCGCCAGACGCCGAATCAGCCGGCCGGCAATAAACCCGGGAAAGCCTGTCACAAAAACTGTTTCGTCAAAGCTCATCGTTCTGTCTATGAATCGGCAATCGGGAATTCAGGTTGCTTGGGATTAATAGTCACGACAATTCCACGAAAAGTCCAATTTCCTCTCGCTGCGGGCGAAGAGGGGTTAGGGGAGAGGTGGCGGCGTCGGGAGAACTACAGCCCAGTTTCGCGGCAAATGTCCGACAAACTTTATTTTGTCGCGGCGTTACGAGAAGCTAAGCTTATCGGACATCAAACTGACCCACTACCGGTCCGCGAGGATCCGTGGCTTGGTTGAAAAACCGAGCGAGATTGAGATGAAGTTCGATCCAAAATTCCGGTACGGTAATAATCCGGATTGGCTCACAAAGGAAATTCGAGATACGATTAGTTCGGAGCAGTGAAGCGCAATGTACGACGATCAGATCTCGCCGCCGGCCAAATACGAAGCAAAAGAGCTTTTTCACGAGGCTTATCAGGCCCAGCTGGCGCAAAACTATGAAACGGCAATAGAGCTCTACCAGCGATCCATCGATACTTATCCCACCGCTGAGGCGCACACATTTCTGGGTTGGGTGTACAGCTTTCAGGAACGGTATGACGAGGCGATTGCCCAGTGCCTGGAAGCTATCAGGGTAGACGAAACGCTCGGTAATCCATACAACGACATCGGCAGTTACCTGTTGAGCAAGGGGGATTCGTACGGTTGCGTCCGCTGGTTCAAGAGAGCTCTGCTGGCGCCACGGTATGACTCGTATGCCTTTCCGCATTTCAATCTTGGCCGGGTCTATGAAAAGCGCCACCGCTATCTCGAGGCGGCCCGACATTATGGTTTGTCGATTAAGGAACAGCCTGGTTTTGATCAGGCGCTTACCGGCTTGAGGCGAGTGCAGGGAAAACTGAATTAGATTGTTCGCGGGTTTGTCTACTCAATGCCAAGCCATTTCCCATGTCATGACATATGGAAAATGGTTCTGCCTAATCAGCTTTGAAACATCGTTTCAATCCGGCACACTGCCCGCCAGGATTTTTGTCTTTCTTCGATTCTCATCCATCGCCACATAAACCACTTCGGCGTCGGTAACAAGTATTCGTTCGCGTGACACTCCGATTCTTTCTGCTTCAACCACAACTCTTACAGTGATCGAAGTCGTGCCGATGCGCACTGTCTCAGCATAGAAGCTAACGAGGTCGCCAACCAATACTGGTTTGTGAAAGATAACCTCACGCATAGCTATGGTTACAAAACGCGGCATCCCGGTACGTCTATGCGCCTCAATGGCTCCTGCCATATCGATGTAACTCAGGATGACTCCCCCAAAGACGGTGCCCTGCGAGTTGGTGTCGCGAGGCAATAGGGTGATGCGAATCGCCGGATCTGTATAAGAATTCATGAGGCTATCGTAATGGAAGGGTAGTCAGTTGTCAGTAACGGTGGTCAGCAGTCAGTGGTCAGTAGTCCGGGGTGGTCAGTTCGCGGCTCTGCGCCGCACAGTGCGGTGAGGCTCTGCCGGCTCTGCCTTACCGTGGCGTCCTGTGGGGGGTTGAGTATGCCTCAAAGCTTCAGTCGGGCGTAGCCTCGCGAATTGGCGATCCCGGACAACTAACTACTGACCACTGACTATCTTTTAGTGTGTGGCCAATTGATGGAAATGATCTGGGCTGTGGGCGGCTTCTTTTCACGCAGGCGCAATCGGATCACGGTAAACGCCACGCCCGCTCCGACCGCCAAAACAAATCCCACCAGCAACAGCGTACCCAGATCCTTGAAATCCGAGGTTTCGCCCTGCAGAAAGGAATTCATTGCGATGAGGATAAGCTGGCCGGCAATTAACTTGGTAGTTGCTAACATCACATCTCCTGAAGTCAAAAGGTACTACGCAGCCAGCGCGCATTTAGACACCAGAAGATTGGCCTTTGTTCCGCGATGGTAGAAGTCAAGTACTCACTCACAACTAATTACTGATTACTGATTACTGACAAAACAGACTATGCCGAATTAAGTTCCCGCCGGAGTTTGGTGGTGCTAAATTAGCGGTTATGTCGATACCGAATAAGACGGACGTAATCATTGTCGGGAGCGGCCCGACGGGTCTCTCGCTAGCCTGCCAGTTAATCCGCTACGGAATTGATTTTGTAGTCATCGACAAGAACCTGGGCATAACTCCATACTCCAAAGCACTCGGCGTTCACGCCCGCACACTTGAAATCTACGAACAACTCGATCTGGCAAAGCAGGCTCTTGAGCGCGGCACTATTGCGGGAAAAGTCCGGCTGCTCGAAGGCGGAGAGATAATCGGCGAAGTCGATCTCTCGAACATTGGAGCGGGTCTAAGCGCCTTCCCCTTCATGCTGGTCCTGGAACAGAGCGAGAACGAACGATTGCTTTATCAATATCTCGTGGCGCACGGCCGCAAAGTCTTCTGGCAAACCGAACTTGAAAGTCTTTCTCAGGATGCCGCCGGTGTAACGGCGAACGTAAAGAACAATGAAGGCGAGTCCCAGACCATCGCCGGGAAATACCTGGTTGGCTGTGACGGACCAAGGAGTCCGGTGCGACGTACGCTCGGTCTTTCTTTTGAGGGCAGTACGTTTGAACGTTTGTTCTATGTGGCCGACGTGCGGATTGACTGGAAGTTCAGTCAAGACGCCCTGCATGTATGTCTGTCGCGTAACGCGGTCGTTGCTTTCTTTCCCATGCCCGGCCAACAGCGTTGGCGCATTGTCGGCGCCTTCCCCGAAGGACACGATAAGGAGGAGGGCGAAGTTCTTTACGAAGAAATTGAAGCGCGCATCAAGGAAGAGGCCGAACTCGAACTCGACATCACCCGCGTCGATTGGTTTTCTACTTATAAAGTCCATGTGCGGCACGTCGAAAACTTTTCTTCCGGACGCTGCTTTCTTGCCGGGGATTCGGCGCACATACACACTCCGGCCGGTGGTCAGGGCATGAATACGGGAATCCAGGATGCATACAACCTGGCCTGGAAGCTGGCGCTCGTGCTTAAAGGTGCTGCTGCCGATCGAATTCTGGATACTTACAACGAGGAGCGGCTGCCCAATGCGAAAAGGCTGTTACAGACCACGGACAGGATGTTCAATCTCGCTGCCGGCACGGATTGGCTGCTGAATGTGATTCGCACCACGGTGTTCCCGCCCATGGCGAAATTTATTCTCAGCTTTGACGCGATCAAGAAAAGGTTCTTCCCCTTGATCTCACAGATTGGCATCACTTATCGGGGGAGTTCCCTAAGTGAGCACGATGGCGATGAAGACTTTGCCGTCAAAGCAGGAGATCGAATGCCCTACTTCCTGCTGGACGGCAAGAGTGTTTATGATCGGCTGCGTGAACCGAAGTTCCACCTGCTCACTTTTTCGGACAGCGAACGTGATTACCAACCCCAAACCGAAATCGTTGCCGCGGTTCCGATCGATAGCCACGTTATTCCTCTCTCACCGCACGTGGCGGAAGTCTTCGGCGTGGACCGATCTTTCAACTTGCTGTTAAGACCGGATAACTATATTGCTTTTATCTCCTCTGACATTTCGCCTGCTCGATTGGCAACCTATTTGAAAGAGATCAAGAGGGCTTAGTTGTTAGTGCTGGTTTCAGTTTGATTTCGTAGAGCACATTACAGTGAGGGCCAGAACCGGGAGCGGGTAGCGACCGGATCCCGCAGTCAACCCTCTTTCTACGGTTTCTTGAAGAGCTCGAAACAGAGGTTGCGTGTTGAATGAAGGATCCGGTCGCTTACCGCTCCCGGTACTGACCTCATCCCTCAACTCGCACCTCATCGAAGGAAATGAGGTCAGCACCACGCGGGTCGTGAGGTCCGTCGGATCGGCAGTATGAGGTCAGTACCACCACGCGGTAGCGGGTGGGTCTGCTCCCAACAAGATCGTTGGGGACAACCAGATCCTCTCGGCGTTATAGCTGCTCCATCACTTACCCACCCGCTACCGCGAGGTGGTACTGCCTTCATGACACGGTAGTCGGAGTTTCCACACACTCTCTACCGTTCCCGGTTCTGTAATGAGCGGTTTCGTTTACATGGGCATGGCATGGCTTAAGAGTGAAAGGTCTAGTCTTTCTTATCTTCGTCACGATGGTTTTAGCAACACTCGCCGCCAAAACCTTAACCGTCGTTAAGGAGGGCGAGGCGGTCCTCGTGTTTCGTTTGGGCGAGCTCTCGCGGGTGGCGCGGTCGGGCCATGTCATCGCGTTCCCATTCCTTGACCGAGTGGTAAGGGTGAGTCTCGAAGGCATAGTGGGATGGGAGACCATGCCGGACGAAAAGCTGAGAGAGAAACTTCTGGAGCAGCTCAAGCCAGGGGACGCACCTCGATAGTTCCAACGCGTGCTGAGGGAATGCGCCGGGCGATTCCAACCGCCTCGTCAAGATCATTGGCTTCGATCAGGAAATAACCGGCCAGCTGTTCTTTTGTCTCCGCGAACGGGCCGTCGGTCATAAGGCCTTTATCGTCGCGGACTCGTACGCTGGTCGCGGTCGAACTTCCCTGCAACTGAGAGCCCGCGAGATGTTGGCCGCTTTCGATGATTTCCTGCGTGAGCT
Organism: Acidobacteriota bacterium; assembly: GCA_025463135.1. Classification (GTDB taxonomy): domain Bacteria; phylum Acidobacteriota; class Blastocatellia; order Pyrinomonadales; family Pyrinomonadaceae; genus JAOAPY01. Next base: position 102,545 of record JAOAPY010000005.1, read on the forward strand.
GCCGGTACTCTGCATAGATCTTCTGCCGCTCTGGTTCGCCAAGCTGATCCCAGGCCCGCTCATCGTGATAAATCAGCAGCAGATATTTCATTAATCGCCCTCCGATTTCCGATTGGACTCTGCCTTACAGACTTACGACGGATGAGGCGCCGCAAGATCGACAGACAAATTGACACCAAGATTCAAAAAGAAGATTTTAGACGCACATCTTTCGACAGGATTAACAAAGCAGCTGTGAAGAACTAATTGCAGCGAATTCCAGATAAGGCCTCGCTTTATGATATCGCCCCGGAAATTAAGCTGGGTCGAAGTCAGGATCGACGGACTGGATGGGCGACCGTATTTCAATTAATGAAAGCTGGAGTCCTCGAGACAACAAGGCCGCATCTTCAGGCTCGCATTCATCCTTCCGCCTTCATCTTTCTCCTACGGTGCTTTTGCCGCCGCGGCTCTTAGCATCACCTCTATGTCAACGAAATTCAAACGCCGCGCCCAATCGACGGGTTTGCGCCCGCTCTTGTCCTGATCGTTGACCCGCGCCCCTCTGGCCAACAGGATTCGCACGATTTCAACATGGTGGTGGACGACTGCGTCGATGAGCGCGGTCTGACCAGTCTCGGCATGATGAAAATTGGGATTGGCCCCGGCGTCCAGCAACACCGTCACCGTTTGGATCCGGCCTTTGTCCACGGCAAAGTTCAATGGTGTGCCGCCCCGCACATCGCGCGCATTAACCTCGGCGCCGCTCGTTAACAATGCTTTGACCGTATCGGTCATGCCTCGCCACGAAGCCCAGGTCAAAGCAGTGCGGCCAAGTTTCGTTTTAGCATTTATGTCCGCGCCTCTGGCGATCAGGAGCTTCGCCGTCTCGGTCTTGCCGGCCATCGCGGCGACCATCAGGACCGTGGATAACTCGTCATCTCTCTTGTCCAGCAGGTTGACACTCATGCCGGCGTCCAGAAAGCGTTTGACGGTTTCAGTATCTCCCTGGCGCGCGGCTTCGATGAACGTCACTTCATCGTCAGAAAGGCCCTTTTGGTTTTTCTTCTGATCTTTGTTTTGCACCCTCGCATCGTGAAGAAAATTTTCCAAGCCGCCAGGGTGCGCCACGTTGGCACGCTGGAAGCGTGCGGTCCCAGGGACCACCGCCAGAAATACGACTAACGCCAGTTGGATCATGACGTACTCCTTGTAAGTACTACTCCACCCCGATCCCTAACACTCATCGAGCGCTGCGGTCGCAGCGGCCACGTTCGAAATCATCGTGCCGTCGGGCTCGATGATCGTCTTGTGATCGGGCGTAATGTGTTCTCCTTCGATCGTGACTTCATCGCCGGTCGGCATCGCCACTGGAAGATGGTCAAGAAAACGCTCGGCGTCGATGGCAGACATGCAACCGGTACCGGCGGCCGTCACCGCCTGGCGATAGACCGAATCCTGCACATCGCCGCACGCAAACACGCCGGCAATATTGGTCGAGGTTGAGTGCCCGGAGGTCTTGATGTAACCAACCTCATCAATCTCGATCTGGCCTCTAAACAAGTCCGTATTGGGTTTGTGTCCAATCGCGATGAATACTCCGGCGCAGGGGAACACTTGCTCGGCACCGGTTTGCAAATTCTTCAAGCGCACACCGGTCACGCCGTCTTCCGGCGTACCCAGAATTTCTTCGAGAGCGGTATTCCAGACGAATTCAATCTTTTCGTTGGCCAGGGCTTTATCCTGCATGATTTTCGAGGCCCGCAGCTTGGCGCGGCGATGGACCACATAAACCTTCGCGGCATAGCGGGTCAGAAAAGTAGCTTCTTCCATTGCCGTGTCGCCGCCACCTACAACTACCAGAACCTTATTACGGAAAGCCGGCAACGGGCCGTCGCAGGTTGCGCAGGCTGAGACGCCGTTGCCCCCGAATCCTTCCGGCGTCTTGGCTTCCCCGGGTACTCCCAACCATTTGGCCGAAGCGCCGGAAGCAATAATCAGGGTTTGCGCCTTGATAATGTGTTCGTCCGTGTGCAGTGTGAACGGACGTTGGTGCAATTCCACTTTGGTAATCCAGGCTTCGAGAAATTCGGTGCCGAAGCGTTCGGCCTGCTTGCGAAATTCCTCCATTAACTCAGGTCCCTGAATTCCTTCGGCAAAGCCGGGATAGTTCTCCACTTCAGTGGTTATCATTAGCTGGCCGCCGGGGGACGTCTGCTTTACCGCATCTGCGGGTGCGTCGACCAGCAGCGGTGCCAGATTAGCGCGGCCGGTATAGATTGCCGCCGTCAAACCGGCCGGGCCTGAGCCAATGATCACAACGTCCTTGTGAATCGTCTGTTTCTCCATCAAATTTGCTCCACCTCTCGGGATTCCACCTGAAAAAATTGGCGCCTAAATGCTCGCGAGTATAGCCTTTTGGGTAATGCGTATAGTATAACTATTGATATTAAGCTAGTCGAACCAATGCTTTGCTGACGTACAAAGCTGGGCCTGAAGGAGAGTTGTCCGCACATCCTTGAAAGACACGATCGCCCCCATAGTCGAGAGCATAGCTGTGATCGGAGCCGGCACCATGGGACACGGCATCGCCCAGGTTGCCGCAGGCTCGGGTTACCGGGTCATACTGCGCGACGTGGACCGCGAGTCGTTGGCGCGCGGTGTCCAGGCAATCGAGCGTAACCTGGAAAAAGGAATTAAGCTGGCCAAGCTGACGGAAGCGGACCGCGATGAGACTTTGCAGCGTATTCGCGGCACCACGCGTCTCGAGGATGCGGCCCAGGCCGATTTGATTATTGAAGCCGCCCCAGAACAATTGGCTTTGAAGCAGCAGCTGGTGCGGGAGCTGGAATCGCTGGCTCAGGGTTCGTTCATCTTCGCCAGCAACACTTCTTCGCTCTCAATTTCGGAAATCGCGAAGGCTTCGCATCATCCCGCGCGCATCGTGGGTATGCACTTTTTCAACCCGGTCCACATCATGCGTCTAGTAGAGATTGTGGTCGGCCAGGAGACCGCTGACGAAACCATCGCAACCGTGCGTGAAGTTGGCCGGCGGCTGAGAAAAGAAACCATTGTGGTCAAGGACGTGCCCGGCTTTGCTTCCAGCCGTCTGGGCGTAGCCCTGGGGCTTGAGGCAATGCGAATGTTTGAGCAGGGTGTGGCCAGCGCTCCGGACATCGATAAAGCGATGGAGCTGGGCTATAACCACCCTATGGGCCCACTGAAGTTGACCGATCTGGTGGGGCTGGATGTGCGTCTGAACATCGCTGAGTACTTGCATCGTGAGCTTGGTTCTGAGACCTTTCGTCCGCCGCAAGTTTTGCGCCGGCTGGTAGACGAAGGGAAATTGGGCAAAAAGACAGGCGAAGGCTTTTATAGATGGAATGACGAGACCGCAGATGCGCGCCGCGCATATTCCTGATAAAGGTTCGGAGCGACTGCATTGCAAACCATGAGCACTCCCTACAACAACGAAGAGAAACGCTTCGCGCTGCGAATGGCCCTGCGCCTGGCAATCGTCGTGTCCGGCCGCGCCGAAGACGAGTCTGCCTGGAGCGAACCAACCGAGACCGATGACATCTCAACCTCCGGTGCGCTGTTCCATCTCAATCAGAAAGTCACGCGCGGCGAGCGCCTTTACCTGCGCGCGCATCGCCCCGACGGCGGACCCATCGAAGTGACCGCCGTGGTTGTGCGCGTAGCGCCCGCGGTTTACGGCACCGCTCGCATCGGTGTACAGATCGCCGAACCGACCGAGAACTGGCTGCGACTGTTTGTCTCGTGGGTCGCGGATGAGCAGGCCGCCGCTCCGGATCCGGATTCGACACCCTCACAATAAAATCTCAAAAACGCCACTGTTTAGAAAGCGGACTTGTCCGCCCGTTGACCACAATACTCAACTGAACACAATTGGATTCAATTAACTCGCCACTTGACTCGATTGCGACCAGGGCGGACAAGTCCGATTTCTAAACGATTATTGAGTGACCCACCCGCTAACGCAGGCAGCACCAACAGGAACATCAGATTTGACGATTCGCAGTCTACGCCTTAGGATTTCTCTTCCTCAATTCAATCTATTACTTCGGGAGCAATTACATGTCTCAATCTTACGAAACACTTCTGCTTGAGCGCCGCGGCAGCGTCGCCATCATCACCATCAACCGTCCGGAAAAACGAAACGCCCTGAACATCAAAACGCGCGAGGAAGGCGCAGCCGCGATGGAAGAGTTGCGTCTCGACGATTCCGTTCGCGTGGTGGTGATCACCGGCGCCGGCGACAAGGCTTTTATTGCCGGCGCGGACATCGCCGAATTTGCGGGTCGCAGCGCGCATATGCAACGTGCGGTAATGGTCGAGCGCTCGCTCTTCAATGCCATCGACACCTTTCCCAAACCCGTCATTGCCATGGTCAACGGATATTGCCTGGGCGGAGGCTGCGAAGTGGCCCTGGCTTGCGACATTCGTGTGGCGAGTGAGACGGCCTGTTTTGGCCAACCGGAGATCAATCTCGGCATCATGCCCGGCGGCGGGGGCACCCAGCGTCTGACCAGGCTGGTGGGTGAAGGCAAAGCAATGGAGATGATTCTAACCGGCCAGATCATCGATGCGGAGACCGCGTTCGCCATCGGTCTGGTCAATCATGTGGTGCCACCAGATCAGCTGGAGGCAAGGACCCTGGAGTTGGCCCACAGCATTGCCGAAAAGGGACCAATTGCCGTGCGTCTGGCCAAGGAGGCGGTGAAGATCGCCTCACGTTCCAATCTTGACGAAGGTCTGCGCCGCGAAGTCGACCTCTTCGCGCTTTGCTTCGCTACCGAAGATAAGGACGAAGGCGTCAACGCTTTCCTCCAGAAGCGCAAGCCCGTGTTTAAGGGGAAGTGAGCGGAGCGAAGGGCGAAGGGCGAAGGGCGAAGCGACGCCCGTTTCTGCGCTACGCTACTCTTCACCGTCTTCACTTTGACGACTTCCTAAATGGGCCGAGTAGGAGGCGGAGTCGTTATCATCTTGTTTTGTTTTCCAGATCGAGTAAGTGAAGGTTCGGTTTCCATCGTTTGCTTTGATTGATAATTTCTTTCCTTTGTCCACTGCTTCTTCAATTGTGATAGTGGCGTTCAATATTTGTTGGTCCATATGGTTTAAGTTATTGCCACTCTCTCTAGGCGGCTCAGTTGTTCGAGTAATGATTTAAGGATGTAATTCACATTCATGTGTCCGTCTTGGTTTGTCAAAGAATTCCACCTTAACAACGTTATAGAGAAAGTCATGTGGTCCAACCATGACTAACACCTCTTGGCCCAGCTCCATGTCTTCGGGATACGGTAGGCGAGCAGACTTGGGCGAGAACGTGATGTAACGTTCGTTGATTTGTTTTTCCATGTGAGGTTAGGTTAGCGCCGCTTTAAGCGGCTTGGATTAAAGGACGTAACAGTTTCAATTTTTGGAGTTATCGTAATCTTGAATTTCATCACTGATGAAGTCAATAAACTTCTGGTCAACCTTACCAAACTCCAGGACCTTGCCGGTGAACCCATCACCTTCAACGGGCTTTCCTTCTGCGTTTTCGCTTTGCAAGTCCGATTTCGTTTTCAAACGTGAGAGCAGCGTAGTCATCGTCGCCCGAGACAAATAGTATTTTCATGTGAGTAGGCGCCGTCCTAAAGACGGCGTAACTTAGGTTAGTTTTCGACCTTTACTTAAGTCTACAAGCTAACAGAATGGGTCAAGGAGGTTATCCACATGGCAAAATTAGGAAATCAACGATTCTGGATAGAGGCAATGCCCGACAATCCAGAGGAGCACAAGCTGTCCAATAGAGAAGGGCTGTTTCGGATTGTGATGCAGAAAAAGGTAGGGACCAGATGGGTTACACATCAAGTCATTGAAAACGATTTAACTTTGGACGACGCTAAGAAAAAAATGCCGCGTCCAAGTTGATTACCGTGACTTATTCCTATGGGAGTTCAAGAATGACTTGGGATGATACCGAACTACAGCGCCACGTCAATGAAGGCATAGAGGAAAGCTCAGGACTGGAGTACAAAGGTGCTGGCGCTCTTAATCCACAAAACCCCGACGCCATTGAGATAACAAAAGATATTTCGGCGATGGCAAATTCCGCCGGCGGTGTCGTCATCTATGGCATCAAGGAATTTCCAAAACCGAAAAAGCACGTGCCGGAGAAAATAGACCCAATTGACCGCGTGGCGTTTAATAAGGAACGGTTGGAACATATTATTAACACGATTCATCCGCGTTTGCATGAATTTACAATTACTCCAGTACCTTTATCGTCAGGTCCGAACGATGTTTGTTATGTAATAGAAGTTCCACAAGGTCGAACCGCACACCAAGCGCGAGACCATAAGTATTACAGGCGATATAACTTTGAGTCAGTTCCAATGGAAGACTACGAGATTCGATTGGTAATGAATCGCCTAACTGTCCCCGACGCGTCAATCGAATTTAAGACTAAACTGCATATAGGAGTTGGCGCGACCAAACACTATTTACTATCTCCGGTCATTAAGAATCTGGGGAGCCAGGCCATCAGAGATTTCAAATTGATTTTTACTTTTCCCAATGAAGTTCTTCACGGCGGCGGCGCTGAAATGGTGAATCGGCTAGCGAATATTAGCTCAATAACCGACAAGGACCGAAATCAAATAGTTAGTTTTCAGTCATCGGTTTTGTTGTTTCCTGAAGACGAACGATATTGGAAACGAAATGGGTTGGAAATACATCATTCATGAAGACACGATTCATAGCATCCAAGTAAGGCATACTCGTGAAGATAGGTTTCTAATAAAGTGGAAATTATACGCAGACGCCATGCCAGCTAAAGAAGGCACTTGGCCTATTTACGACCTTCATCCACATTTTTAGCTTGTGGATAACTCGGTTGCCTGAATTCCTGTAAGTGCTAAACTGACCCAAAGCCCTAATCTGCGGCCGCACCTTTTCATACACCGAACCAATAAACAAAAAGACCTTGCACCAAATTAGTCGCGTTGTACCCGCCAGGTCTCGCGGCTTTTTTGTTAGCGCATGGTGGTAGATATTGGGACTTGTTGCCCGACCTACTTGCAGGCATTTCAAAAGGATGCTTATCAACAAGCAGTAGAGGAACGCGCCACCAGCCGCCAGCAAGAAAAACCCGCGCCTAAAGCGCGGCTAACCTAATGCACATCCAACATCTAATAGAAGAAATAGAAGAAGATTTAAGTTACGACTCCCTCTCTCTAGAGAGGAGTCGCGGTAGTTTTTCATTGGTTCCCCCTGCTGGCTCCGGCAAGCGGAAGGGATTAGTGAGAAATGCTGAACGGACTGGTCAGGCGAACTCTAACAGCCACCGTTTCGATGCCGAGTTAAATGTTAGGGACTCATAGGTGAGCTTACCCGAAGCAAAGATAATCGTGTTCTGGACAGCCCATGAACTGCTTATAGCGTTATGCGAATTCTCTTTGCGCTATGAGATTACCCAACGAGCCAACTGGACTCTGCGGAGAGTTAGAGATAATCAGTACCGCCGAACGGAAACATACTGATGAGGAAGCACTGCTCACCCCAGGTTTTTAGGGGTTATCAGGGAAGCCCAATAAGTAATTAGTCGTAATAGCATCTTTTGCAATATTGGTTATCGTCCCGGCCAATACACTCCATGCAGCCATGGCAACTCTGACACAGTTGCGCATCCTCTCCATGAATTTTGCAGTTAGGAGATGGTTCGTAAGTGCTCGCGTAGGATGAGGCCAATTGAGCTGCTTGTGGTTCAGTGATTATTTCGTCCGGTTCGTATTTAGCAATTGCTTTGAGGACTACTAGAGCACCAATGCCAACTACGGCAAGAAATCCTAAGCTAATCATTATTGCTATGCCGTCATCGTCTGCCAAGTATGGTTTCCTTTCTACAATCGAAAAGGCCAGCTTTGGAGCCGGCCCCTCAAGGTTGAGCGGAAGCATTCAGCTTCCAAAAACTCAGCGTCCTTACCCCGCCAAGCGTCACCCCTAATGGCTCGAATTTTGCCGATGAGATTCTGCCTGTCAAGTAAGCGAAAACCGGCTCGCACTAGCTGTGCAGCCGGTTCGCATATGCGTTTCAATGTAAACTTAGAGTAACCTGTCGTAACCGAGACGCTATCCGCGTCTTCCGTGCCTCTTATGCCTTTTCTCTGGCTTCTGAGGTGGAACTTGGATGCATTCGCAAGAACAGTGGCACTCTGCTTTTGGGTTGATTACCGAGTTGATTACGTGCTCGCAAGCCCACAGAAAGAGAAACAGCAGAACTACCAAGAGCGCTTCAATCGCAATCTTCGCCCTATCAGTGACTACCTTTTTTAGCCACGGACTGAATTTGGGTTCAGACAAAGCCAAACCTCACGGAGCAAAAAAGTGAATTCGTCATAATAACCTCCAACCAAAAGATGGGAGGCAAAGACCGGCCTTTTTCTCCGCTTCAAAGAACTACTGGCGAGTATCTTTTATCAAGACAAATTGATTGTCAAGATTTTTCCGAGCTGTGGATAACTCGTTTGACCGCAATTTTCATCGGAGTATCATTTAAGGTAGCTGGCGTGGAGGAAGCTGATTTTAGGCGGAAGACCTCAACTCGCGGAGAGGTACGACCAAACATCATTAGAAAACAGACGCTAAGTACCAACACGCATAACTACAGTTTGCTCCTACCTGTTTGGTTATTTACCTGAAAAGGGTCGTATGGAAGCTAGGCGTCAGGCCGCTAAACGGTCTTAACCTACAACCGGCTCAACAGTGAAGTCTTTAAATGTTTCCTGCAAAGCTTCTATCTGGATCTCTACATACCCTCTCGTTGTTCTAAGGTCTGAGTGGCCCCATTGCCTGTTGCAGGTAAAAGACATTCCCACCCCGGCGAACATAGTTCTTAGCAAACGCCCGCCGCAAAGAGTGAAACGACCCGTCGCATTTAGTTATCCCCAGCTTTTTGAGCAGCCGCAGATAGTCCCGCCTCGCATTATCGTAAAGCATCTTCCCACCGTCCCGAGTGGGAAAGACGAATTCAAAACTATGCCGCCTCAGGAGCTTAAAAAGAACCCGTCGCAGCTCAATGGAAAATGGAACAATCTTTCTTTATAGCCCTTCCCTCCTACGGTCATCAGGAGGTTATCAAACTCCACGTCAGCCCGCTTAAGTCTCAGGGCTTCGTCGATCCTGATTCCAGTATCAATTAAGGTACAAAGTAACGCTTGAATTCTCGCTTCCTGAAGTGTCTTGCCTTTAAACGAAACAATTGCTTTTAGCTCTGCTTCACCAAAAGTCTTCACTACCCGTTTTGGCAGTTTCAGCCTTTTGACTTTTAGTCCTTTCACAATTTCATTCTCATTTAACCAGGTCAAGAACGAGTTGATTTCCCGGATGTAAGCATCAACACAATCGGCAGACTTACCAGATTCGCGCATCTCCGCTACCGTTTGGTTAAGTTGACTCTGAGTTAAAGGCTCTTGTACATTGAAGGCCTTAACGGAAGTGCGGTAAAACTCAATGGTGTGTTCGGAAACATTTTGCAAGTATCGCTTTTCTTTAAGAAACTCCTCAAATTTGGCATTCATACGCTCAACTCCTAATCGGAATTAGCGTAAACTGCTGAGAACAATGGGGCCGTAGCTCAGCTGGGAGAGCGCATGACTGGCAGTCATGAGGTCAGGGGTTCGATCCCCCTCGGCTCCACCAATTATTTTCAAGGATTTGCGCCTTCGTAAGTGTGGCAGTGAGGATCGCTAAGCCCGCCTATTTCCAGTTTCCAATCAACACAAAAGGCGCCCAGTAAAAAGGGTGAGCGTAGGGCTTCTCAGGATCAAACGGGAACTTCAACGCCCTACTCGATTCGGTTGTTATTAGTTCCGCTCGCTGTTGTCTGGTTGTTTTCAACGGTCGCAACTTCCCATCAAGCATACTTCGTTGCGCCGATTGCAACGCTCCAGCCTTGCTCATCTGCGGGTTTTCTTTACGCAGGCGGTAGAACTCACTCATCAGGAGCTCTGTGCTCTTGTCAGCCACACTCCACAAGCTAGCCATCACGGCGGCGGCGCCGAGCCTTTGCGCCAACTCAGAAAATCCATCAATTTCCCGGCCGTTGGCATCCGGCTCTGTCGCGGCCGTATTGCACGCTGACAGTGTAAGCAATTCTACCCCCTCAAAGAGGTGCTCGTGCGCCTTCATCTCGTCCAGGGTCAAAGCCGTACCGTCGCCCAATAGTAGAAATGAGCGCGAACTATCTCCCGGGCGGAAAGCGAAATGGCTGGCGATATGCACGAGCGGACGGTGTTGTTTCAATGCCTGAAAGAAAGCGTCTCTAGTAAAGCTGGCGCCGGTAAGAACCTGGCCTTCCAGCAGACCCTTATCACGGCCGTTGGTATGAATGATGGAATTAAGTTCTTCGGCGACGCCAGGCAAAGCACCAAAACTGACCTTAGAGCCATCGCGCAAATTGACAGTCTGCGCCTGGCTATTGCCAAAGCCAGTCGCGGTCCAGGTTGGACTAACCGTTCGGCTCATGCGTTCCAAGTCGGCGCGAGTGAAAGCGACGTGCTCAAAGCGCTCGACGAGATAATGCCGCCCATCCCAAAGTGCGGGTAGGGCCACGTACCGCAAGCTGCCATCTACCTGCCACACCAAAGTGCGCACACCAAGCTTTGTCAGGTCTGCATCGACCGGTTTGAAAATGATGTCATAAAGTTCTTTACCGAGCGGCCTGGGATCAACACGCGGATTACGTAGCAGTCTATAAAAAGCCAGGATTTTGGCATTCAAGTCGCCGGCTTTGACTGTCGTTTTGAAAGTCTTAACCGCCTCATCAGTTACCATGACAACAAACAGCGCGTCACTACGGATAATCGTATAAAGAATCGCAGTCTTCTGTTTCGTCGACGCGCTGAGCTCCCGCAGCACCAGGTGCATCTGCTTCAGTTCGGATGAGATTGGCACGCTGTCTTCTGCACCGGGCGGTTTCGCAAACTCTTTCTCTGCATCTTTGAGGAGGTTGAAAAATCTGTCATTAGCGCCTTTCTGATCGGTGATCAGGTGTTGCAGTTGCGTTGATTCCTGTTCGCTGATCACGCGATTGCCGAATAGCCGCTTCAGATCTTCGACCTGCGTATTGACTTCTCCGATTTTGCTAATCTTCGCCTCATATTCCCGGGCAAAATTCTCTTCACGTGGTGAGAGACTGAGTCTGCGGGCAACTGTTTCATCAGTCGGATTGAAGTCGAAGAACTGTTGATCTCTATAGAGATTCAACACTTCAATGGTATCGTCGGCCCTGCCCTCCATAATCATTAGTTCGATGAGTGATTTGTAATAAGCCTCCATGGTCCGCAGATAGGATTTCTCAATTTCGGTTTGGAGGCCACGTACTGAAGAGCGCAACTCCTGGAACTTATTAATCGCTTGTTTTCCGTAACAGGTCGCCAGTCTACGATTCCCAAGAAATTCCCAGGCCACCATTTCATTGTTTAGAATTTCGGCTTCTCTCTCTTTGTTGCCGACCTCCCTGAGGAGCGGCAGCGATTGGTTGAAATAGTCGACACCTTTTTGATACTCACCGGCATAAAAATAAACATATCCAATGTTGCTCAGCACCTTGCCCTCAGCGACCCGATTTCCGATATCCCGCGCCAGTTGCAGGGACTTCAGCAGGTTCTCAACTGATCCGTTCTTAGGATCTCCATCGTTCGTTACCGACTGGATATTTGCCAGTGTCGCGGCTTCACCAAGTTTGTTATTCGTTTCTTTCGCGATCGTCAACGAGCGGTTCAGGTACTCCAACCCCTTCCTGGCATCTCCCATTTCCGCATAGACTTTTCCAAGATTATTCAGAGCCAGGGTTTGCCCATACTTGTTATCGAGAGATTCGAATAGCAACAAGGCCTGAGAGTAGCTTTTAGCGGCCTCCAGCTTTTCGCCCAGGTCATCGTAAACGGTACCAATATTGTTTTGAGTCATCCCCTCAGAGATCTTATTTCCTTCTGATCTAAAGAGTGAGAGCGAGCGATCATAGTAATCCAGGGCTTTCCGTTTTTCCCCCGCACTGGAATAAAGCAGCCCGATATTGTTAAGCGTTGTCCCCTGGCCCTCGATATCACCAGCTCCCTCAAAGAGCTTCAACGCTCCGTTGAGATGGATGAGCGCCTTCTGATGGTCTCCGAGATCTGCGTAAACCGATCCCATATGCGCACTGGTGTACGCGGACCAATACTGGTCACCAATCTTTTCCCATAATTCCTGCGCCTGCGCTAGGAACCGGAGCGACTCCGCCAATCCTTCCGCGGTTGCTTTGCTGGAACTGACTAAGCCATCCTGCAACAAACTCGCCGCTTGAATTCGCTCTCTGTCTGTGGCGTTCGCGCGCTCTTTGACTTGTGAAGTCAGCTGATAGGTGCCGGTTGATTTAAAGTCCGGCACGCGAACCAGTACTAAATAGTTGGCATCCTCTTCTACAACAAGGCTGAATGTTTCACGCTCATAACTAAGACCCATATCTATGGCGTGCATTTGTTCTGGCTTGGTACCTACAACCAAAAGAACATTTATCCCGTTCGATTTCACGTCGAGCTGTAGAACCTGTCCCTGCTTGAGCGACACAAAATAAAAGTTACCGGCGCCACCTTCCAGTTGCCGCTCGACTGTCTCGCCGACAGGCAAGGGCTTGATCTCAGACATGCTCTTTGCCTGTATCACTTGTCGCACTAGACGCCGAGTTAGGTCTGTCATGTAGCCGTCACCCATTTGCTCCCAGCCGGCCAGCGCTTCTGACAGTTTTGTGGTAAGAGTGTCGAAATCGGCGCCACTGTCGCGCGCCTTGATCGCCGCCACGAATGATCGTTCAACTTCAACACGGCGGCGGTCGTTTGCGGTTGCGATTCGGGATGGTTCTCGTCGAATCGTGTAGCCGCCTTTCTCCGCTTTCGCATCAATGCTCGTGACTTCCAGCACGAAATGTCCCGGCCGCTCGGCTACAAAAGAAAGTGTCTCAGGCCCTTCCTTCTCGTTCGGGCTGTCCATTGTCGCGGTGGTGTCGCCTTTGTCATCAATCAGCCTGAGGGCGACATCAATACCTCTTTGCTCGACGCGAACTTGAAAGAACTGATTTGCGCGCAGATCGAATTGGTATCGATGAGTGGCCCCTCCCGTCATTTCGCGTTCAACGGTCTGCTCTGCCGATAACTCCTGAATTGTATTGTTGCTTGAAGTTTGCGCGGCTGCGTTTGACGAGTGGAAGCTTAGTAGCAACACAAAGCCGGCACCCTGAAATAATTTAAGGGTGGAAAGTTGCCGCGACGGAGGCATGAGTGTCTCTCCTTTAGCGAGTTGGCAGTTGAGGATTACTTCCGGTTATCAATGAAATAAATGGCGCCAGGCATTATACATTCCGTATTGTGGGAAGTCCTCAGAAGACGCATCCATCGGCTGACTGAGAGCTGCTTTTGAATCCCTCTAACCAATAAAAGTTCAAGAGCGTCGCGAGGTTCTCAAAACGCCGTGTTCAGTCTTGCTCGATCTCTCCACCGCCAGGCTCAACCCCATAACAAAGTAGAAGATCATGATTACTTCTGAATCACCCCAGTTATAGTGGACCAGCCCACTCGCGAAAAATCCCACCAAGCCTCCCAGCGCGCCCAGCGCAATGCCTCGGTCGACCCAGGGGCCGAGCAGTTGCGAACCAACACTGGCGAGACGACCGTGCCCCGTCTGAGACGGCGCATCAGAATCCTTTCGTTGTCCGCTGCCCAGCCCTCGAAAGGTTCGCACCAGGGTGTGCGCATAGATGCCGAGCAGGATCAACCAGGCGAGAAAAGTTGGTATTCCACGTTCGAGTGCGATCTGCAGTGGGTTGGAGTGCATGTGTCCCATGGGAATACGGCCTTCGTCGAACAGACCCCATTGACGCCAGTGCTTCTTGAGAGAATCCATGCCGACGCCGACAATGAGGTGTCTTGGCTTGCTGATCAGCAAATGAAATCCTTCGCGCCAGACGGTTTCGCGCCAGGTAGTAGAAGCATCCATCTGATCGATCAAACCCACATGTCGCTTTTGCTGCAGCAACAAGGCGCCCGCGAGCACCAGCGGAATAGCACAGGCGCCCGCAATCAGAATCATGCGGCGCGAAGTCCCCAGCAATAGCATCACGGCCGCCGAAATCAAAAACGCCAACCACGAGGCGCGCGTGACAGTGAGCAGCAGTGCAAAGACAATTCCGCTGACAGCCAGTAACAACAGAGTGCCGCTGCGGCTCTTCTTAACCGGCACACAGATAAACAAGCCCAGGGCCAGCGAGCCAATCAACTGCAGCGCTTCCGCATAGGTCGTGTAGTGACCAAAAAAACCGCTGGCGCGCCAATCCCTGCCGATGGTCCAACTGGCAATCCCCAGTTGCTCTGCGGCAGTCGTCCCCTGCAGCAGACGTCTGGTCGGCACCTGGACCGGCGGATACTGGTCGCCGCGGTAGAACGTCACGATAGCGAACGATAAAGGCGAGTCACTTAATAGCTCAACAATTTGCTCCGCGCTGCGCACTTTTTGTCCATCTACTGCAAGCACGGTATCACCGCTGACGATGGCAAACGGCAGTTGCGTCTTTTTCTGTGAAGTCATCGTCGCGGCCGACAAAGGACTCTCGGCGGTGACCCCCATAACCTTTACGCCTCGGCCGATGACACGTGTCGCAGCGGTGAAGAGCACATTGACCATGCAGGATGCGATAAGCGTGAGAGCCAGCGCCCTGAGAATTTTGCGCGACGGAATGTTCTCGGCGAAAAGATAGACAATCGTGAAGAGACTGGCTGCCCGCAGTTTCCCAATCGAAATCATTGGCTCGTAAGAGAGCACCGCGGAAAGTCCGGTGAGGATGAAGAACCCCAGTAATGCGTAATCAACCGGAGTGCGATAAGTCTTGGGACGCGGATGAAAGAAAAACCGCACCACCCAAAAGAGCAGTCCCAAAAGCCAGGAGGCTTGTGTTACCGCAATCGAGTGCGGAGCAAACGCCGCGAATACAAACAGCCAGAGGACAATGACGCGGTCCAGCCAGGTAGTTAGCTCTGATGCTTTCTCGACTTTGTCCATTCCGACTGGAGTTACTCGGGTTCGGTTATTAATTTTGCCTCAAGCCTGGCCGACCGGATTAGAATGCACTGCGCCGGCGCCGGCTTCGCGGCCTCAGTTGGCGTGGCCGTTAACTATACTCGAACCCAGGAAGGAACGCCCATGTTCAAAAAAGTCTCACTCGCAGTCATTTTCGCTTTCGCTGTTTGTGTCACAGGCCAGACGCCGCCGCCGGTTGAATTCGCCGCCCAAGTCAAAACGATCCAGGACGACAGCCGCGTTAAGGCAGCGACGGAATACATTGACAAGGACCGCGCCGGCATTCTGAAAGAATGGAGCGACATTACCGAAATCAATGCGCCTTCGCGCCAGGAAAAAGAGCGGGCTGCCTATATTGAGAAGCTGTTGGGCAACTACAAACTTCAGAACATTCATTACGATTCGGCCGGCAACTTGATCGCAGTCCGTAAAGGAACCGGGGGCGGTCCCACAGTAGTCTTTGATGCGCATCTCGACACGGTCTTTCAGCCGGGACTGAAAATCAAGACCACCATTCGCGACGGTCGCATCTACGCACCCGGAGTCGGCGACGACACCAGGAATATCGAAGCGTTGCTGGCAACGATTCGCGCCCTGGACCAGGCCCGGATCCAGACGAAAGGTGATTTGATTTTTGTCTTCACCACTGACGAAGAAACGGGCTTGAGCGGCGCAAAGTATTTCGCGAAGGAGAACAAGGGCAAAGTAAATTATTACGTGGCGCTCGACGGTGGTTACGAAGGCTTCACTTACGCGGGTATTGGCATCAACTGGTATCGCCATCACTTTATCGGTCCGGGCGGGCACACTCGTTCACGCACACCGCCTTACTCGGCAACGCTGCCGCTGGCCCGCGCCATCGAGCGCATCTATCAATTGAAAGTGCCGACCAGTCCTTCGTCGAATCTGAACATCGGCATGTTGGGCGGCTCGGAAGTGGTAAACGCCAAAGCAGCGGATGCCTGGTTCAGCGTCGATCTGCGATCTACCAGTAATGAAGTGATGGCCGATTTGGAGAAACAGATCGCGGCGATTTTGAAGGAGGAGGCGGATCGCGCCGGCATGACTGTAAAGACCGAAGTCATCTCAACATCGCCGGCGGCGGTGCTGCCCGGAAATCGTGAATCCGATTTGGTTAAGATTGCCGCCGCAGTCCACCGGGCCATGGGCTTCGATCCACCGATTGGCGATGCCGGTTCAAATAATTCCAGCGCGGCGTTGCTGGCCGGCATTCCCTCGATCTCAACCGGCGCCGGGCCCTGCAACGATTCGCATTCGCTGACCGAGAACTGCGAGATCGAACCGCTGTATAAAGGGATCAAGAAGATACTGTTGCTGGAGATCGCGCTGGCGGGGTTGCAGTGAACGTGATTCGGACGAGCGAACTTTCTTTGCGTGCTTTGCGTTTTTGCGGGAAATTCTTTGTCGCTATTGAAGAGCCTTCCGCAAAGACGCAGAACGCAAAGGAATCTTGTCGGTCTGAGGCGTAGCCTCGCTCGATGTTGTCGCAGCATTAAAGAGATCGAAGCGACAAAGGCCATAGTCGATCATTTGATACGGTCACGGGCCCGCGCCATCACGTCGTCTCCCGGAAGTGCCTTGAGCTCGCCTCTTAGGTACGAATCATAACGGCGCCGCGCTTCATCGATCCATAACTGCTCGACGTCGGCATCAACCGACTGATCCAATTCTTCGATGAGGAGACGCGCCAGGGCAGCCTTCTCTTTCATGGGTAGCGCCCGAGCTTGTCTTTCGATGTCGTCGAAATGTGTGCTCATGCTTCGTGATTATAACAGCGCCTCTTCAAAATACTACGTGATTAACCAGAATGATATTGGAACCAGGTCTTGCGGCTCAACCAAACTCATACTTCGCGGGCGGTTGGTCTGATCCCACACGACCCGCTTCGATGTCCGCTACTGAATAGTTCTCCCCGCGAATCGGCGCGCTGGCGATGCGTCGCAGGATGGTGAGCTGGCCAACATGTGTAAGTGAATCGGCGATGGCTCCCTGGAACAGTCGTTCGCAAGTGCAAGCCAGATCCGCGTCGGAGGCCAGGAATTCATCCAAGTGGACCAGTGCCCGATGAAACCGATCAATCTCTTCGGGCCAGGGCAGCGGCTTTGCGTTGTTCCAGGTCTCGGTTCCCTGGGCCATCGACAACGCCCAATCGAGCAGATCGCCGATATGCGTCAGAATCTGTAGCGGCGTCCGGGTTGTGTCGGCCGCCTGGAACGCGGCGAATGAATCGGGTGCGTCACGCACCGCTTTCGCGCCGCGATAGGCGAGTGTTGCCAGGGTATGTCGAAGTAATTCGCGTTTGGGGTCCATACAAAACTCCTCGGAAGATTTATGTAACGCAAACTGGTAGTTTGCGTCTGTGGGAACTCCACTCAACATTCACGCAAACTGAAGTTTGCGCTACACCGATCTTAATACGCGTCGCCGCGGAGCATTACGGGCAAGGTGCGCAAAATGATTTTCAGATCCAGTAACAGCGACCAGTTCTCGATATAGAACAGATCCAGCCGCACCATTTCTTCAAACGGTAAACGATTTCGTCCCGACACCTGCCACAGTCCGGTCATCCCCGGCTTCATGTCCAAACGTTTGCGATGCCACAATTCATAGGATTCAACTTCATAGGGGATTGGTGGTCGCGGCCCTACCACGCTCATGTCACCGCGCAACACATTCAGGAGTTGCGGCAACTCGTCCAGACTCAAACGCCGCAGCCAGCGCCCCACGCTCGTGATGCGCGGATCGGTTTGCAGTTTATAAACCGGCCGGCCATCGCTGCCCGGTTTTACCTCCGGCTGCCCGGCGATATAACGACGTTGGAATTCGCGATGCGTGGTGTCGTCTGCATTGGGACGCATGGTGCGAAACTTATAGAAAAGAAAAACTCGCCCGTCCATGCCGACGCGTTCCTGCTTGTAAAAAACGGGTCCTTTGGAATCCAGCTTGATGAGCAAAGCAAACACCAGCCAGAACGGGAGCAACACCAGCGCCGCGATCGCCGCGATGATCAGATCCGAAGTCCGCTTGATGACGCGCGCTGCGCTGGACAGCGGAGAACGGAAAAGCGTGATCATGGGCAGCGCGCCAATCTGATCGACTTCCGTTTTGCGCGGCAGAAAATTAAACAGGCTGGGGGCGATGCGAAACTCTACACCGCGCCGACGGCCCACGCGCATCATTACATCGAACAGCGCCTCGCCAGGCACGGTCGGATCCGCGATGATCACTTCATTGGCGCCGGACTCGAGGATGATGTCGGGCAGACGTTTCAAGTCGCCGACTACGGGCACGCCTTCAAACATTGATGGCTGTGGCGTGTTCAGTCCATTTTCCAGGACGCCGATTACTCGATAACCAAGCTCAGGGCGCTCGCGAATTTCGTTGATGAAAGTGGCCGCCTCTTCGCCTCGGCCCACCACCAGGGTGGGAATCAAATTGAGATCATGACGCCGCGCAAACATCTGCGCGCCGCGCATGATGAAACGAACCAGCAGGAAACCCGCCAGCGCCAGCACAAAATCGAGCACAAACACAGCGCGCGCATAAGAGAAGGCACGAAACTGAAACCCGCCGCGATAAAGAAAGGCGCCGGCTACGATCAAGAGCGATCCGATCGCCGTTGCTTTGAAGACCCGTATCGCATCCTCAACAAACGAGAATTCACCGCGCAGCCGGTAGAGGTCATAGTAAGCAAGCGTGATCGCTCTGATCGGTACGACCATTATCAAGAGCGCGCCGTAGGGCGCGAAGGCCGCGGTCCAGTTCCAGGCAGTCCCTCGCTGTAACATTGGATCACCGGCGCGGATGTGGAACGCCCACGCAAAAGCGGCAAACGCCAGCGCCAAATCCAAAAGCAAGAGTGCCGTCTTGACGCCGGGCACGACCCAGGACGGCACGCGCGCGGGAACGCGCACGGCGCCCGCATTCATCAATCGAGCTTCCAGGTGTTCGGCTTTCATCGAGGGTTATCTGACCCGCCTGCTGATCATTATGGTGTCAGAATAAGATCCACTACTTCGTTTCGCACGTTCACGGCGCGCCGGGGGTTACTGCCTCGCTTCTTTTCAATAGTCAGTGATTCAAGGTCGTCCCGGGAAGCTATCCGCGTCAACCTGTTCTCCTGAACGAGGGCTTCATCAATCGCGGCCCACTCTCCCGCGTATACGGTTGCCGCCGGCACGCCTAAGGCCGCGGCTTCACGATTCATCGTGCCCCCGGCGCTGATCACCAGATCGCATGCGGCGATTAGATTAGCACCATCAAGCGCCTGGCGCGGCAAAATCAGATTGGGTTTGGCCATGGCCTCGTATTCGGAACGTTGACCTGCGGTGCGGGCCAGTAAAATTGTCTTTACGTCAGCTCGTGAACTCAAATGTTCGAGCATGTCAGCGAACAGTTCGTTTTCGAAGCGGTGGTAAAGCGCTTCGGCGGCGGGCGGACGCACCAGCACCAACACGTCCTGCGAGTCGATACCAAGACCACGCAGCGTTTCGCCAAACGCCGGATCAGCCGTGAAGCCGGCAAGATATACGTCTTCCTTTGTGCCTTTATATCGTTTCACCTTGCCTCTGGAGGCTCCGTAGCGGCGCAGGGCTGCATCCGGAAAAGCGCGCGGCACGATCACACGAGAGGCCAGGCGAAAGGCAAGATGATTGGCGGGTTGATGTTCGTAATCCATCAACGTAACACTCTTGATACCAAGTCCACTCGCCGCGGCGATCTGTGCGTATGAGTTATGGCTGACGGCTAAATCAATCCCGCGGCTACGGGCCCACTTTGCCAGCGACGCAGCGCGACCGATCAGGTTCCCTGCCTTGCCCGTAAGTTTTCCACCGCCATGGCCACCAATCACAAAAGGCGTCAGACGGGCAGCGCCGGCCAGCTCAACGGTTTGAGCATAATCGCGCGCCGTGAGCTCAACCTGATGGCCGCGTTGCTTGAACTCCGGGATTAGCGCCGCGAAGAACGGCACGTGTGGTGAGTTTGCGAGATCGATCCAGATGCGCATGAATTCAAGGAAAAAGGCAAAAGTAAAAAGGCAAAAGTCAAGAAAACTCACTGCCTGTTTGTCTTTGCCTTCACAACGATCGAGCCCAGAATGCGTTTTATTTCGTCGGCTCCATCACGCAACTCTGCGAGACGCTTTTCGGGCATGATCTTTGCCGCGATGAGCAGTCTCAACCAGAAATGGCATT
The DNA here is from genome assembly GCA_025463135.1 of Acidobacteriota bacterium. Lineage (GTDB taxonomy): Bacteria > Acidobacteriota > Blastocatellia > Pyrinomonadales > Pyrinomonadaceae > JAOAPY01. The sequence continues at coordinate 122,854 of JAOAPY010000005.1, forward strand.
CCCGGGCTTCCTTCAAGGCGATGGCGTTCTTGCTTATGAAATCCGCTCTGCTTAGGCCGGCTTGAGCTTCTTCAACGTTCGCTCCAATAGATGTTCCGGCTTTCAATAGCTGTCCACTGAGGGTTCTGGAGACGCCAGGTTTCTTGTCTAGATACTGACAAAGTTTGATTATGCGTACCGCAAACTCAAAAGTTCGTTCTCTAATGTCCTGAATTGGTTTGGTCACCCTCGGTTTCTCCCTTCCTTCCTTTCGCTTCCGAGTTTCCTCCTTACTTTTGCTTTTTTACTTTTTCCTTTTTCCTTCGATCAGCCTCGCGAGCGCGTACGCCATCCACGCTTCGGACCAGCGCATGTAGGGAATGCGCGACGTATACCAACGGCGGCGCTGATAGTAGAAGTAACCCCGCGGATCGCAAAGATTCTCCATGGTCCATTGCGAAATTCTTTCAGCGAGTTCGAGAGCGCCGGGCACGCGTCCACGCAATTCCACCAGCGCAACGATAGCCGCCGCGGCCGCATGAGTATCCGCTGGATAGAGGCGATCGGGAAAATATTTCGGCCACCCATTACTCAGGAAGAAACGGTCGCGCCAAAATTCGTGACCTCGCGTTAAGGCCGTCGCGAATTCATCACCGGCCGATTCACAGGAATCGATGATGCGCGAGAGGCTGGTGAGAATAAAGGCAGTGTGAAAGTTATCGGTCCACGATTGGTAATCATCGGCGCCGTACGCCCACGAGCCGTCAGCGCGCTGGCGCCGCACGACGTAGCGCGCGATCCGCATGGCCCAGTCGCAAAGACTTGTTTCGTTGGCGAGCTTACCCACTCTTGCCAATGTCTCGCCGGCCAGCAAACTCGCATTGAAAACTCGCGTGTGATCGAGCGGCGAATAACTGAAGCAAGCTTCATCTCCGATTTCTTCTGAACGGTTTAGATCGTTGAGAATAAAGTCGCAGGTGGTACGTGCGAAGGGCAGGTATTCCTTGCTGTCGAAACACTCGGCCGCTTCAATCAGCGCTCGACCGGCAAACGCCGTCGGCACGAGCGTGGGCGTGCCTCGGGGCGCAAAGAAGGCCCGGCCCTGCCAATCAAAATTGTAGCCCCAGGCGGCGCCGGTAAATCCCTTTAGGCGCATGGCCATAAGATCGTCCAGCAATTCGCGCGCATCGATCTCGGCTTCTTTGGTTTGCAGCGTGCGATACCTCGCCAATGCAGCCAGAGCAAAGAGGGCGATCCCTTTTGCGTTTCTCTCCGGCGGCACACCGACCAGAGAGCGGAAGTTGACAGGCGAGCGTTTGCAGAACTGGGTCCAGAGCAGACGCGCCGTGCGCGAGTTCTTCAAGGGTAAGGCTTGAAATAGATGGCTGTTCAGACCATCGAAAGGATCGTAGCCGGCAAAGTCGCGCGCGCGGCACCACGCTAGTAGACGAAAATAGTTTTGCTCGAGATTTCGATCCGGCATCAGCGACTGCCTACTGCCTACTGCCTACTGCCTACTGCCTACTGCCTACTGCCTACTGGCCACAGAAGTCTCAATACGCCTCGGAGTTTCGATAAAGCTCTCGTGCCATAGCTCAAACATCAGCAAAGTCCACAGTGGCTTGCGGTGGTTGGCGATCCCGCGGTCGTGTTCGTCCAGCAAACGCGAAACGTAGGTGGGATTGAAAACTCCCGCCCGCGCCACGCGCTCCGGTGATAGCAGATCGCGGGCCAGCGGTCGCAATTTCTTCTTCAGCCACTCGGCTACGGGAATGCCGAAGCCCTTCTTGCCGCGGCGGGCCACAAAGGGAGGCAGCAGATCTTCAACTGCGCGCTTCAGAATATACTTTGACTTGCGGCCCCGGAGTTTATAGTTGCGCGGCAGCGATGCCGCGTACTCAGCCACACGCGGATCCAGAAACGGGGCCCGCACCTCGAGCGAGACGGCCATACTGGCGCGATCGACTTTGGTTAAGATGTCTTCGGCAAGATAGAGCTGCGTGTCCAAACTCTGCATGCACTCGATCATATCGACGGCATCGCACTCCTCGGCCAACCGCCGCGCTTCGCGATAAATGTCCGCGGCACTTTGCTGCCGCACACTCTGCGTCAACAACAGTTCCTGCTCGGCCGCGGTAAAGGAACCAAACCACATGTGATGCCGGGTTACCGCATCGTGATTGGCTCCGGCCACAAAGCGTCGCGCGCGATAATCGAAAGAAAGGTTCTTGGTCTTCACCGGCAACATCCCGACGAGCGGTTCCACCAGGCCGCGACGCAATACGCGAGGCATCCGTGTGTAGATCTCCGCCAGACGGTGGCCGAGATACATCGGATATCCCGCGAAGAGTTCATCGCCGCCATCGCCTCCCAACGCGACTGTCACATGCTTTCGTGTAAATCGAGACAACAGATACGTCGGGACCAGTGACGGATCGCTGCAAGGTTCGTCCATCCAGGCGCCGATCTCGCCTACGAGGTTGGCAGCGAGGTCCGCACTGAAGCGCTCTTCGTGATGATCGGTGCCCAGATATTTTGCCACCGCACGCGCGTAGGAAGATTCATCAAACGAAGCTTCGGCAAACGAGATTGAAAATGTTTTCACCGTTTCCGACGAAGCGAGTACAGCCAACGCGCTAACGGTTGACGAATCAATGCCTCCCGACAGCAACACGCCCAAAGGAACATCGGAAACCAACCGCATGCGAACCGAGTCGGCCAGCAGACTGCGCAGATGCTCCGCCGCCTCGCGCTCGGTGGGCACGTGCTTGGGCTTCTTGTAACTCAAGTTCCAGTAGCGCTCCAACGTGACCTGCCCGTCTTCCAGGGTCAGCGTGTGCGCTGCGGTGAGTTTGTTGACGCCTTCGTAGATTGAGAGCGGAGCCGGAACATAGTCGAAGGACAGATACTGTCGCAGCGCCTGAAGATTCAGAGATGGCCGCACCGCCGGATGGGCCAATAGTACCTTAGGCTCCGAAGCAAACAGCAGCGTGTTATCGAAGATGCCCCAGTAGAGCGGCTTTTCACCAAAGCGATCGCGCGCCAGAAACAGCCGCCGGCGCTTTGCGTCCCACAACGCAAACGCGAACATCCCGTTAAGGTGCTTGACCATGTCCTTGCCGTACTCTTCATACAGATGCGGCAGCACTTCCGTGTCTGAGGCGCTGCGAAATGCGTGGCCGCGCTTTTCCAGATCATCGCGCAGCTCGCGGTAATTATAGATTTCCCCGTTGAGGATTACGGCGACGCTCTTGTCTTCGCTGTAAGTCGGTTGTTCACCAGTGAGGAGATCGATAATCGCCAGGCGACGCATGCCCAGCGCGACGCCGGTCGTTACCAGCAAGCCTTCGGCGTCAGGACCGCGATGGACCATGCGCTCGCACATCGAGTGCAGCAGATGCCGCGCGCCTTCAGGCGACGGCGTTCTGGAATCAAGATTGGCCCAACCGGTGATGCCGCACATAACAATTCACTCTTTGCGAGCTTTACGCCTTTACGGGAAACGGTTTGATGCGTGCGCCGAAAACGATTTCACGCCAAGCGACAAAGTTCGCAAAGTGAGACCTCGCGCTCGCTCGACATAAATTTGGTGGACGTTACTACTCAAACCCAATTCGCTCGCGCACTGCATAGATTGCCTTGGACTGTGACTCGTGATAAGTGCGGACCTGCATCTCAGCCAGCAACCCCATCAGGAAAAATTGAATGCCCAGCACTAGCATGACCATGGCCAATACCGGCAAGGGCGTTTGAATAAAGTCTGCATGATGCGGCCAGTTTGCGAATTTCATCAGGAAGGCAAGCAGCGCGCAAAGTACGGAAAACCCCAGCGTCAATAATCCCACCCAGCCAAATACATAAAGCGGCTTTGTTTGATATGACGCCATGAACTTGATGGTCATCAGATCAAAGACGACCTTGACTGTTCGCGAGAGTCCGTATTTCGACTTGCCCATGGTGCGCGCATGATGCTCGACGGGGATTTCGGCGACGCGCGCGCCGGCCCACGAAGCGTAGATGGGAATGAAGCGATGCATCTCGCCGTAAAGATTAACGTCCTCGAGCGACTCGCGCCGATAGGCTTTCAAAGAGCAGCCGTAATCGTGAAGTGGTACGCCGCCAATCCAGGAGATGATGCGGTTGGCAATCATCGAAGGGATCTTGCGCGTGAACAAGCGATCCTGTCGGTCTTTGCGCCAGCCGGAAACCACGTCATAGCCCTCATCAAGTTTCTCGAGCAGGCGCACGATGTCGGCCGGATCGTTTTGCAGATCGGCATCCATGGGTATCAGCACTTCTCCGCGGGCAGCGTGAATGCCTGCAGCCATCGCGGCCGTCTGACCGTAATTGCGTCGCAGGGCAACAACCCGAACGCGTGGATCCAGACGCGCTATTTCGCGCAATACTTTCAGACTGCCGTCCGTCGAACCATCATCAACGTAAATCACTTCCGCGGACCGCCCCAGCTTCCCCAGCGCCACATCCAGTTTTTCATGCAGCGGCAGCAGGTTTGGTTCTTCATTCAGCACGGGCAGGAAAACAGAGATAGCGGGAGTGCCGCCAGTTTGCGCAGCACTCGTCGCCTTGTCCGACTGGGTCTGGTCTTGTGGATCGTAGAGTGTTTTCATCAATCAATTCGTCGGGCAACACAAATGGCGGAAACGCCGAGCGGCAGATTTATGTGGCGCAGTATAGAACTTTCAGCGCCCAGGATGCGACCGAGCATCCCATTCAAGCCGCCGATGGTGAGATTGTTTTCCGAAGCGGGACGAAAACCGCTGGCGCGCATCAGCAGTCTGCCCAACAGAATCGGCGCGAAAAAGGTGATGTTCGCGTAAGTGAAGCGCTCGATTTCAAAACCTGCCGCGCGCACCGCCTGCTGCAGGGTGGCGCGAGTATAGCGCCGGCGGTGATGGCTGATGTCATCCTGTACGCCCCATAGATACATAAAGGCCGGTACAAACAACAGCGCATAACCGCCGCGACGAAGCACGCGACGCATCTCTTTCAGGCCCGCGACGTCATCGTCGAGATGTTCGACTACATCCAGGGCGGTGACGAGATCAAACGAACCGTCCTCATAAGGCAAGTGCTCGGCTTCGCCCTGGCGAACATTCTGCAAACCGCGTTGACGACAAAACGCGAGCGCGTCGGGTGAAACATCGACTCCTTCGGCCGCGCCAAATTGCGAAAGCATTTCGAGGTTCGCGCCTGTGCCGCAGCCAATGTCGAGAATATGGGGCCGAGCGGCCCCCAGTTGCTCACAAATATGCCTTAAAAAACTTTCGATAATTCGTCGCCGCCCAGCAAACCACCAGTGGCTCCCTTCGACCGCGTACATGATCGAATAGGTGTGTTGCTGCATCTCCCGCGGCAGCGGATTAACAACTGTATTAGTGGTGGTCATAAATGTCCGAACTCTAGTTTGTCGATCTCCCGAAAAGGGCTCGACCGCATCAGTCTACGACAAACTAAAGTTCGTCGGACAATCGAGTTCGCTGAAACCACTCAACGAAGCGATGAATTCCTTCCTCAATTTGCGTCTGAGGATTGTAGCCGAGCAATCGCTTTGCCTTGCTGATATCGGCGAAGGTTTGCGGAACGTCGCCGGGCTGCAACGGTTGCCAGTCGATGACCGCATGCTGGTCCAGTTCCTTTTCCAATAACGAAATCAATTCTCGCAGTTCTACCGTGCGCGACTCACCAAGATTGATCACTTCATAATCGCTATCGACGTAATCAATCGCGGTCCGCACGCCGCTGATGATATCGTCGACGTAGGTGTAATCACGACGAGTGGTCCCGTCGCCAAATACTGGGATCGCTTTTCCCTCAGTGATCAAACGAGCGAATTTGTGGATCGCCAGATCCGGCCGCTGTCGAGCTCCGTAGACAGTGAAGAAACGCAGGCAAACGCAACGCATGCCATACAGGTGCGAATAGGTATGACAAAGCAATTCGCCCGCCCCCTTGGTCGCGGCGTACGGTGAAATCGGATGAAAGATGGGATCGTCTTCGCTGAAAGGCACCTTGGTGTTCTCGCCATAGACCGACGATGAAGAGCCGAAAACGAATTGTCTGACATTGTGCTCGCGAGCCAGTTCGAGAAGGTTCAAGCTGCCATTGATATTAGTCTCGGCATAAAGCAGCGGCTGAGTGAGCGATGGTCGGACGCCGGCGCGCGCGGCCAGGTGAACGATACAGTAAAACGCAGAACGTTCAAAAATCTCTTTCAGCCTCGACAGATCGCGAATGTCCGCCGTTTCCAGCCTGTAGTTTGGATTGGCGAGATGCAGGCGAATGTTCGCATGCTTGATCGCCGGGTCATAAAAATCATTGAAGTCGTCGATGACCGTCACGCGCCAGGTGCCCTCTGCCAGCAATCGTTCGACGAGGTGCGAGCCGATGAATCCTGCGCCGCCGGTGATGAGAATGTTCTTCATTCGATTTGATTAGGCCGACACGCCATTTGGGGTTTAGCCGCTTCGTGCTTTCAGTTCACCGCGGCTTTGCCGCCGCCCAGCGGAAAGGCTGGGTCTTTCCGAAGTAGTCGTACCGGAATTTTAGGCCATGCCTCATTACATAACAGGGAGGCGTAGTCTCCTCGACTGTCTATGCCCTCAACGGTAAGGCAGAGCCTTACCGCACAGTGCGGCGGCAAAGCCGCAATTCAAATCTTGACGAGTTCCGGTGATCTGCTTGCCATAAATCAGGGCGGACACCCAGGTCCGCCCCTACACTTTACTTGGTCGCATAAATCCAAAGATGCCAGCCCCAGCGGGCCGCAAGCTGCGTCTCAACAGTACGCGGCAGCAGTTTTCCTATGAGCGGAATAAAACGCTTGTTCAGAAAGAAAGCGCGGAACCTAACCTCGGCGAAATCCTTGAACAGCTCGCGCGCCTCGCGCCGCGAATAGACGCGCGCCAGCGGATTGCCGGCGCCGTCGGTGTTCTGGTTCAAGAACTCCTCCGCACTCCGATAGCCATTGTGCGACTCGCTCAGCTGGCGCGCGTGGTCGCGCAACGAGTCAAGCGGCTCTCCCGTTAGTTTATGAATCAGCTGTACGCCCGCATTCCATCTCAACAAGTGCAGGCCGGCGCGACGCAACAGCCGAATGTTCACTCTATAATTATATGAATTGCGATGATAGAGCATGATCACCGCGCGCCCATGTTTCCGCAGCACCCGATGGACTTCGCGCACGGCCCGCGCCGTGTCGGGTGTGTGGTGTAGCACGCCGTGCGAATAGACCAGGTCGAATGATTCGTCCGGGAAATCGAGCTGCTCGGCATCAGCGGTGCGAAAGGTTCCCGGCAGATCGAACAATCCAAATCGCCGGCGCGCCAGCTCAACTGCAGCGTCAGTCAAGTCCACGCCGGTATAGTCAGCGCCCGCTTTTGCGAACTCGGCGCCATCCGTTCCCAGGCCACACCCGATCTCGAGCACGCGCAGTCCGCGGCTCGCGGCAAAATCTGCCGCCGTGGGAATGTGCCACTCCGTTGTGTAGCGATGCTGTTCAACCAGTTCATAAAAGCGGCGCGTGCCCGGCTCAGCCTCAGCAAACTTTGTCCCGCAGGGATTTTCCTGCCAGAAAGCCCGCACACGTTCTTTTAGTTTGGTATTCGACTCGGACATTTGGATCAGGCGAAGGATAGCAGAGCGGTGTGAAGTCAGAAAGCGAGAGGGATTGGCAGATGGGTGAGGAAAGTCTCAGTTCATACGGATCTGTACGATGTCAACGATTTCAGATCTGGGATCTGAGATCTGAGATCTGAGAGAAGGAATACTGAACCGGCTATTTTGCGGCCGTGAGAATGCGCTCGATCAGCTTCGCATCGTCAGGCAGCAAACCGACCTTTGCGAGCCGAGGCGTAAGCGTGGCCCAATTTGGATCCATCGCGAAGACTTTGCGAAACAAAGAAAGCGACTCGCCTACGCGGCCCATGTTAACGAGCGCGACTGCGTGCCAGTAAATCATTTCAGCGCTTTCGGGTACGAGCTTTTCAGCGGCGCCGTACTCGCGCAGTGCGCCTTCATTGTCTTTCTTTTCGACTGCCAGGTCGCCTGCATTCATATGATTGTAAGCACGCTGCAAAGTGACCAGACGGCGCAACTCTTTCAAGGGCTCGGTACTATCGTCTACCCGTAAATCGAAAGTGCGATCTTTCCATGCCTGACCGGTGGGCTTGCCCGTGACGACGACGATGGCTGCCGATTGACGGCCACGTATGTCTCCACCCGCTGCCTGCGCCGCGTCCAGAGCGGCCAGCATTCGCTCAGCCAAATCTCCTTTTGTTTTTTCAAAAGCCTGGGCCATCGCCGGCCAGATCTTTTCATTCATCATCAGGTTAGCTTGGACGGAATAGTTGCGGCCGACGATCTGCCCGGCCGCCGGAATGTCGTTCTTGCCGGTCCAGGCGTTGACGTGTCCGTGCGCATCGATCATTGCTACCTGGCGCACGTCACGGCCCTCATCTCCCGCAAGCAGTGCCTTCAGGGCTTCGGGACCTGTCTTGCCGGCGCGCATTAATTCCAAGCCCAGTTTTCCGTAAGAAGGATCGACGAATGATTGCGTGGCGATGGCGCCGACGCCGGCTTCGGCCCAGGGAACAATCGAACCCACGGAAAACCAGTGCGACTGCACAGCGACACCCAATTCCCCGGTGACTGGATCGCGGGCGACAATGGAAAAGGTATGAACGGGACGGCGCGGAATCTCAACATTCTGATTCTTAGCAGTTTGTTGAGCTTTCGAAAGTGGAGCAATGACCAAAATCAGCAGCAGTAGACCAGGCAAACGCATCGCAGACCTCCGGATGATCGTTAAGTGTCCAGTTTCACGAAGCTAGGAAGGAAAGGGATAGACCGCCGTGTTGCGAAAGACCCAAAAACCAAATACCAGCACGTAAATAGCCCACGCATACTTTCGTGGCAGCGCGAGCTGCGGCATCGGTCGGCCTGCTATTGCGCACTTCGTATAAAGGATTAGCAAGGCACCCAGGACGGGCAAAGCCAGAAGCAGCAGCGGATTCAATTCAAAAGCCGACAAGAAGTTTCCGTGCAGCAATTGATGTAATGCTCGTGTTGTCCCGCAACCCGGACACGTAAGCCCGGTCAGGGCGCGAAAAGGACAAAGAGGAAAGAATCCGGTACGGCCTGGCTCGAAAAAAAAGAGATAAGCGGCGCCGCCGGTGAGTAAAACCCACAGCGCCACCGCCTGCAGTCGCCGCCCTACTATCCCATCAAGAAACATGAGACAGTCTTAACTCTCGATCAAATTTCACGAGTGTTAGAACCAACCCTTCTTATTCTGGATGTAGGTGCGGACAAACTCCTCATCGCTCTTGGTAAGATAGATGATGCCCTCGATCAGGCCGATGATGCTGCCGGCCCCGCACGTTACCAGGGTAATCACAATCTGAATGATGCCCTCGGTTGAATAGCCCAGAATAAACTTGTGGACGCCAAAGCCGCCCAGCAGGATGCCGCAAATGCCCGCTACCATTTTCTTGTCCGCACCTTGTGTCTTCCAATCCGTCATTGGACCCTGGTTAACGGACTGCATCGGCTGATAACCGCCGCCGCTGCCACTACTGCTGCTGCTCGTGGGCCCAATCGGGGACTGACAGGTAGAACAGACCTGCGCCAGATCATCATTCTGTCCGCCACATTTTGTACAAAATCTCATTGTTGTTATTCCTACCTCTTTTTTCGGGGGTAACCCCTGAGATGAAGAGCCTAATTAAACCCTATTGCCATTGGACAGACAGGCATCGTCGGTAGCTACCGTGATGGCGGCCGGTTCAACGGGAGATTGCCGACATTATTCCCGCAAAAACGCCAAAAATAAGTGAGAGAACCAGACACAACGCGCCGGCTATGATCGAGATCCAAGCCCACATCTTCGCTTGCTTCGCAGCGTTTTTTGCTCCCTCGATGTCACCGGCGGCTTCCTTTTTACCGACCTGCATGGCAAACATCAGCGAGACCAAACCGTGCGGCAGGCAACAGCCCATAACCGAAACCACGGTCGCAATGATCGCCATGACCATGTTGTTCGGAATTGTGGCGGGAGTACTCAAAGGCGGGGGTGGCGCGTTAAAGGGTTGCGACATGATCTAATACTCTCCTCGGTCACAGAAACGGTAATTCGTAACTCTCAGATGCTTGAATTTGTCCCCAATAAATTTTGAGGGAAAAGCAACCCATGATTGCTTAAGCGGCAGTCCCTCCGCCATAGCTTTGTGGCGGCGGCGGCGGTGCTGGATTGCCTTTGCGCTTCTCGAAAATCGGAACCCCTAATAACCCGCCAAGAACCGAAAAAATAATTAGAATTATCCCGAAGATCAAACCCCTGATAACTGCGCCGATGATTGTTTGATCGGCCATCGACTGGCGCATCAGTTCGACTTGAGCAGGATTAAGACGCTCAATAAGGCTTAGGAGCATTGCATTAATGGGGCCCCGTAGGATCAAGGCGATGGGAATTCCGATGACTATGTAAATTGCCGCTCCGACCACGCCGGAAAGCACTCCCAACACCGCGCCGTCACCGGCTTTGACCGGGGTTGGCGAGGCATTAATGTAAATTTTTGAAGCGATTAGTCCACCCAGTATGGCCCAGAGGCAACAACATATATTTACAAAGTTGACTACCGGGATTGCTGATAGCAGACCGACAACGAGGCCGCCGATGATCGCTGGCTTCAATTTACTATTCATAGACCAATACTCGCTTCCTTAAGATGGATTGCGCACTAAAGAGCTTACTGTGGAAACCTGGCTGGTTGTTTAAAATGCGATGAATAACTAACAAAGAGGGGGCACGATTGTCAACAAAATTACAACGCAGGAATGCAGGGTGTTGAGGGTTAGGTCTAGTATGGCCTGGCAGGGGTGCGCCTTCGCTGTTCCTGGTTCTCAGTCCCGTAAGGACGAAATGTTTAGAGATCCAGCAACCGACAGAACTTGAAAGATCCGAAGGAGCGAAATATTAAGGATGATGGAAAGGGCATTGCGCTCCCGTGGAGCTGAGGAGCATATTCTCGAACGGAGTTTCTATAAACATTTTGTCCCTGCGGACAGAAGCCAAAGAGGCGGAGTCGGACATTCATTTTTGCCAGAAAGGGCGCACTGCTACACCCCACACCGTAACCCTACACCCGAATTTAACGGATAACTTCGATGCGGTCGCCTGACTGCAGCCGCGGATCACGCACTTTGCCGGACTTGATTTCCTTGATGCTGAAGCGGGTCGTGGTCAGATTGCCATCGACGCCTTCTCGGGACATTTCCACGACGCCGTCAGATTGATTACGTACTCCTCCGGCCGCCAAAATCGATTGCAGTAACGTGATGCCCGCTTGAAAGACCTTCTGACCCGGAGAGTTAATGCGACCACCGATGTAATAGAACTGCTCTGGTCGAGCCGTGATGTTGATTACGTCGCCCGGTTGAATCAGAACACTTGAAGAAGAGGGATCGGCCAGATCGATGATTTGCACCGGCTTGCCGGCTCGCATAATCGACGCCCGCGCCGCATCAAGACGCGACTGCGTTTCCGCCAGCACCACGTATAGGGGCACTGCTTCGCGCCTGAGAATTTTGGTGCCGCCGCTAACCACCAGTCCGGTGACGACGATTGTGTGACTCGCATATTGCCGCACGCTCACGCTTATTCCTGGCGAGTCCTGGAGAGAGCGTCGCTTTAATTCAGACGCCAAGTGGGCTTGAATCTCGTCCGTGGTCAGGCCCGCTACGGGAACTGTTCCGCCGATCACCGGCAGATCAATAAAGCCGCCTTCAAGAACAGTAAAGAGCGTCGACCCGCTCGTGGCCAAACCGCGAATTCGGATGTCGATCACGTCACCCGCCCCAACCCGGTAGATCGCTGTCAACGACGATTCGTCCGCGGGAACTGTTGTTTTGGACAGCTCCAGCGTTGAGCTGGCTTCTGCCTTTGACTCCGGGGCCGCACGCGAACCAGTCGACGCCATGACCTTCGAGGACTTTGGCGGCGCGTCAAGGCCACCATTTCGGCCGGCCGGCGCCTGAGCAGCCACTCTTGCCTGGGTATCGTGCAAAGCCTTCTTTGCCTTATCTTCAACCGAATTTGCCGGTCCCTGCGCCAAAGCAGTGGCACCGGACAGACCCGTGAAAATGCAAAAACTCACTAATAATGCCCTGTTCATAAGTCGAGACCTATCCTGTCATCAAGCATTCATTGTTTTGACAATTACTACGAATAGAGAAGTCTAATAACTCCGCTATTCCAACAGCGGATCAAAGTGTGGGGTACGTTTCGCAGCAAGTTTCCGACAAACTTCAGGAGACTTTGATCAAATGGTTCAATAGGAAGCCAAAACCTATGTACGCGTTGAGGCGTTTGATCAGAGTTTCCTGGGTTTGTCAGGGCGTGACGACAGCTAGAGCTTGTCGGACATTAAACTTGATCACAACGGGCGACCGAGTGCGGCTCAACAAATCTGGTGGCGCTTGCTATACTTTCGGTTTCCCCGGGGTGGGCAATTTTTGGAGCTCGCAGGTATCGGCACCGAATTGATACTGGGCCAGTCAGGGTTAGGCTCAGATTTCTAAAAAGCTTATCAGGCACCGGTTTTCTATGTACGAGTTTGCAGTAGCACCAGCCGTCACCAGCATTCGCCGCCGCGGCGTTGTCATTACCGCGGTTACGCCAGACACCCTGGGCGGCGAGCTGGAGTTGGAGCCCGGAGATCGAGTCATCAAAGTCAACGGTCGGCCGGTGCGGGATTATCTCGATTTTCGGTTCCAGACCGGGGGTGAGACGGAGCTCACTCTCGAGGTTCGGAAAAAAACCGGTGAAGATTGGGAATTGGAGATCGAGCGAGATGAAGGGGAGGATTTCGGTCTTTCGTTCGAACAGATTGTTCCCCGCCAGTGTGCTAACGAATGTATCTTCTGCTTTTGCAAGGGTAATCCGGAGGACGCTCGTCCTTCGCTTTTCATTCGTGACGAGGACATTCGCCTTTCTTTCCTGTACGGCAACTACACTACGCTGACCTCGATAACCGAGGATGAGATGCAGCGCATCATCGAACAACGACTTTCACCTCAATACGTTTCGATTCACGCGATGGATCTGGAAGTGCGCGCTTATCTCCTGGGAATCGATAAGAGTCGGGCGGGCATCTCGGACAAACTCGCACGATTGATGGACAACGGAATCGAGATCCACGCCCAGGTAGTCCTTTGTCCCACTATCAACGACGGTGAGGTTTTGCGACAGACCATTTTCGATCTTGCCGCTCACTATCCGCGCGTCAGCAGTGTGGCGATCGTCCCGCTTGGTCTCACACGCTACAACACCGATGAGCGCTTGACCGCGGTAACCCCTGAGTTCTGCCGGGAAACGATTAAGCAGGTAACTGCAATACAAGGGGAGTTGCGCACCCAGGTTGGTACAACCTTCGCTTTTCTGGGTGATGAAATTTATTTGCGAGGGGGAAGCAAAGTACCTTCACGCCGGCACTATGGTGATTATCCACAAATTGAAGATGGCATCGGCATGGTCCGTTCTTTTGCCAATGAGTTCACAGCCTTCTTGAAGCGACTCGATCGACGACCGCCCAAGGATACCGGTAGCGTAAACGGAACGATCATGACTGGGAAGCTTTTTGCGCCGGTCCTGGAAGAAAAAATCGCAAAGCTGAATGAGCGGTTTGGTACCAGGCTTGATGTCGCCGGCATTGAAAACCATTATTTTGGCGGTGATGTGTCCGTTGCCGGCCTTTTAACCGGCTCTGATTTCACTAAGGCGGCCGACAAGCTGCGTGGTGACTTCCTGGTCATTCCTCGATCGACCCTCAAGAGCGATGAAGATATTATGCTTGATGGCATGACGCTCGCGGAACTGCAGCGGAACGTCGGTGTGCCAGTGTATCCGCTTGATATGCGCGCGTTTGGCGAGTGGCTTGGTTAACACTCAATCGGCCTTTCCTTTGCGGATCCATTTCTGATTTCCTGAAGAGCATGAGTTACGTACCTGAGCAGCCGAAGTCTCCGGCAAAAAAAAAGATCCTGGATGTCGGCTGCGGTCAAAACAAATATCCGGGAGCTATCGGTATCGACGCAAATCCGCGGAGTCATGCCGATGTCATTCATGATCTGGGCGTGATTCCATATCCCTTTGACGCCGATGAATTTGATGAGGTCATTTGCAGTCATGTGATTGAACATGTGCCCGACGTGATGGCGTTTGTTTCAGAGATTCATCGGGTCACCCGGCCGGGAGGCAGGATCAAGATAGTTACTCCTCATTATTCCAATCCTGACTGGGCCACCGACCCGACTCATCGCAATCATTTCAATAGCTATTCGTTCACTTGTTTTATGCCCGAGCGCACGCCGTTTCCTTTCTACACCGACATCGAACTCACGCCGGTTCAATGCTACGTCAGCCTCGCAAACCTTTGGCGAGCTGTTGGTCTCGAGTTCGTCACGAACCTTGACCAGCGTTGGCCTGCCTTCCGTTTCACTCGAAAGTTTTGGGAGTTCTACCTGTCCACGATTTGCCGCGGCAAGGAACTGCGCTTTGAATTCGAAGTAGTTAAGAGATAAGAATCGAGAGGCTTAGCAGCCGATTTTCGTGCGGCGCCGCGCTCCGCGACTGACGGTCTTCAGAAAATCGGATAAAAATCCGAAATTCCAGCCGACGCATGGGTTTCGGAAAATGCTATCTGGTTTGATAATTAGACTTGGTGACCACCCCCCAGTTGGCATGGCCCTTGCTCCTACCCGTTCGCTATCGTTTTTTAGGGTGACTTAGCATGTTCTTGGCCAGTCGCCCACAGGACTTTTCGGAAATTCTTTGAAACAGTCCTCCTTCATAAAAATTCTGAAAGCCTCGGGGTCGTCAATCGGGAGTTCTTTGTTGAATTCCAGGGTCTGGAATTGAGTTTCTAAAGATGCGATTCAAGTCAATCGTAGTTCTGGTTCTAACCCTGATCGTTCCAGCAGTTGTTCAATCTCAAACTGGTATCAGACCAGGCGGAGCATCGGGTGCGGACAGACCGGGAAACATACGTGGCACCGTTGTGATGCCTGATGGTTCCACCCTTTTGATGAGCGTCAAGGTCACTCTTAAGGTTCTTCGGGGTGAGATGACGTTTACCTTTACTGACCAGCAGGGACGATTCGAGATTAATAATCTGTCATCTGGCCAGTACACGTTGGAAGTAGATGCTGACGGCGAGCGTCGATTTGAGTTGGTAACGGAAAAAGTGCTGGTCCCCCGTGGCGGTGCTACCACTTTCGTAACCATTCCTTTGAAAGAAAAGCGGCGCGCAGAGCGATCGCCAACGGACAAAACCGTTTCGATTGCCATGCTCGACCAGAAGGTTCCCGGGGCCGCGAAGCGGGCGTTCGAACACGCAAGTCGGATGGAGACTGAAGGCAATACACTCGAATCCATCGAGGACCTGAAAAAAGCGATTGCTATCTATCCAGACTATCTGATGGCGCACAACGATCTTGGTGCACAACTCCTGGGTTTGGAGCGTTTCGAAGAAGCGGCCATCGAGTTGCGGACGGCAATAAGAATTGATCCCAAGGCTTATAACCCGCAACTTAATCTGGGAATCGTCCTGCTGAAGCAGAAGAGTTTTTCAGAAGCCCTTGCTTCCCTTGATAAAGCGCTTTCGATTGAACCCGCCGCTCCGGCCGCGCATCTGTATGCGGGAATTGTTTCATTGAAACTCAATGACCCCGATCGCGGCGTAAAAGAACTGACGGCGGCCCACGACCTGGGTGGCATCAATTACGGAGTTGCTCTGCTGCAACTTGGCCAGTTCTATATGCGGAAGGGTGATCGGGCGCTGGCCCTCAAGTCATTTGAGTCTTATTTGCATGAATCACCTAATGCACCCGATGCCGCTCAGATTCAGAAACTGATCGACACGCTGCATTAAGCGCACTACAACAACGGCTGCACTAATTTAGAATTAGCGGCAGCTTATTTATTCACCTTAAATGCCCATCTTAGGAGGGAAATAAGCAAAATGAGAAGTTCTGAAAAGGCAAAAGGCCTTGCGAAGTTTAGTATTCGCCTGTTGCTTCTGACATCTATTCTCGTTCTTACAGCCATTGCCGCTATGGCCCAGGCCACCACCGGAAGTCTCAGGGGTGTAGTAACGGACTCTAACGGCGCAATCGTTTCTGGAGCCACGGTGACGGTCAAGAATCAGGCCACCGGTAGCACTGCGACGTTTACAACCAACGCCGAAGGCACTTTTGATGCAGCGGCTCTACAGCCGGGTGAATATAGCGTGACTATCGAGGCGTCTGGCTTCAAGCGCGTCGTCAACACGGGAGTGCCTGTGAAAATAGGTATCGTTAACCCGGTCTCGGTTGTCCTGGAAGCGGGCAACGTAACGGAAACCGTGACGGTTACCGCCAGCACGGACGAGATAGTGCAGCGAGATCAGGCCCAGATTTCTACGACTATTCCGGCCAGGCTAATTCAAGAGCTGCCCTCAAACGGTGCGGCTGGGGGTATTGACACCCTCGCATTGCTGGCCCCTGGCGTTATTGCCAATCGAGCGGGGGGCACCAACACGAACGGCACGGGTCTTTCCGTAAATGGAAACCGCGGGCGTTCGAACAATTTCCAGATTGACGGTACCGATAATAACGACCTGAGCGTAGCAGGCCCGGCCCTGTTCGTAGATTTTCAGGACTCCGTGCAGGAGTATCAGGTCATTACGAACAACTTCTCGGCGCAGTACGGTCGCAACCAGGGCGCCGTCATCAATATCGTTACCAAGAGCGGCACGAACGCCTATCATGGGAGCGCCTTCGAGTTCCATCAGGACGGCTACCACCTCAACAGCTTGAATAACATTGAGAAGCGGAGCATCCCTGCTACCGGAGCTACTCAAACGCAACTTCATCCACCCCGTTTTCTTTACAATGTCTACGGCGGTACCTTCGGCGGCCCGGTCACCCTGCCGCGTTTTGGTGAAGGCGGCAAGTCCACGATTAGTGGTAAGGACCGCTTCTTCTTTTTCGTGGCGTATCAAGGAGTGCGCAACCCTGCGTCCACGACCAATAGTACGACTACGTTGGCCGTCGTAGGTTCTGAATTGCCGCGGCTGGTCTCGACCTTTCCCGGCAACGCGGTGATTTCAACAATTGCCACGTACAGTCCATTCGCCATCCCCGGCGCAACTCCAAACAGCTTCGTATCGCAAGCCGGCATCGGCCAGGCGCTTATTAATACGAATCCCGCTTCAGGTTGCCCCAGGGCTATTTTGGCGACCTCGACTCCGCCTGCCGGCTGCACGGGCTATGCCAATTTGGGGAACTTTCTGATTGGCGGTCCCTATGATGTGCTTAACTTCGGGACGGCTACTGCTCCTCTGCTTTTCCAGGGAGCTCAGTATCAACGAACCCAGTCGACGGCCTTCACTGAAAATTATTACAGCATGCGCTTCGACATCAAGGCGTCGCAAAAGCACAACATCACCGCGCGCTATTTGAACCAGAAGAGCGTCAGTCAGAATGGCCTGCAAACCACGACCAGCGGCTTCAACGGTGATGTCCCGGCCAGCAGTAAGAACATGGGCGCCACTTTGACCAGCCAGCTTTCCAACACCCTTGTGAATGAATTTCGCGCTTCCTATAACCGGATCGGCGTTGAGTTTGGTGGTGGATGTTCGACAGGAACTCCTGGCTGCATTCCCGGCCCCGCTGAGATTGGTGTGGCTTTGGCCAACATCACTTTCCCCGTGGCGCTGGGCCTGACCAAGACCGGCAGTGCGTTAGCCACTATCGGACCGGCGACCAACCTGCCCCAGGGACGCATTGGCAAGGTCTTTCAGTATGCTGATACCTTGAGCTGGGCGAAGGGACGACATTCCCTCCTCTTCGGCGCCGAATACAAGCACCTGACTGAATTAGCTCCGTTTCTCCCGAACTATAATGGTGCATACAGCTTTAACTCGCAGGCACGCATCGTCAACAATGCGCCGGTTTCGGTTGCCATCACCGGCGGCGATCCGCTCCTGCTCTTCCCTGAGAATGACCAGTACTACTTCATTCAGGATGACTTCAAGCTTCGTCCGAATCTTACTTTCAACATCGGTCTACGGTACGAATATACCGGTCAGCCGATAAACGTACTGCATGACCAGACGGTCGTAAGAGAAAACGGCCCGAACGGGTTTTATGTCAAGTCGCTGCCGCTGGACGTTCGCACCGTTCCCAAAGCTCCGATCGACAAAAACAACTTTGCACCGCGCATCGGCTTTGCCTATTCGCCTAAATTCTGGAAGAAGTTTCTTGGCGAAGACGCGACTGTGATTCGTGGCGGTTTCTCCATAGCGTACGATGCCGCCTACTACAACATCCTGTTGAATGTGCAGAATGCCGCGCCATTTTCAGCGGCGCTCAACATTTCTCCGGGAAGCCTGGCATCGACCACTACTTCTCCGTCTCCGCTCCCGTCCAATCCGACCGGTGATCGGGTGCGGGCTGCCGCACTGGCGTCCGGCGTGCTGCCTCTTGGCCAACTTGATCCGACCTTTTTGAGCCAAACCAAGGTGGCAAGTGATTTCCGTTCGCCATACTCCGAACAGTTCTCTTTGGGCGTTCAGCATCAGTTCGGTCGCCGGCACGTAGCCGAAGTCCGTTACGTGGGCACGCACGGTGTGGCACTGTTCCAGAATGTCAATGCCAACTTCTTTATCGGGCCAATCTTAAACGGGATTGGTACTGCCGCCAGCGGTGTTCCACCGCTCACCCGCAACGGAGTGACTCGCACCCTCCCAGGCTTTCCTTCATTAGTGCCGCCGGGCACTGTCGAGCAAGTCTGTTTAAATCTTACGGCTACACCCTTCATTGATGAGTCCGCCTGCAACAGACGTCAATTCCGGACGGCTGGGGTAACATCCCGTGCGAACACGTCGCAGTCGATTTATCACTCGATGCAGGCCCGCTACAACGGGCGTTTGGCCAAGGATGCGCTTTCGGTGGGTCTGTCTTACACGTTCAGCAAGACCATCGACGATGCCAGCGAAATCTTTGCTTTCGGCGGTGGTGACATCCTTTCGGCGAGTGCACAGAATCCCTTCTGTATTAACCGTTGTGAGCGCGGACGTTCAGGCCTTGATCGGCCGCATGCTTTCTCCGCGAACTTCATCTACGATGCTCCTTACTTCAAGGAACAGCGTGGAATTGTCGGCCACGTGCTCGGCGGCTGGCAACTCAATGGGACTTACATCCTGACCAGCGGCGGTGTTTTCACGCCTGGGCAAAGCGGTAACGGCACAATCGGACTGGGTAATACCTACCTGACGGCCGGCGACCGCCCATTCCTGTCCAACCCGAACGCCGACCGGCGTCAGGTGGGCATCACTGCGCTAGACGCGCGCTTGCTCTTTCCAGGGGCGCCATTACCGCCGGCACCACCCCCAGGCTCGACCGCAATTCAGCCTACAGATCTGATTCTGTACTCGCTGACTCAGATTAACGCCACGGGAACTTACGTCCCCGTCACGCTCGACCAGGTTAAGTACGTCTTCAACGGGCCAGGTGCGGCAGTACTCTTTGGTACACCGTTTGGCAGCGTTGGGCGGGGCATCGAACGTGGGCCTAAGTTCAATCAATTGAACATGGGTTTGGTCAAGAACATCCACGTGTTTGAACGCGTATCACTGCAACTTCGCGGTGAGGCCTTCAATGTCTTGAACCACCCACAACCGGGTATTGGCAGTGCGGTAACCGGTGGCACCAATCACTTGCCCAGCATCAACGTTAACAATGCTGGAGTTCCCAGTGCTGCCTTCGGCGAAACCGGGGATCAAACTTACGCTCGGCGCGTTGTTCAAGTTGGGTTGCGCATTATTTTCTAGACGAGTCTTGTCTGGAAACATCTTGCAGGGAGAGCCACCTTGGCTCTCCCTTTTTTCGTGTGCGCCCGGCAGGGCGCCACTTACGTCGGAGTGACAGTTCTTCTTACAAACTCGCCAATCTTGGTTGTTGTTTTCAGCGGGCCGTCGGCGCTGATCTTCATTAGTGAAAGGCGAACAGTCAAAAGCGGAACCAGGAATCACACTCCGGGTTCCGCTTAAGAGAGTAAGTGAGTGACGGGTCTAGTCCACCAGATTGAAATCAACGCTACGTACGATCGTTCGCTCTTTCTTGTTTCCCATTGGCTCCTTAACTACCAGCGTCAGCACGTAACGGCCCGGCTGAGCTTTCCCTAGACCGAGTTGTCCGATTTTTACGGCTTGGTCGTTCTGCACCACCGCCGTCACCGGTTGATCGGGCTCCTGGAATATCACTTTGTCCCCTCGACTTACGATTACCTGGGATCGTATCTGCGTCTTTCCATCAGTCACCTTGGGAAAATAAATGACTGCGGCATAACGCAAATCCTGTTTTCGTGGCAATTGTCGCAGCGCAGTCAGCGGTTGAGGCTTTGCGTTGGCACCTTGGGTCGGATCAACAGCATAGAGAAAAATGCTACTGGCAGTGAGGTTCTTCTTCGAGAGGTCGGGAACCTCTAAATATTGCGCCATCGAACCGAGTCGGCCGTTCTCGGTGCGAACTACGACGCGCAGTTGGTAGCTTCCGGGCGGCAGTTGCGCATGACCGGTGAAGCTGACGCCGCTGGTCAGCGCGCGCTTGTAGTCTTCAGGTGAAAGATTTGTAGTGACAGTCTGACTGAATCCCCCCTGCGATTTTCCCAAACTGTTGACCAGGAAACCAACGACGTCGAAAGTGGAGAGGTATTTGCCATCCCCACCTTGGGTAAACTCGAGGTTGTTGGCATTGATAAGCAAATTGATGTCAACCTCGGCAGCATTTTCAGGGAGAAATCGATATTGAAGTCTGCCGGCAATCTCCACCTCACGTTTGGCGAGCGGTGACCTGGCCGCCTTAAGAATGGCCTGCTCTTTGGTCATCTGCGCGCCCGCAGGAGCGTCCGGAGTGGCGAAATATCCTTCACGGGAGTACACCTTCGCACCGGGGCGGCTAACCTTTATTTCAAGCTTGTGGTACTTGTTGTCAAAGGGTTCCGTCGGCGTATAGGCGAGCAGGTAGTAGCTGCTCCTGGCCAACACTTTATCAAGACCTTCGCGGAAGTTACTGGTGTTAATGACTGACACTCCACCGGTTGACTCGGCCAGCGCCTGCAGGCCCTGGTGGCCGCTGAGTGTGTCGAGCGCCAGATTATCGAAGGTTGCCATATTGGGCAGACGTCCGGATCCGGTAGGCCCTCCGCCCCCCAGGTGGCTGGTGGCTTCATTGCCCGGATCCGTGAACAGGGCCACGCCCCGGCTCGCTTTCAAACCACGAATGTCCATTGTGTTAATAACGACGCCAGCGCGGCTGGCGCGGTCGATGAGTTGTCTCAGTAGCGTGGTGACGTTGGTAAGGTAAGAGCGCGTTTCCATTACGCTGACCGGAACTCCGCCAATAGTAATCTGGTTCGGTCGCGATTCAGATAGAGGCAAACCGCCGGAAATCAGTACCAGGCTCTTACGACCGCTCAGTGCTTTCATGTTGTTGGTCATCTCGGCGGCTACCGAGAGAGTAGCCAGAGCGCGAAGGCCCCTGGTAACACCATCCGAGGATTCATCCAGATTGGTGTTCGATTCACTGATTGCCTCCGCCGGAAAGTTAGCGGGTGACGTACTGTCAGTTTCTGCCGCCTGCAGTCTTTGAGTGTTCGTCTGTTGGTCGGAAGGTAGATTATTGAAGGCTGAGTACGGATTCAGCTGGGGCGTAATCCGTTCGATGGCGCGGCGCAGGATCCGTTTGTCTGACGTGAACTGTTGCAGCAATCCGTTGCCTCCGACGACGCGCACAATCGCGACCAGATCGCCCTCACGCATTCGATTGTCAACGAAGTCCGTTAGCAGGTTGCGAACGGAGATCACATCCTCAAAGGGGATGGTTAAATCGTCCACCACGAAAGCCAGGACTCGATGTACCTCACCGGCTGTCAGGTTCCGCGACACATCGGAGTCAACCGGGCGTCCAGCTACGCTGACTACGCCCTCGATGCGGGGAGCGGCTTCCGGACTGACAAATTGCATGAATTTGACTTCCTGCCGTTTGCCGTTTTCGAAAATTTTGAAATCGTTAATCGTCAGATCGGAGATGATTTTCTCATTCTTATCGGTGACGAAGACATCGGTCTGAACCAGTTCTGTCGTGATGCGGATGATGTCGTCCGGTACCGGCTCCTGCTCACGCTTTTGCGGCTTTTGCGGCGTTTGCGTCAGCACGACCGGGGCGCATAATGCCAGGACTAACAGGGTTGCTATCATAAGTCTCATAATTAAGAACTCCTCTTGGTGAGCAAGGCTACAGGTTCGGGAAGGGCCGCCGATTGTCGGAAGTATTTCAAGATCTTTTAGAAGGTCGGGCAAAAAATCATGGCTCTGCGCATGATAAACCAATGATATTCGGCCGCCTCGCAGGAATACACTCTATCTCAAAGACGCATACCAGGGCTTGATGATCAGGCTATCAGTCGTCGCTAAGGGACTAATTCCGGTTGGCCTTTTTGTAAGCGCGAATAAAGGTGCCGGCAAATCCTTTGGTACCGCTGTCGTCCCGGACTGAGGAAGTAGTATCTTTGAATTCGATCAAGCGCCGAGCGGTTTCTTTAGCGATCGGTTTGATGACCTCGCCTTTGGCCACACATTCATACTCCAGACGGGTTAGACCCCTGTTCAATGACGACATCACGCCTGAGGCTGGATCCGTCTTGGGAAAATCGCAGCGCGAGGATCTGAAGACCAGCCACACTTGGGCATCTTCTGCCTTTTCAGTTACGGTCAGTTGGGGCAGACTTCGTCTGATTGCCGCGACGACGCTGGTCCGCCCACTCTCGATATCAGCGGCTACGTAAATTCTAGTCACGCCTTTTAATTCGTTAGGATTACCGGGCTGCACTTTAGGTTGCTGCGCGCCAACGCTAATGGCAAGAAAGACCAGGCAGAAAAAAGTAAATACCATCTTCGGCATGTTCGTCTCCTTTGCTGGTAATCAGTACGTGGCGGTCAAATAGAGATCCGGATTATAGGCGAAATCATCAAGTTTGCGTAGCGTTAGCCTCCGGTGCGAGCCTCGAGTACCAGGCTTCTATGGACTGCAATCGGTAGTGTTCTGATTTGTAAAACCAAATCCGGCCATGGCCCTTGCAATCGCTTGGGCGGTTAGCTGCGTATGTCTGCTAGAATCGCAGGGCTTCTCTAACACTGGCGCATGACGACCTCAACGTTTAACCAACTTGCGATTGCACCCCTAGGGGCTGGTGATCTAATCGATCGTGCGGTCCGGCTATACCGCCGCCATTTCTTTATTTTGATTCGCATTGCCTCGCCGCCGGTCGTAGTCGCCGCTGCCGGCTCCGTGCTGCAGGCTGTTAGTTGGAGAAAAGTGGTCTCGACTTCCAGCGCCGGCTCGCTGGCGATCTACCTGTTTCTGGTCGCCATTGGGTTCCTGCTGACGATGGCCGGCACGGTATTTAGCTTGATAGTAATGGGCGGCGCCACGCGCAATCTTGTGACTCACCTACTTTCGAATGAGCCTGTGTCAGCGCGCGCAACTTACACCGCCGTAAAGTCACGATTCTGGGGATTGTTAGCGGCAGCCCTGTTCATGGTGCTTTGGTTAGGCCTCTCTTTTTTGATTGGGTTTGTAGTCTGGTACATGGCCTTTGCGTTTGTTGTCTTTGGATCGATCATGCTGGCCCAGGTGGCGCCAGTGTGGTTTTCCGCGGTAATTGGGATCATCGGCTTCATTGCCGTTTCTCTTCCCGCGCTCTGGTTGTTGTTTTTCCTGGCCGGCCGAATTGCTTACGTGCCACAGGCAATGCTCGTCGAAGGCAAGGGAGTGTTCGAGGCCCTGGGCCGCAGTTTCTCGCTGGCCGGCGGAAATGTTCGGCGGCTCATGGCGATGAGCCTGTTCGCCATTTTTGTTTCCTATTCGGCGCTGATGATCCTGATTGTGCCGCTCGGTTGGTTCGGTTATCTCAGCGGTGTGGACCTATCGCCCTTTAATCAAACTGAATGGCCGGCGTGGTATGCGATTGGTTACAACGTCATCCTGCAAATCAGCCACCTGTTGTTGGCGCCGGTGTGGATGCTTGGGTTGTCTCTCCTTTATGTCGATGAGCGCGTGCGTCACGAAGGCTATGACATTGAGTTGATGGCGGCGCGGCAGCTATCCGCCATGCCTGAATTGGGAGTAGCCTCGCCGCTGGCTCCGGCTTTATCTCTCGGACCGACCAGAAAATCAGCACCGCCGATGGCGACGGGAAGTGTGCTCGGGCTTAGGTGAGTAAGATTTGAGGAACCTTTCTCTACTAATCAGTCCGCGGGATGCTTCAGCAATACCTCCTGGTTGCATCCGTTATGTCGCGCGTTCTGTCTGCCGGTTGACCGTTTCCCTGGCTCTGGTTGTGATCTGGAGTAGTGCCTGTTTCGCTATCCCTCTGGCCGAATACCGCGAGCACGTTAAGAAAGCTATTAGCGCTCTTGAGCAGGTCAACAATGCGGAACTACACCCGCCCTCCTATCGAGAGGCATTCATAGCGGCGAACGTACACCTGGCCCAGGCAGTGCTTCCGCGCAAGGAAACGGTTGAGTGGCGCGGCACGAATTTCAATGTCGATAATTCCTGGTTTGACGATCAGCTCCGCGAACTCGAGAAAGCAGCCGCGTCAGAGTCTCAACGCACCCCTCTTTTGAATCAAATTCTGGGACGGCTGCAAGCCCTCCAGGAGCGTCTCGACGAAATCGACAAGGGTGTGACTTTGATGTCGGCGGACAAGGGCGAGATGCGCGGGCGGCTGGCGGAAATTCTGCAGCGCGCTGAATATGCGCGAACAGCGCGGGAAGAATCCGCCCTCTCACGCGTGCTCCGTCAGCTCGTCCAGTGGATCGTCAAACTCTTTCCGAGAAGACGTTCAATGAGTCCGGGAGGGGCCAGTTTGGTTTCACGACTGGCGCAGATATTCGTGCTGCTGGTGGCGCTGGCGGCCATCGGTTATGCGGTGCGGATGTTTGCTCCGCGCTTTATGAACCGCCGTAAAGGGAAAAGGACCACCAAGCCTGAGGCCCGTGTGGTACTTGGCGAGCGGCTCGAGCCGGATCAATCCGCCGCCGATTTGTTAGCCGAAGCCGAAGCCCTGGCGCGAGCCGGTGATCTTCGAGGCGCCATCCGGCGGGGTTACATTGCTCTACTGCTGGAACTGGCCGACCGAAAAATGATCAGCCTGGCGCAGCACAAGACGAACCGTGATTATCTCAGAGCGGTAAGGGACATCCAGCGACTTCACCAAAACATGGAAGTGCTGACAAATAATTTTGAGCAGCACTGGTATGGTCTGGTCCCGGCAAACGAGAACGACTGGCTGGCGTTTCGCGCCGGCTACAAGGAAGCGGTTACCGCCACGTAAAGTAATGCGTCAACGACTCGCCATCATCGTCACCATCACTTTAGTTGTCGGTCTTTTGATCGCGCTGAATGCGGTCAACTACGTGCAGACTGCCGAGCCGGACGAAACAGAATTGATGCCGAATCGATCGACGTATAATTCCGGAGCTACCGGCACGCGGGCGCTTTATGACTTGCTCAATGAGGCCGGTTACAGAGTCACACGCTGGCGCGAATCTCCCCAAATCCTCCTCAGCCAGGCCCGCGCCAGAGTCAAAACCTTTGTGGTAGTAGGCAGACCCCTGGTTGGCTTCGATGACGACGAGGCAAAAAACCTGTTGCTATGGGTCGAGCAAGGTGGCCGTCTCGTGCTGATCGATCGCCGGCCGGACAACCGGCTGCTGCCGCGCTCCGATGGCTGGACCACTACGGTTGAAATGCTTGGCTATCCGTCGCCGCAAATCGATCCGTCTAACGCCCGAGAGATGACGGAAGGGACCGCGTCCGTGCACCCCGTGCAGCCTACGCCCTTGACGCAAAACGTCGAAGCAGTGAGGCCATCGCGTTTTGCTTCCATCGTCAATCTCTCGTACACAAAGCCAGAGACTGAAATCAAAGCGACGGAGCATAATTACTCGACACCGCCGTCCACGCCCTTTGAAGATGAGCCTTCGCCGCAGCCGGTCAGGGGCGCTGGGGAAACCGCGTCTGCGGTGGTCGCGGCGCCGGCGCCGGTGGTCCATCTGGCTGGTTCTAAAGGTGCGGTCCTGGTGGATTTTCCGCATGGCGCTGGACGAATCGTCGTGCTCAGCGACCCATACATCGTAGCCAACGGAGGCATCTCGCTCGAAGACAATGTGCAGCTGGCGCTGAATGTTCTGGGAGCAGGTCAGGGCCTGATTGCCTTCGATGAATATCACCAGGGTCGCGCTGCAACTCATAACGCGTTGGCAACTTATTTCGCCGGCACACCTATTCTTGCCATTTGTGGCCAGCTGTTGTTGGTTGTACTTGTAATTCTTTGGACGCGGGGCCGCCGCTTTGGCCGGCCCTTGCCGCTGCCGCAAGTTGATCGTCGTTCGAGTCTCGAGTTCGTGGCCTCGATGGCTGAGCTGCAACAGCGAGCCAGGGCCCTGGACCTGGCCATCGAGAATATCTATACGCGCACGCGCCGTGTCTTGACCAGGTATGCCGGAGTCGACTATCACAGTTCGCGCACCGAGATTGCCGAACGCGTGGCCCAACGCTCATCTTTGAATCGTGAACAGTTGGAATCGTTGATGCGCGAATGTGAAGAAACAATAAACGGTGCGCCCATCAACGAACGACGATCAATCGAGTTGGTGGGACAGTTGCGCGCAACCGAAGGCGCACTGGGCCTGCGCATGCGATCGCGGGAAGTAAAACAAGCCGCGGAAAAGATCTAAGCGGCAAAGGGCAAAGGGCAAAGAGCAAAGAGCTAAGAGCAAGCGCAAAGCCGCGGCAAAGACCAAAGACCAAAGACCAAAGACCAAAGACCAAACCCATGATTGAATACGTTACCGCAACTGTCGCACATATCCGGCGCGAATTAGCCAAAATCATCGTCGGCCAGGAAGAACCAATCGAGCAGATACTCGTGGCCCTGTTGGCTGAAGGACACGCTCTGATCGAAGGTGTTCCCGGTACCGCCAAGACGCTGACGGTGAAAACTCTGTCACGCATCATCAACGCCAACTTTGGCCGCATCCAGTTCACTCCTGACCTGATGCCTTCGGACATCACCGGCACAAACGTTTTCAACGTCGCCACTTCGGCTTTCAATCTGCGGCGCGGTCCGGTGTTTACCGATATCCTGCTGGCTGACGAGATCAATCGCACACCACCCAAGACCCAAGCCGCGTTACTGGAAGCGATGGAGGAACGTCAGGTGACGATCGATGGCGACACTTATCCGCTCTCGCCGATCTTCACAGTCCTGGCTACAGAGAATCCGATCGAATACGAAGGCACGTACCCTTTGCCCGAGGCCCAACTCGATCGTTTCCTGTTGAAAATTCTGCTGGACTACCCGGCAGCCGAACACGAACGGCAAATCGTCGCGAATTGGGATGCGGGTTTCAACTCTCGCCGTCTGGACCAGGTCGAGATTGAGCCGCTCGCGGATGCCGACGCCATCTCGCGCTGTCGTTTCGACGTGCGGAGCGCCCACATGGAACCTGGTGTGCAAGCCTACATCGTGGACATTGTCAGGCGCACCAGAACTCATCCGTTTGTTCACTATGGCGGCAGTCCACGCGCTTCGGTGGCCTTGCTGCTGTGCTCCAAGGCGCTGGCTGCGATTCGTGGACGCGATTTCACCACGCCTGATGACGTGCGCGACATTGCCCGACCCGTACTCCGGCATCGTTTGGTGCTGCGCGCGGAAGCAGAGCTTGACGGAGCCACTCCCGATGCGGTGATCACGGACATCTTAAAAAGCGCCGAAGTCCCCCGATAAAAGTTGAGCAGACTTGAGGAAGCTCTGAATAAGTTACCAGTCTTCTTTTTCAACCCGCGATAGCGGGTGTCAGAGTAAAACCTGGGGTGGAGCGAAGCGGAACCCCAGGATGAAAGTGGAATTGAATCCGAGCCCACCAAGTGGGCGACAGAGCTTGCCTGAAGAGCAATGGCCCTTTGAAGCTAAATGTTTTCCTTAGTTCTGTCGCCCACCCCGCGGGCTCCAAGATAACTAGTCAGGGGTCCTGGGGTTCCGCTGCGCTCCACCCCAGGCTTTACTCTGACACCCGCTATCGCGGGTTCACGAGGCCCTCTTCGTAACTTGATCAGGGCTTCCTTCAGTCTGTTCTGGCTCCCCACAAAATCACAGACTAAAGTCTGTGCTACCGAGGACATTCTTTTGAAATTTGTCTTCTCCAGGTTTTTCTATCTGCTACTCGCCTGCGGTTTGGTCCCGCTTTCGCTCTCCTGGACACATTCGTGGCTGCGTTGGGTTGCCGTCGTTTACGACATGGGCTTACTGGTGCTCGCCCTGGTGGATGCACGCATAAGTCGCTTACCACCGGCAGTTCACATTGCGCGCGTGTTTGACGGCCGGTTCGCGGTCGGAGGCGAGACCGAAGTAAGAATTGAAATTCAAAACAGAACGCCACGCTCGCTGTCGCTAATCGCCAAAGATGAATACCCGCCACAAATGAAGTTGAACGGATTGCGCGAGGCGCAGATGGTGGTTGAGGGCCAGCGCTCCGCCGCCCTGGTATACGCCTTGACCCCACCTAAGCGAGGCAGATTTGAGTTTGGTCAGATCGTCGTGCGCTTTCTTTCGCGGCTGGGCCTGGTGTGGCGCGAAACCAGAATTGGCGAGCCGCAGTTCGTGAAGGTCTATCCCAACATGCGCCGCGCGCGCGAAGTGGAATTGAAAGCGCTGGGGGCCCGCTCACTCGTGGCCTCGCATCGCAAGTCGTCATGGCGCGGCGAAGGCCGGGAGTTCGAATCACTGCGCGACTATGTGCGTGGCGACGAGATGCGCCACATCTCGTGGAGCGCAACGGCCCGCCGCGGACGCATCACTACAAGGCAGTATCAGATCGAACGGGACCAGAACATCCTGATAGCCATCGACGCGGGGCGCTTGATGACTGCCCGTATCGAGACGGAGACAAAACTTGATTCCGCGGTGCATGCGGCGCTCGCTTTGATGTCTGCCGCGGCGCGGGCCGGGGACAACGCGGGTCTGGTTGTTTTTGGCCGGCGCATCAGGGCTTATCTGCCGCCGAACCGGGGCCGCGAACAGATGGACGCGGTGCTCGAAGCGCTTTACCCAATTGAACCGGAAATGATTGAGCCGTCGTACGCACGCGCTTTCGCATTCATTGCAGCCAATACCAAGCGCCGTTCACTGGTGGTGGTGCTTACAGATTTGGTTGATGAAGAAGGTTCACGCGAACTGTTGACTTCGCTGCGTCTGCTGCGGCCGCGGCACCTGCCCCTGGTGGTGACCATCGCCGACCGCGATCTAAAAGCGGTCGTGCGCGATGCGCCGGCAACAGTGGGCGATCTGTTTACGCAATCTGTAG
Source organism: Acidobacteriota bacterium (assembly GCA_025463135.1). Classification (GTDB taxonomy): domain Bacteria; phylum Acidobacteriota; class Blastocatellia; order Pyrinomonadales; family Pyrinomonadaceae; genus JAOAPY01. Next base: position 152,322 of record JAOAPY010000005.1, read on the forward strand.
CAGAGGAAATCATTCACCAGCGCGAAGCGGCCCTGCGCCTGGTTGAATCGCAGGGCGGCCTGGCGCTTGATGTCACCGCCGCGGCGTTAGCGCCTGCTTTGCTTGAGAAATATTTGCAGGTAAAAGATCGTGGACTCCTTTAAAGGCGAGGGTGTAGGGGGTGGGGTGTAGGGTGTAAATACAAGGGCTTGTTCCGTCTGAAGATCCCATGACACAGCGTTGTAGTCTCACCAAAAACGCTACGACAAATGCTGAAGAGCAGTTGGAGCCTGGACAAGTAAGGAAGGGGACCCTGTCCCCGCTCGACGCGCCAGAAATTCACGATGAGGTGTAGCTTCCAACGCTGACTTGATCCCGTTTCGTTGCCTGTGTGCTTAGGAAGCAGCGGGGACAGGGTCCCCTTCCCGACTGTCCGATGCTGACTAGAGTGATCGATTCAGAAATTGAAGTACCGCAAATTTGAACCGGTGTCGACACCCAACACCCTAAACCCTATCCCCCGCATCCCCTCGGCCAACCAACAATAAATAACTGTACAGCGCTACTCCGGTAAGCCCGGCAATGCCGAACTTGATCGTGGGATTGATCGGTGCGGGCGAGATAAAGCCTTCAATGATTCCGGCCAGCACCAGCAAGGGCATGATGCCAATCATCAGACGAACTCCCTGCATCCCGCGAGACTTCAGAGCATCAGCGCGAGACAAATCACCAGGCATGATCATCGCGCTGCCGATCAAAAGACCTGCCCCGCCGGCGATGAAGATGCACGACAACTCAATTACACCGTGGCCCACCATAAATGTAACCAGGTCATTGCCGAACCCCGCTCGATAGGTAAGCGCCACCACGGAAAAAATATTTGCGCCGTTGTAAGCCATGTAGAACAACGTGCCGACGCCGAGCATGGCGCCGAACGCAAAGGTATAGAAGGTCACCCGGATGTTGTGCGTGAAGATTTGGCTGGCCCCCACCTGATTTGCATCGTTCAGTTCTTCCCACCAATGTGTTTTCGTTTCAATAATCGTCTCGCGGAAATAGGGAGACACTCCCATCAACTCCGAAAATTCCTGATCTCGCCAGGTACCGGCAAAGCCGATAACTGAAAAAATCGTGAACACCGCCAGAGCAGTCGCGGTAAAGCGCCACGTATCGCGAAAGGTTTGCGGAAAATCGCGCGTAAAGAACCGTGCGATTCGGTGTCCGCCTTTGGCATCGGCGCGATAGATGCGGCCGTGAGCACGAATTACCAGGCTGTTCAGATAGTTGATCAAACGTGGGTCGCGGGACTCCGCACGCGCTACGGCCAGGTCGGATGCCGCGCGGCGATAGCTGCGGCCGAGCTCGCGCACCTCTTCACGGTGCAAGCGTCGCAATGACGCGCGATCCAGCAGGCCCAGTAACTCCTCGAGCCGTTGCCAGCCGTTCTTGCGCTCATTTATGAAACGGTCAGAAGGCATTTGGCTGTAAGGTGGCGTTGGTCTAGATAAATCGCTGCGCCTTTCTTCAAAACTCCGGTACAGAACCCGGAGCGGGTAGCGACGGGATCCCGCCATTCAAGTTGAGTCTATGATCCGGTCGCTACGGCTCCCGGTTCTGTAACACACCCAACCCCCACACCCCCAATTCTTCCTTGTGGAATTGGACCACCCTGTGCTAACTTCCGTAAACTTCAAGCGGTCGATGCTTCTGGCTAATTCGCGGCATGCCAGTAAGCCCAATTGTTTCGTCCCACAATTCGATCAGATCCAGCGGAAAATACTAGTCTATTAGTGTGGAGATTAGAGCATGCTCCAGTCCAACGCAACGGTTCAGGGTGATGGTGACGGTCGGACTGATACCCAATCGACGATACGCCCTTTAGTCGCTAACGACCCGACGGGCGGCGCAGCGTTAGGGGTTCACACAATCCCGAACGTGCGCCTCGCTCCGCCGCGCAAGTCCAACCAGCCTAAATTCCCGACTCCTCGTCTTGCTGCCATTTCAGAAAGTCAGACCAGGGTGCCGGTGGTTCTCGGTGAGGCTACTTATCGGGGCATGATTCCTGTCGATGGCCTCATCAGCGGGCAGCCCGGAGCTAACGGCGGTCAATTGAGCATCCGACAACGCGGCCGGACATTCTTTGGCAACGATCCGGAGTTGAACGGCGAGATAAATTTCATCGACATGCTTCGTGTCAACGGCCATATCGCGGGCAGTGTATATTCGAAAAAGGGCACGCTGATTGTTGACGCGGCCGCCCTAATCGATGCGGATATTGAAGTTTGTACGGCGGTCATTGGCGGCACTGTTAACGGCGACATTATTGCCCACCAGAAAGTTGAGCTGGGGCCAACCGCAAAAATCTACGGCAACATCTGGACCCGATCGCTGGAAATCAGAAGCGGCGCGATTTTCGAAGGTGTCTGCCAGATGATTGAAGATAAAGACAACCCCAACTGATGAATGTTGCGGCACGCATCTGGCGCGTGATTCAACGGCGGACGCTCCCTGCCACTCTTTTAAAATCAAATGGAGAATGACCCCAACGATCAGGTTGCGCGGGACGCTGCGGCCCATCACTCGGAGACTGAAGTGGCTCCTCGTGATACCAAAGCTGACTTTGAAGCCTGGCTGGAAAGGCTGAAACCACGTCAGCCGATTGGTGATCCGCGAAAGCAATCTCCGCAGCTTGAAAACCATAAGCCGGATTTTTTTGTGGTCTGTACTGACGGTTCAGATTGCCGAATATCGTTCGACGGGGTCTTGCACATTGAAGGATTTCTTTCGGGAAGTATCCACTCCGACGGCGGCACGCTGGTAACCGGATGCGGTCTCATTGACGGCAACATTCAAGTGGGCGCGGCCTTTATCGACAGTTCTATCATTGGAAACATTCGCGCCACCGAGCGGGTGGTGCTTTACGCGGAAGCAAAGGTGGCCGGTAACATCATCTCGCCGGCACTATCCACCAAACCCGGAGCACTGTTCGAAGGCGACTGTGTTCTTCATGAGACTATTCTCCCGCGCCATGTCCCGCTAAATAGCGAAGTGGCCGGTGAATTCGTCGATCAGTTCCAGGTTTAGCATCCCTAACAAAGCGGTAGTGACCGGCGCGCCCACCGGTTGCTGCCGCTTCTGATTCTGCACATGGTTCAAGGAATATTCGGATCTTACATTTGCGTTGCAACTATGGACAGGGACTCATGCTTTGACTATTATTTGGTTCCCCGCTGTGCGGCGGCCGACCACCAAGCTAGCCAAAGCTAGTAAGTTCCATTTAAAAGCGCGTCCTTTCGTTGGTTCTTCCGACCCGATAGGCCATCGGTTAGTCAACTTGTCGCGCCATCACCCTAAATACGGAGGTAGTTATGCTGAGGATTGGAAAGAACCCCAACGAAAACGAACAAGCGGACAAGCAGGAGAACACCGGATACAGCGCTCCCCGCACTTACGCGCAAACGTCGCCGGTGGCTGAATCGCCGGTAAAACCCGCCGTCGAGGCCGGATCGTCGCGGGCGCTGACGGAAAGTGAAACATTGGCGCGCGATATCAAAGAAGGAACTCTCAGCGGTTTTGTCGGCAGCGGCACAGTCGTTACTGGTGAGGCAAGCTTCAAAGCGATGATGCGGATTGATGGACAAATGTCCGGCCGTGTCAGTTCGACGGGTGGAACGTTGGTGATTGGTACGAACGGTCGGGTCGACGCCAACATCGAAGTCGCCGTGGCCACGGTTCATGGCACAGTCAATGGCGACATTATCGCCACGCAACGCCTGGAACTCGGCCGGTCCGCGAAAGTGAGTGGCAACATTCAAACGCCCTCATTGATGATCGAGCAGGGTGCGGTCTTTGAAGGCAGCTGCAAGATGACACAGTTAAGTGCGGCGGCTGACAAGACCAAAAAGCCGTTTGCTCAGGACGATCAGGTGCTCGACACCACACGCATGAAACCCGTGAGTGCCGACCGAACGGGCAAGAGTTCGGACATCACAAACATTTCCGACGTCGCCAGCTAAAAAGCATCGCGACCATTTCGGCAAAGGCGCTTCGATTCATTCGAGGCGCTTTTGTTTTTTTTTGGACCTTCCGGGACCGCACGCGTCTCGCGTGCTTCACGTTTCGGGGAAAGGATCTGGTAATGCCGGTAATGAACGTAAAGCACGCTGGAAGCGTGCGGTCCCAGGTGGCTCACCGATACAATATAATTCCATGAACACATTCAACCGGAAATGCCTAAGCGCTATCTTGCTCTGCCTGTCATTAGTACTGTGTCATCAACGAACTCAGGCGCAATCGAGGCAACAACCGAGTTCCAGAATGGAGTTGCGAATCCTGCGCGCTGAGGACGAACGGCATTGGGATAACGAACTGGAAACGCTGTTGGCTGATAAGAACGGCGGGGTGCGCCGGCGCGCGGCCCTGGCTGCCGGTCGTATTGGTGACGCTCGCGCTGTGCCGGCGCTGATTGGTCTAATGCAAAAGGATAGCGATCAAAACGTGCGAGCAATGGCTGCGTTTGCACTCGGTGAAATCGAGTCTGCCGGCGCCGCTGAGGCTCTAATTGCGGTGCTGAGTTTGAATCAAAGAGAGTCGCCGGAGATACGCGCGCGGGCCGTCGAAGCTCTGGGAAAGATCGCTGCCACTCTGCCGAAATCAGACGAGGCGCACCTTCTGACAATTCGAGCGGCGATTCTGGAAGTCCTTAAATTCGAAGCCGGCCGGCGTTCGGGTCCTGACACCGAAGTGATTCTGTCGGGACTAACAGCCGCCCTGCGCGCCCGCCCGGAAAACGCAGGCAAAGTCATTGCGAGTTTTCTGCATTATTCCGACCCCCGCATCCGCGCCGACGCGGGAAACACGCTGGCGCGACTCAAACTAAACGACGGCAACGCTGAACTTCGTAAGCTGTTGATCAGCGATCCCGATCCCCTCGTGCGCGCCAACGCAGCTCGAGTGCTGGGCGCGACAGAAGATAAAGACGCCTTCGCCGCGCTGATGAATCGCGCGCTGAGAGATCGTGACCTGCGGGTGCGCGCCGGCGCGATTAGATCGCTCGCCAATCTCAAAGATGTTCGCGCCGGATCGCAACTTATCAATCGGGGTGGTTTTCTTTTACGATCACTGAGAGCGAATCGTGAAGGATTGCTTAACTCCACCAATGAAATGTTGGAAATCGTCACCACTCTGGGACGTCTGCTGCAGGGTACGGAAAACAAGAATGCACTCGCTTTATTGAGACGGGCGCGCGCGAAAGTCGCTTATGCGCCGGAGATCGAAATCGCGTTGGCGCGAATCTCTCCAAACGGGTATCTCACCGAGCTGGGAGCGGAAGTAGATGCAAAGAGAAAAGCCCAAACGATGATGCTCGTCAGCTGGAAAGCGGCGGCGAGTCTGGCCCAGGGTCTCGCTGCGATCGCAGCGCTTCCAGAGACAACGAAGAATAAGGCCGCGGCTGAGGATCAGGCCGTGCAGATCCTTTCGGCTATGTTGGACTATCAAAACTCAGGCATCACTATCAATACACTGGTGGCCGTCCATTCTGAATACGCAATTCCGGAAGTCCTGCGCACGCTGGCGGCGTTCAAGCCAAAGGATCTGGACGACGTGTTGCGCCAACATCTCACGGATTCGGATGTCGTCATCCGAGCCACGGCTGCGGAGTTGCTGGGTGAGCTGCCGCCGGACGAGGCCAATGCCCTGGCGCTGATCAGGGAACTGCCGGCAGCCTTGCAGGACAAGGAACTGAACGACGCGGCCCTTGCCATTGTTGAAGCGTTGGGGAAACAGAAAAGCGCAACCGCGAACAAAGCCATCAGAACAGCACTCGAATCGCCCGACCAGCTAATTCGACGTAAGGCCGTGGCGGTCTTGAAAGAGACTGGCGCCGGAAATTTCTCTGAGCGCATCGGCACCGCGCAAACTCGCAACACGACAGCGGATTACGAACACGCACTGGCGCGCATTGGCAGGCAGGTGCGCGCTACAGTGAACACCAGCAGAGGATCGTTTGTGATTGAGTTCCTGCCAGGGGATGCGCCGCTAACAGTTGATAACTTTGTGATGCTGGCGCGCAAGGGTTACTTCAACGGTCAAAGCATACCGCGAGTGGTGCCGAACTTTGTTATTCAAACCGGCGATCCACGCGGCGATCAGAATGGCGGTCCAGGTTATTCGATCCGCTGTGAGATCAACCAAGTGCCTTATGATCGCGGCGCCGTGGGCATGGCGCTGTCAGGCAAAGACACCGGCGGCTCGCAGTGGTTTGTAACCCATTCACCACAACCTCATCTTGACGGTGGCTACACAGTTTTTGGGCGGGTGATTTCGGGTATGAATGTAGTCGATGGAATTGTGCGTGGCGACATTATTCGCTCCATCACTATTTCGGACGGCCTACGGAATGCATCAAAGTGAAGGTTTTGCGCAGCGGAGGTCCACGGTTAAGACGAGACCAAGGTTGATTACGAAAAGGATTCCAGCGTGACCATCCGTGGCCCAAGGCCGTGGCATCTAACCCCGTTGTGACACGTGGTCCGTGAAACGCATGCGAAAGCGATTTCTACATCTGGTCCTAAACGCGATGTTACCGTCGCTGATCCTGGCCGGCGCTATGTCGTCCGCGACCTCTCAGAGTCAACAAACCACTGCGGTATCCCCGCGCCCGAAGTATCAAGTCAAGCTGGTCCTTGATGTGGACCATGGAACCTACTCCGGCTCTGAGCGCGTGCGCTGGACCAACCGAGGCGATCGCGCGACTGCGGTGCTCTTCTTTCACCTTTACTCTAATGTGCGCTCTGAACCGTCGGGCATGACGGGTAACACGACCGAGGCTGCCACGGTGTCGGACGAGCCACGCATCGAGGTGACCGAAGTCAAGGCTGCCGCAGGTGACACACCACTGTTTTTCTTTCTTGACGATCAGGGCACGACCTTGCGCATCAACCTGCGCGATGCGGTAGCGCCGGGCGCCGCTATTGAATTGACTCTGGTCTTTAAAGGCTCTGTGCCTGAAATCGACCCGGAAGAAACAGGCCTGGTAACGCATGTCATCAAGCAGGTGAGCGCGGCGATCCGAAGCGAACGCGAGATCCGGCGCGCCCGCGAGATAAACTTTCGCTCGCGGGCCGTGATGTTACTGGGAACGGCCTTTCCAGTCCTGGCAGTACATGACGGCGATGACTGGCGGCGCAAAGTTGAGCCAAGTGTGGGAGACCTTTTGTTTACAGAGTCTTCGGACTACGACGTAACCATTCGCGCACCCGCGGGAGTTGCGGTCTTTACCTCGGCGCCCGGGACCGGCCAGGGCGAATCGGAAACATTTCATTCATTTTCAGGCGAAGCGCTGCGCGAGTTTGCGATCATCGCCGGGCACGGCTTGCGGATTGAACAGCGGGTGGTGGGCAAGCTGACAGTACGATCTATCTTTTTCACCGAACACGAGCGGGTCGGCCGGCGTGTTCTGACTAATGCCGCCGACGCGGCCCGGATCTATCAGGAGCATTTCGGGGCGCTTCCGTTTACCACGGTCACCGTTTCAGAAGCGCCCCTCACGGCAGGGCTGGGCAGCACGGAGTTTGGCGGGCTGGTGGTAATTGCCAGTGCGTTCTATGTCGACTTTGAATCGCCGGCGATGCGTAACATGCCGGAGCTGATTCGCGAACAGCGCACTTCGGTCGAAGACAGTTTGGAGTGGACTGTTGGCCACCTGATCGCCCATCAATGGTGGGGTACCGCCGTGGGCAACGATCCGGCACGTGAACCTGTTTTGGACGAGGCGCTGGCCTGTTGGTCGGCATTGCTTTACTACCGTGAGCTTTACGGCGAGCAGCGCGCAGCGGTCGTGCTTCAGGATCAGCTGCGTGGAGTGTACCGGTTGTACCGCACGTTTGGCGGTGAAGATCTGGCGGCCGATCATCCGGCCCGCGACTACCGGAACTCTTTTCAGTATGCGGCCATTGTAATGACCAAAGGCGCGCTGATGTTTGCTGAGCTGCAAAAGCAACTGGGCGATAAACCCTTCTTTGCCGCCATGCAGAAATATTATCAGGCAAACGTGCTGGAAGTTGCCGACATGGACGACCTGCGCGGGGCGTTCATCGCCGAAGCTCCGATCGAACAACGACGAATGGTTGCGCGTACATTTAATCGCTGGCTGTCGAGCAAGCGCGGTGACGAGGACATTGCGCCGCCCGATCGGCAACTGGCGGACTCGCTGGGATTGCCAGGCAAGTCCGAAGCGCAAAGGGGCGGTGACCGCAATGCGTTTACTGTTTTTGGACGTTTGGGAAAATTTTTCTGGCAACAGATGACGCGCCTACGCTAGCCATGCAAACCGCAGATCATAATTTACCAAAGGGACCGCCGGCATACCCTGAGTTGCTGCCGCGCAACGGGTCTGCTCGCCTCACTCGGCCGACGCCCATTCAAATCGAGCGCGAGCTGGAAGTGCTGGCACAAGTGATGGACAACCAGTTTGTCATTCCCGTGCTGGGGTGGCGCTTTGGAGTCAACGCCATCATCGATCTGGTGCCGGGCATTGGTGATGTTGCCACGTCGCTTATAGCATTTTACGTCCTGCTCTCTGCGGTCCGCTATCGGGTCCCCAAAATTACCCTGCTGCGCATGGGACTCAATATTGCAATCTATTTTGTGGTGGGGATGGTCCCGTGGATCGGAGATGTTTTTGAGGCATGGTGGAAACCAAACATGCGCAACCTGGCTCTGCTGCGCAGCCGAGCCACGGTCTCCGCCGAAGAAGCTCACAAGGCAAAAGCCAGTGACTGGATGTTTGTAGGCGTGATTATCTCAGCGCTGCTGGCGATGCTTTTCGGATCGTTGGCCCTTTCAGCTTTCATAATCTGGTACATCTTTCATCAGGTGTCGTGATTCGTTCACTCCTTTGGAATGCTCTCGCTTTAGTCTAAGGCGGCTTGACGCCGATCTCTCCGGTAAATTCCTGCTAACCGTGGTCGCGACGAGTCGCGACTGGACAAAGCGCTGACAGGTCAGCGCACTCCAAAGGGAAGACTAACGAACAGATCACGACACTACACGAACGGGTAGTGACTTAAGCACATTGGATCGTTAGTCTGCTAGTTTTGCAGGCAAATAATGTAAAACCTTACCCAAATCGCGGCCCGAATTACCCTCGCCGCACCGTTACCTTCAACAATGATTTCCCTCGAGGCTTTCGCTAAGGAGACCCTACCCTGATGTTGTACCGTACTGATCGGACGCGCTTTGCTTCTGTTTTTTTGCTGTCAATTGTGTTCGTGGGATTGGCTCTGTTTCTGCCTGGCCCTGCGCAACGTTGGCTGCAGCCGCCGACGCACGCGGCGGGAATGACCTTTACCGTCATCAATACCAATGATACTGGTGTCGGCTCACTGCGCCAGGCAATCATGGACGCCGAAGGCAACAGCGGGACCGACACGATCAGATTCACGATCGGAACTGGTCCGCAGACCATCACCTTAGCCTCTTCGCTGCCGACGATCACCGATCCGGTGATCGTGGATGGCACCACGCAGCCGGGTTTCAGCGGAGCACCAATCATTGAATTGAACGGCGCCAACGTTGCTGGTGGCGCCAGTGGCCTGCTGATTACGGCCGGCGCGAGCACTGTGAGGGGTCTGGTCATCAATCGCTTTAACACGGACGGCATACGGCTCTCGACCAAGAGCGGCAACACGATTACCGGTAACTACATCGGCACCAACCTGTCGGGCGCTGCAGCCGCGGGAAACGTCACCTACGGAATTGAAATCTCTGACAGTGCCAACAACATGATCGGGGGCACCAGTACGGGATTGGGCAATGTCATCTCAGGCAATGGGACAAGCGCGATACTGATTACCGGGAACGGCTCAACCGGTAATTTGATTCAGGGAAATTTTATTGGCACGGACGTTACCGGAACGGTGAAGGTAGCAAACGGCCAACCCGGGAACTCGGACGCGGTGGTTGTGGGGGGCTCAAATAACAGGGTCGGCGGCACGGTAGCCGGCGCGCGCAACGTTATTTCCGGAAACAACAACAACGGTGTCAGTCTATTTGGCACTGGCAACTTTGTGCAGGGCAACTTTGTAGGCACCGATCCCACCGGCAATGCCGAGCTCGGCAATTTCCGTGACGGCATCATTGTGGGCGGCACCAACCATGTCGTCGGCGGCACTACGGTGGCCGCGCGCAACGTAGTCTCCGGAAACGGCGGCATCGGTATTGACGTGTGTTGTGGTGGTGGCGCAACGGGAAATCAGGTGCAGGGGAATTTCATCGGGCTCAGGGCCGATGGTTCTGCTGCCCTCGGCAACGGCGTTGGATTGCGCATCGCATCAGGGAATGCCAATAACACCATTGGCGGAATGGTCGCTGGATCAGGCAATGTGATCTCGGGCAACTTCGGCACCGGAGTAACGATCACTCAGAATCCCGTCAGTGGGAACCAGGTGCTCGGCAACTTCATAGGAGTCGATCCGACTGGCACGAGTGTCATTTCCAACGGCGGTTATGGCGTCAGCATTGATCAAGCGAAGGACAACACGATCGGCGGGACCACGGTTGCTGCTCGCAACGTGATCTCCGGGCATACCATTGCCAACATCGCCATCAACAGTCAGCTCAGCACCGGCAATCAAGTCCTCGGCAACTTTATTGGTACTCTGGCCGATGGTGTTACCGCCGCGCCCGGCAATAGCGGCGCGGGCGTGTACATCTACAACGGTGCCGCGACGAATTTCATTGGTAACACGACCGCGGGCGCCGGAAACGTGATTGCCTTTAATGGGCAGGGCGGCATCAGGATTGACAGCAACGCTGGAGTCGCGAATGCCGTGCTGGGAAACTCGATTTTTGCAAACGGCGCACTGGGGATTGATCTAAGTCTTGACGGCATAACCACCAACGACAACTGCGATGCTGATCCGGGACCGAACGGACTTCAGAATTATCCGGTGCTGACATCTGCCACGGCGGGGGCAACCAACACCACGATCGCCGGCACTTTGAACAGCACCGCGAACACGACTTTTCGCGTCGAGTTTTTCGCCAACTCGGCCTGCAACGGCGCGGGGAACGGCGAGGGAAAAACATTTATTGGCTTCAGCACCGTAACTACCGACGGATCATGCAGCGCCAACATTAATTTCGTCGTACCGAACGCCGCGTTGACTGGACCATTCATCACGGCCACCGCTACCGATCCGAATAACAACACTTCGGAGTTTTCTGCCTGCGTCCTGGATACCGGTATAGGCGGGACGCTGCAATTCAGTGCTGCTAATTACGATATCAACGAAGGCTGCGCGCGCATCCTGGTAACCGTCACCCGCAGTGGCGGCCTGGCAGTTCCCGTAACCGTTGATTTCCTTTCCAGTGACGGCACCGCGAAACAACGTTCTGATTACAACGTGGCTTCGGGAACGCTTAAATTTACGAGCAGCGATACCACAAAGTCCTTTTCATTCCTGGCTAACGATGACGCCTATGTTGAGGGTGATGAAATGGTCAACCTCACGCTCAGCAGCGCCTCAGGCGGCGCATCAATCGGCGCCCAAAGCACGGCCACGGTGACCATCAAAGATGATGACACCACCAACCCTCCCACGATGCAGCCAATCGACGATGCGCAGAACTTTGTCTGCCAGCACTATCATGATTTTCTCAGTCGCCAGGCCGATGCCAGTGGACTGGCGTACTGGACCGGGCAGATCACCCAGTGCGGTAACGATCAGTCCTGCCTGCGCACTAAACGAATAGACGTCTCGAATGCTTTCTTCTTTGAACAGGAATTCCAGCAGACGGGCGCGTATGTCTATCGACTGTATCGCGCGTCGTTCGGTAACAACCAACCGTTTCCGGTGCCGGTTGCCGATCCAAATTTTCCGAACGAAGACAAGAAGATACCCGGCTATGGCGTGTTCGTTCCGGATCGCGCGCGAGTGATCGGGAGCGCTAATCTGGCGCAGTCACAGTTGGACCTGGCCAATGCCTTCGTTCTGCGCCCGGCATTCATTGCGAAGTATCCGTCGGGACAAACAGGGCCGCAATTCATAGCCGCGATACTGCAAACGATCCAAAATGATATCGGTGTGAATCTCTCTTCACAGACCAACGCGCTTACCAATCTATATGACCAGGGTGGGCGCGGCGCGGTGGTTTATCGACTTGCTGATGACAACCAGAACAATCCCATCAACAACCAGGCATTCATCAATGCCGAGTACAACCGCGCGTTTGTGGCTACGCAATACTATGGCTATCTGCGACGCAGCCCTGACGTCGCCGGGTTTCTTTTCTGGTTATCGCAGGTGAATGGTTGCCCGATACGCAATGTGGGAGCGCAGCACGCGATGGTGTGTTCGTTTATTACCTCCACTGAGTATCAGCAGCGATTTAGTTCGGTCATCTCACATTCGAATGGAGAGTGTCCACAGAACACCGTGTGTTCGCAGTAGGAGGCTTCAAAGGAAAGAATTGGTTTTGGACTGGGTGTGCCGATAAAAGTAGGGAAGCTCAAAGGGTCGCGGCCGGGGCGCGGTCCGCGCTCACCTACGACAAGGCCCGCGCAATACTCTCTCGTTTTTGATCGAAGCGGCGGCCGGATCGTACCAGCGAGAAAAAATACAAACCGCCAAACATCGTGCAAATCAGCGCCAGGTTCAGTGCCGAAGAATACCGCGAATGCAGCAGATAGATGATTAGAATTCCCGGTGAGCTTAAGAACATTACACCAGCCATGGCATCAAAGATCGAAGCGCTGGATGAAGAGAAGCGAAAGAAGTGCAGCTTCATTGGATGACTCAGCGACATCCAGTTACCCCAGATCAAACTGGCGCATGCCAGCGAGGTGAAAGTAACGAGACCCAGCACGGCCGCGAATGCCCCTACTTGCCAGGACGCGAGCAGTATCAGCGGACCCGCTTGAACAAGCACGACACACAGGAACGCCAGGTTCTTGCTCAGCATGATCGTCCGTCCCGCCAACGGGAACAGCGCGTAGCGATCCAAACCCGACTCTGTATCAAGCCCAAAACAGTTGAAGGCCAGGGGCGCGATGGGGATAAAGATGAGCGTAAGGAAGACTAAGAAAATATCCAACGCCGGAGCCGGCGCTGTCACGAGATAAAAGCAACCCGCCGCAGAGGCCAACAACCCGAGGTAAGTATCAAGGAGTCGCCAAAAATAGCGCATGTCCTTTACCAGCATTCCTCCGAGTCTGCCCGGAATACGCAACCGCGCAGCGTGATTTCCAGCCGCAGGACTACGTGGAGATGCGCTTTCCAGGCTTTGACGATAGGACCATAGGGCCGCACCAAAGCTCAACAGAGTAAGCATCGCCAACAATAAGATCGCCGCCCACGATTGCTGACCAAGTGCAGTCCGAGCCACCAGTCCCATTGGTAACAGCGGCATGAGAGCTGAAAACTCCAACATGCCTGCTCGGCCCTGGTCCTGGAGGTAAAAGACCATGCCAATCGTTAGCAGCAATGCGGCGGCGACCAAGACTCTTCTCCAAATCGCGATGCTGAGCAAGTGCGCGACGGCGAGACCCACGAACCATGACAGCGAGATAAACAGACCGGCGGCCACTATTCCCAACAACGGATGCGGCGCGTATGCCAGCGGATAGCAGATCGCCAAAGATCCCAACAGTACCAGCCACGCATTGGGCGGTATCAAAAGTGAAATTGCTCTGAGGACAAAGAACTCTCTGAGCGAGAGCGGCAGGTGCAGCCACTCGCGAGCGGCGATACTCCTTTGCTCCCGGCTACTGTTGGTGGTGATCAACCACGCAACCCAGATTCCGGCCAGGAGTGATTGCAGCAAACTGGTCCTGCCGCGCATGAGATCGACGGTGGCATGATTCAATGCCTGAACATACTTGAATGCTACGATGCCGATGATGATCAGCGATAGACCCTGATTGCCCACCGCCAGTTTTCTGCCGCGAGCAAACCGGCGCCAGTAGGCGCGCCATTGAAAGCGAAGAAGTATCGGCACCACGGATTTACTGTGTGAAGCGCTGATCAAGTTCATCACCGGTCTTGCCTCAGCCCATGAAGTGGGCGAAAGCGTAAAGCCCGGGTTCCGCTGCGCTCCACCCGAGGCTTTGTGCTGGCACCCGCGTCGCGGGTTGATGAGACTGTTCGAAAGAACCTATTCAGAGCGTTCTGCTTGGCCTCATTCCCCGATCCATTTCAGATCCTCGGCTTTGTATCTGACCACATGCTTGAAAAAGAGATCCTCGAGAGTCTCGCCGGAGCTAAGCGTGTCCTTCATGGTCTGGCTGCACACGATTTCACCGGCGACGATGATCGCGAAATTCTCCACCAGACGCTCAACCACCTCGAGAATATGAGAGGTGAGAAAAACTGTGACACCCTTGCCGGCCATAACGAGCAGCAGGTCCTTGATATTTCGCGAGGCCACCGGATCGATTCCTTCAAACGGCTCGTCCAGAAAAAGCACGCGTGGGTTGTGTACGAGCGCCATTGCTAATCCACACTTCTTGCGCATGCCGGTCGACGCTTCGTCTGCGTAAGTATTGCGGCTGGGCCAGAGGTCCAGATACTTCAAAAGCTGTTCCCCGCGTTCTTTTGTTTCTCTCCCGCTCAATCCGTAAACGGGTCCAGTCATCAGAAGGTGTTCCCATATGGTCAGCGAATCAAAGAGCGCGAGGTCTTCGGGCAAGACGCCAATCTGTTGCTTGACTGCGAGCGGGGTACTGAGAATTGATTCGCCGCCGATAAAAGCATCGCCGGCCGTCGGCTTCAAGAGTCCGGTAAGCAATTTCACCGTAGTTGATTTGCCCGAACCGTTTGGTCCCAGGAAACCGAATATCGTGCCTGCCGGAATTTGCAGGTTGAGACTCTTCACTGCTACCAGGTGTCCGAAGCTCTTGGTCAGATTTTGCGTTTCGATCTCAAACATTTGCGCGGGGTATTACGCAGGGAACAGCCAGGTGGTTTTGCCCCACTCAATGATAACCAGGCCGCGAATTTGGCGCTGGTGCCGGTCAACCACTAATCATTTACCAATGGCGCGTCACGCCGTAGATATCAAAGGCGCCATCGATGCTGACGATTGGCGTTTCTCGACGATGGCTTGCGCTATGATTAGTCGATCGAATGGATCGCGAGGGTGAAAAGGTAGCGTGATCAAAGTCGATAAATGATCGACATTGATATTCAGCAGATCGATGCCATTCACCTCGAGCTGGGCTGGAACGAGCTCCTCGAAAGGGGCAGACAGGGTCAACTTTCCCAAGCTTGTTTTGATTGCGATTTCCCAAAGACAGGCAACGCTCAACAGTCGTTCGTTCGCGGGGTTTTCGATTAGGCCACGGGCGTTAACGCTGAGATTGCCGCTGCCCATGATGAACCAAAGGAAGGCATGAGTATCAAGCAGGAGTCTCATTCCGCATATTCATCAAAATCTTTGATTGGCGCGTCAAAATCCTCAGCCATTATGATCAACCCTTTCGCGCTGCCAAATTGCGGCACCGGCTTCGTTCCCGAAACCGGCACGAGTCTGACGATGTGCTTGTCATCCTTGGCGATGAGTACGTCGTCACCCCCAACAGCCGCCTCAATTAGATCCGGCAATGTGCTCTTGGCCTGGTCAATACTTACCCGATGCATTTATTTCACCTCAGGCAGACACGATAACACATCCATCGATTAGTGTTCCAAGCTCGATCTGAGCCAGTAGGCTACCGCTAGCGGTCCGCCAGCCATCTCGCCGCGTTGCCTACATAAGTCTTGATATCTTCCAATGCCCGCGGATTGCGTTTGTAGCCATCGCCCGGCGGTTCTTCAAGAAAACTGGGACAGCCCATGTCGGTGTTCCAGTTGTAATCCACCAGATGATGAAAGCTTGATTCCGCAATCCCGCGCCCCAGCGTGTTTCCGTGCTCGTCGTCTGTGTTTTCAAAAGCGACAATCAGATTGAAGGGCCGGCCGGTGACTTTGCTTTGACCGGTGGCTATGACACTCACATGCTTTTCACCATCAGGAACTCCGACCGCTCCTTCGTGCGGGTGAGCCGGAAAGAACTCAATCAACCGGTTGGGCTTTGCCTCGTCGCGCAGTAGTGCGTGCGGCCGCGGGGCCGTGATCTTTTGGTAGTCGCCGTTAGCGCCTGAGTGATAGTTGGGCCACGAAATAGAAGTCGTAAATGGATCGTCGGGTACATGTCGCTCTGCATCGGGTTCAGGATGCCTGGAGTGAAAGAAGTGCGCGCGGCCAATACCGCCCAGTGTACAAAGCGAGATCCCCAGATCCTGATGATCGCGCGTGGCGAGGATGCCGCCACCACGTTGCCGGAAACGCGTAATGCCCTGGCAATCCACCTTCGTCAAGCCGTCGCCGTTGTCGATAGCGAACAACCACAACTCGTCAAAGTTTGAAGCGTCAAGCGTGCTCAACAGCGGATCACTTCCGCCCTCGTTTGTTTCGCGATTGCGCGTCGTCACTTCGCAAAGCGCTGCTCCTGTTTCATCCTTTAGCGATAGCAGATGGTTTCGCAATAATGAAAAGCGGCCGATGTGCCAATCGTCTTCATTAAAAGGAATAGTAGTTTGCAGCAGAATGCGAATTGGTTTGGACATAGAGTTTTCCCCGCCAGGGTTTCAGACTATCAAGAGCAGACATTGAACCGACTTTGTTGCCGAGTCAAACGCTCCGTGATGTTTCCACCTGGATTTCGCGGCGACTCCCATACCACCGCAGTCGTTTCAGAAACAACTGACACGCAAGTTGTGAGGTGCCGGCGGTGGTCGCAAGAAATCAGAGTAAGTAGTTCCCCACCCACTGGTTTTACCTTCGCGAGCTTGGATGCTTATTGCGGGAACTGGTTTCACGCAAAGGCGCAAAGATGCAAAGTCCTGATTACCGTGGCCAAATAAATATCGGCGGCATTGGTCACGTCATGGGTTCGTCATCACTTTCTTTGCGGCTAACGATACGCGGTCGGTGACCTCGGCTCGCCACACTCTATCAGTTAGAGAACAGGAAAGGTTCGCTCCGGATTCTGTCTGCAAATAAACGATATCGAAATCCTGATCGTCCTCAGGTAGGTAAAGGTAAGCTCTCTCTCCGATAAGCTCTTCCGGGAGAGCATCGAACGCACCGTTCAAAGTCGTCCGGCCCACGATGTTGATCGCAGAATCGGGCACCCTGAACTCAACAGGATACTGCAGGTAATGGATCAGCGCAGCGAAAATGGCAGGATGAATGTCATCAGGAAACGTCAGTAGATAACAGTCCTCACGCTGCTGATCAATCTCAATCGTGTAATGAGGCGCGGTTGAATCCTCTTTCGCAATGAAGCCGGCGATTATCAGGTCAAGCTGTTCACTCTCCCAGCCTTCAACCATGATCGCTTTGTCATTTTTCGGATCCGGATCAAAGAGCGCGAGTACGCGTCCATCTGCCTTAATCGGCTTGGGCAACAGTAACAAGGGAACAAACCCGAATATGACGAGCAGCAACCAACCAATTGGAGTCAGCCAGGGTGGGATGATGAAAAGGATCACTGCACCTGACAACAGACCTGCAAGTATGGCCGGCAGCAAGAGCAACTGACGCAGGCCGTCGTTGCGCACCAGCTTGCCGCAACTCTTGCAGGGTTGATCCTTGAAGTAAGTGAGGTTGAGCAACGCCTGCTCGTCAAATGAATAATCGCGGCAATAAGGACAGGACTTCCACATGTCAATCGCTTCTCGCCACAGATTACACGGATAGACACCGAGTCAGCACAATCAGATATGACGGTGAGTCCGAAGGCGACGTTGAAACGGTTTGCGGGGCCGGCAGTGTGTTATTTGTGTTCATCTGTGGCTGATATTTCTATGTGACCCAATCAGCGCGATCGATCCCATAGATCAGCACCTCGTTCCCAAACAGCTCGGTTTTGCCTTCGAGCTTTTCGCCGAGGCGTTCGGCGACTTTGATTGAAGGCGTGTTATCGGGATTGATGAGACTAATGACATGCTCGCGGTCCAACTCTTCAAAGCCATAGCTGAGCACCCGCCGCGCGCCTTCAATAGCATAACCTTTACCCCATGATTCACGCGCCAGGGTCCAGCCGATCTCAAAGCCGGGCCATCCCTCCGGATTCAAAAAACCAATGCGTCCGATTAAACGACCACTCGATTTTTCTTCCACTGCAAAGTGCCCATAGCCAAGCAACTCCCAGTGGCCCACCAGGAACGCCATGTGCCGCCAGGCCTCGAGTGTCGAAAACGGTTTCCCTCCCAGATAGCGCATTACTTCCGGGTCGCCGTGGATGCGCGCATACTCTTCGGCATCGTCCACCCTCAGCATGCGCAGGATCAGTCGTTCAGTTTCCAACTTAAGCATCGTATTCCTCTAAACGGAGCAGTTAAAGTTTCAGCGCCCAGCTCAGTCTCTCAGGCTTCCGTTTGTCTTGCGCGCATAGAAAAAGTGCGAGAGCACGATACACAACAACGCGATTGCCAGCCAGTAGAAGTGTTTGAAATAGGGGAACACTCGTACCGGTTGGACAATCATCTGCGACGTGCGAAACGCCTGCAGCACCAGCAGTGTCAGCGGGAAAACAGCCTGACAGCACACCAGCACAAAGAAGTTGCCAAAGAATTTTCCGAGCAGGTACTGGGCGCGATTCACAGGCTTGGAAAAGATTAGTGGATCAATATTACCTTTTAATGCATCCATCGGCTGCAAAAACCCGCAGCCAGGAAGACAGACCTGTCCCTTTCGAAACGTCTTCGAAGTTTTATGGAGAAGCGGATTTCCAGATGCTTACCGATCAGAGATGACGCGCTCGACCGGTGTAAGATTTCGCTGGTCGTAAGCCGGAATTGGCAGGTCGGTGCGTTCGCTGAGCATCAATGGCGAAGAGGTTTCAGACTTGGCCATAAAGCTGGAGGGATTCAGGCTGCGCACATAAAGCAGCAGACTGCCCAGCGCCGGAACAGCAATCAACAGATCGCCCAGGTGGGTAAGATGTAGTTCAGTGTTGAAAACGCGCACCAGCACTCCAGAGAGAAACAAGAGCAGGAAAAGAGTCTTCAAAGCGCGGGTAAGGGGCTGACTCCTGCGGTGGATTTGAGCGCATTGATCTTTGATCTGCTCGACATTGCCAAAGCGTCGCAGGGCGGCCTCTTTCGCTTCTTTCGCGGACATATCCTGCTGCAGGTTGGCCTGGGTGAGCAGATCAATATGAAAACGCATCTGCTCTTCGATCTCGCGCTCAATTTCTTTTTTATCCGGTTTGAAAATTCGCCACGGTTTCATCGCGGTCCCTCATCGTCTTTCAGTCCGGCAACAGTCGCTACGCAGTTTGCAGAATTCTGGCAATCGCCTGCGAAACGCGTTTCCAGTTGGCGCTCTCTGCCTCGAGCTGTTTTCGGCCCGCTCGGGTCAGCTTATAGAATTTAGCGCGCCGGTTGTTTTCGGACAGGCCCCACTCTGAGGTAATCCAACCACGCTCTTCCATGCGATAAAGCGCCGGGTAAAGTGAGCCGTCTTCGATCTTGAGCAAGTCGTCAGCCACGTCGTGTATACGCTGGGCCACACCGTAGCCGTGCATGGCATCACGCGAAAGCGTCTTAAGAATTAAGAGCTCCAGCGTGCCTTGCATCAGATCGGTGCGCGCATTAGCCATGATTACGGTTCCCCCGGATGGTCTGGGGGACAGCGTAACCGCAGCTTCCCCAGATTGTCAAGGGGAAGGTGGGCAGCGGTAGTAGGTAGGGGGTCAGTTTCGCGGCAAATGTCCGACAAACTTGAGTTTGTCGCGGCGTTACGACAAGCTAAAGCTCATCGGACATCAAACTGACCCACTACCCCTAAGCTCCGTTTGACAAAGATTGGCCCGTTTTCGTAGCCTTTACGTGCTGATTCCGGATTTTGTGGAAATTTCCATTCCCAATCCTCGCTGACGAACGAACAACTGATTTGCAGAAGTGCCGTTTTAGAAATGTTATTTTGCCCTACGGGCACTCGTCTGCTTTTCATCCCAAGGATTTCTCAGTAGAATTAGCGGCCGAACCGAGCAACCCTGAACGGCATTTGTTCGCTATCGCTGAACAAATAGGTCATTTCCCGATCTTAATAATTCATTCGAATGCCGGCGCCCACCAGCGCGCGCCGCTTTCGATTTATCCTCCAACTCGCGTCAAGAACGGCTCAGCTCTCGCCGCGATTTAGTGAAAGGTCAAAGAATATGTTTTCCAATCGTTTCCTCCAATCCCTGTTGGTATCGCTGTGCCTTGTGTTCCTTTCTCCCGTGGCCGCCTGGGCCGGAGGCGACGACTGGCGCCCAATCGATCTCGCGGATCTGGCGCTGAAGGCCGCGGTTGTCGAAAAAGACGCCGATGCCGAAGCCATCTTTTGGGAAGTGAAAGTTGCCGACGAGTTCGATGGCGGGTCGCTGCGCACCGTGTTCAATCATTATCTGCGCATAAAAATCTTTACCGAGCGAGGGCGCGAATCACAGAGCCGCATCGATATCCCTTATTTGAGCAGCTGGAGCATCAAAGACATTTCCGCGCGCACCGTCAAACCTGACGGTTCGATCATCGAACTGAAGAAAGAGGACGTGTTTGAACGGACCATTGTCAAAGCGAGTGGTCTAAAAGTTAAGGCCAAGTCCTTTGCCATGCCGGGCGTGGCGCCGGGCGCCATCATCGAATATCGCTACCGGGAAGTACACAATGATTCGCTTGCAGACCACCTGCGGCTGCAATTTCAACGTGACATTCCAGTGCAGTTGGTCAAGTACTACATCAAACCGCTCGACAACCCTATCTATGGAATGAGGGCGAAAGCCTTTCAGGCCGATCCGGGCCCCATCACGAAGGAGAAGAACGGTTTTTACAGTATTTCAATGAAGAGCGTGCCGGCTTTTCACGAAGAAGCACGCATGCCTCCCGAGGATTCAGTCCGGCCCTGGTTACTGCTCTATTACACGGAAGACAGAAAAGTAAGCGCGGACCAATACTGGAAAGATCTGGGTAAACAAAAATACGAGACCTACAAGTCGCTCATGAAAGTCAGTGACGAAGTCAAACAGGCGGCCGCCAGGGCAATCGGTGACGCGGCAACTCCGGAACAGAAGCTCGAACGAATTTTCGACTTTTGCCGCACCAGTATTAAGAATGTGAATAACGATTCTTCGGGACTAACCGCCGAAGAGCGCGCCAAAGTTAAGGAGAACAAATCGCCCTCAGACACACTGAAGCGCGGTATGGGCAGCGGCCGCGATATCGACATGTTGTTCGCGGCTTTGGCCACGGCGGCTGGTTTGGAAGCCCGCGTAGTGAACCTGGGCGATCGCAGCGACGTCTTTGTGGATCGATCGTTCCCTGACGACTACTTCATCAGAACCTATGACATTGCCGTCCATGTTGGCGACCAATGGCGCTTTTACGATCCGGCCAGCACCTATGTGCCACAGGGAATGCTGCGCTGGCAGGAAGAGGGTGAAGACGCTCTGCTTTCCGATCCCAGGGAACCGACCTGGATCAAAACGCCGCTCTCCGGTCCCGAAAAATCGAAACAAAAACGGACGGCCAAGTTCACCCTGAGTGAAGATGGCACGATTGAAGGCAACGTGCGGGTCGAATATTACGGACATTCCTCCGTCGATAAAAAGAACCAGAACGACGGCGACTCACCCACCCAACGCGAAGAAACCCTGCGAGAGAGTCTTAAAGAGAGAATGAGCACGGCTGAACTCTCGGATATCAAGATTGAGAATGTCACCGATCCCGGCAAGCCCTTCACGTATGTTTACCATGTCCGCGTTCCGGGCTACGCCCAAAGAACAGGTAAGCGATTATTTCTGCAGCCGGCGTTTTTTCAGAAGGGCCTGGGCCCATTGTTTTCAGCCACTGATCGAAAGAACGTCGTCTATTTTCACTATCCCTGGTCCGAGGAAGATGAAGTGACTTTTGAACTGCCCACGGGTTTTGCTCTGGACAGTGCCGAAGCTCCATCTCCTTTCAGCGGCGGAGCCGTCAGCGAATACAAACCCAGTGCGGCCATTACCAAAGACGGGAAAACGCTCATCTACAAGCGCAGTTTTTTCTTTGGCGGCGGTGGCAACATCCTGTTCCCGCTAAACAGCTACCCACAGCTGAAAGCCTATTTTGAAACGGTGCATAAACAGGATGGTCACACCATTACTCTGAAGCAGGGTGCAGCGACGGCGGCCTCGAACTGACGAGCGTCGCATTACGCGGCGCCCGGATTTCACGCTGGGAAACAAGCCCCATCGGCTCCAAAGGATTTACCAACATGCTCAAACGATCTCTCGGAATTCTCACTTGCCTGCTGGCTTTCGCGGCGCCTTCATTTGCCTACGGTGATGACGCCCCCGGCTGGTTGCAGCAAGCGGCAGCTCTTAAAGTCCCTGCTTACGACAAGGATGTACCCGCCGTAGTCCTCGCACATGAGCACCGCGTTACCGTCAGCCAGGACGGTCGCGTGACCACGGTCACTACTTTTGCGGTGCGCATTCTCATTCGCGAAGGGCGCGACTATGCTTACGCTCGTGAGTTCTATGAAAGCGATGCCGGTAAGGTGCGCGAAATGCGCGCCTGGCTAATCCGCCCTTCCGGTGTGACAAAACGTTATGACAAGAACGACATCATCGACGCGGCAGAAGATCCCAATGATATCTACAACGAATCACGAATCAAGCTGATTGATGCTTCAAAGGATGCTGACGCGGGCTCCGTATTCGGGTATCAGACAACGACCGAACAGCGATCAATTTTTTCGCAGGACATATTTCCTTTTCAGTCCTCACGCCTGCCGACCCTTGCTTCCCGATACGTATTGAATCTGCCGCCGGCGTGGCAAGCCAGGGCCGTGGCTTTTAATCACGAAAATATTGAACCGGTGGTGAGCGGGTCGACATATAGCTGGGAACTCCGCGATATCCCGCCGATTCCGCTGGAACCAGGCAGTCCCAGGGTAACCAGCCTGGCTCCCCGTTTGGCGATCAGTTACTTCCCCCCTGGTGATACGAAACCCAATGGCGTGCAGACTTATGCCAACTGGGTCGACGTTTCTCGCTGGCTGAACGGGCTGCACGATCCACAATGGGTCCCCGATGCCTCGATCATCGCGAAAGTTAAGCAGTTGACGGCGGATGCGAAGACCGAATTAGAAAAGATTCGCGCGGTCGCTCGTTATGTCCAGGACATTCGCTATATTTCAATCGACATCGGGGTTAGCCGCGGCGGCGGCATGCGCCCTCACAGTGCCTCTGAAGTGTTTGCCAAATCCTATGGCGACTGCAAAGACAAAGCCAATCTGATGCGGGCCATGCTCAAGGTGCTCGATATCACGGCTTATCCGCTCGCTATTTATTCCGGAGATCCGACTTACGTGCGGGAAGAGTGGGCATCGCCGTTCCAATTCAATCACTGCATAATTGCCATCAAGGTCAGTGACCAGACGCAGGTCGCGACTGTAATCACGCATCCCAAGCTGGGTCGATTGCTGATTTTTGATGCGACCGATGACGATACTCCAGTTGGCGATCTGCCGGAACATGAGCAAGGGAGTTTTGCCCTGGTCATAACGGGTGACGCCGGAACGCTGATGCGCATGCCGATTACACCGCCCGAAACCAACGGCCTCGATCGACAGATTCACGCGACGCTGGCCGCCGACGGTTCGCTCACAGCCAACGTACAGCAAAACGCTCTCGGCTCCTGGGCCTCGGCTTATCGGAGCCAGTATCGTCACGAATCAGGTCCGAATTACAGAAAAATAATCGAGGGCTGGATTTCCAATGGCGCGACGGCGGCCAGGGTCAGCAGTGTCGAATCCAAAGATAACAGCGTCGAGGGTAGATTTGATCTGAAGATAGATTTCACCGCGGCGGACTATGGGCAGCTAATGCAGAACAAATTGCTGGTATTTAAACCGGCGATCGTTTCGCGGAGTTACGCGCTGGCGCTGACTGAGCCAAAGCGCAAGTATCCCATAGTGCTGCAGTCAAACGCCTTTACCGAGACAATGCGCATGAAACTGCCAGTCGGATTTGACGTCGATGAATTGCCGGACGCGGTTAAGCTCGATACCGCTTTCGGTTCGTATAAGACCACCTATGAAGTCAAGGATGGCGAGTTGGTCTTTACACGGGCTTTGGCGCAAAAAGCCTTGACCGTTCCCTCTGATCAATACCAGGCGGTGCGCAGTTTTTATGAAAAGATTCGGGCTGCCGAACAGGCGCCGGTAGTGTTGGCAAGGAAACAGTAACGAAGTGGCACGGGCGTCCCGCCCGCGGATCGTGGGGGATGAACTGTCTTCCTGGGTGAGCACCAGGAGGAGTAAGAATTCATTTCATTCTCACCCGATTTCAACCGGGTGTGAACGAGATGGAATAATCCACAGTGCGATCTTGGATGTTTGACGCCTAACAATATTCCCTAACGGCCGCTGAGCTTATCGAAAGCCTCACGTAGTATCGCCGCCAGGCTTCCTGCTCCCACTGAATACGTTCGAAAATCAAAGGCCGTGACGATGGCCACACCCAAACCCGCGGAAGTCAGGAATATTTCGTCGGCCTCCGTCAGATCCTGCAGGTTATAAACGCCTTCAATCAGCGGCACAAAGTGCTGGGCCGCCAGATCAATCACGCATTCGCGTGTGACTCCCGCCAGTGCTCCGGTGCTTAGCGCCGGCGTGTGCACCGTCCCGTCTTTGGCCCAGAAGATATTCGCCATCGTGGCGGAAACAATTTCGCCGCGTTCATTCAGCATTACCGCTTCGTCAAAATCGCGTGCGTGCGCCTCTTCCCATGACAACACATGGTCCAGATAGTTCAGACTCTTGATTCCCGCCAGCGGTGAGAAAGAATTAAAACGATAAGGAGAGACCGCGATGCCGACGCCGGATCGCGAAACCCTTTGCGGCTCGCCGGTCATGATTAGCAGATCTGTCTTGCGGGGCCCCGGCGGTTTCGCTTGCCAAACATGGCGGCTGCTGCGACCCAGCAGGATCACGCGGGCGCGGCCTTCGCGCACCTGGTTTACAGCAATCAATTTCCTGAGTGCGGTACCTACAGTATCTTTACTACAGTCCTCGCAACTTATTCCGAGTCGCTCTGCATGTTGATTGAGACGCGCCCAGTGCTCGGGCCAGAGGAAGGGCTGGCCCTGGTAGATGGCCACGCTGGTGAAAACACCGCGGCCATAGAGCATCGCTGAGGACACGGGCGCGATGCGGGCCTTCGCGGCCTCGAGCATGCTCTTGTTGAGATAGATGACCGGATGCACAGCGGGCTCTCCGGCTACGCGCTACTTAGCCGGCCACAACCAGGGCTTCGGCGCGCAGCTTCTTGCCAAGCGACGTTCTCCAGGCGTTTTCCAGATCGGCGACAGAGGCTTTGATAACATTTTCGCCGCTTACGGTGATGCTCAACTCAGTGCCTGTTATGTGGCCCAGCACCGCCAAAGGACAGTCGTGGCGCGCGGCAATTTCTGCCACAGCTGCGCGTGACTGCTCGCCAAAACTGACCAGGATTCGTGAGGCTGATTCGCCGAACAGCAGACTGGGAACAGAAAGATTTTCATTGAGCGCAACCTGCGCTCCAATAGCCGCCGTGTTGAGCGATGAAAAACAGGACTCTGCCAGGGCCACCGCCAACCCGCCGTCAGAGCAGTCGTGAGCCGAACGGAGCAGGCCGGCCTCGGCCGCTTCCAGACATACCGCCTGCACGGCTAGTTCGCGACCCAGATCGATCTGCGGCACCCGGCCATCCGCAATCATATCTGCCGTCGATTGTCCGAGCACCGTCGCTGCATATTCACTGATAGAAAGATCGTCATGCGTTTCGCCCAACAGCGCCACCAGGTCTCCCTCTTTCTTGAAACCTGGTTGAATAACGCGGCGCACATCTTCAATAAGCCCGACCATGCCGATGACCGGCGTCGGCAAAATTCCCGAACCTTCGGTTTCGTTATAAAACGAGACATTGCCGGAAACAACCGGCGTATTCAGCGCCCTGCAGGCCTCGGCCATGCCGTCAATCACCTCGGAAAAAGACCACATGACTTCCGGTCGTTCCGGCGAAGCGAAATTCAAGCAGTTGGTAATAGCCAAAGGACGCGCGCCCACGCAGACCACGTTGCGGGCCGACTCCGCCACTAACAGCATTGCACCGGTGCGCGGATCGGCGGCGCAATAACGTCCGTTGCCGTCAAGCGAAATAGCCAGAGCGCGTCGCGTTTCCTTTATGCGCACGACGGCCGCATCAGCGCCGGGCAGGACCGCGGTGTTGGTGCGCACCATGTGATCGTACTGGCGATACACCCACTGTTTTGAGGCGAGGTTGGGTGATGCGAGTAGGCTTAGCAGTGAGTCCTGTGGATTTTGATCTTTGTGCTTTGTACTTTGTTCTTCAGTCTTTGGACTTGGGTCTTTGATCTTGGGAGCCGACATTGGGCGTTCGTAACGCGGAGCTTCATCTGTAAGCGCTGAGACAGGAATGTCAGCTACGGTTTCGCCGTTGTGAATCACCCGCATGCGTTGGTTGTCGCGCACGCGGCCGATGACGACGGCGTCCAGGTCCCACTTGCGAAAGATGTCTACGACCTCACGCTCGCGTCCCGCATGGGCCACGATCAGCATGCGCTCCTGACTTTCCGAGAGCAGCATCTCATAGGCTGTCATTCCTGTTTCGCGCTGTGGTACAAGCGAGAGATCGATCTCGATTCCGGTGCCGGCCCGGGCCGCCATCTCGCATGACGAAGAGGTAAGGCCCGCAGCTCCCATGTCCTGTATCCCGGCCACCGCTCCGCTGCGCATCGCTTCGAGACAGGCTTCGAGCAAAAGCTTTTCCAAAAATGGATCGCCGACCTGCACCGTGGGCCGCTTCTCGAGTGCCTCGTCGTCAAATTCCGCCGAAGCCATGGTGGCGCCGTGAATACCATCGCGCCCGGTTTTGGCGCCTACGTAAAGTATCGGATTCCCAATGCCCGTTGCCTTGCCAAAAAAGATCTGTTCCTGCTTCACCAGACCCAGGGCGAAAGCATTGACCAAAGGGTTGTGTGAGTAAGCATCGTCGAACGCCACTTCACCACCGACAGTGGCCACTCCAAAAGCATTGCCGTAGTGCGCGATGCCCGCCACTACCCCGGCCAGCAGGGACCGATTGCGTCGTCCGTATTGTGGATGGTCGAGAGAGCCAAAGCGCAGACTGTTCATCGCCGCAATCGGACGCGCTCCCATGGTAAAGATGTCGCGGAGAATACCCCCAACGCCGGTGGCCGCCCCCTGAAATGGTTCGATGAAAGAAGGATGATTATGTGATTCAACTTTGAAGGCCGCGCACCAGCCATCGCCGATATGTACTACGCCTGCGTTTTCTCCTGGAGGGACGATGACTCGCTCGCCGGTACTGGGCAGGCGCTGCAGGTGCACGCGCGATGATTTGTAGGAGCAATGTTCTGACCACATCACCGAAAAGATACCCAACTCTGCCATTGATGGCTCGCGTCCAAGCAACTCTTCGATGCGGGCGAACTCCTGATCGGTGAGATTGTGAGCGGAGACTACTTCGGGAGTGATGGGTTCCATAATCAGTAGGCAGTAGGCAGACAGCAGAAGGCAGCAGATTTTTCTGCCTACTGCCTAGTGCTTACTGCCTACCAGCTTTTCTATCGCGGCGCGCAACTCCGAGGTCGTGATCCGCCCGAATTGATGAAAGACCACTTTGCCATCCGCGTCATACAGAAAGGTGGCGGGCAAAGCGCCGGTCCAACTCTTGTCAACGCTGAGAATCGCAGGCTCCGGATCGGAAACATTCAACAGGTACGTGGGCATCGTTGCCTGCATCTCCCGCAGAAATTTCGGAACCGCTGTCTTGATGTCCGGCAGGTCGTCCAGAGAGATCGCAACGAAGTCCAGTCCCTGAGATCGATAGTCGTTGTCGATCTTTACCAGGTCGGGGAACTCTTCACGACAGGGATCGCACCAGGTGGCCCAGAAGTTTACGAGCAGCGGTTTGGCCTTCTCAGGATTGGACTTCTGATCGAGATGCAATAGTTGTTTGAACCCTGCCAGGTCCACCGGCCGCACTACGATGGGAGCTGCCGCCGTGCGGGTGCGGCCGCGACGCCTCTGCGCCGGGGCCGCGACACTCGCAGCCAGGATGCTGGCACCAAGAAGTAAGGAAAGTAGAACGCCCCTGCGCATCAGGCCCTTTTAATTGAGCAGCCGAAAGCCATGGCGGTTGTTTTTACAATCGGCTTGCCGGCCAGCAAGGCATCCATCGCGTCGCGCAATTCGGTTGAGTTAACCTGCGACTCGTCTTTGCTGTTGTCGATGCGCCCGTGATAGACGAGCTTGTTGTTCGCATCGAGCAGATACGCTTCGGGGGTACGCGCGGCGCCCAACTTGTCAGCGATCTTATTCCCTGCGTCCTTGAGCACTGCAAAGGTGAAATGCTTTTCGGCGGCATGGGCCTTGACCGCATCGGCATTTTCCGTGGCGTTCGAATTGATGCCAATAACATTGATACCACGTTTCCCGTAAGCCTGGGCCAGCGCTTCCATCCGCTCGTTGTAGCCATTGGAGACCGGACACTGCACTGAGATAAAGATCAGTACCGAACCGTTCTTGCCTCTCAGCGAGCTTAGCGTGTGGTTACTGCCGTCGGTACCGAGGAGGGAAAAATCTTCGACCGCGGAGCCGATTGCGGGGGCCGCCAACGCGGCTTCGTCAGTGCGACCGCTACCTGCCATCACAGCGCCCGCCAGCAGCAGAACCGCAGCCAGTGCGAGAGAGAAAATTCGTTGCTTTTTCATGAACGGAAACTCCTTTTCAAAAATGTAACCGGGGTGATTGAAAGAGAAGATTAGCAGGGGAAAGGGGCAGAGAGCAAAGGGCGAAGAGACGAGGGTGTAGGGGGAAGGGTGTGGGGTAAGGCGTCCGACGAACTTCAGTTTGTCGTCGCCTGCTCCAGGTACTACTACTTGTCGAAACTCGACGACAAGCTGAAGCTTATCGGACAGTCAAGGACCGCACTCGGCGTTGCTGTGCGTGATCACTGTGCCAAAGCGCCTTTGATACTCGGCTGCAGTGATAAAAGCGCAGACCATCGCCCGATAGTTATTGGGTACGCGGTTATCCAGCACGTTCAACCAGAAATCATATCCACCCTGGTCCGGGTTGCGTCTGAGATAGCCAAAGTATTGCATCAACACAAAAGCATTATTGTATTCAGCCGGTGCAAAATGTGAATCATCAGCAACCAGGCGCACGATGCGCGCGCGACTTTGGTTGGTACTCCAATCATCAATCAGCGTCTGACGCCGGCCTGACAGATCCACGCTTGATGTTTGCATCACACTCTGAATCAAGGCATCAATAAACTGAACGCCACCCATGCCGGCGGGATACTTTTGCAGGAATTCGGCACGCTGTATCCAGTCCGCGGCGAAAGTCTGTTTCTTTGCTTCCAGATTCGCGCCTCCTACAACTTGCGCGCGGTCGGAGGAAAACTCTGCAAAGCCAGGCCTGCGACCAAGCGAAGACTTATAGAAGCGGTAGACAAATCCGCCGGTGTCCTGAAACTCTGTTTCGATGAAGAAAGCCGCGCTGACACTGATGCGTCGCTGCAGTAAGCAGAGTGAATCGCCGTTGGGGCAAGCCGTTGGATTGTTATCGCTGTTCCCCTCGATTTGTTCCGTCCAATAAGCGAACCCGTTCGCGTCAGGTTGCCGATTGAGAAAGTCTGCATAGTGCTGCTGCACGAAAAACTGTGAACCATCAACCGCGTTCGACGGCGCAGGAGTGGGAGACGGCGTCGGACTCGGTGACGGCGTGGGGCTCGGAGTTGGAGTTGGGCTCGGCGACGGCGTGGGACTCGGCGTTGGGGTCGGACTGGGCGACGGTGTTGGTGAAGGGCTCGGCTCAACTTCCGGCTGCGTGGTCAAGGCCCTCCCGGCATCCAGGCGGTTCTTCACTGGTCCACCGATATCTGTCGCATTCCGCGCGAGATGTTGCACGATCTTTTTATTTGTCAAAAGCGGGAACGTGGCATGGACTAATGCCGCCGTGCCTGCGGCTATCGGCGCCGCCATTGAGGTACCGCTCCAGGTGCCAAACGAGCCACCGGGCACGCTGCTCAAAATTCCTTCACCAGGCGCAGCGACCTGAATCCACGAACCGCGTGTCGAGAAATTCGCCAGCGCGTCTTGTTGTGTTGTGGCTCCGACGGCCAGCAGCCCACCAACGTTTTCCGCGGCCGGATACATTTTGGTTGAGTCGGAAGTGTTTCCGGCCCCCGCTACGACCACCAGGAAAGGATTTGTAGTGGCGGGAAAATCTTCTTCGCCGGGCACGGGCAGATCGTCACATACCTTGTTAAGTACGCTGCGCATCAGGTGAGTTTGGCGCGGCGTGGCCAGGCTCATGTTAATGACGTCCGCGCCCTGATCGACCGCGTAGGCCACGGCCTCGGCCAACACCCAGATATTTCCAATGCCCTGATGGTCCAAAACTCTGACGGGGATGATCTTTGCCTCGGGCGCAATCAGCGCAACCAGGCCGGCGACATGCGTGCCGTGCCCGTATGGTCCACTTTGCCGGCTGCCGACTTCACTCGGATCGTTATCCATGTCCACAAAGTCATAGCCCGGCAGCATATGTCCGGTAAGGACCGGATGTGTAACGTCAATGCCGGTATCAAGCACCGCCACCTTGATGGGACCGTTGGGCCCGGTGCCGCGATTCACCTGATGAGCCGTGGCGAGATTAATTTTCTGCGGCGCCCATTGAGCAACGTAAGCGCCGGCGTCACCACCTATGTTCCAGGAGTTGCCAATATTCCAGGAGTTCCCTCCACCCTCAGGCGGCAGCGCGATAAAGTTGGGCTCCGCGTAAACAACTCGCGATTGCGGGTCCACAAGCAGGGCCGCGACCTTGGCATTGACGGCCATCCCGTCCATGATCTTCAGACGATAGATTGGGCGCGCGCCGAATTGGAAGGTCGACGCCGCGGGTCCCAGGGAATACTGCGACTCAATACCGGCTAAATCCGCGGTCGAGGCAAGCTTGACGACAACTTCACCGGCAACGAAGTCGTCTTCAGAGGCGAGCGCCTTCTGGGTCTGCGAGCCTCCGAACACGAGTGAGGCCGCCACCAGCAGGGAGCAGCAAAAAAGGGTAACCGGGGAGCGTGAGTTCTTAATCCTCATTGAACCTGGGCGATACAGCGGTCAAATATGACCACGAAAATGCGGGAAATTGCTCGGCATTCGTGGAAAAACACTCTCACACTTTAACAGTGCGGGGTCCGACGCGGAAAATACAGCCCCATAAAGATAAAAATTGAGAGAATGACGTTCCCGATATTATGGGCAAGCAAGATAGATGCCGCCCACGGGTTTTGGTTGGCTGCGTAGGACAGACTGTCAGTCTGTCGGCAGAATGGGGGCTTCGAAGAGACACAGATTGAAAGAACCTCTGATTCAAATCATCGCAAGGGTTAAGTTTTGCCTTCGCCGGCTACGCGGGCTGAAACAAATTTGACCCTGTAATGACTAGAGAAACGAAGAACTAATTATCTGGAAGCCCTGCAAAGTAAGTTAGAAGTGGACCCATGACAAAAAATAGTTTTAGCACAACAGGAAAAATAGCGATTGTGCTTGGTCTCCTTGCGAGCTTGAGCTGCTTTGTTACTGCCCTGGTGATCTTTATTAGAGAGAGAGACTGGCCGGCACGGTATATTTCGGCGGGCGTGACAATATTCGCTGTGATCTTTATCGCGATCAGACGCAGGCGAGCTTCATCCGAAAGCTAATAACGGTAGAACCTCCGAAGCATATGGACCACGACATCAAGCGATTGGCGGCCAGGGGTCCGGGAAGAAGCCGTGCCGTTGCGTTCGGATCTTTGGTGTGGGTAGTGGCGAACACAGCCAATGTCAACGCGGATTTTGCGGGGCAGGTCGCGGACACGCTTCTTCGGCTTGATCAATCGCTGCGCGATATTGGATCGAATCGTGAGCGAATGTTGTCGGTGCAGGTTTTGCTCGCAGATATCGGATCACGGAACGCCTTCGATGTCGTTTGGCAAGAGTGGATCGGTCCGGATCCAGCTACGTGGCCTCAACGGTCCTGTTTTCAAGTTGACCTGGCGCCAGGGTTGCTCATCGAAATTGTTGCCGTCGCCGCTCGCGAGTAATCCTTGATGAAAAGTTTCCGCGCGCGATGCCCTACTTGCCTGCCGTTCTTCTAACCACATTCCTGATTGCTGTGAGTGACGATCGAACTGAAACGCTGCTGGTATTCGGTTGAAGTAATAAAAGCGCAGACCATCGAGTGTTGCCCAGTGACACTGCGAGGGGGGAAGCTGTTGAGAATGTCGAGCCAGAATTGAAAACCATTGGCGTCCGGGTCGCGGCGCAGGTAACCAAAATATTCCGACAGAACAAACGAGGTGTTGTACTCACGCGCGACAAAAGCGGCATTCTCCGCGATCTTGCTTAGCACTGTGGCCCTGGTCTCGTTCGCCGGATTACTCTCGAGACCGTTGACCAGCGCATCGCGTTCCGTGGTACTCAGTGAATTACCCGTGTTTGTGTTCAGCGCATCCACGTATTCGGCTGAGGTGAGTGTGATCGGATACTGCGTCAAGAACACCTGTCGTTCTACAAAGCTCTCGGCGAAAGTTGCTTTCGTGGCTGCCAGTTGCGGACCGCCGATGATGCGACCACGGTCGGGCATGAACTGCGCATAGGTGGGCCGTTGTCCGAACGAGGCTTTGTACATGCGATACACGAATGCGCCCGTCTCCTGGAACTCCTGCTCGTAAAAGAAAGCGTTGCTGACGTCAATGCGTTTGGTCCGAATACAACTCTGGTCGCTGCCGCATTGCGCGATCTGATTGGTCCAATAATCCAAGCCGGCCTGATCGGGTGTGCGGTTAAGGAAATCGGAATAGTGCTGCCGCACGAATGTTCCGGCATCGTCGATCGGATTTACCGTGGGCGTGACACTGTCATCGTCATTGATAGTCAGTGTCGCAGTGGTCTGGCCCGTTAGTGCGGCGCCGGCCGGCTGACTGAGAGCCAGGTTAATCGTGCGATCGCCATTAACATAGTTATCGTTTGTGAGCAGCACTTTGAAATTCTTGCTGGTCTCACCCGGCGCAAAAGTAATCGTGCCGTTTGCGAGTGTGTAGTCCTTGCGCTGCCTGGCGGTGCCGTCACTCGTCGCGTATTGGACCGTAGCGTACGTGCTCGTATCGCCGCCGCGTGTGACATTGACGGTTGCTGAGTTGTTCGCTTCAGAAGCAGAAAAGCTGCCGCTGCTGAACTGTATGTTGGACGACGTTGCCGGTGTTTGCACTTTGAAGAAAATCGGATCCAGATTGGAGAAGGTACGGCCAAAGGGAATCCCACTTCCCGTAAAAACGCCATAGAAAGTTGTGCCCAGGGTTTTCATCTGGTTGTAATCGCCCAATACTCGTTGGCGCGAATCGAAGTTATCCTTTGCCGGCGAGAGGAAAGTTTCGAGGGTGATGGAGCTGAAAGTCCGGCCCTGATCATTGCTGAGCGCAAGGCGAGTCGAGAAGACAGGAAAGCCGTTGCCGGGCGGCGAAAATCCCCCGTACTCCGTATAGAGCACGCCGACGGTGCCATCGCCGGCCACGGCCACCGACGGCAGTGCGGCCTGCACCGGATCAGTTACGAATACGGGCGGGTCAGCTCGCATTCCTCCATGCCCGTTGTCTCTTACTCTGACTATGCTCAAGCGATTGTTCGTCGAGACCGGATCTCGGTTGCCATAGACGTAGTAAACATCACCGTTGTTGGGATCGACAGCCGCGTGCAGCACGCCACCGAACAGCGCATTAACAGTCGCGAACTTTGGAGTGGGCTGTGTCGAATCACCCGTGGCGACGATCATCCCGTTGATATTTCCATTCAAGGACCAGGTGTTGCCGCCATCGGTCGAACGATTTAAACGATAGTTGATCGTCTGGTAATCAGGGCGGCAAGCCTGGTTCGCCTGTTCCTGAAAGAGGGCATAAACATATCCATTGCGCGAATCAGTTGTCAGCCTGAAGCCGGGATTAATGCAAGGCGTATAAGAAACGCCGGCGCGCTTCTGTAGTGTGTAGTTAGGTGGATTGGTTGCGCGCGAGACGGCGACACGCATCTCGGCATAATCATAGACAGGTGGATCGACAACCAGGTTAACGAAGCCAATATAAACATTTTGCCGGCTCGCATCGAAGGGATCGCGATTGACGAGCAGCCAGGGTTGGTCCGTATCGCCGCCGACACTTTGCAGAACGTTCAACCCCACGGCGCGGCTGTCGCTGCCAAGCAGCCAGTTCCACGAACCGGCGCCGGCAGCATTCAACGTCGACCCGCTGAAAAGATCGGTGTAGTTGCCGCTCTGGAAAACTCCCGTGAGCGTATTGGCAGGACCAAAGTCAACTGTCTGATCGCAGGGACAACCGGTGGCCGTTGAAGCTCGGCCGGTCGGTATCGGCACAGAAAATTGTTTTGTCCAAAGGTTGCCGCCATCAAGCGATTGCCAAAGC
Source organism: Acidobacteriota bacterium (assembly GCA_025463135.1). Lineage (GTDB taxonomy): Bacteria > Acidobacteriota > Blastocatellia > Pyrinomonadales > Pyrinomonadaceae > JAOAPY01. The sequence goes on from JAOAPY010000005.1 coordinate 186,866, forward strand.
GGCGCCTGATTGCTGCTGGTCCATGAACCTGAGAAAGTCGTCAGAACAATTTCGTTGGGATTCGACGGATTCACAGCGATGCTGGCTTCGCTATCTCCAAAAGTGTCGCTTGAGGCCAATGAAGGATTTGAATTGCTGACTACCGCATCACGTACGAGGACACTGGCGTTAGCCGCCTCCGGCAGTGCGGATCGGTTTAGCGGGCGATAGTCTTCGGGCAGCGCTGCACGGTAATAGTGGGTGAGATCGGGTTCATCATGCAGGGCGCCGCGACGTTGCGCTGCGTTTTGTTTGTGCGCGGTTGACGGTGCGATCAGCGCCAGAGCCGAAATGAATAAGGCGAGGATGGTAACGGCGAACTGCTTCATTGTTAATTACTCTATCGGGTTTTCAATTCCGTTTTGATAGCGCACTGGTGCGCCCGCGCGCACTATAACCACGTACCTGAATTTCTCGAACGTCGGGCGCACAAGTGCGCTTTCTAAACGGTGCCGATTCAAGGTTCCTTTGCGAATAAGGAGTTTGCCTTTCATTTCATGTCTGCGGTACCGGGACACTTATTCGGGCCGGCAGGGGAGTGACTACTTTACCAGACGGCACACACAAAACGGGACAGGGGGAATTGCGGACCACTCGTTCAATCTCTGAACCCAGCACCGGCGTCCCGCCAAACAGCGAGGCGTGAACATTGGTGCCGATGATGATCAGGTCTGCCTCCTTTTCGGCTGCCAGGGTAACGATTTCTTCATAAGGCCGGCCCTCCGCGATGTGCGAGATGGCGGGCGGATCGTCTTCGCGTCTGAGCAGCGCCATCTTTTCCTGCACGTACTTGCGCAGATGAGTAAGCGCGCCGAGCCCGCCCTCGGGAAACATTACCGAAATCTGTTCGATGTAATCGCCAATCACATAGACAGCGTGCAGTTCGGCGCCGGTACGATTGGCGAGTTGATGCGCCACCTGGGTAGCGGCCGATGACGATGGGCGAAAGTTTGTGGCCAACAGAATACGATTCAAGTGGATTTCCGAGTGCTTACCCCGGTACTCCACAAAATCGTGTTGCGGCGGCCGAATGGTGAGCACTGGGCACGGTGCTTCGGCAATGATCTCTTCGGCCGTCGAACCCCAAAGCGCGCGCGAGAGCCCTTTGCGACCGTGGGTCACCACCGTTACCAGATCAATGCCATAGCCGCGCACGGCCCGCGCAATTTCCGACGCCGGCTCGCCTTCAACAATTACCGGTTCAACTTCAAGACCGGAAAGAAGGGGATCCGACAGCAACTCTTGCACCTGCGCGCGCAACTGGACGAGCCAGCGATTTTCCTGCTCTTCAAACACATGTTCCGGAAGCGTCAGCAGGTTTTCAGGAACTTTTGCACTCTGTACGCTGAAGAGAACTACGCGCCCGCCCCCGCTGCGCGCGAAGGCCGCAGCATACTTCAACGCCGCGCGGGCGTGCGTCGTAAAGTCGGTAGGGAAGAGAATGTTTCGAAAGGGGTACACGGAAAAATTTCGAATTTCGAATTGCGGATTTAGAATTTCAATCCACTAGCGCCCTCTCAAACTTGGATTAATGGTCTGTCCGGAATTCGCAATTCGAAATCCGCAATCCGAAATTCCTACAGGACGCGCGTCCCGGCAATCTGGTTGAGTTGGGGAGTGAATTGACTCAGACCGTTTGGGCGCATACGCGCGGCGACAGCCAGTTCGATGGCGACGATTTCACGAAAGCGCTTGCTATCTTTTCCAATCGCCAGTTTGTTGATGACCCGCCGCAGGCAATCGCTCAGCGCAGACACAAAGACTTTAGCCGCGGGCTGATCGTTGAGAGTGATTGTTCTGTCAGCATAGGTCAGGCCGCCGGCCGTTGGATCCAGAAATGGATAGTCGTCGCCAAGGCTGATGCGCGCGGCTCGGAAAGCTGATTCAAAATCCGCGCCGAGGTATACAACCGCCCGCTCAACGGCGCCGATCAACTTGCCGCCGGCGTCCATGAGATCCGCCCAATCCATTTCGTCCGGATTTTCTTCGGTGGCCGTTGTTGTTGATGCGGGGAACGCGGATGTAAAAGCAGCACCGGCCCCGGCGGCACTCTTACGCTTAACCGGGGCGCCGCCGGCGTTGCTTTCCGCCGGACTTTCTTTCGGACCTTCCCGATTTTCGTAGACGGCGATCCGGCCCCCCGGCTCGCGAGCGTGCACCAGCAAGCGCTCCATCGCGCCATCGCTTTCCGATGCACGCCCGTTAGCGCGATCAATCTCAGCCACCGCCGGCTCACTCGCCCCATGCAAGCGAACTTCAGCTTCATATTGATCCACGATAACGTGCAAGGTGCCCATGAACTCCTGCTGCCGCAGATGCCGGATCAAAGCAGCGAGATTGACGTAACTCGTGCTCAATTCTTCGAAAGTTTTGCTGGTGCCCATTGCAGAAGTACCCTGGAATTCCGACTGATTAGCGGAATAAGTGCCTGGCAGCGGAGTCTAGCAAAAAAAGACGATAGACGATAGACCATCGGCGATGGAGGAACGATGGAGGTGCTTAGAGTACCGCCTTCAGGCGGTTTATACGCCTCACTTCCTAAAAACCAAAGACCCGACTGAAGTCGGTACTCCAAACACCCGTTCCCGCAGTTTTTTCTTTACCTTAATCCGCGTTCCGTGCCAAACTCCGCAGCTACACTTCCTGATCCAATCGAGCAGTTGCGATTTATTCATCATCTTTTGCGGAGGGCGAAACACTTTGCTTAAAGGAATTTTTCGCACCAAGAACCTCGACGACATCCTGGCCGCCTTAAGCGAGCAAAAGCACAAACTGAAACGCACACTTGGGCCGCTCAATATCACGCTGCTCGGCATTGGCGCGATCATTGGCGCGGGCATTTTCGCCACCGTCGGTACCGCCGCTGCCGGCGATGCGGCGCGCCCCGGCGCCGGCCCATCCTTGATGCTGAGTTTTGGCATCACGGCAGTCGTCTGCGCCTTTACAGCGCTCTGCTACGCTGAGATGGCAGCGATGGTGCCCATCTCCGGCTCGGCTTACACCTATTCCTACGCCACGCTGGGAGAATTAGTCGCCTGGATTATTGGTTGGGATTTGATTCTCGAATATGCCATCGGCAACGTGGCCGTGGCCATCAGTTGGGCGAATTATTTCAGATCGTTTATGCATGACGCGCTGGGCGTCGATATCCCGCAATGGCTGTCAACTGATTTTCGCACGGCCAGGAAAATACCAGGCCTCATCGATAGTGCGCCCCACATTTTTGGTGTCCCGGTTGTGTTCAATTTGCTCGCCTTCGGAATTGTCGCCTTGATCACAATTGTATTGGTGTGGGGTATCAGGGAGTCGGCCGGATTCAACGCCATCATGGTGGGCGTTAAGATCGTGGTGCTGCTTTTTTTCATAGGCTTTCTTATTTACGTGGTTTCGCCAACAAAGATGGCCACGAACTGGCATCCATTCCAACCAATGGGATGGGGTGGCACGTTGGCCGGGGCAGCCGTGGTTTTCTTTGCCTACATCGGCTTTGACGCTGTTTCCACCGTGGCCGAAGAAACAAAGAATCCGGCCCGAGATCTGCCCATCGGCATAATCGCCTCGCTGATCATCTGCACGATCTTTTACGTCGTGGTGGCCGCCGTCTTTACCGGTGCAATGCCTTATCCAGTGCTGGTCAACAAACTGGCAACGGAACAGGCAGAGCCGCTGACAATGGCACTCAGGTTCGTAGCGCCGGACGCACGCTGGGCCACAGGACTTGTCGACTTCGGCTCGGTTGTCGCGCACACGGCCGTGTTGCTTGTTTTCCAACTCGGACAACCGCGCATCTTCTTCTCGATGGCCCGCGATGGTCTGTTGCCCCCTGTCTTTGCGAAGGTACATCCGAAATTCAAGACGCCGCACGTCACGACGATCATGACCGGCGTTATCGTCGGCCTGTTTGCAGCAGTGATGAGCATCGACGAGATGGTCGACCTTACCAACATCGGGACGCTGTTTGCCTTTGTGTTGGTGTGCGTCGGCATCACGATTCTCCGTTACAAGGATCCAGACCGGCACCGGCCATTCAAGGTTCCCTTTGGCGCCTGGTTTCTGCCGATGCTCGGCGCCGTATCATGTATTTTTCTGATGTACTATCTGCCGCCCACGTCCTGGTGGCGCTTTGTAGCCTGGTTGATGATTGGCCTGTCGATTTATCTTTCATACGGCTACGCGCGCAGCGAACTGGGAAACAAAGCTGGACGTTCCCGGATAACGCCGAGTTGGCTTTCGTTGTTGGGGTTCGGATGCTTTTTGATTGCCGTCGGCATATTGATCGTCCCGCACGATTCCAGCATGAGCGAACTCTGGGCGAAGATGGCGACGGGCATGGCCGAAGGCAAGCGCACGATCATCGCATTTGGGTTCATCGGCGTCGGACTGCTTTTGGGAGTTGTGGGATTTGTTTTGGGGCTCTCCCGAGGCGAGGTTACTACGCCAGCCCCTTGAGCGGCTAGCGCACGGGTGTCGAACTGAAAGGCGAGGCCACAGGCGTTTAGAGTACCGACTTCAGTCGGGCTTTTCCTCGATACAAACCACCCGACTGAAGTCGGTACTCTGAACGCCTGTAGCCAGTCAAGTCTCCATGAACGCACTTCCAATCATTGTCGGCGCCTTATGCGTGATCGCGATCTCGTATCGCTACTACTCTGCCTTCATCGCAGCCAAGGTCCTGGCGCTTGACGACAAACGACCGGTGCCTTCGCAAACGATGTACGACGGCCACAATTATTATCCAACCAACAAGTGGGTGCTGTTCGGCCATCACTTCGCGGCCATCTCTGGTGCTGGTCCATTGATTGGTCCGGTGCTCGCAGCGCAATTCGGTTTCCTGCCGGGATTGTTGTGGCTGGTGATTGGCGTCTGTCTGGGCGGCGCCGTTCACGACTTCATGATTTTGGTCGCCAGCATCCGGCGCAAAGGAAAGTCGCTGGCGGAAATTGCGCGTACTGAGATTAGTCCGCTGTCAGGTTTTGTCGCCGGCGTCGCCATCCTTTTCATTGTCGTGATCGCCCTGGCAGGCTTGGGTCTGGTGGTGGTGAACGCGCTCGCTGAATCGCCCTGGGGTACGTTCACCGTCGGCTTCACGATTCCGCTCGCGCTATTCATGGGTCTGTACATGTACCGCTTTCGCAAAGGCCGGATTACCGAGGCGACAATAATCGGCGTGATCGGCCTGTTGCTTGCGGTGTACCTGGGCGGGCGCATAGCGGATTCGTCCTGGGCCCATGCTTTCACGCTTTCGCGTAATACTCTGATCATTCTGATGGCCGGCTATGGCTTCATCGCTTCGGTCCTGCCGGTGTGGATGTTGTTGTGCCCGCGCGATTACCTTTCGTCTTATCTCAAGATCGGCACGGTGGCTTTTCTGATCGTCGGCGTGATTCTGGTCCATCCAAACCTGAACATGCCGGCATTGACTCCCTTTGTATCCGGCGGGGGACCGGTGATTCCCGGCAAGGTTTATCCGTTTGTCTTCATCACCATCGCCTGCGGCGCCATCAGCGGCTTTCATGCGTTGATAGCTTCCGGCACGACGCCCAAGATGATCGCCAAAGAAACTGATGCGCGAGTGATCGGTTACGGCAGCATGCTGATGGAAGGCGTGGTGGGCGTAGTCGCGCTGATTGCGGCCACTTCACTTTTCCCCGGCGACTATTTCGCCATTAACACGTTGCAAAAAACCGACGCGCAAAAAAGTGCTTATGTGAAGCTGGTCAACGAACATTCGGCGGAAGGCTTTGATCTCAAGCCGCAGGAAATCGATCGGCTGGAGCAGGAGTCGGGCGAAAAGAATTTGCGTGGCCGGACGGGCGGCGCGGTAACGCTGGCGCTCGGGATTGCGAAAATCTTTGACGCTATTCCCGGACTGCGCGGTCTGATGAAATATTGGTATCACTTCGCCATCATGTTCGAAGCGTTGTTTATCCTCACCACGATTGACACCGGCACGCGCGTGGCGCGTTTTCTTTTGGGCGAGTTCGGCGGCCGCGCTTACCAGAAATTTGAGGAACCCAACTGGCAGCCCGGAGCGATCATCACCACCGCGATTGTAGTGCTGGCCTGGGCCGCGTTTATATGGTCGGGTTCGATTTCCACCATCTGGCCCATGTTCGGTATCGCCAATCAGTTGCTGGCCGCCGTGGCCCTGTGTGTGGCGACGACGATCATCATCAACTCCGGCAAGGCGCGTTATTGCTGGGTAACAATTTTGCCGCTCAGCTTTGTTGGCAGTACGACGCTGGTCGCCGGGTGGGAATCGATTACTGATATCTTCTGGCCGCTTTCGCAGAAGCCTGAGACTGCGTGGCAGGGTTACATCAATGTTTCTCTCACGGCGATTATCATGGTGGCAGCCGTGGTTATTCTCATCGATTCGATCCGTCGCTGGCTCGGCTTTGGCAAGCGACCGGAGAGTATCGTGGACTATGTCGAGGCGCAGCCGATTGCATAACCAGGATTCTTGTTTCTCGCTATGTGGGCGATGGTTGCGGCAATGCTGAGGAAAGAATGCGATGAGGGCATTAACAAAGATTAAGCTGATCGTTGTACCAATGATTATTATCACTTTTGTTGGTCTTAAGACCTTTTTGGATAATCACATGATTCTGGTCCCCATGTTTTGTGTTGTGGGGTTCATCCTCTCCTTCATTCTGTTGGCCAAATGGAACAGAGAGCGTCTACGCGGTAAGTGAATCTTCCAATAATTTGGTCTCTGCTACTCCGTTGTAGATTGGACATGGCCCCCGTCCATCGGCAATAATACCCGGTTTCGCGCGGCCGGCTGCTTCGTTCTCATGAACGGCAAAGGCTTTTGGATTGCCCAAAAGCTTCGTAGCCCGCGCGTTCAGGGCAGTTAAATCTCGCCTGTATCTAAACGACCGGAAAGGAAACGTCCCATCGTGGCACTATCGCTGATCTCAATCATCAGCCTGCTGGCAGTTTGCTCGGCAGCGCTATTAATAAAAAAGGCTATGAAAAACACCAACAAAATTTCGACGGCATGCGCGGGAGTCCGCCGCTATGCTTTCACCGCTGCCGCCGGAGCCGTCGCGCTTCTGGCCGGTGCTTCACCTGTACTCGCCCAGGCGCGCGAGGGCGGTGAGGCCAGTCTTAAACTCCCCGATCTATCGGATGTCATTTTTATCGGCGGCATGGATGGGCACCGCTTGTTGCTGGGCGGCATCGTCGTCTGCGTGCTCGGCCTCGGCTTCGGACTGGCAATCTTCATGAACTTGAAGAACCTGCCCGTGCACAAGGCGATGCGCGAAATCTCTGAGCTGATCTATGAAACCTGCAAGACTTACCTGATTACTCAGGGCAAGTTCATACTGATCCTCGAAGCCTTTATCGCCATCATCATCGTCCTTTATTTCGGCGTGCTCTCAAAGATGGAGCCGCTGCGTGTGGTAATCATCCTGCTGTTCAGTCTGGTGGGCATTGCGGGCAGCTATGGCGTCGCGTGGTTTGGTATTCGCGTGAACACTTTTGCCAACTCGCGCACGGCGTTTGCCAGTTTGGAAGGCAAGCCGTTTCCACTCTATGCGATTCCCTTAAAAGCGGGCATGAGCATCGGCATGATGCTGATCAGTGTCGAGCTGCTGATCATGCTCTGCATTCTGCTTTTCATTCCGGGTGACTATGCCGGTCCATGTTTTATCGGCTTTGCGATTGGCGAATCGCTGGGTGCGGCGGCGCTGCGAATCGCCGGCGGTATCTTCACCAAGATTGCCGACATCGGCTCTGACCTGATGAAGATCGTCTTCAAGATCAAGGAAGACGATGCGCGCAACCCGGGCGTGATTGCCGATTGCACCGGCGACAACGCAGGCGACTCTGTAGGCCCGAGCGCCGACGGTTTCGAGACCTACGGTGTTACCGGCGTCGCCTTGATAACGTTCATCCTGCTCGGCGTACACAGCCCGAGAGTGCAGGTGCAATTGCTGGTCTGGATTTTTGTGATGCGCGTCATGATGATCATCGCCAGCGCCATCTCTTATTTCGTCAATGACGCTATCGCCAAGGCCCGCTATCGCAATAAAGACACAATGAATTTCGAGGCGCCGTTGACCTCGCTGGTTTGGATCACTTCACTGGTTTCGGTGGTGCTGACCTTTGTTGTTTCGAAGCTCATCGTGCCGTCGTTGAGCGGGAATACGGATTTGTGGTGGCAACTGGCTACGATCATCTCGTGTGGAACGCTGGCCGGCGCCATTATTCCCGAATTGGTCAAGGTGTTTACCTCGACCAGTTCGACGCACGTCCAGGAAGTGGTCACTTCTTCGAGAGAGGGAGGCCCGTCACTCAATATTCTTTCCGGCCTGGTGGCCGGAAATTTCTCGGCCTATTGGTTGGGATTAAGCATTGTGGTGTTGATGGCGATTGCCTACCTTTTCAGCACCATGGGCCTGGGCGCCCTGATGGTGGCCGAACCCGTATTCGCTTTTGGTTTGGTGGCGTTTGGTTTCCTCGGCATGGGGCCGGTAACCATCGCGGTCGACTCTTATGGACCAGTCACGGACAATGCGCAGTCAGTTTATGAGTTGTCTCTGATTGAGCACATACCCGATGTTGAAGCCGAAGTTAAGCGCGACTTCAAGATGAATGTGAACTTCGCCCGCGCCAAACACCTGCTGGAAGAGAACGACGGCGCCGGCAATACGTTCAAGGCCACGGCCAAACCAGTGCTCATCGGCACCGCAGTGGTCGGCGCGACTACCATGATTTTCTCGATCATGATGACGCTGACCGACGGTTTGACCAGGGACACTGAAAAGCTGTCGCTGTTGCATGCTCCCTTTGTGCTGGGACTGATCACCGGCGGCGCGGTCATCTACTGGTTTACCGGGGCTTCGATGCAGGCTGTGACCACCGGCGCCTATCGCGCGGTGGAATTTATCAAGGCCAACATCAGGCTTGACGGCGTTGAAAAAGCATCGGTTGAAGACAGCAAGAAGGTCGTCGAGATCTGCACCAAGTATGCGCAGAAGGGCATGTTCAATATCTTCATGGTGGTCTTTTTCTCGACGCTCGCTTTTGCTTTCTTCGAGCCCTTCTTTTTTATCGGCTACCTGATGTCGATTGCCATCTTTGGTCTTTATCAGGCGATCTATATGGCCAACGCGGGCGGAGCCTGGGACAACGCCAAAAAGGTAGTTGAGGTTGATCTCAAACAAAAAGGCACGGCGCTGCACGATGCAACCGTGGTTGGCGATACGGTGGGCGATCCCTTCAAGGACACATCGTCGGTGGCGCTGAATCCGGTGATCAAGTTCACGACGTTGTTTGGACTGCTGGCAGTAGAGCTTGCCGTCAAACTTTCGAAGGACAACTTCGACGCTCGTCCCTGGCTTACGCCGGGTCTGTCGCTGGCCTTCTTTATGGTTTCGGTTGTCTTTGTCTGGCGTTCGTTCTACGGTATGCGCATCGGGGCCGCGATCGAAGACGCCGCGGCGGGGGCAAACATACTGCCCGGGCATGGGGCCGAAGTTAGTTTGAATCCGCAGCCTGAGCCGCCGGGTGTTACGATGCCCGGGGTTACGATTCCCGGTGATGAGGTATCGCTTAATCCGCAACCTTTACCGCCGCAGATTGAATCGCGCGAAGAGTAGAAGCGTGAAAGGAGAGCATTTCCAGTAGGCATCGGACAAGTCTGGAAGGGGACCCTGTCCCCGCTCAAGTTGCAGAACAGTCAATTAAAGAAATATCAATTTGTGTTGGAGTTTTAGAAATTGCCTCTTCCTGAACATCCCCCAATTTGAACATCTGAGAGAAGTGACATGGACACTACTTATCCAAAACCAGCGACACTGATTGGCGTGGCGCTGGCGCCGCTTGATTGGACCAGATCCGTGGGCCTGGTCCTCGGGTTTAGTTTACTTACCGCTGCTTCAGCGCAATTGGTAATCCCGGTTGGTCCAATACCGATCACGGGACAGACGTTCGCGGTCTTGTTGACCGGAGCCTTGCTGGGCTCGCGTCTGGGTGCGATCACGATGATTGTCTATTTGGTTGAGGGCGCCAGCGGGTTGCCGTTCTTTCGAGGTTTTAGCGGCGGCATCCCACACCTCTTTGGACCATCGGCTGGTTACCTGATTGCTTTTCCCGCCGCGGCCTTTATCACCGGCGCTTTTGCCGAGCATGGTTGGGACAAGCGTTTCTGGTCAGCGGCGGCGGCGATGGCCATCGGCTCAATCGTGATTTTGTTCAGCGGCTGGGCAGTACTCTCGCAGTTTATGGGACCTTCGGCTGCCTTTCACGCCGGAATTACCAGGTTCATTCTTGGTGACATCGTGAAGACTCTGCTCGCCGCGGCCGCACTGCCCATTGGCTGGAAACTGCTGAAGCGCAAGTCATGACCTGCGTGTTAGCATCACTGGCGTAAGCGGGTGGGGTCATACGATTTGAGATTTGCGAATGTGGATGTCGGATTAATACTAACGAAACGAACAATCCGAAATCTCAAATCTGCAATCGGGAGTCGGCGCTCTATACGCCCGTACCGTCCGTTGAACTTCCCGGCTTGCCGTTGTACTGATCCAGCTTGCGATACAGCGTCTTGCGTCCAATACCCAGGGCGCGCGCCGCATGCGTCTTATCTCCGTGGGTATAATCCAGCGTTGCCTCAATTGCCGCCTTTTCAATCTCGTCCATGGATGAGGGCACGGTCACTTCAAAAGTCGTCGTGCGACCTTCACTCGCCGCTTTGGCGCGTTCAACTTTGATTCGGTCCTGTTCCTGAAGCACCGTCTTGCTGATAGCTTCCGGCAAATCCTCGAGTTCGATCTGCCGCCCGGATGCGATAATCACCGCGCGTTCGATGGCGTTCTCCAATTCCCGCACGTTGCCCGGCCATTCATAAGTCATCAACGCCTGCAAAGCGTCTTTGGAAATTCCGGAAATGAAGCGCCCCGTCTTCTGTTTGTAGTGCTCGAGAAAGTGAATCACGAGCGGATGAATGTCCTCGGGCCGCTCACGCAATGGCGGCAGCACGATCGGAAAGACTGAGAGCCGATAGTAAAGGTCCTGGCGAAACTGTCCCAGCTCAACCGCGCGTTTTAGATCAATGTTCGAGGCGGCGATCACCCGCACGTCGGTTTTGATGACTTCATTGCCACCGACGCGCGTAAATTCTCCATCCTGAAGCACGCGTAACAAACGAACCTGCGCAGACAAACTCATTTCCCCCACTTCATCCAGGAACAGCGTGCCGCCGTTGGCCTCTTCATAACGGCCGTGGCGGCGCGCGCGGGCATCGGTGAACGCGCCTTTCTCATGGCCAAACAATTCCGACTCGAGCAGGGTTTCGGGAATCGCGCCGCAGTTGAGTTTTACGTAAGGCTGATCTTCGCGACCGGAATTGTAGTGAATCAGATTCGCCAGCAACTCTTTGCCGGTGCCGGACTCTCCCTGGATCAAAACAGTGGTTTGCGTATCGGCGACGCTTAATCCCAGCTGGATGGCGCGCCGGATCACAGGCGTCTGTCCGATGATCCGTTCTTCACCATATCGTTCGTGCAACGCACTGCGCAGATGCATGATCTCAGCGGAAAGCTGATCGCGTTCCAGCGCGGTGCCGATTTGATCGGCAATGCCTTCGACCAACTCGACTTCGTGTTCCTGAAACCCATCGCGCGCGCCGCTCCAAACCAAACCGAGCAGCCCGAAGGTCTGACCCGCTACTCGCACCGGCGCCACCAGCGCGGCGCGTCCGCCCAACGTCGCATTGAACATCAGCCGAAACGCAAATGGAAGATCCGTCTCCAGCAGTTTCAGAGTCTTGCCTTCAGCAAGTACTTCCATGATGGCCGGAAACGCCGTCACATCGAGCGACTGGCCATACTCATCAATCAGCCCACGCACCGCATCTATCGGCGCGTGGGGGGCGGCCTTGAAGGCGGCCAGGCTGATGCGACCACCGGCCGGATCAAGCACGCCCAGGGCCGAGTAATCAGCGCCTACGAGTGCGATGGCCCGCTCCAACACCAGCGAGCTGACTTCGCGAAAGTCTGAGCGAGCGTTCAGCGCGTTGGCAATCTCCAACAATGCGCGGCGGGTTTCGGCTTCTCTCTGCTGGTCAATAAATAAACGCGTGTACTGGTAACCGACGGCGATGTGCCGGGCGATAGAGCGCAGGAAAGAAACTTCATCATCGCCCCAAGTCCTGAGCGAGCGGGTCATGTGCAGGCCCACCAACCCGAGAACGTCTTCGCCGCGAACGACCGGGACCACAAGCAGAGATCGCGTTTTCAAACTTGCCGCCAGGAAGCGCACTTTTTGATCGAGACCCGGCGCCGTCGTGTCATCGAATCTAATCGGGCGCGTAATATCGACGTGTTCTGAAAGTTGTTTGAGGTCAAGCGGAATCACTGTACCCAAGCTTGACGGCACGTCGTCAGCCGCCCGCCATTCGTGGCTAATGCGCAGCTCACTAGGCGCGGTGAGTTGAATCACATCGCAGCGATCGACGTTCATCATGCGACCCAGCTCTGACACAATTACGTTCAGAAAGCGATCGAGATTAATGGCTGTCGGCAAGTCCAGCGCCAGACGATCGATGATCGCTTCACGCGCTTCGTGCATCTTCATCTTGCGTTCGAGTGATAGTGCTTGTGCTGTTTCTGACATCATCAGGCGCTGGAAAGAAGGATTGATGCGGCAGCCGATTGGGCTACTGCCCTGCTAATCTATTTGAGTACGGATCATAGCGAAGCGCACCTGAAGTTGCAAAGAGATGTCGGGTCAACTCCAGTTTGCCGAATATTCCCGTCATGGACCTCAGCGTGCCACCGCAACCACAAACTAAAGTTCGTCGGACAAGTGCGTTTGCAAGGCCCAGACCCCCTTCGTATAATCCAAATGGCCCTCATCCAGGACCATCGGAGCTATCCAGCCTATGCCAATTTATGAATTTGAATGTCGGAAATGCAAAGCTCACAGTGAAGTCTTGCAGAAGCTTAACGACAAACCACCAGTCAAATGCAGCAAATGTGGTGGCCGGCTCGAGAGAGTAGCCTCAGCTCCGGCAATCCAGTTCAAGGGAACCGGCTGGTACGTTACCGACTATGCCGGCAAGAACGGCAAAAAAGAAAAGGCCGCAGAAGAGAAGAGCGACACCAGCGATACAACCAGCAGCGCGAAATCCGATACTAAAGAAACCTCCCCTGCAAAAAAATCTTCCGAAACTACTTCAGCGACGAAAAAACCGAGCGACTGAAGATCTTCAGCAGAGAAACTGATGTATCCGTCCAATCTCGCGGGAACACGGTTCAAGCAAACGAACAAGGTGCTTTTTCGCGCTTCAACAGCAGCTCCATTTCTGCTTGCCTGTTTCCTGATTGGCTTGCCCTGCGTGTTTGTATCAGGCCAGGCCGGCCGCCGATCCGATGCGTCGGTGCAGGGAGGCGTGTTGTTGAGCGTGGTCGCCAAGCGCGAACGCGATAACGGCTTAGTCATCACCGGAAAGCAACTGGCGGTTTTTGATAACGGCATCCAGCAGGACATCCGAAATTTCTCACGTGACCCTTCGCCGGCGCGCATAGTTTTGCTGGTAGACAACTCTTTGACGTTGCGCGCCGACATCGACAAGCTGGAAGACGCGGCGCGCGAGTTCTCGTACGAGATTTATGAAGGCGATAAACTGCTGATAGTAGGTTACGACGAGCAGGCCGAGATCGTCGCCGATTGGACGGACAACGCGAAAGGTATCGAAGCCGCTCTCAAAGGGTTCCGCAAGAAAGGCCAACCGCACCTGTTCGATGCTTTGTATGCTGTCGCCGATCATCTACGACCCTTGTCAGGTCAGAAGCGCGTGATCGTCGTCATCAGCGATGGCCTCGATCGCGGCAGCAAGACTACTTTTGAACAGATACTCACCGAACTACAGTTACAGGACATCACCGTTTATTGCGTTCAGGCGCCGGACCGCACGCGCGGCGCCATCCGCCGCGATGTGCCGAAGCCCAAACAGGTGATTGAGAAACTGGCGGAAGGAACCGGCGGTGTGATCTTCGGCATCGACGAACCTCGCGAAGCGGCGAATGCAATTTGTGACGAGTTGCGTAAGAGCCGTTATGTTCTTTCCTACTTACCATCCAGCCGGCCGTTTGGTGAGACACGACACCTGCTGGTGTTGGGTGACCAGGGAATTGTCGTGCGATCGAAGACCATGCAGCCCCCGAATTAAGCTCCGTGTCCGACCCCATCACCTCTTCTTCCGCGAATACACGTAGAACATTACCGAAATGATCACGAGCAACAAGATCTCGATGGGAATGAAGACCTGGGGATCAAAGACGCCTTTTTCATCGCGAGCGTCCAAATAAACGATTACAGTACCGACGATAATGCCGGTCGCGAGCCAGATAAATTGTCGTTTGGCATCCCAAGCCATAGTTTGATCGCTACCTGAACAACGCCTTTGGCGTAGCCCAACCTGGTCACGGGTCTTTTTTATTGCCAGGGCTGCAACCTCAACTTAGTCCCTCGCTGGCGCTGCGAACTTTGTTGTTGCATGATTCGTAAGACCCGACTGTGTGCCGATAGTTCCGCCCTCGCCCCCTGGAGATGATTTCCTATGTATTGCCCAAAATGCAGTCAACAACAGCCTTCAGAGGGTATGCGATTCTGTTCGCGATGCGGCTTCACGCTAAACGGCATCGCACTTGTGCTGGAAAACAACGGAATAATTCCTCAAGTCGTGCCTGAACTTCCCCGGATGGTTCGACCGTCACGCAACCGGATAATGATCGAAAGCGCCCTGCTAAGCGTCTCCTCCTTTACCGTAGCTTTTGTCGCTACGTTTTGGTTCAGCGCCCACGGCAGAGGTGAACTCATCGCCGAACTCATAGCCCTGCTGTTCGTTGTTCTTGGGCTGATTGGTTTGCTCAGGTTTCTCTACGGCTTTCTCTTTGCCAAAGATGTCGGAAAAGCCGCATCCAGCGTCGCGCAAAACCAGGTCTCGTCCGGCGAGTCGTTCCGTGGCGCTTTGCCACCTCAACAAAGCATTCCCATCAGTGACTACCCGTTGCGTGTCAATACAAAGGAGATGAGTCCGCGCAGCGTGACGGAAAACACCACCAGACTCCTTGAAGAACAGCCTCCCGCCGGCAAAGAGTAACTGCGCCGCCCGTGATCCTGAATCTGTGAATTCAGTTGCTTGGTTTTCAGTCCGTAGGGACGAAAACTAGAAACCAATAAACATCCGCTTGTTACGAGAACTTTGAAACACCTTGTTGTTAACGTTCCTTCAGCAATCCCGACAACCAATGCATAATGTTCAAGGCGAGTTGCTTATTGTCGATGCCTGGATAATTTATTCCCACGGGACTTCTTTCGTGGCCGCTCAATTGCGCCGAAAGCATACCCGCCTCGCCCAACACAACGATGCGACCTTTGCCGAACTTCACCGCGATACCCTGCGCGCGTCCCACCGCGGAGTTGACCTCCCGAAGCCCGCCGGGTCCTCGAGGTGAGGCATCGTTCGCGGTATCCGCTAATTTGAGAATAACTGAACTGCCCTCGGGTCCTTTGAGCGATTGTCCCGAGAAAGCGATGACGCGGCTGATCTTTTCAGTGTCGTTGCGGCCGGCAGTGATTGGATGGTCCAACAATAACTTGTTGTCGCGCGAATAGATGATCCACGATTGATCGTCATATTCTTTTTCATGATTTGCGGGATCGCGAGTGATACCTTTGCCCATATCCACACTGAAGCGCTTGGCCAGGATTTCAGCAGCGCTGCCGAACGGCGCTGGACCCGCAATCAACAGCAGCGCCCCGCCGCTTTTCACCCAGTCGCGCACGGCGTCGCACTCGTTGTCGGCAAAAGCAGGATTGCCCGCGCCTTCATCGTCCACCTCTTCCGCTCCGAGCGCATCGGCGATAATCAGGATCTTGAAAGTCTCAAGCGACTCCTTACTGAAAGTCTTTCGGCTGAGAACGATTTGATAACCGTCCATTTCGATCAGATCGGCGAAGGGCTTATACCTTCCCATTCGGGTATTAAAGTTATTGTGCCCTTCGTCGAACAGGACGCGCGGAAAGGTTTTCGTGTAAGCGGGATTGTCGACAATCGCCTTGAAGGCAGGGTCGGCGCCTTGCTGTGCCGGAGACGGGACAGCCATGATCAGTACAAAAAAGAGCGCTGCGAATCTCGTAGTCATGCCGGAATTATGCGGGCCAGAAAGTCTCGTGTGTTTCGCGGCTCTGCCGCCGCACCGTGCGGTAAGGCTATGCCGCCTCTGCCTTACCGCGGTTGGCTATCCTTGATTGAGGCTACGCCTCCGTCAGTCCTTTTTTGAGCATCGCCTCAAAGAATATTCGGAAAGCGCACCGGTAGGGCATTAGCCTTACCGCACTATCGGGCGGCAGAGCCGCAGAATTTTGAATACCGGAGCCGAACAAAATAACTGGCGAAAATATCTAGACCCTGCTTTGCAGTTTCTCGAAGCGCTCAGCCGCCAGCTGCAGTGTTTCGTCTTTCTTGCAAAAACAGAATCGGACTTGCTGCGAACCTCGCTCGGGCACGCTATAGAAACTGGATCCCGGCACACAGGCAACGCCGACCTCGCGAATCAGATGGCGCGTGAAGGCGACGTCATCGGCAAAACCAAAGTTGCTGATGTCCGTCATGATGTAATAGGCGCCGTCCGGTACGAAAGTGCGGAACCCGGCTTTTTCCAGCACCGGCAACAGCAGGTCGCGACGCGCGCGATAGTCAGCCTGCAAGACGTCGTAATACTCCGGCGGCAAAGACAAGGCGTAGGCGCCCGCGGCCTGTAAAGGCGCGGCAGCGCCGACCGTCAGAAAATCGTGGACCTTACGAATACCGCTCGTGATTTCCGGCGGCGCGATGCAATAACCTACCCGCCATCCCGTTACGGAGTAAGTCTTGGACATTGAGTTCACGATCACCGTGCGCTCGCGCATGCCTTCGAGTTGGGCCATGGAGATGTGCTCTATCGCAGCGCCCGCCCGCGGATAAAGAATGTGCTCATAAATCTCGTCGGTGAAGCAAAGGGCATCGAATTCTCTACAAAGCGAAGCAATGAACTCCATTTCCTCGCGAGTGAAAACCTTGCCCGTGGGGTTGTTGGGATTGCAGATGATGATCGCGCGAGTCTGCTTGCTGAAAGCGGCGCGCAATTCTTCTCGATCAAAAGTCCAGTCAGGCGCGCGCAACGGCACATGACGCGGGCGCGCATCAGAGAGGATCGCGTCGGGTGAATAATTTTCATAGAACGGTTCAAAGACGATTACTTCTTCGCCTGGATCGACGGTCGCCATCATGGCGGCAATCATGCCTTCAGTAGAACCGCAGGTGACGGTAATTTCAGTTTCCGGATCGATATCCAGGCCGAGATACCATTTGGTCTTGCGCGCAATCGCTTCGCGAAAATCGCGTGCGCCCCAGGTAATTGCGTATTGATTAATGTCGTCGGCGATGGCCTGCATCGCGACCCGTTTTATGTCATCGGGCGCGGCAAAATCGGGAAATCCCTGGGAGAGATTGACGGCGCCATACTTCATTGCTTCGCGAGTCATTTCGCGGATCACCGATTCGGTGAACGAGCCGGCTTTGATCGAAATACGGTGTGGCATGCGATTGATAGTTGCTGATTTCAGAATTCAGATAATTTCAGATCTGAGATCTGAGATCTGAGATCTGAGATCTGAGATCTGAGATCTGAGATCTGAGATCGAGAGTTTTGGCCCTCGCGGCCAGGATTTCAAAAAGTTTCAGATCGCGGATCCCAACGCTCTTGAAATCCGCAATCCGCAATCCGCAATCCGAAATTCCTACTGGCAGTCCGCGTTACTCCGCGTAAAGATCGAACTGAAACGCTGCTGGTACTCCTGCGACGTAATAAATGAGCAGACCATCGCGTGCTGCTTGGCGATGTCTCGCAGTGGCCCACCATTTATCTGGCCCAGCCAGAACAGGAATCCTGGAACATCGGGATTTCGGCGCAAGTAACCAAAGTACTCGCTCAACACAAACGTGCGATTGTATTCCGCGTCAAGCAGGGCGTGATTGTCGATCGGATTATTCGTGTTGTCATCAGCCAGGCGGTAGAGCACGTTGCCGCGACCGCCGGAATTGAACAATCCGATGAGAGCAGTGCGCTGCCCAACCATTTCGACGCCAAGATCATTTCGAATAGTCGCGAGTAGCGCGTCGACAAACTCCGGGCCGCCTAAACTCGTCGGGTATTTCGCGACAAACTCCGGTCGCAGTACGAACGCGTTGGCCAGACTCAACTGTAAGGCGGCCAGATTGGATCCTCCCACCACGCGCGCCCGGTCTTTGACGAAGACTGCGTAGCTGGGTAACTTTCTTGCTTCCGTCAAATTCGCGCCCGGGTTCGGGAACGGCTGGGTATTGCCGAAAGCTATTCGATACAGACGGACCACATAACCCGCTGTCTGCTGATACTCAGGTTCGAAAAAGAATGCGTCCGAGACCGTGACGCGCTTGGTGTTGATGCAGACCGGGTCCGCTCCGCACTGAGTGATTGTTTGTGTCCAGAAGTTTTCACCCGACTGATCCGGCACGCGTTGCAGAAAATCGTAGTAGTGCTGCCTAACGAAGAACTGCGCTCCATCAATCGGATTTGTTGTTGGAGGCGCCGTATCGTCGTCCTGAATCGTCACCGTGGCCGTGCTTTGCGGACCGAGTTGCCCGCCGGTGGGATTACTCAAACTCAAATTGATCACTTCATTGCCCTCCTGAAACAGGTCGTTGTAAGTGATCACCCGAAACGTCTTTTGCACCTCGTTGGCGGCAAATGAAAGCGTACCGCTGGTCGACAGATAGTCGCAGCGTTGATTTGCCAGACCGCTGACGACGTTGCATTCGACGAATCCAAAAGTATCGTTTGTCTGGAAATCCACAGTAGCGGCGGGGGCAGGATCTCCGGTCCGTTTGACTGTGATTAGCAAACTCTGATTGCCTTCAGGCTGATCAAAGTTGGATTGCGTGAACTCAAAGTGTGGCCCCGCGAGGTCATCGTTAACGATCGTCCCCTGACCCTGGCTATCGGCAATGGTCGCGTTGACAACGCCCGACAGATTCACCAGGAAGGTCTCATCCGGTTCAATGGTCGTGTCGCCGTTGACTGTAATCGACAGCGTTCTATTCGTATCACCGGGATTGAACGTCAGCGTTCCAATCAGGGCCACATAATCCGAGCCGGCCGTGGCCGTACCGTCCGCCGAACTGAAGTTGACCATTACCGTCTGTTCGCTTGGCGCCGACAAGTGGACCGTAAAAG
This sequence comes from Acidobacteriota bacterium, assembly GCA_025463135.1. GTDB lineage: Bacteria > Acidobacteriota > Blastocatellia > Pyrinomonadales > Pyrinomonadaceae > JAOAPY01. Next base: position 206,179 of record JAOAPY010000005.1, read on the forward strand.
TGGCAGCGGTCGTTCCGGCATTGCCCTCGTTTACGGCGACATCATTGATCGTCAGCGAAGGCAACGTGTCATCATCGATGATGGTACCCCGCCCCTGAAAATCGAAGAGGGAAGCGTTGGTCGCATTCGTCAGATTGACGAAGAAGGTTTCATTCGCTTCATTAATTGTGTCGCCGTTAATGGCAACGTTAATCGGCTGCGAAGTTTGACCCGGAGTAAATGTCAGTGTCCCCGCAGTGCTTACGTAATCCGAAGCAGAGGCCGTTCCATTTGCCGTGGCATATTGAACAGTGACCGTCTGCGTGCTTGCAGGCGATAGCGTGACCGTAAAGGTTGCGTTTGTTGTGCCTGCATTACCTTCGGTAATCGCTACGTCGTTGATCGATAATTTTGGCAGGGTATCATCATCGAGAATCGTGCCGACACCCTGATTGTCCGCAATGGTGGCGTTGCCGGCTCCTGATAAATTAATCACAAAGGTTTCGTCAGCCTCGGCGGTAAGATCACCATTGATTGTGATGACGACAGGCTGTGTCGTCTGACCGGGCGTGAAGGTCAGGGTCCCAGCGGCGGCAGCGTAATCCGACCCGGCGGTCGCCGTGCCGTCGGCCGTCGCGTAGTTCACGGTCACGGTCTGTCCGCTGGCGACAGATAAGCTGACGGTAAACGTGGCTAAGGTGGTGCCGCCGTTTTGTTCAAACACGGTCTGGTCGTTGATTGAAAGGCTCGGTTGAGCGTCGTCGTTATTGATCGTCCCCGCTCCCAAATTGTCGGCAATAGTAGCGTTCGTCGGGCTGGACAGATTCACGCTGAAGGTCTCATTCGACTCGTTAAGCAGATCGCCGTTAACGGTCACACCGATCGGTTGCGTAGTCTGACCAGGCGTGAAAGTCACGGTACCGCCGGTGGTTACATAGTCGCTCCCAGCCGTCGCCGTACCGTCGGACGTTCCATAGTTCGCGGTGATCGTTTGGCTGCTGGCATTCGACAGTGAAACCGTAAACCCGGCGGTGGTTGTGCCGGCATTGCCCTCAGTTACCGAGGCGTCGTTGATCGAAATAGTTGGCTGCGCGTCGTCGTTGGTTATCGTGCCCACTCCCTGGTTGTCGGCAATCGTCGCGTTCGCCGGCGCGGAAAGGTTCACGTTGAAGGTCTCGTTCGACTCAAATGTTGTATCGCCATTTACGGTCACGCTCAACGGCCGGGAAGTCTGGCCCGGCGTGAACGTCACTGTGCCACCGCCGGTAGCGTAGTCACTGCCGGCCGTCGCCGTGTTGTCCGCGGTCGCATAGTTCACGGTGATGGTCTGGCTGCTCGCATTTGACAACGAAACCGTGAAGTTGGCGGTGGTTGTGCCGGCATTGCCTTCGGCCAGCGATACGTCGTCGATCGATATTGTTGCCTGTGCGTCGTCGTTAGTGATTGTTCCTACGCCCTGGTTGTCGGCAATGGTGGCGTTCGTCGCGCCGGAAAGGTTCACGTTGAAGGTCTCGTTCGATTCAAAGGTTGTATCGCCGTTTACCGTGACGTTGACTGGTTGAGAAGTCTGGCCGGGAGTGAAGGTGACCGTCCCGCTATTGGCAACGTAATCGCTGCCTGCCGTGGCTGTGTTGTCACCGGTCGCGAAATTTACAGTGATGGTTTGCGTGCTCGAAGTTGACAGAGAAACCGTGAAGCCGGCGGTCGTCGTTCCGGCATTACCCTCAGCCACCGACACGTCGTTGATCGAGATCGCTGGTGTTGGTGCGTCGTCATTGGTGATTGTACCGAGACCCTGGTTGTCGCTAATCGTGGCGTTCGTCGGACTAGAAAGATTGACGAAGAAAGTCTCGTCGGGCTCAACCGTCGTATCGCCGTTGACTGTTATGTTGACCGGCTGGGAAGTCAATCCCGGCGTAATGGTTACAGTACCGCTGGCGGATACGAAATCCGTACCTGACGTCGCTGTGTTTCCTGCTGTTGCAAAGCCAACCGTGATTGTCTGAGAGCTGGGATTCGACAGCGAAACCGTAAAGCCCGCATTGGTGGTTCCGGAATTTCCTTCCGTGACGGTCACATCATTAATAGAGATAGTCGGCTGCGCATCGTCGTTATTGATCGTGCCCACAGCCTGATTGTCATCAATAGTCGCGTTGGTTGGATTCGTCAGATTGACGTTGAAGGTCTCGTTTGGCTCAAAGGTTGTATCGCCGTTAATGGTTACGCTAATCGGTTGAGACGTCTGACCCGGCGCAAAAGTCACCGTTCCGCTGGTGGCCACATAGTCGGTGCCGGAAAGTGCCGTATTGTTCGCTGTCGCAAATTGTACCGTGACGGTTTGGGCGCTGGCAGGCGACATGTTTACCGTGAAATTGGCGAATGACACGCCGGCATTGCCTTCCGTGACGGATACGTCGTTAATGGCAATCGTGGAGCCGCCAAAGTACTGCACGCGGAATACCGAATTGCTGCCGCGCGCCAGGTAATACAAGCTGCCATCATTCGCAACCTGTATATCCACCGGCGAAGAAATGCCGGTAGCAAAGTCGGCCGCGGTGCCCGTTGCCGGTGGGCTCAGCGGGTCAAGACTCTTGATCCAACCACCACAGTAATCGGCAAAGAAATACTTGCCGATGTACTGGGCCGGAAATGTGGGCGTCGTCGGATTATAGAAAGCGCCGCCGGTGATCGCGCATTCGCTCGCCGTCGCAGACGAGTACTGATAGATTGGATTCGTCATACCGGCAGTGCCGCACGCGCCTTCGCAAGTGGGCCAACCGTAATTCGATCCTACAATACCGTTATTGATCTCTTCCCAGGTGTTCTGCCCGACGTCATTGATGTTCAATCGTCCAGTGCCGGACTGAAAAGTAAAAGTGTAGGGGTTGCGCAATCCGACAGCCCAGATCGCACGGTTGTTGCCGCTCGGCGACCCGGCGATGTTGGGAAACGTAGTCGGATTGTCCGCCGGAATCGTTCCGTCGGAATTGATTCGCAGCATCTTGCCCAGCCGGTTGCCGAGCGATTGCGCGTTTGCGGAGTTGGCATTTTCACCCACCGCGACGTAAAGCTTTCCGTCAGGGCCAAAATGTATCGCACCGCCGTTGTGATTAGTCGCACCCAGGTTTTCCAGGTCGAGAATGGCGACTTCGCTACCCACAACAGCGACATCTTCGTTTGCAATGTCCGCTGTGAAGCGACTCACACGATTATGAATCGCGGGAGTCGTCGCCGTGTAATAGACGTAGACAAAATGATTGGTGGAGTAGTTGGGATCAAAAGCGATACCCAACAAACCACGTTCGCCGCTGGAGTTCACCGTCAGGGCGGTAAACGGCGTGCCTAACACCGCGCCATTCTTGATGACGCGCAGGGCGCCGGCTTGCTCACACACGAAGATTCTTCCGTCGGGATGCAGCGCCATTGCCGTGGGATTGGAAAGACCATTGATCTGCGTTTCCGCAAAGCTCGCCGGCAAAGCTGCCTGCAAATCGTCGTTATTGATGGTGCCCACGCCCTGGCCATCGACAATCGTAGCGTTTGTTGGGCTGGTCAGGTTGACGAAGAATGTTTCGTTCGGTTCATCGAGTGAGTCGCCGTTCACCGTGATCGAAACCGGCTGCGATACCTGACCCGGGGTGAATGTGACGGTGCCGCTGCTGCCCACATAATCAGAGCCGGCGGTCGCCACGCCGTTAGCAGTCGCATACTGCACGGTTACAGTCTGAATGCTCGACACGGACAGGGTCACGTTGAAGTTGGCTGACACGGTGCCCGCATTGCCTTCGGTGACCGACACGTCGTTAATGCTGATGCCGGGCACAGGTGGGCCCGAGGGCGCCTGAATCTGAACTGTGATGGGTGCTCCGGTCTTGAAGAAACCGACGGTCGCATTCGTCGTCTGTGGCGGACGATCCGAATCGAAACGGAAATTGTACATCGTGCCCCAGCGGATAGCATTCGCGTTGGGATTCGAGGCAAATGTTTCCGAACTCCAGGTCAGTGAGTCGGGGGCCTGCGTCGAAGTCCAGGGTGTGCTGCTGTATCCCGCGTCTCCGACGGTGCCATCGTTGGCAAAGGCCGCGGGCTGTGGCGGCGCATGAAATCCTACATTACTGATCGCGGCTCCTCCTCCCAAGGGCACACTAAACGTTTGAATCGCGCGATCGAGGTTCTGGTTATAGACAGCGTACTCGTAATGCCAGACGCCCGCGGAAGGGTTTGTAACTTTATAGCCAACCGCGCCGGTGCCATCGGCTCCCGGTGCTGGTTCGATACTATTGATGGTAGCTCCCGGCCAGACAGTGATGGCCGGTTTCGTTTGCACTGTAGCGCCGACAGCCGCAAAGCTGAAACTGCTTGTGCCGGTAACATTGAAACGCCGATAGGAGGTGTTGTTATACATGTTACATTGGCCGGGATGCGCTTGGCACCAGGCGTATTCATGCGGAGTAACATACTGGGCTTCGGCGTAATAGGTGGCCCCGGGATTCAAGGTTGTGTTCAGGTCGCTGACATCAACCAGAAGCCTGTGCGAAGAGCCGGTGTGTGTGTGTCCCGCGTGATTGGTTGGACTTGGGCTCGACCCTGGAAATGCACCTGAAAACGGATTTACCCAGGCTCTGGATCCCAGGCTGCTCTGGCTTCCATTCAAGCTGGTGGAATAAGGATCAGAGCATCCCACACCAAGATGAGTGCCGTTGGCTGCCTGGGTGCAGGCGCCGCAAACAGTTTCCTGCAAAGCCGTGAACGCGTGTTTAAGCCATGACTGGCCGATTTGCTCGATGCGGTCGTCGTTGGTCGCGCCTCCACTGACTCGATACAGATTCTGAGGGATAACCGGGTGATCGTTATTCGGCAATTGAAACCAGTCCAACTCCACATTGCCGGCGTTGCAGGAGGTCGTTGCTACCGCCAGCCCAACCTGAGTCCCGCTGCTGCCTGATTGGACCAGAGAAGGCAAATCACCCACGATGACATCGGGCCCCGGAACCAGAGTAGGCGCTTCGGCCAGGCCCGCGAGTGGCGGCAACACCGCGGATCGGGCTTCGCCGTTAACCACCTGCGTGACTTCGATCGCACGCATGGTTGCCGTAACGGAAATATTTCCTACTACCGTTCGTTCCGCCGCCGGACGGCCCAGCTTGGCGGCGAACTCTCGGGAAACCAGGAGCCTGCCTTCCTTAATGGTAAGTACCTGTGATTTGGCATCGTAATCGTAGAGGTTCCCTTCGATATTGAAAAAGACGAATCCCGTTTTGGCGTCGCGCACGACCAGCTCAAACGCTTCTTTCCAATCAGTCTTTTCAACGACGAGTTGGTTCAAAGAGGCGCCCAGGGGCGCCGGAAGGGCGGAAAAAGTTTGCGGGACGAGCGCCATCGAGCCCGGCAGCGGACCGCGCAATTCGTTGTTGAAAACAAAAATCGTGAAGAACGAATCTGGAGTCACGCCGAAGCGCAAGGTGCTCAATTGCGACCGCGAACGGATTCCGTTGAGCCGGTTAAGGTCGAGATCAAGGGCGACACTTCCATTCGCCACGATCATTTTTTCAAGAGTTCCGGTTTGGGTGTCGGCGCTTTTTTGTTGAAGGCGGACCACGGATGTATCTGCGCTGTTACCAGCAAGGAAGAGGGACGCCAGGGCGATCAGGATTGTCTTCAACATCAAACTTGGATCTCCATTTTTATTGGGACGGCGACGACTTGGAACACTGGAACAGGACGGTAAGTTTAGACATAGGTACGTAGGAAAGCAAAGACGTTTCTTGTTTTTTGCCGGGTCGTTAACTTGGAGTGTGACGACCGGTCGTCGCTTTTCTCGCTGCGACCTGGTCACAACTGGTTCCAAAACGAGTCCACAACTAACATAACGGCGTCGAGCCGCCGCGGACTAAAGCGGTGACAGGTGACCGCACTCCAAAATAGGGCACGACCTTTTGGCCGGGTGCTTTGATCAAGTCCGGTATAAAATGCCTTTTGCGGTTTAGCAGTGGAATGCGGAAACATTTATGAAAAGCGGCTGTGTTAGCGCGGAAGTGAAAAAACAGAGATCGATTGAGCTCCCCGTTTTAAAAACTTCTCCGGCTCAGAAAAGCGATATTCGCAAATCAAAAGCGAGCAGGTGGCGGGCAGCGGTCCTCATCGTTCTTACGCTGCTGATGATTGCGCACGTCGTTCAATGGTGGCTCATGGGCAGGACGGTTTCGCCCATCGAGCCTTCGGAAACCATGTACACGCTCCAGCGTGGCGCGATCAACGCCGGATTTATCTTTTTTGCCCTGGCAATCATGGCGACGCTGATCTTTGGACGCTTTGTTTGTGGCTGGGGCTGTCACATTGTGGCCATCCAGGATTTTTGCGCCTGGATACTAAAGAAGATCGGTCTCACTCCCAAGCCGTTTCGATCGCGACTGCTGGTCTATGTACCGCTCATCGCCGCGCTTTATATGTTCGCCTGGCCGACCGTCTTGCGAGCATTTACTAAGCCGGAAAACGAACCACTCATCCCCGCCTTTACGAACCATCTGGTGACCAGCAGTTTTTGGGAAACGTTTCCTACCGTCGCAGTTGCGATCCCTTTTCTTTTCATCTGCGGCTTTATGACTGTTTATTTTTTGGGTTCGAAAGGATTTTGCACTTACGCCTGTCCTTATGGCGGCTTCTTTAGTCTTGCTGACAAGCTCGCGCCCGGAAAGATTCGGGTCACCGACGCCTGCAATCAATGCGGCCACTGCACTGCGACTTGCACCTCGAACGTTCTGGTCCACGCAGAGGTAAAACAGTACGGGATGGTTGTCGATCCCGGCTGCATGAAGTGCATGGACTGCATCAGTGTCTGTCCCAACGATGCTTTGTACTTCGGTTTTGGAAAGCCGACTATTGCCGTTCCCAAAGCGAATGCCGGTAAGAAAAGCTACTCACTGACATGGCCTGAAGAGATCGCGGGGGCAGTCGTTTTTCTGGTCAGTTTCCTCGCAGTCTGGGATGCATACCAGCTGGTTCCAATGTTGATGGCGCTCGGTTGGGCGACGATCACGACCTTTCTCGCTCTCAGGACCTGGAGATTGCTGCGAGCACGGGAGCTGTCGTTTTATGGCTTCAATTTGAAGTCGTCGGGCAGAATGCGAAAAGCGGGCTGGGGATTTCTAAGCTTTGCGATTGTCTGGATCGGCTTGAATGCGCACAGTGGCTGGGTGCGCTATCACGAATACCAGGGCGAGGGCGCCTTTCAGAAACTCCAAATTCCGGACGAGCTGGCGCTGGCACAGGCAAACCCGGATTCCTGGCTGAGCCCGAGCGATCGGCAGAACGTGATCGAAGGGAAAGATCATTTTCAAACAGCTTCGCATTTTGGTCTCTTTGTGAATAGCGCGGCGCTATCAAAGCTTGCCTGGTTTGACTATCTCTCGGGTGATGCAGAGCAATCCGTCCAGTTGCTCGCACAGGTCGCGCGGCATCAACAAGGTCAGGCGAGGGCTTTGAGCCTGTATTACCGCGGCACGATCCTGAACCGTTTGCGACGTTACGAGCAGGCGCGGACTAATCTGGATGAGGCCCTGTCGGAGCGGCCCGATTTGATCTTGGCTCGCGAGGAAAAAGGTGAATCGCTTTGGCAGCTGGGTCGCAGAGATGAAGCCATTTCGGTTTGGAGCGACGCTGTGCAGCGAAATGCGGGCCTTGTCCTGGCCAATAATCAACTGGCCGGCGCGGCAGCGTCACTGGGCAGATCCGCAGAGGCGCTGGTTTATGAAAAGCAGGCCGATCAATTCACGCCTGACAATCCGCTTTACCATTGGATGCTCGCCCTGAGATTGGAAAACCTGGGAATGAACGAGCTTGCCGAGAAACATTTTCAACGCGCGATCCAACTCGATCCGGGATTACAGTCTCGCCGGCAACGGTGATCTCGATAGCGGCTTCGGCGGGGTCGATTTGATATCATTTCTAAAACACGAATCCGCAGATTTCGCAGATTACGCCGATATGAATCTCGCACGGAGGCTGAGTGGAATGTTAAGCAACCTCACCGATATGATCCAAAAACCTACGCCATCATCGGGGCCGCAATGGAAGTACATCGGCAACTCGGATGTGGATTTCTGGAACCCGTATACCAGGAAGCTCTCGGAATCGAGTTCAGTAATCAAGGTATTCCATTTCGGCGCGAGGTCAAGCTGACCCTGGATTACAAAGGCCACCGCATGGAGGCCAAGTACTGTGTAGACTTTATCTGTTTCGAATCGGTGGTTGTAGAGCTGAAGGCGTTGGTTCGTCTTAGCGGAACTGAAGAAGCTCAGGTCATTAATTATCTTAAGGCGACGGGCTATGAGGTTGGCCTGCTGGTGAATTTTGGTACTCGAAGCCTCGAACACCGCCGCTTTGTTCTTACAAAATCAGTGAAATCTGTGTAATCTGCGGATATAACTTTTTTAGGCGCGGCATAGGCGCCCACAAAGACAAAGCCCCCGGCGAAATCTTCGCCGGAGGCTTTTGTCAGACGCGGTTGGTTGCGCCCTGTGGGTTAGTAACGCGAGCCGCCGTTGCGACCGCCGCCGCCACCACCACGATCTTCGCGGGGCTTGGCTTCGTTGACGTTCAGCGCTCTGCCGCCGACTTCCTTACCGTTGAACTGCTGTATAGCAGCTGCGCCTTCTTCCTTCGTTGACATCTCAACGAATCCGAAGCCGCGTGAACGGCCGGTTTCGCGATCTTCAATCACGGCTACGCTTTCGACCGTACCGGCCTTGGCGAACATTGTTTGCAGATCATCTTTGGAAGTCTCAAAAGAGAGATTACCGACATATAGTTTCGTACTCATAGTTTCTTACCTTTTCCCGTGTGGGACATAACAGAAGCCGCATGCGGAACATGGGAGCTTCCCAATTTACCAAAGGAAGTGTGGGGATGGTTTGGGATTACATATCCATGCCGCCGGGCATTGCCCGTGGCTTGTCATCTTCCTGTAGCTCAGAAATGAGGGCCTCAGTTGTCAGCATTAACCCCGCAATTGATGCGGCGTTTTGCAATGCGCAACGGGTGACTTTCGCGGGATCGATAATCCCTGCGGCCACCAGGTCTTCAAAAATTTCAGTAGCGGCGTTGTAGCCAAAGTTCGGGTCTTTACTGGCGCGAACCTTCTCTACTATGACTGCGCCTTCTTTGCCGGCGTTCTGCACGATCTGACGCAACGGCTCCTCCAACGCGCGCTTCACAATGTTGACGCCGATTTGCTCGTCGGGGTCGCCGGTGACTTCACCGTCTTCGTTTGCTTCGAAGACTTTGAACTTGTCCAGGGCCTTCGCGGCTCGAATCAAGGCGACGCCGCCGCCGGCCACGATGCCTTCCTCGACAGCCGCGCGGGTGGCGTTCATCGCATCTTCAACGCGAGCTTTCTTTTCTTTTAATTCCGTTTCCGTGGCCGCGCCTACGCGGATGACCGCGACTCCGCCCACCAGTTTCGCGAGTCGCTCCTGGAGTTTCTCGCGGTCATAGTCGGACGAGCTGTCTTCGATTTGGCCGCGCAACGTTTTCACGCGAGCCTTTAAATCGTCCGTGTTGCCGGCGCCGTCGATGATGGTCGTATTGTCTTTGTTCAGGGTCACCTTCTTGGCGCGTCCCAGGTCTTCGACTTTGACGTTCTCGAGTTTGATGCCGAGGTCTTCACTGATCACCTTGCCGCCGGTAAGGACTGCAATGTCATTCAGCATTTCCTTGCGTCGATCACCAAAGCCGGGCGCTTTAACAGCAGCGACGTTGATGGTGCCGCGCAATTTATTTACCACGAGAGTGGCCAGGGCTTCCCCTTCGACATCTTCCGCGATAATCAGAATCGGTTTGCCGAGCTTGGCAACCTGCTCCAGGATAGGCAGCAAGTCTCTCATCGAAGAAATTTTCTTCTCGCTCAGCAGGATGACCGGGTTCTCGAGCACGGCTTCCATCTTTTCGGCGTCAGTGATGAAGTAAGGCGACAGGTAGCCGCGATCAAACTGCATTCCTTCGACAAATTCCAGGTCCGTCTCCATCGTCTTGGCATCCTCGACGGTAATTACTCCGTCCTTGCCGACCTTGGCCATTGCCTCGGCGATCAGCTCGCCGATGGCTGCGTCACCGTTGGCCGAAATCGTGCCGACCTGCGCAATCATGTCACCGGCGACAGGTTTGGCCAATTTCTTGATTGCCGCGGTGGCGCGCTCGACGGCTTTATCGATGCCGCGCTTCAAGGCCATCGGGTTTGCACCCGCAGCCACGGTCTTCACACCTTCGCGATAAATCGCCTGCGCCAACACGGTGGCCGTAGTGGTGCCGTCGCCGGCCACGTCCGAAGTCTTTGACGCTACCTCGCGCACCATTTGTGCTCCCATGTTTTCCTTTGCGTCTTTGAGGTCAATCTCTTTGGCCACGGTCACACCATCTTTGGTGATTGTCGGGCTGCCGTAGGACCTGCCGAGGACGACGTTGCGGCCGCGGGGTCCGAGCGTGATCTTCACCGCATCCGCGAGTTGATTGACGCCGCGCAGAATTGCCGCGCGAGATTCTTCACCATGAACTATTTGCTTTGCCATAACTTTTATTTCTCTCCTGATCAAAAACTATCGTTAACCTAACGAGAACCATTTGCCTGAGGAAGATTCGCCACGGATTAACACCGAAGGACACGGATACATACCGACTAAATAATGTTTGAAACTGTGTGTTCCGTGTTCATCTGTGGCTGAAATTATCTGAGGCCTTTCTTGCCGCCCGTCGCCGCACCGGCGCGGCTGATGATTCCCAGAATTTCATCCTCGCGCATGATCAACAGCTCTTCACCGTCGATCTTGATTTCCGAACTGCTGTACTTGCCAAACAGGACCCGGTCGCCCTTCTTGACATCCAACGGTTGGCGCGTGCCGTCTTCCTTGTATTTTCCTGCTCCAGCTGCGATTACTTCGCCTTCCTGGGGTTTTTCTTTCGCGCTATCGGGGATAATGATGCCGCCGCGAATCTGCTCGCCTTCGTCGATGCGCTTCACAATCACGCGATCATGCAGGGGTGTGATACTGGTTGTCATAACTGGTTACCTTCCTTATCGCCTTCTTCCAAGATCCTCCGGCGCTTTATGGAGTGTTGTGACTCGAGCAACGCTTTGGCCTGGACTTCGCTGGGCTGCCTTCGCATTGCGAAAAGCAACGCGTGACTGCTTCAACGGCTGGGCCTGAAAAACGTAGATACGCCTGGACTTTCTTAGTTATTGAGCTGTGGGTTTCAGGTGATCTGGAAGATCCCAGAGGAGCTGAGAGCGGAGTAAGCTGAACTCGGTTCGATGACGACCTTACGCTAATGTGAGGCAGATGTCCAACGGGGATGAGGCGGTCATTGGACTTTGGTCTTTGGAAAACAAACCTTTAACGTCAATGCAGCGCCTGCGCGGCTTGCAGGATTTGTTCCGGCCGGGCACGGACCCAGTAGTTTTCAGTAAGGTTCAACCAGCGAACCGTCCCGGAAGAATCCAACAGAAATTCGGCAGGCCGCGCGACGTCACGGCCGTCGATCCCGGCGCCGGCGTGGACCAGATCAAAGCGGCGAATCGCTTCCGTGTTTGGATCGGAAAGAAACGTGAAGGTATAGCCCGCCTGCGTCCGTAGAGTCTGTGATTCCGCGGGACTGTCGACGCTAATCGCAACCGGACGAATCCCCACCTGTTGAAACTTCGCCAGGTTCTGCTCAATGCTCCGTAACTCGGAGTTGCATGAAGGTCACCAGTAACCTCTGTAGAAAACCAGCAACACGCCCCTGGGTTTTGTGCCGCCAACGGGCGTAGACAGTAATTCCGCGAGCGAGGTTTGCTTGCCGGTCGAATCCGAAAGAGTGAACTCCGGAGACTTTTGTCCTACTTGTGGGGCGCCATGCGAGGCGGGTAACCAGCGCGCCATGATGAAGGCGGAAAAAATGAAGAGCGCTATTATCGCAAAGCTGAGGGTGGCGAGTATTGAAGCCGCGATTTTGGACCGACGTGGACGGCCCGCGGCAAAACCACGCTTGATACCCAGCACCAACAGAACCGCTGCGATTCCAAAGAGCAGCAGGTTCACCCAGGGAAAATCCCGCGTGACCGGAAAGTTAACAAAGAAGAGCGGGTAGCTGAGGAGCGCAATCACGCTGACGAACAAACTTGCCCACGTAAGCCAGTTGAATCGAGTCTTCATACCTATCCCTCTCTTCGCACGTTCTGCTGTTAATGAATTCTATAGCACATCTGATTATGCGAATCGAGCAGGTAAAGCACGAGCTTTGTTACCAATCAAAAAGTTATCCACCGATTACGCCGATTTCGCAGCGCGGGTTAGGCTGCAACCAAACGACGCCCTGGCTCCTGAGGAGCTACCGGATGACACTGACGTTCGACTCATGTAAATTTGCCAGGTCAAAATAATTCTGGAAAATATCAACGCCGCCCTTTCATGATCCTGCAACAAAACATCGCCCAATCTTTTCACTCGCCGGTCGTGCGTGTATTGCTCGGCGCGATCGCGCTGGGCTTGCTCTATGTGCTCTGGAGAGAAGTGCGGAAGATTCCCGCCAGGCTGTTCACGTTGATGGCTACGGCCTTTGTGGACATGCTCGGGCTGTTGATGATCATTCCGCTGTTGCCCTTTTATGTAAAGACACTCGGCGGTGCGGGCATCGACGTGTTGGGGATGCACTTTGGCATAGGGCTCATCATCGGCTTCATCGTCGCTGCGTTCACGCTGGCCCAATTGCTGAGCGCGCCGATGTGGGGCCGGTTTTCCGATCGAGTGGGACGGCGGCCCACTCTACTCATCGCGCTGGGCGCTTCCGCGATAGCTTATTTGATCTTCGGCTTTGCGCACTCGCTGCTCGTTCTGTTCCTGTCGCGCGTCGTGCAGGGAGCAGGCGGCGGCACCGTCGGCGTGATTCAGGCTTACGTGGCCGACTCGACTGATCCCAAGGACCGCGCGCGAGCGCTGGGATGGCTTTCGGCGACAACAAATCTGGGCGTAGCGCTGGGACCGGTGCTGGGATCGTTTGCGATCACGCTGGGCAAGCGCGATCTGGCGCCGGGACCGGCGACGTTACAGATGGGGCACGCGGCGCCGGGAATCATGGCGGCGGCGCTCTGTCTGCTGAACATGATCTTCGTGTGGCGCTATTTAAAAGAGTCGCGTGATTTCAATGAGCAGCCGCAGGCGGGTGAAGTGCGTCGTACTTCGTCGCAGGCGATCTGGCGTGTCATCTCGCATTCGCGCGAACCGTCGTCGCGCCTCATCTGGATCTATGCGATCGCCATCGGCGCTTTTCAGGGAAGCTTTTCGGTGCTTGCGCTATTTCTGAACGCGCGTTTTCAGGTCACCGAACAGACGATTGGATACTTCTTCATGTACGTCGGCGCGATTTCGGTTTTTGCTCGGGTGCTGCTGCTGGGGCGTGCGGTCGATTGGCTGGGCGAGGCGAATCTTTCGCGCCTGGGCATCGTGCTGCTGGCGGCCGGCGTTTTGGGAATGCCGTTGTCAAGAAATCTTGGAATGCTGGCATTGGCGGTGGCGCTGATTCCTTTGGGCACCGCCTTTACATTTCCCTGCGTGACGGCCCTGCTGTCGCGGGTCATTGCTCCCAGGGAACGCGGTCTCTATATGGGAATGCAACAGACGTATGGCGGGATTTCCCGCATCATCGCGCCACTCTTCTTCGGTTGGGCGTTCGATCACATCGGAGTGTCGGCGCCGTACTTCTTCTCGTCCGCATTTCTGCTGGCCACGATTTCGCTCGGGTTCGGATTGGACAAGTATGCGCGGCCGGGACGTTCGGCAATGCCGGAAGGGCTAAAGGAAAAGCAAGGTGCACCAGACAGCTAACTGAAGCCCCAGACGACAAGATTTCTTTGCGTGCTTTGCGTCTTGGCGGGAGGCTCTTCAATCGCGACAAAGAATTTCCGCCAAGAAGCAAAGCACGCAAAGCAAGTTCGATTTAAAACTTGACTCAATTGCGTCGAGTCTTGCGCTACAAGGATTCTAGTCAAACGCTTCATCGTCTCCTTCGAAGACCAACGTCACAGTTTGCGAATTCGTTTTTACTAGCCGGTAGTGATATTTGCGCGCCACCCGGGGGAGCAGCTTCTTAAGTTAAAGGTTGCCGTGTGGATTTGACCGTGCCCTCGGCACTGTTTAGCATCGAAGAACTTCAGTGGGCCGACATCGTATGAAGAGCAGAGGGACAAGTCATCGATCCGTTTACAATTAAAAAAATAGGATACGCGGTCGGAATTATCATACTTGCCACCCTGCACGGCTACGGAGCGGCCTGGATGGCGATCTGGATGCTGTTTCATCCCTACAAGCCCATCAAGCTATTCGGCATGACGATCTGGCCCCAGGGGATGATACCTCGACATCGTGACAAGCTCGCCCAATCGATCGGCAAGGCAGTGGGCACCGAGTTGGTTTCGCAACAGACCATCTTTGACGCTCTATTTGAAACTGATTTCTTTCGGCGCCGCGTCGAAGGCTTTGTCACTGCCTACACGGAAGATCTACTGGCCACCGTTCATCCGTCATTCATCGACGCGCTGCCGGCTGCGGCGCGCGCGCCGGTGCTCGATACTATTTTTTCATTGCAATACAAGCTTGCCGAATACATCGCGGCCATGCTCAAGAGCGAAGAGACGGCGGCGGCCATTGAACGTTTCGTCGATCGCCGGTTGAATGAATTGTTGGCCCATCGGCTGGCGGACACGGTGGGTGAGGAGGCGTTCGCGCAGGTGGTCCAGTTCGTTGAAGAACGTTTTCAACGACTGGTAAGCGAAGCGGGTTTTGAAAATACCGTACGCGATTTTGTCAGCGGACGTTTGGACGATCTGGCGCGCAGCGGGGCCACGCTGGCAGAAACAGTAACGCCGGAAACCGTAAAGTTTTTGAAAGAACGTCTGGGCCAGCAGGTGCCGCCCATCGTGCATCAGTTGGCGGACATTGCCACCAGCCAGAACACGCGGAAGCAAATTGGCGCCCTTATCAAGCTCGAAGTTGACGAATACTACGAACAGCTATCGCTGATCAAAAAGATCTTTATCTCGCGCGAGCGCATTCACCGTGAAGTGGACGAGCTGGTAAACAATACGCTGCCCAAACGTATTGAAGAATATTTACGAGGGCCGGCCTTTGAGCAGGAAGCCGAAGCTTTCCTCAATTCCACGATCGACAAAGTCCTGGCGCGGCCCCTGAATGAGATCATCGGACAGATCGAGCCCGAGAAGTTTGAACTGATCAAGACGCAAGTGGCCGATCGCCTACTCGAGCTCGCCCAAAGTCGCGAACTTTCTAATTCAGTTGCCAAGTATGTCTCCGAGGCGATCGAGCGACTGCGCCCGCAAACACTCGGCGGCTTGCTGGAACATCTCAATCCCGATTCGGTCGAACGCGTCAAAGCTTTTCTGCTCAAGGGACTGCTGTCCTTGATTACTCGTGACGACACAGCCCGCACGATTAACGGGATCCTTAGTTCACAGGTCGAGCGACTGATGATCGCGCCCATTGGCCGCCTGGGCGATCATCTTTCAGAGCGGACCGTCAAACGTGCCACCGACACGCTGGTTGAAAAAATTACCCTCTCGGCCCGTGAGCGATTGCCGGCTACGATTGCCGAATTCGACGTAGGCGGCCTGGTGCGTAACAAGGTCTCTGCCTATCCGCTCGATAAACTTGAAGCGCTGATACTTTCAGTGGCCGGTCACCATCTAAAGACTATCGAACTCTTTGGAGCCGCGATCGGCTTTTTGCTTGGCGTGGGCCAGGCGATCTGGACCTGGATCATCATGCGTCCTTAATTGCTTTTAATTCGTTTAGAAAACGGACTCATTCGTCCCAGTTCGGGCAGACACTCATTGCAGAAGAGAGCTCGAACTGTTTACGCCGAAGGCGTCCGCCAATTCCAGCCCAGGGTAACACCCTGGGTTAACACCAGGCACGAGCCGTCCTCACACTGTTAAGTGTTGGCCAGGGATTGGCGAAATCTTTCAGAGTTCTGTTCGTTGGCATTTAACTTATTCTCGGGGTGTTACACTGGGCTGCAATTGACCCACGCCTTTGGCACGTTAGAAACACTGTTATCATCTTGGGTGGAACATCCACCGCGGCCAAACCGTTCTGTTTATGTAACTAAATGGCCGGAAAGCCCGGTTTTTGCTTTCTTATTTTGAAAAGGAATTATCTATATGTATTGCGCAACCTGCGGGACGCCAGTCGCGGCCGGACTCAGCTTTTGTAACCGCTGCGGGACAAATCTTAATAAAGAACGGGCGGGCGCGACCAGTAATCCAATAGGCGGCTACCTGATCTCCGGCGTGGTGCTGGTGGCAATCCTCGGTTTGGGAATAATGTGTGGTGGGGCCATCGCTCTGAAAAAGGGCGCCGAATTACAGGAACCCGCCGTGGTATTTTTCATGGTGTTGTGTTTCGCAATCGTGGCCATGGTTGAAGTCTTCCTCGTGCGACAAATGTCCCGAGTACTTGACTCGGGCCGCAATCAGGAACGCCAGGAGCAATTGACGAAGCAGCAGCAACCGCTGTTTCAACCAGCGCTCGTGCCGGCCAGCGAGGTTCGCGCCGCTCAACTGCGTACAGCGCCGGAACCGGTTACCAGTGTCACGGAAAACACCACCCGCACGTTGGAGCATGCCTTCCGGCAATCTCAAAAGTAGTTATAAGATGGTACCGAGTAATCATAAGATGGGACCGCACGTTTCCAGCGTGCCGTGCCCTTTGCGGTTCACTCATTACTCAGGATAGAAGGAAACAACGATCATGAAAAGACTCCCCTTCCTCTGCGCGGTGACGTTGATGGCTACAGCACTGTTGGGCTGTCACTTTTCCGGAATGGGCAATGCGGTGTCAGGGTCGGGTGTACGTAAAACCGAAAAGCGAGATGTAGCCCCTTTCCACGCTATTGAGACGGAAGGCGCTTTTGAGCTCGAGGCCACCTGCCAGAAACCGGAAAGCCTGGAGATTGAAGCCGACGATAACATTCTTCCCCTAATTCAAAGCGAGGTGTCAGGCGGCGTGTTACACCTCAAAGCGCAAAAGGCCTACAACTCGCGGCAGGGTGTGATTGTGCGCATCAGTGTGCCGAACCTCGACAGCCTTTCGGGTACCGGCGCCGGAAAGTTTCGCATCCAGGGTGTAAAGAACGACAACTTCGAAGTGCACACCACCGGCGCTGCAAATGTCGTCGCCTCGGGTGAAACTAAAAACATCGAAGTCCATACCACCGGCGCCGGCTCTGTTGACACGCATGGCCTTCATGCGGAGAAGGCCAACGTGAGCTCAACGGGTGCTGCCAAAGTTGACGTGTATGCCAGCGAACAACTTGATGCCAGCGTGTCAGGAGTGGGCCGCATTACTTACAGCGGCGAGCCAAAAACCGTGAATAAGCACGTGACCGGAGCGGGAACGATCGACAAGCGCGAAAGCACCGGTTATTGATCCGGTACTTGGTGCTTTTCTGGTGATGCATTGCGGCGCACGACAGGCTGATGCGATTCGGATGCAGATCAAAGCCGCTCTTAACGGAGCTTCTACCGCCCGCTTCGCGGGCTCCAATTCAATTCGCTCTCTTCCTGGGGTTACGCTGCGCTACACCCCAGGTTTTATGCTGACACCCGCTTCGCGGGTTGAAGGATCCCTGATTGTTCTGTGACTCTTTCAATTAATTAGTCGGCGCAACAAACCCCCGGCACTCAGTGTCAATATTGAACCTTGAGACCGCCATGCCATAGCAACGGAAACGAAAACCATCCCAGAGAAAACGTCCCAAACATCTCAATTTGTATTTAGGCCAGTCCGCCACCAGACCAATCCTGTTCGCTCCGGCGCTTCGTACGGCTTCCATTAATCGAACGACGTCTCCATAAGAACAACGAACAGATGCCCTGATAATGACATCGTTGTAATCAACCGCGAGACAAATCGGTTCACTCAGTTCGCGAGGCTGGCAACTCATTCTTGTTTGTGCAAACCGTGCGAACTCAATCCGAAATTTCGCCGGCAATTCGTTTGTGTCAGCGGGACTGCCGATGAGTTTCTTTCCCAGATAAATGTCGCGCTTGTCATCCATCGAAATCAAAATCGCGCTCCGGTTGAAAAGTGGCGATTCTGTTTCCAACGAATCGATAGTCGCTGTCTCTGGTCCTTCGAAGACGATGGTGTAGCCTATCGCCCGCTCCGCCAGCCGAACAACCAGTTGATGAAATTCGGCGCCGGCCACAAAAGTCACCATGCCGATCACAAGTTGCAAAGCTAAGCGTTTCATTCTGTTCCTTAAGACTTAACGCTGCATGTTTAGACACGCCGGAGCGGCATTGGTTCCCGCTTGCGCGTTATGCTATTTTGTATTGACTTTCCGCTGGATACTTACTAAAAACAGTTGGCCTAATCTCTTAAAGGAGCTTCTTCCAGATGACCTACGTAGTTGTTGAGCTATGCGTTGACTGCAAGTACACCGACTGCGCCGCAGTCTGTCCCGTCGAGGCGTTTCACGAACTGACGGACCGCCTTTATATAAACGCGGACACGTGTATTGATTGTGACGCGTGCGTGCCCGAGTGTCCCGTCGAAGCGATCTTCGCGGACACGAATGTTCCCGAGAATTATGCGGAGTGGACGCAGATCAATATCGATGAGGCTCCGAAATATCCCATCATCAGCCAGAAGATTCCGGCGCTGCATGGATCAACCTGCACCGGACCAGAAGAAAATCATTGACGTAAAGAACACTGGTGGTCGGAGCAGAATGTGACTGCTCATCACTATCGGGCTTCGGAAACAACCAGCCGGCCGCAAACTCGACCCAAAAGACTTGACTCACCTTGTCGGATCGAGTATCGCTCTCATACATCACAGGACCTGAGAGCAATGCAACCATCCCCCTCAACCCTTAATCACTATGCACACCCAACTGTGCAAGAAGGAAAACCATCATGCTTACACCCACAACAGTTTTTAGCCCCATGGACGGAGCGGTCGGCTGCGACTATCTGCTCAGTCGAAACCAACTGATCATCGTCGAATTCGACGGGGACATCGATCTAATCAACCTGTCGAACAACTCTCATCAGATCATCGGGCACGGTTACCAAAACCTGGAAGACATCAAAGTCTCGCGCGATGGTCGTCACGCCTATGTCACGGAACGCCAGGGCAATCTGCTGCGTGTAGATTTGCTCAATGCCGATCGGGTTCACGCCACATTGGTGAGCAGCGGGATGACTGCGCCGCACCAAATTGTGCTGGACGAAGATCATGGCGTCGCCTATGTCGTAGAGTTCGCACCTTCCGGACGAATTCTGCGAATCAACCTGAGCAGCGCTACTCCCGCAACCAATCACACACCGGTTGCCACCGGATTACACAGCGCGGTGGGCCTGCTGCTGACGGCAGATCGGCAGTTCGCTTACGTCAGCGAACAAACGGGAGGCAAGATCACTCGTATTAGACTCTCCACCGGCAACCGCCAGACGATCGTGAGCGGCCTAAACCAGCCGTTTTTCCTGACCTGGTTGGGGGACACCGAGAGTTCGATCCTGACCACGGAGCGGGACCCGGCCAATAAGGTTGTGTTGATTGACTTGACTCCAACGCCGGCTACGCACACTGAGATTGCCACAGTCCCGACGCGGCCATCGAGCGTGGCGGTGGTTGGGGCGGACCAGGTCTATGTTTCCAGCGACCAGGTGATAAGCAAGCTGTCGCTCACCGCGTTCGGACCGGGTGCCCCGATCTTCATGGGCATCGGTCACGTTCCCGTAACCAAGATCGGCGCCACCGGTATGGCGACGACTGATCCGGGTTACTTCTTTCAGGTGGTTGATGCGCCCTTCGGCGGCACGCTGCCGATCATGTTCAATCACGAAGCGGCCCGGAACGCGCCCTTGCATGCGGTGCACTATCGTATTGTCGTGGATGGCGCCGAGCTGCCGGTTACACCGTTCTCTGACTACCTCTGGAACAGCGGCACAAGTCAGTTCGATCTGGTGGCAAATCCCCACCCGGCGGGACCTTTTTACAACGTAAGGCACGCAGGCGAAGTGTGGTACAACCCGTGGCTTGGGGCATTTGTCGACAGCACCAATTTGACTAACGGCTTGCACACTATTGCTATCCGATTGTTCACTGCCGCGAACGTCGAAATCGGGCACATCACGGATGCCGGTCGTTCGGCAAAGGTGTTGATCGACAACGGTTGGCCCATCGCCTCGATCGATAAGATCCTACACAATGGTGTTGAAGTTCCCGTGTGCGCGATCGAGCACCTGGGTGTTGACAAGTGGACGTTCGACATCACGGCTCGAGATGTTGAAAAGCACCTCATGAGTTGGAGTCTTTGGGCTGTTTGGGGAGATAACAAGTCCAAAGCCATCGGCTCCGGTTCCTACGTTCACAACCCTGTAATACATCCCTTCGACCAGTGGGAGGGACTGCCGCCGGACCCGCACGTCGTGCCCAGCCCAGCATGGCAGGCCGCCGTCGCCGGTGATCCCTCATCAACCAACTGCGCGCACACGTTCTTTCTGGGCGTTTGGGACCGGGTAATCAATGGCTGGGGTTACATCCACTACGCTGATTACCATAAGTCAATCACAATCATTCCGTAGGCCGACCTTCCGTAGCCGAGACCTCCCGGTGCTGGTTTTGCCAGGCATCGGGAGGTTTTTACTTTGAAAGCGCCCTCTAAGCGTTACTCAATACATCGTCAATCCTCAGTCATTGAAGCTTCGTCGCGGTATCGTCCCAAACTAACAAGTAAATCTTTCCGCACAAGTTCAGGCGCATTGAAATCCAGTGACGCAGGGCCATACGTATATTCCCCGAGTTCGCAAAATCAACTTGGAAAAAAGGAAGGTAGAAGAACGTCGTGAAGAAATTATCTCTAATGCTGCTTATGGCAGTGGCTGCAATCGCAATCGCAAATCAAAGTGCTTATGCACAGATGAAATCAATGAACCCAATGGTCGGCGGCGCGCCGATGCTTGCTTCAAGGGACATCGTTGATAACGCCGTCAATTCGGCTGACCACACCACCCTGGTCGCTGCGGTCAAGGCCGCCGGCCTGGTCCCAACGCTCAAGAGCAAAGGACCGTTCACCGTATTCGCACCGACAAACGCGGCTTTCGAAAAACTGCCGGCCGGCACGGTTGATACTTTGCTCAAGCCGGAAAACAAAGACATGCTGACAAAGGTCCTGACCTATCACGTCGTGGCGGGAAGATTGGATTCCAAAGCCATCGCAAAGCTGATTCGCGCCGGTCAAGGTAAAGCAACTCTAAAGACCGTAAGCGGCGGCACGCTGATCGCGAGCATGAACGGCGATAGCCTGGTGTTGCAAGATGAAAAGGGTGGCACCTCGACCGTTTCAATCGCCAACGTCTATCAATCAAACGGCGTCATTCACGTGGTTGATACCGTATTGCTCCCTAACTAGTCGTGAAGCAGTATCTTGACGCCAAAGGCGTCTGCTAATTCCAGCCCAGGGCAGCGCCCTGGGTTAGCGCGCATCGCGAGTTCGTCTCACCCTGTAGGGGTTCGCCAATTCTCTTGGACACGCTGGCGAACACCTTCAGTGTAATTGGGGCTGAGTGAGATGCCCGTTACCCAGGGCGCTGCCCTGGGCTGCAATTAGCCGACGCCTTGGCGTCTCACGCGACCCTTCCTGCTTCGATTACCTCATCACGTCCTCGAGAACCCACCGCAGAGTCAAGTATATTGATGCCGGATTAATCGGGTGAGAATGATATCGCGGCACACTCCAGAATAACGCCAAAGAGGTTGACGGCTTAAAACGCCGCGCCTATGATTCCGCTACCATTTATTGCAAGGCGTTTTCTTTCCCAGGCATTATTTAGTTCGTTGATTCGCATTACCTCTCTCGTCTTCCGCGACCGATGCCCTGCCCCATCGTCGGCCCGCTCATTTGCAGGACGGATTAGAAAGTTGTAAGAGGTGACAAATCCCATGGCATTCCCACCCATACTCACCCGCAGACAGACTGGTTGGGCTGCCCTCATGCTGCTAAGCGCATTGGCGTGGTTTGCCCTGCCGAGCTCTTTGCGCCAGCGCATTGCACCTATCGCCCGGGCGGCGACTTTCACTGTTACAAACACCAACGACAATGGAGCGGGTTCGCTGCGGCAGGCGATTGTTACTTCGAATCTAAACATGGGTCCGAGCGCCAACACGATCAATTTCAATATTCCGAGCGGGGCAGGGAATACGATTAGTCCTCTTTCACCTCTGCCGGTCATAACCGCGCCTGTGACTATCGACGGGTTTCTCCAGGCGGGTCCGGGAAACAGCCGAGTTCTAATCGAGTTGGAAGGTAGCCAGGCAGGAGCAAATGCGAACGGACTAACGATCACTGCTGGTAATTGCAATATTTATTCGCTGGTGATCAATCGCTTTAAGGGAGCAGGTGTACGCCTGCAGGACGCCGGTGGAAATCTGATTGCCGGCAACCTTATCGGCACAGATACTGAAGGGATTTTGGATCGCGGCAACACGGTGGCGGGAATCAGCATCGTCAACTCGAATGGAAACACGATTCGGGAAAACCTTATTTCCGGGAACGACGGGCCGGGCGTTGCGCTAACCGGCGCCCGGTTGAACACTTTTGCCGGTAATCAAATCGGCACCAACGCAACTACTACGGTAGCGCTGCCAAACAGTAACGGCATCGCGCTCGATCAGGATTCAGCGGATAACATCATCGGCGCTCCAGTGGGAGTTTCATCCGTCATCAACGTGATTGCCGGAAACACTTTTGTCGGCATAGCCATCGCCGGCAACCACAACCTGATCAGGAACAATTACATTGGCAACAACGGCGCCAGCGCCATACCGAATGGGATTGACGGCATCTACATCCTCGGCGGATCCGGCAACGTCATTGGCGGCACCAGCTACTCCACCACCAACGTGATCTCCGGCAACTTGCAGAACGGCATCGAGATTCTAAGCGCCGCGGCGGTGGGCAATCAGGTCCTCGGTAATTTTATCGGCACTGGCGCCGCGGTATCGGGCTCGCCGATTCCAAATGGCGCGCACGGCATCTTCATTGACTCTGCTGCCAGCAACACCATGATTGGCGGCACAAATACCGCTGGTAGTCTTCCGCAAAATTTCATTGCTCATAATAAGGGTGATGGCATACATCTCAATCGAGGGTTCGATAACAAAGTCGTCGGCAACTATATTCACGACAATGTTGGCGCCGGAGTGTTTGTTAACGACCCGGGCCTGGTCTTTGATGGCGATACTTTGATCTCCGGCAATCGTATTTTCAATGATGGAACCCTGGGAATTGATCTGGCGCCGGCGGGAGTGACACCAAATGATGTGGGAGACGCTGACGGCGGAGCCAACCTGCTGCAGAATTATCCGGTGCTCTCAGCTGCCTTTGCTGCCCAGGGAAAGGCATTTGTCGCGGGGACTCTCAACAGCAAACCAAACGCAACCTATCGGATTGAGTTCTTTGCCAACAACGCGTGCGATTCCTCAGGCTACGGTGAGGCCGAAAAGATTTTGGGCTTTACTTCGGTTACTACCAACAGCGCCGGCAACGCCGGCTTTCAATTCAATTCGGGAAGCGGCAGCGATGGCGCCGACGCCGGCCAATTCGCGGTGGCTACGGCGACTGACGCCGTAGGTAATACTTCCGAGCTTTCGCAGTGTCTGCTGATTCAGAATGGCGGCACGATTTCGTTGGCAAGCGCCTCTGCCAGGGTCTTTGAGACTGCGGGCAACATTGCGCTACGCGTTAATCGCAGTAACAGCGCCATAGCCGCTACGGTTGATTATGCGACCCGCAACGGGACCGCCCTGGCAGGATCGGATTTTACGGCGGCCAGCGGAACGCTCAGCTTTGACCCGGGTGAGTTAAGCAAAACCATTGTCATTCCCATTCTGAACGATCAGTTGGCCGAAGGCGCTGAAGCCTTTTCATTGACGATCAGCAACCCGACGGGCGGCGCTTCGCTGGGTCTGCCGGAAACCACGGTCGTGATTGACGACGATGAGATTCCGTCGAGCATTGTGTATGCAATAACAGCCGACAATCATTTGCTGAGTTTCAATAGCACCCGTCCTGAGGTATTTTTCGAGAACCGGCCCATCGTGGGGGAAAAGGTTTTTGGTATTGATTTCCGACCGGCAACGGGCCAACTCTATGCAGTCGGTGAGAGCGGCCGCCTCTACACCATAAATCTGTCGAACGTTACTTTGACTCAGGTCGGCACCTCTCTAATTCCGAACGGTAGTTTCGATTTCAATCCCGTAACAGACCGCATACGCGTAGCGAACGCGAACGGTAATTTTGAGGTGAATCCAACTACTGGAACGATTGTTACGACTGGTACTCCTCTGGCCTTCGCTGCAGGTGATCCGAACTTCGGAATTCGACCCACAATCCTGGGCCTGGCCCACACCAACAACATGGCGGGCGCGACTGCGACCACCACTTACGGCATTCAATGGACGGGCGCATTTGATGGGACTCAGCTGGTCACCGTCGGCTCACTGGACGGCAACCCGCTTTCGCCGAACTCCGGCCAACTATTTACGGTCGGCCAGATGGGCCCATCGACGGCATCGTATGCCGGCTTTGATGTCTCTGATACCGGTGAAGCTTTTGTCTCACTTGCCCATCCGGAAGAGGGCGTTTTCGCTACTTTCTACAAGCTCAATTTGGCAACGGGCTCGACGCAACCGCTGGGTACTTTGATTGATCCAAATCATTCTGGAGTTACTGCCATCGCAGTCCAGCCGGCTGAAAAAGTGCAGTTCAAAACTTCCATCTTCAGCGTCAACGAATATATAGGCGAGGCCGCTATCACCATCACGCGTTCCGCGGTGGGTGGCAATACGCAGGTGGATTACAGCACCAGCGACGGCACAGCCAGGGCCGGAATAGATTATCTTCCAGCCAGTGGATCGATTGGTTTTTCGCCCGGCCAGAAAAGCGCAACCTTCCCCGTAACAATCTTTGACGATGCGCTGATTGAAGGCGTGGAGAGCATAAACCTTTCCCTGACCGTGACCGCTACTGATTCGGGCGGTCTGGTCGGCAAAACTGAAACAGCCCGGATTGCGATCATGGACGAGCCTGCAGAGGCGGGTACTAATGCAATTGATAACGCCGATTTTTTTGTGCGTCAGCATTATGCGGATTTTCTCAATCGCACCGCCGACTCGGGCGGGCTCGCCTTTTGGACCAATCATATTACCGAGTGCTTCAACGATCAGGCCTGCGTCAACGACCGGCGCATCGGCGTATCGGCTGCGTTCTTTATCGAAAATGAGTTTCAGCAAACCGGCTTCTTCATCTACCGTTTCTATCAGGCAGCGCTGGGACGGCGGCCGACCTATGCGGAGTTCAATGCCGATCGCGGGCAGGTGATTGGAGGGGCAGACCTGGAAAAGGGGAAACAGGCGTTCGCCGGCGGGTTTGTCCAGCGCCCCGCATTTCTTCAGGCATATCCATTGAGCATGGATGGACCAGCCTTCGTGGACGCAGTGATTATGACCGCGGGGCAGGCATCCGGCCTGGCAGATCTTTCTACCCGGCGCGCCGGTCTTCTGTCTCAGTACAATTCCGGCGCAAACCAGAACGACAGCCGCGTGCGGGTGCTGCGCTCGTTGATTGATGACAGCGCTTTTGTCACCGCCCTCTACAACCCGGCGTTCGTGTTGATGCAATACTTTGGCTACCTGCGCCGGCCGCCCGACCAGACCGGCTATAACTTCTGGTTGGACCATCTCAACAATCGCACTCCCAATAACTATCGCGCGATGGTCTGTGCTTTCATTACCTCGCACGAATACCAGCGCCGCTTTGGCCAGGTCATCAGTCGCAGCAACCAGGACTGCCCCCCATAGGAGAACCGGCTTGATTACCTGCCGCAGAATGACAGCCACTGACGTTCCGGATGCGTTCGATATGCTGAGCGCGTTTCTTACGGAAGACGAACACTACCTGGCCAGCAGCAACGCTTACGGCGACCGCGGCACCGAAGCTTTGATGGACGCGCTCGATCTTTTTCTTACTCGTCCCGAGATCGGTTTTGTCTGGCTGGCATACGACGATGAGGGTCTCGCCGGTATCTGCGTGGTGTGCTACGCCATCTCCACCTCGCTCGGCACGCTGGTCGGAAAACTTGACGATGTTTCGGTAAAAGAAAACCGGCGTGGCCGGGGCATCGGCTCCGCCTTGATTCAAGAGCTAAAGCAGGAACTGCACCGCCAAAACGTGATGCGCATCGATGTGGCAGTTCACGTCGACAATCCGGAAGCACGCGGCTTTTACGCGAAGTTGGGGTTTACTGCCTTGAACGAAGAGAGACTCGCCTGTCTAATCTGAAAGTGACACGGGCGTCTCGCCCGTGGATCTCCACGAGAGAGGCAAGCATAGATCAGGAGTTACCGCTCTAAATCGATGGAAGGTTCACAGAGCACGGGAAAGTTGACCGAATTCGCGATGAAACAAAGGTGGTGAGCCCGTTCATGAAGTGACAGAGCCAATTCACGGTCATACTCGCCGTCATAGGTGATTTCCGGTCGCAAGGTCACCTGGGTGAAGTGCCCGCCGCCATCTTTGGTCTCAACCATTGTGCCCGCCGCCTCGTCCCGGTAATCGGTAATCACGATGCCGGCCTCAGAACAAAGGTGCAGGTACCAAAGCATATGACAAGTCGAAAGTGACGCCACCAATAATTCTTCGGGGTTGTAACGGGTTTTGTCGCCGCGGAAATTGGGGTCCGACGAGCCGGGCACTATCGGTTTACCAGGCGCGGAGATTTCGTGATCTCTTTTGTAGGCGCGATAGTTCGCGGTGCCTGGGCCAAGGTTGCCGGTCCAACGAATGTTCACTGAATAAGAGTGTTCCTTCTGATCACTGCTCAACTTCCTTCTCCCTCATGACGCGCACAAGTCTTTCATCTTCAAAAGCCTACTTCGTGTTTTGGCCCGCAGTTTTTATGGGCGCCTTCCATCACTTGTATTTGTTGTAGGCCGCGGCCAGCTTCGCGTCGTACTTGTATTGTTGATAGCTGGGTCCGTTGTAGCCCTTGGCAAAACCGGCCCAGTTCTTGCTCTTGAGATGTCTTGCCAGGTTATTCGTTTCCACAAACCGCACAAATGAATCCAGGTGACCTGCTTCGTCGCGATACATTGAATCTACAAAGTCCTGAAGACTCGCATAGCCAAGCGATTTCCAGTTCATTCCCAGCACCTGGAACCGCCCCCACGAACATGACTGTTGCGCAGCATCTTTATCGAGTGCCGCGGCCTTATCGAGTCTCAGGTGCTGTTGCGATACCTTGCCATACCCGCCCGGTTTGGGATTGGAGATGTCCGGATTACTGGCGTCGTATTTCTTTTTGGTAAGTCGGCTGAACAAATGTCGTTCAAAGAGTATGACCGGCTTACCGTCCGGAAGAAAGGCGCCATAAGGACCGGATTCAACTTCAGAGACAGCCTTGATTGCGGCTACCTCGCAACCCAGTCGATCTGCAGCCTGTTTGAAATCATCATCAGTGAGCGGCATGACTTCTCCTCTTTAGTGGCCGCTCGCAGCGGCGGTTATTTCAGAATTTGATCTAAGTCCTTACGAAAAATTCTCAGGACCATGCATGAGTTTGGAGATCGAGAGCGCGCAGATCTTAACGCGAGCGCGGGAGCAGGGGCAAGAATTTCTCGGGCTGGGTGAAGACTCAATGTATGTTGTTGCCGTTTCAGCGTTATGAGATTACTGGCTACAACGATCCCATGTTTGCGACAACCCTGGGCTGGAATTGGTTAACCCCTTTGGCGTAGACAGCTTGATAGTATTTGAGTTTGTACACGACCCAATGGCGGTATCTAGTGACGAATTTCAATTAGGCGCTATCCAGTCACTCGCAGACACAAACTTCTTCGCTTTCAAATCGATCGTTATCACATACGCTCCCAGCGCTCCGATGCGACGATCTGGTCCATAGGTGAGCGGCGGGGTCAGGCCTGTCTGGTACTCGCGCAGCCCTTCGAGGGATCGGATGAGGCCCTCGCGGCTCAGATCCTTTCCAGCAAGCTTTAGACCTTCAACCAGAACTTTGGCCGCGCTGTAGATGGAAATCTGCACGGCCAGGTTTTGCTGAGGCAGTTTGTATTTCTCTGTCAGCGCCTGAAATTCATGCGTGCCCGCGGCACTTTGATCTGCCGGTGAAGTGGGAAACGAGATAAAGATTTTTCGATCAAAGCCGACCGGCGCTTCAAACATAGCGGAGCCGGCAGCAGCCGCCGGACCGTAGATCGAGGGAAACCAGCTCAGCTTCTCTGCTTCTCTCAAAAACGCCAGGGCTTCTTCGCTGCTTCCCAGAAAGAACACCGCGTCAGGGGTGCTTTGTCTTAGTCGCTTGACGGCCTCGGCGGGATCAAAATGCCCGGTGGCATATTCGTATACTTGCGGCGCGCTCAACACATCCTTTTGACTCTGTTCCCTGATGGTCTCAATGGTTCCGAGGTTAAGGTCAGTGCGTGGATAGACAATGGTCACGCCGGTTTTTTTTGGCCCTGCCTGTTTAGCGGCAAAATCGATTAGCGCGCGGGCCTGTTCGCGAAGGCCGGATAAGAGATAAAAGACCTGTCGATTCAACGGCTCTCCGGTTTGCGGATAGAGGGTCAGTGGTCCAATTAACGGTACGTCCTGTTGGTCCATCAACGTAACAATATCTTTCTCAGATCCGGCAACGAAGGCGCCGGTCAGGGCAAAGACCTGTTCACTCTGGAGGAAATGTTCAACCGCTGTGCGCGTGGCTGCCGGTGTGTCCGCAGTC
This sequence comes from Acidobacteriota bacterium, assembly GCA_025463135.1. Taxonomy (GTDB): domain Bacteria; phylum Acidobacteriota; class Blastocatellia; order Pyrinomonadales; family Pyrinomonadaceae; genus JAOAPY01. The sequence continues at coordinate 235,004 of JAOAPY010000005.1, forward strand.
TCGACAAACTTAAAGTCGATACTACGATTGTAAATACCACCCTGGCTGTTCACTTCGCTGAAGTAAGCCGTCAGTACCGCTTTGATCGATTGGCCCATCACGGCCAGCGAGCCTTTCGGCAAGATCGTCCCAATTACAATCTTGTTGTCGCTGACGCCGGGATCCCGATCGTTCCCCAGCCGTTTGAGGTAAGCAATCAGATCCGCGAGGTCATCTGCGGAAATCTGGAACCGAGGCATTACATTTCGTAAACGATTGCCCGCCGGATCAGTGCCCTGCGTGATCGCGGCTGCCAGGGATTGATCAGTGTAAGCGGGATGGATTCGTTTGGGGCTCGAGGCATCGCTATCCGGTCTGCTCAACGATGCCCAGGTCAGGTTCGAAGGTCTGATGGAACCTTCAGGCTTACCCTGTCCATGTATCCCGTGGCAATTCGCGCAGGCCATCACGTTGGCCGGCACTTCCAGGCCGGCATTGCCCACGGACGCCACAATCTCTCTGCCTTGTGGACTCGTACCGAACACGTAAATCTGTTTGCCGCGCCGCTCTTCGGGCGTCAAAGGGTTTTGTGGCAAGACCAGGGCAGCCGTCGGTTGCCCTGAGAGCGTCAGGGAAAGAAATGCCAACGCCGCGAGAAGCAAGCTCGTAGTTGTTTTCATAAAAGTGAAAAGTGCGAAAAGCTGATCAGTGGGGAAGAGCTGCGCAAGCGAGATGTTTTAGTTGCTCTTGATTGAAATTCACCGGGCAAGCATTGCGATGTCGCCGTCACAGACAACCGCGATGCGGATTATGTTTGACACTACAATTCGCTCTGCGTTTTACGAACCCAGCCGGGTGCGGTATCGATGGTCTGGCGGAGAATGAGATTAAGCTGGGCCGCGTGATGTTGGACGTGCCGCATGTTGTATAGAAGCAATTCTGAATAGCTAACCTCAACCCATTCGAATCCACAACGTTGCCCCGCCTTCTCATCCGTCAAATCTTGAATCACAGTTCGGCACTTTTCGCGACCGTGTTCCAGATATTTCCGCAGCTCTACTTTTGTAAATGGTTGTTCGGGGATCACACCGGCCGGGTCCATTTCGTCGAGCGTAAAAGGCGGTGGCGGCGTGAATACCTCAACTGAGTCCGATAAATATGCGTCCAGCCAGAAGAGCGTGTGATAGGCAACATACCAGAACTCCGGACGTCGCGAGCGATCACTCCACAACTCGTCGGGACAGGCAATAATCGCATTTTCAAGCATGTCCACTGCCGCGCCGAATTGCTGCCAAATGATTGCTCTCCAGATTGAATCCATGTTGCCTGTCAGGACCCACCCGCGCCGGCGGATGAATCAATTTTCAATAACTAACGCAGGTGGTTCTGCCGGCCACTTGCGGGGACCAGAAGAATATCAATCCATGATGCGAGCATCACTAACTATTGTTTGCGCCCGATTGCGAACACGCTGTTGGCCGAACGCACATACATCACTCCATCCGACAACGCCGGCGTCGCCATCAGCAACTCGCCCATCGAATTGGTTCCGAGGTGGGTGAACTTTTCTCCGGCCGCGACCACCACGATTTCGCCATCTTCATTCGCAAGATAGATCTTGCCGTCGGCAGCCACCGGCGACGCGCTAAAGCCGCTGCCGACAACCGGCAATCGCTGTCGATAAATCTCATCGCCGGTCCGCAGGTTATAGGCATCGAAGAGACCGTTATTGGAAAGCACGTAGAGTATGCCCTTATAGATTAACGGCGTCGGCATGTAAGATCCGCGCCCGGTGCGGCTCCAGGCGATCGCTTCGCTGCTGGTTTTGCCGTCGGGTAATGTCAGGTCGCCGCGGGCGCTCGGTCTTACAACAAAGATCGGACGCTCAGGTGCGCGACCGCTGGCGACTACGAACATCTCTTCGCCAAAAACAGGTGTCGGCGCCGTGATCTTTGAACTGCGGCCCAGACGCCACAGTTCTTTTCCGGTGCGCGGATCGTAGCCGCGAATAAAATTTGAAGCGTTCGTAACTAATACCGGCCCGTTCGCTGTAGCCGCAACTGTCGGCGTGCCCCATGACGGCAGCTCTTCGCGATCGGTCTTCCACACCGTCTTGCCCGTGGCCGCATCCAGAGCCAGCAGAAAAGAATCCGTTTGCGTGTCACACTGAAGAATAACCAGATCGTTCCAGATCACAGGCGAGCTGGCCGGGCCCCATTCGTAAGTGGGAATGTCATACGCGCCCATATCAACGCGGCCCAGATCGACCTTCCACAGAAAGCGACCATTGACATCGTAAGCATGCACGCCCTGTGATCCGAACCAGGCCACCACGATGCGGCCGTCAGTCGCTGGAGTAGAGTTGGCGTAAGTGGCTTTGATATGACGCTTGTCGATCGGTTCGCCCTCGTGCGCAACGCGCTCCCAGGCAATCTTTCCCGTTCGTTTGTCGAGGGCGTAAATCATCCAGCGATGGCGCGAGCGATCTTTGGAAGCATCCCCATCACCGTAAAGACCGGGACGGAATGTAGCCTTCACGTCGCTGCTGACTGCGCTGGTTATGAAGATCCGGTTACCCCACACGACGGGGCTGGAATGCGCGAGTCCGGGAATGGGCGTGCGCCAAAGAATGTTCTCGCTGCTTTTCGCGTTCCAACTGTCGGGAAGGTTCTGTCCCTCGGCAACGCCAGAGGCCTGCGGCCCACGAAACGACGGCCAACTGTCCTTGCCGGTGTCCGGGCGCGCCGGTGGACGCGCGCCGCTGACGAGCGCGATGTGTCGCGCAGGTAGGGTCTTTGTTTCTCCCGCAGGTGACCAGGCACTGCCGTTGAGAATCATGCGACGCACCTCGCACTCATCTGCAACCAGATCGAAGCCGAGGCGTTTATCGTCCAGACGCAACCGATAGCGGCCCGGTCCCTCACAACCTTCGGGGCCGCCCGACATTTTCAACTCGATCTCCGCGCCGTTAATCTTCCAGTTGCCGCTCAAGGTGGGCCAGCGGTCACCTTGCACCTTGAAGGTGCCACCCGCATCGAACCGCAATTCAAAGACGCCAAACTTTAAAGGGGATGGAGGGAGCTGGAAGTTGGCCTGCTGTGCAATATTGTGACTCAACCCTCCCGCGACTATTACGGCAGCGAGCACTGCGACTAGTTTTTTCATGTTCCACTCCATCTGTAGGACCAACTCGAAGAAGCTCTGTTCAAGTCCTCGCGAGGGTTCGCTCTTGCCTCAGCCCGCGTAGCGGGCGACAGAAACTATGAACACAATGAAGTTCGAAGATCATCATTTGGCAGTTCTACAAGCTCTGTCGCCCACTCCGTGGGCTTAAATTTTTTCCGTTCCCATCCTGGGGTTCCGCTGCGCCTCACCCCAGGCTTTATGCTGACACCCGCTAACGCGGGTTCAAGAACTTCTGTGGGTAACTTGTTCAGAACTTCCTTGCGTTTGGACTACTGAACGCCTGGTCTCAACGTCTTTAGTTTTTCTTGCGGTGCTTCTCGATATAGGCACGCGCAAATTCGTTCAGGTGCGGACTGTCGCGCAAGCCGACTTTTTCTGCTTCTTTCTCAGCCGCCTCTACGGTCCATCCGTCCCGCAGTACCCGGCGGATCATCCAAAAAGCGCCGACGCGGATGGCTGCGGTGCAATGAATAAAAGCGGGACGATTCTCGTGGTCATCGGTGATCTTCAAAAACTCTGTGACCTGTTCGTCTTTGGGGTTACCAAAGGCTACGGGGATATTGAAATAGCGTAGACCCAATTCTTTGGCTTTTGCTTCCTCTTCAGAGGCCCGGTGTTCGCTGGGTTGCCGCAGGTTGATGATCGCCTTGACGCCATCCGCTTTCAGCTTTTCCAGATGTTCAAGCCGAGGCTGACCGCCGGTACAGAAGTTCTCGTTGACCCGAAGAAAGTTTCTGATCGGCGGCACCTCCTGTTGAGTCATCGCCGAGCCGCCCACCACCAGCATAAAAATAATCAAGCTTATTAGTTTGTTCATGATGATCTCTACCTGGGACCGCAAGCATCGTGCGTGCTTTCCCCGCTCACATCCATTATTTCCAAAAATACTCCACAACACCGTCATGGAATTGTTCAGCATGGTTCGATGCTCGCGAACCCCGTGCAGGCTGGCAGCCTGCAGTACATCTCACGCGCGCAGCTTCTTCCAACCAAGCACGCTTACCGGCCACAGTGCCAGTACCGCCGCCACCCACACCACAACCCAATGATCGAACCAGATAGAAAGCGTGCGTGGCGGCAGCGTTCTTTCTGAAAGCAGCAGCAGAATAACAACTACCACGCAGCCCATGACACTAACCAACATCCCCAGACTCTGCTGCGCCAGTCGCTGCCTGGCGAATGACTCGTGCTTTCGCCGCGCTTTGATCAATGCGGAAATTGAAGCGATCACGATCGCCAAGAGGAGTAATAGACCGAGGGCAGCCGCAGCGAGAAAAGCGATCAGACCATCAAGGTTCAAACTGATGTCACTCATTCAATTCTCTGCGTATTCAAGCTTCAGCGTTTGGTAAAGACCGTGACGACGAGTTCACGGATTAATTATTACCAGAACTTTTAGAAATGGGACGCCAGCTGCCAATTGATTGCTGTAATTAGTTCTGACAGCGAAGTATGCAGGAAGAAGTGGTCCCCGGGAAACATTTTCAGCTGAAATCCGGCAGTGGTTTGCGCGGCCCAGCTTTCCAATTGCTCTCTTGTGACGTCGGTATCAGCGAGACCGCCGTAAGCTGATATCGGAACATCCAGTGGCGGTTCCGCGCGGCATTCATAGGTTTCATCAAGACCGAAATCGGCTCGCAGTAACGGCAGCATCATTTGAATCAGCTCCGGGTGTTCCAACACCTCCCTGGGCGTCCCGTTCAATCTTCGCAATTCGTCAATGAATTCGGCCTCGGGCAAATTGTAGCGCTGTGAACGGTCGGAGCGAATTTGCGGCGCTCGCCTGCCGGCAACAAATAGATGCTCTGGTTGCGCGCCGGCGTCACGGAAAAGGCGGGCAAGTTCGAAACCGATTATCGCTCCCAGACTATAGCCGAATATGGCAAAGGGTTTATTGAGAAATGGTTTGAGTGCCGCAGCCAGCAGCGGAACCAACTCGTCCATGCGGGTCAAGGGAGTTTCTCTTAGTCGCGCACCGCGGCCGGGCAATTCGACCGCACAAATTTCCACATTCGCGGAAATGTGATTTGGCCAGGGACGAAACAACAACGCCGCGCCCCCCGCGTAAGGAAAGCAAAACAACCTCAGCGCCGCATTAGGATTAGGCTTTGGAAAATTTAACCAGGCAGGGGGTGGCATTGATGGATCTCTCACTCCGATTTCTGCCTGAGTAACTTCACTTCACCTTTTGAAAGCTCTCGACCAAAAGCACCAGCTCCCATTCGCTGGGAGACTTTGCCGTGCCAACTCGAATCAAAGATAAGTCAACGATATCGTTTCGCTGCAGCGCTTTTTTTATCAGCGGCAAAGAATCTGTGCGCACTGCCAGCCAATGCTCTTTGCCATCTTCGATAAAAAGCATCTCTGTTTCATAAGGCCTTGTATACCCTTCAGGGAAACCTGCGTAGAGTCTGGCCCACTGGCGCAATGTTTCTTTCTTAATTTGCGGCCATGGCCGAGTGGAACCGGCGTACGTTACTCTCACACGAGAAGGAAGGATATTCGAATACACCCGCATCGTTTCTGCCATGTTGCCGAGACTGTCGCCTTCAGCTTTGTTCTCAGCCAGTTCCTTCAAGGTGCGAATCTCATAGTCCGCCGCAGTCCGGGCTTTTTTAGGCGTGGCTCGCGAAGGCGCTTGTCCATAGACAAGCCCGCCGCCCAGAGCAAGCGAGGAGAGCAGCAGGATGAGTTGGGTCCACAGCACGGCCGGATCACTGTCCGACAAACTTCAGTTTGTCGTTACCTTTCATGAAAAACCTCTTTCGCCTTTACGTGCCGGTTTCAATGGAAATTCTTACGCCTCCACTCAGCGACAAGCTGAAGCTCGTCGGACAACTCACCCCACTTTGTACTGCAGGGTGTTGTACATCCGGTGTCCGACCTAACTTCAGTTTGTCGTTACCTTTCACGAAAAACCTCTTTCGCCTTTACGTGCCGGTTTCAATGGAAATTCTTTCGCCTCCACTCAGCGACAAGCTGAAGCTCGTCGGACAACTCACCCCACTTTGTACTGCAGGCTGTTGTACATCCGATGTCCGACAAACTTCAGTTTGTCGTTACCTTTCATGAAAAACCTCTTTCGCCTTTACGTGCCGGTTTCAATTAAAATTCTTCCGCCTCCACTCAGCGACAAGCTGAAGCTCGTCGGACATTCACCCCACTTTGTACTGCAGGCGATGTCCGACAAACTTCAGTTTGTCGTTACCTTTCATGAAAAACCTCTTTCGCCTCCACGTGCCGGTTTCAATTAAAATTCTTCCGCCTCCACTCAGCGACAAGCTGAAGCTCGTCGGACAAAGGCTGGCTTCACTTTGGGGCTACACCGGTCACCGTGAAATTAATATCGTCGGAACTCTGGGCCAGTTTGATGTCGTTGCCGTTGAAAGCTTCTATCTTGCAGCGATAGGCTCCGGGCGCCAGCGGTTTATCCAACGCGTATGAGACGCCGTCAACACGCTTGTTAATATAGTCGTACTCGGTCTTGGCTCCCGACGTGCTGTCGGCGTAAATACTGAATTTGTAATAAGCCGCATCGGGATAAGCATCCCATTTCAGCTCGATATCGGCAGGGCCGATTTTCGCGCCCGCTTTCGGGTTCAACAGCTTCAAATTGTTTTTGAAAAGGTTCGTATCCGGCGCAAAAAATGTCTGGTCCGCGTCGATCTTGTATTTGGCTGTTGAGACTATGCCTGAAGTCGCGAAGACATAGAAAGGCGTATCAAAAACTTTGACGATCAAGCCTTCATAAACTCTGGGCGGCACATTCTTGATCAGATACTCGCCCTGAGCATCAGTCTTAGTAGCAAAAGTTTCGCCCTGGCAGCCGCCAAAGTACTGGTTGAATTTCTCGCACAGCTTGACGTCGACCGCGGTGGCCGGCTGTTGGTTATAAAACACTTTGCCCTGGACATTGGCTTTCCCCGACTCGGGTTTTTCTTTTTCCACGCCCGTGCCCGAAGGGACTGTGCCGTCCGCGTTGGGCTTTACCGACGTATTCGTGTTCGCAGTAGTGCTGTTCGCATTGCCCGAGGAATTGGAATTCGTTCTTTTGGAAAAATTACAACCAAGCAGGACCGAGCCTAAAAGTACCAGGACAACTACAGCTTCTTTAGTTTTTGTTGACACGCGATCATTCTCCTTTGGCGGCATACTAACATGACGCGGCACGCCCTCGGCTGCTCTCTTCAAGACGTCCTGCTTTTCTTTTCTAGATATTCCGCGAGTTGAAATAACAGCAATCCCGCCATGACACCGACAACTACGATTAACCACCCGATGGCCATCGACCCCACCAGCAGGATCATAAATAACATCTCGATGAACCTTCCATACTGATTAGTGTTGGCCTCCCAGATGCTGATGAGGATTGCGGAAGACAGGTAGGCTAAGACTGCCACACTAAGGCCGCGCAAAGCTGCCTCCCACAGACTTCGCTTTCGTGACGAATCGAGGATGCCCCCGCCGAGCAGGGAACCGAAAAAGCCGGTAACCAGGAGCGGGACCAACACAAACCAGATGACAAAATCGGATGTCTGATAGGGAGGTTTCGCCGGCAGGAAGGTCCTGATAACCCATGACACAGGGATAGCGCCTGCGGCCATGAACCACAGTCCGGCATAAGCACGTTGTTTTAGCGTAACCGCCATGCTTTTCAAGGGGGGCAGCTAACTATAACTTATCGCGCAAGTGCCACGCGCCTCCTGGCGTGTTTCGACGCCGGGCGTGCCTCTTGCGGAGGTCTACGGACGCCCGTGCCACGCCCCACGATTGGCATCCCGGATCATGGCTATGATATATGGTCTGACAATCACAGCACGCTGCGATACCGAAGGAGAAGCCATGAGCAAGATCACCCCCGTAGACGTTTCCCGCTACTCATTCAATATTCAAAGAGATCTATCCGTATCCGCCACCTTGCGCAAGCCGGGTCCTCCGGAAAGGATCGATGGGCTGACGATAGGAATTCTAAACCTGGTCCATGACGCGCCGCATGGAGGTGAAGTGCATCCGGACGGAGACGAAATCCTCTATGTCATATCAGGAAAGCTGCGCGTGACGGGCGAGTCAGATCCCGATGCAGCCATCGAGTTGGGTCCGGGCGAGTCCTGCATCATTCGAAAAGGCGAATGGCATCGCGTCAATGTGCTGGAACCAACTCAAATGGTCCACGTGACACCTGGACCAAGTGGTGATTATCGACCACTCGGAACAGGGTAGCCTCGTAATTTCAGGTGTGTATCGCTTTCCAGGCGGCCGCATTGGGCGAAAAACCCAACTGAAGTCGGTACTGCGAGATACCAACGGCATTGCGTGCGATCAAATACGTTGATTTGTCGAAGGAATATGCGGATGGAATTCGATTGCTTGTGAAAACGATGTACGGCGTCACCGAAAGACCTGCCGTTGGAAGTGCTCCTGATTACGTAACATCGCTAAATCAAAGCGTGGGTGGCCTCTCGCAAGAGGCTTCCGGGAAATAGTGTAAGAGAATTGCTTAGTCTCTCACCCGGGCGAATAAATCGGGCGGTCAGGTATTTAGAAGAGTATGGGATACTCACGAAGCCGACGCGCCCAGGCTATTACGAAGCTTTCCAGAACATTGCGGAGATTACAATCTGCATGGTAAGTTCAGCGCATGGCAACAACCTCGGAAAGTCTCGCATTTGAACGCGGCGTGAGGCCGGTGATGGAGATTATGCTGCCGGAAAAGGCGGAGGCTGTTCTTCGCTTTCGAGCTGATCCGGAATTGCAAGCCCGCATTGAGGAACTTGCAAGGAAATCAACAGATGGCCAACTTACCGAAGACGAGAGCGCTGAGTACGCGGGATATGTGCGTGCGAACAAGTTTGTAGCGATTCTCAAGCGACAGGCGCAACACCTCGCCAACTCTCAGCCCTAATGATCGGTTCAAAGATCAGAACTCAGGTTCGTGAGCGCGCCCTAAACGCTTGCGAGTATTGTCACCTGCATCAGGATGATTCCCCGCTGGCCGCGCTTCACATCGAACATATTATTCCAAAGATGCACGGCGGCCGCGATGAACTCGACAACCTTGCGCTTGCCTGCATCGATTGCAATCTTCACAAAGGAACCAACTTGACCGGAATTGATCCGCAGACGAACCAGGTGACGGAACTATTTCATCCCCGCCGCCAAAATTGGAACGAGCATTTTGAGTGGCAAGGAATTCATGTGGATGGAAAGACTCCGGCAGGCAGGACCACGATCCGAGTACTGAATATGAACTCCGAAGACCAGGTTGCATTGCGATCATCCCGATACTGATCGTCAAGAATCGGCTCCGCCCACTGCACGAACGATGAAACTTGAAACTATTGGCGTCTTAAAGTTCGAACTATCGCAGCTAATTCTCAATCAAGAGAATCATCGGAGGTGATAAGTCATGAAGGTCGAGCGCTTGATTCCTATTCTCAATGTCTCGGACATCGTCGAGAGTTTCGCCTGGTTTAAGAAGCTGGGGTGGAAGAAAGGTTGGGACTGGGGTGAGCCGCCAACGTTTGGCGGCGTGTGCAACGGCGAATGCGAGATCTTTCTCTGCCAGGACGGTCAGGGATCTCGCGGTGGGCCGATGCCGCGCCATGTTGGGGATGATGACACGGGCGGTGTCTGGATGAGTTGGTTCTTATCGTCACCGGCTGAGGTGGATGCCACTCATAAACTCGCGCTGGAGCAAGGTATCACTGTGACGTGGCCGCCTACGGATGAGCCCTGGGGCGTGCGGGAGTGTCACCTGCGACACCCCGACGGTCATACGTTTCGCGTGGGCGCGGGAATTGAGGGGTAAGAGCGAAGAGCGAAGGGGCAAAGGGCGAAAGGAAGGCAAGCTGAACCTATCTATTTTGCCAAAGGGTGAGTCATTAGCAAGTAAGTCTTTGCCTTTCACATCAGGCAGCAAAGCTCTTTCACTCAAGACACTTCACTCCTGGCTCTTCGCCCCTAGCCTTTAGCCATCTCGGCGGATGATGGCCAACGACATGTCGTCGACCGTTGGTGAGGTGGCCGCGAAATCCTGAACGGCGCCCAATACAGAAAACAGCACCGCATCGGCGGCCCCGGGTGAGGCACGCCGCAGGTGATCTTCAAGGCGCCCGTAACCAAACTCCTCCTCGACGTCATTACGCGATTCAGTGATGCCATCGGAATAGATCATCAACAAGTCGCCGGGTCCCAGTTCGAATGACCCGCAGACGTAAGAGGCCGCCGGAACCACGCCCAACAACACTCCGCCTTCGGACAGCAACTCCAATTCTCCGTTGGCCCGCAAGAGGATGGCCGGAGGATGTCCGGCGCTGCAATATTTTACGATGCCGGTGATCGGATCGAGTCTGGCCAGGAACAGGCTGGCCAGCGGCATAAACGCTTTCAGCAGGCAGATGTCACGGTTAACACCGGCCACAATGGCTTCCGGCCGGGAAGTCACGGCCACGCGCGCGCCCACTAATCCCACCAGATGCGTGGGCCACATTCCCGCTGCCAGACCTTTGCCGCAGATATCACCCAGGGCCAGGATTACGCCGTCGCTCTTCTCTTCAACTGTGAAAAAATCCCCGGGCAAGTGGCGCACGGCAAAAATTTCACTGGCAATTTCAAAGTTTCCGAAACGCACGTGACGCGGGGCACACAGGCGGCGGTGCACTTGCGCGGCCTCGAAAATTTCGGTACGCAGTTCAGCGTAATCCTGCTGTAGATCGGCAAGCTTTACTTCCAACTCCTGGCGCGGCACGCGCTCTGAACCGTTGGCTTGCGGCGGATGGAGCCGGATGTCGACTGTTCGACGCGTTATTAAACCGGTATTGAATGCTGCTTGACTCATGGGAAGAGTTGACCTCTATTAGTTTGGTCGTAGAAATAATCTGACTTCTGACTTCTTGTTCTCTGACTTGTTTTCCTCAACCAACGAATTTGTAACCACTGCCATGAATGGTAAGAATGAACCGCGGCTCCTCAGGATTCGGTTCCAGCTTTTGCCTGAGGTGAACGATGTGGGTATCGACTGTGCGTGTGTTGGGATAGTTCTCATAACCCCACACCGCATCCAGCAGTCGATCGCGGCTGAGCGTTTCCACCGGATGAGCGACGAAGTAGGCCAGCAGCGCAAACTCTTTCGCCGAAAGTTCTACTGGCCGCCCGCCGCGCCGTACTTCGTTGCTGCGGATGTTTACTTCGACATCGCTGAAGCGATAGACCTCGGCCGCGGGCGCCTGGTGCGAGGAGCGTCGCAGCACCGCTTTGACACGGGCCATCAGTTCGCGAATAGAGAATGGCTTGGTGACGTAATCATCAGCGCCCAGCTCCAACCCCACAACTTTGTCGATCTCCTGGCCGCGCGCAGTGAGCATGATGATGGGCAGTGACGGCTTTCTGGTCTTCAACTGCTTGCAAACATCCAGCCCGCTCATGCGCGGCATCATTACGTCCAGCACTACAAGATCGGGGTCATCGGCGAGGGCCCGTTCGAGGCCGGCCACGCCATCAACGGCGCTGATCACTTCATAGCCGTCGTACTCGAAATTGTCACGCAGACCGGCCACCATGGCGGGCTCATCTTCGACGATCAAGATGCGCGTTTTCCTGCCCGGATGCGGTTCGGCAAGATCGCCGGTTGTCGCGGAGCGACTTACGTTCGTGCCGCCGATTGATTGTTCGAAGTCTTTTTTTCTTTTCATAAGCGCCGGTCCCTTGAGATCTTTCGACGCGTAGCGTCGGTATGAATTTAGCCCGGCCTTTCAAGGCCGGATCAGCGTCTTGCCTCTGCTCGACGTGACGATTGAATTCAGGCTTGGTTTCAGGCGTCGCTACGCGACGCGAGCACCTCCGTGCTTTTCCCCGGCGTTGAAACGCCGGGCTAAATTCATGTCGACGCTACACGTCGAAGACCTGTTCATCAGAAGACACTTGATTAGAATTTGCTTACGCACTACCCGGCTGCGCCGTCGCTGCTGCCAGCGGTAACGATAGAATAAACTTACTGCCTCCTCCGGGCGTGCTTTCCACTGCGATTTCACCACCATGCGCCTGCGTGATGTGGCGCACCAGCGACAGGCCCAGACCGCTTCCTTTCGTATTGTGTACCAGCGGATCTCCCGCGCGATAAAACTTCTCGAAGATTTTTGACTGGTCGCGCCGCGCAATGCCGATACCGTGATCCGCGACCTCGAGTTTCACCACGCCGTTTTCCCGATAGAGTTTCACGCCCAGGAACTTTTCGTCGGATGAATATTTCAGGGCGTTGTTAACCAGGTTGACCAGCGCGCGCGCAATTGCTTCACGATCCACCGGCACGGCCGGCAGATCGGCGTCGATGCTCTCTTCAAACGCGAAACCTTGTTGCTCGATTTGGTAGCGATAAGACTCGAGTGTGTTGCGCACCAACTCTGCTATGTCAGTGTTGCGAAACTCGTATTCCTTGCGCCCCGCTTCAATCCTCGAGAAGTCGAGGATGTTGTTGATCAGCGCCGTCAATCGCTCGCTCTCTTTACGAATGATGCGGTAGTACTGCTGCTTCTTTTCCTGAGTTGTGATGCGACCCAGCTCGAGCGTTTCCGCGTACAAGCGAATCAATGCCAGCGGCGTGCGCAACTCGTGCGAAACGTTAGAGACAAAGTCGGACTTGAGACGGGCCAGCGCCATTTCCTTGCTGACGATATGTCTGGTAAGCACCAGTCCGCTGATTATTAACAACGAAAGACACCCGAGAATTATGAAGCTGCGACGCACCCAGGTCTGTCCCAGCGCCGCAACACTGGTGCCCTGAAACTTAATGCCCAGCGCCAGTCCCCGGAAGACATCGTCGAGCTTGCGCGAGACTTCGGGTTTTCCTTCGCCCCAACCCGGGGAGGTCGCCAGCGGTTTGGTCTCGTGTCCCATTTCCACGTCTGCGGGATAGACGATCATGGCCAGCGGGTTGCCGCCCTGGTCATTCATCTTTTGAGTAACCTGCTCTTCAAGCAGGCCCGGGAAGAAAGTATTTTTCAGATAACAGGGATCGAAGGTGGCGCCGCCCACCACAACCCTCTCGTTCGCGAGCTGGGGTAGCACGAAGATGGCGGTCGTCATATACGCTTCGCCATCGGCCCGTTTTGTTGGACCAGTATAGAAATTGATAGGCCGAGTTTTCTTATGAATCGCCTCGACCATCGACTTGCCGTCTGCGCTGAACCACACATGATATCCTTCAACCATGCGCTCATGTTCTTCGCGAACGTACTTGTTATCCATTTGATGTGGCTGCGAACGAAACACGAGACTTTTCTCGTCGAAGAGAAACACGTGCGTGAGCCAAGGGCTCTTTGCCAGGATGAGATCGAGTCTCTTTTCCTTTTCCTGGGTATCAATGTCCGGAGAGGGGAAAAGGTTCCTCACATCTTCGGTCATGGCGTAAGCCTTCTTGTTGATTTTCTTTTCGGTGATAGCGAGCAACTCTTGAAAATCACGATGGATGAAGGCTTCGAGCACTTTGTCGCGTTCGAAGGCCCGCAGTTGACTGAAATTGACATAGATAAGGGCGGCCGCCGGCAAGACTACTGCGAGACCCAGCGTTAACATCAGCCGGAACCGGTTGAAGCCTCCCAGAAAACCTCTTCTCTTCAATTTCATGTTCGAACCCTCGAAACGGAATTGCGTTGACGCGGCACGCGCATCTTGCGCGTGTTCGCGGGCGGGTCAAGCACCCCAGCGGGGCTGCCCGGCGGGGTGCCCGCACGCGCTTGCCACAATCAGTGCGTTATGCGAGCGCAAGCATACTCCTGCCGGTGCCAGGGAGTGTCAAGAGCATGTAAAAACATGTCAAGAGTTGTGAACTTATTAGTGCTGGTCGAGCTCGCAATGCGTCAGAACTTGGTGGTGGTTGATTTGGTTTGTTGTAACGCAAGCTGTAAGGCCATCCCAGCGGGGCTGCCCCGCCGGGGAACCCGGGCTTGCGAAGCATGGACGGCATTCAACGTGGTCGCAAACTGACAGCTTGCGTTCCAAAGAGAGTTGGAACGACGCGGATCACAGCTTGAAATTGTACGTAATGGTGCCAACGACCTCGCCCTTACCGGAGAGTTTGGCAGGATTAAAGTGCGCTTTCTTTGCTGCCTTCAAAGCAGCAGCACGTAGTCTGATATCGCCTTTGGAAGTCAGCCACGAAATGACTTTGCCCGCCCGGTTAACGCGCACAGTCACTACAATCGTTCCAGAAATGTGCTGCCTAAGAAGGCTTTTGGGATATTCAGCCTGAGGCAAATCGATCTCTGTCCCGGCAAGCGCATCGCCTGTTACGGGCAAGTTCTCGTTTGGGTTCGGCACCGCAGGGGCTTCGCTAGCGGAGGTCGACGCAGTTGGTGATCCGGTGCTTGCCGGCGGCGGGCTCGGAGGCGTAACAAATTCATAGGCAATCGTACCCGTTCGCAATTTGTTCTTGTGTTTCTCTGGAGCAAAGGTTGCTTTCCGTGCGGCCTGGATGGCGGCCATTCGCAACGATAAGGGACCGCTTAATACCCGCGTCGCGGTAACGTTCCCTTTGCGATTTACCTGGATCCGCACCGTGACCGTGCCCGCCTTTACATCGTCGCCATTCCTCCCGGCCGAGGTCGGCGCGTACTTCGCGTCGGGTACGTCGAGCTCCGCTCCGGCCAGCTCACCCGCAACCACCGGCAAGGGCTTGGCTGGCGCCACTTTTGGTTGTGCCTCTGTGGGTTTAGTGGCTGTCGCAGGAGCCGGCGCTAACTTCTCAGGCGAACGGTTAGTCAAGCGATAAGTGACGTAAGCAGCACCGAGCAGCGTGACTGCAATCATTGCCCAAAGCATCGAACGACCTGAAGCTGTAGTTGAAATTTGAGCGAATGAAGGTGTTTCAAAATCCTCAAGAGGTACGGAAATTGGAGACGCCTGCAAAGGCACACTGGAGAACATTCTTACAGCGGGCTTCGGTGATTCACTGATGGTCCCTTCGGCCTCACTATGCAGATTTGTTATCCGGCCGTCCACCGACTCTAACGTTGGTGGCGGTTCTGGGAAAACGCTCTGATTCGAGACCTCGTTCCGCGAGGACAAATTCGAGGGAGCTGAATTTTCCGCTTCATGGGCGGCTGCGTTAGCCTGGGCGGCGCGAGTTCTCAATACTGCGAGCAGACCAGACTTGGGCCTCTCCGTTTCTCCAGTCTGGGCTTTGGTATTTTCGGGCTGTATCGATCGAGGGGCCGGCGCGGAAACTATTGAATGATCTTTTCTGTGAAGGCTCAGATCGGTGGGCCCATTTGTATTAGCGATCAGTTGCGCGAGTTTTGAAAAGCCGCGCCTCGTCGACCAGTCGGCCGCAGTCAGCCCCAGACTATCCATCAACCTCACATCAGCACCGGTGGCGAGCAGCAGCTTCGCGATCTCTTCATGGCCGAAGACAGCCGCCAGCATGAGCGCAGTCTGGCCGCGCTCGGACGTTTGGTTGACGTCGGTACCGCTATTCAGCAGTTCCCTCACGAGCTCCAAATCACCATCCGAAGCGGCGCGAAGTAATGAACGATTTTCAGAAATCTATTTGACCCCTCAATTCAAGATCGGATCCAGCACAGGTCGGGTAACCATCTTAAAGTCTGGAACCAGGACTTGTCAGGTGGCGGGTGAAAGAAGAGAACGGGGAAGGGGTTGGGCCCGTGTGTGGCACGGGCGTCCCGCCCGTGAAGTTGCGCAGGGTTCAAGGGAAAATGAAGCAAGAATGTTGGGCCCGACACATGGGCAGGATGCCCACGCCACGCGTCTTCTAACGGAACTCCTTGTCATCCGCGGATGGTCCATAGATGGCGGGGACTTTCGCGCCCAGCAATCGCAGATAAACTGTCATCTGACCGCGGTGATGTGCCCAATGGTTGATCGTGTCCTGGATCATTTCGTAGCGCGGCGCTTCCATGACAACTTGTCCATGAGCCAGTAACCGCCAACTGGTCAGCAGGTGTTCATCGGTCGTCTGCTCAAAAGCGGAACGCGCGTCGGCGGCGGCCTTATCGAGTGCCTGCAGCAACTCGGGGCTAGTGTCCAACCGTTTCTGTTCCATCTTCGAGCCTTCCGCGGGCGCCACGTCCAGTTCCTCTTGTTTGATCTGCATGGTGATCCACATTGGTATGGTCGCCACCATGTTCACCAGATATCCGAAGATCATCGACTTCTCATGCGGCTTCCAGTCGTACTTGCCCTCAGGTACCTGCTCCAGGGCGCGGCGCGAACGCTCCACCTCACGGTCCAGCTCTGCCAATAAGAACTCCGTCAGTTTCATGCTACCCTCCTCGAAATTGATGTTTCGTTCATCATACCGCCTCCTCCGCGCGAGATGAAGCAAGGCCCCTACCAAAAAAATGGTAGGGTCAGTTTCGCGGCAAATGTCCGACAAACTTTAGTTTGTCGCGGCGTTACGACAAGCTAAAAAGCTTATCGGACATCATACTGATCCACTTCTCAAAAAAATGACTCGTTAGGACATCTGAGGTAACTGTGATACAACCTCAGCGGCCCTAAAACACTGCCAGCGTAACTCGTTATCACTCCAACCAAGGTAAGAAGGACACAGATGAATAATAAAGCGTTGATCTGCGGCTTGACCGCAGCGTTACTCGTCACAGGTGCGTGCTCATCCACGAGCACAGCTCCAGTTGCGAAAACCACTCCTGCAACTACGGCAGCTCCCGCGGTAACTCCCGCCGCCAGCCACGCAACTGCGCCTACTGCTGCAGATGCGGCAGCGGCAGCTCAGGATTTCACCCTCGTTAATACGACCGGTGTAGAGATTGATAAAGTCTTTATCTCTCCGCATAGCTCGGATGATTGGGAAGAAGACATCCTTGGCCAGGACACTCTGCCCAATGGTGAGAAGGTCGACATCAAGTTCCACCGCGCCGAAAAGGCACCGCTTTGGGATTTGCGGATCGAGGACAAGCAGGGACACAGTATCGAGTGGGAAAACCTCAATCTGCTTGAGATTTCAAAACTCACCATTGACTACAAAGACGGTAAGGCAACGGCCCACGCTGAATAGCGCGACGCAAACTCGTCAAGGTCAAAATCGGTTTGATCCCCGCAGGGTTAACCAACTACGCGCCGCTCCCATTCAGGAACGCGGTGCATCCTGCGGGCAATCTTTTTCCCAGCAACACAAACTTAAAGTAACTGAAAGGATTTGTTAGATGATGAACAACCAACCAACAAACACGCAACGCAAGTTGAAGGCATTAGTCGCAGCCGTAGCCCTGGCAACCATGCTTGTTCCCACTGCATTTGCCCAGCGGATGCAAAATTTTGTCGCGGCCGCGAGCCAGAACAAACAGGACTTTACCCTCCACAATGAAACCGGACTTGAAATCAAAGAAGTCTATGTTTCGCCGACAGCTGCTGAGGATTGGGAAGAGGATATTCTTGGCACAGACACACTGGCAGCGGGTGGCAGTGTTGACATCACTTTCACGAGACGTCACGAAGATATGTGGGACGTGAAAGTGGTTTTTCGAAACGGCAAGAGCAATGTTTGGACCAAGCTTAACCTCTCACAGATCACGGACATTACTCTCTCGTTCAAGGGCGGCAAGCCCTGGGCGACCTGGAAGAACGGCGACCAGTAAAGGAGCTTCACCTCAAAGCGGTGATATCTCGAAAACTTGGAAAAAAACGTGGCACGCGCATCTTGCGCGTGCTTCGTCGTTTGGTGTGTGAAGGGGTCGGGCAGTCAGGAAGGGGACCCTGTCCCCGCTCCCCTTGACCAGGAATCAAGGGCAAGAACAACCTTTGGTAGGATTCAAGGTTCAACTGCTTCATGAATCCTTACTAACTTGAGCGGGGACAGGGTCCCCTTCCGGACTGCCCTACCCGCCGTGGCTGCACTTCCCGACCCCCAAAGCCGAAGATTCAGCTATTCATACAGCCGATCGACTAACCTGGTTCTTCACTCTCTGCCTATACTCTCTGCTTATACTAAAGTGCGGTCGCAATCTGGCGTCGAAAGCGGAGTTCGCATGGCAATCAACAACCTCAACGCAGGGAAGACCCCGTCTGTTCAAGTGAGAGTCGCGCAAAGCCACGATGCTGAAGGGATCACTTCGGTTATCAACGCCGCGTTTCGTGTCGCTGAGAACTTTTTTGTCGAACGAGACCGAATTGACGCGGCCAGCGTGCTCCATTTTCTCGATAGCGGAAAGTTCCTGCTGGCTGAGAGTGAGGGAACGCTGCTCGGCTGCGTGTACGTTGAACCTCGACAAGGTCGCGCCTACCTCGGATTGCTGGCAGTCGATCCTGCGAGCCAGCATGGCGGTCTTGGATCATTGCTGATGAATGCGGCCGAAGACTATTGTCGCGTAGTGTCGTGTCGCTTCATGGACATAAAAATTGTCAACCTCCGCCAGGAGCTGCCCGACTATTATCGCAAACGAGGATACGTCGCGATCGGGACCTCTCCTTTTCCGGCAGATGTTGAGACAAAGGTGCCCTGTCACTTCATCGATATGTCCAAGTCTCTATAGGTTTCAGATCACTGGACCATTGCTGCAACTAAAATACAATAAAAGTTTTTACCGAACCCTTTCGGTTTGTGTTAGTTTGCCCGATATACGCAAAAGTGGATTTCTTACCACCGATAGCGATCTGAAAAACCGATGACATAACTGTATTGACGTTGCTCTCACATTCGGGCCGGCGGTCGGTCCGTGTTCGCAACTGCCGGTGCAGTCCTTGATGGGAGGACACAGTATGAAGTTGAATGCAAGACTGATTAGTGTACTTGCAGCAGCGCTACTACTGACTGCGATAGTAGTTCTGCCGCGCATCACTCGGGCAGCTCGTTCCACCTGGGCCGGCGCCGAGAAAACTTTGGCTCCGAATCCGGGCGCCAATCCCGGCCAGGATCAAAAGGCCGACATTACGGTTACTGCCTCATATCACAACGATACCTCTGGAGCGCTTCGCGATATGAAGCCCCAACCCGCACACCCAAAGACTGAACATGAAGCCAACCCGAATCCCAAGATTCCGGTGAGACACAAGGACAGTCCCGACACGGTCGTGCAGGATCGATTCGATGTTTTGAAAAGCTTTGCGGCGCTTAATATGCCAAGCCCGCTTCTTAACTTTAACGGCATCGGCTTTCCCGGTGTTGCTTGTAACTGCGCGCCGCCTGACACAAATGGCGAGGTAGGCGCCACCCAGTATGTACAAATGGTTAACGAAGGCTACCAGGTCTTTAACAAGGCCACGGGAGCTTCGGTACTTGGTCCGGTTGGTATTTCTACGATCTGGACGGGCTTTGGTGGTCCGTGCGAAACCGCCGGCGACGGCGATCCGGTAGTCATCTACGACCAGCTGGCGGACCGCTGGGTCATAAGCCAGTTCGCGGGCGCGGGCGTGCCAACTGACGAGTGTATAGCAGTGTCCACGACCAGCGATGCAACCGGCAGTTTCAACCGCTACGGCTTTCACCTGGGCACAAACTTTTTCGATTACCCGCACCTGGGTGTCTGGCCCGATGCTTACTACATGAGCATGAACGTATTCAACTCGAGCGGGACGTTGTTCCTTGGCCCTCAGCCTTTTGCGTTTGATCGCGCCAAGATGCTGGCGGGTCAACCGGCGACTTTTATTACCACCGGAGTCACGGGCGGATCTTCCGAGGACGTCTACCTGCCTTCGGATCTCGACGGCTCGAACCTGCCGCCGGCAGGGGCACCCGCTTCGTTCGTGGAATTTCCAGGCAACGGGACCTACAGGGTATTTCATTTCCATGCGGATTTTGTCGCCCCTCTAAACTCGACCTTCACGCTATTCGGCGCACCGGCCGCGGCGGCATTCACGCTACGAACTTCTAACGTGCCGCAGTTGGGAACCACTTCAACACTCGATGCCATTGGTGATCGATTGATGTTCCGACTGGCAACGCGGTTCTTCTCTGACGGCCACGAAGCTACGGTCGGAAATTTCACCGTCCAGTCCGGAGGAGTCGCGGCGCCGCGTTGGTTTGAATTGCGCAACGCGACCGTGGGACCAGTGACTGTAGCGCAGCAGGGCACTTATCAGCCCGACACGACTCATCGCTGGATGGGCGCCGCGGCGATGGACCAGCAGGGGAATCTCGCGCTTGGTTATAGCGCCTCGAGCAGTTCAATCAATCCTCAGATTCGCTATGCGGGGAGACTGGCAACCGATCCCCTGGGAACGTTGCCGCAGGCCGAAGTCACGCTCTTTGCCGGTACTGGCAGTCAAACCGGCACCAACAGCCGTTGGGGTGACTACAGCGATATGACGATCGATCCGGTTGACGATTGTACTTTCTGGTATACCCAGGAATACTACGCGACCACGGGCAGCTTCAATTGGCGCACGCGTATCGGCTCGTTCAAGTATCCGGGATGCGGAGGATCGCCGACTCCGACTCCGACTCCGACGCCTACACCAACGCCAACACCGACTCCAACGCCTACACCGACGCCAACACCGACGCCAACTCCGACGCCGGTTCCAAACGCACCGAGTAATCTGGTGGCGACCGCGGCTTCGGGAACGCAGATCAATCTAAGTTGGAATGACAACTCAAGCAACGAGACGGGGTTCAAGATCGAGCGTTGCCAGGGTAGCGCTTGTACGAACTTTGTGCAGATTGCTCAGGTTGGCGCAAACGTCACAACTTTCTCCAATACCGGGCTGACGCGCAATACGCGCTATCGATATCGGGTGCGCGCCTTCAACCTGGGAGGGAACTCAGGGTACTCGAACATTGCCGCCGCGAGAACACTCAGGAACTGAGTTGTGCGATGGATCGAAAGAGCGCTCATTCAAGGCCTGTCGTTATTGGTATGGCGGGTAGATTGAAACGGCAGGCTCCTTCCTTTTGGGATGGGGCCTGCCGTTTTCTTAAGGAGCAACTGCGACACTCCGATTCTTGCTTTCAAGCCAATAAGAATTGGAGGGTGAGTGTAATCATCGGACCAGACCGTTCCGCGGTAGCGAAGTTACAAGAGCACAATCGAATCGTCCTGGTCCTGGCGTCGTGAGGGCGCAGGTGCAGCGGCGGGTTCCGGCCTGAAGCTGGGACGGTGATAATCGTTCAGCGGGCACGCTTCACAATACAGCCCGAGCCGTTCCCTGCGATCCTCGCATTCGTTGCATCCGAGCGCCAGACCAACTTGTCGCAGGGCCTCCACCAACGGCAGCAGTAACACTCCGCGCTCAGTCAAGCGGTATTCGACGTGTGGTGGCTGGCCGCCAAAATCAATTCGCTCGACCAGGCCGTCGCCTTCCATATCGCGCAAACGGTCTACCAGCGTACGGCTGCTGATGGGAAAGAGTCCGTCGATCAGTTCGGTGGTGCGGCGTGCGCCGCCGGCCAGATCGCGGATCACCATGAGCGTCCACTTGTCGCCCACCAACTGCAGCGCACCCGCCACCGGACAGCCATCGCCTTCACGTTTTCGCAATGCTTCGTTCGCTCCTGATGCGGCGCAGCTTAGCACATTTTTGAGTGCGCTGACCTGTCAGCGCTTTGGTTCGGGCGACCGACTGAGTTAGCCACAGATAAAGCCGGATAAGACCGGTTCTGAGAAAGATTTTGATTGTGCTAATTCTTCTGACCTGTGTTCATCCCTGCAAATCTGTGGCTGGTTGTCGGCGCAGCGTCGCGACGAGTCGCGACGGACCAAAGCGATGACAGATCATCGAACTCCATAACCAACTGCCACGGAATACACAACGGCTTCGTGAATGCCGTCGAATCCCAGAAACCGATTGAGACGAGAGTCGCGGTACCCGCCCATACACAAGCTGCCAAGCTCCTGTTCAGCGGCCGCCAGGCAAAGATTCTGCGCGAGGTGGCCGGCTTCGAGCAGGATGTAGCGATACCCGCGCGGCCCATACTTTTTCTGCGTGCGTTTGAAGACGGCGCTGAGGAAAAAGATCAAGTTGGCGTTGAGAATAAAGGGAGCCGAGATCATCGCCTGGTCGAGTTCCGCAAACCAGCGTCCTTCGCGCAGCAACTCCAAAGAATGATCGAGCAGATTGTAGTGATGAATTCCCTCAGTCAAGCCCTCGACCTCGCGCGCGAGAAAAAAAACTTCCAACGGAAAGAGGCCGCCGGCCGACGGCACAGTGCGAAAGTAGCCACCGCCAACTTTGGGCATCTGTGACGTCCGAGTGATGCCGTAAGCACATTTCAGAATGGTCGAAAGAGTTTCGAGCGACATGCTGCGCAAGTCATATTCACGACACGAATCGCGAGCGGATAACAATTCCAGCAGCCGTGAACCGGCGGGCGCAGGCAGGGGAACCGATGTGCCGGCGCCGTTCATCTCCCTGTACTCGACTTCATAGTCCTGCGCTTCCCGGTAGGCCTCGATGTTGGCCCATGGTTCAGAATTGAGATGAAAAAGTCGAGAAAGAGTTTCGCCGTCTTCAAAAGGAATGATCATGACGCCTCACGCGAGCGGATGTGGACAGGGATTCAGATCTTTCTCGGTGCGCACCTCATTGGCGTGGCCCAGCGTGCGAGGAACTTCAAAAAGGCGGCGCCCGCCCAGTCGCTCTTCGCCGAATCCAAAATGCATGGGCTGCAACCCGGTAGCAATAGTGCGGACGACGCGCAAGCCGAAATCAACAATGTCCGATGTTGTCAGGTCTGCATAGACAACGCGGCAGCCGGCCGCGATCAGAGAGTCAACGCAGGTGTTCAGGTCGAGTTTGAGATCTCCCTGGGAAAGATTAGGCAAGTCTGCGATTGCCTGGCGGCGGCCGTTTTCCAACAAGAAGGCGAATTCACCGATGCGCTCGGGGGCCATAAGAAAGGCGCTGTGATCGCTCAGGGTATGAACATCCTCATAAGACTTTAAGCTTTCATGGGCCCCTTTGTCTTTGAAGCGGTGGACTTCGCCCGGATGAACCTGACAAATTTCGAACATTGATTTGAGGACAGCTATGCGTGGATCGAGATGACAACCCAGTCCTACCATACCCGCGGGCCCCTGACCGGTCCGGTCCAGGGCGATGGCCATCATGACGTAGATGGGTAGGTCCGTGCTCACATTGTAAACCTGGACCTCGGTGCCGAATTTTTTGTAGTGCGCGCCAATGCTCACGGCGAGGCCGCCCATTTCGGAAAAGTCGATTTGCGGCGCCGGGAGTTTGTTCATCCAGGTGATTAGAAAGCCGTCGCGTTCGACCAGTTCGTAAAGACCGTTGAGAATGGCGAACTCAAGATTTGGGCCGGCAGCAAGTCCGTTGGATGTCGAAAAGGTGAATACATCTTCCGCTCGGGTTGCCATCGCCGTGAGATAGACCAGAGAAGTGGGAGCGAAGATCTCCTGGTCGCCCGGCAGTTCGCGCATCGGCGACCAGGTCACTTTATCTTCCGGATTCCAGCGATGGTAAGGAAAACCCTTTTGCGCATATTGGGCTTCTGAATACAACACGCACTCAGGAGGCGAGATGCCTTTTCCCTCGAGCTCGGTCCAGTTCGCAATGCGCGTGTTTTGTTCGTTGAGGTGCGCGGCACAATAATGTTCGATGGCCTCGCCTATGGCCGCGCGCATTGCATCATTTTCAGTAACTCCTTTTCCGGCCGCCGCTCGTTCTTCCGGTGGCGCCGCGCGGTAGTCAAAGTGTGCCAAGGTGGCCTGGTAGATAATGGGTGGGGTAGGCTCTTCAACGCCGCGAACTATTTTCGACACACTGCGAAGTACTCCTACCTTGGGGCTAACCAGATCTAGGAGACGTTGGATTTGTTCGTCTTGTTGATGTGGGACCATCGAAGGTTTTTCCGTTCAAGGTGCGGTTTTGTCGGCTGATGTATCGCCCTCTGATTTGAAGCACGCCGGACACCACGGTTTTCGCAGGACTACATGTTTGCTGGATTCGAGGCTGAGTAAATCGAAGACCACGATCTTGCCGATCGCTGAAGGTGACAGATTGGCGGACACCGCCTTCATTGCTTCAAGGCTAAGGAGACTTGCTGCCAGCCCCACGCCTACAACCAGGTTCTCACGCCTGCCACTGTCGTCCTGCTTTCTCCGATCGAGAAAACTCTCAAAGGCGAATTCGTCCTCGGGGTTTCCGGCGCAGGCAACAGTGCGCATTTTATAGCAGAGATAACAAGCGGTTTCGAATGGCACCACTGTTGGTCCAATAACAACTTCAGTTCCCTCGGTAGCGCCAGAGGTCCAACGGATGCCGGCTTGCAAACAGGCGCGATTCAGTTTGTAAACCAGGGACGACTGACCCTGGTCCAGGCAATTTATTACAAAGTCGGAACCCTCGATGAGTTTCAGGACGTCGTCGTCATTTTCCGGCGCCTGATTGTGAGTGGTCACCTCCACTTCCGGCGCCGATTCGCTAATTTTTCGGGCCACCACTGCCGTTCTTGACTCGCCTATGTCAGCCTGGGAAAACGACGGCGACAGATAGGTGTCGGTAAGGCTGACGGTCAAAGCATCAATACAGCGCAGGTGGCCGATGCCCGCCGCCGCCAGGGCCAGCGCCGCGCCGGCGCCGGGACCGCTTAAGCCAAAGATGGTTACGGTGGAGCGCATAAAACGCGCTTGCATTTCTTCGGCATTCATATCGAGTTCATGAAAAAAATTGAGTTGCGGCGCCAGTCGGGACGCGATTTCATCAGGGAGTACCTCGACGCCGGCATCTTGCAGGAGGTTATGGTCCGCCAACAACTGTAGCCCGGCTTCCAGATCCCGGGGAGCGAAAACCTCGGCCACCCTGGCTTCAATCTCGGGCAGCGTATGGCGACCGTCAAGAAGCGGAATAACCAGCTGCTGGAATTCGCGAAATGAATGTCCCTTTAGTTTGATCCTTCTGCGGGCCGAAGCAAACCTAAGTACTTCGTCCCCGGAACGATCAGGGGGTTCAAACCAAATGTAGTAGTGGGTTGGAAGCCGGGGCCGGTTGAATTTGGGTGTAGGCATTTTGCTCTTCGATTTTGTCCAGCGTCTGACGATTGCGTATCACTGCAAGACTGAGGTATTGCCCGTCCATTTCAATCATGGTTTTCGCGGCGAGACAGTCCGCCAAAATATTTCGGATCTCAGCTTCACTGGACGCGGCGCCGAACTCCCTTTGCAGGTTCATGAAGCTTTGCGCAGAGTCGCAGTGCAAATAGATTCTGGCCGCTAGTCCCGTCAGCACGTGCTCGTTTTGCAGTGCAGCCACACGCGTGTCTTTAAGAGTGATTCCCTCGTCGCTACAGATAGCATCCAGCCGCGGGAACTGTTCCGGCTCCGTGAGCCGCGAGCTCCACCACAGTTGAATCTCCGCTTGCAGCGAGCCCAGATAGGAGAACACATCTCTGCCATCCGCATAATCAAAGTCAAAGAAATAAGCCAGGCGAGCCAACTCGCCGCGACCGAGCGGGTACGCATAATAATAACCAGGTTTTGGCCGGACACGCGTGAGGCCGAGCTCTTCCGCCTTCATAAAGAAAGGACTGAACCGATCAAGTCGGATTGGCGAGCACGAGGCGGGCGCCTGCAAATGAGTGATCAGCGGGATCACTTCGGCCATTCGTTGGTACTCAGCCGGAGATTCACCCGGAAATCCTGCCAGCACATTCCACGCAACTCCGATCCCCAACTCTTCGCACCAGCGGAGCAGTTGAATATTTTGCAGCCCGGTGCAGCCCTTTTTCATCAGGCGCAGGACCTCGTTACTGAGACTTTCTATGCCCGGTTGAATCGCCCGCAAGCCGCCGTCGTGGAGAGTAACCAGCTGGTCGTAACGCAGGTTGGCCTTGACCTCATAAAAGAGCTCGACCTCGAGATCGCTCTCACTCAATTTCGGGAAGAGCGTGTTGATGTAGTGCGTGTCCAGGATATTGTCGACGCAATCAATTCGCTTGAGCCCATATTTCCTGGAAAGGAAAGTAATTTCTTCGAAAACCCGCTCTGCGCTTTTGCTGCGAAACGTCATGGTGTTGCCGTTGAGACCACAAAAGGTGCAGTGTTGTTTGGCGCCCCACCAGCAACCTCTGGAAGTTTCCAGGAGCAGGCAGGGCGTGAACGAGGCCTTGATAGGTGAATTGTTTACGCGCTCGTAATATTCGCTGAAATCCGGTATCGGCAGATCGTCAAGAGTGTAAATAGGGTCAGGCCAGGTTAGTTCAGAGCTCTCTCCGCGCTTCAAAATTCCCGGCAGGGGATCGGCATTGTCTTCGCGAAGTAAACGTTCAAGGAACAAGGGAAAAGAAATATCGGCCTCACCGGTGCTGACATAGTCAATCCAGGGAAATGAGCGAATCATCTGCAAGCCCATTTCGCCTTCGCAGTTGGCGCCGCCGAAAACGATGATAGGAGGATCCGGTCTCTCTTTCAGCGCGCGAGCAACGGCCAGGCAGGCACAGGTTTGGTTAAAGGTGGTCGTGAAGCCGACGACACGCGGATGCAGTTCCTGAACGCGGTCAGCACATTGCTCAATGTATTCTCGGCGATGCTTGCGTGCTTTTAGAATGCCCTGGCGAAGATCCTGTTGAGCAATGTAGGACGAGAGCATCCTGGCGATATAGTCGTTCTCGTGAGGTATGGAGTCGCCAAAAACCAGGTCGGCAAAGAACCACTCGCCGACCATGGTGTCGGTGGAAAGAGTATTGGCTATGAACTCGTAAAGCTCATAGCCAATCAACTCCGCTAAAGCTAGATCGAAGTACTCAATGCGAGATGTGAATCCACGCCTCTCGATACCGGCTTTGAGCAGACTGACACCAATAGCCGGCCGATTCGCGTCGGCAAAAGGCATGACGGCAAAGACGACATCCATAACGCCTCGTTTAGTTGAGCGCGGGACCAGCGTGGCTTACACACCGACCAGCGACTGCCGTCGGAAGCGGCAGTCCATCACGCAAATTCGATGTCACTAATAAAATTCCGGCGCGTACTTGCTTGCCCGGGATTAGCCGCCCAGACCTCCAAATCCACCGCCACCGATTCCGCCTGTCCCGCCGCCCGGCAGGCACGGTCCCTGGCATTCATTCCAGGTGATGGGATTGTTGATGATGGGATTTCGAATGCACTGGTAGATGATGCATCGGATGATGCAATGATAAATGAGACACTGTTGCGCGACGCACGGTTGTTGGGCGATGCATTGTTGCTGCACGCCCTGCGAAGCTACGCACGGTTGTTGGGCCGCAGCCACGCACGGTTGTTGAGCGGCAGGCTGGCACGGTTGCGCCGCGCCTAGCTTGGATGCGACCTTGTTATAGGTGGCCATCTCGTCTTCGCTGATGTGCACTTGCGCCAGCTTATCTTCGAGTTCAGCCACGCGCATTTCCAATGTTTTCTTGTCGTCAGCCATGAGTAATATCTCCTCCGCGGAAAGTTGTGGGCCCTTTTATTGATGATTGGCAGGGTCAACAATCCCAGCGCGTCGCTTCCAATGGAAAGGACAGCGGCCCGAATTACCCAGTGTCGTCGGAGACTCGCGCGAGGTGGCAAACTGGGTTCCGGCTTTATGAGATTCTGAATCCACCCAATCGGAGGCTGCATACTATTCCCAACCGAAAGGACCTGTCAAGAAAATGGTTGCAACAATCGAGGCAAGGGTTTCCTAATAGCTGTACACGTGCAAAATGTGAGGGCTAACAAGCAGATCGGAAGCGGCTTTAGCAGCCCTACGGTCGGAGGCTGATGTTGTAGGTCTTAATCTTGGAGTTCAATGTGGTTGCGTTCATACCCAACAGGCGCGCAGCGCGGGATTGATGGCCGCCAGTCTGATCGAGGGCGCGGCGGATCAGATCAATCTCAAAGCGCCTTACCTCATCATAGAAATTAATGCCGCGGCCGATGTCCTGCACGGCAGAGCTGCTGCCTTCGCGTCCGGAATCCAGCACTGACTGTGGATCGCTGATTTCGGGGCGCAGACATTCGCGTGAAACTTCGTTGCCGGGCGCGATGACCACCGCGCGCTCAATCGCATTTTCCAGCTCACGCACGTTGCCGGGCCAGGAATAGACCTCGAGCAGGGCCAGAACTTCCGGCGCCAGATGCTCGGACACTTCGCGGGCGTTCTCTTCGTTGTATTTGCGGATGAAGTGCTGGGCCAGCGGCAGCACGTCTTCGCGCCGGTCGCGTAACGGCGGCAACTCGATCGGCACCACGGAAAGCCGGTAATAGAGGTCTTCGCGAAAGGCGCCATGCTTGACTGCCTCTTTTAGATCGATGTTGGTGGCGGCGACGATGCGAACATCTACGCGCCGGGGTGTTGTGTCGCCCAGGGGTGTGAACTCTCGTTCCTGAATCACGCGCAACAGACGCACCTGTGTTTCAGGTGGAATGTCCCCGATTTCATCCAGGAAAATCGAGCCGCCATCGGCGACTTCAAACAGTCCTTTCTTGGCGGCTATCGCGCCCGTGAACGCGCCGCGTGTGTGTCCGAACAGCTCCGACTCCAATAGTTCGGTAGGAATGTTAGAGCTGTTGACGGTAACAAAAGGCTTACCGGCGCGCGGGCTCGCCTCGTGAATGGCTTTGGCAATCAGTTCCTTTCCGGTACCGCTTTCGCCGGTGATGAGTACCGTGGAACGAGCGGGGGCGACCTGATCGATCAGGCGGAAGACTTCCTGCATGACGTCTGATCGGCCGATGATTTCGCCCCGATCGACGGCGCGGCTCATCGCCCGTCTGAGCGTCTTGCGCTCTTCGTCCTTGCGTCTGCGCTTTATGCCGGCCGCGACCGTGGCGGTAATTTGTTCGTTTTGAAACGGCTTGCGAATGCAGCCGAAAGCGCCTTTTTCCCAGGCGGCGATTGCGGTGTCAAAGGTCGCATAAGCGGTGATCATCACAATCACGGCTTCAGCATCCATTTTGAGAAATTCTTCGAGCGCGCGCAGGCCGCCGATGCCGGGCATCGATACATCCAGCAGCACCGCGTCATAGGCGCGGCGTCCATAGGCCTCCAGTCCTTCTTCGCCGGTCTTGGCAAGATCAACACGATAACCGCCCGCTATCAGCAGCGTTTCCAGGACCTCGCGCATGATCTCTTCGTCATCAACGACGAGTACTGAACCTTTTTTAGCCATGCGTCTTTCTGTCTTCAACGTCCTGGAGTCCGACAAACTTCAGTTTGTCGAGTTGGTATCACAGGCTGCCAGCCTGTCCCGCGCATACCTACAGGCTGAAAGCCTTTAGTACGACTGAAGTCTGTGCTGCACGGCAATTCAGTTTAGGCGAGATCACTAATAAAACAAAAAGGCGGCTTGCCTTCAAACAGCAGGCCGTCTGCTTCTTAACCATACGACTTGATTTCTTAATCGCCAACGGCCTGCAGACGCGCCCGAGCGTGGGCAGTCGGCAGCGCGATGCGGAAGGTTGTGCCGCGTCCGGGAGCGCTTTCGACACTGATGTGACCGGAATGTTCCTGGACGATACCGTATGAAACCGCCAGACCCAGGCCGGTGCCGCGCCCGACGCCTTTGGTCGTGTAGAAAGGATCGTAAATCTTCGCGACGTTTTCCGGAGCAATGCCGATCCCGTTGTCTGACACCTCTACCACGAGAGAATCATCACGATTCGAAGTTGTCTTGAGAGTGATGCGGCCGCCATCGGGAATGGCGTCGCGCGCATTTAATAGCAGGTTGGTAAACACCTGTTGCAGCTTGCCGGCATTGCCGATTACGCTCGGCGCATTGGCCTCGTAGCTGCGCGAGATCTCAATCTGATTGCGTCGCAACTGCGGCTCAATTAATTGAATCGTGTCATCAAGCACGCGATTGACATCGAGTTCGATGAATTCAGTAGCGCCGCCGGTGCGTGAGAAGTTCAGCAGATTGTTGACGATGTTTACTGCCCGGTCCGCTTGTCTGCCGATCTTTTGCAGCAGAGCGTGTTTGGGATCCGTTTCCGGCAACATTCCCAGCAGCATTTGCGTGTAGGAAGAGACGCCCGTCAGCGGGGTATTCACTTCATGGGCCACGCCTGCCGCCAGCAGTCCTATCGAGGAAAGTTTTTCCCGTTGTTGTAATTGCTCTTCCAGCCGGATCCTACCCGTCACATCTTCCAGCACCACCAACGCGCCGCTTTGGACCAGCGCGTCACCTTGCAAGGGTGCCAAAGAGATGTTGAGGACCAGCGAACGCCCGTTGCGGGTCGCCGTGTGCAGCTTGTAGATATTGCGCAGCTGTTGTAAGCGCCAGCCTTCTTTGCCCAGGACTTGTTGCAGAGTATCCGCGAAGTCTTCGGCGAAGAGTTCTTCGACATGCTTGCCCATGGCCACGTCGCGACCAATTTCGAGGATCTGTTCCAGGGCGGAATTGGAGTGTGTGACCCGGCCTTCCAGATCGACAGCCATCAGGCCAACGTTAATGGAATCGACAATTGATTCGTTGAATTCTTTTAACAGCTTCAACTCTGAGGCGCGTTCTTCCTGCTCCTGATACAACAAGCTGTTTTCGATCGCTACGGCGACATAACCGGATACTGTGCGCAGGATCTCGACGTCTTCGGACGAAAGCAAGGCGCCATCAGCGGAGCGGCCCAGGCCGATCACCGCCACCATGCGCCCGCGCACCACGCACGGTACATAGTAATGAAGTGAGCGGCGGACGAAGCCGGTGGTTTCGGGCACCAGATCGAGATCGTCTGTGCGCACCACTCCGGTTTCGGCCGAACGTACGCGAATCATTTCGCGAAAATCCTGTGGCACGATCATTTGCGCGGACAAGCCCGCGGCGCGGGCAACTCGATAGCCCGAGTGCGCTGCCGTGTCTTCGATGAAGATCGCGACGCGCTCGACGTTCATCACCTGTTGCAGGCGACTAACGAGGGCGTCCAGCAGAGGCTCGAGCGCTGTGGTGGCCGAAAGCGTGCGGCCAAAGTCCAGCAACCCGTTGCGCATGTCGTAGCGCTCGCCATAAAACAGGCGGTCGATCCGTTCCTGCAGAAAGTTTTTTACGGGCGCTGCGATCACCACGATGATGGCCATAGCAGCGATCGCAATCGCCGCCCGCAAAGTGATTTCGCCGGCCCCGACCGCTTCGTCATTGCCCAGAGCGTAAATACCGCCGAGGTAGACTACGGTTCCGATAGCCACGGCAATCGCGAGCGTGGTCAGCGCATACACAAAGACGCGCCGGACTACCAGCTCCACATCCATCAGCCGGTAACGCACTACTGAATAGCCAAATGAAAGGGGTATTAGGATCAGCGGCACCACGGCGATATCCGTGAGCCACGGGTCACTCTGCGCTCCGAATATGTAGCCCACACCGTAGAGCAGGGTAAACGGTGCAATCGCGAGTGCCGATCCCCACACCACCCATTTCAATTGCTGACGAACAACCGTTGTCTTGGCCGTTACCAGCGTTAGGATTAGCAGTACTACGCTGGCCAGCAGCGCCACCGACAAATGAATGAAGCTGGCCTTGTAAAAATAGCCGGTGAATGTTTCTGAGAAACTGGGAATACCGCTGAGACCGGGCAGTACATCAATCAGTATGTTGCGTAGAAAAATCCACGTGGCTATGACCAGCAAAACAGTGGCGGGCAGGTACAGGATGCCTGCACGCCAGCGACGTTCGGCAAACAATTGGTGCCGCGTGGGATAGAGCGCGCAGAAATGCAAAAACAGCGGAGCAAAAAACAGCAACGCTACATTGTCGAGAAACGCGATGGCCAGATCCAGATCTCGATAACTTGCCGTCGGAGTGAAGAAGAGAAAAACGAAAGCGGCCAAACACCAGGTGGCAAGATGCAACGCAAACGGCGCGCGTCCGCCCTGCTTGAACAGGACGAATAGCCCTATGACCAGACAAACAACTCCGATCAAATTGACGTAAATCTCACGAGGCGTCCAATTTTGAATCGCCCCGAGGTTGTCGAGGTCGGCCCAATAGTAGCGGCTTTCCACGGGGTACGAAGGTCGCTCCAGCAAATAATGGATTTCGCCGCCGACTCGGGCCTGGTCCAGATACATTTGCACGTCACGGGCATGAATCACCTCTTCGTCACGCCCATTGAGCTTGATGCCCAAAAGCCGATCGCCCGGCAGCACGTAAGCCCGGGCGCCGGCTGAGTTGGGTTCGACGACACGAGCCAGGATGCCGTCTTTGGTGTCAACCCAACTAACACCGTCGTAAGGGGGCGTCTGATGCTTTGCTCGCTGCACGACGTTCAACACGCCGGCCGCGACGAGCAAGCCCGCCGCAATCAACAGTATCCACGTTCGAGTTGTAAGCACTGACCCTTTCATAGTGTTGCCGGTCCGTGGTCGGACAAAAGGTTCATCTCAAGCAACCAACGTTCCCTACCTGGACAAGAAACTCAATCCCGCTGCAGTCCCAGACTTTGCTGGCGATAGAGTGTTAAGGGAAGACTCGACTCTCGCTTGTTCAGCAATCGCACTCCTGATTCCTGCGCTCAGCGGATTCAAGCATCCAATTTTTCGGACATTTCCGAGTTTTTGGAGGAAGCCTTTCAGCGGTTTGATAACCGGGAGAACGCCGGCAGAGTGAAGAGCACTCGCAAAATCTCCCACTTTGCTTCAAAACCTTAAGGAGATACCGCCCCGAACCGAACGGCGAGTGGTACTGACCAGTGTCAGAATCTCGCCGTTATCCGTGCTGGGCTGGGTGTCGAGAAGATTCCGGGCATCAATAATCGCTTCAGCGTGGAGGGGTAGACCAAACGTCGGCAAGTCCTGCGTGACCTGGATGCTCAACGAGGGATCATAGACGCCAAGCCGGCCGGCGAAGGGATCGATTGCGAAAACAGTGGCGTCGCGCGAGAAACGAAAAACGGTGCGTACGTGCGTGCCCCGACTGAGGCCCGCGCCTAACTGCAGGGCGGCTGTTTGGAAGAAGCCATTTTGAAAAAGCCCTCCCGGAGAGGTGATGCCGCGTGATGACAGACGTTGACCGCGCCCGAATGAGTAGCCGGCCGAAGCGGTCCAAACGCTGTTAAGGCGTCGAGTGTAGACCACCCGCACGCCGCGCGCCGAGCCCTGCTGGTTGGCCACGTTGGTGAGGGCGTCACCCGCGACTCCGGAAAAAGCAGACAACGGCATGCTCATGAGGCCCACGCCGCGGCCCGATGTTGTGTCGAGGAAAGCAGTTGCTTCCACGTTCGAATCATTGTCAAGAACTCGCTCGGCCCCGATTTCAAAGCGGCGGCTGCGCGCCATCACGGCCTGGCCGTCGACGAAAGCAACCGGTTGCGTGTTGGCGCCGGTAAATACGATCTGCTGACCTTCGAATCCGGCGACGCTTTGGACATTGGTTTCATCGCCACCGGGAGCATAAGCAGCCTTTAGACGAGTGCGCGCATTAGCGTCAAACTGAATACCAAAACGCGGAGTCAACGAATGCGCGCCGCCGGCTCCGATAAAGCGCGAATAGTCGAGTCCAAGAACGATAACCACGCCGTCTCGGACTACCCATTCGTCAATTGCGCGCACGGAAAACTGGCCAAGATTCCGATCGCCTTCCTCTTTCCTGGTGGGAGCAATCGGATTACCAAGGCGCATTCCGCCTACGCCGACGTTGACGCGATGCCGATTGCCGGCACGGACCAGACCCTTTACTTCAAAACGTTGTGGGGCGTGGGAACTGCTTCCGGTTTGGCCTGCAAATATTAAGTCGACACTCTCGCTGGCGGGCATCGCCACCGCGAAATTCATTCCCACAAAGCCAGGGTCGGAAGCGCCACCGGCAAAATAGGACTCGATGACAGCCTGCGTGCGTGTTCTCTTGATGCTTTCCTCGCGACTGGCAGCAGCGTCGTCTCCAGCTGCCTCAGCCTCTGCGCGCTCATTGGCAGCGGTTTCGGCTGCGAGGATGGCCCTGATGGTTTCGTCCGCGCCTTCCTGGGCCTGGAAAATGGAGCGTTGGCTTTGGGCTGCTCTGAGTCGCCACTTGACATCGTCGCGATCGCGTCGCCGTTCCGGGAGGGTGCGGCCGGAACCTGCCGGCTCAAGGTTGAATTTGTAAATCAACTCCTGGGAGGCACGCACCTCTACGGCATCGAACACGACTTCATTAAAGCCCTGAGCGATGGCCCGGATGTCGTAACGACCGGGTAAGATCCGCGCGCTGAATTTACCACCAGCATCGGTGCGCGCCTGTTTGCTTACCGCTTTAGTGCCTTCTTTGATCAGCGAGATGACTGCTCCCGCCAGCGGATTACCTTTACTGTCTTTGACCGATCCCGTAATCGTGGCCAGCGAGCCTTTGTTGGCGCGCGCCACGTCAGCCAGGCCCAGGAAGGCGACTGCAAAAACCAGCGCGGCGCTGATACTCGAGATTTTCTTCATCGCGGTGCTATCTCCTGATGCTCCTGTGCCGAGGGGCCAGGAGCCACGGTTAAAGCGATGACGTACTTTGGGTATGTGCAATGCGGGAAAGCTTCTCGTAAAGATTAATCCTGCTCCAGACGCACACGCCAAAGCTGCTTATGGAAAGCGCGCGGTTCTGTCGAGGAGACTTGACCGGAACCAATTGAAAGCACGACATTTTCCGCTATTGATGTAACGAGTGTCAAGGAAATGGCCTGCGTATTTAGCTTATCCCGATGTCATCCGCCAGTTAAGGTGCGCTTTCAGACCTCAGAGGTTGCTAGCGTTGGGACATTAATAGGGATTCGCGGCCCGCCTGTTCAAGCGACGGAGTTGTGGGCTAGTTCTGTATTGACAGAGTATCTTCGATTAATTTCACCTCGCCGCATAGCGGCCAAATGTTAATAGACACGGCTACTAAAATTGACCTCCAAGCTCCGAAGGAGCGAAATAGTGGGCTGGAAACGACCATTTCGCTCCCATACGGATCTGACAGCATCGCCAGGACACTATCTTCTATAAACCTTCGGCTTTCAGGGTATTGAGGCAACGGCTCTGGCAGCAGATTGTCGCCTTCGTATCCGGGGCAAAGCACAACAGAACACGTTATTATCAACCCGCTGTAAGAGTGCCTTAGAGTCAAACCAACAGGCTAACAGATCACGACCATAGGGTGACCCTTCCTTGACACTCTTTCAGGCCGAACCGTATCATCTCCGTTTCCGTTGAAGGCACGGAACTTCGCCTGGTTGTCATATGTTTGAGTCGCTTTCGGACAAGCTTAAGCGGACCCTGAAAAACCTGCGCGGCGAAGGGGTGCTGACGAGGGAACACGTAGATGCCGCTTTGCGCGAGATCCGGCTGGCGCTGCTGGAAGCGGATGTTAACTACAAGGTAGCCAAAGACTTTATTGCTTCGGTCAAGGAAAAGGCCGAAGGCCAGCAGGTTTGGCAGGAACTGAAGCCGTCCGAACAAGTCGTTAAGATTGTTTTCGATGAGCTGGTAAGTTTGCTCGGCGGCCAATCGTCGCGACTGGTCTTTACCAGGCAGATTCCCAATGTGGTTATGATTGTCGGGCTGCAAGGCTCAGGCAAGACCACTTCGACCGGGAAAATCGCGCGCTGGTTGGCGCTGAATCAGGATCGGAAACCGCTGCTGGTATCGGTTGACGTTTATCGGCCCGCCGCGCGCGAACAGTTAAAGGTCATCGCTAAAGCGACGGGCCAGCAGATCTTTGAACAGTCAGACACGAACGATCCGTTGACGCTGGTGCGGGCGGCTTACAAGCACGCACAGCAAGTCGGATTCGACACGCTCTTAATCGATACCGCCGGCCGGCTGCACATCGACGACGAGTTGATGGATGAACTCGAGCGCATCAAGGCCGAAACGCATCCAGTCGAGGTACTGTTTGTCGCCGATGCCATGACCGGACAGGACGCGGTTCGTTCCGCGGAAGAGTTTCACCGGCGCGTCGGGATCACGGGTGTCGTCTTGACCAAGATGGATGGCGATGCTCGCGGTGGTGCCGCGCTCTCCATCAAACAGGTTATCGGTCAACCGGTAAAGTTTGTGGGCGTCGGCGAAAAGTACGATGCGCTCGAACCTTTTTATCCGGATCGTGTGGCCCAGCGAATTCTCGGGATGGGCGACGTCCTTTCGCTGATCGAAGAGGTCCAGTCAAAGGTCGATCAATCCGAAGCCGAAGAGCAGCTCAAAAAGCTACAGAAGAACGAATTCACCTTGGATGACTTTCGTTCGCAGTTGCGACAAGTCAAGAAGCTCGGTTCTTTCTCAAAGATCATGAAGCTGTTGCCGGATCAACTGCTCGGAGGCATGGGTATGCCGCAGCTGACCGACGAGCAGTCGGTGACGATGGAGAAAGAGTTGAAACGCACCGAGGCGATTATCGACTCGATGACCCGGGTGGAGCGAACCGATCACCGCATCCTGAATGCCAATCGGCGCCGTCGCATTGCGCGCGGATCCGGAACGACGGTGGCTGAAGTCAATCAGCTCATCAAGCAGTACACGGAAATGCGGCAGATGATGAGGCAGTTTTCGGCCTCGGGTCTGTTCGGCGGCGGCGGTGGTGGCGGGTTAAAAGGAAAGATGATGCGGCGCGTAGCCGGTATGGCCGGTGTTCCTAATCTTTCGGGATTAGGGGGCGATAATGGCGGCGAGTTGCCCACGGGGCAATTGCCGGCGGGGCCGTCACGTAAGAAATTAAAAAAGAAGCGGAAGAAGAAGAGACACTGAACTTGTCCGACAAACTTCAGCTTGTCGTGATTCGACGAAACAGGATTGATGGGTAAATAACGACAAACTGAAGTTTGTCGGACAACTTAGCGGAGGGTGAAGAATTGTTAGCCATTAGCTTGATGCGCACAGGCGCGAAGAAGAAACCTTCATATCGCATCGTGGTGAAGGAAAAGCGTTCCAAGCGCGACGGCGCTTATCTCGAGAATCTGGGTACCTATAGCCCGACGCGACCTACCGGTGATATCAACCTGGATTTGGATCGGGTTCGATATTGGATTGGCAAGGGAGCGCAGCCGACCGACACCGTGAACCGCCTCATCAAGGCGAGTGAGAAAGCACAAGCGGCGGCGCCTGCAACTTCCGCGTCTGCTTAGTCGAGTCCTGAGGCGCGACTTTCTGATTTGAACGCGTGCCGGCTTTAGTATGCGAGATACTGTCGAACTCATCGTTAAGGCACTGGTGGACGACCAGCAGTCGGTGGACGTGCGAGAAATCGATCGCGGCGGATTGACTTTGATTGAGATTCGCGTGGCCGCCGACGATATGGGCAAAGTCATTGGCAAGCAGGGTCGCACAGTGCGCGCCCTGCGTTCGCTGGTGACTGCTGTCGGAGTCAAGCGCAAACGCCGCCTCGCTTTGGAAATAGTTGAAACGGCGACGGCAGGGCAAGAAGTTGCCGAGTGAAAGTACAAAACAAACCGCGCTCGACGACACGCCGATTGAGTCTTTTGTAATTGTGGCCAGGGCGGTCAGGCCCAAAGGATTGAAAGGCGAAGTAGTCGCGGAACTACTAACCGACTTTCCCGAACGTTTCAAACAGATCGATCAGTTCTTTGCCATCTCTCCGCGGGGAGAACGAATAGCCGTTAAGCTGGAGCGGTTCAGCTTTCAGAAGGATCGCGTTGTGTTCAAGTTGGCGGGCTTCGATTCGGTGGAATCGGCGGGCACCCTGGTGGGTTATGAATTCGTGGTGCCGGAGTCAGAAAGAGTCGAGCTTGGCGAAGATGAATTCTATGACTGGGAACTCGAGGGATGTCGCGTCGAAACTGTTAGCGGTCAGATGATCGGCACCGTAACCGGAGTGTTGCGGACGGGCGCCGCCAACCTACTGGTCGTCAAAGATGAAAACCGGCCGGAAGTTTTAATCCCGATGGTCGCTTCAATCCTGACCGGCATCGATAGGGAAGAAAAGCTGATCAAGATCGATCCGCCGGAAGGGCTTCTGGAGTTATAGGTCTCTTATTAGGTCTTTGGTTTTGGGTCTTTGGTCTTTGAATTCTTTTGCGATGATTGAGTGTGCAAGAGCAAAAGGATCTCTCGGGGGCGAATGCAAAAACCAAAGTTCAAAGACCAAAGACCAAACTCCAAACGCATGCGCTTTGACATCATCACCATTTTCCCGGAGTTTTTTGGTGAAGCCTTTGACCACGGCATCATTCGGCGCGCTCGTGCTGCTGGATTGGTTGAAGTAGAAGCGCACGACTTGCGCAGTTGGACCAGCGACAAGCACCGCATGGTGGACGATCGACCGTTCGGCGGCGGCGACGGAATGGTGCTCAAGCCCGAACCGATCTTTGCAGCAGTCGAAGCCCTGACGGGATCGAGCCGGCGCGAAGATTACAACCCGCGCACTCGGGTCGTTCTGCTTTCGCCACAAGGCAAGGTCCTGACGCAGGCGATGGCGTCGGAATTTGTGCAGGACACGGAGCACCTGGTCCTGATTTGCGGTCGTTATGAAGGTGTCGACGAGCGAGTTGCGGACGCGCTGGTGACAGACGAAATCTCAATTGGAGATTACATCCTTTCCGGAGGTGAACCAGCGGCGTTGGTCCTGGTGGATGCGATTACGCGTTTGTTACCGGGCGCGCTGGGCAGTGAGACCTCGGCGTTG
Source organism: Acidobacteriota bacterium (assembly GCA_025463135.1). GTDB lineage: Bacteria > Acidobacteriota > Blastocatellia > Pyrinomonadales > Pyrinomonadaceae > JAOAPY01. The sequence goes on from JAOAPY010000005.1 coordinate 273,603, forward strand.
AATGAATCGTTTTCAGCGGGCCTGCTTGATTGCCCGCAATACACTCGCCCGCCGGAGTTTAAGGGAATGCAGGTGCCGGATGTTTTGCTGGGCGGGAATCACGCAGAGATCGCGCGTTGGCGGCGCGAAGCGGCGCTGGATAAGACGGCCCGCAATCGTCCGGATCTTTTGAAGAAGAACTAATACGAAATTGATAAGCAGGTTTCTTTCAGGAGTCAGTTATGAATCGATTAGATAGCGTTGAAAAAATACAGTTGCGCTCGAACGTTCCAGACTTTCAACCCGGTGACACGGTCCGGGTGCATGTCCGTATCAAAGAATCGGAAACCAAGGAACGTCTCCAGGCCTTTGAAGGCGTGTGCATAGCGCGCAAGCACGGCGGCGCCCGCGAGACCATTACCGTTCGCAAGACAAGTTTCGGTATCGGTGTCGAAAGGATTTTTCCGCTGCACGCCACTATCGTTGATCACATTGATGTGGTGAAGCGTGGCCGAGTACGGCGCGCCAAGCTTTATTACCTGCGCGAGTTGCGCGGCAAGGCGGCCCGCATCCGCGAGCGCGACACCCGCACTAAAACTACTGATGCTCAAACGGCGGCGGCCTCGGGCAAAGCCAAGTAGTTTTCGGGGATGGACCTCCACTCCGCAGGCTGCACATCAGCTTGCGGTTCCGTTTAGAAGGTGGACTTGTCCGCCCGGCGTTTAGTGGAAAGCAACGGATCATTCTCCCTTTATCGTTTGACATCTGCCATTTTCACCGCGGGAACGACTCTGCTCTTTGCATCCTGTGGAAATCACCTGATGTAACACCCAGAGTCGCCCTTGGACTCCACACGCCTGCCTTCAAAGTTGAATCCGCGAGTGACAAATCTGAAATGATAAATGGAAAATGGTCCCTCCCCTCCGCATAGCCATCGACGCCCATTCGGTTGGCACTCAGCTGGCCGGTAACGAAACCTACGCAGTCAATCTCATCGAATCGCTGGCAGCGATCGATTCAGTCAATACCTACACCCTTTATGTGACGCGTCGCGAGGCGGTAGATCGCTTTCGCGGCCGCTGGCCCAACTTTTCCGTGGTGCGCACCCTGCCGCACAGCCCGTTGGTCCGCATCCCTCTGACCCTGAGTGCCGAGTTGCGTCGTAATCCGGTGGATGTGCTGCACGTGCAGTTTACCGCGCCGCCACTGGCACCTTGTCCGGTTGTGGTGAGCATCCACGACCTTTCTTTTGAGCACTTGCCGGAGACTTTCAAGCGCCGCAGCCGGATGCAACTGCGCCTTACTGTGCGCCGATCGGCGCGCAACGCGACGCATATCCTCGCTCTCTCAGAAAGTGTGCGCCGGGACATAATTGCAACGTACAAAATTGATCCCGAACTCGTCACTGCAATCCCCCTGGCCGCGCCTGAACACTTCGGTCCGGTCACGAATGAGAAGGAACTACAACGAGTACGACATACTTATGCAATAACCGGGGATTACATCCTTTCGGTTGGATCTATTCAACCTCGGAAGAATCTGAAGCGTCTGGTTGGCGCTTACGCCCGCTTGCACGCGGAACGTCCCGGAGTTAAGCTTCCCAGTCTCGTCCTGGTGGGCAAGAGAGCCTGGCTTTATGGTGAAACGCTCCGCGCCATCGAGCAAAGCGGCGTTGGCGATAAGATAGTTCTAACCGATTATGTGACAGAAGAAGACTTGCCGGCGCTATACTCAGGAGCGGTTTGTTTCGTTTATCCTTCGTATTTCGAAGGATTCGGCCTGCCCCCCCTGGAAGCAATGAAATGTGGTGCTCCGGTAATCGTCGGTAACAGGACCAGCCTGCCCGAAGTAGTGAGTGATGCCGGCTTGCTGGTTGATCCATTTGACGAAGGGGACATCGCGGCGGCTTTGACCCGTCTTATCGATAATCCAGACCTTCGCGAGGATCTGCGCGTCAAAGGTCTGAAACGTGCCGCCAACTTCAACTGGTACGACACCGCCAGACGAACGCTAAAGGTATACGAACAGGTAGCTGTACGGAACGGTTGAGCCCAATTGATCGCCCGGAGTGATTCGCCCGCGAGTTGAAATCGGAACTCGCCTACGTCTCAGACGTGCAAAGGAAATGAGAATAGCTATTCTCGGAACTCGCGGCATCCCGGCCAGCTACGGCGGCTTTGAAACCTTCGCCGAACATCTTTCCACCAGACTGGCAGCGCGCGGGCACGCCGTCACCGTTTATTGTCGAGCTCACTACGTTTCGCCTCGCCAACTCGAGTATCAGGGCGTTCGCCTGCGGATTCTACCTACCATCCGCCACAAGTATTTTGACACCGTAGTCCATACATTCCTGTCAGCGCTGGATGCGGCGCCGCGTCGCTTTGATGCCGCCTTGATCTGTAATGCAGCCAATGCTCCGTTTGCGCCGCTGCTGCGTCTGACCGGCACACCCGTGGCTATTAATGTCGACGGTCTGGAACACAAGCGCAAAAAATGGAACTGGATTGGACGCCAGTATTACCTGCTGACGGAAAGGCTCGCCACGATACTGCCCAACAAGACTGTCACGGATGCAGGCGTGATCAAGGATTACTATCTGAGCAGGTACAATGCGGCTTCAACCATGATTGCTTATGGTTCAGAGGTTGAGCGTCGTCCCAATCCCGATGTCGTGCGCCGCTGGCGTGTCGAGCCCAATCGCTACGTGCTTTACGTTTCTCGTCTCGAGCCGGAGAACAATGCGCATCTGGTAATCGAAGCCTTCAAGAAAGTCAGAACGGCCCACCGCCTCTTAATAGTCGGCGATGCTCCCTACGCACACGATTACATTGCCGATCTGAAAGCGCGCGCGCGCGGAGACAAGCGCATCATCTTCACAGGATTTGTTTTTGGGCAGGACTATCGCGCCTTGCAGCAGAACGCTTACTGCTATGTGCACGCCACTGAAGTCGGGGGTACGCATCCGGCGCTGCTCGAAGCGATGGGCTTTGGCAACTGCGTGCTCACGCTGGCGGCACCCGAAAACCTGGAAGCGGTTGGTGACGCCGCCATCCCTTACAACGACGAAAGCGACCTGGCCCGCAAACTCCAGCGCGTGCTGCGCGACGGCTCCCTGGTCCATTCTTTCCGCCATCGCGCCCAGACCCGCGTCCAGGAACACTACACCTGGGACCGCGTCGTCGATCAATACGAACAACTCTTTGCCGAGATGGCCAGGGTTTCCTTACCGACAGTGCCTCAAAAGCTGCCTATGTCGATTTTGTCAGAGCGAAGCGAGGCTGCGAGTCCATCAGCAGCAGTTGCTAAATCCGCCTAGAGAATCCGCAGATTACCCTGATTGGGTTAAGACCTCATCCAACCCGGCACTGATCCCTTCTCTGCTCTGCCTTCATAGTCGTGTAATCCGCAATCTGCGGATTCACTTTTTCCTGGATAGAATTTTCTCGTTCCTCATTGGTCATCAGCAGGAGCATTTGTTGGTCCATGGACCAGCGAGTGCTCAACATTCCTTGCGCAAAAGGGTCCTTGGGGAGTAATGTTCGGGAAAACTCGGTTGGCTATGCTCCTCAAACAAGAAGCTCAAGCACCAGAGATTGCCGACCGAAGCTTAGGCGTCGTCCGATGACCAGGCGTCAGCCCATCCTCGGATTACTCGCCGGCAGGAGGTGCCAAATCGTGAAAAGAAAATTCCTGTATTTGGGTTTGCTTGGGTGCATCCTTTCTTCATTGGCTTTTCAGCCTACGGGCGATGTGCCATTGCTGATCAGCTATCAGGGACGATTGACCGACGCCAGTGGCAATCCGCGCAACGGCCCCTGCAGCATGACATTCGCTTTCTATGATGCGGTCAGCGCCGGTAACGCTCTGCCGGTCGGTTCTCCCTGGACTGAGACGCAGAATGTGCAAGTGACCAACGGCATTTTCCATGTGGTTTTGGGAAGCGTCACTGCAATGCCTACCGGTCTCTTTACTGGAGGTCCTTCGGATTCGGCGGGTCCGCTGCGATTCCTCCAGGTAATAGTAGCGGGAGAGGCCCTCTCGCCTCGCACACGCATTGTCAGCGTGCCCTATGCGATCTCGGCTGATACCGCGCGGTTTGCCGAGACTCCGACTGTTCAGGGACCACCAGGTCCTCAGGGGCCACCGGGTCTGCAAGGCCCACAGGGACCGCCAGGTCCGGTTGGCGCATTGAAGTGCACTTCGATGGTTCAGAATTTCACCGGCACGGTTGAAATGAATTGTGCGGCCGGTTACATCGCTGTGCTCGCTAGTTGTAACAGCGGGGTGAGTTTTGTAATTCAAGACATAAACTCGCCGCTTCAACCTCCGGACACTGCATGGGTGTGGTACCTGATTCCCAACAAGGACGCGGCTACAGGAGTTCATTGCCAACAATCTCCGCAAGTGATCTATCAAGTCCGCGTGAGATGTTGTAAGACACAGTAGGTGCTTTTTATTTTGGCGCCATTGAGCCGGGAGCCTATTGATGGCGTTGCGAAAAGGAGATAGAAGAACTTATAGAGTGGTTTTGTGCAGGAGGAATTTTCAGGAATTTTCTTTTGTGAATTTGGAGCTCAGGCACTTGCCAGGTATTTTCTGTTGGCAGTAAGTGCTGTGTTTGCCGAGCCAGTAATACTGCCGCACCACAGCCGGTTGAAGAAACCCATCCAGCAAGAGCGAGAAGACTCCGCCGAAGAAGGCAAAACGCAAAGGACAAGAGGAAAGGCACTTTTTCCCTGAGGTCAAGGCAAGAATGAAAATCTTTCATAGATCGGAAGCGCGATTCGAGTGGGCAAAGAGCCGCACGATTTTGTTCATCCTGATTGCGCTAATGCTCGTGAGCGCGGCCTTCGCGGCTAAGTCAACGAGGTTCGGCAAGCAACGGTTGGCGACAGGAAACCTTTATGCCTCTGTCGTGACGGGCAATTCAGCAAGCCCCGGTAACAAAAGTGCCGGCAGCAAAGACGCCAATGAGAGAACGGCGAACCCCTCGTCGGTGCAAGTATTCGGGCCAATCGAGCCGAGTGTAATCGCTGGTGGTGGCGGTAACAGCTTGAGCAGCAGTTTTCTCTTGAATGGGACATTGGGTGAATCAGCCGCGGGCGTAGCGATGAGTAATGGACAATTTTCGTTAGAGAGCGGTTTCTGGCAAGCTACTTCTTCGCTGATTTTGCCGCCGCCCAATATCAGTGGCCAGTTAATATATGAGAACGGCACGACGGCGGCGAAGAATGTCACCATGACGTTGACCGGCACGAGCGGCTTTGTCCCGCGAACCACGATCACCGACGTCAATGGTAATTACGCATTTCCAAATGTGCCGGCGGGCAACAACTATACGGTCACGCCTTCGCGCGCAGCTGAAGTTCACGATCCGAGTATTACCGCTTTTGACGCTTCACGGGCGGCGCGCTTCGATGCGCACCTCCTGGGTCTCACGACTAATCAACAGATAGCCGGGGACTCGAGTAACAACGGCTCGTGCACGGTCTTCGACGCTTCGCAGATCGCGCGGTACGAACTGAGCATACCCACACCTGGCAGCATTGCCGGCAGTTGGAAGTTCATACCGGCGAGTTTGAGCTATTCCAACCTGAACGCCAGTCAGGCCAATCAGAACCTGACGGCGATCCTGGTGGGTGACATCTCCGGAAATTGGACGCCCTCTGGTCCAATCACTTCCGGACCATCGTCACCAGAAGGAACAGCGACGATTCCTGTATCGCTGCCCATCAAACAAGATCCGCCCGGCGGTCCCAGCACAATTCCCGTTACTGTCGGCCCTACCACTGGTCAGGGCATTGGCGCTTATGCGTTCGACATCAGCTTCAACCAGGCGGTGCTGACGCCGCAGGCCACGCCCTTCGACACGACCGGCACAC
>JAOAPY010000012.1 GCA_025463135.1 Acidobacteriota bacterium
GCCGGGGATAACAGGCTGATCCTGCCCAAGAGTTCACATCGACGGCAGGGTTTGGCACCTCGATGTCGGCTCATCTCATCCTGGGGCTGAAGAAGGTCCCAAGGGTTTGGCTGTTCGCCAATTAAAGCGGTACGTGAGCTGGGTTTAGAACGTCGCGAGACAGTTCGGTCCCTATCTGGTGTGGGCGGAGCAGAATTGAGGGAATCTGTCCTTAGTACGAGAGGACCGGGATGGATCCACCTCTAGTGTACGAGTTATGGCGCCAGCCGTAGCGCTCGGTAGCTAAGTGGAGCATGGATAAACGCTGAATGCATCTAAGCGTGAAGCCAGACCCAAGATTAATTCTGCCAGTGAGACTCGTGGTAGACCACCACGTTGATAGGCTGGAAATGTAAGTGCAGTAATGTGCTCAGTTGACCAGTACTAATCAGTCCCTTGGCTTGACCATAAAATTTACTCAAGCAACATGCTTCGCGCTTGCGCGAACTTGCCGAAAGGGAAAACAACATCACTATTCGATTCTCCAAGACCTTTGAATTTGGTCTTTGGTCTTTGACTGCTCCGGGGTGGTTGATTCAACCTTCATAAGAGATCAAAGAACAAAGTCCCAAGACCAAAGACCGATTCAAACTCTGACGTGGTCAGATTTTGAATCTACGAGTTTTCCGGTGATTTTGTCGGCAGGGTCACACCCGTTCCCATCCCGAACACGGAAGTTAAGCCTGCTGGAGCCGATGGTACTGCACGGGTAACTGTGTGGGAGAGTAGGAAGTCGCCGGGATTATTAAATGAAGCCCGCTCAGTGTTAAGCTGAGCGGGCTTTAGTTTTTTCAGCCAATACATGTCCTTCAATACCTACTTTCGCGCCTCCTCTTACGCCATGATCATTGTGGCCACGCTCGCCCTGGTTTGGGCGGGCGCCTTGCATTGGAGCCTGGCGGTTCTCTTTGGCGGAGCCACTTTGCTGTCATGGCAGATCGAGGGAACCAGGTGGCAGATCTCAGAACGGACCGGCCTGATTCTGGTGCTGATTTCCATTCCGGTCTTTTACCTGGACTGGTCGTACCAATCCGCCCTACGGCTTACCACCATCGGAGAGTTACAAACGAATGCCCTGGTAAGTGCTATCGCTCACCTGATTGTTGTGCTCTCGGCGATCAAACTGCTTCAGGTGAAGTCGGATCGCGACTGGGTGTTTCTTTATCTGATTTCTTTTTTTGAGGTATTGCTGGCGGCCGGCCTCAGTCTTAGCCCGGTCTTTCTGGCTTCACTCGGCATTTATCTTGTTTCCGGCGTCTCCACTGTCATTGCCTTCGAGATCTACAAGGCGAGGCGTCGACTTAAACCTGTAGCAACTCGCTTTCTGGTAGCTGATTCGCAGCGGAGATCGGCGCGTCGGCTTCAAACAACGCCGAATGGCGAGACCAGACGTTTGCCTGTTCTGTCGGTTGCTTTTCTTTTCCTGATCGTCCTGCTGGCATTGCCTCTCTTCCTGGTGGCTCCGCGCGCGGGGGCCGCGGCTTTTACGCGCCGCGGATCCGGTCCGACAAACTTTATCGGTTTTTCCGAGAACGTACAGCTTGGAGAGCTGGGCACACTGAAAGCGAATGACCAGGTTGTGATGCACGTGCGCATTGAAGACTCATCCGGCGCTGCTCCACGCGATCTGAAATGGCGCGGCGTCGCCCTGGATGAATTCACGGGTCGCGCCTGGAAAAAATCCCTGGAAACACGGCGCGCCGAAAAGCGCGTCGAAGAGCGATGCGAAACCGGTGGCGAACCGGCACGCGGGGGTTGCGGGGTGTTTCCGCTCGATACGACTGAAGCACTGCACCGGCTGACCATTCAGACAATTTTCCTCGAGCCCATGGACGCCGCGGTCATCTTTGCCGCTCCCCGGGCGGTGGCTGTGCAGGGTCCATTTCCTTTTCTCCGTATGGACGGTGAAGGTGCCATTCAATCGCGTCGACATGAATTTGAACGTCTGATTTATCGAGCCGTTTCCGATACCACGGCGCCCGAAGCGGCCCTGCTGCGTCAGGACGCGCAGGCTTATCCTGTCTCTTATTTTCGGTATCTGCAGCGTCCTGAATCGTTGGATCCGCGGATTGAGGAGCTGGCGCATTCCATAGTCGTCAGAGAGCATGCGCGCAACAGTTATGACGCCGCGCGGGCGATCGAGACGGCGTTGCGGAACGATTACAATTACTCGCTGCAGATGAAGGCCTCTGGACCCGACCCACTATCGGATTTCCTTTTCAACGTTCGTGAAGGCCACTGTGAATATTTTTCTACCGCGATGGCCGTGATGCTACGCACACAGGGGATTCCGGCTCGAGTGGTGAATGGTTTTCTTACCGGCGAATACAATGATGCCGCCGGCGCCTACACCGTGCGACAGAGCGATGCGCATTCCTGGGTCGAAGTTTACTTTCCAGCGACGAAATCCTGGGTAACGTTCGATCCCACACCGGCGGCGGGACGGACTACTTCGCAGCGCGCCGGACTGGCGGGTCTGTTCGGCAAATACGCCGAAGCGTTTGAACTGATGTGGTTTCAGTATGTGATTGGATATGACAAGCAGGAACAACGCTCGCTGGCCACTTCACTAAACAATCGTCTTTTCAGATACCGCCATACGCTGTCCGATGAAGTTACGTCCATCAGAAAACTGCCTGGAGGGTTCTGGCAACGAATTCTTCTTTTCATCATGGCTGGTGTTTTTGTTTTCCTGACGATCCTCCTGCTCAGGCGCATTCGGCATTTTGGTTGGCGCCGAGTCTTGAGAACTACGCGAGCGGCGGACCAGACTGGTCCATCGGCCATTGAGTTTTACGAGCGCCTTACCAGTTTGCTGGCCGCCCGTGGGCTCAAACGCGGCCTTGATCAAACACCTCTGGAATTTGCCGTGCGGGTAGGCTGGCAAGAAGTCATGGGCATCACGCAAGCGTACAACCGAGTGCGTTATGGCGCAGACAAATTGGCTCCCGCCGAATCAAGGCAGATCGAAGATTGGCTGCAGGGGCTGGAAAGGCCCGTGCAGACCGCGCGGCAAACCCGCTCGGTTTAGCCCGATCCGTTTAGATAGCGCACTTGTGCGCCCGCGGTGCGAATGACTCCAGGTATTATGATTACAAACACAGGCGGACAAGTCCACTTTCTCAAACGGTTAAGCATAGGTTGGATAAGTCCGCCTTCTAAACGCGACGTCAAATATTGAGTTGAGTATTGAATGAAGAAAATTGGCTTTATCAGCTTAGGCTGCCCCAAGAATCTCGTCGACAGCGAGGTGATGATGGGTCAGCTCAAACAAAAAGGATACGAGATCACGGCTAATGCAGCCGAAGCGGACACCGTAGTCGTGAACACCTGTGGTTTCATCGAATCGGCAAAGAAGGAGTCGATCGACGCAATTCTCGAAGCCGCTCGCTTGAAGATCGACGGTAAAGCGACGCGCCTGGTGGTGGCCGGTTGTTTGGTAGAACGTTATCGGGACGATTTGAAGGCCGGGATGCCGGAAGTCGATGCCTTTATCGGCACCAGCCAGATCAATGACATTCTGGCGGTTTGCGATCCGCAGACAAATACGCGTTCGCTTCCCGTTGTCGCGCTCGGAAATCAGAGCGCTACCTATCTCTATGACGAGTCGACGCCGCGTGTGCTCGCGACTCCCGGCCACTATGCCTTTGTCAAGATTGCCGAGGGCTGTGATCGACCCTGCGCGTTTTGCTTCATCCCGCAGATGCGCGGGCATTTCCGCAGCCGGCGCTTTGGTTCAATCGTCGCCGAAGCGCAACAACTTGCTGAAGAAGGCATTCGCGAGTTGATCCTGGTGGCCCAGGATTCCTCGCGTTATGGTGAAGACCTTGGCAAAGAAGACGCTTTGGCCCACTTGCTGCGCGAGTTGTCGCACACCGAGGGGATTGATTGGGTGCGAGTGATGTACACCTATCCCACGCACATTAGTGATGGCTTTTTGGATGTACTCGCCACTGAGCCAAAGGCGGTCAAGTATCTCGACATGCCTTTGCAGCACGCTTCGCGGAATGTGTTGAAACTGATGAAGCGCGGCGGTAATCGTGCGTCGCTTGAAAGACTGATCAAGCGAGTGCGCGATCGCGTTCCCGGAATTGCAGTCCGCACCACTTTCATCACCGGTTTTCCGGGCGAAACCGAGGCGGACTTTGACGAGTTGATGACGTTTATTAGGAACGTCGAATTCGATCGCGTTGGGGTATTCAGCTACTCAGACGAAGAGGGCACACCGGCTTTCGAGCTTCCCAACAAAGTCGAGTTCCGCACCGCCGAGCGACGTCGCAAGCAGTTGATGAAAGAGCAGGCAAAAATCTCTCGGAGAAAAAACAAACAGCGCGTCGGTCAGACGGTGCAGGTAATGTTTGAGGGTGAATCAAAAGAGAGCGAGATGTTATGGCAGGGCCGCATGGGAACCCAGGCGCCCGATATCGACGGTTGCGTGCTCATCAATGATACGCCTGAGGGTGTATTGCCTTTACACGGCGAGTTGGTAAACGTTCTGATCACCGGCGCCCAGGAATACGATCTCCTGGGCCGAATTGTCGCTTAGCACAGACTGGAGGAGGCTCTGATCAAGTCATGACTTGGGCGTCGCATCGTAAGACCATAAGAACGCGTTGCTGTCTTGTCAATCGTCAACGAGACTAGACTTCATCAGAGGTCCCTTCAGCTTGTGATTTGGGTTTTTTTGGATCCAGCCTGTCCCTGATATCAGCGAATGCCAGTCAAGGAATCCAGCGACGAATTCAATCCACCAGCTCACCGCCCTGGTGCTGTCGCGACCGCGCGCAAGCCGCGCTCCGCCAAGGACTATCTTGCACTCGCCATTGCCACCTGTGGCGTTGGCTACTTACCGATCGCTCCCGGCACCTGGGGTTCGCTGGTCGGCGTGGGACTCTATCTCCTGTTACAGGTGCTGACGTTCCGCTTCATACGAATGTTGACCCGGCCGAACAGTGTGCTGCTGTTTTCCCCCTGGTCGATTTTCATCGCTGTCGAGTTGATCGTCATAGCGGTGGTTAGCCTGGTAGGTATCTGGGCGGCCACGCGAACGGAGAAGTTAGCCGGTCGCAAAGATCCGGGGAAGGTCGTAATCGATGAGGTCGCCGGTCAGTTGATCGCGCTATTGCCGGTCCTGCCGTTCGCTCCCGAGTGGTTGAGCATTGTTGCCGCGTTCCTGCTCTTTCGTTTATTCGACATCGTGAAGCCCTATCCCGCTCGCCGCATGGAAAATCTGGAATCCGGCCTGGGGATTATGAGCGACGACCTGGTAGCTGGAGCTTATGCTGCGGTGGTGACGTCCGTTATCATTGCGATTAATCTGATTATCATCAACTAAGGGGGAACAATGGGAAATTCAGAAGGGACCACCAAAGGACCGGCACACACGCCAGAGTCCACGGATGATCTTTCGTCCGGCGCAACCAGCAAGAAGACACTCAGTGACATTGAAGAGACTGAGAAAGACACCGGTCCTGCCTCAAGCGATCACAGCTCACCCTCTCTGGATGGCGCCTTTGATGAGCCCGGCGAACAATCCAAAACCGGACCTATGTAGGAAAGGATGAAGGATGGAGGGGCCGCGCGAAAAACCCGACGCGGGGACCAAGCGACCGGGAGACGCAGGGACTCGCAGCGGCAGCATTTCGTGTCTTCAGTAGTGCTAATCGAAATCGTTCGCCCCTTTCCTAAAGAGATCCCCGTGTCACCGTGTCTCCCCAACTCCGTGTCCTTCTTCTTTCCGCCTTCTCCTCTTCGGCTGACCCTTGCCGATCCAGCCGCGTTTCCAAAACAGTCCCAGCATTCCGACCGCAACTACGAGCATGATCACCCACACGGTGTAGTACCCATAGCGCGAATGAAGCTCAGGCATGTTGTCAAAGTTCATGCCGTAAACTCCCGCGATGAAAGTTAACGGCAGCATGATCGCCGAAAAGATCGTGAGCACTTTCATGATCTCATTCAGACGGTTCGAGACGACGGAGAGATATGCCTCCAGCGAACCGCTGATCAGATCGCGATAGCTCTCAGCGAGGTCGCTAACACGCACCAGGTGATCATAGATGTCCCGAAAGAAGGGCAGCACGGGTCCGGAGATAAGCTGAAACTGTCCGTGGCTGATGCGATATAAGACTTCCAATTGTTTGGAAGAGATGCGCCGCAGTCGCAGGACACTGCGCTTTAATCCCAGAATTTCTTCCAGGATCTCATCGTTCGGGCGGCGCAGGGTAAATATGTTGTCCTCCAGATCATTTATTCGTTCGTCAAAGTCGTCCATCACCGGCAGGTAATCGTCCACGATGCTGTCAATAATTGAGTGCAGTAGAAACGGCGCGCCGCGCTGGCAAGTGACCGGGCTCGATCGTATGGTCTGCTTTACCTTATCGATGCTGGTGAAGCTGTCATGATGATAAGTAACCACATAATTGCGACCGAGAAAGCCGTCCAACTCAACCGTATTGAAGCGATCCGAGCTGGCATCAGTCCTTACCGCATGAACAATGAAGTAGATATAGTCGGGAAACTCTTCGACCTTGGGGTGGTGGCGATTGGCACGACAGTCTTCGACTGTCAGGGGATGAAAATGAAAAACGTCCAGCAGCAAATGGTCATCGGCTTCTGAGGGGGATTCCATGTCTACCCAAAAAATGGTCTTCTCATCTGCCAACAGTTCAGGAATCTGCTCGTCAGTAAACCCTTCTTCAACCTGGTTTGCACCGTCCCGGTAAACAAAAATATCCACTCTCTCCTCCTGGTGTCCGACAAACTTCAGTTTGTCGATCCTGGCAGCCCAGACTTCAGTCTGTGATGAGCTTGTAGCCCAGGCAGCTTGTCGTACAGTAAACGACAAACTGAAGTTTGTCGGACAGAAAAAACTGTCTGGCGCACTCGCTCGACGCAAATTCGGCCGACTGTTACCATACCACCTTCTTTCAGGCAAGTTTCAACGCAATTGAATTCTCAAACATAACTTCGTCACTGGAATTTTCCGATCAATTATTATGCCCAACACGCCCACGCGTATTTTTGTAGCCGATGATGTCAGCGAGAGTGGCCTGCAACCCTTACGGGCCGCGGGTTTCATGGTCGAAAAGCGCATCGGTCTTTCGTTCGATGAGCTGCGTGAAGCCCTCGCTGACTGCGATGGCCTGGTTGTTCGCAGCGAAACCAAGGTCACCTCCGCTTTGATGGACCAGGTGCCAACCCTCCGCGTGGTGGGACGCGCCGGTGTTGGAGTAGACAATATCGATGTGCCGGCAGCCACGGCGCGCGGCATCGTCGTGATGAATGCTCCTGATGGCAACACCATTACCACGGCCGAACACACCATCGCTTTGTTAGTGTCGCTCGCGCGCAATGTGCCCCAGGCAAACGGAAGTTTGAAATCCGGGAAATGGGAGCGCAAGCGTTTCATCGGCGTCGAACTGCAGGGGAAGACCCTGGGCATTGTCGGCCTGGGACGAATCGGCCGCGGCGTAGCCAGCCGCGCGCGTGGCCTGGGCATGAATATCGTCGCCTTCGATCCCTTTGTCGCCCCGGAACAGGCGAGGGATATGGAAATCGAAGCGCTACCCCTGGATGATGTCTTCGCACGCGCGGACTTTCTTACGGTGCATACCCCTTTGACCGCGGAAACACGCGGCATCATCGGCGCCGCAGCCTTTGCGAAGATGAAGCAGGGAGTACGCATAGTGAATTGCGCGCGCGGTGGGCTCGTTGATGAACAGGCTTTGCTTGACGCCATCTCCTCCGGCGTTGTGGCGGGAGCCGCGCTGGATGTTTTTGCACAGGAACCCCCGCCTGCTGATCATCCGCTGCTCGCACTCGAGCAGGTGATCGCCACACCACATTTGGGCGCCTCAACCACCGAGGCGCAAGAGGGTGTCGCATTCACGGTTGCCGAACAAATGCGCGACTATCTTTTGAGCGGTGCATTGCGCGGAGCAGTAAATGTTCCCGCCCTGGGCGCTAAAGAATTGAATGCGCTGCAACCTTATATCAACCTGGCGGAAAGCCTCGGTCGCTTTCAAGCGCAACTGGTCGATAGTGGCGTGCGCGAAGTGCGTCTGGAATTTGCCGGCGAGATCGTTGACTTTGACGCGGCGCCGGTAACCCGATCATTCCTGGCTGGTCTGTTGCGAGACGTAAGCGCGCGCGTCAACCTCGTCAATGCGTTCCTGATTGCGGAAGAGCGCGGCATCGCAGTTACCACCGCGTACCTGCGTTCAGGGTCAGATGCTGTCCCGGCGATTCAATCGCGGGTCGTTACCAACAGCGGCGAGCAAACCCTGGCCGGCACTGTATTCGGCTATGGCGCCCGCGCCCGCGAAGGACGAATTACTGAGATTAATGGTTTTCACATCGAAGCCACACCACATGGCCACATGCTGGTAATGCGCAATCGCGACGTTCCCGGCGTCATCGGACGCGTGGGCAGTATCCTGGGTGAGCGCAGCGTGAACATCAGTCATTTTCACCTGGGGCGCCGCGAGCGGGGCGGGGAAGCAATGGCTGTCATTGAAGTCGACGCCCGGATCGATAAAGACACGCTCGCTGAATTGCGGTCCCTTGATGAAGTGATCTCGGCGCGAGAAATCGAGTTGGTGTAGGGAAGATTCCTTTGCGTGCTTTGGGTCGTTGCGGGAAATTCTTTTGTGGCGCCTTAGGATCCTCCCGCAAAGCACGCAAAGAACCCATTTTTGAAAAGGACCGCATAGACCAAGCAGGCAAGCCCTGGCGCTGCTATTCGGGGAAGAGTACGTCTGGCGCGAGGCCTACGGGCGGGGACGCCCGTGCCACGATTACCCTGCCGGCACGTTATCGATCGTGCCCATGGGCACGTCGTTGGTACACGAGCGGATGCGTTTGTAAGTCATAGCCAGCCCGCGCAACGTCCCGTATCGCTGGACGGCTTGGATTGAATAGTCTGAGCAGGTGGGACGATAGCGACAGGCGACACGGCCTTTCAAAAGCGGCCGGCCAACGACCTGGTAAGCGTGCACACACCCTACATAAGCGCGCGCCGTCAATTGATTTTGAGGCTGGCATGAGACATCCCATGCCAACCCCAATCCAACTACCAGCGCCGCCGCCAATAAAGTGAGTTTTAGTTTCCTATGCATTCCCACAATGCGGGCAGGTGGGCAAGCCCTGCATTCGATTCTGTCCACAACTCGGGCAGGGCGCGACATTTCCCTGCGGCCTTTGCAATAGATAGATCAGCAAACCCAGCAGCCCTAAGAGTCCCAGCCACTTTATGCTGTCGGCATTGGGCATGCCGCGAACGACCGCGTCCTTCTTTATATATTTGACGACAAAAATGATCAGCGCTACCGGTATCGCCAGGCAGAGCAGCAGGATCACCAAATACATAATTCCACCGACTCCGCAGGCTAAAGCGCTACACGCTTCGCCGCCGCCGCTGCTTGATTGAGCCGCGACCAGTGATGCCGAAGACGCTGCGGTTAAAAGCAACAGGGCCAATTTCTCTGTTTTTTTCATGGGGGTTCCTTGTTCTATCAAGATTCTGGATCGAACACGCTTTTTGGTTTTCAGTCCTCCGACGGGTAGCGGTAATGCTCCAAAATGCGAAACGAATTGCCGAAGAGTTTAGCAGGCAGGGGAATTATCGGGTGAATATTTTTTCCCTGACAGCAGCGACCACATTTTACTCCGGTTTCTTGACTGAAGTCGGTACTCTGAACGCCTGTGGCCACCAACGCACTAGCAGCCATCGACTGCAACGCGCAGGTCGCCAAACAGTCGAGCGAGATCGTGGCGTTGGTAATTGGCGTTCAATCCGCTGGGGTTGGGAAGCACCCAGATGATCGTGTCGTGAATCCGTTCGTCCTGACGGCCAACGATCGCCCGCGGCTGATTGAAGGCCGTGCGGTAGGCGCCGAGGCCCAGTATCGTCAGAACTCGCGGACGATAACGCCGCACTTTCGCAATCAGACGCGCACCGCCTTTGATTATTTCTTCCTTTGTCAGTCGATCGGCGGTCGCGGTGGCACGGGCGGCAACGTTTGTGATTCCGTAACCGCTTTTCAATAGTTCGCGTTCGTCAAATGGTGACAAAAGACGATCAGTAAATTCCGCGTCGTGAAGAGCCTGCCAGAAGCGGTTACCCGGCCGTGCAAAATGATGGCCAACCGCGGCCGTGTACAGGCCGGGGTTTATGCCGCAGAACAGCACTCGCAGATTCGGCGCGATGACATCGGAAATTGTCTTGCCTTCGGCGGCTAGAATCTGTTCGCGCGTTGGCTTCCATGGTTCGAGCATTGTAAAGGATGTGCTTGGTGCTTGGGTCTTAGTGCTTGGGTCTTTGATCTTTGATCTTTGGTCTTTGGTCTTTGATCTTTGATTGTTAAGGAGTTCTTAGAAGCTGATCTGAACGCTGAGATTTGAAATATTTGAAATCTGAGATTATCTGAGATCTGAGATCTGAGATCCGAGATTCGGAAATCAAATAAGCACCAACCAGCAACGACCATTCAGGAACGAAAAACAAAGACCAAAGACCAAAGACCAACGATCAAAGCCCCAACAAACTATTCAATCTCAAATTTCACCTGCTGGGACGCGCTCGTCTTTGCGAAACGATCTACGATCGAGACCCTAAGCACGTACCGCCCCGGCGCCAGGCCTTCAAGAGATAAGTCCCCACCATAGGGCAGACGCTCGAATCGCTCCATCCCCTCGGTGGAAATTTTTTTCGATGGCGTAGTAACAACCGGCTCGCCATCGCGCAGTATCTGGACTTGCACGGCAACGTCAGGCTTAGAGTCAGTCGCCAGGGCCGCGTTATAAATATGGACAATGAAACGCAGCACAGAGTTTCGTTGAAAACGACCGTCCACGCGGAAGGTGGCGCCGGCGACCGTGCCCTGAATACTGCTGAGCGGATCCGCCTGGCCCGGCGCACGTTGCCCTATGATCACACTGCTCATTACTAGTTTCTGCCCGGCTATTTTGGGGACCTCGATCCATGAATAGGCAGTCCCGATCTTCCCGCTGGTTGGATCACGCACTCCGACTCTGACCTGAAAGAGTCCGTCGGGAAGATAGACCTGATAGTTATAAGCCAGTTCCTTATTCGCGCGCTGTAGCTCCTCGAGCGATGGCGCGTTAACCGTCAATCTATCGGCAAACGTCGCGCCTGCCTTGCCGTTACTGTTGAAGACGGAGCCCCTGAGGTCCACCTCACCCTTTATTTTCCCGCCCTCGTTTTTGAACGCCAGGGAGTCCAAATTAACCTGTATCGACACAGTCAGCATGGCGCCTTTCGCCGGTACATCCAGGAAGCTAAGGTACACGGCGACGGGAATGTCTGTAGTTGGGTACACTTCGGTGAACGAGTCTCGCAACAGAGCTTCAGACTCCTCTGACTCAGTCCTGGTTGCAGTCTTTGCGGGTTGAGGTTTGTTCTTCGCCTGTTTGTCGACGGTCGGCAACTCGCGATCGAAAAAGCCGCGCCGGACACGCACCGCCAGTTCCGGGTGGCCCACCAGACTTACGGCGATGCGACGAAACTTATCGCCGGCCGCGGCTTCATGATCGGGACGCCAAGCGAGCAGGTAATAAGTCGACGACTCCTTCAGTGCATTGTTCAGGCCGATGTCGAGAGCGTTGGTGTTGAAGACTGCGCGGCCGCCCGTATCTTTGGCCAGGGCGTTCATCGCATCCTGCGAGGCCATTAACTCGCCACTGGAGCCGCGCTCAAGTCGACCGGTGGGATCGAAGGGAATACCGGCACTGATATCGCCAAGGCTGGCGACCAAACCGCGGGCATCCAGCGAATAAATTACAACTCCACTGCGAGCCGCGGCGCTGGTAATTTTTCTGAGCCGGTACACGGTGTCAGAGTTGTTCTCATCAAGGAAGAATCCATCTGAAATGAAGAAGACCAACTTCCGACCGGGCAGTTTGCTGGAAGTACGTACTAAACTTTCCAATCCCGAAAGCGTGTTCGTCGTGTTGCCGGCGGATAGTTGACGGATTTGACTCGCGCGGCTTTTGATTTGTTCCTCTGCCATATCGCGCTGGAGTCCGGGTACCTCTCGCATCAAAGCGTCAACAAAAAAATCGGTCACATCCTTATCCTGGCGATCGATTAACAGCGACTGGTATTCAGTCATGGGCGGACGTTGTGAGTCGCTGAACGAGGACGATCGAGCTGAGAGCCTCCCGACCGCAGCGCGCAGCACCGCTTTGTTATCGCTTAGCTGCTGCAGGAATCCAATCGTGCCGCTGGCCGAGGTGATGGCCGCCATATCATTCTGGCCGATGTCGTGATCAATGAAACCCAGCATCAGCTTGCGCATTCGCAGCAGGTTTCCCGCCGACATATGAAGGTCGTCAACAAAAAAGAAGATCGCGCGTCCGCGATCGAGCGGGATGGCTCGCACCGCGTTTGGTCCCTTCACGTCACCGGCGTTACCACGTGCGGCCGAGAGTTGCGCCTGTTCATTGCTGCTGCCCGCGACTATGCGTTCAAAAAACTCGACCGGTCGTGCCTTGCCGTCAATTTTCAGTTCAAAATCTTCGCGCTTCAATCCGTTCACGAACCGACCCTGCTTATCAAAGACCATGACATCGGTCTGCACTAAATCGCTATAGACTCGGACTACATCATCGCTTTCGGGCGTTTTCGGATTTTGCTGAGCCTGCCCCCTAACGGACGTACTCAGCGCCAGTAAACTGACGATGACCGCAAGCGAAGCGTTCGATAAACTCCTGGACATAATTCAGCTTGAGAAGGTCTGCAGCGGTAAAAGGTTGCTGTGCCGAGCGCAAGATGGTTGATACTCGCATTACCAACGCCGGGACGCGCTTAAAGCGGCGAGCAGTTACTATGTCTCAGATGCAAGTGAGGCGCAACCGACAAGGCAAAACTTTTACATCCAGTTTTCCGTATTAGCCCCTCAGGAATCGGATCATAACTTGCCAAGAGAGAAAAGGTCAGACACTCAATGAGCAATCAAACCAGCACGGTCCTGGTGGACAAGGTCACGAAGAGCTTCGGTGAGTTCACCGCCGTAAGCAATCTCAGTCTGGAAGTACGCGCTGGGCGCATCTTTGGATTATTGGGACCAAACGGGGCGGGGAAGACTACCACCATCCGTATGATTGTGAATATTACCGCGCCCGACAGTGGAGCCATCAAGATATTTGGACGTCAGATCACTCCTGAATTGCAGGACCGCATCGGCTATCTGCCTGAGGAGCGCGGGCTCTATAAGAAGATGAAGATCGGCGATCAATTGCGGTTCTTTGCGGAGCTCAAGAACGTGAAAGGCAAGGATGCGGAGCGGCGCGTCGATGAGTGGCTTGCGAAACTTAAGCTGACGGAGTGGAAGAACAAAAAGAGTATGGAACTCTCGAAGGGCATGCAGCAGAAGATTCAGTTCATCACAGCTGTCTTGCATGATCCCGATCTGCTGATTCTTGACGAGCCCTTTTCGGGTCTTGATCCGGTGAATGTAGAATTACTCAAGGATATAGTTTTGGAGTTGAAGGCCGCGGGCAAAACGATAATCTTTTCGACGCACCAGATGGAAGTCGCCGAACGAATCTGCGACGATATCTGCCTGCTGAATCGTTCGCGGAAGATTCTTTCGGGCAGCATCCGAGAAGTAAAGAAGAGTTTTGACCGCAATACCGTCGCGCTCCGTTTTGAAGGCGATGATGGCGTGTTAAGCGACCCGGCGCTGGTCACGAAGGTCGAACGGCATGCCGACGAGACGGAAGTACTGCTGGCCGAAGGGGCCAGTGCCCAAACCCTGCTCAGACGGTTGGTTGAATCCGGCGCCGCCGTGAGTAAGTTCGAGATGATCGAACCGAGTCTCAATGACATCTTCATCGCCAAGGTTACAGAGGTCGCATGAATAAATTTCTTGCAGTTGTAAAACGAGAGTATGTGCAGCGGGTACGCAGTAAGTTTTTCGTCGTCATGACAGTGCTCGGGCCCGTCCTGCTGCTGGTCTTCACCGTGGTGCCGGGTATGTTGTTGAGCAAGAAGTTCGGCGACACGCGCATCGCTGTCATCGATCAGACTGACGGGACCAAGCTTTACGAAGCGGTTCGCGAAGCACTTACCAAACGGGATCACAACTTTCAGGGGGTCAGTGCGTCCAGTGTAGCAGAGAGCGCCAACTCGAACACCAAGGAGCGTCTCGAGAAGGCGGGCAAGTCTATGACCGGCAGTTTTTTCGTCGCGCAGGCAAAGCTCGATCATCGCTCGCTTGCCGAGGTCCAGGCTGAATTGAATCAGCGAATCGGCAGGAATGAATTGGATGGCTACCTGGTAATCCCGGCCGATATTTTGCAGAACAGCGACAGCAAGACTTCGTATTTCGGGCGGAATGTCAACGATGTCTTCACCAAAGAACAAATCGAACAGCGACTCAATCGCGCCATCAGCCGGCAACGCTTGATCGACAATGGAGTGGCAGAGCGGAAGCTCGATGATCTCTCGAAACCGGTTGACCTGATTGCGTATCCGATCAACGAGAAGGGCGAACAGGGAACTAAAGACTCCGGCGCCGGTTTTGCGATGGTCTTTGCCCTCGCGTTCCTGATTTACATTACCGTGCTGCTATATGGCCAGGTGGTGTTGGGCGCGGTAGTTGAAGAGAAGGAAACGCGGATTGCCGAGATCTTGTTTTCATCGGTGCGGTCGTTCACTTTGATGCTCGGAAAATTGATCGGCGTTTCATTGGTTGCGCTAACGCAAATGACAATTTGGGGCCTGGCCTTCGGCGCCCTCTCGGTATGGGGAATCACCGTCCTGCAACAAAGGATGGGTATTGAAGAGCTCAGCCTTCCGCACCTGCCGCCTTTCTTCCTGGTCTACTTCTTCCTCTTCTTCGCACTGGGATACTTTGTTTACGCGACGATTTATCTTCTGGTCGGTTCGATGGTGACGACAACGCAGGAAGGTGGACAGGTCGCTCTCCCGATCGTGTTCATGCTGGTAGCAGCGTTGTACATGTCCTTTCCGGTAATCCGCAGTCCGAATTCAGCGTTCGCTTTCTGGGTATCGATGATTCCTTTCTTTTCACCCATCACGATGCTGGTACGAATTGTCTCGCAGCAGCCGCCGCTCTGGCAGATCGCGCTCTCGCTGGTGATTGGCGTGGTAACCGTGGTCGGGTTGCTTTGGCTGGCTGCGCGAATCTATCGCGTGGGCATGTTGATGTATGGCAAGAAAGCCACTATTCCGGAAGTCCTGCGCTGGGTGAAACAGGCGTGACCTCGTTCAATTTTGTCCACGATTGGTTTCAGAGTTGTGTGAAACTCATTCTTTTGAGTAAGGAAATCTAGTGTGCACCGGACAAGTCGGGAAGGGGACCCTGTCCCCGCTCAAGCTGCGATAAATTCATCATAAGTGGTTTTAATTCATCCTCGCACTTTTCTGCCTGCTTGAATCTTTGCCAGCTTGAGCGGGGACATGGTCCCCTTCCGGACTGTAGCTTTCTTAGCCGGCCATTGACCTCGGGAACTGATTTCAGGCGAGTCCTGATTGCCATTAACCACTACGCGTTCGCGGCAACAGGCGGGCACTTCGCGGCTATCAGGCGCCTCTCGCTGCTTGGCTGCCAATAAAGACTTCTTTCAATGATAGATTACCCATGCGAATCTGAACGAATGTCACCCCATGGAATCTTCTCTTTCTTTCAGCCCTGAAACACAAGCCAGGTTTGGTAGCCCATCGAAGAATCGACTCAAGTGGGCCATCATCATTCTTTTTTGGACGTTCTTTGGCCTCTTGAGCGGCAGCCAACTTTACTTTGGGGTGCGCATGGAAGGACTGCACCTGCCGTTCTGGCGCGTGTTCGGTGTAAATCTGCTTGGCTGGTGGCCCTGGATTTTGTTTACGCCAATCGTATTGACGCTCGCGCGGCGATTTCCAATTGAGCGGGGAACGTGGTGGCGGGTCCTTCCGATTCATCTCTTTGCTTGTCTCGTTATTTGGGTGGTCCACTTTGCCTTCTTCACATATGTTGGGATGGTCTGGTCCCCCTTTGGCCCGCCGAGAACACCGCGTTCGTTTTGGGATATGTTTATCGGCCGCGCGATGAGCGAGTTTCATCTCGACTTGTTGATCTATGCCGCGACGTTGGGAGTCAGTTATGCAGTGAGCTATTACTTTCGCTTTCGCGAACGCGAATTTCGCGCGGCGCAATTGGAAGCACAATTGGTCCAGGCCCAGTTGCAAACTCTGAAAATGCAACTGCAACCCCACTTCCTATTCAACACGCTCAACGGCATCGCCGGCCTGGTGCGCGATAGTCGCAACAAAGCAGCAGTCGATATGCTCGTGGGTCTCAGCGATCTGCTGCGGTATACGCTTGAAAATGCCGGCAAGCAGGAAGTGCCCCTCAAAGAAGAGTTGGAGTTTCTTGAACTTTACCTGGACATCCAGCAGATGCGTTTTTCGGATCGGCTGAAGGTGGAAATGCATGTCTCTCCCGAGACGCTTGACGCTTTGGTGCCGAATCTCATTCTGCAACCGCTGGTCGAGAATGCGATCCGCCATGGCATTTCGCGACGCATGGCGGCCGGGACGATCAGTATCAGGGCCGAGCGTGATGACGGACTGCTGTCCATTACAATTAACGACGATGGACCAGGGCTAAAACGCGACGATGGCAGTAAGGCCGTCGACGGAGTGGGGCTTTCAAACACCAGGGCGCGCCTCACCCAGCTTTACGGCGAGCAGCAGAAGTTCACGCTTGCCGACCGCCCGGGAGGTGGTGTTGAAGCCACGCTGGTAATTCCTTTTATACGATCCACATGACCACTACGCTGAACCCGACGAAGAAAAAGATCCGCACCATCATCGTCGACGACGAGCCATTGGCGCGTCGCAATATCAGGCTGTTGCTAAAAGACGACCCGGAAATCGAAATTATCGGGGAAGCGAATAGCGGGCACGTGGCTCTGTCTTTGATACGTAAGCACTCGCCCGATCTGGTCTTTCTGGATATCCAGATGCCGGAGTTGGATGGCTTTGGCGTGTTGGAGAGAATCGAAGCCGCACAACTGCCGGCGATCGTTTTTGTAACCGCTTTCGATCAATACGCGCTGAAGGCATTTGAGTATCACGCGCTCGATTATCTCCTGAAGCCGTTTGACGATGCTCGCTTTGAGAAAGCTCTGGCGCAGGCAAAGCTGCAGATCGAACAGCGCGAGCTTGTCGATCTTAGCCAGCGTCTGGTTGCTCTGCTCGAAGGCCGCGAGAAACAGCCATCAGAGTCAAGCAGCAGGAAGGACTATGTTTCCCGGCTGCTGATCAAATCCGCGGGCCGCGTTTTCTTTTTGAAAACAGACGAGATCGATTACGTGCAGGCGGAAGACTATTATGTAAAGCTGCACGTAGGCCGCAAGGGTCATCTTTTGCGCGAAACGATGAACGAAATGGAAGCGAAACTCGACCCGGCAAAGTTTCTGCGCATCCACCGTTCGTCGATGGTTAACATCGAAAGGATTCGTGAACTGCAACAGCATTTCAATGGTGAGTATATCGTGCTGTTGAATGACGGAACGGAACTCAAGCTCAGCCGCAGTCGTCGCGAGCAATTGCAAACACTGCTCAAATCCGGTCGCCTCTAGCCACTGCTTTCTTCCATTCACTGCAACCCATCTGCACTTGGCTGCAAAGCAGCGGGCGTTCCTAATAAACAGATGTAGAGTGTCCGCCGCCGCCACAACGTTCGTTTAGAAAGACTTGTCCGCCCGCGCGCCGGGCACAGTGCCCTTTCTAAACGGGGTGTAGGGGGCAGGGGATAGGTGTAGCAGGAAGCCAGAATTCGCAGAAGTTGTATATGAAGAGGACCGCGGTTTCCCAACACCCTAATCTCTACACTTGAATTCATTAGCTGGAGGAAATAATGACGAACTGTCTTGCGAAATCACGACGGACCTTATGGGCCTTCACTTTTGTTGTGCTCATCTGCTGCGGCGGCTCGGCACTTTCGCTGGCCCAGTCTCAGGAGCAGGAAACAACGCCCGCCCTGGAAGGACTCGATCCCGTCATGCTGGTGCAGGGAAAGGAAGTACAGGGCAATCTCAAAATTACGCTCACGCGGGGCCGCTTTCAGTACTTCTTCGCGAATGAAGAGGACAGAGCGATGTTTGAAAAGGAAGCGAATCGCTATGAGATCCAGTTGGGCGGAATGTGCGCGCGCATGGGTGCACCTGTCGGCGGCAATCCCGATCTCTACACGGTGCATAACGGTCTCATATACATCTTTGGCAGCGGTGAATGTAAACGACGATTCGAAGCTGCACCCGAGAAGTATCTGGATGATAAAAGCATCACCGGATCAAAGGAAGCTCTGACTCCGGAAGCGCTAAAAAAGGGAAGAGAACTTATCGACAAAGCAGTTACGGCCATGGGCAGCCCCGTGCTCATAGATAGTCTGACGACCTTTCAGGAGAAAAGCTCTTCGTTGCAAACAAGACAGGGTACTGAAGTTGAAATCAAGACCAACTTCACCTTTCTTTTTCCGGACCGGGTCCGCGCGGTGCAGGTACAACCGGACTACGCGAATCCGTCCGTCATTAGAGAGACTGCGGTGGTGATAAATGCGAACGAGGGATTCGCTGTTACGCCCAACGGGATACGCGCGCTGCCCGAGGCCAATCGTATTGAGCAGCAGCACGAGCTTAAGCGCCGGCCGCTCGCCATCCTGCGAGCCCGCAAGAGCGTGGACTTCACCGCTGTTGCCGGCGGAAGCACGAAGGTGGCAGAGATGTCGGTCGAACAGGTCGTGGTCCAAATTGACGGGAACAATCACACTCTGGGGATCGATCCGACAACCGGACGCATTGTCAGCCTGACATATCGGCGCCGTGGCCCGGCTGGTGAATTTGGCGAGGTCGTCAAGGTGTTCTCTGACTTTCGCACGATTGAAGGTGTGACGTTACCATTCAAGGTCACCGCCACCTTCAACGGCCAGCCCTGGAAAGAACAATCAGCCGGCATCGAATCGATAACTATCAATGGCAAAATCGACGCTTCACTTTTTGAAAAGCCCGGACAGGCCAAAGCGCAATGACCGGTAGTGGTGCAGGTTGATTTAGTAAGACACTCCCGGTTCTGTATAGCTATTGCATTTTCACTTTCCATCAAACTGCAGTACCCCTAAACGGAACAAGTACCCATCTGAGGATCACAATGAAGTTTGTTCGTCTGCTGATCATCTGTTCGTGCATGTCGTCAACTGCGCTCGCGCAGAACTGGCCATCATTCCGGGGACCGAGCGGTTCGGGTGTTGCAGATGGCGCTAATCCACCAACGTTTTGGGATGCGGCAAAATCAACCAACATTTTGTGGAAGACTGCAATTCCGGGCCTTGGTCATTCCAGCCCAATTGTTTGGGGCGATCGCATCTTTGTCACAACTGCTGTGAGCAGCTTGGCGAATTCGCAGTTCGTGCACGGATTGACAGAGACAGCCGCATCCGCCGACGACAATTCCAGACACAGTTGGCGCGTGTACTGTCTGGACAAGGACACAGGCCGGATAATTTGGGAAAAGGAAGTTTATGAAGGAACGCCCAGGGTCAAACGGCATGTCAAAGCCAGTCACGCGAATCCGACGGCCGCGACTGACGGCAAATACCTCGTGGTTTCCTTTGGCTCGCAGGGCCTCTACTGTTTTGATCTCAACGGCAAGCTTTTATGGCAGCAGGAACTGGGAATTCTCGACGGCGGCTGGACTGCTGATCCTGAATCTCATTTCGGCTATGGCAGTTCACCAATCATTTACAAGCACCTGGCCATTGTTCAGTGCGACACTCAGACGCAGGCATTCATCGCCGCTTACAATCTGGCGGATGGCAAGCGCGTCTGGCAAACCATGCGCGAGGAAGACAGCTCATGGAGCACGCCTGCTATTTTTGAAAACAAGGACCACGCGGAGTTAGTCACGAGCGGAACGAAATACTATCGCGGCTATGATCCTTTGACCGGGAAGGAACTGTGGCGACTCGCTGATGGTGTCGACGTTAAGATTCCCACGCCAATCTACGCGCATGGTTTGTACTTTCTCAGCGGCGGCGACTCCCACGCGCGCCGTACCTTTTATGCTTTGCGTGCCGGCCTCAAAGGAGAGATCAAGCCGACTGAGGGCGCGGACACCAGCGGCAACGTTGCCTGGCAAAGCCCGCTCATCAAACCCCACATCGTGACGCCGATTGTTTATGGCGATTATCTATATGTTTGCACTGACAATGGAGTGCTGACCCAGTACCAGGCCAGGACCGGTGAGCCCGGCTATCGCGCGCGGTTGGGATCGGGCGGGTCATTCAGCGCTTCTCCCGTGGCCGCCGAGGGAAAGATTTACTTTGCCGGCGAAGATGGTGATGTCTTCGTGATCAAGGCCGGCGCTGCATTTGAATTGCTCAGTCGCAATCCCATCGGAGAAGTGATGATGGCGACACCCGCAATCACGGGCAACATGATTATCATTCGCGGAGAAAGTCATGTTTTTGCCATAGGCGAGAAGGCCCAACCAAAGTAACCCCCCAGAATGATCCCAACGAGCAACGAATACTGCACCAGATTTGGAGCGCGGCGGCCGCGACGCCGCTTTGGATTTTTGTTGAGGCTCGCAATCCAAAGCGGCGTCTCCCGATAAATCGGGATCGCCTCCGCACTCCAAATTCCATAACCCCGTTCCCCGCCCGTCCAAACCTCTTCACTGCACGCCTCGCACAACTCCCTGCAAACAGAATCTCTAACGCTTCACTCGCGGTTAGACTCGCACTTGTCTACAGCAGGCTGCCAGCCTGCCGCGGTGCCCTGGATAAGCCGGCTTTTGCTTGCACCGGCTCGATGGAGAAAGGAGGAGAAAGGAGGAGAAAGGACAACCCAATGAAGAATGCAAAATCTGGAATAACAAAACTAATCCCGCTACTCGTCCTGCTGCTGGCCATTGCGCTAAGCTCGACGCGGGCGCGCACTGCCGCAATGCTCACACCCTGCGAAGAACAGCACGTCATCCAGGCTCTAAGCTTAAGTGCGGATTCCGAGCATGCAACACGATCTATGAAATCACACGAAGGGGCGTTGGGTCGGTACCTTCGTGCGAGTCGATTCATGGATCGATTGTTCTGGCTCGGGGTGCCACCGGCGCAGTTGTTCACACCAGGCCTTTCTCGTATCCTCTGGGAAGTTTGGAGATTGGACCGCGGCATCCATGCCAATAGAAATCGAAAAGAAATATCGTTTGACAAAGAAGCAACGCGACGAGCTGGTGCGTCGCTTGCCGGCAATCGGCGCGACCTCGCATGGCGAAGAGTTTGAAGAGAACACGCTCTACGGCGGCGAAGCGCTGGAGTGGGGTCGATGCGTCCTGCGCCTCAGACGCGTGGGTGACAGTGCGATTCTTACTTACAAGGAACGCTTCCCCTCGACGGCCCCGATAAAACGACAGCGCGAGGATGAAACGCTGGTTGAGGATGCGGATGCCATGGATGCAATCCTCGAAGCCCTGGGCTTTGCGCCGGCCCTCGTTTACGAAAAGCGCCGCACGACCTGGCGATTAGGCGACGCGGAGATCGTGATTGATGAGCTGCCCTTCGGCCTCTTCATGGAGATTGAGGCATCCGAACCGGAAATCAAAAAGGTTGAGCGTAAGTTGGCGGTCAAGGGATTACGCGCAGAACAGGCAAGTTATCCGCAACTAACTCGCAGGCACGGCAAGCCGTATGGTTCAGTGATCGAGGCGCGGTTTGCAGAGAAGAGTTAGGAACGTTGGTGCGCCTCGACCAACTCTCTCTAACCCGCGAAGCAACTGTGTTAGATGTCAAGAAGAATTTGACTCCGGGTTAGTTTTCCAGGAAGTGCTATCACGAACCATGACGTTAATGATGGCCAGGAGTTTACGCATACAGGCGGTGATAGCGA
>JAOAPY010000017.1 GCA_025463135.1 Acidobacteriota bacterium
GATAATGTTGCCCCTCAAAGGAAACGAACTCAATGCTGAACTCCGCTCCCGGATGCAAGGCTGTTGATCGCTGAATGGCCATCTCGATGATCACGCGCGGCCTTACTTCAGTCCCAATACTCCGGCCCACTTCATACCATTTGGAACGCAGTTGCTCACAGACAGTCCGGGCCAGCGAGACGGCTTGCTGTTTGGACGCGGCATAGTGTATTTCAATGGAAGAACTCAATTCGTCAGGCTTCACGATCAGCGATGTTTTCTCAGGCAAGCGCTCGAAACCGAGACTGGGATAATAATCGAATTCGCCATCATTGCCTCGTTCCACGTAGCAATATTCGACGGCGCAAAGTTCCGCCTCGCGCTGCGCGGCGAGTCGATTCCATAGATCCCGCAACTCGTGTTTACGCTTGACGATCTCGGCAGAACGCGGTGGATAACAGGAAGCGGAAAGCTGAGTGGAAATCGTGGCCGCATATTCAGTGACGTAGTCATTCAGCGGCAAGACACACCAGTTTTCGCCGTACTGCCGGCGCAGCCGAGCGAGGGTGGCGCCTGAGATAGCGCTTGCTTCATCCGGCAAAATCTCCGTGGCGTGGGCCTGGACCTGAGTTTCAGCGCCGGCCTCTGCGTTCCGATGAATTTTTGCCAGCATAGCCTCGGAATGGTCCGAGACCAGTTTTGTGATTACTACCTGCAGTCCAGCCTCAAGCGGTTCTTTGACGGTGCGATCACGATTCCAGGGTTGAGCACCGTAATCTCCGAAGAGAAGGACAGATCTTTTTTGGTGGTTACTGAATCGTAAATCTCGGATCTGCGCCATTCTGCATCTCCCTGTTAGATAACTGAGAATACGGCGGCTTCCACAAGGCTAAGCCTTTAGGCACAATTCGTATGGGAGGATTTCCGGGTAGCCCTGGCGACCCGCCGAGTCTTCCGGACACGGCTTCAAAGTCGGTACGAGAATGATGCAAAAGATATCCCGGCGCTCCCGACCCAGCCAGCCAAGGTGTCGCCTTCAGAAACTGCACCTTCATTCCACGCCTCTGCAATGGCCGTAGGAACAGAGGCCGAGACCAGATTCCCGTAGTACGGATAAACAAAGCGAATCTTCTCTGCCACTCCGAGCTCCATACCCATATCCCACCACAATCGCTTTGAAGCGGCATGTGGAAAGATCGCTTTGATTTCATCATGAGGAGTCGAAAGCCGATTGAAGACTTCAATCCCGAGGCCCCGTCCCGCCCGGAACAAATCGGAGCCGAAGGAGGTCAACCGGTTCGGCCCGTTGCGGCCCAGACGTGGGCCTGGCTTGCAGTATCGATCAAATCCGTCGAGTGGCACGCTGCACAGATCATTGAAATTCGACGCGCTCAAGAAGTGAAATTCCCACGGTCTGGAGTTGTCCCGCTCGAAAAACGTCGCGGTAGCAGCTTCACCAACTGTATAAGCAGGGAAGTTCCACTCCACCTCATCGGCACTGTTGAGACGGAAGCAGCCCGGGTTGAGTCGTCCGCCATAGCGCATGTTGCACTCACAGTTGACAATGAGCGCATTCTTGTATTGCCCGGACTCGAGCAGGTTCGAAGCGATGAAGGCCGCGCGTGTCCAACTCATGCAGGCGTCAACGATATCGAAACAATGGGCCGCGGGCATTCCAAATTCCGCGCCCACCATGTAGGCCATCGCAGGCTCCAGGAAGCCCCGATCTACGCCCGTGTAAATGATCAGCTCAACCTCTGATCTCTTGGCAGACGCCTGAAAGAGAGCGCCTTCCACCGCCCTTTCCAAAAGGTCGAAGGGCGATTCGTCGTCGGCCAGCCATTGGCGCTTATTGGACTCCGAATACGTCAGGTAGAAATCGATCCGGCTGAGGGTCGACCGCAACTGATTCTTCAGGACGTCGGTGCTTTGGTCGGTTACCATGGACTTGATCGTTTGATTGTCGACGGTGCGTGACGGAATGATCGCTTTGATACCAGCAATTTTCATCTTTTCTCCTGCTATTTCGGGAGTGTCCTGGCGGGACGTTCTTAGTAGATAACTTTCCAAAGATGTTAAGACCACGGGCAGTGCCTCTGCCCGCGCAACATCAAGGGCTGGAAAGAAGAGTCGCTACGGATGTTTGCGATGCGAGCTGGACGCGAGCTACATAAGCACTCAGCTCTTCAATGGATGGATGCTCGAAAACGATCGACGTTTCCAGCGGCTGTCCCGTAAATTCTTCGA
This sequence comes from Acidobacteriota bacterium, assembly GCA_025463135.1. GTDB lineage: Bacteria > Acidobacteriota > Blastocatellia > Pyrinomonadales > Pyrinomonadaceae > JAOAPY01. The sequence continues at coordinate 2,227 of JAOAPY010000017.1, forward strand.
GATCCAGTACCATTTCAATCATCGAAAAAGAATCAAGCCCGAGGCGCTGGAAGGACTGACTGGTCGACAGTTTCTCTGCCGGTAGACTTAACTTCTTGGATATATATCCGTTTAGCTGTGCCCGCACTTCAGCGACCCTACCTTGGTACAGCTCATTAAGAGAGGAATCACCTGCAGGCTCCGGTTTCCGTATCCGCGCAATCGCCTGAAGTGTGCCATCCAAATACTCCTGGCGGGCTCGCTGACGTTGGGCCTTTCCGCTCGAGGTCAGGGGGAATGTGCCGGTGCGCACAAAGACTGCGTCAAACAGCTCGGCCTCGTGCCGGACGCTTATTTCCTCGCGGAGCCGCGCAAAGACCTCGTCGGCATCGAAGGTATGTCTTTGCACTCTGTCTACTTCGGCCACGATGACTAAAGCTTCACCTTCCTCCCGCTCTATCGAAAATGCGCAACAGCGGCCAACGCGCACTTCAGGCAGTGACTCCTCAACTGTGGCTTCAATGTCATGTGGATAGAGATTACGACCGCGAATGATAATCAGATCTTTGAGACGACCGGCAATGTAGAGGCCACGATCAATAACAAACCCAAGATCGCCAGTACGCAGATATGGCCCACTACCGTCAATCAGCCGGGCCCGCATAGTCTCCTCAGTCGCTTCAGCGTTTCCCCAATATCCCTGGGTGAGGTTGTCTCCGCTGACCCAGATCTCTCCAATCTCGAACGGCTGGCACTCCCGTCGACTCTTGGGCTCGACAATCCGAATGTCGCTGCCTACATGTGTCCAGCCACAATTCACGAAACTCCTTGTACCCGCTCCGTTCTCGGCGTTCCGGAGCACCACGCGGCCTTGTTCGCAGGCCGCGGCATCGAGATGCACCGTTCGCGGCGTGGATCCGACATCCACACCCGAGACCGTTAATGTGAATTCGGCAAGGCCGTATCCAGGCTGGATTGCATCCGGGCGAAGCCCGCCAAGCGCGAACGCCTCTCGGAATTGAAGTAGTGTTTTGTGTCTTACCGCTTCCGCGCCTGTCAGACAGGCACTCAAGGTAGATAGATTGAGGTCCCTCACTTCATGCTCGGAGATGCGCTTGAGACACAGATCAAAGATAAAGTTCGGCCCCGACGAATGGGTTCCACCGAGACGGGTGATGGCATCCAGCCAGCGCTTCGGTTGCTGCAGGACCGAAGCCGCCGAAAGCGTGTAGACCGGGAAACCAAAGTATAAGGGAAAGAGGATTCCGTGGATCAGACCCATGTCATGAAACACAGGGGCCCAGGTGATCATCACCGACGAGTCATCGTTTGGCCAGCTCGCATTCATGTCTCTCAGGACGGATACAAGATTGTTATGGCTGACCATCACCCCCTTAGGCAGCGACGTTGACCCAGAAGTGTACTGAAGGAAAGCGAGGTCAGTACCCGCCACCTGTGGTCGCGACCCAAGGCGCTGATCCGGAATCTCTTCGACAGCAATCCATTTGAGGGTTGAGAAAACAGGCTCGGCAGCGCTCAACTCTGCTCGTCTATCGACTACTGGTCGGGTAGTAAGAGCCACCTTCGGTCCGGCATTGCTGATAATCGGAACCAGACGCGCGAAGTTCCGTGCCGGCTGCGCGGATGACGCCGGTACGCGCACCGGATATCCAGGCACAGGGATAACTCCGGCAATCAGAGACCCCAGAAACGAAACTATGAATTCATTCCCGCCGTGAAAGAGCAACATGGCCCGGTCGCCAGGGTCACACAAACGGAGCAACTCCGCCGCCACGTTCTCCGATCGGCTGATCAGATCGCGATAGGTTAAGGCGCTCTGTATGGTTCCCTCCGATGAAATGCACCCGTATGCCAATCGCTCCGGGTTATTGATGGAGTGCTCATATATTGCCTCGATTAGCGTCAGGTGTGATGGAGTGTTCTGTGGGGTTATAGTCATGACATACCTCTCACTTGCATGTTGTCACTTGGGGAACTTGGCGCCGCTGGTCGCGCCCAAACCCGTCGATTCACGATGCCGCAATCGTGGCCACCTCGAAGGAATACACAAAGGCGAGATCGTCGCGATCGAGAGCTGACGAAACTGCATCCTCGCGGCGCATCCTGGCATCGCTTCCGCTCGTGACGGAATACTTTGCAAGAAAGTTTCGATAGCAGACACTCGCGCCGGCCCGTCCAGTTCGGTACACCTCATCCAGCAAGGCGTTGAACTCTTCTTTGTTAATGCAGCTTGTCACATCGGATAGTGAAAACTTATCTACGGAATGGTCCGGAAGTGTCTGTAAGTAGTGGATCAGATTGCCGGTGAATGGCGTCACCGTGGTTGTAGCGCGCCGGATTGCGTCATAGTTTTCATATAGCAGGAAATGTGGTAGACACGTCCTGTTCGGGTACCGGCCATTGAACATAAAGCTAACCCAATGGTTATCTTTGGCCAGGTGATGGGAAAATGTGTGATTCAAGCGCTCGAGCATGTAATCGCCGATCGAGGGCACGTCGATCTCAATGTGATACTTATCGTCATTAAGAATCAGGCGCAGAGTTCGTTCCGAAAAACCATTGCGTATGAGCCAACGCCAGAGTCTGCCGTCAAGCTCTTCCTTATAAATCTTTTCTTGCTCTTCGATACTGGAGCAGCTAAATATCTTCTTCAGTTGACGGCCAAAGAGGAGATGGACCATTGGAGCCACTAACCTTACGTAAAAGCGTTCATGCCTCCCGGAAAACAGAATCCCGTTTTCAATTGCCGGTCGATGCCGGCGAAAATACGCCGCCGCTTCAGGAGATATTTTAGCTTGCAGAGACTCGAATATTTTCCACCGAGTCTTGCATTCATCAACACCGAAAAATGCCAGCAACTCGTCGTAGGAAAGCGCCCGTATGGCAGCCAGCTTCAGTTCGAGTAGGTAGTTTTGGCCCGGTGAGTAATCAACCGAAACGACGCTCCGTGGATTCTGCGTCAGGAGACTCAGAGTACGGCAGCCACTTCCGGTAACGCTGATCACTCGATCGTCCGGGTTGATATTCAAGGCTCGAAGTTCCGAGGTATTGTCCTCGTCACTCGTGCTGTACAGAATCCATTTTTCCTTACCATTGGAATGCATGAATAACCTCCTGGATTTGCCCTTGCTTTTATGCTGCACCGCACCGGCGTGGCGCTTGTGCTGTGGATTCGGGGTTCGGCAGTCAGACTACGAAGAGTCCGTCGGCGAGCATCTCATCGAGACTCAGGCGGAAGGCCACGGCCGTCGTCTCCAGATCCTCTTGTGTATGAGCGGCACTGAGTAAGAAACTATGCAGTTCCGGCATGTAGACACCGTGCTTGCGCATATAGTACGCAAGGGCGATAGTCGCCTTGAAGTTACTGCCGGCGAGTTTGTCACGATAGAATTTGGCGGTTCGATGGGTGAAGTTCAGTGAAAAGATCGAGTGTCGCGCATTGACCCGGCAGGATATTCCTCTACGGTCCGCCGCCCCACGGAATTCATCTGCCAGCCAGTCGGTTTTCTTGTCAAGCTCGACATAAATTTCCGGGTTTCGCTTCAGGTGGTTGAGCGCGGCGACGCCGGCGGCACAACTCAAAGTGTTCCCACTCATTGTCCCGCCTACGAACACTTTGTTCTCATAGTCAAAGAAAGGATCTTCGGAACTTCGCGCGATGTCGATCAGGTTCCGCGAGCCGACAATGCCGCCACAAGGAAGGCCACCTCCGATGATCTTTCCCACGCAGGTCAGATCAGGGGTGATGCCCATCAGTGTCTGGGAACCTCCATAGGCCACTCGAAAGCCGGTCACGACTTCATCGAAAATCAAGGGAATGTCCAGCTCCGTACATATGCTTCTAAGCGCCAGCAAAAACTCCTTGTCATAGTTCGCCAAAGAGGACGGCATTGGTTCACAGATGACGCAGGCTAACGTTGAGGCCTCCTCGCGCAACCTCTCCAAGCCCTCGATGTGACCGTATTGAAGAATCAAGGTGTTTTCGACCGTGGCACGATCAGAGCCTTCGGTTCCGGCAATAGGCTCAGGTCTGTGCCTGGATCCAGCAAAGCGGAACCAGGAACTGACCATGCCCATATCCGAAAAGCCGTGGAAGTGTCCCTCGAGTTTCGCGACCCTCGATCGCCTCCGGTAGGCTCGACACAAACGGACGGCGATCAACACAGCTTCGGTTCCCGAGTTGCATAAAATAGCCTTTCCCTCGGGAGCGAACGCTTCGACTATCAGTCGTGCTAACTCCACCTCCGCATCGTTGCCCAGGGCATTCACGAAGCCCGAGCGCAAGCGGCCACAGAGGGCTTCGGTAATCGCCGGATGAGCGTAGCCGAGTATATGGGGACCGTAGCCATTTGATAGATCGACATAACAGTTATCATCAACGTCCGTGATTCGACCGCGGCTTGCACTCTTCACAAAAAGGGGATAGGCGCTGGGGAAGAAGTAGCGGTGCATGTGCGTCGGCGCCACCAGATAATCGTTCGCCATGTCACGCATTCCTAAAGACGAAGGGATCGCCTTTTCGAAATGTCTATCGAATGAAGCCTTGACGCTGCCGCTTATATAAGGCGAGTAACGGTCCGTGAAAATGCGGGCGTTCTTCCAAATATCGATCTCCGGATCGATCTGTGTAGCAAAGCCCTCACAAGACAAAAATACCAGTTCAACCTTGGTGAAGTTCGTCGTGTACATCGCGTTGTACTTAAGCAGGATGGCATTGACATCCTTGAAATAGGCGATTGTTGACCATCGCGTCGAATGAATATCGAAATGCCATTTCAATACCTGCTCAATCTCCGCGGAATAGCCGGACCACTGTTTCATCAGCTCTTCAGTGTTCGTGACGAAATGCTTTGTAAACCGCTCGACGGCAATGTTCCATTCCTTGCGCATACATGCGTAATAGAATGAAGATAGGCCCCATTTCTCATCCTCACTTAGTTCGACGGTGATGCCGAAGTCCAGGAGTATCAGGTCCCCATCCTCAGTGAAGAAAAGGTTGCCGGGATGCGTATCGCCATGACATAGACCATGCATGTACAGCATCGTGTAGATGGCGTCCTGAAGGCGCTGCGCCAGACGGGCCCGGGGACAGCGGACCAGGTGAACGTCTTGGCCGCTAATCCCATCCATAAACTCCATTACGAGCATGCCGGCGCTGCTCCATTGCGCGAACACGGCGGGCACCCGGACGTAAGCGTGACCCAGAAAATTCGAGTAGATCAGTTCTTGCCGGTGAGCTTCGTGCTTCATATCCGCCTGGCTGACAATTAGCACCTTCAGTTCGGCGAAACGTTTGGGCAAATTCAGCCTTCGCGCAGACGGGACCAGGAAATGCGCGAGGCTCACAAGAAAAGAAATGATGCGAAGGTTCCAGTAAATCTCTTGAGGAATATTTTTCTTGACCAGCTTTACGGCTACTCTCCGGCCATCGAGCAGAGTGGCCTTATGCACTTGGGCGATCGAGGCGCTGGCGATAGGTTTTACTGCGAACTCCTTAAACACCTGGTCAATTGGATAGCCGAGTTCCTGCTCGATCAGCTTGATCGTTTGTGTCTCATTCATATGAGGCGCGGCATCTTGCAATGTTGCCAGTGTGCGCACCCACTCTTCTGGGATGAGATCAGATCGGGTAGCGATGATCTGACCCATCTTGATGAAAACGGGACCGGATCGGATAAGGTAACCACGCAGCCACTCTCCCTGTAGTAGTACACGCTGGTGCCGGCTGGTGCGAGTGGCAGCGATCAGGTAGCCACAGACGTATACCAGCGCAATCAAAAGTAGTCTCGCTAAATGAAAAATGAACATCACAGATTTACGCGCGTTTATTGGCTTCCCTTCGCAACCGAGAATTTCTTTGGGTAACCGCTCAAATCCTCCATACGGGTCTCGGGTGGTCTTTTCACTGAGACGCTACGGCATAATCAGCGATTGGCCCATCAGGTAGTCATCAAGCGCCGGAGCTATGCTGGTGCGGGAGGGCGGGTGGAACGCTAATGCTCGGGATGCCGCATAGAGGGAGACCACGTCGCTCGAACACATGAACGCCATACCACCCAAAAGCTCGGCTGCCTGTGCCGTTACCCTTTCAATGGAGCGCTGAACCGAGTAGCGTACAAAAAGAGACTTAGCTACGGCGGCGGCATCGTCGTACCCTTGCATTATCATGTACGCGCTACCTTCGAGCGCCGCCATCGCTCCCTCGACCTCGGTGGCAAGGGTCAGCCGGTCCACCGCGCACCCTTTCCTACCGGCAAAAACGCGCTCCACCAGGGCGCTGGCTACCCCGAGGTAACATGCCGATACGAACAACTCAAAAACCAGGAAGGCTTTTGAAATCGCGGAATTCAACTCGTCGGCATTGCCAAAATATGAAATGTATTCCTCTGGCACCTCCACACCAGTAAGCACCACCTCATTCGTCTCGGACCCGCCAAGCACCCACCTGTCCGTAAAAGGTTTGACTTCAATGCCGGGACTATTAGCTGGAATCGTAGCGAGCGCCAACTCCTGATTGCCGTTTCCGGAAGGTGAAGGGAGTAGGATGCTGGCAGTCAGGAAGTCCATTGATTGAGACAAACTACAGGGCTTCTTGCTCCCGCTGAGAAGCCAGCCGCCCGAAGTTGGCTCAGCCTTCATATTAGGCACGAGCACACTGCTACCGGACCGACCGTCAGCGAAGCCGGAAGCCAGGTACAAATTATGTTGGGCGATGCCTTGCAACAACTCAGCCGTCGACGGGCAGGGTGGAATGGCAACGACCGTGCAAGTGTGCATATTTGTCGCGATGGCCAGCGAGGGTGAGCGGCTACCGAGCGCGCGACTGATTTGAGCGACTTCGAGGGGATTAGCTCCCGGGCCGCCGTATTCCTTTGGCACCAATAGCCCGGGGCCGCCGTGTTCACGAAACAGTTGCAACGCTGGGCTTCCCGGAGATTCCATTACAAGCAATGGAAGTTCCGCGAGTTTAGCGTCGAGCCCTGGGAGAAACCGTTCAAGTGTCTCGCGTTCCTTTTGTAGAAGTGTCATCGTTTCCTTATTGAAATGCGTGTAAACGCCTTTGGAGATCAGCGAGTGTGGCCCCACTACTCTCCTTCTGACGCCGGCGGTAGAGAATTAGAGGCGCGGTCCTTGTCAGGGGCGTATCAGACCCAAACGGGAGTAATGCAATCAGGGTCGATCTCAACCGCCAGGGAGCGACGCAGCATTTGGATGGAGATAACGATACGATAGTTCAGCTTCTTGATCAGAATGCCCTGCAGGCCTTTCAACGGACCCCGATTCACCTGGATTAGCTGTCCCTCAACAAGGTAGGGGCACGGTTCCACTCTTCTTCCGCAACTCAGGACTGTTTGGATCGCTTCAATCTCCAAGTCGGAGATGGTGGCAGGTTTGCCGGCGTAGCTAACGATAGAGGCGACACCAGGCGTGCTCAGAATTGGCCAGCGACGCCTCACATCGAATTTGCAAAATAAGTATCCAGCGAATAGCGGAATTTTAGTTTCGACCACGCGATCGGACCAGCGCTTCCGGACGCCGTAGAGCGGAAGGTAGTGCTCAAAGCCTCTAGCTTCAAGAACTCTGGCAGCGATCTTTTCATAATTCGATCTAGTTCGAATTGCATACCAGGAGCACTGAGAGTCCGGGAACTCGCCGGTATCTTGTCCTATCTCCATTAGTAGCACCCTCGCGGCTGCCTTTAAGAGGCCGCTTCAGTACCTGTTCTCTGTGCTCGTTGGGAGTGGTCGTTCGAGACAAGCTTCGCCCCTTTCTGTCCCACGCTCATGGCTTGGGAAGACGGGGCAGCGCGGCGGTCAGGGTCAAAACTATCTGACCAATGGTCGTTTTAGGGAGAATTGACAGTTTGGCGGTCCCGACGCGCGTGCCATCATTTTACCGATGTTCCTTCGAGGAGATAGGACAGCTTGACAGTCAATTTAGGCGGTCAACATTGAGTATGACTGAAACCTTGCCGATGGGTTTAAGTCGTATTTAACCGCGACTTAAGATGTCGGACTGAGTCTTAACCCGATGGGTTGCTTATACGCTGTTACATTTTTGATGTCAATAGTTTTTTTGGGCCATCGCTTTTTTGGTCGCTTCTACTTCATAGCTCGCTGGTATTGAAGTAGGAATGGACTAGTCACCCTTCGCAAGACTGGTGTGCTTGCAATCTTTGAGGTAGGACGAAGCCAATGGCGCAGCGGTGGAATGGTTCACGAGGCATCTCATGCAAGCTGATGAGGTATATTGTAAGGCTTTCGTTCATCTCGTTACGCACAAACGATGAAAGATAATAGAATCATCTGGTGACAATGATGATCTCGAACGACGCCAAGCTGGTCACGTTCATTAACGTCTTCACGGTTGAGCCCGCGAATCAGCAACGGCTCGTGGACCTGCTCGCGCACGCAACCGTTGCGTCGGTGCGCCATGCGCCCGGCTTCGTGTCCGCCACCCTTCATCGAAGCCTCGACGGCACCAAGGTCACGATGTACGCACAATGGCGAACGATCGAGGACTACCAAGCGATGCGTAACAACCCGGCTTCGAGTGACCATCTGCAAGAGGCGTTAGCTATCGCCAAGTTCGAGCCTGGTATGTACGAGATCGTCGAATCGTACTTACCCGACGATAAAGGCACCCGAGAGGAGATGGTCCCTCTTCTCAAAGATTAGGTCATTGAGGATCATGAACGGCCTACTTGCAGCGCGATCCCAAATGGCGATGTCACTCGCTTTCCACATCGTCTTTGCGGCGATCGGTATTGCAATACCGCTCTTGATGATTTTTGCTGAGTGGCAATGGCTGCGGACCAAAGACGAAGTCTATCTGGCGTTGGCAAAACGCTGGGCGAAGGGAACGGCAATACTGTTCGCGGTGGGCGCAGTTTCAGGCACTGTACTCTCATTCGAGTTGGGATTGCTGTGGCCGGGCTTCATGCGATACGCGGGCGCAATTATCGGAATGCCGTTCTCGCTGGAAGGATTCGCATTTGAAGGGCATTGAAGGGTTCCATAATAAAGGACCGCACTCAGGTAAGTAACTATTCCTATTCATATGGGCAGCATGTATCTGGACCCTACTATCATCTGGCTCGCGGATCCATCTTCACCTGTAGAGACTGAGTGTAACTCTTCCGGGCGACCATCAACTTCACTGAATAGGTTCCGGGAAGCACCGTGGGCGTTCGATTTCCGAATCCCCCACCTCCCGCACCGCCACCTCCGCCCGCGCGCGGAGCCGCCGGAGTGGGTCGCAGATCCCAAATCCAACGATGCATGCCGGCTATTGCAGAAAGTGGTTTGGGTGTTGGGCGCCAGAAGGCCGGAATGTTCAGCGTGTCGGGATCGACGGAAGGCGACTGGTCCTCACTTGAGTACCGCCGAATAGACTCTCCCGAAGGATCCAGAATCTCTAGGATCACCGGACCTGCAGCATTTGTTTTCAGATAATAATCGATGATCGCTCCATTCGGGGGATTCTCAGCCAGCGGCTCGTCGCGCGGTTGCGGCGTACCATTGTCACTACCGGAAGTCAGGTCGATTGCGATCGCGGGTTGAAAGAGAAACGCAGGAGCCTTCGCCACGTCATCGTTTATTTGACGCAAAGCAGTGATGTTATCCAGCACCCAAAAACCGCGTCCATGCGTAGCCACAATCAAATCGTCTCCGTGAATCGCCAGATCGCGCATTGAAACTGAAGGCAGATTTAGCTGCAGCGATTGCCAGTGATCGCCGTCGTCGAATGAGACAAAAACCGCCAGCTCGGTGCCGGCAAAAAGCAGACCTCGTCGCCCAGGATCTTCCTTGACGGTCTGCATGTAGACGCCTGCCGGTAAGCCATTGCTGATCTTCTTCCAGCTCTTACCGCTATCTCGCGTCCGGTAAATGTAGGGTTCATTGTCTTCCAGTCGATGCCGATCGACAGCAGCATAAGCTTCGTTCACATCAAAGTGTGAAGCCTCCATCATGACGATCTTGCTCCACGGCGTGAGTTCGGGAGGCGTGACGTTCTGCCACGTCTTGCCGTCGTCGCGCGTGATTTGAATGTAGCCATCATCGGTGCCGACCCAGATCTGCGGCGCGCGCAAGGGTGAAGGCGCGATTGTGTAAATCACTCCTCGCCGCTTTGCTTCGGGCGCATCGGCAGCTGTTGCTTCATCCAGGTTGGCCGGAACACCGGGATCCTCGCGCGTCAGATCCGGGCTCATCTGGGTCCAACTCTCACCACCGTTCATGGTCTTGAACAGAAACTGATCGCTGAAGTAAAGGGCGTGTAGATCTGCTTGCGAGAATACGAGCGGCAAGGTCCACGTGTGTCTCGCCGGAACCGAAAGGCCACGTTCAGGCGAGACGTTCTTCGTGTCGTTTGTATTCAAGTTGCAGCGCGTAACCCGACCGCCAAACAGGATCTCCGGGTGCAAAGGATCCGGCGCCGTATAGTCGGACTCGCCTCCGGCACAGACGCCCGACCAATCGTGGTTCGATATTTCTGAGTGATTGCTTCGCGTCGGTACACCGACAGCGCCGCTGTCCTGCTGTGAGCCGGTCACCCAGTAAGGAAAACGATTGTCCGCAGCCACGTGATAGAGCTCGGCGGTGGGCTGGTTGTACCAGGAACTCCAGGTTAGAGCTCCATCTTCTGTCACAATCGCGCCCTGATCGCTACCGAGGATCATACGTTTCGGATCGTCTGGATTGATCCAGAGCTGATGATAGTCATCACCACCAGGCGCGCCTTTGATTGCCGTCCAGGTTTTGCCCGCGTCCGTCGAGCGATAAAGCGAAGTATCGGAAACGTAGACGATGTCGCCGTTCTTTGGATCGACGGTGATCTTACAGAAATACCAACCGCGTTCCCAGATGCGCTTATCGCCAGAAATCTTTGTCCACTTGGCTCCAGCGTCATCCGAACGATAAAGACCGCCATCCTTTGCATCTACAATCGCGTAGACGCGATTGCGATTCGTAGGCGAGACCGCGATTCCAACGTGGCCCAACCCCTCTGTCGGGATACCCTGGATCAGCGGTTGCCACGTGCTACCACCATTGGTGGACTTGAAAATGCCGCTTCCCGGTCCATACGACGGTGGGTAGATACTCCAGGGTGGCCGCCGCGTATTCCACAAGGTGGCATATATGATCTGTGAACTCATTGGATCGAAAGCCAGATCGATCGCGCCAACGTTTTCGTTCTTGAACAACACCCGTTCCCAGTTCACGCCGCCATCGCGTGAGCGATAAACGCCGCGCTCGGGGTTGGCGCCGTAAACGTGTCCCATCGCGGCCACGAAAACGATGCTGGGGTTTTTGGGATCGACAATGACGCGACCGATCTGCCGCGTGTTATCGAGTCCGACATGTTTCCAGCTGTTCCCGGCGTCAGTGGATTTATACACGCCGTTGCCATACGAGATCTGGGAACGCATGTCTGCTTCGCCGGTACCGACATAAATCACATTTGGGTTCGATGGCGCCACACCGATGGCGCCAATCGAGCCGATCGGTTGCGAGTCGAATATGGGCGTCCAGGTGCGACCCGAATTCCCGGACTTCCAAACCCCGCCGCCGACTGAGCCGAAATAAAACGTATTTGGTTGGCCGGGCACTCCGCTGACGGCGTTTACTCGCCCCCCTCGAAAGGGACCGATCATTCGCCACTGCAGGCCTGAATAAAGACTGGCGTCATACTGCTGCGCAAAGACAGGCGACAAAGTGACGGCAACCGTTACGGCAAGTAGCGCGGTTATGGCCAACGCGCTCCATCTCAATAAACTTACTTTCGAGCTGACCCAATTCCTTATGTGCATGTGCCTCCGCTTTGGTCCAATCGCATTGACTCGAAATCTCGAGTCCGCGACCAGAGTCTGTGCCCTCTTCCAGAAGTACTGCGCAATGTAAACGATAGTCCGCTTGAATGACAACGCAATCACACCGCAGGAATTGGTTACCCCTACGCAGGGATCTGAAGATCTCGCGTGCTCTCTTCGTCGTCTATCTGCGAATCAGGATTAAACGGATTATCGTTTCTATACGCAAATCGCGTATAGAGAGCATAGCGGAAAGAACCGCGCGAAATGATCAAAAGATGTTTTTGGTGTCTATTCGGGGTCTACTACTGAGGAGTACCAGAGAGACTTATAGAGAATTGGGAGGACCGCGGTTATGTCGACAAGAGCCGTAAGCTTTCGCCTTCTTTGCAATATGACAGTGCCGGTCGCTTCCGCGAGGGCTTGGCTGCGGTTGGAATTAAAGGCCGGATTGGCTTTATGCTGCTCAACAGTCAGCGTTCACAGTTTGGGGAGGTCGTGAGTACCGACGAAGGCGTCGAGAAAGTTGATGAACCATTCATGACGCACATCAAAGATAATAAAACGAGACCAGTAGTGACGAACCATGAAACGGATCTCTTGCCGACCTCAGAAGGATTGCGAAAAATGACTAAGAGTGACATCAAAGAGACACCGCCGCTGTCTGCGGAAGAACTGCGACTAATGAACGCCTACTGGCGCGCGGCGAACTATCTCTCGGTCGGGCAGATTTACCTATACGATAATCCGCTGCTCCGTAAGCCGCTCAAACTCGAACATGTCAAGCCCCGCCTGCTTGGCCATTGGGGCACGACACCGGGCCTCAACTTCATTTATGTCCACCTCAATCGTCTCATCAAGAAGCATGATATGAACGTGATCTATATCGCCGGGCCGGGCCATGGCGGCCCAGGGCTGGTGGCCAACACTTATCTTGAAGGCACATATGCTGAGTTCTATCCCAACATCTCCCAAGATGCAGAAGGGATGAAAAGACTGTTCACGCAGTTTTCATTTCCCGGCGGCATTCCCAGCCACGTTGCCCCCGAGACGCCCGGCTCGATCCACGAGGGCGGGGAACTCGGTTACTCTCTGTTGCACGCTTACGGCGCGGTCTTCGACAATCCAGACCTGATGGCGGCCTGCGTCGTCGGCGATGGCGAGGCCGAGACCGGCCCGCTCGCCGCCAGTTGGCACTCCAACAAGTTCCTGAACCCGGTTCGTGATGGCAGCGTCCTGCCCATCCTGCACTTGAACGGCTACAAGATTGCCAGTCCGACAGTGCTGGCGCGGTTGAGCGATGAGGAACTGACGAGCCTGTTCATCGGCTACGGCTACAAGCCCTACTTCGTCGAGGGCCATGATCCCGAAGCGATGCACCAGCTCATGGCCGCGACTCTCGATAGTGTGATCGCCCGGATTCAAACGATTCAGCAAGACGCTCGGACAAACGGTTTATCCCATCGCCCCCAGTGGCCGATGATCATTTTGCGTTCACCCAAGGGATGGACCGGACCAAAGTTTGTAGACGGCTTGCCGGCTGAGAATTCATTTCGCTCGCATCAGGTTCCGTTGGCGGAGTTGGCAACAAATCCCGAACACCTGAGGATGCTCGAGGAGTGGATGCGCAGCTACAAACCCGAAGAACTCTTTGATGAGACGGGAAAGTTTATTCAGGAATTGGCTGAGCTGGCCCCGAAAGGCGAGCGGCGTATGGGAGCCAATCCACATGCCAACGGGGGACTGCTGCTCAAAGACTTGAAGCTGCCGGATTTTTGCGCTTACGCTGTTGATATTCCCAAACCGGGAACTATCGATGCGGAAGCGACTCGTGTGATGGGACAATTCTTGCGCGACGTGATGAAGAGCAACACAGACAACGGTAACTTCCGCGTCATGGGTCCCGATGAAACTGCTTCCAACCGGCTGGGTGCTCTGTTTGAAGCGACCGACCGCGTCTTTGCCGAAGAAATCTTGCCGACTGACGACCATCTTTCTGTTGACGGTCGGGTGATGGAAGTCTTGAGCGAACACTTGTGTCAGGGCTGGCTCGAAGGATATCTGCTGACAGGTCGTCACGGATTCTTCAATTGTTACGAGGCGTTCATTCACATCATTGATTCAATGTTCAACCAGCATGCGAAGTGGTTGAAGACGACGCGGCATATTCCCTGGCGGCGACCTATCGCCTCACTCAATTATTTACTTAGCTCCCATGTTTGGCGACAGGATCACAACGGCTTCAGCCACCAGGATCCCGGCTTTATAGATCACGTCATCAACAAGAAAGCCGAAGTCGTACGCGTGTACCTGCCGCCGGATGCCAACACCTTGCTGTCCGTCACCAATCATTGTTTGCGGAGCCGCAATTACGTCAACGTCATCGTCGCGGGGAAACAACCCGCGTTGCAGTATCTGGACATGAAATCGGCTGTCAAGCATTGCACGGTCGGGCTGGGTATCTGGGAATGGGCCAGCAACGACGAAGGTGGGGAGCCGGACGTGGTGATGGCCTGTGCGGGAGACGTCCCGACGTTGGAAACGCTGGCCGCCGTGGACCTCCTCAGGCAATATTTCTCGGAACTGAAAATCAGGGTCGTCAACGTCGTTGATTTGATGACACTGCAACCAGCAAGCGAGCACCCGCATGGACTTTCCGACAAAGACTTCGACTCTCTTTTTACCACAGACAAGCCCGTCATCTTCGCCTTTCATGGCTACCCCTGGCTGATTCATCGACTGACCTACCGACGAACGAATCATCGGAACATACATGTCCGCGGGTATAAGGAGGAGGGAACGACGACCACTCCTTTCGATATGGTGGTACTCAATGATCTCGACCGTTTTCATCTCGTGATGGACGCCATTGAACGCGTGCCGATGCTGGAACCGTGTGGCGCGCACGCAAAAGAGGCGATGCGCGATAAGCTTATCGAACATAAAAAATACATTCGTAAATACGGGGAAGACATGCCGGAGATTCGCCACTGGAAGTGGCCGTATTAAGCCGGCGTCGGAAATTAGACGGAATGGGTGGATTGCATTCGCCTTGCGTCGAGAATTGTATCTCTCGTTCACACCCGCGGCTTCAGAGACTGTGGGAGACTCTGTCTTTATGCTCTGCTCTGACTGCCTCATGACACCGGCAAACCGCTGTTCTAATTGTCGGCTTCCGGCTCGTGTTTCTCAGGTCTTTTCGTAAAGCCGGAAATGTTATACGGGCTCTCAATATTCTTCCATAGTTTCAAATTATTAAAGAACGCGCTCGAGCTACCGCCCCCCATCTTCGAGCCTTCCTGGCCTGCGAGTTTCGAACCTTCCTGGCCCGCGAGTTTCGAACCTTCCTGACCAGCGAGTTTTGAACCTTCCTGGCCCGCGAGTTTCGAACCTTCCTGGCCTGCGAGTTTCGAGCCTTCCTGGCCTGCGAGTTTCGAGCCTTCCTGGCCGGCTAGCTTGGTCATCGTAGCCCGGGAACCTCCAAGCGACCCTGAGTCTGATTGTTCATCAAATTCAATCCCCGATTTATACCTGTATTTCGATCCGGGAAGAGCATGCGGCGTCAAGTCCTCGGATCTACGACGTGTGACCTCTGTGAGATATTTTTTAAGGAAATCGGACCAGGTAAGCGTTTTGGTCCGAAATTTCTTATCAAGCATCTTTTGGTCCTTGGCAAGCCACAGACTCTCGTATTCTTTCCGCGATCCGTTATATCCTTCCAACGACCATGGAAAGAACACGGAAATCCCGTTGGAGTACTGATATTCTCCACCACTAAAGCCACTCAGGATCACGGCCCTTCTTAGTTCGCTCAGAACTTTCTTGCATGCCTCTTGCGCCCAGCTCAGGACCTCTGTATCGCCGCCCAGCTCCTGCGCGACCAAACCACATTCCCGCTCAAGCAGCTCGCAAAAGTCTCCAAGATCAACATTTTGATCGTACATGTATGACTGGCATTTCCAGTGGACCTGAAGAATTACTCGTTCCATCGCCCTATAGATGCTGCTGTCCTTATACCTGAAGCATTCGATTAGCGTCCCGCCAAGATAGTCGAACGCATCGGCCACTTCATCCAATCGACTCGTATCCCAGGCGGCCATATCGACGGAAACGCCGCCAACGGTATATTTGTCCTGGCTATCGATGAAGTCTCTAACGAAATGCTCCGCCACCTTTTTGGCAGAGCCATTGGTAGTATTTCCATGGGCCAGGCGGCCAAGTAGTTTCGCGTAAGTCCAACCCGCGCTCGGAACGCTTCCTTCAGAGACGATCATGGTCTTCGTATAGTCACAGAACTGATATCCCACCTCGAGCATGCCCATAACGCAACTGTCAAACCCCAAAATATCCAGGCGCTTGCCGAGTATTACCTTTGATTCGTTGAAAAGTATCTGACAGTTCTCTTTGCTATCCGGTTCGTCAAGATCTTCCAACGTATCCCCTGTTGCTGTCAGCCGCTGGAGCACGAGAGAGAGATCCGAAAGTTTCATCGTCTTACCAGAGGTCTCGTCCTTAAATAAACCCTTGTCCTCAAAGCCCAACGAATGTCCGGAAAAGATCAGTGCATATCGTTTGGCACGACGGCCATAGGAGATCTCACCGTCGGTTTCAACTTCAACGTTGTTTACACACCAGTCGACGAAGTTTACGACCGACTTTTTATCTGCGGCATTTTCATTTTCTTTGGCGGGAACGGGAAAGAGTTTATCTTGTACCTTAAATGAGCGAACGTATTTTGGTTTGTGTGGATCGGAGAAATCACAGTAGAGGGTCGGGATCGAAGGCGAGTTGCCGTCATAGTAAACGAATAGATTAGGGCTATCGGCGCCTTCAACAGCCACTCCCTTTATTTGTTCCATAGCATAAGCCATATCGACCGACAGATTATTGTCGCCGGCCATATAGATCATTATGGTCCATTCTTTCTTTCTCATTTCTTGACCTCCAACTGATGGATTGGATAGCTTTTTTCCGCGGACCTGGCTCGACAGCTTTCGCAGCGGCGGTTCAATAGGGTGGAACAATGCGCCGACTATATGCCAAAACCGAAACTGCGGCAAAGTCTCGTAGTGGGTTAATTTACGATATCTAACAGGGCAACACATTACAGAAGCCGGAGCGGTAGCGACGGGATGCCGGCATTCAGCGTTGAACTTAGGATCCGGTCGCCTCCCGCTCCCGGTACTGACCTCATTACTCAACTCGCACCTCTTCGAAGGTAACGAGGTCAGCACCACCACGCGGGTCGTGAGGTCCGTCGGATCGGCAGTATGAGGTCAGTACCACCACGCGGTAGCGGG
>JAOAPY010000013.1 GCA_025463135.1 Acidobacteriota bacterium
CCCGCGTGGTGGTGCTGACCTCATTACCTTCGAAGAGGTGCGAGTTGAGTAATGAGGTCAGTACCGGGAGCGGTAAGCGACCGGGTCTCGTGAGCGATCTGTGACCGTCGGCAGTATGAAGTCAGTACCACCTCGCGGTAGCGGGTGGGTAAGTGATGGAGCAGCTATAACGCCGAGAGGATCTAGTTGTGCCCAGCGATCTTGTTGGGAGCAGACCCACCCGCTACCGCGTGGTGGTACTGACCTCATACTGCCAATCCGACGGACTCCTCACGACCCGCGTGGTGGTGCTGACCTCATTACCTTCGAAGAGGTGCGAGTTGAGTATTGAGGTCAGTACCGGGAGCGGTAGCGACCGGGTCTCGTGAGCGATCTGTGACCGTCGGCAGTATGAAGTCAGTACCACCTCGCGGTAACGGGTGGGTCTCGTAAGCGATCTGTGACCGTCGGCAGTATGAAGTCAGTACCACCTCGCGGTAGCGGGTGGGTCAGAGATGGAGCAGCTATAACGCCGAGAGGATCTGGTTGTGCCCAGCGATCTTGTTGGGAGCAGACCCACCCGCTACCGCGTGGTGGTACTGACCTCATACTGCCGATCCGACCTCACGACCCGCGTGGTGGTGCTGACCTCGTTACCTTCGAAGAGGTGCGAGTTGAGTAATGAGGTCAGTACCGGGAGCCGTACCGCTCCGGGTTCTGTAGCAGTCACATAGGCTGCACGCCTTCTGAATTACAGGTCATTTCTATTACGTGATACCGTCGCCGCAGCTTTTCCAATTCCTTTGCTTGTTGTCCGAGTATCTCCTGATAGTCGGCCGGGGGATTACCCCAGCAACCCTGCAAATGGTAGAAGTGGATTTCCTTCCCTTTCGCATCAACCAGCTTTCCTTTGCGACAGCGCGCCTTAAGGTCCCTCAGCGTCTGCTCCACCGTGATTTTCTTTCCGACGCGACCGGGACGGATTATTGTGGCCGAAACAACATCCGTCCGTTGAATGTCTTTGGGTAGACAGGCGCAGGGATCATTCGCAGGAGTTAGCGTGCCAATGAAGAAGGTGGCCACCAGAATAATTGTCGATAACATGAGTTCCCCCTTTCATACCATCCTGATCGATGAGACTACGCGTCGTAGCGTTGGCAGGGCAAATTCAACGGCTTAACTTGTATCCCAGGATCGCGCGCCTCGAGTCGGTTTCGTTACATCGATTCGCGCACTTGACAGTGGTTAGCTATCGGCACTAAATTGCCTCTGTTACTAAGTCTTTGAGTCCTTACCGGAACGAAGCCGAGTTGATACGTTAAGGGTTTTAGTTAGCGGGCGTCCGACAACTCAGGCTCAGGTACTGGTAATCCCGCCCCAGTAAATTCAAAATCAAAAAGTGCGTCGACGACGCTTCAGATAAGCCCGGGCCGCCGCGCTCAATAAACTTACAAGATTCAAACCGTCGTTCCGGTAATTTATGGAGCTCCTCTGATCATTTAGTGTCGATCTGGGGTTAAGAACACCGACAACTCTTCTCCCATCCAGAATGTTTCCAAAAGGAAGGCCTGCTAATGAAGAAATCTTATGCGCTGACATTGTTCACCGCCATCGCCATCTTTGTCTCATCTATCCTTACACCCCCTGCAGCCGCAGACAAAACCAAAACCGGACAAGACAAGGATGCTAAGGCCACTGCCAGAAAGCCACAGGAAAAATCGGAAAAAGCCAAGAGCCAATCGGGAGTGAGTGACAGGGCTGCGAATGCACTGGTGGTCATTGAAGATGGAGTTGATGGTGAGGACCCGGATCTTCCAGCCGGCCTCGGCGGTCGTATCGATAAAGAAGCCTTTCTTCAGAAGCGTTCCGAAGCGATCGCGCGGCTGCGAGGAGTAGAGCCGGGCAGGCCCTTCGATGCTTCGGCCCGCGGTCGAGCTATCGCGCAGATGGACCAGCGTCAGGCCCAGTTACTGCGCCAGTCCAAAGGCTCACTGAGACCCGAAGCCATCGCCGCAAGCTGGACTGAACTCGGGCCCAATCCGATACCGAACGGTCAAACCTCGCCGCCAAATCCCGTCAGCGGGCGAGTAACTGCAATCGAGATACACCCGACCAATCCTAACTTGCTTTATGTTGGCACTGCGCAGGGCGGGGTCTTTCGCTCGTCGGATGGCGGCGCCAACTGGGTCGCAATATTCGACAATGCACAGTCGCTGGCGATCGGCGCCCTGGCTCTCGCTCCTTCGAACCCTTCGATTCTTTACGTCGGGACGGGCGAACCAAATGGATCTGTTGACAGTTTTGCGGGCGTCGGTCTTTATCGGATTGATAACGCAGACACCACCACCGGCGCTCTCGCTGATCTCAAAGGTCCGATCAATCCCACCATCAACGCCAATGCAGCGGGTGGCGGTTCGCTGATCTACCAGGCTTTTAACGGTCGCACTATCACAAAAATTCTGGTACTGCCAAACGATGCGTCGACAATTTTCGTGGGCGTAGCCAGCGGAGTAATCGGCATCGGCGGCGACATTCCGCTGGGCAATTCCATTCCTCCTCTGGGGTTGCGCGGATTGTATAGACTGACCAATGCGACGGCTGCGAATCCGGCATCTGTGGTCGCCACGAGGATTGGTGTCTCAACTTCAAATGCCTGTTTTGATAGTCCCTGTACCGGCAATCGGAATGTGAACGACATGGTTTTCGATCCGGCGGATGCCAGTGGCAACACAATTATTCTATGGCTGAATGGCATTAGCACAGCTGGCGACGGCGGTATCTATCGCACGACTAGTGCTATGGCGGCTACGCCAGGTTGGACTCAGGTCTTTCAAACCACGACGGCAAGCACCTCGACGGGTCGTGGAACCTTAGCGATCTACAAACCGGCAGCGGGTTCTTCAATTGTCTACGCAGCCAGCGGTGAATCTTCCAGCGGTACGAGTTGCGCCAATAGCGCACAATCGGGGGCACTCCGCAAATCAATCGATGGCGGCGTGACCTGGTCGGCAAAGTTAACCGGCGGTGGCGGGTTTTGCGGCACTCAGTGTTTCTATAATCTTGGTTTAGCGGTGCAGCCCGGCGCCACCACGGCTACTGATAAGGTGCTTATCGGCGGCAATGTTTCGAGTGCGAGTTGCCAGCGGCTGGAAGCAACTTCGACCGATGGTGGAACGACCTTTATTAACGCGGCGGGCGGTTTGCACGCGGACACTCACGTCATCAGGTTTGCGCCGTCGGATGGGAGCATCGTCTATCGTGGCGATGACGGCGGCATCTGGAAGTCGAGCGACGGCGGCGCGACCTGGACCAGCCTTAATAATTCGGGATTCAAAGCTACTCAGTTCATGGGCATCGCTTTGCATCCAACTAATCGAGACTTCACTTTGGGTGGTACTCAGGACAACGGAACCAATCAGATGCAGACCGGTCCCGCCTGGCTGCACGTAGACAATGGTGATGGCGGTTTCACACTGATTGATCAGAATGCCAGCGACACTACTAACGTGATTATGTATCACACGTACTTCAACGCGAGTGATACGTTGGTTGGTTTCGCGGAAACCGATGTGGCGGGCGGTGGGTTTGTTTTCCGTGGTTGCCAGGGAACGACTCCTGGCAACGGGATAACTTGTAGCGACGCTGTTAACTTTTACGCGCCGCTGGCCCAGGGGCCGGGCAATCCCAACACCGTCTACTACGGTACCGACCGCCTCTACCGTTCGCCGGACAAGGGGTTGAACAACGGCATCGTCAGTCAGGTCCCCATCGTATCCGGCGTGCCTATTAGTTCAATCGCCGTTTCACCTCAGGATGACAATTACAGGATTGTGGGTCTTGATAATGGTGCGGTGGTCTTTACCACCAGCGGATCTTCTACGCTCGCCGTTCTCGATGCTGTGGGCGGCGGCAGCACGATTCCCGACAAATACATCGGACGCGCTCTGTTTGATCCTTCGAATAAGAACACTGCTTACATAGGGCTGGGAGGTTATATGGGCAGTGCGGCGGCGGCTAATTCCCACCTTTGGAGGGTCACGAATCTGAATAGTAGTCCGGCTATTGTTGCTATTAATGGTTCGGGTGCTACGGGTTTGCCGGACATCCCTATCAACGCTCTGGCAGTGGACCCTCTTAACTCGAATGCTCTTTACGTGGGAACTGATATCGGAGTTTATTTCTCCGCCGATGGCGGGACTACCTGGAATCCGTTTGGATTCGGCCTGCCACGCGTCGCGGTGTTTGGAATGGGAATTCAAAACACGAGTCGCGTGCTGCGTATCGCCACGCACGGTCGCGGCATGTGGGAAATCCCCGTCGCCCAAACTAATACCCAAATCCAATTCACAGCGTCGAGCTATGCCGTCGGCGAAGGCGATGGCAAAGTAATTATTACGGCCACTCGTACCGGCGATATTTCCGGCACGTCCTCTGCCGATTTCGCGACCGGCAATGGCACGGCATCTCAGCGCACTGATTATCTGGTACGCAACGGCACCATGACCTTTACCGCCGGCGTCACTTCCAAATCGTTTTCGGTTCCCATCATCGACGATGTTTATGTTGAGCCCACAGAGACCATCAATCTCACGCTAAGCAGCCCAGTCGGGGCGGTTCTGGGTAGTCAGAATACTGCCTTCATCAACATCACCGATAACGATGCTGCTGGTCCATCAATCGCGCAGAAACGCTTTGGCGCTTCGTTCGGCGGCGCCGAGGAGACCCCGCCCAACGCATCCGTGGCCAGTGGCCAGGGCTATGTCTTGTTGAACGGCGCGGAGACTTCCGCGAATGTCAGTTTGCAGTTTAGTAATCTCAGCAGCGCGGAAACCGGGGCCCACATTCATGCGGCTCCCTCGGCAACACCGGGGCCGATCATCTTCCCATTGCCCACTACAAATCCCGTAACTGATTTTCAGATAGCTCCGACGCCGCAGCAGGTGGCAGATCTGAAAGCGGGTTTGCATTACATGAACATTCACAGCGCTAATTTTCCCAACGGAGAAATTCGCGGACAACTGCTATGGAACCCGACGATGGAAGACGCCTTCTTTGTGCGACAACAGTTTTTGGATTTTCTCGGTCGCGAACCGGATGCGGGCGGTCTTAGCTTCTGGGTGAATCGTTTCAATGAGAATTGTGTATCGGGCGTCCAGTGCTTCCACAACAACACCATCGGCGTCTCAGACGCTTTCTTCTTTGAACCGGAGTTCCATCAGACAGCGGGGTTTGTTTTTCTTGTCTATCGTGCTGCCTATGGCAACTCACAACCGTTCCACAATCCGGACGGCTCGAATCCGGCTGAGGCTAATAAGTTGCCGGACTACGCCACGTTTACGGCTGACCGAGCACGAGTCGTCGGCGGCGCCAACCTGACCGCATCACAACAGGCATTCGCCAATCTCCTCGTGACGCGTTCGGAATTCACCAACAAATATGGCGCAGGCTTGAATACCGGCGCCCTGTTTGTGGACGCCGTGCTGGCAAACATCCAAGCCGCCGATGGAGTGGATTTGACAGCGCAACGCCAGGCGCTCATTGACCAGTACAACTCAGCCGGCGGTGGCAACGCCGGAAGGGCGCAGGTGATGTACTTACTGGGACTCGATGATGCGACAAACAATCCCATCAACAACCGGGCCTTCGTCAATGCCGAGTACAATCGACAGTTTGCGTTGACTTTGTACTTTGGTTATCTGCGCCGCAATCCGGACATCGGCGGGTTCCTCTTCTGGCAGAGCCAGATCAACTCCGCCGCCGTAGGTGACGTGCCTAAGCAGCAGGCGTTAGTCTGTTCCTTTGTTACGGCACCCGAATATCAGTTGCGGTTCGGACCGAACACGCCGCGTAATAATCGCGAATGCCCGCAGTAAAGAAAGTAGGCAGTAGGCAGACGGCAGTAGGCAGGATGAAAACAAATAGCCGCGGATGAACGCGGATGCTCGCGGATTTGAACAAAAAGTTCTCAGATCCGTTTCCATCGGCGCTCGTCCGCGGCTGAATTTTCTTCCGCAAGAATCCGAGGCCTTTTGTTCCCTTTCGGTGAGTGTGGCGAAAGACCGGGCAGGCAGATGCCCGCGGTCCCAGGGTGCCTTATTCGGCGAGTAAACACGCTCAGCCCGCCTCAGCAGCCAACAGACTTTGTCTCCGAACGACCTAGCTTGACGCTCCTGCTTATCGCATGTTAGGTTCCGACTTCATTCACATTCGTGAATTCGCTTGATGAATTTCGGCAGGGACCTAAACTGCCTTGTGCCTGATTATCAGCTGGAGAAGTGTAGTGAGCGCACCTGCCCCGCAACTGAAAAGTACGCCGCTGAATGCCGCGCACCGTCAGCTGGGTGGTCGCATGGTGGATTTTGGCGGCTGGGACATGCCGGTCCAATATCCCACCGGCACGCTTGAAGAACACATGAGAACGCGGACCCACTCGGGCCTGTTCGACGTGTCCCATATGGGTGAGATTGAAGTGCGCGGCCAGGACGCGATCACCTTCGTCAATCGCATCACCTCCAACGACGTGACGAAGCTGGTAGACGGCCAGGCACAATACTCCGCGCTCACGACGCCCCAGGGGACCGTCGTTGATGACCTTCTCGTCTATCGCTTTGCGCAGGACCACCTGCTGTTGGTAGTAAACGCAGGCACAACGGAAAAGGATTGGGACTGGATCTCTTCGCATCTGACGGAGCGCGCCGTCCAGTTAAGAAACGCCAGCAGCGAATACTGCCAGATTGCTATTCAGGGCCCCGACGCTCCGGGGATATTGCAGTCTTTAACGCAGCTATCGCTGGATGAGATCAAGTACTACCACTTTCGCGAAGGCGCCGTCGACGGTGTACCTGCAATCGTCTCGCGCACGGGCTACACGGGCGAAGACGGCTTTGAAGTTTATGCGGCCGCCGATAAGGCAGAACAGCTGTGGAACAAACTTCTCGACACGGGAAACTTTGGCACCAGTGCAGGCGTTCTTCCCTGCGGACTTGCAGCGCGCAACACGCTTCGCCTGGAAGCAGGCATGTCCCTGTATGGGCACGAGATTGACGAAACCACGACCTTGCTGGAAGCTAATCTCGGTTGGATCTGTAAGCTGAATAAAGGTGAGTTTGAAGGCCGCGAGGCACTTGTCCGGCAAAAAGAAACCGGGGTGAGTCGTCGTCTGGTAGGGTTCGAAGTCATTGCGCGCGGAATTGCTCGAGACGATCAGGATGTGCTGATTAGCGGTGAACGGCTTGGCAAGGTAACTTCTGGAAGCCCCGCTCCCTTTCTTAAGAAAAATATTGGCTTCGCCTATGTCCCGGTGCAATTCGCTAACGAAGGACAGGACATCCAAATTGATGTGCGCGGGCGGGCGGTAGCTGCAAAAGTCGTGAAGACGCCCTTTTATAAGCGCGAGCGCTAAAGGTGCGGATAGGTCGCGCGACATCGGCAGTATGCCGATGCCACAACAGTCAAAGTATTCGACGCAGACCAAAGAGGAGAACAAAACAACTCATGGCAAACATTCCCGAGGATCTTCACTACAGCAAGGACCACGAGTGGGTCAGGGTTGCCGGCAACATCGCCACGATCGGCATTACTGACTATGCACAAAACTCTCTCGGTGATGTCGTCTATGTCGAACTGTCAAAGCCTGGCGATGAACTGGCGGCGAACGAATCTTTCGGCTCAGTCGAATCGGTGAAGGCGGTTTCAGAACTCTTCACGCCCGTGTCAGGTGCAGTAACCGAACAGAATGACGCGTTGCAGGATGCACCTGAGAAGGTGAACACGGATCCGTACGGCGACGGCTGGATGATCCGCGTCAAGATGTCGAGCGCCGGCGAAGTTGATAGCCTGCTCACCGCAGCCGAATACGAAGATTTCACGAAAGAAGAGACCGAGTAAACTTGCGCTACATTCCCAACTCGTCAGCAGAACAGGCCGAGATGCTGAAGCAGATCGGCCTTAACTCCGTCGCAGAACTATTCCACTCAATTCCCGAGGAATTGCGTTTGCAAAGACAGCTGGAGACTCCGGCTGCGCTTTCAGAGATAGAACTGATCGCGGGCTTCGAGCGAATGGCCGCTCGCAACAGTGCCGCTTACAGATCCAGTTTCCTGGGGGCCGGCGTCTACTCGCATTACATACCCACGATTGTCGATCACCTGATTTCGCGGTCAGAATTCTTTACCGCCTATACACCCTATCAGCCGGAGATTTCGCAGGGCACGCTGCAGGTGATCTTCGAGTTTCAGACACTCGTCTGCCAATTGACCGGCATGGAAGTCGCCAACGCCTCGATGTACGACGGCTCAACCGCTCTGGCCGAGGCAGTGTTAATGGCTGAGCGTGTCACGAACCGCTCGAAGGTCATTGCCTGCGGCGCTATTCATCCGGAATACCTGGAAGTGGTTCGCACCTATGTCCAGCACGCCGGTATAGACTTTGAGCAGCTTGATTTCGATTCGACCACGGGTCAGGCCTCAACCAGCCTCGCGGCAATACTCGATGACAAGACAGCTGCGATCGTGGTGCAGTCGCCAAACTTCTTTGGCTGTGTTGAAGATGTTTCGGCACTGGCGGAAAAGGCACACGCAGCCGGCGCCTTGCTGATTGTCGCTGTGACTGAAGCAGCTTCACTCGCGCTGCTAAAATCACCGGGCGCGTGTGGCGCCGACATCGTTATCGCCGAAGGACAGTCTTTCGGTGTGCCGCTTTCTTTTGGTGGACCATACGTGGGGTTGTTTGCCACCCGCGAAAAGTTCGCGCGCCAGATTCCGGGGCGGCTGGTGGGCCAAGCCTATGACAAGCAGGGCCGGCGCGGCTTTGTGCTGACGCTCGCCACTCGCGAGCAACACATCAAGCGCGAGAAGGCCACGTCGAACATTTGCACGAATGAAGGTTTAATCGCGCTGGCCGCGACAGTCTATCTGGAGACCATGGGCCGGCGGGGCTTACAGGAAGTGGCCGAGCAGTGTGCGCAAAAAGCTGCCTACGCGGCGCGACGAATTGCAGGAATCGAAGGCTTTTCGCTTCCCTTCTCTGCGCCGCGCTTTAATGAGTTCGTAGTGCGAGGCCCAGGTCCGGCTCGGAAACTGCTAGATCGCCTGGCTAAGGGAAACGAGATCAACGGCGGGCTGGCCTTGTCGCGTTACTTCAGCGACCGCCCGAATGATTTCCTGGTTTGCGTGACGGAACTTAATTCCCGCACTGAGATTGATGCGCTGATCGAAGCGCTAACAGTTGGCTAACTGGTGCGAAGCCTTTTCGACAGGAAAGAGTTTTACAGTTTTCCTTGATCTATTCGGTCCCAGAGGGACCAAATGTTTATAGCATTAGGAATCAAAGAAGGGTTTAGAGCTCCTGAGGATCGAAACACCAGAATTCGTGGAGAAGTATGTTGCGCTCCTTCAGAGCTGGTAAGCCTTTTTTGTAGTCCAAGCTACAAACATTTTGCTGCTCTGCAGCCAGAGCGCGGTTTCCAAACATAACTTGGCGATCGGTTTCAAAGATCTCGCCGAATTCCAAATGAGTTCACCCAACATCACAAAAGTTACATCGCATATTAGCCACAATGAGTCCCTCATCTTCGAGCGCTCGCAGCCGGGCCGGATCGGTTACCGCCTGCCGCCCCTTGATGTGGAAGCACAGCCGCTCGCAGAGATCATCCCGCCTGAATTTCAACGGGACGATGATTTGGAAGGCGTGCCGGAAGTAAGCGAAGTGGATGTCATTCGCCACTTCACACGCATGTCCACCTGGAACTATTCAATCGATCTGGGGATGTATCCGCTCGGCTCATGCACGATGAAGTACAACTCGCGCTTGAATGAAAAGGTGGCGCGCATTGCCGGCTTCGCGAACCTTCATCCACTGGCGAACGAGGAAGATGCTCAGGGCGCGTTGCAGGTCATTTACGAACTACAGCAACATCTGGCCGAGATTACGGGGTTGCCCGGTGTCTCGTTACAGCCCGCCGCGGGTGCTCATGGCGAAATGACCGGTGTCATGATCATTCGCGCTTTCATCGATGCGCGTGATGGCGAGGGCGCCTCGGCTAATCGCCGCACCATGCTGATTCCGGATTCGGCGCACGGAACCAACCCGGCTTCGGCTCACTTGTCAGGGTTTTCCGTAAAGACCATTCGCTCAACTGCCGAAGGATTTACGGATCTCGATCACCTGCGTGAACTCTGCGGCAAAGGCAACGTGGCGGGATTGATGTTGACGAATCCCAACACGCTCGGCTTGTTCGAAAAGAACATTAAAGAAATTTGCCGGATTGTTCACGATGCGGGCGGCCTCGTGTACATGGATGGCGCCAACATGAACGCGCTGGTCGGAGTAGCGCGACCGGGCGATATGGGCGTCGACGTAATTCATCTCAATCTGCACAAGACGTTTTCCACGCCGCACGGCGGCGGCGGGCCTGGTTGCGGACCATGCTGTTGCACGAAAGAGCTTGAGCCGTTCCTGCCGGTTCCCCGAGTAGTGAAAGTTGAAAGTGGCACGGGTGACGGCTCTCTCTTCAAACTCGATTCCAATCACCCGCAATCCATCGGCCGCGTCAAAGCGTTCTATGGAAACTACGGAATGATGTTGCGAGCGCTCGCCTACATTCAGACGCACGGCCACGACGGGTTGCGAGAAGCGACGGAAGCGGCCGTGCTCAATGCGCGCTACATCGCCCATGCTCTGGTGAGCGATTACGACAAGCCATTCGCCGCGCCGCCCATGCATGAAGTCGTTTTCACCGACAAGCGGCAATCGCGCAAGGGCGCGCACACTCTCGACATCGCCAAACGCCTGATCGACTATGGCTTTCATCCCATGACGATTTATTTCCCGCTCATCGTTTCCGGAGCGATGTTGATTGAGCCGACTGAGTCAGTGGGCCATCAGGAATTGGACCAGTTCATCGAAGCAATGAGATCGATTGCGCGTGAGGCGATAGAAAATCCGGAACTGGTTCTGAATGCCCCGCACTCGACCCGCATCGGTCGTCTGGATGAAGCTGCCGCTGCCCGCAAGCCCGTCCTGCGCTGGAAACCAAAGGCCAAAGCCGACGCCGCCTAAGCAGGTCCGACGAGCTTCAGCTTGTCGTCAAGTTTCCCTAAAATATTTTCTGGTGAGGACAACGACAAACTGAAGTTTGTCGGACCTTCGAGCGAACTGCGTAGTCGGTACGCAATTCGTTTGGGCGTGACGATAATCCTGGGCGAGTCAGGCAGGCAGGATGCCTGCGGTCCCAGGGTCGGCCCCGGAAACAGTCATCAGGGCCAGACGCTCGACTACGCGCCCGTTGATGATGTGTTCGGCGACGATTTCCGCAACGTCTGAGGCGCGTACCTGCGCGTACCAAATTCCATCCGGATAGATCAGCACAGCAGCGCCAATGGCGCAGAACCCGACCGAAGCGCATTCGGTCAATATCACGCTTCCCTGTGGATTCTTACCTTTCTTTTCTTTGCCGAAGAGTATTCCGCGGGCTTTCAACTCACTTTCGAAGGCTTCTTTGACCGCCGCGCTGCCAACAGCCGAACACGACTTGCCAGTGCACACGAAAACATGGCAGCGAATGGGTGCTGCCGCGACTGGCGCTAATTCGCAAAGCTCTTCGCGATCCTCGATAAAAGAATCTTCTGCCATCGTAATAACCAACCACAAACATCCTAGCACGAATAGCACAGTGGATTGACAGGCTGTAGGAACGGACCTTGTGTGTCCGCCCAGTGACCGTCTTTGACACGGGGGTGGACACATAGTCCGCTCCTTCAGGTCGCAAATGAAAGCAACCTGTTGTACTCGCGTTCTTTTGCTAGCCTCGGGATTACACTGTAGAATACGAACTCGACGGGCGACTGCTCAGATGACCGCAGCTGGATTTGAGCGGTCTTAAGCGGGCGCCCAAATTGATATTCGCGTTACTTGTATTTGCAGTATATGGCAACCGGCCTCGTAATCCACATCTCCTCAGGCGAAGACAAGCACACGGAAGTGCTAACCGATGAGCGCATCCGCATCGGCAATAGCGATGATTGCGATCTGCGCCTGCGCACTTCTGATCTACCCAAAAGATCCGACTCCAACGGCGTCGTGCTGGCTCTGGCCCGCTCCAATGGCCATTACCGCGTAGCCGATTTCGACCAATCGCTTGAGCTGGTCCATAACGGAAGCCCCTTACTGGCGGATGCGTTGATTGCTGATGGCGATGAAGTCCGCATCCAGCCTTCGGGCCTGTCGCTGCAATTCTTTCCTATACGCTCACTGCCGGCCATCGTTCCCGCCTCGGCCCATGAAACACACGTCGCTCCATTTATTGAACAGGCCGCTATTGAATCCGCCGCCACCGCGAGGCGCGACGATGCCAAAGTCTTTTTGCGCGAGTTCACCCGAGAGCTGGTGCGCGAAATCAAGACCACAACCAAGCTGGTCACGCTGGCCATAGCGCTGATCCTGGTGGGCGGAACGCTCTATATCGGCTTCGCACTTTTCAAAGAGATCCAAACCAACCGTCGCGTGATCGATGATCAGCGCGCGCAAATGGGTCAAATGAAGAAGGAGGTCGACAAGACCAACAAACAATTGACGGATATCGACGCCTCGAACAAGAGTATTCGCGATACTTTGTCACCGGCAGTAAAATTTTTTAGCGAGTATGGCAAGGGTGTTTGCCTGATCTCGGGTGCGTTCTATTACGTTGAAGCCGGCACCGGGCGACCGCTGCGATATCCGGAAACTCAGCTAAATGAAAGTGGCGCCGCCGTGCCCGCAAGCGGTGAGCAGGCATCGTTAACGCCTGAAGGACGGGGTCCGGTGGCCGAGTTCGGATTTGTCGGCAGCGCTTTTTACGTCGGGAATGGTTATGTAGTGACTAATCGTCATATCGCCCAGCCATGGCTGGCCGACGATCACGCTCAGAGCTTAAGTACCGGCGTGCATGGCCAGCCCCGCCTCAAAAAGTTGAGCGCCTATTTCCCTGATCACGCACAGCCCATGCCCCTCAAAGTAAAACAGGTGGACCAGCGCGATGACCTGGCCGTTTGCACGCTCGATGTCAAAGAAATTCCCACGGATATTCCGGTGCTCCCGTTGGAAACCGATATGGAATCAGTGGCCGTCGGCAAAATTGTCGTCATGATGGGTTATCCCAACGGACCCGATCGATTGCTCGCGCTGCTCGACGACAACGAGTCGCGTGGAATTCAACAACGCTACAGTTCCCTGGATTCACTGCTTGGTTTTCTTTCAGAGACAAAGCGCATCCGGCCGTTGACGACCCAGGGAAACATCACCGACCTCGAAGTGCGCCGTATCGCTTACGACGCGCGTACCGCCGAAGGCGGTTCAGGAGCGCCGTTGTTTGGTCCATCGGGACGCGTCATTGGCGTAAACTTCGCTGTTTTCACAGAAAACCAGGCTTCAAATTTTGCCGTGCCGATTCGCTTCGGTCTTGGTCTCCTCGAACGGGCTGGTTGGCAACCACCAGCTGAAAACGCATTGCAACCCGAGAATGCCAGTGCCGTCGTTCCTCGGCCAAATACCTCATCCGCGAAATAGGCCCGGCCTCTTTCCCTACCCCATCAAGACCCGCGACGTTTTTAGACAGGTAAAACATCCGAAGCTGGACACAGCTTTTTTGTGTAACGCCCTGGTCCCGCAAGGTCCGATCGTCGACGAGCCTGACGACGGCTTGAGTTTTGTACCGACCCTGTTGGCATTAACCGGAAAGTTGGGCGATGATAGGGTGCCCGTACCCGCATTGCGAGGAAAAGGATTCAGCCGTTTCTCCGGCAGAGTGATTAAAGAACTGGTCGGTGGTTTGGTAGTTAGTTGTTACTTACCAGCTCTTTGCTCTTTGCTCTTTGCTTCTTTGCTCTTCTCTCATTCTCGTTGCTCGCTTGAACATAGCACCGGAAAGTAAAGTAATAGAACTAAGAACAAAGTACCAAGTACCAAGAACTCAACATTACAAGGCCGCAACTGACTACTGACCACTGACTACTACATCATGGACAACCTCGTTCTATCAAATCTCACTCATCGACCGGTGCGCACCATTGTCAGCATCATGGGCACGGCGGTGGGCGTGCTTCTAATTATTTTCACCGTTGGACTGGCTCACGGCATGCTGCATGAGCACGGCAAGCGCGACGCCAATATCCAGGCGGAAATTATCGTTCGTGCTTCCGGTTCTATCGGCCTGGGCGGCTCGGATCCCTGGGTCCTTCCCGTTTCGCATGCGCGAGAGTTGGCCGCCATCGACGGCGTGCGCGGCGCGGTGGCCCTGGGCCAGGCGCTGGATAAGAGCGATGGCGCCTTTGGAAGTCGTTTCCTTGACGGCATTTCCTATGATGAATATGCCGATCTGGTTGGAATAAAAATCCGCGAAGGATCAAAACTCACGGGCGGCCTGCAAGCGATTGTCGATCCTGTCTGGGTTAAGGAACACAAGGGAAAAGGCATCGGTTCCACGATCCAACTATTCGAACGGAACTTCACCATCGTGGGCATCTACGAACCACCAGGAGGCGCGCGGGTGAAGATCCCGCTCGCTACCATGCAGGAACAATTCGGAACTGCGAATCGCGCCACGGCGATTTTTGTCGGCTGTAAGGATCCGGCGCAGCAGGACGCGGTGGCGGCTCGCATCAAACAGCGCTTTCCCGATGAGCAGTTGATCTTCACGCGTGACTTGCCTGAGCTTTACGCATCCGGCTTACCCGCACTGAATGTATTTCTCAGAGTGGTAATAGGTGTAGCGGCTTCAATCAGCATGCTGGTGATCCTGTTGGCGATGTATACGACGGTAACTGAGCGCACTCGGCAGATTGGCGTCCTTAAGTCGCTGGGAATGTCCAAATCAAAAATTGCCTGGGTGATTGAACAAGAGGCGATCGTGGTGAGTTTGCTGGGTGTAATTACCGGCGTCCTGATCACTTTGGGTGCGCGCTTTGTAATCATGCGGCTGACCACTCTGCGAATTGAAATCGAACCGCGTTGGATTCTCATTTCTCTTTTGGTGGGTCTCATGGGCGGAACTCTGGGGGCGCTTTATCCAGCCGTGCGCGCCGCGCGTCAGGATGCAGTGGAAGCGCTGAGTTACGAATAGGCGACGGAACGACGCTGATTTCTCAGCGGTCACCAACAATCAACAAGCTCGAGAAGGAACGTTAGTTGGTATGCGACTAATCAAATCAATCCTGCTCATCGTGGCCTTGTCGCTGGGCGCCAATCTTTTCGCCGCGCCGCACAATAGTCCCACTGCCGCGGCAAAACGGATCAGCCCGCGCGTCCTGGTGTTGGATCTTTACCGGCAACATGCGAAGCAGCGCGGCCCGTTTTTTCAAACTCGCAGCCGAGCGTTGTTGACCAGATATTTTACAAAAGACCTCGCCGATCTTATTTGGAAGGACCGAGTAACGGCCAAAGGCGAGGTAGGTGCGCTCGATGGTGATCCTCTGTACAACGCTCAGGACATGGAGATTAAGAATCTTAAGGTGCACGAACCCCAGCTCGCCGAGGGCGTGACCCGCGTGCTCGTCTCTTTTTCAAACTTCGGAAAGCAGCAGGAGATAAAATTTGTGGTCGTGTCCAAAGCGGCCGGATGGAAGATCGCCAACATCGAATACCAGGAGGGGACAACTCTGCTCGGTATCCTGAAGGGTAACTAACCTCTGGTATGGCTCAACCAAAAATCAACGTTCGCGATGGTATCTATCTCAGCGGAGTATCAATGGCCGACAAGCCGGCCTTGCTCGAACACCTGAGCACGAAGGCGATTTACGACACGACGATGAATATTCCTTTCCCATATTCCGGCGCCGACGCTGATTGGTGGCTAACGAAACGAATTGAACACACCCGCCGACAGCGAAAGGAAGTTACCTTCGCCATTCGTGACGAGGGAAACCTGATTGGAGTTGTCAGCGCCGACAGTTTCGAGCCCGGAACCACGCATCGCGCGGAAATCGGTTACTGGCTGGCCCAGGGATACTGGGGTCAGGGCGTAATGACGGATGCGGTGCGGGCCTTTGTGCGCTACGCATTTGCTGAACTGGAAGTGTTGCGTCTGACTGCTCATGTCCTCGCTTCTAACGTTGCCTCGGCCCGAGTGCTGGAAAAGAACGGTTTCACTGCTGAAGGTTACTTAAGAAAACATTTCCTCAAAGACGGTCAACTAATCGATGCGCGCTACTATGGCGTGTTGAAAGATGAATTGGCCTGACCGCTGCGGCTGTACAACAGGCTGCCGGCCTGTTGCTGCTAACCAAATAGATTTGCGACGTCGAAGATGCAGGCCGGCAGCCTGCAGTACACCTGTTGAAACGGAGAATCCCCCAATGCGCATTCCATCGTTCAAAAATATCTTAGGCGCCCTGGTAATTGGTTTTCTTCTGCTTCCAACGGTGCAGGCACAGGAGAGCAGTCTCGGCACTCCAGAGCAACGGACCGCGCACTATCTGGAAACGATTCGTAAATCTCCGCCCCAGCAACTCGCATTCTTTTTGCAAATGCCCAAGGGCGGCGATCTCCATAATCATCTGTCAGGTTCGATTTACGCAGAGTCTTATATCCAATGGGCCGCCGAGAAAGGCGCATGTGTAAACATAAAGAACTTCGCCCTGGTCCAGGCGCCCTGCGACACAAAACCGGACCAGGTGCCGGTGCAAACGGCGCTGACCAATTCCCTGCTCTACCGGCAAATGATTGATGCGTGGTCCATGCGAAATTGGAAATTCTCCGGACAGAATGGTCACGATCAGTTTTTTGACGCCTTCGGCAAATTCGGTGTCGCCACCTACGATCAGACCGGCCGCATGGTCGCCGATGCCGCATCGCGCGCGGCGCGCGGGCGCGTGCTCTATTTGGAACTGATGTTGACGCCGGACAACGGCCTGTCCAGCCAAATTGGTCAGCAAGTAGTTTGGGATAGCGATCTTAATAGCATGCTGGGCAAGCTGAAAGCCGCCAACATTGATAAGGCGGTTGAGGTCAGCATCTTGAACCTGCGAGACGTCGAGGCGCAAAAAGTCAAATTGCTGCAATGCGGCACGACCCAGGCCGACCCTGGTTGCTCTGTCACCATTCGTTATATTGCGCAAGTCTCTCGAGCGGCGCCGCTGTCAACAGTCTTTGCGCAGATGATCACTGGCTTCGCTTTAGCTAACGATCCGGGATCAAAGATAGTGGCTTTGAACTTGGTGCAAGGCGAAGACAGTTTGCTTTCGATGCAGAACTTCTCATTGCATATGCAGATGTTAAAGTTCCTGCGGCCCCAGTATCCACGCGCGCGACTAAGCCTGCACGCCGGTGAATTGTCGCTTGGTCTGGTACCACCCGAAGGATTGTCGTTTCATATTCGCGACTCGATCCAAATCGCCGGCGCGGAGAGAATCGGCCACGGCGTCGACATAATGCACGAGACCGAACCGTACGCACTGTTGAAGGACATGGTCCGACGCAATGTACTGGTGGAAGTTTGTCTCTCCAGCAACGACCTGATATTGGGTGTCAGTGGCAGGAGCCATCCGCTGCTCACGTATCTTCAGTATGGCGTGCCGGTGGCCCTGGCTACCGATGACGAGGGTGTTTCGCGTTCAGAGATCTCGCGCGAGTTCCTGAAGGCGGCTGAGGAGCAGGGCTTGGATTATCTACAGCTGAAGACACTGGCTCGCAACAGTCTGACTTACTCATTTATCGATGGTCAAAGTTTGTGGAGCGATGGGCGGAAGTTTTCCCCCGTGCCACAGTGTGCGCGGTATGTTGACGCCAGGCAGACGGGCTCGACCTGCCGGCAATTTTTGGCCGGCAGTGAAAAGGCTCGTCTGCAGTGGCAGCTTGAAGAGCAGTTCAAAGCCTTTGAGAGTCAGTATTAGATTTTTCGTCAGCTGCCGGCGAAACGGGCGTGCAGCCCGTGTACGTGCGTCAGTATTCGAGTGAAATAAGTATGAGTCTTCCGTAACTAGTCATGGGCAGGATGCCCATGCCACTCCTCCCTCGCGCTTCCGCATTTCGCTTCCTGCGGATTTTGTTTCTGCGCTAGAATAGACGCCCTGTTCGATACAGGAGCAGAAAGGAGGGATCATCATGATTAGATCCTTGGGCGGCTGTCTCACCCTCGTCTTTTTCTTATGCCCTGTACACTCCGCACAGGCCAGCCAATCGCCGACTGTCAGCAACATCATCGCGGAGCTCACCCGGACAGTAGAAGTGAAATCAGCGAGCGCCGGGGATGAACTAATTCTCAAAGCCCTTAGCGACGTCATTGTGGACGGCCAGGTCGTCATCCCCAAAGGCTCTAAACTGACTGGGAAAATTTCCGAAGTAGCCACCAGAGGGAAAGATCAGCCCCAGACTTTGTTGGCCTTTGTGGTCGATAAGGCCGTGAGGAAAGACGGTTCGCAGATTCCGTTGCAGGCCATCGTGGCGGCGATCGCGGCGCCGGCGAAGGATTCTTTTGTGGAGGACCCCACTTACGGGATGATGCATTCCAACGAACCGAAGATGATCGGATCGGGCACAACGGGGACTGCGAGTTCCGGCGCCTTGCCGCCAAGCAGCAAGGCCAGTTCGAACGCAGCCGTGGCCACGGCTAACATGAAAGGTACGATGGACCAGCCGTCGGTGCTAAACGAGGATTCTCAGGGGGCATATGGTTACGAGGGGATTTCCATAACCTGGCGCTTGCTGTCACCGCCACCTGTCACCGTCCTGGCCACCAAGGGCAAAGGTCTCAAACTCGAGGCGGGCACACAGATGTTGTTGCGAATGGCGCCACCGCGCATGCCTCGTTGAATTAAAACTTAAGTAAAGGTCGCGACAGGAGAACAGCATCAATGGAATACACATTCGAACAACTCAAGCACAAGACCATTATTGAGTTGCGTGAGATCGCCAAGGGGATCGAGCAACACGACGCCGTCCAGGGCTACACGCAACTGAACAAGGAACACTTGCTGGTGGCGATTTCCAGGGCCCTCGGCATACAACACGAGCATCATGACGTGGTAGGCGTCGACAAAGCGGCCATCAAATCACGCATCAAAGACTTGAAGAAGAAACGCGAAGAAGCGATCGCTGCCCACGATCATACGCAGCTCAAGACTGTGCGGCGAACACTCCATCGGCTGAAGCGGCAGATCCACAAGGCGACGGTGTAAGGTCCGACGAACTTCAGTTTGTCGATGTCGTGGAACGCAATCCCTTTGGGTGCGCCGTCAGGGCTTGATCAAACGCGGCTGAACCCCAACCTGTTCCCGTCGAGTTCGGCTAAGGGAGGCCGCGACGAGTCGCGACCGGCAAGGGCCAAAATTTACCGTCGCGAATATTTCATTCCGCACGTTAGCGACAAACTGAAGTTTGTCGGACCAATATATCGGACCAATATGAAGGAATGGGTTAGCTCTTGATCATTTCGCGGGCATGACGTCGGGCATTGTCGGTGATCTCGGCGCCGGTGAGCATGCGAGCGATCTCTTCGACGCGACCGCGGCGATCAAGGCCGGCGATGGTGATCGCGGTGTGGCCGCCGGCCACTTTCTTTTGGACCAGCAGGTGGGTGTCGGCAAAACGCGCGATCTGCGGCTGGTGCGTTACGCAAAGGACCTGGTTCGATTGCGCCAGCTTCCTGAGTTTTAGGCCCACCGCTTCACTGACGCGACCGCCGATACCGGTGTCTATCTCGTCAAAGACGATCGTGCGCGGAAACTCTGAAGCGTTCGCTACCGTTTTGAGGACCAGCATCAGGCGTGAAGCCTCGCCACCCGACGCAATCCTGGCCAGCGGTTTGACCGCTTCACCGATGTTTGCGGAAAAATGAAACTCAACGCGGTCGAAGCCACGCGGGGTAAAGGTCGTCGCTGTAAACACATCCGAGCGCGGTGAGGGTTCGTCCTTATCCAGAGTTTCATCTTTGGGCACGGCCTTCAACTCCCCGGCCGAAGGCGAGGAAATCTGAATTACGAACCTGGCATTTTCCATCGCTACTTCCGTGAGTCCGCGCTCCACTTCCTGCTCGAATTTTTTTGCGGCCCGCTCGCGTTCGCGATGTAGTTTGGCGGCGCGCCCAACATAGTCGTCACGCGCGGCGGCAAGCTCTGTTGCCAGTTCATTGGCCCGCTCGTCGGCGTGCTCGATCTGTCGCAAGCGATCCTGCGCCCGGGCCAGATGCTCGAGGCAGGTCTCGATCGAGCCGCCATACTTGCGCTTTAGTTGCGAGAGTTCCGCCAGCCGGTTTTCTATTTCTGCCAGCCGGGCCGGCGAGAATTCGAGCTTCTCGGAATATTCGCGCAGCGAAAATGCGAGGTCTTCGAGCGTCGCCCGCGCCGATTCAAGTCCTTCGAGATATGCCCGAAAGCTGGACTCATACTCGCCCAATTCTTCGATCTGTTTTGCTGCCTGACGCACGCGAGCGAGCGCCGCATCGTCATCTTCATAAATCAGCGCATAGCTTTCAGAACACAGCGTCGTCAACTGTTCGACGTTGTGCAACCGCCGTCGCTCTTCCGCGAGCGAGACGTCTTCGTCGATGGCGAGCTGACCGCGTTCCAGCTCTTCAATCTGAAATCGCAAAACATCAACCAGCTGAAACTTCTCAGCCTCGTCCCGTTGCAGGGCGGCCAACTCCCGCTTGAGAGCGCTCCAGGTTTGGTAGGTATCACCGACTTCTCGACGCAAGGGCGCAACACCCGCAAAAGCATCCAGAAGTTCCAGATGCTTGTCGATGCTAAATAACGTCTGCTGATCGCCCTGTCCGTGAATGTCCACCAGAAATGGACGCAGCTCGCGCAACAGCGTCTGGGTGGCCAGCTGGTTGTTGACAAAGATCTTGTTTCTGCCTGAGGTGGACAGCTCGCGGCGGATAATGACCTCGTTTGTGGCTGTCTTGTCAGCTTCCGCACCGGTGTTGAAGGTACTGAGGCTGATTCCCGCGGCATCCAGGATTGCTCCCAATTCGCTACTCGCCTTTACTGAAAACAAGCCTTCAATGAACGCGCGTTCTGTTCCCGACTTTAGTAAATCCGTGGTGAAGCGGCCGCCGATCAGTACTCCGAGAGCGTCGACAATGATCGACTTACCTGAACCGGTTTCGCCGGTAAGCAGGTTGAGCCCAACGTCGAACTCCACGCGCAGCTCGTCAATCAAGGCGATATTCGAGATGTTGAGCAGCGTAAGCATAGTGTACAGACGACTGCCACCCTGCTGAGTTACACCGAGAAGACGTGTCGGGAACAGTTGCAGGCTGGCAGCCTGCAGTACCTGGCTTAGCGTCGTGCCCGGGCAATAAATGCTTCAATGTCGGAAATCTTTCGCGGCAGGGCTTCGGTCAGCCAGCGAACACCGTCCGAGGTTATTACCATGTCGTCTTCAATGCGCACGCCGATGCTCTTGTACTTTTCGAAGGCCGGCCTGATGGCGGCGATAAATTTTTCGTTCTCGGGAGTATTCGGCAGGTTATCAAGAGCATCTGGTCGAACATAGATGCCGGGCTCGTTTGTGAAGACAGCGCCGGGCACAAACTTTGAGCTGCCGCCTACATCGTGCACGTTCATTCCCAGCCAATGCGAAGTGCCATGCATGAACCACACGCGATACTGCATTGAATTGCGATCGGTAATCAGCCCCAGCTTTAGCAGGCCATCTTTTATCACTTCGGTGCCGGCCTGGTTAACATCCGCGAGTGACGCTCCCGGGCGTGCAGCCCGCGCCACCGCTTCCTGCGCGTCATAAACGATCTGATAAATTTCTGCCTGGGCCGGTGAGAATTTGCCGTTAACCGGAAAGGTGCGAGTTACGTCAGCACTATAGTGTTCGTACTCAGCACCCACATCCATCAACAACAACTGTCCCGATTTCACTGGCCCCTGCGACTCTTCGTAATGAAGGGTGGTTGCGTTGGGACCGCAGCCGACGATATCCGGATAGCCCCAATTGTCGGCGTTGCGCAACTTGAAAGTGTAGGCGACCTCTGCATCCACCTCATACTCCCATTTCGTTTTTGCGGCGTTCGCCCAGGCCCGTTCATGGGCCTCGATGCTGATGTCGATGGCGTGCTGAAGCAGTTGCAGCTCTAACGGTGATTTGCTCAGACGCATTTCTGAGAAGACTGGACCAACGCGGCGCACGTTAAATCCGTTCGGTGCTTTGCCCCACTCTTCGGCAAAACGTTGTTCGCGCCGATACTCCTTGCTCTCGCTTCCCGCCGTTGCCAATAAATAAAGTTCCGCTTCATTTTTTTCCGCCGCCGCCCACAGGTCAGCCCAGCCCGCAGTAGTGTGCGCGGCTGAGAGCAATATCCTTTCGCCTTTCGGGCGATATGATTTGTGGCTTTTTACCGCATCAATGAACGGCGTGAATTCAGTGGCGTCCCAGATCTCTCTCACCCCTGAGAGTTCGGCGGCCTCTTCCGGACTGTACATATGTCCCGTCCATGTTTCCGCGGTCGGACTGCGACGAGGCAGAAACAGTACTGGCCAGTTTCCCGGCAGCAGTACCAGGGTAGAGCCTGTCTGTTTGAGATTGGTGAGATAGTAAAAATTATTCTCTGAACGAAAAGGATAATCGACGTCATTGGCATAGACGCGCGGTTCACCGCTGAACAGCACCAACACACCTTTAGCGCCCATCGCCTGGGACACGCGCGCGCGACGGCCAGCCAATTCAGCTAGCCGATCACTGCCGGCTATTTTAGGCGCCGGCGGCGTAATCCTGATAACTGGAGGATTGGCAGGCTCTTTGGTTGCGGCGTAAGGGCTAAAGCGCGACTGCGTGCCCAGTAACAGAGCGAAAAGAACAACCGGAATCACTTTCCTTATTGACCTTGATGAAAACATTTCTCTCCTCGTGACGGGTTTTGAACTAGCGACCTCAGTTGGGTTTCTGCGCTGGCATTGCGCTACGAATGTTGAGGTCGCGAGCGGTGGGGATTGCACCGACCCCCCTCCCAACCGCTCCCCACTTTCGTGGAGAGGGGAGCAGTACCTCTAACCAGGACACCTGCTGACGCAGATGGAACTGACA
This sequence comes from Acidobacteriota bacterium, assembly GCA_025463135.1. Taxonomy (GTDB): domain Bacteria; phylum Acidobacteriota; class Blastocatellia; order Pyrinomonadales; family Pyrinomonadaceae; genus JAOAPY01. The sequence continues at coordinate 22,984 of JAOAPY010000013.1, forward strand.
GGAAGAAGAACTGAGGCTTCAAGGTCGTTCCCTTCTTCTTTGTCGGGGCCCGCCTCTTTGGCCCGGCGGGAAGACTCGGGTTGAGCCATCCGGCATTGTGACGATGCGCGTACCGTTTGGAGTGACCATTATTCTGGTTCCATCGGGCAGGGTTTTGTTGGTGACAGTAGGTATGCGGCGACGGCCGCGACCGTTCGGCCCTGGCACTTCAATATAACCCGGAACGTCCGGCACGTCGGAAGCTTCTGCCGAACGCTTGTCTTTCTCTTTCTGTTTCGCCGCCTGGGCTTCGCGTTCGGCATCTTCGGCCGTCCGCCGTTCCTCTTCTTTTTGTTTTTGCCTGTCAGCTTCTTCCCGGGCGGCTTCCTGCTTTGAGTTGTCTGGTTTCTTCTTACTTTCTGTAGCCGCGGGTGCGTTCTTTGCCTTCTCGCTGGTCGAGGGGTGTGCGCCAACTGAATTTTGTCCCCCGCCGGAGGGAGAAGGATCGCCGACCGAGGCGCTGAACACCTGGGCAGGGGTTGGCGTTGCCGCGGGAGTTATTGTTGTCGCATTTTTCCCGCGCTCGAACGCGTAAAAGACACCAGCGCCAATCAGGCCCAGCAGCAGAACGCCGGCGGCGATCGTCCACGGCGCGGTTCGCTTCCGCGGAACCGCCGGTGCCGCCTTGACCACCGTAGTCTCACCGCTGTGGGCCCCCGATACCGGCACGGTCGGGTTGGCAACACCCAGATTCGTGTTCGCCGATGCGGAGGTCGCCGACGGGAATAGCACCGTCGCTGCTTCCTCGCGGCCGCTCACTGTCGTCTCATTACTGCTCTGCAATGCATTACGCATCGCTGCCGCGGTCGGATAGCGTTGTTCGCGGTTCTGGGCCATCGCTCGCTGCAGGACCGCCGATACCTGTGGTCCCACGGCCGGGTTGACTTCGGCGGCGAGTTGCAGCGGATCCGGCTGGCCGTTCACCAGTGCCGCGGCGCGCGTGAGCGCATCGGGAGGTTTGGTACCTGTAAGCAAATGATAAAGAGTCGCCGCCAGCGCATAGATGTCGCTGCGTGGATCAGTGCCTAGACCCTGAACCTGCTCCAGAGGCGCATAATTTGGCGTGTAGCCAAAGATGCTGGCAGAGGTTGTCACACGCGAGACGTCGCCAAGCTGACCTTTGGCCAAACCGAAGTCCAGCAGGATGATCTGTCCGCGCGACGACAACTTAAGATTTTGCGGCTTGATGTCGCGGTGAATGATTTGCGGATCCTGCGTGTGCAAATAATCAAGAGCGTCCAGCAATTGATCGGCCCACAAAAGCACCTGTTCAAGGGGAAACGACCCTCGTCGCCGGGCTATCATCTCCGCCAGGTCATCACCGGCAATATACTGCATGACCAGGAATGCGCCCTCAGCCTCAGCAAAGTGATCGCTGACACGCGGCAAGGCCGGATGATGCAGTCGAGCCAGCAAGCGGGCCTCACGCTCAAATTGCTTGCGCAGTTTTTCTTCGACGAAGAGCGTTTCCTTCAAGGCAACGGTAGTATCCAGCCGTTGATCGACGGCTTCATACACGGCACCCATGCCACCCTGGCCAAGTTGCCGAAGGATTCGATAGCGATCCTGCAATATTGTTTCTGGCGCGAGCATTTGGCTCATTATACATGTCCGGTTGCTTGATGATAAAACAAAAGCCATCGAGCCTGTCGGGGCGATTGCAATTCATCTCATCCACACCCGGTTTTCAACCGGGTGACTTGAAGGGTCTTCGAAGATGGAGCCGTTTCACGGTTTTCGATTTACCTCGGCTACAGGTAAACCGTTGAAACTTTTTGAGGAAATCCGTGAGTGTTCCTGATCACCCGGTTGAAACCGGGTGTGAATGAGATGACGAATCTTTGAAGACTTCGCGATGTCCGGAAAGTGGCCTGTCAGTTGGATCGAGCGTATGCTAAGCTACATGAGCAAATCACTGCGGCCGACGAATGGCGAAATCATCGATGTTGGACCAAGCAAAAAACGGCATTGGCGACGCTGGCTATTGGCGCTGATCGCGGTGTTGTTCCTGGCGGGCTCGCGCAGCCTGTCCATCTACATCTCTGCTTTGTGGTTCGGGTCGCTGGGTTATTCCTCAGTCTACTGGTACATGTTCAAGTTAAAGGTGCTGCTCTTTGTGGTCTTTGCCCTGCTGACAGTGCTAATCCTGCGCGGCGCCTTCTCTCTGCTAAGCCGCACCTGTGCCCCGCAGGCATTGGGGCGGCGCACGGTTACACTGAACAATCAGCCATTTGAATTTTCGCCGGCCAAATTCGTCAGCCCGCTAATGTGGATCATTTCTATAGTGGTTGGGTTGGTCTTTGGCTTTTCGATGAAAGCAGGCTGGCAGAAATTCGCTCTCTATCACAATCAGGTCGCCACCAAAACCGCTGACCCAATATTTGGGAAGCCCCTGGGATTTTATCTCTTCTCGCTGCCGGTGTATGAACTGTTGAGCGGATGGCTAACCGCAATGGCAGTGATTGTTTTTCTGGCTGCGCTGGCTTGCACGTTACTGGCGATTCCGCAACAGGCACTTGATAAGACGGCCACGCGAACATCTAAGGGAATTTCGTTTGCTGCTGTGTCCTGGGCTCTGGCAGTTGTGCTGCTGGCCCTGGCGGGCAACACTTATCTCTCTCGCTTTCCATACCTGTGGGATGACCATCAAACATTTTCCGGCGTTACCTTCACCGAAGCCAATTACCTGCTGCCGGCGCTTTCTCTGGTTTCAATCGGTTTGCTGATCGCGGCGGTTATCGCCGCCCTGAATGCTCTGACACAGAAACGTCTGCGATTGCTCATTGCAGCGGTCGCCCTACCCATCGCCCTGTACGTTGTGGGGGTAGTGATCGTGCCCGCCTATGTCAACAGTTTTATCGTCAAACCAAACGAGCTGGGCCGCGAGGCGCCCTACATCGAACACAACATCGTCTGGACGCGCGGTGCCTTTGGCCTTGACGGTATCGAGCAACGCGAGTTTGATGCGGAAAATTCTGTAGAGGCTTTGCACCTGGAAGCTAATCGTCCCACGCTCGACAACATCAGGCTCTGGGACTGGAAAGCGCTGCAGGACACCTTGCGTCAAATACAGGAAATTCGCACTTACTACGACTTCCCCGACGTGGACGTCGATCGTTATCGCATTACCGGCCAAGAGCGACAGATGATGGTGGCCGCCCGGGAGATGGATGTTGAGAAATTGCCCGAGTCATCTCGCAACTGGATTAACGAGAAATTGATTTACACGCACGGGTATGGCCTGACCATGAACACGGCAAACGGCTTTGACTCAGAAGGCATGCCGCAGTTCGTCCTGTCGAATATGCCCAGCGAATCCAAGGCGGCTGAAGTAAAAGTCACCCGGCCGGAAATCTACTACGGGCAAAAGACGGATACCGATGTTTATGTACGGACCAGGCAGAAAGAGTTCGACTATCCCCAGGGCGAGACGAACAGCTACACCAGCTATGAAGGTTCCGGCGGCATAAGAATTGGCGGCGGCCTGCGCCGCATGTTGCTGGCGTACGCACTCGGTGATCTTACGAAACTGCCTTTTTCGGACGACATCACCGCGGAAAGCCGGGTATTGATTCACCGTAACATCAAAGAGATCGTCAACAGCGTGGCGCCGTTTTTGATCTATGACAACGATCCCTACATCGTGGTAGCCAATGACGGCCATCTCTACTGGATGATTGATGCTTTCACGGAAACTTCAAGTTATCCGTACTCGCGGCACTACCCGGTCGGCGGCAACAACGTCAATTATCTTCGCAATAGCGTCAAATGCGTGATCGATGCCTATAACGGCACCGTAAAATTCTACGTATTCGACGCACAGGATCCATTGATCGCCACCTACCGCGCCACTTTTCCCGTGCTGTTTCAGGATGCGTCGCAAATGCCCGCGGATCTGCGGGCACACGTGCGCTATCCCGAAAGCCTAATCAGAACCCAGGGCGAAGTCTTTGGCCTTTACCACACTCAGAACGCCAAGGTGTTCTTTCAAAGAGAAGATCTCTGGAGCATCGCCACGCAAGTCGGCCTTGACGACCAGGGAAAGAAACAAACGCAGCACATCGATCCATATTTCGTGCTCATGCAATTGCCCGGCGAGAATATCGCCAACGAGTTCGCTATCATTCTGCCCTTCACCCCCTCAAACCGGAATAACATGATCGGCTGGATGGCCGGGCGCTGTGACGGCGAAAATTACGGCAAATTACTGGTCTACAATTTTCCCAAGTCTCGGCTGATTGATGGTCCGCTGCAGATCGAAGCGCGCATCGATCAAAACGCACAACTATCCTCGCAATTCACGCTCTGGAATCAACAGGGGTCGCGCGTATTGCGCGGGCACCTGCTGGTTATTCCGATCGGCCGTTCGCTGCTCTACGTTGAACCCGTTTACCTCAGGGCGGAAAGCAGTCCCATGCCGGAATTGCGACTCGTGGTGCTGGCCTTACAGGATCGCATCGGCTATGGAAAGAGTTTCGAAGAAGCAATGACCAATCTATTCGGCGAGGCGCCTAAACCAGGTGTGGAACAACCGGGGCCTGGCGAGGAACAGAAAGGCAAACCGGCGGAAGCCGCGCCAAAGCCGGGGCCGTCACCAGCGGCCATGCCCCAGGATGTGCAACAGCTAATCATTCGCGCGATACAGGAGTTCGATGATTATCAACGACTGACTGCGGCCGGGAAACTTGCAGAGGCAGGACAGAAACTCGAACAACATAAACGGACGCTGGAAGAATTGAAACGCGTCGGCGGCAAGCAGAAATAAAAGCGAGCATGAAGCGAATTTTAATCGTCGAAGACGATGAAAGGCGGCGGTCCTGGTTTGACTTGAGATTCGCCGATTGCGACCGAGACACCACTGACGATGTCTCGGTGGCGGTCCAACTGCTCCTGGAACGTGAGTATGAACTTATCTTTCTGGATCACGATCTCGCGTTGGAACACTACGCGCTGGAGGTGGCTGACGATGGACTTACGGGTTATGTGGTCGCTGCCTGGCTGGCCGAACATCCCGAGCGACAACCTGATGCCCAAATCATAATTCACTCGCTGAACTATGCCGGCTCAGATCGTATGCTCCATTGTTTGCAAAGCGCCGGTCGAAATGCCGAGCATGTCCCCTTCCCTTACCTGCCGTCACTATTCTCTGAACTGACTTAATCGCATTGCAACCTTGGTCTTCGTTTCGCTTTAGTTTCGTCAGCGATCTTTCAAATCAGCAAGTAATTTCTGTCCCGCTGTCACCGCCTCTTTGTATTCGGGCTGATAGTCAGGATCGAGTTTGATGGACGAGAGCTTATCAATTTCTCTGCGAGCATCACGATCTCGATTTGCGGCGTGGTAGGCCTTGGCCAGGTTCATCCGCAACAACGCATTGTTCTCACCAAACTTCAAACCCTTTTCCAGATACGCAATTGCTTTCTGATGATCGCCACCCAACATGCGGGGTGCTTCGAGATAAAGTTGGCCCAGCACCATGTAGGCGCTCCCCGACTGAAAGCCCTCGTCGAGCTTCAGGACCGCATCCATCTCCTTACGGATATCCTCTATGCTCGAGAGGCCCGCGAGCGTACTGTCCTTAGCTGCGCCCCCATAGTTTGCCCCCAACCAAAAATGACCTTCAGGCTTTCCAGCCTGAAGGCTCACTGCGGCTTTGCCCGCCTCTACTCCTTCGCGAAAAGCTTCACCTCGTTCATGCTGGTCGGTGCTGTGTGAGCCAAGATAATAAGCATCCCGGGAAAGTTTCCACGCCGCCTCAAAACTCCCATAGTCTTCGATTCGTGCCTGGCGTAAGAGAGCGACCGCTTGTCGCAGTTTCCCCAGGTCTTCTCGTCCCGCATACTGCCTATCAGCTTCGGCCACTTTCTCAGCGGCCGCCTTTGCGTCTCCCACATCCACGCCTCGCGAGGTTTCGGCCGGCGGTTGACTACATCCCGTCAGCGACAAGAGAACGCCAAGAGCGATAAGAAGGGAAGCCAGATCGAAGAAATTAGGCGCATTTTGCGATGTTCGCTTATTTCTTTGAGCGAATTGTATGGCTGTTCTATACACAAGTTTTTTCCATTACCCTAAACTGGGCTGAATACGGTATATTGAGGGCTGTCCACTTTAGCTCGAACAGGTTCCTGACAGAAACAGGGCCTGAAAATCTCGTTAGCCGAACCTGGGAGGCAGCGTGGCAGCGGCGGCATTTTACGATCTCGAAGGCACTCTGGTCAGCACAAATCTTGTTCACACGCTCGCCTTCTATGCGAAGAACCAGCCGGGCCTGTTGAGCAGTTTGCGCAAAAGCGCGACTACCCTCCTGAGTCTGCCTGTCTTTGCCGTGACGGACCAGTATAGCCGAAAGGTTTTCAATGACCTCTTCTTCCAAAGCTATAAAGGGCAAACCGAGGATCGCATGCGATTCTTTGCCCATGAACTGTTCGAGACCATTCTGAAGCCGGCGGTTTTTCCCGGCGCCTACGAGCTGATTGAAAAATCGCGCAGCCTGGGTTTGCGTCAGGTAGTGGTCACCGGGGCGCTGGATCTATCGGTAAAGCCCCTGATGGACCACCTGGGGATAGCCGACTATGTCGCTAATCATCTCGAGTTCGTAAATGGCGTGGCCACCGGGCGCTTGCTACCGCCGGTGCTGGCAGCGGCGACCAAGGCGTCATGGATTCGCCAGTTTGCCGAACGCGAAGGGATCAATCTCAGCGACTCGTATGCATATTCCGACAGCATGAGCGATTTGCCGATGCTTTCCGTGGTCGGCCATCCGGCGGCTATAAACCCGGACATGCGTTTGCGGCAGACAGCCCTGCATCACGACTGGCCGATTTTGAATTTAAAGTAGCACTCTGGCGTCGGCGACCAGTCGCCGCTTTCATCTGCGGCGGCTTGAGGCCGCTCTGAGTGGATTCAAGTAGATCGTGGCCGCGACTAGTCGCCGCCGAACAAAGCGCTGACAGGTCAGCGCACTCCAAGGCGTTGTCGCTTTACATCAAACCTATGGCACTTCAACTGAGACGCAAAACACACGAATCGGTTATCTACATTGACCGCGACAGCGCGCCGCGCATCATGCCGTCGGGCGAAGACTTCATTCTTGAAGACTTGCCTATCGGCACGCGCGTGCTATATCCGAATCCACCGCTCAAAGGGTTGCCCAATCGCGAAGCCGCCATTCGTTACGCGTTGAATCACCCGCATGGCTGCGATCCACTTTTCGCGCAGCTCGAGCCGGGGATGAAGGTGACGATTGCCGTCGATGACATCAGCCTGCCTTTGCCGCCGATGGCCACGCCGGACATTCGCCAGACCATTCTCGAGATTGTTTTGGATATGTTGGCCGGCCATGGCGTCGACGACGTGCATATCATCATCGCCAATTCCCTGCACCGGAAGATGACGCCCTGGGAAATGAAGCGCATGGTCGGTTCGAGAATTTACGACGAGTATTATCCCGACCGCTATTACAACCATGACGCCGAGTGGAACGAGGGGATGATCAAGATCGGCGAAACCAGGCACAAGGAGCCGCTGAATCTCAATCGACGCGCCGCCGAAAGCGATCTGCTTATCTATGCCAACATCAACCTGGTGCCGATGGATGGCGGTCACAAGTCCGTCGCAGTCGGCCTTTGTGATTACGTCTCGCTGCGAGCCCATCACGAGCCGCAAACGATTCGCGACTCGGACAGCTATATGGACCCGGCGCGTTCTGAGCTGAACAACAAGTGCGTGCGGCTGGGTAAGCTGGTGGACGAACACGTCAACGTCTTTCACATCGAAACGGCGATCAACAACCGGATGTACAAAGGCGACATGGATTTCCTGCTCAAGAACGAGGATGACTTTACCGCTTTTGACCGCATGAAATTCGAAGCCATGCGCTATGCCATGAGCAAGTTGCCCCGGCAGGCGCGGCGCAAGTTGCTGCATTCACGTCCCGCTCAATACGAGATGACCGCGTGCCATGCGGGCAAGACCGAACCGGTACACGAAAAAATCATCGCCAAGGGATTTGAGCAGTACGCGATTCCCGTGCGCGGGCAATGCGACATTCTCATCACAGGGATTCCCGACATTTCGCCCTACAACGTGTATTCGATTCTAAACCCGCTGCTGGTGCAGGTGATGGCGCTGGGCTATCACTTCAATTTTTACCGCAACAAGCCGCTGTTGAAAAAGGGCGGCGTGTTGATAGTGCAACACCCCTGTTACGACGAGTTCGATCACAAGTTTCATCCCAGCTACATCGAGTTTTTCAACCGACTGCTGCCGGAAACGCGCGACGCTTTCGTGCTGCGTGAAAAGTATGAAGAGGAGTTTGCCAACAATCCCAGCTATGTCGAGATGTACCGTCGCGGTAATGCCTATCACGGCGCGCATCCGTTCTTTATGTGGTATTGGGGAGAAAACGGACGCCAACATGTAGGTAAAGTCATCGTGGCCGGCGCTGAGAATGCCCATGTTCCAGCCATGCTCGGTTGGGAGCGCGCCGATAATCTTACGGAAGCGATTGCCATGGCGCGCAGTTATATGGGCAGCTCCGCTGAGATAACGATGCTGCATCAACCGATGATCGGCATCGCGGACATGGAGTAAAAGTCCGACAAACTTCAGTTTGTCGTTGACTCTACTACAGGCCGGCAGCCCGGTGCTGCTCAAAACGACAAACTGAAGTTTGTCGGACACCACTTATGAAGTTATCGCCCACTGAAATATTCAACGATCGAAAGATTTTCATGATCGGCAGCACCGGCTTTCTCGGCAAAGTTACGCTGAGCATGTTGCTGCATCGTTTTCCCAACGTTGGTCGCGTCTATGTCACCGTGCGCGCGCGCTCGCAGGAGGAATCAGAAACACGCTTCTGGAATAGCGTGATCACTGCTCCGCCGTTCAATCCTGTCCGCGAACGTTATGGCGACGCCTTCGAAGGGTTTATCCGCGACAAGGTCGCAGTGTTGGGCGGAGACATTGGTGAAACCAATCTGGGGTACACGGAAGAAGAGGCGCAAAAGCTCGCCGACGAAGTCGACATCGTAATTAATACCGCCGGTAACGTAACCTTCAATCCGACACTCGAAAGTGCATTGCGCACCAACGTCGTGGGCACCCAGAACGTAATTGCTTTTGCGCGGCGCATGAAGCGGCCCGCACTCGTTCACGTTTCCACCTGTTTCGTCGCCGGTAATCGCTCTGGTCCGGTTTGGGAAAGCGATCCGGTCATCGGTTATTTTCCGCGCCACGCTGAGATGCCCGGCGTGGAGTTCTCAGTCGAGCAGGAGATCAAAGACTGCGCCAAGCTTTCCGAACGTGTTCGCGAAGCGGCCCGCGATGCCATGATGACCGCGCGTTTCCGCGACCTGGCCCGCAAACGATTGAATGAAGAAGGGCGCGACGCGGACGATCCCGATGCGCTGGGTTTGGCGGTTGCGCGTGAACGAAAAGTCTGGACACGCACGCGTCTGACTGATCTCGGTGTCGAACGTGCTGCGTGGTGGGGTTGGCCCAACATCTACACCTACACGAAATCGCTCGGCGAACAACTGGTCGCCGCCGAAACCGGAATGGTCCGCAGCATCCTGCGGCCGAGCATAGTCGAGTCAGCGCTCTCGTATCCCTTCCCCGGCTGGAACGAAGGGTTTACCACCACGGCACCTATCATCTTCATGGTCTTGAAGGGGCAGACGCAGATACCGGCAAACGAAAAGCTGATCCTGGATATCACCCCGGTCGATCAGATCGCCTCGGCGATGCTGGCGATTTCGGCGGTTGCCTGCGTCGAAGAACCTCGGCTGGTTTACCAGGCAGCTACCGGCGATTCCAATCCCGCCAACATGGAAAGAATTGTTGGTCTGGTCGGGCTCTACAAACGAAAACACTTTTTGGAAAAAGATACCGGGCTGCGCTTTGTGAACGAGGTCGCAGCGCGCATGGAACCCCGGCCGGTAACTACCCGAAGATTTGAAACAACTTCGGCGCCGATGATGAACGCGGCGGCCAAAAAAGTTTCCTCGCTGCTGGATCGCGCGCGACCACGGTGGGGCGGTGGCCGGGTCGTGGATGTGATCGATTTCGTAAAAGGCAATGTGGATCGCCTGGAAGAGATTACTCACGAAACAACCGAAGCATTCGATATCTTCAAGCCCTTTACGAACGAGAACGCATACATTTTTCGCTCAGACAATTTGCGCTCGCTATTCGGCCGGATAGGAAAAGATGAGGAGTCACTGCTCGTTTGGAACCCGGAACGCTTTGACTGGTATGACTACTGGCTGAACGTTCACCTGCCTGGCTTGAAAGAATGGGTGTTCCCGACGCTGGAAGAGGAAATGCGGGCACAGCCAAAACGAATCTACACCTATCGCGATCTTATTGAGCTGTTCGAAACTTCAACCAAGCGACATGCGACCAGAGTGGCTATGCGCATCGAACGTGACGGCCGCAAAGAGCAGTATACCTACGCCGACGTGCGCGAGTTGGCCTTGCGAGCCGCCGGTTTTTTCGCCAGCCAGGGTATTAAGGCTGGCGATCGGGTAATGCTGATCAGTCAGAACGCACCCGAGTGGGGCATGACTTATTTTGGCGTGCTGAAAGCCGGCGCCACCTGCATTCCCGTTGATCCAGAGAGTTCGATCGACGAATTGATTAATTTCGCGCGTGCCGGAGATGCGGCCGCTCTGGTTTTGAGTGTCAAGCTGGCCCAGGACCATGCGGATCTTCTCGAACGTTTGGCCGCAGCGGGGTTGACGCCGCAGCTTTGGACCTTTGACGACGTGTTCGCGATGCCGGACCAGCAGACAGAGGACCAAAGACTCGCACTCCTGCCGCAGCGGGTCCACACACAGTCGGTGGCCTCGCTCATTTTCACCTCTGGGACAACCGGCAGTCCCAAAGGCGTCATGCTCTCGCATCGAAATCTTACCAGCATGGTCTCGATGCTCTCATCAGTCTTTGACATGTCGACCAAGGATGGTGTGCTTTCGGTTCTGCCGCTTCATCATACGTTTGAATTTTCGACTGGATTTCTGACGCCCTTGAGCCGTGGCGCACAGATAACCTATCTTCCGGATCTGACCAGCGATGCCCTGGCCAAGGCGATCAAGAATGGTTACGTGACCGGGATGGTAGGCGTACCGGCTCTTTGGGAGTTGCTGCATCGGCGCATCAAGAACAGGCTCTATGAGCGCAGCGACTGGATTGGCAAATCCGCGGACCTGATGATCCAGGGGAACGCCTGGCTGCGCGACACGACCGCTGTCAATCTGGGTCAGATTCTTTTTTATCCGATTCACGAAGGCCTGGGTGGCCGTATTCGCTATTTCATTAGCGGCGGCTCGGCGCTCAGTGAAAAAATACAAAACGATTTTCGCGGTCTGGGCTTCACTATTCTGGAAGGCTACGGGTTGACTGAAGCGGCGCCCGTGCTCACCGTAACGCGCCCCGAGAATCGCCTGTTGGTTGGCAGCGTGGGCCGTTCTCTGCCGGGCGTGGAAGTGCGCATTGCCAATCCCGATGCAAGCGGCGTCGGCGAGGTAATCGCGCGTGGTCCCAACGTCATGCTGGGCTACTTTGAAAATGAAGCCGCCACGCGCAATGCCCTGGTCGATCGCTGGTTGTATACCGGCGACCTGGGGCGGCTCGACGATGACGGCAACCTCTTTCTGGTCGGTCGATCCAAGGAAATTATCGTCGATACGAATGGCAAGAATGTCTACCCTGACGAACTTGAAGAAACATATTTGGACTCGCCTTATGTTAAGGAACTCAGCATTGTCGGCCTACCGGACGGTATCGGTGAAAAAGTCGCTTGCCTGGTGGTGCCGGACGATGAATATGACATTGCCTTGTCGCGAGACGAGCTGAAGCGACGGGTCGAAGAACATTTCCGCGAGGTTTCAGCGGGCCTGCCCTACTACAAGCGTGTCAAGCTGCTTCATTTCACCGACATCGAGTTGCCGAGGACCGCGACGCGAAAGGTTAAGCGCAGCGAAGTGGTTGCCATTCTTCAGACTTTGGAGCAGAGCCAGAAGTCCGGCCGCACAGGTGTGACGAACGAAGCGAAGGGACCGGATTCACTCTGGCTGCGCTCAGTCGTTTCTTCAGTAAGCAATCGCCCCGTAGCGGAAATTGCGCTCGACACCAGGTTGAGTGACCTGGGATTCGACAGCTTGATGTTTGTTGAGTTGGCTACTGCCATTGAAAACGCCGGTGGTTCGATCTCTGCCCCCGAGCGCTTTAATGAAGTTCAGGATGTGCGCGAACTGATTGGCGTGATCAGCCGGCAAATGTCAGCGAAAGAACGGCGGGAGAGCGGCGTTGCACGGGCCGAGGCTGAACAGCGAAAAGTCGAAGACGAAATTCACATTCCCTCGTTTGTGCGCACGGTGGGCAACAAGGGCGTGGACATGGTGCAGAAACTTTTCTACGAGAGGTTTCTCAAGACGCGTTACGAAGGTCGCACCAACATTCCGCCCCACACTAATTTTATCGTCGCGGCAAACCATTCCTCGCACCTCGACATGGGCTTGACCAAGGCGGCGCTCGGCGACGCTGGCAATGACATGGTAGCGCTGGCAGCTGCCGACTATTTCTTTGACAACAAGTACAAGCGCGCTTACATGGAGAACTTTACCAACCTGGTGCCGATGGAGCGCACCGGTTCGTTGCGGCAATCGCTGCGTCATGCTCGCTCGTTTCTGGATCGTGGCTATAACGCCCTGATCTTTCCTGAAGGAACGCGTTCCATGACCGGCCAGATGGCTGACTTTAAGCCCGTGATTGGGTATCTGGCGCTGCACTCGCGCATCGGCATCCTTCCCGTTTATCTGCACGGCACTTATGAGGCGTTTCCAAAAGGATCGAGCATCATCAAGAGCCGAGAAGTGGGCGCGCGTATCGGTCGCTATCTCCCCATCGAGGAACTGGAAGAGCTGACCAGCGGCATGGCTCGGGCTGAGGCTTATCGATTAATTGCGGCCCTGGTAAAACATCAGGTCGAGAATTTGCGCGATCGACAAAACACACCCTTCGACGCCAGGGGGTTACGCAAGCGCTGGAAAAGTGAACGACGCGCCAACCTCGTGGAAAAGGAAATCACAATCGAAGAGCTCGTCGGCTAGCACCACAGACTTCAGTCTGTGGCCCTGCGCAACGAGAATCACAGACTGAAGTCTGTGCTACTCATCTATGGCAACTACCAAACAGAAACGCACCGCGCGGATGACGCCGGTCAAGCCGGGCTCAAGACGCCGCGCCGCAATTGAAAAGCGCCCACGCGCAATCACCCTGATCACGGGCGGCACGGGTTTCCTCGGCTCGCATCTGGTGCGCCAACTGGTCGCCGGCGGGACCAGGGACATTCGGGTGATGGCCACTTCGATTCCTGACTGGCTTGTGGATCTTGGTGTCGAACCTTTTGCGGGCTCAATCACCAAATCCGAAGACGTCAAGAGAGCTGTCGAAGGAATCAAGGAAATTTATCACCTGGCCGGAAAGGTCTCGCGCGAGCGTGACGATGCGCGCGAAATGTATGCCGTCCATGTCGAAGGCACGCGCCTGCTTTGCGATGCGGCGCGCGAGGCCGGGACCAAAACGATTGTGCTGGCGTCAACCAGCGGTACGATTGCCGTCACGGAAAAGGGCGATGTAATTCCTGACGAGACCTTTCCCCCGCCGCTGGACATTATTTCGCGCTGGCCCTATTACGCCAGCAAGACCTACCAGGAAATGGCGGCCCTCGAACGATTCAACGGCAAGGGTCTTCGGCTGGTGATCATGAATCCGAGTCTGCTGCTTGGTCCAGGCGATGACCGGTTGAGTTCAACCAAAGTAATCCTCGACTTCATGGCGCGCAAGATCGGTGCGGTACCCGGCGGCGGACTGAGCTTTGTAGACGCGCGCGATGCGGCCGGCGCTTTTCAGACGGCCATGAAGAAAGGCCGCCATGGTGAACGTTATTTGCTTGGTGCAGCCAACTGGACCTTCACCAAATTTTTCGGTCGTCTGGAACGCTTGACTAAGATTGCGGCGCCCAAACTTGCCTTGCCGTCAAAGCTGATGATTGCGGGTTCGCAAGTGGTGGACGCCCTTTTCAAACAATGGAATTTCGCTTCGCCGGTAGAGCCGGGCGCGATCGAGATGGCGCAGCATTTTTGGTACGTCAACTGTAACAAAGCCACGCGCGAAATTGGCTTCAAGCCACGCGACCCGGGTGAGACTCTGCACGACACCGTCAGTTACCTGAGAGAAAACTTTCTCGGCGGCAATGCCTTTCGAAAGTAGCGCCGCACGAGTGAAACTCTCAGTCACGGCCCCCATCCTCCTGAGCTTGGGCTCTCTCGAAAAATTACTCACGCGCGGCTGGACAACCTTCAAGGCCAAAGGTTCCCCTAAGTCACAGCAGCCTTTACAATAAGCGTCCAGGTCCCTCGGTCCATAACAGTTCCGGCTTTCCTAAGGAGATCCTCCATGCGTCTATCCAGAGCCATCATTCTCACTTGCATTATTGCCTGCCTGTCGCCGATCGCCTTAGCCCAGGCTGAACGAAGTCCCAGCGCACTCCAGACGGGCGTGCCCATCGAACGTACGATTGCGAAAGGGCAAATGCATACCTTCACCATAACCATGGAACAGGATCAGTTCCTGCAACTCGTCGTTGACCAGCGCGGCGTGGATGTAGTCGTCCGCGTGTTCGCTCCGGGCGGTAAGAGCCTCGGAGAATTCGATACTCCTAACGGCGATCAGGGTCCCGAAAACGTCTCCCTGATTTCGCTTACGCCTGGTGTTTATCGAATCGATGTCACGCCGCTCGATCAGCCCGAGAATTCGCGTCCCGGCCGTTATGAAATAAAAGTCATCGAACTGCGCCATGCCAGCGAGCAGGAATTACAAACCGGAAAAGCTCAAGAGATCTTGAAGGCCCGGGGTATCGCGCTGTTGCTCGAAGCCGCGGACACCATCTCGCAGATACATGTTCCCCAGACGCGCGCCGGCGCCCAACTACAAGCGGCGCAGCTACTCTGGAGCCTGGACGAAAAACGAGCCCAGTCTTTCGCCGCGGACGCCATGGAGAGCGTCAGGGAATACCTGGCAAGCGTTGATGTGGACGATCAGGACTACTATCAAAGCTACCGGGTAGCAACGCAGTTGCGCCGGCAAGTGGTTCAGGCTTTGGCTCCTCACGATCCTGAGCGAGCCCTTACCTTTCTTCGTTCGACGCGGCTGCCAATCAATCCTGATGGCGGAAGATATTCCGAGCAACAGGATCAGGAACTTCAACTGGAACTGTCACTCGCCACCCAGATCATCGCGGCCGATCCCAAGCGCGCTTTTCAGATCGCTGAAGAGACCCTGAAGAAGGGATACGCGAGCAGCATGATGGAAACCGTCAGCCGCCTGCAAGCCAGCGATCCGGAACTGGCGGCACGCTTGGCAGGAGACATCGCCGCGAAACTCCAAACAGAAAAACTGCTCGACAATATGGAGGCTGCGAATCTCGCCCTGAACCTGCTGCGGGTCGCGCATGCGCCTTCCAGAAACTCATCGGCTCCTGACGCCGTCGCGAAAGCGCCGCTCTTGTCCGACCAGGAATACCGTGACCTGTTTCAAAAGACGCTCAACGAAGGACTCTCGTACTCGGCGTCCGGCAATAACTTTTATACAAACGAAAGAAATTCGGCCATCAACATTCTGGCTTCCCTGAAATCGATGACCTCGGAAATGACCGGCTACGCGCCCGCGAGTATCGCGGCTGTTGATAAGAAGACCGCCGAACTAAATACCCCTCCTGATTCGCAAGCTGCACTCTCGCAGACATACCAGCACAAAATAAACAACGACACCATGGAAGCCGCGCTCGAAGCGGTCCAGCATGCGCCGCGCGAGATGCGCGAATCACTTTATCAACAGATAGCCGGCAAAGCTGCGGCGTCGGGAGACTTTGTCACGGCAAAACAGATTCTGGGAGATCACGTTTCGAATCCCTTTCAGCGCCGCCAGGCATTGAAGTACCTGGAAAATCAAACGATCTATGACGCGATCAGGAAGGGCAAAGTCGAGGAGGCAATGCACCTTGTCGCCAATCTTCGGTCAGCCAGGGAGCGCGCCCAAATGCTCAGCCAGATAGTTAACCAAATCGGCCCAGGCCAAAAGAGAGAGGCGGCCTTGAATCTTCTCGAGTTGGCTCGGAACATTTTGGGGACGTCGGTCCAGGCCGAAAACCAGGAACACATGAACGCCCTGCTGGAAATTTCCAGGGCCTTTGCCCGGTTCGATGCCAAGCGTGGCTTCGAAGTCCTCGAGCCTTTGCTCGATCAGTTCAATGACATGAGCGCAGCCGCGGTTGTGTTGGATGGGTTCGGGCAAAAATTCTATCGGGATGGCGAGTTGGATATGCAGAATGGCAACAGCGTGGTGAACACCGCAAACCAACTGATAGTCGCCCTGGCCAGTTTGGCTACGGAAAATTTTGAGCGGGCCAAGGCCGGAGCAAGTCGCGTGCATCCTCCCGAAGTACGTATCGCTGCCTATCTCGCTATTGCCCAACAGGCGATCAACGGCGACAAGGCGGCGCCATTCAATCAACGAGTAATTCGCAATTAATGCAGAGCAGTGGTGGCTTTAGTAGCAGCGAGATCAATCGGATACACAAACTCGTGAAAGACAATAAAGAAGAATTATTGAGGAGCTGGAATGAGTACTTTGACAGCTGATGCAAAGCGCAGAACGTTATAATCACTGGTGTTGGCCAGGGCGTCCTCCAACTTGCCGTAGTCGACCTTAGGCTTGCCCGCACAGGTTAAGGTCACGTCGATGGGTTTGGCGGGTGGGAGAGGAGTAACTGTCACACCCTGTTCCGATATCGGCGTCTTCTCTTCACCGTTGTAGTTGTCAAAGACTACATATTCGAAGTCGTCGTTCTTGAAAGTGATCTCTGTGAGATCAACCTGGTACCGGAAATAATGGGAGTAGCGAAACTGCTGCTGCGTGGCTTTTCGATCTTTGGGGAATTTAAGTTCGATCTTTCCAGGCAAGCCGAAGCGGTATTGTAAATAGCCGCTGTCTTTGGCGAAATCTTTTGAGCTGCAAAGTGAGACTATCTTCGCGGAACGTTTGAGCGAGCAACTGAAGATGACTTGCTCGTCAGCGGTGCAGAGAGAGTTTGCATGCAACGAACTCGTGGTGCGTTGGGTGGTCGAGCCTGGAAAAAGCAATGCAGCACTTGCCGCCACGTAGCCACTCACCAACAAGAATAGCGACAGTGATATTTTACGTCTCATATTACCCTCGAGACTGGACCTCTCAGTAATAACCCCGTGCGGCAGCTGGGGGTATTACAGCAACTCGCCAAATCAAAAGCCTATGATGCCTTTGTCCAACAGCGTCTTGATCATGCGCAGGCTATCGGCCTCGCGAAACGGGCAGATCGAGAGGATCGATTCGATGTCCCATTCGCCGTTTATGCGTGACAGCACGAATCCTTCCTGGGATCCAATCCCATCGAGTGTCAGGTTTTCGGGTGCGATCAGTAGTTTCGGCACCGCCTGTCGCGAAAAGGTCGACTCATAAACCTGCCGGACAAAATCGCCCTCCGCCAACAGTAACAAACCCTGCGCCTCGGTATTCTTAGGCTCCTGTTCCAGAATCTTTTGAATCAACGGTAAAGCACGGTCCGCTTTTCCGTCATCCAGTTCCGAGCGCGCCGCCCACATCAGTTCAGAAACCGTCTGGACCAGATCTGCCACTTCATTAGTCGGCGGCGCCGTCTCGGGCGCTTCATCCGCAACCCGCGCCACGCCGTCGCGCACCAACTCATATAAATGTCCGTACACATGGAATGCCGAGGCGTGCATGTTGTAGCAGACCTCTGCCACTGTCATGCCCTTCTCTACAAAGTAAAGGACCTGGCGCACTTCTTTGCCAAAGCTAAGTGAAGCTGTCCAGCCGGCACTCAACTCCAGTATGCAGCGGTCCGAAGGGATCAAACTGCGATAGCGGCCCCACTCATCGATCCGATAGGCCCCATCCATGATCACCGACGTGGGCTGAACGCTGATGCGAATCAAATCGTCCGGGAAGGGTTCGTTGTCAAAGAACTCAAACTGGGCCTCTTCCCAAAGGAAAAGGTCGTAAATGATTTCCAGCGTGCGAGTGCGCAGGATCTCGTGCACGTCAGCTTCGGTCAACAGTCCCTGGGCAATTAGAATCTCGCCGAGTCGACCGCCGGATTGCCTTTGCGATTCCATGGCAACCTGTAGCCGCGCCTCGTCCAATTTCCCATAATGAATCAACACCTGTCCCAGGTATTCCTTGGGATCATTGGAATAGGAACCAACAATCAAGCCCTTTTCAAAGTAGATCTGTTTGATTATTTTGCCCCGGGCGAACTTAAGGCTCCCGGTTTTCCGGCCAGACTCCAGAAACTGAAGCAGGTCGGGAACACTCATTGTCGTTAGAGTGCCATGGATGGCCATCGTTTATGGTCCTATTTCACCGAAAAGGAGTCGCAGTGGGCGGGACAAGCTGAAACGGGCCGAAACACTTCATGCACGAGTCAAGAGTACATGCTATTTCAACCGACTTTCAAGCACTATTAATTTGATTCTCGCAGGGTTGGACCACAGGGCCTTACCGGTCGAGCTAAATAGCCCCAAGCTGTTTGTACATGGTCATGAAATCGAAGTTGTTCCAGGCTTCAACGATTTTGCCGTTTTCAATGCGCACAATGGCAATGCCGGTTATCTCAATGGGCGCCTGGGTCGCGGCAAAACCCAGGGAATCCCCCTGGTGTTTGCCGCGCACCGTGCAACGCGCGGCAATCTTGTCTCCTTCGGCAATCGTGTCCTCAACGGTAACCACGATATCAGGAAACGCTTCGACAAACTTTCCGTGAAACTCTTTGAAGGCGGCCGGACCACGCAACGGAGAGCCCGCATCGTCCGACAGGCCATGGGCGATGCCGTTTTCCGCGAACATCTCGTCGACAGCATCTGCCCGGCCTTTGTTCCACACTTCCTCAAACCAGCGCCGCGCCAGCGCCTCGTTGGCTTGTGTCATGCGACCCTCCACGCGTGCCTCGCCGTAAGGAGTTAGTTCGTTGCTGACTCTTTTTGCAGAGTCTCCAACGCCGCCAGGACCTCTGCGCTGTGGCCGGAAGGTTTGACGCCCATAAAGACCTTGGCGACTTTGCCCTGAGGATCGATGATGAAGGTATTGCGCGCCGAATACTTGGCGCCTTCGTGTTCCATCACCGAGCCGTAGGTGTCGGAAATCTTTCCACCCGGATCCGATAGAAGTTTGAACGTCAAACCTTCCTTGGCGCAAAAGCTTTTATGCGACTCGGAGGTGTCAACACTTACGCCGAGGATAACGGTCTTCATCGCTTTGTACTTGTCCAGATCGGCTTGAAAGTTATGCGCTTCCAGCGTGCAACCGGGGGTCGCGTCCTTCGGATAGAAGTACAACACGACCCACTGGCCGCGAAAGTCCTTGAGACCGGCATTATTGCCCTCGTTCGTGGTGAGCGAAAATTCCGGGGCGTCCGCGCCGACCGCCGGCGCGTCGGCAAACGCACCCGCCGAATTAGCAGCAACAGCTCCGATAATCAGAAATGCAGACAGTAGCAAAAGTTTTTTCATAGCTGACTCCTTAAGAATTTGAAAGTAAGGTTTCATGGATAATATACACCGCTCTGGTCTTGAAGCGAAAAGGCTATGAGGGTACTGGTTCGTTTTGGCGGGAAGTTCAATTCGTATAGGCAGGAACCAATCTCATTCCCACGCGGTCTCAACGGTAATGACATACTTTTCAGTTTGTCGATGACTGAGGCCCGAAGGGCCGGCATTCAGTAGCCACGTCCGTAAGGGCGTGGAATGATGTTATAAAGAATTTGTGAGCGCCGTAGGTGCGAAACAGAAGGATAAATCAGCAAAGAGTGTCGGCCCTTCAGGCCTCAACGTCCCAAGGCATTCTTATCCACGCCCTCACGGGACGTGGCTATTGAACGCCGGCCCTTCGGGCCTCAGACCACATAACACCTTGCTCTCTTGCTAACTGTCGACGAGATCAAACTTAATCAGTGCTTCCCTGGCAAGTTCTGTGCTATTCAAAATCGCAGCGAGAGACAACTCAGCCCGCCATCCATCTTCTGAAACTCCGTCATGTCCAGCGCGATTGTTTTGTACCCTTGTTCCCGCAACATGCATTCAAGGATTGGATAGCCGGCGGCAATCAGCACCCGATCATTCACGCGCACACAGTTAGCGGCGTACTCTTCGCCGCGCGCAACTGAAACTAGATCGTGGCCCTTGAAATCATCCAGGTCGCGCAGAGCCTCGATAACCACCAGGCGTTGTTCGCCGAGCCAGGCAAGCCCGCTCTTCAAATGCAAAATTCCGCTAACACCGCGAATATCAACAAAGCTCCAGGTGTAATCGCATGCTGTGAGTAGGCGAGCGAGTTCCTGTGCGCCGGCTTCGTTCGTGCGCTCGGAGAGACCAATGAAAAAATGACTTCCTGCCTCGCAGATATCGCCACCATCAAGCGTGCCCGGCGCGACAATCGATCGCGCTTCAGGATAAAACTCCGCGATGACAGGTCTAAGGGCGTCGACCTCTTCCAGGCGGCTGGGAGCGCCGGGCCGGGTAATGACCGCGCAACGTTCAGTTAACACCGCGGCGTCCTCTACAAAGGTGGCGTCGGGATATCGAGCGTCAGGTTCCAGGTGCAGGACGTCGAGCCCACACTGCTCGAGAGCCACGCAGTAGGCAGCGTGTTGTTCAAGCGCTCGATCATAATCAGGAGCACCAAAGTCGACGGTAGTCAGGCCTTCAGCAAAATTCGCGCTCGGAGCGCGCACGATGGCGCGTCGAAACAGCTGTGGTTGCGGACTGTTCATGTTGATGCTGATTACAAAGCTGCTCGCCGTTCCACTATCGTTCGCCGTTCCATCGCTCGTCGTTCCATCGCTCGTCGTTCCATCGCTCGGCCTCCGTTTAGAGAGCGGACTTGTGCGCCGTGGGTTCGTTAGAGACAACTCGGGAATTGAATGATAACCACGCGCGGCGCTCAAGTGCGTTTTCTAAACGGAGATCGGGTGGGGGGCTGCCTTCTGCCTTCTGCCTTCCGCCTTCCGCCTTCACTGACTTATTCCTTCGCTCCGGCCTTGCGCAGCAGCCTGACAATCTCAGTGCGCGCTTCGGGATACGACCGCTTTGATTCCTGCGCCAACTTCAAGGCAGTAAGACCATCTTTGTTCCTGGCATTCAAATCAACGCCGCCCGCAATCAAAGACTCGATCACCATGAACCCTCCCGCGCGCGCCGCCAACATCAAAGCCGTGTTCCCCTGGTTATCAACTGCCTTAATGTCGGCGCCCTTCGCCAACAAGAGTTGTACGAGCTCATCCTGCGCGCCGTCTTGATCGCACGCCACCAACAAAGCAGTTTGCCCCTCGCCATCACGGGCACGATGTTCGGCGCCACTGGCGAGCAACAATTCGGCAACCTGCGTGTGACCACCCTGAGCGGCGAGGAGCAACGCCGTCTTCCCTTCCTTGTTCACGTTGTTCGTCTGGGCCTTATGATCGAGCAACAGTTTGACCGCTTCGCGATTATTTCCCCGCGAAGCGAACATCAGCGCCGTGTTGCTTTGATCGTCCAGGGCATTAACATCAGCGGACTTGCTGAGCAGCAGTTCAACGAGATCATTTTGAAAGCCTTCGCTGGCCGACATCAATGCCGTGCCGCCATTTCGGTTTTTTGCGTTGATGTCGGCGCCACGCTCCAGAAGTTGTCTGGCATCGGCGATGCGGCCATAACTCACCGCTTTCAGGAACGCGAAGTTGTGTAACGCGGTTTTCAACTCGGCCTCAGTCTTGTAACTTGTCAGCGAAAGATCCGCACCCTTGTTCGCCAACAGAACAACAACGTCTGCCTCTCCCGATTCGGTTCCATGAACGATCGCCGTACGACCAAGCTTGTCTTTTGCGTTGATGGGTGCCCCTCGATCAAGTAACAGTTGCGCCAAATCACTTCTACCTTTATCGGCGGCCGCCATTAGCGCGGTCACACCTTCCTCGTTCGAGAGATTGACGTCAGCACCTTTCTCCAAAAGCAGTCTCGGTATCTCCAGAGTGCCTTTATAGATCTGCGCCGTATCCATCAAGGCAGTGTTACCTCGTTTGTCCTGAGCGTTGACGTCGGCGCCGTTTTCGAGCAACAGCCTCACGATCTCGGCATGCGCGCGAAAGCCGCCGCCTTCGGACATAATCTGCTCGACAGAGTAATGCAAAGCTGTGCGGCCGGCGTTGTCTCGGAAGCGAACGTCGGAGCCATGGGCCAGGAGCAGTTTCAGTAAGGGAACTCGCGTCGCGACGTCACTCCGATAATCAGCCCGGGCTGCATTCATCAGAACCGTCATTCCACGATCGTCGATTGCCTTTGTGTCGGCGCCAGCGTCCAGCAGCATCTGCACCGCCTCTATGCGATCCGAGCGCACCACTTCCATCAACACGCCGTCGCCGTTCTCATCTTTGCCGTTGACCGGAGCGCCGCGTTCCAACAGCAGCCGCAAGACTTCGAGATTGCCGGCTCTGGCGGCATCTCTTAAGGCGGCAGCGCCGCCGACGGTCAGATCGGCGCGGCGATTATTTCCCTGGGCCGCTGCTTGCTTGTCCAAATAGCTCAGCAGCAGCTTCACAAGCGTAGTTGCCTTTTCGTTATCCCCCTGCGATCCGCGCGCGGCGTCGGCCAGATCGCCCGGTTCAATTTTAGCGCCTTTCGCTAACAATAATCTGGCTATCTCCACTTGCTGGTAAGAAAGCGCAGTGTTCAGTGCCGTATCGTTGACGCCCTTCGTGTTTACACTCGCCCCTTGATTCAAAAGCGCCGTCACTTTTTGCAGGTCGCCGTTTTCGATAGCATCAAGCAGCGCTTTCTCCAACTTGGCTTGTAGTGAATTGAGAGAGGAATGATAGCTGAGGCTTAGCACGCAGGATGCGTGCGGTCCCGGATTGGCAGGATCGGTCCCGGCAATAGCCACCATGAAAACGACGCTTAGGATAATTGAAAGACTCATGGCTGACTATTCTAAGTTACCGCCTCGGCTACGGGCGAATTTATTTGATAGCTAAAAGCGCTCTAATATGCGTACTATGCCACTCGGTCAGCAATTAAATCGATTTCAACCACCACCGGCATTTAGACAGGCTTGAAGTCCATTCATTCTGCACCGTCTTACCGTCCCTGGGAACATAACCCGACAGGAACTCCCAAGCGCTAGCCCAGCGTACACCGGCGGCAGCGATCTGATCTGCATGCTGAGGTTTTCAACCACTGTTCGCGGCTTCCTTTAACCAGGTCGTCCGTGAACCACCACAGAGGGAGGAAGTCGCATGAAAGTATCGAAGGGCACTAGTGTGACCGCGAGGTTACTCGTTTTTGGATGCGTGCTGTTGGCTATGACTTTCGCGCTGAGGACGGCTTCGACGCAGTCACTCAGCGAAGGATTCGAGGCGGGGGGAAAGACTTCCTATGCGGCCGCCAATGTCACTTTGGGAACCGGCTCGTGGTATCTGGACGATGCCTTAACCGGCAATCTTTCCACCGATCACAAGACCGGCTCGTATGCGGCGCGCGTGCGCGAAGTGGGACGCGTGCGCATGAACTTTGACAAGACCGGCGCCGGCACGGTTTCAATTCAACATGCTGAATTCGGGACCGATGGGTCCAGCACCTGGCAGTTATGGTACTCGACCAATAGTGGCAGCACCTGGACGCAGGTGGCGGGAACGATCACTACCAGTTCCACCACGTTGCAGACAGCCAACTTCAACGTCAACAACGCGAACGCCATACGTTTTGAGATTCGGAAAATCTCAGGCGGCGCCAATCGGATCAATCTCGACAACATTCTAATCGGCGACTACGGGCCGCCGCCGACGCCCACACCGACCCCGACTCCTACACCATCACCGACTCCGACTCCGTCACCGACTCCGGTTCCCAGCGAACACTTGACGATGGGGAACCCCAGCAACGCGACGACGAGTGTGGGGCAACCACTCAACTACCTGATGGAAAAGCCGCAATACTCGATGTCCTACAATCGCGATCACGGCGAAAGTAACTGGGTCAGTTGGCACCTTGATACTTCCTGGCTGGGCAGTGCGGCCCGTCAGAATGATTTTCGCGCTGATACCAGTTTGCCTGCGGGTTGGTATCAGGTGCAGGCGACAGACTACTCCGGCTCGGGCTTTGATCGCGGCCACATGTGTCCGTCAGCCGATCGCACCATCACGGTGACAGCGAACTCCGCGACATTTTTGATGAGCAATATGATTCCCCAAATGCCGGCAAACAATCAGGGCGTGTGGGCGAATCTGGAAAGCTATTGCCGCACTTTGGTGTCACAGGGTAACGAGCTTTACATTGTTTCCGGTGGTCAGGGATTGCAGTACTTCATTGCCAACGGACACGTCGCTGTACCGGCCCAAACATGGAAAGTAATAATCGTGCTGACGAACGGAACCAATGATGTCTCGCGCGTAACCACCGTGACACGCACCATTGCCGTCGTCATGCCCAATTCCGGATCGATTGGTACCGACTGGCGCGCCTATCGCGTGAGTGTCGATCAGGTCGAGGCTATTACCGGCTACGATTTCTTTTCCAATGTACCGTCGAGCATACAAGCAGTGATCGAAGGGCGGGTCGACAATCAGTAGTGACCTTGCGGCAGATGGGACGCTGCACCGGGGCGTCCCGCCAATACGGAATCCGGAGCGGTAGCGACGGGACGTGATGCTCGAGTTTGAGTTCATGACCCGCCGAGGCTACGCCTCTGAAATTGGAGCGAAGCCTCCAGGAAATTCAAATCAGCCTTGCCGGAAAGGCAGGGCCTTTCCGCACTGTTCGTCGGCATAGCCGCAACCCGGTAGTGGGTCAGTTTCGCGGAAAATGTCCGACAAACTTTAGTTTGTCGCGGCGTTACGACAAGCTATTAAGCTTATCGGACATCAAACTGACCCACTACCCTGAACCCATTGGCTGCTTGGGCTTTGTGCGGAAGGAGCTATAAGGAGGACACGAACAAGAACCCGGTTGCGGCGCTGGTGAAAAATTTACTAGGGCAGGAGATCCACGAGCTTGAGCAATAGAGTCATTCCCAGCACGATCATCAGCGCCAAAGTGATAAGCCAGCTTAACGCGGGAATAAGTCTTTGGCAGCGAGGACAATGAACGCTGGACCATCGCAAACGTTCTTCACAATTACGGCAATGCCTTCTGTACTTGGGCATGAGGTCACATGAATACACCCCTCATGGCCATTTGTCAGTTAGGATAAACCTAGTTAGAGATCAGGAATTACCTTAGTTTCCGGAAAACGTTCAGGCTTTTGCTGTTGTCTCAGAAATTGGCGCTACGATCCGATGGCCGACAGCGCTATGACTGCGAACTGCAGCAAGCCGGCGGGCAACCATAAGGCAATTGCGATTAGTCGATCTCGTTTCGCCCTTTTGAAATCAGGATCCGCTGTTTCCAATCGCCCGTACTTAATCTGCCAAAGTATTAAAGAAGCAGGGACGATAAAAAAGAAGGCCATGACGGCGATTGTTCCGGCACTGAAGATTAAGCCCACCCCGAACAACACCCACATCGCGGTCGCCATATGCCGGATCATTTTTGCCTGATTGCACGCATTGTTTACCTGCGCCTGTAAATTGGCGCCCTCCACCGCTGCCTTCGGATCGATGGCCGCCGAACAGAACCGGCACTGGGCGGCGTCGCTATAGATCATCTGTCCGCAACTCGGACAAGGAAGCGTACTGGCTTGCGCTGACAAAAGTGACTGGCTCATCAGTAGGTCCTTTCGCGATCAAAAATAACTTGCTTCGGTGAATTGTTACTATTGGCGAGTCATTACGCCGGGCAGCGCACTCTGAGCGCCGCCGGCAAAATTTGGAAGGTGGCCGGCAAGCGCCCCGCTAGCTCGCCATCGATTTCCACGGTGATCTCCTCGTCGTTCGATGCGGGACGGGCCTGCACCTTTTTCGCCAACGCGTGATGCACCTGGTCCATACTTAAGTGCGAGCCAAGATAAATCCTGGGGGCGTTGATGAGAATCTTGCGCGCGCCCAGATCCCCAATACAAACCACATCAAGGCGCCCATCGGTCAGTTTCGCTTCCGGGGCGATCTTCATCCCGCCGCCAAAATACCGCGCGTTGGCGACGGCGAAGTTGGCGACAGTCAAGTGACGCTCATGTTCGTCGTCAAGTTGTACTACGACTCTAGTGGCGGGCGATTCCATCGCAGTTTGGAGCATCGAGGCCCCAAACGAAAGACGACCGGTCAGCCACTTTGGTGCTTTTGCGGGTAGCCATTCGGGGCCGCTCTCTTTCACCCGCTCAATCACGTCGGCGCTCATGCCAAAGGAAGCGACGCCGAGAAAATACCTCGTGTCTTCAACTCCGGCAGCATTGATGTACGTTACTCGTCCCACATCCAGCAAACGAGTTTGTCCGGTGCGCAATATTTCAGCGGCATCGCGCGTGCGCGTGGGAATTTCGAGAGTGCGGCGAAAGTCTCCGCCGGTGCCACTGGGCAAGATGCCAAGCTCGGCAGTGGTGGCGGATTGCAGAATGCCATTTGCGACTTCCGAAATCGTTCCATCACCACCACAGGCGATAATGAATTTGGTTCCCTTTCTGGCTGCCGCGGAGGCGAGCTCAACGCCTTGTCCGGGCTTCTCTGTAAAGGCGAGCGCAAACGGCCCGAAGTGAGAGCGCAGGTCGCTGGCAATGCCCGGCCAGGCCTTGCCCGTGGCGCCGCCCGCGGATACAGGATTTACAATTATTAAGGGAAGCGGCATTTATCTTCTAAATCCAACTATTCCACTTCCAATTTTCCGTTGGAAAGCGGACTTGCCCGGCTGCGATACGATGCAGTCAACGCTCGCTTTTTAACTATCGAGCAAGCCGGCGCACCTTGCTTTCTGAACGAGATAGATTCTAGCTGGTGGTGGACTCCTTCATTTTCCGATCGGCTTCACCCAATTCCGCGATCTTGCTCATAACGAAATCAGCGATCTCTTTATGAGTCCTCAGGCGATCTTTCTTCGCCAGATGTTCCGTCAGATCTATCCGCGGCCCAAAGTGGATGCGGATCTGCTCGCCGCCAGTCCAATTTCCCAGCACTTGCTTTGCCAGTTTGTTTCCCAGACCCGTGATGAAAACAGGAATCACTTGGGGAGCGGCATCCTTGATCAACTTGCCCACACCTGGTTGGGCGCGCAAGAACGAGTATGGGTCGCCGCTCTTGTTGCGCGTGCCTTCGGGATGAAATCCAATCACATTTCCGGATCCGTTGCGACAAAGCTCGCTCAGGAGTCTCATTGAAAACTGATCGAAGGCCCGCTTTTCGGGAAAAGGTTTGTCGGCGGTAGCAAAGAACGGCGGGTACATGGACCACCAACCCATGATCAGGTTTACCAACAGACCGAGCGGCGATTGATAAAAGAACCGCCCGCGCACAGGAAAGAAGAGTTGCTTGCGCCAGGTCGTGTGACGAAAGAGCGTTGTCGACACCACGTACATATCAAAGAACGAACGATGATTGGCCACCAGCAGAATAGGTCGATCGCGGGATGCGGCCTCGACATGTTCGAGGCCATAGACGTTCATGATGTTGTAGGTCGCAAGATGTATCCAACCGGCGCCAAAAACCTTCTGGCACCAGGTCCAGAAGCGCTTCCAGCGGCCCCGGTTCATGCGGGTGACAAGACGAAAAGAAAAGCGCTCGAAGCGAGAAAGGACCGAAAATTCTTCCGCAGTAGGATCGATTGTTTCGGTTTTTGGAATTTGGTCTTTGATCTTTGGTCCTTCGGCTGGCTGTCCCGGAAGGCCCTCAAGATCTTTGACTGGTGCGATCATCAAGGAACCATTTTCAACCGAAGACTAAGAAAAACAAAGTCCAAAGACCCAAGACCAACAACCACTCTGTCAGTCGATCGCAAAATACTTCGCTTCCGGATGATGCACGATGATCGCCGAGGTCGATTGCTCAGGCTCGAGCTGAAACTCTTCCGACAATTCCACGCCGATGCGCGCGGGATCGAGAAGTTCAAATAACTTTGCCTGGTCTTCGAGATTGGGACAGGCCGGGTAACCGAAACTAAAACGCGATCCCTGATAGAACTGGCGGAACAGCTTTGTAACCTCGGCGGCATCCTGATCGGCTATGCCCAACTCTTCGCGAATGCGTTTGTGCCACAACTCGGCCAGTGCCTCGGCACTTTCCACGCTGAGACCGTGAAAATACAAATAGTCAGCGTAGTTGTCCGATTTGAAAAGCTCCTGGGCATACTCACTGGCGCGCCGGCCCATCGTCACCAAATGGAAAGCAACAACATCAATCCTGCCCGCCTCTCGAGGGGCGAAGAAATCAGCGAGACAAAGGTGTTTACCCGCGGGCTGACGCGGAAAAGTAAAACGCATTCGCTCGGTCTTTTCATCATCCTGATAGATGATCAAATCATTGCCCGACGAGTGGCAGGGGAAGTAGCCATACACGACTCGCGGCGTTAACAGTTGCTCACGTCTCGAGCGCTCCTTTAATTCTTCATAAACGGGGCGCACCGTGTCCCGCACCATCGCCTGGTACTGTTCCGGCGGTGTTCTTCCCTGCTTGAACTGCCATTGCCCTTTGAATAAAGCAGTTTCGTTTACGAACGCGAAGACGCCGGCAAGTGGAATATCTTCCACTACTCGTGAGCCGTAGAAAGGCATTTTGGGAATTGCCACGTCAGTGCGGACACTCGAACGTGTTGTGTGTGTTGTGTCGGCGGAGATCGCGCCGCGCGGTTTCGTAGACTTGCGAATTCCGAGCTTCGCTTCCTCCCCTACCAGGTCCTCAACGTCCTCTTCGGTCTCAACCTCGGGCCGCTCAGCGGCTGAAGTCGGTGCTACCGCGCCGCTCATCAAGGTATCCATCGTATGCAAACCTGCAAAAGCATCCTTCGCATAAAAGAGCCGGCCCCGATACAGTGATTTCAGATCCTCATCAACGTAGCGCCGGGTAAGCGCAGCGCCACCCAGCACGACCGGTACCTTGATTCCCCGCTCGTTCATGAGTTCGAGATTCTCTTTCATGATCAGCGTGGATTTGACCAGCAATCCGCTCATGCCGACAGCATCGGCCTGGTGTTCTTCCTGGGCTTTCAAAATATTATCAATCGTCTGTTTGATACCCAGGTTGATGACTTTATAACCGTTGTTGGTCAGGATGATGTCCACCAGATTCTTGCCGATATCGTGCACATCGCCTTTGACGGTCGCCAGGACCATTGTCCCTTTTGCGGTGGCGCCGCCTTTCTTTTCCATGAAGGGTTCCAGAAAGCGCACGGCAGCCTTCATGGCTTCGGCCGACTGCAACACAAAGGGCAACTGCATCTGACCGCTGCCAAACAAATCCCCCACCACCTTCATGCCCTCGAGCAGAATGTTATTGATGATGTCGAGCGCCGGATGACTCTGCAGAGCGGTTTTCAGCTCGTCTTCCAGACCAATCTTTTCGCCATCGATGATGTGGTTCTTCAAGCGCTCTTCCACTGTTTCGCCCTTGCTGGCTTTCTTGGCGCTTTTGGCTTTGACGCCTTCGAACAGCGTGGTGAACCTGGTCAGCGGATCGTAAGTGCAGACATCGCCATCGAACTGCCGCTGGTCATAGATCAGTTCGCGTGCGACTTTCAATTCCTGTTCGCCAATACGATTGAGCGGTTCGATCTTACTGGCGTTCACGATGGCCGCATCCAGACCGGCCTCGACCGCGTCATGGAGAAATACGGAATTGAGCACGACGCGCGAAGCGGGATTCAAACCAAATGAAATATTCGAGACGCCCAGGATTGTGAAGCAGCCCGGCAACTCAGTCTTGATGCGCTTGATGGCTTTCAAAGTCTCGAGCGCGTTGGCTCTGTCTTCTTCAATTCCAGTCGAAATTGGCAACGCCAGTGGATCGAAGAAAATGTCAGAGGCCGGCAATCCTAACTCTCCGGTCGCGTGCTCGTAGGCGCGCTTTGCAATTTGAAACTTTGCGTCAGCGGCGCGAGCCATTCCCTCTTCGTCGATCGTGCCAATGACGACACTGGCGCCATAACGCTGGGCCAGGTCGATTACTTTGGCAAAGCGCGGCTCGCCGTCTTCGTAGTTTGTCGAATTGAGGATGCTCTTGCCGCCGGCATGTTGCAGACCTGCTTCCATCTTCTGCCACTCGGTCGAGTCGAACATCAGCGGCAGCTTGATGTTCGTCACCAGACGCGATGCCAGTTCATGCATATCGGCCTCGCCATCGCGGCCGACAAAGTCGACGTTAACATCCAGAATGTGCGCGCCTTCGCGCTCCTGATCTTTCGCCAGAGCTACCAAACCGTCCCAGTTTTCAGCGTTCAGCAGATCGCGCATTTTCTTTGAACCGCTGGCGTTGACCCGCTCTCCGACGATCAGGAAAGAACTGTCCTGAACGTAGGGCTGCTGAAAGTAGATTGATGAAGCCGAAGGCACCAACCTGGCGCTGCGCTGCTTTGGCGAGATGCGCTGCATGGCTTCGACTACAAGTTTCAAGTGCGCGGGCGTGGTGCCGCAACAACCGCCTACGACGTTCACACCAAAGTCACCGGCAAAGTGCACGACCTGCGCCGTAAATGTTTCCGGCGTTTCGTCATAGTGCATCTTGCCCTCCTTAACAGAAGGCAAACCGGCGTTGGGCAGCACAGAGACCGGCAAGGGAGCATTCTCGCAAAGATAACGGATGCTCTCAGTCATATGCCGCGGCCCGGTACCGCAGTTCATCCCGATAATATCGATAGGAAACGGCGCGAGCGCTGTGAGTGCGGCGCCGATCTCAGTTCCGTTGAGCATGGTGCCGAATACTTCAATGGTCACCTGGGCGATGACAGGCACGCGCCGCCGTTGCTCGCGAAAATTTTCAAAGATTGCTGCCAACGCTGCCTTGGTCTGGAGCAAATCCTGACAGGTTTCGACAATCAACAGATCGGCGCCGCCATCAAGCAGACCACGGACCTGTTCTCCGTATGCGGATTTCAGATCCAGGAAACCGATGTGACCGAGCGTCGGCAATTTGCGCCCGGGACCCATTGAGCCGGCCACCCAGCGCGGCTTTTCTTTGGTTGAGTAGTCGGAAGCGATCCGTTTGGCCAGACGTGCGGCACGAACATTCATGTCATACGCCTGATCCGCCATGTCGTACTCTGCAAAATCGACTGGAGTGCCATTGAAAGAATTCGTCTCAATAACATCACAGCCGACGTCGAGAAACGCGGCATGGACATTTTCGACGGCGTCGGGTCTGGTGATCAGAAGATGCTCATTGCAGCCCTCAAACCGCAGGCCGCCAAAATCTTCCAGTGTCAGATTCTGCACTTGCAGATTCGTGCCCATCGCGCCATCAAAGACGACGATGCGGTCTTTTAATGTATCGAGAAAACTGCTCATTGTTCTCTACTGTTCCTTAGCATTGGGAGATTACCAGGACCACGTCGGATTTTCCGTCACCGCTCAGATCTACTTCGCTTAAGGTCCCAGTTTCAGCGCGCCAACCTGGGGGGCGCCAGTTGCAAAGCGGTGTCCGCTGTTTCGGGAACCCGCAGTGGCGGCCGCTTAATATTCTCCTGGGGTTCTCCTGAAGAAATCAGACCGGCCAGTAACAGCGCGCCGACCACGCAACTTTCAACTGTCTGTCCAGGTCGATGATTCATACTTTCAAAACAAAAATCGAAGGCCCCGCGCTGAAACAACGCAGGGCCATTCTTCAAACCTGAATTCGGATAGCGGTTGAAAGACTCGCCGAGCTGTTTAGCGGATTCTTTTACGTGGCCGCAAGTCGCTTTAACTCACCACGTTTGTCGAAGTTATTGAAGCATCGCCGAGGCTTATGTGTCAAGAAGGTCGGTGTCGAGGGTAGTGGGTCAGTTTCGCGGCAAATGTCCGACAAACTTTAGTTTGTCGCGGCGTTACGAAGCTAAAAAAGCTTATCGGACATCAAACTGACCCACTACCGGTGTCGAAGAGCCGTAACCAAATGGTGATAGCGATTGTCTCATTCTCACCCGCTTTCAACGGGTGAGAATGAGAAGGATGTCTTGTAGGGGCGGACCTGAGTGTCCGCCCGCGTTCGTGATCTAGCTGCACGGGCGGACACATAGGTCCGCCCCTACACCGGATGGATGTGACTCCAACGATTTCTATTTACGATTCACCATTTAACCCTTACCATTCACTCCCATGCGTCGTGCAATCTATCCCGGCTCGTTCGACCCCGTCACCAATGGTCATCTGGACATCATTACGCGTGGCTGCAGGCTCTTTGACGAAATCATTATCGCCATCCTGATCAACCCGGAAAAGAAACCATTCTTTAGTGTCGGCGAGCGGCGCGAGATGTTGACCGAAATCCTGCAGCAGATTGATCGCGGCGCCTGTGCGTTGCGGGTTGATTCGTTTGAAGGCTTGCTGGTCCAATACGCCGTCGCGCAACAAGCTGAAGCCATAGTGCGCGGCATTCGCGCCATCTCGGATTATGAGTACGAGTTGCAGATGGCGCTGATGAATCGCCGCCTTGAGCCGTCAATCGAAACCGTCTTCATGATGCCGGCCGAAGCCTATTCGTATGTTAGTTCGCGACTGGTGAAGGAAGTCTTCCTTTTGGGCGGCGCGCTGGACGGGCTGGTGCCGCTACTGGTCGAGGAACGTATGAAGAAGAAGATCGAAGAGAAGCCGGCATAATCTTCTTCCGTAGCTTGTTCTGTACTCACATCAAACCGGTGTAACGCAAACTGCTAGCCTGCGAGGCATGGATGGCAGTCAACGCCGACGCAGACTAACAGTTTGCGTTACAAAACAAGTTAGGACATTACCGGCGTGCTATACTCCGCCCCCAAAAAGAGGATCGACAGTTTGATGATGACCCAAGCCGCAAGTTCTCCCTTCCCTGTATCCGAAAACGTCTCCCACATGAAACCCTCGTCGACGCTGGCGGCGATGCAGGCTGCGGAAGCACTGCGGGCGACGGGCGCTAACGTGGTCGATTTTGGCGCCGGCGAACCGGACTTTGATACTCCAGAAAACATTAAGCGGGCCGCCGCTGCAGCCATGCAGGCGGGCAAGACAAAGTACACACCAACAGCCGGCACTCGCGAGTTACAACAATCAATCATCGATTTTTATCAGGGACAGTTTGGCACTCTTTACGAACGTTCGGAGGTAATGGCCACCTCGGGCGGTAAGCAGGCCCTCTTTAACGCGATCGTCACTCTCATTAATCCGGGTGACGAAGTCATCATCGCCAAGCCCTATTGGGTGACCTTTCCCGAGATCGTGGTTTTTGCCGGGGGCATTCCGGTATTCATCGATACGGAAGAAAACGGTTTTGTGGTGACGGCCGCAATGATCGAGCGCGCAATCACACCGCGAACCAAAGCAGTGATCCTTAATTCTCCCAGCAATCCCTCGGGTCGCGTAATCCCGCCGGCGGAGTTCCAGGCAATCATGGAATTGCTGGCTGACCGCGCGGTCTATGCCATCTCTGACGAATGTTACCTGCGTTTTGTTTACCCGCCGGCGGAAGTCTTCAGTGCGGCGGTTCTGCCCGCGAACTTGCGCAAACGGTTGTGCATTGCCGGTTCTTTTTCAAAAACTTATGCGATGACCGGATGGCGTCTCGGCTATGCGCTCGCGCCCCCCGAATGGACCAAAGCAATGCTGAAGGTACAGAGTCACAGCACCAGCAATCCGACCTCGATCGCGCAGTGGGCTGCGACTGAAGCGCTAAGGGGTCCACAGGAATCTGTGGCCGCGATGCTGGCTGAATATACGGCCCGACGCGCATGGCTACTCGAGGCGCTCCGCGATATTCCCGGAATTCGTTGCGACGAGCCGGAAGGTGCTTTCTATGCCTTTCCCGATTTGCGCGGCTGCATGCGAGGGGAGATCAAGACGTCCGGCGAATTTGCGCGGAGGTTGTTGGAAGAAGAACAGACAGTGGTGACCGACGGTGCCGGCTTTGGCGCTGAGGGCTACGTGCGGATCTCTTATGCGACGTCTATGGCCCAGTTGGAAGAAGGACTAAAGCGGATCAAGCGATTTGTCGAGCGACTGGACTAGCTTTGGATATAAGATAATTTAGCCGCGGATGAACACGGACAAGACGGATCTGAATTGCGCTTTTGTCTGATCCGCGCTTTCCGCGTTCATCCGCGGCTAATTCTTTATAGCTTTAGTTATGAACAAAGCGCCGTCGCGCTCCAACACCCAGCGGGGCTACCCCGCCGGGGACCCTGCCTTCGCTCTACCGGAGCACGCTAAAAAAAGGGCGGCGCCGGTTCAGAAACCGGCGCCGCTTTTGTTTTGCTAACTCCGATTACGATTAGTACAGATTGAAGTTGTACTCCAAATGCATGTACATCGACACTGGACGACCGTCTTTCATTGCCGGCTCAAACCTGATTTGACGCGCGGCTGCAATTGCCTTTTCCGTTAAGCCGTTCGGCAATCCCCTGACTTCGCGAATCGATGTTACCTGTCCACTCGCAGTGAATATCGCCTGAAGCACCACGGTCCCGGTGATCTGGTTCTTGCGTGCATCTTCAGTGTATTGCGGCTCAGGCTTAAAAGTTACGCGCGCCTTGGAAGTGACTTCCTTGCCGCTAAAAACTTTGTTGTAGTCCGTGCCGCCACCGCCGCCGCCGGCGCCACCGCCGCCTCGGTTATAGTCGCCACCGCCGATGTTGCCGCCGCGACCGGGGCCAATTCCATTCCCCTCTCCGGATCCGACACCCGTACCCGTGCCGCTGCCAATTCCATTTCCCGTACCCGTCCCAGATGATGGAGTCGTACTACGGGATTTTGGATCGCCATAGGGAAGTACGCGTGCATCGGGTGGTACCAGCAGCGGATCAGCATTCACGGTCGCAGCCACCGGCAAGGAAGGATTCTTGATGACAGGCGGTTTTGGATCTGGCGGCAGAATCTGCGGCACATCCAATGATGCCTGAGGCAACTTGCCTGCTGAAGCCGGGGTAGCTTCCTGTCGACCGCCGCCACCGCCGCCGCCGGGTTTTTCCTGCTTCGGCTTGCTGCCTCCGCCGCTGCCCTTATTGAAACCGGCCGTTCCCGGATCGGGCGTGGGCTGATCCTGAGGAATGTCGATGAGCTGTTGTACTTCCAGGTCGTCCTGCGTCTTTTCCGCGACCAGCTGATTCTGGTGGCGGCGATCCAGATATAAAAGGCCAGCCAAAATTGCGAAGATAAAAACGAAGGCGCCAACCATTCCAAAGGCAACGGTGCGGGAGTCTGACGGCTGCGCCCCCATGACCGCGGCGCCGCTCTCTTTGCCAAGCCAGGTCGCGAACATAGCGACAAGCACACAGAAAGCAACTACTGCAAAAGCGATCACGGCGTATCGACCGGTGCCGGCTGATTTCGATTTATCAAGCAGCCCTACGATCACCGCCACCGCGACCAAAGCGAACACCGCCACGCTCATCGCTATAACCACATTGCGGTTCGCGAGGAAGCGTTTCACAATCTGGCCATAACCTACAAAAGAACGTTTGATGAACCCCATCGGGTCGCGCTTAAACTCGGGCCAGGTTAGTTCGTATTGGTGGGCGACATCCTTGAGTTCCCCACCGAGCCTGCTGGCAAGTCCGGCATCGTTCATGATCGTGAGACGATATTCGCCACGCTGCGCCAGGGCATTCCCAGCAGGGACTGCTGCCTGAGCAGTCTCACTGGCAAAGGCCGATTCGAACGCCGGTTCGAAGCCCGGTTCCGGCTCGCTATTTAGCAACACTGCGCCGCCGTTAGCGGGCATGGCAGTAACGCTCGGCTCTTCGACGCGCGGAGCTGCGGTAAGAGGTGTGGCATCCACGGGACAAAAACTGAACTTGTCCGCGAACTCTTCCTTGCACACAGAACAAAACTTCATCGTTACTACCTCATTATCCGTTTTCGGAAGGATTGAATCGTTCAAAACTCTTGCCTGGCTAGTCTCGCGGAGATAGCTGGAAGTGATTCGCTCTTCTAATGCCCTCGAAGGCTGCGGCGACTGCCATCTTTTCAGCAGCGCATGCAGCTCTTCTTCCGATACGAACTTGTCATCCGGCTCGATAGTGCTCATGTCAAGCCTGCTCCAAAGTAACAATTTCCGGGCTAGTATTCAAATAAGGCGCCAGTGTATTACGCAGTCGCCCGCGGGCTCGGTGAAGCCGGCTCTTTACCGCACCAACGTCGGTTCCAACTACTTCAGCTATCTCACTCAGCGCCAACCCTTCGTACTCAAACAAGACCAGGGCCTCGCGCTGCAGCGGAGGCAAATCGGCCACCGCCTCCTTTACCTTGCTCACCAGTTCTTCATCAAGCAGTCTGCGGAGTGGTTCTTCGCGTCGGGGGACCACGGGATGTTCGGATAGATCGTCGAGAGCCATTTCTCGTCCCTGGTTGCGGAAATACTTCATCGCCAGGTTCCGCGCGGCCGAATAAAGATAAGTGCGAAGAGCGGCGCGCCCCGGATCGTAGTTTCCCGGCTGCCTAATCAAACTCAAAAAACAATCGTGCGTGATGTCCTCAGCCGCTTCGATCGAGCCCAGCAGGCGATACGCAAAACCAAAAATCCGGTTCCGGTGCCTTTCATAAAGGAGAAGGAAAGCTGCCTGGTCACCGCCCCCTGCTCTCGCAAGCAAAAGCTCGTCTGTTATCCTATCTGGCAATCAAGCACTCGATCCTGTAGGAGTCGCTCCTACTTGTATTACCGCCAAACAGTTAAAAGATACGGCCTTCCACTTAACTTTTTTGTAGTCGCAGCCGCCGCAGGCTTATCAAATACCGCTATGGCCCGGATTATACTACCGATTACTTCAAAGGGTCGGGCAGAATGTCGCCACAGCTTCTTACCCGGGAATCGAACGCTTTGATGCGCTTAAGGCGCAAACGGTTGACGGGTTAATTATCGACATCTAAGATGTTTTTGCTTCGCCTTAACTTAACCCAACACCCATCGCGGCAATGAAGTTCCGGCATGCTGTACTCGAGGTTTAGAAGTGGGACAGTGATTTGTCAGACAAAGCAATAGACATTAACGCGCTTTACTCGGGAAAGAGTCTTATGAAAACGGTCCAATTGTTCCCTCGCACGCTCTTAATACTCGCCTTAATCGGCTTGATTAACGGTCTGTTACCACAAGTTTCTTTTGCCCAAACGCCCGAGCCCCAACGCGAGCAACTTCTAAATGGTCTGCGCATTCTGCTGTTGAACCGTCCGGGGGACCCGAATGTTCTCCTGAAACTTCGGATTAACAGTGGCGCCGCCTTTGACCCGGCGGGCAAGACCGGAACCATGGCCCTGCTCGGAGATATCCTGTTTCCGGACAGCGCCACGCATGACTATTTTAAAGAAGAAATGGGCGGGAGACTGGAAGTCGAGACCAACTACGACGCCATTAACGTCACCTTGCAGGGACGCGCAGCTGACTATGACCGTATCGTGGACGTGATGCGCGCAGGTCTGGTTACCACTCTGCTCACGCCCGAAAATGTGACCAAAGTCCGCGAGGTGAGGATCAAAGCGCTGAAGGAGGCAAAGCCTTCGGCGGCGGAAATAGCCAATCGGACCGCAGCCGAGAGACTATTCGGGAATTTTCCTTATGCGAATGCTCCAAGTGGAACGATCGAGACCGTCTCGCGCATTGAGCGGGCCGATTTGATGCTGGCGCGCGATAAGTTTCTCAGCCCCAACAACGCGACGCTGGTAATTATTGGCGGTGTGGATCAACGAAGGGCGATGCGGGCGTTGCGACAGTTGCTGGGAGGCTGGCGCAAGAGTGATCAATTGATACCGGCGACTTTCCGTCAACCACCGCAAGCCGATCCGCGTACACTGATCGCGAATGTTCCGGGAACGCAAACGACTGAAGTACGGCTGGCGACGCGGGGCCTGGCTCGTGCCGACCGGGACTACTTTGCTTCAACCCTGCTGGCCACCATCGCCTCGAATCGTTGGCAAAAACTGTCGCCCGATCTGAAAGGCTTATTTGTAAGGCAGGAAGCGCACGTGCTGCCGGGCATGTTTCTAATGGGCGCCGCAGTCGATAATGCTTTGGCCGGAGCAGCGCTGGGGAGTGCGCGCAAGGTGCTTACGTCCCTGGTGGACTCTCCGGTCTTGGCGCTGGAGCTCGAGACCGCCAGGAACGGCAGCACACCGGCCAGCGTGCTTGCGCAGAACGATGCGATGGCGAATGCCTGGCTCGATATTCAAGCCTATGCCTTGCCTACCATCAACGAACAAACGAGCGCCTGGAATTCCCTCACGCCCGCAGATCTGCAAAGAGTTGCGGCCCGACTCTTTGGCGAAACGGCCATCGCTACCGTCGTCGTCGGCAATGCTGAAGATCTAAAAACCAGGTTGGCGCCCACCATGAACATTGAAGTCCTGGGTGAAGCCACGCCGAAGTCGGCCGAACCGCAAGCGACAACAACATCCGGGCCAGCCAAAAAGCGACCTTTGCCCATCCTTCCTGCGCCGAAGAATGTGAATCCGCTCATGAAAAATACCCGGCCGGTTACCAAGCCTGACTAATTACAAATGTTTCGCAATCCCACTGCAACCATAATCCAAAGATTCTCAGCTTAACTGTGTTTACGAATAGAAGCGCAGCCGATAAGGAACATGCGACTCGCGTTCGCGGCATGTTTGCGACTATTTCGGCTCGTTACGATCTTTTAAATCATCTTCTGTCCGGCAACATGGATAAGCGATGGCGCCACAAAGTCGCCAGGCTGTTGCGAAGTGGTCGGGGTGAGCGTGATCGACTTCTCGATGTCGCATGCGGCACAGGGGATCTCGCATTTACATTGTTCGACGCCACCGGCGCTCGCGTGATTGGCACAGACTTCTGCCGACCGATGTTGGCAATCGCTCGCGGAAAGGCCTTAAGACAGCAGAGCGCCGTACCGTTCGTCGAAGGAGACGCGCTGCAGTTGCCTTTTCCCGATGACGCATTCGATGGAGTCACCATCGCGTTCGGACTGCGGAATCTTTCAAGTTTTGCCGACGGGTTAAATGAACTGTTAAGGGTTGCCAAACCCGGCGGTAGAGTGGTGGTGCTCGAATTTTCGCAGCCAGGAGTGCCGGGTTTTCGAGCCCTGTTTCACTTTTACTTTCATCGGGTGCTGCCGCTGCTGGGAGGCGCTTTGAGCGGTTCGAAAAGCGCTTACGAATATTTACCGGATTCGGTAACGAGGTTTCCCAACCAGGAGCAACTGGCAAAGTTGATGCGCGACCTGGGATTCAAGGAAGTCGACTATTTGAATTTGACTGGCGGGATTGCGGCCATTCACTCCGGCAGAAAACCGGAGTAGTTGGCAAGGGATTGGTTGTCGCGGATTCGTCCGTTGCGCAACCAGTAAATGTAGCCCGCGGATTGGTTTTCATGTGGCGGCGTACGGTTGTCGGGGCTGTGCGAAGTCTTAGGGAGCTGATTTCCGCGGGCTACATTCTTTCATGCCCGGCCCACATTCTTTTCCGTGGCGCAGACTTAAGAGCCACTTGCAAAACTCGGAACGGACCTCGTGACGCCACGGGACCAGCCCGTGGCATCACTAAACCGAGTTTTGCAAGTGGCTCTTTGGCCTAATTTGAAATCCACAGCTTGAATGGTTGGCATAGCATTGTTACCCGCAACTTTGCGTGGCTTCCTTTAACGTGTGGCGAATCCAAGCAGACAAGGTTTTATGCTCGCTCCGGTCAGCGCATTTCGTCATTGCCTTTAGTTCTTCGTCGTTGAAACGGACGGGAACAATCTTTCCCTTCGCATGCCCCTTCGGCAGCTTTGGCCTTCCGATCTTCTTAGCTTTCGGCATTGGCTTGCGCCTCCCTCACATCACTTGCTATTAATACTTGAACAGCCTTACGAGGCGTTATGGCTGGCGGTCGCTTTGGATGCTCTGGATCGTCCGTGTCGTGCGCCCAAGCGTAGAGGCGGGAGGCGGTCGGATGTTCGTGTAGATCGAACACCTCAACCTCGCCTTCCCAAATTGTTTGTCCGTTGAAGGTCTCAACCACTGGCACGGTCTCAACATGGGTTGACTCCGTGCCGTGCAACCGACGGATCACGTCTTGTAGTTCTTCGATGTAGGTCATGATGCCGCCTCTACTAGGTCGGCAACCGACCAATAGCTACGCTCAACGCCAGCGGCCATCGCAGGGGTGCATCGCATTGTCGCGTGACGACGAACGAAATTGTAATAAGCGAAGTGAAGCGCAACAGCCGCCTCAAAGTTTTCAATCTTTTTGCTGAATGCGTGAGTGAGGCGAGTTAAGCGGCGCATGTGCTGGCGAGTGGTCGCGTTCAATCGCTCAACGTAGCTTGTCGAGACCAAGTCCATGTTGGGGCGGCCAACAACGTGGCGCTTTTCACTGAATACGATTTCAGGCGCACTATAGCGGCGCTCTTGGTGATGCTCGCCTTTATCTGCACCGTAGTTCTTATTAATCATTCCGTAGTCAACGTCCATGCCGAAAGCGTTCTCTACCGCCTCAACGTAAGCGCGTAGACCATCGGTTGAAACCTGCGGACGATTGCGAAGGCGAGAGGCAACGTCACTAACAAAAGCGTTCGCGGTTAGGTGGTCGCGCTGGCCGACTTTGAACGCGGGAACAAGCTTTGTTTCGGCATCAATGGCGCAGACCGTCCAAACGTCGCCTTTGGTCGGATCGTCGTCAAAGGTGACGTGCTTTTGCTTCTTTCCCACGAATCTCCACAGTTCATCGAATTGCAGGAAATTGCAGGTTAAATCGCGCATTTTGGCGTCCAGCACCCTAGCGCAGCCATTGCCAACGCGAACACCTAGACGGCAGATGGTATCGCGGTGTATACCAGTCATGCGCGAGATTGAGTGCATACTCGAACCCTCAGCCAACGCGCTGATTATTGCTATCTGTTTATCTTTCGGTAGGACGTTTGCCATTTGCCTTATCTCCCTGTCAACGGAAATAATGTAATACAGTTTCTATTTCCTGTCAAGGGTTTTTGTGTTACAACTACGCTTGTACGCGCGCACTCCGTAAACGGCAAAAACAGCAACGCAAAGCAAGATTATGGCTGCAATTATAAAAAGGAGATCGCTGGCATCTATGGACGCTACAAAATGGTTTCATTTGGTCGGGCTAATCAGCGCGGTCGCCTTGGGAATAGGTTTTGTTACTGCCCTTGTAAGTGTTGGACTAAGCTGGCGAGTAAACGAAACCCAAAAGACTGAGTTGGCTCGCTTGTCACATGACAAAGACGTGCAAATCGCAAAAGCTCGAACGGACGGAGAGACGCGACTAGGCATTGAAACTGCAAAGGTCAGACAAGATGCCCAAACGAAGATCGAGATAGAAACTGCAAAGGTGAGGGCCGAAGCCGACGAAAAGATTGAGCAGGTGCGGGCCGATGCCCAAAAGGATGCAGCAACGGCCCGCGTTAGACAAGATGAAATAGCCCTAGAGTTACGTACCAGTAACAAAGAACTAGCAAGCGCCCAACGCGCCGCAGACATAGCGCGCCTAGACCTACAGAAACACTTGAACGAAGTAGCGGAACGCCAAAGATTTCGGCAATTAACACCCGTCCAGCGCGCTGGATTACTTGAACGATTAAGCGTCGCCCCTAAGGGGGCCGCGACTGTTTCGTATGTTTCTTCTAACCCAGAATCAAATAGTTTTGCCGTTGAACTATATGGAGTGCTTAAAGAAGCTGGGTGGAGTGTTGCTTTAGGGGCCAGCCAGCATCTTGGAGAGAATCCAAAGGGACTCCTATTGTGGGAACGTGCCACGACGCCGCGCGGAGCGGGGTTAATACAGGCGCTAACGGCTGTGGGCGTGCCTGTCCTAGCGCAACCCAATGACACGTTGTCAGTAGGGATAAACGACCTAAACTCACTATGGTTGGTTGTTGGAGTGAAACCGTAAGACGCCCTTCGGCAAATTAGGCCACTACCGGCTCTGAAGTGGGTGCTACTCATGCGACCTGCCGTGCTATTATTCGCGACCGGTGCGGTCCACAATAAAATATAAACTGCTAAACGGATTGCGACGGGTCGCTATTCTGCTGCTGGTCGTCTGGACAGTCGTGTCGCTCGTCACCATCCTGATCGAGCTGGTGCCCGGCGATCCCGCGGTCGCTGTCCTGGGCGAGCAGGCAACACCCGAACAGTTTGCGCAGTTCCGCGCCAGGCATGGCCTTGATCGTCCACCTTTCTTCTTCTCATTTCCTCGCGATGTCCAGGGCGCCAGGCACTTTACGTGGCATGGCGCCCACAACCGGTACACGGACTATTGGACCGGCGTTTTACACGGAGACCTTGGCTCATCCTTTCGCACAGATCGACCAGTCGTGGATCTGGTATTGGAACGATATCCTGCAACCATCGAACTCGCGCTTGCGGCTCTTCTCTTCGCGGTAGCCATCGCCATCCCCTTGGGCGTGATCGCTGGCACACACAAGGGAACATTGATAGATAACACGGCATCGGTCGTGGCGTTACTCGGCATCAGCCTGCCCAGTTTCGTGATTGGACCAATGCTGGTCTATCTGTTCGCCGTCAAGCTCGGGTGGCTGGCGCCGTCGGGACGCTTCGACTGG
Organism: Acidobacteriota bacterium; assembly: GCA_025463135.1. Classification (GTDB taxonomy): domain Bacteria; phylum Acidobacteriota; class Blastocatellia; order Pyrinomonadales; family Pyrinomonadaceae; genus JAOAPY01. The sequence goes on from JAOAPY010000013.1 coordinate 65,708, forward strand.
AGCGACATAATTTTGCCGGCGTTCACGTTGGGTGCGGCGCTTTCAGCCATATTGACGCGGATGGTGCGCTCTTCAGTTATTGAAGAGATGGGCGAAGACTATGTGCGCACGGCGCGCGCGAAGGGATTGAGTGAACGAAAAGTCGTTTATAAACATGTCCTTAAGAATGGGCTGATTCCCGTGGTGACGATTCTTGGCCTGCAATTGGGCGTACTGCTGGCTGGAGCAATTATTACGGAAAAGATTTTTGGCTGGCCCGGCCTCGGGCTTTTGTTAGTCGAGGACGGAATAGCAAAGCGCGATTATCGCGTCGTGCAGGGCTGCGTATTGATCATCAGCGTGACCTACATCTTCGCGAATTCGTTAACGGATATGGTTTATCGGTGGCTCGATCCAAGAATTCGAGTGTCCTGAGTTTTGGTCTTGGACTTTGGTTTTTGGTCTTTGCTTTTTCTAAGACCAAAGACCTCTCTTTCTTATGAATCGCCTGACCATCATCGGCCTGGTTATCGTCTCGATCTTATTGATCGTCGCGATCTTCGCTCCATGGATTGCGCCGCATGACGTGGGCGCCACGAACCTGGCCATGCGCTATCTGCCGCCGTCTGGTAACTTTTGGTTTGGCACTGATTCGACCGGCCGCGATATCTTTTCACGCGTTGTGTTTGGCGCGCGCATCTCTCTTCAAGTCGGAATAATCGTGGTTGGCGTTTCGGCATTTATTGGCACGATACTCGGCGCCCTCGCGGGCTTTTACGGCGGTTGGATCGATCGCATCGTGTCGGGCTATGTCTTCAACGTCTTCCTGGCCTTTCCCGGTCTCTTGCTGGCCATTGCGATGGTGGCGTTTTTGGGAGCGGGCTTGAACAAGTTAATTCTGGCGCTCTGTATTATCGGCTGGGTGGGGTATGCACGCCTGATTCGGGGCCAGGTATTGAAAGTGCGGGAGTATGATTTTGTCCAGGCCGCGCGGGCACTGGGGGCGAACGACCTGCGCATACTGCTGGTCCATATTCTGCCGAATGCCATTCAGCCGCTAATCGTGCAGGCAAGTTTGGGTATGGCCGGGGCTGTCTTGTCGGAAGCCGCGTTATCTTTCCTGGGTCTGGGCGTGCCGCCTCCCGCGCCTTCATGGGGAGTAATGATCGAAGAGGCGCGCGATCTTTCCACGCTGCAAGCCGCACCACACGCATTGATCTTTCCGGGCATCGCCATCGTCCTCACGGTGTTGGCTTTTAATTTCATTGGCGACGGCCTGCGCGAGTACCTCGACCCACGCCAGCGCCGGCGATAAGAAACGGTTTCCCCCAACTCCCTTCCTCTCAGACCTTCCTTTCATTCTCACCCGGTTTCAACGGCAACAACATACATGACGCATCAAGTGTTCGTTTGCCGAAGTGCCGTTCGAGATTGAGTGGAAAGCAGGATCTGACGCCTTCGGCGTCAAACAATCGACTCACGTGACTTAGCTCCTGGCACATTCAGTGGCCTTACAAAATCGCTCAACAGTTCGCTTTGCTGTTCCAACTATATTGATGCCGTTTCAAGCGAGTGAGAATGAGATGAATTTCTCAGGGCTCGCCATAACAAAATTGACACCGTGTTTCTCGGAGGCTACCATGCGTCTCTGTTTTCAAACTTATCTTGTCAGCTAACTCTTGATGAACGCGGGCCCTGCCGAAAGCATTATCGATCTCGTAGGCAATACTCCCCTGCTCCATCTTTCCCGTTTCGCGCCGCCACCGCTGGCCGACATCTACGCCAAGCTCGAGTATTTCGCACCCGGCGGCTCTGTTAAAGACCGCGCGGCGCTCGGCATGATCCTGGACGCTGAAAGCAAAGGACTACTCGAGCCGGGATCGACAATTATCGAACCGACCGCCGGTAACACCGGGATAGGTCTCGCGCTGATCGGTGTGGCGCGGGGGTATCGTGTTATCCTGTGTGTTCCTGAAGGTTTTGCCGAGGAAAAGATGAAACTAATGGAAGCCCTGGGCGGCGAAATCGAGTACGTGCCAAAGGAACTGGGAATGACAGCCGCGGTGAACAAAGCACGGGAACTCGCTACGCAGATCCCAGACAGTTTCATCCCTCAGCAGTTTGAGAACCCCGCTAATCCTTCCTATCACGAGGCCACTACCGGCCGCGAAATCATCGAACAAATGGATGGACACATCGACGCGGTCGTGATTGGCGCCGGTACTTCAGGCACTTTTGTCGGCGTGTCGCGGGCAGTGAAAAAGATCAATCCCGAGGCACTTTGCGTTCTGGTTGAGCCCGAAGGATCCATTTATGGAGGCGGGGCGCCAGGTAAGAAACAGATCGAAGGCATCGGGCAAACGCAATTTCTTCCAGAGATTTATGATGCCACGCTCGCGGATGAAATCATGATGGTGATGAATGATGAGACCTGCGCCGCCGTGCGCAGTCTGGCCCTGACTGAAGGAGTACTGGGGGGCTGGTCTTCGGGTGCAGCCGCCGCCGGCGCCTATCGCATCGCCCAACGACTGGGCCCAGGAAAGCGCGTCGTAACACTTTTTCCGGATGGCGCGGAAAGATATTTGAGTCAGGGAATATTCGATTAAGAAGGACTTTGGTCTTTGATCTTTGGTCTTTGGATTTCTTATCAAAGGTCTGGGTGATTCGCAGAATGTTCAAGATTTCAAATAAATACAAAAACCAAAGACCCAAAGACCAAAACATTATGGGCTTCGCAACGATAGCAATCCATTCGGGACAAGAGCCGGACCCAACCACGGGCGCGGTGACGGTACCGATTTATCAAACGTCGACTTATGCGCAGGACGGACTCGGCCGGCACAAAGGCTATGAGTACGCGCGCACCCAGAATCCAACGCGCACAGCCGTCGAGAAGAACATCGCCGCACTCGAGGGCGCACGGTTTGGTTTCGCCTTCGCTTCCGGCATGGCGGCCATAGATGCCACGTTGCGTCTTATCAAAGCCGGCGAGCACGTCATCGTCTCCGACAACACCTATGGCGGGACCGCGCGTTTGTTCACAAAGATTCTGGCGAACTACAACATCGAATTTGATTTCGTAGATACTTCTGACGCTTTGAACGTCGAAGCCGCCATCAAGCCGAACACAAAAATGGTATTTGTGGAAACGCCGACCAATCCGATCATGACGGTGACCGATCTGAAGGCCGTTGCCGAGGTGGCCCATCGCGCCGGTGCGCGCGTGGTGTGCGACAACACTTTCATGTCGCCGTACCTGCAGCGCCCATTGGAATTCGGCGTCGACATTGTCGTGCATTCAACTACCAAGTACCTGAATGGCCATTCCGACGGCATTGGCGGCATGGTGGTCCTGAACGATGAAACAGATGCCAACTGGATTGGCTTCGTGCAGAACAGCGCGGGCGCGATCCTCTCGCCCTTCGATTCATGGCTGGTGATACGCGGCACAAAAACCCTGGCACTGCGCATGGAACAACATGACAAGTCGGGCCGCACCGTCGCGGCATTTCTCGAAGAACACCCCAAGGTGCACAAGGTTTATTACCCCGGCTCGGCCTCGCATCCGCAACACGCTTTGGCCAAGCGGCAGCAACGCGGGTTTGGCGGCATGGTTTCCTTTGATGTAGGTTCGCTGGAGGCTGCCCGAATCGTGCTGGAATCTGTTAAGCTGTGCACCCTTGCTGAGAGCCTGGGAGGAGTCGAAACGTTAATCTGCCATCCGGCCACCATGACTCACGCCTCAGTTGACCCGGACAAACGCCAGCGACTGGGAATAACAGATGGGCTGGTACGGATCTCAGTCGGAATTGAAGATACAGATGATATCGTCGCGGATCTTGATCAGGCGTTAAAGAAACTATAGCGAATCCTTGGTAGTTATTTACCGGCGCTTGACTCACTGTGCCAGGCCGGATGACACGAAAACGAGAGACGGGTTAAAATCATTCTGACTTTCGACCTATAAACCAGCGTAGATCACTCTCCTTATGATTGTAGAGCTGCATGCAAAATCGGACGTAGGCCGGGTTCGCCGCGGGAACGAGGACAATTTTCTGGTCCTCGACCTTTCCAGTCAGAAAACCTGGACGGGTTCGGATGGTGTTGAGGCGCCCAAAGAGTTTTCAAGCTTTGAACTGGGCAAGAAAGGCGTCGTGCTGGTCGTCTCTGACGGCATGGGGGGCGCGCTGGCCGGCGATGTCGCCAGCCGCATGGCAGTCGACTCGGTGCGTGAGATGCTGGTTGGGAGCGAGGCCGATGGCGGCTGTGACGATGACGCGCCGCTGGTGGACTGTCTTAAGAACGCCACGGTCTATGCCAATCTTGCGATTCACATGCGCAGCCAGGAAGACGCCCGCTGTGCCGGGATGGGAGCGACTTTTACCGGCGCCGCAGTCAGGGCGGGCGGTCTGGATCTGGTTCAGGTTGGAGATAGTCGCGCCTACATCATTCGCAAAGCACAAATTCGCCTGGCCACAAAGGATCAATCCCTGGTGCAGCAACTTGTCGATGTCGGACAAATCAGCGAAGCCGAAGCCGAGACTCACATGTTTCGCAATGTTATTTTGCAGGCCCTGGGCGCGCAAAGCGACGTGATTCCCGCAACCGGGCGCATCCAACTGAAGCGTGGCGACATCGTTCTGCTTTGTAGTGATGGCTTGTCGGGAAAGCTGCGGGCTGAAGATATTCAAAACATCGTCATGAGCAATGCGGACAACCTGGCTAAGGCCTGCGACGAATTGATTGCCGAAGCCAACAACCGCGGTGGTGAGGATAACATCACAGTCGTGCTGGCCCGCTTTGACGGCGACGATCTACAGGAACCTACCACCGATCGCATCACGATCGAACTACCTGCTTTGGAAGAAGACAAAACGCTGGAAGACAATTTCGAAGCAGACACCGAATCGCACTGAGTGTATCGCCACGTCCGCAAATTCAATTCAGAACTGCACTTTGATAGCCATTGTAGGTTGACTGATACCGCGAAGCGGTTATGGCTTCTAAGGCTCAGCCAGTTGACTAGTCTCTGATCACTCCGGCAGCGACTTCGCACGCCAATCAGCTTCCTGATCGACTCGCCGCACGTACAGCGACGCGCCTTCCATTTTTTCGACGCACACACGCTCGCCGGCTTCCAGAGGCTCTTCTCCCGGCGCCGGATACGCAGTCCAGGTTGAGCCGAAAACTTTCACTGCCCCTTCATTCAAAGCACCACGACTCGAAGAAACAACGGTGCCGATCTTTCCCGGCAATGAATCCATGCCCGTGCGCAATGAATCGCCGGTCTTCTCTCGCGAGAAATAATTGACGAAGATGGTGCGCGAGGCCGCGGTCAGACCGATTGAAACAACGGCAAAGACAAGAAACTGAATCGCCAGACTATCGATGCCGACTATGCCGGTGAAGGCCGCGGCCAGCGCCCCAATGCCAAACCACAGCAAGACGAAACCGCTGGTAAACACCTCCGCGACCAGAAGGGCCAGGCCAAGAACGACCCATGCAATCCATAACCAGTTCATTTGTTGTCTCTAATCCTCAGAGTCGCTGTCGTTTAGACAGCGGACTTGTCCGCCTGTGCCAGGAAAGAACATGACGCTTGATGACTCTACGCCGGCGCACAAGTGCGCTCCTAAACGAACGGAAGTTGGTTGACGGCAGTTGTTTGCCGGCGGCTTCAACCCTTGAGCATATTCTTCATCACGAACCAGATGTTCGCCGGGCGCTCTGCCAACCGCCGCATGAAGTAAGGATACCAGTGTTTGCCGTAGGGCACATACACGCGCAGGTTGTAACCGTCACGCGCGAGTTGCGTCTGCAGATCGCGCCGGACGCCGTAAAGCATTTGAAACTCAAACGCATCCTTGCCGATTCCCTGCTGTTGCGCGAACTGAATGGTGGCCTCAATCATCTTGGGGTCGTGCGTGGCAATGCCGTGATAGATACCGCTGGAGAGCAGTAACTTCATTACGCGCACGTAATTTTCGTCAACGTCCTTTTTCTCCGGGTAAGCAACTTCCGGAGGTTCGTTATAAGCGCCTTTGCAGATACGAATGCGAGCGGGAATCTTCAACAACTCCTGGGCATCTTCGAAGGTGCGGTATAGATACGACTGCAGGACGATCCCCACCTCGTTCAAACCAAACTCCGCCCGCAGACGCTTGAAGGTATCGATCGTCGCCTGGGTGACTTTTGAACCTTCCATATCGACGCGCACAAAGTTTCCGCGGCGCGCCGCATCCTCAACCACGACCCTTGCGTTTTGATAGGCAAGCTCAGGATCGATCTCCAGACCGAACTGCGATAGTTTTATCGAAACGTTGGAATTGATTCCCGTCGCGTCGATTCGCTCGAGGATGTTGGAGTACTCGCTTACTTCCGCTTTAGTTTCCGCCGCACTGGCAACCGATTCGTTGAGGTGATCGAATGAAGCGCCGCAGCCCGCGTCGTTAATTTTCCGAATGGCCGCAACCGCTTCCTCAATTGTCTCTCCCGCGACAAAACGGGTGGTTAGCTTTTTGAAAAGTTGAAAGCGAGTGGCAAAGTCTTTCAGCCCCTCGTGCTGTGAAAGGTAGATTAGGACGCTTCTGGTGACCATTTATTCCTTGTCAGACTTGGAACCGGTACTCGGAGCAGCTGTCTATTGCCAGTGGGCGAAGTTTACAGAACCGGGAGCGGTAGCGACCGGCTCCTGCACTCAACCTGCAATCATTTGCTTTCGCACCAAACCACCAATAGAACTAAAGATCGGATCCGGTCGCTATCCCGCTCCCGGTTCTGTAACTACCTTCCCCACGGTGAGACTTCAGCGCCACGTTCACTCGAACCGGCGCCCAGCAAAGGTGCTGTAAATATCTCGCCCCTCCAGGGAGAGGACCGGAATAGTGAAGAAACGCCGCTCTGGTTGCGAGAAATTTAGAGACATCACAACCGCCTGCCGACTATCGCTAACTGCCTCGCAGTCTGCCGTATGGTATCCTTGGCAACCGCGGTTCAGGGCTTTCTCGTCACAAGACCCGCTTCTCAAGAACACGACAAATTCTTAATGCGACTCAAGCTGATAATAATCGCCTCGTTACTGTCCGCCCTCGTCGGGTCCGGCGCCTCGATAGCGATTGTGCTCGGCGTGTTTTCATCGCTGAAACCGCTGAACACACCCGGCCTTCTGGTTGTTTCAACCTTTTTGCTGCCGCTTGGGGCGATCGTTTGGGCCACGGTTTTTGTCTATCGGCACACCGCTCGGCGGCGAAAGCTCCAGGCTGTGCTGACCGCCCTACTCGGGTTGGTATTGGCGTTCGGCGCCTTTGCTACAGCTGTCGTAATCACCTCACGAGCGGCGCGTGTTCCGCCCCCTCCGCCGCCGCGCAACATCGCCTAACTGCCTCCCAAAGAACTTATTTCATTAAGACCGATTCGCTGCTGCACTGGTCGCAGCGCTTCGATCACAAAACGAATGTGCTCGTCCGCGTCCACGTTTAGTTCCTCAATGCCCAGGCGTATGTCGTCACGATTGACTGAGCGGGCAAAGGCTTTGTCTTTCAACTTCTTTTTTACCGACGAGACTTCGAGATCGTCCAGGCTCCTGGTCGGCCGCACGAGCGCGCAAGCTACTAAAAAGCCACAGAGTTCATCTGTGGCAAACAGTGCGCGGGCCATCGTCGTGTCGCGCGGCACTCCCGTATATGTTGCGTGGCCCATTATCGCGCGTATGACACGATCGGAGTATCCCCGGCCGCAAAGGATATTGGCCCCAGTGAACGGATGCTGATCGGGGCCGGGAAACATTTCATAGTCAAAGTCATGCAAGAGCCCGACGATACCCCACTCGTCGCCATCGGCGTCGGGCTCGCCATAGCGTGGGGCGCACGCGCGCATCGCGGTTTCCACTGCGATAGCATGCTTTCGCAGGCTATCGCCTTTAGTGTACTCGCACAATAACTCCCACGCTGCGTCTCGATCAGGCATATGCAAACTAGGTATATTTTTGTTTTGGATTGCGTTCAAAAACTAACACGGGCGAAGACCGCGGACAAGCGTAGAGGTCCGACAAACTTCAGGAAGCTCTGAACAAAGCAGGATGAGCCTCATGGGAGTCGTACCGTAGATTGCCTTCGTTTGCGGTCTCTTTGTAGCCGTATCGACAAACTGAAGCTTGTCGGACCTTAATTGGCTGGGGCGCGGTATCCGGGACGGGCCCGCGCTGAAACCGTCTTGCGGCTGATGACGACTTTGACCTTGCGGTACTGTCCGTCGTGCGCCGCATTCGTAGGATAGTAACCGAGCGAATATTGCGTACGAAGTTCAGCGGCAATTTTGGCAAACGCATCCGGCAGCGAGCCAAGCGTATCAGCTTTCAGGAGCCGGCCGCCCGACCTGGTGGCCAACTTTTCGAGATACGAATCAGCCGTCAGATAGAGCCCATCCAACATGAGGCCAATCGAATCGTCGCTGCGTCGCGGCTGGTTCACCGTGCGGGGCGGTGTGTTGCGTGGATCGCGCGGATCGGGGAAAGGACCTGGCGGGGTGCGGCCACTTGAGTCCGGCGGCCTGGGATCATCACCGGGACCGCGAATGGGAGGATTTGGATCACTGCTGCGAGGATCGCCGTTCCGTGGGTCATTGGGGTCACGACGTCGGCGCATGATTTCAGCCGGCGAAGGTAATCCGAGGATTCCCGTGCTGCGTCGTCCGTTGGTGGGTATCGATCCTTCTTCACTACCCGGAAAAGTCGGCGCCGTCGTGCCTGGGGCTGGGGTCCTGATCACACCTATGGTTGGCAGTGCGACGCTGGTATCGCCTGCTTGCTCGCGCGCAATACGTTCTGTTTGGGCCCGCGTGTCGTAGCGAATCGGATAAACAATCACTCCCTCTTCATCGAGGCCACGCAGAGTGCCATCGAAGCTGGCCTGATCGCTATGGTAATCGACGCCATCGGTGAAAAGAACGATAGCCTTTCTTCCCCGCAGCGGCCTGACTGAGTTCAAGGCCAACTCGAATGCGTCATAGAGCTTCGTTCCCTCCCCGGAACGAGTTTTTAGGATTGCTGTTCTTAATTGTTCTCGATTGTTCGTGAACTCGTTGAGATCGCGCACTTCGTTATCAAAGGAAATTACTTTTACGCGGTCTGCCGTTTGCAGCTGCTCCACGAAAGCCAGGGCCGCCTGTTGCATCTGCCTTAGTTTTTCTCCCGTGCTCGCACTGGTATCGAGCATCAGGATTACCTGAAAAGGCGCGTTCACAGTTGCGAAGAATGCGATGCTTTGCCGGACATCGTTTTCGGAAACACTGAATTCATCCTGCCGCAGATCGGCGACATAAAGCCCACTCGCATCGGTAACAATTACCGGAACAGTGACAAGGTTGGTATCGATCTTAAGTGTATCAACCTGCTGCTCATCCGGCGGCGTGGGTGCGGGTTGGGTCGCACTGCCGGCCGGGAACTTGCGAGGCCTTCGGGCATCCTGGGCCATCGTCGACATGGCTGTGGCAAGCAGGAAGACGATCGCAATTCCAAAGCAGGTACTCCGCTGGTGCATCTTTAATTCCCTTCACATTTCGAGCAGCAGATCGAAGAGGACGATACCATTGTTTCTGTTTGAGACCGGGAACGATGTGCCTTCGATGCTCCCGTCAAGGATAGCGTTTGCCCGGCGGTCTGGCAAACAATTCCATTTGGGAAATACCGTAATTTCTTAGCCGTTTTGCATCAGGGAGAGTGCAAATGTCCGACAAACTTTAGTTTGTCGCGGCGTTACGACAAGCTAAAAGCTTATCGGACATCAAACTGACTCACTACCCACTTCGGCGTACTCCTTGCCGCTCTGCAAGCGCATAAACTAGAATGACTCCGCGCGGTTTTACCATTCATGAAGGCTCTTCTACTCGCAGTTCTCGCAGCCTACTTCGTTGCTGCTATTCACTCGATCCTGGCGTTTGTGAACAAACGCCGGTCTTTGCAGCGTGTTTCCGATCTTTCACTGGCAACCGGTTTTGTATTACACACAACGGCCCTTATCGCCGACTGGGTGATCGATCGCCGCTATCCGCTTTTATCTTTGCGCGAAACGTTGAGCTTTCTGGCGTGGACGGTCGTGGCGGCTTATGCAGTAGTGCTTTATCGTTATGGAGCCCACGCGCTGGGAGTAATAGCGCTGCCGCTGGTCTCGTTGCTTACCTTCGTATCCATCTTTATTCGGACCGGTCCCGCGATAGCTATCGAGCAAATCAGCGGCGCCTCGGCAAGATGGCTTTTTCCGATGCATACCACCTTGCTGACTTTTGCTTATGCCGCTTTCTTTGTGGTCTTTGTTTCGAGTGTGATGTACCTGCTGCAAGAGCGGGAATTGAAACTAAAAACATTCAGCGCCATCTTTCATCGGTTGCCGTCTTTAACCACAGTGAATGACATCGCCACTACCGCAGCGACAATCGGGCTGACGCTTTTGACTCTGGGTATAGCGACGGGAATGTTGTGGTCGGCATCGCGCGATGGTCGCCTTTGGCACAATGATCCCAAAGAAGTGTTCGCGTTACTGACATGGCTGCTGTATCTGGGCCTGCTCGTGTATCGCTCGACAGCCCGTTGGCGCGGACGCCGGGCAGCGTGGCTCGGAGTCGTTGGTTTCGTGCTGGTAGTGTGCACATTTCTCGGGCCGCGATTAATGAGCAGTTATCATGCGTTTGGGTAAGAAGGATTTTGGTTTCTGGTTTGGGGGCCTCTGGCTTCGCTGTCTCAAGATCGGCGGGACAAGAATCCAAAGACCCAAGACCTAAGGCCAAAGACCAATATTCAAGACAAGAACCGAAAAGAGGGCCATTTCTTCTTCAATGTCGATAGTCCTAATCGGAGTAAATCACAAGACCGCGCCCTTGGCAGTGCGCGAGCTGTTGGCCTTTTCCGAAAGTGCCATGGGAGAAGGACTGCGCGCGCTGGTCGATGGTGACGTAGTGCGAGAAGGATTAATCGTCTCAACGTGTAACCGCGTGGAAGTACTCTCAGCCACCGCCAACGACCAGCTGCAGACAGGTATTGAAAGGATCAAAGATTTCCTTTCGCACTCGAGAACCGTTGCTCGAGAATCGTTTGCTGCGCATCTGTATCAGCATGTTGATGACCAGGCCGTACGGCATCTTTTTCGCGTCGCATCCTCGCTTGATTCAATGGTGGTGGGCGAACCTCAGGTGCTGGGCCAGGTACGTCGCGCATATTCACAGGCACTGGAAGCCGGCACCGCCGGTCGGGTCCTGAATCGCCTGATCCATCACACCTTTCACGTAGCCAAGCGCGTGCGCGCCGAAACTGGCATCGCGGCGTCGGCGGTCTCGATCAGTTACATGGCTGTCGAACTGGGAAAGAAAATTTTCAGATCTCTCGAGGGTTGCTCGGTGCTGTTGATCGGCGCCGGTGAGATGGCGGAATTGTCGGCTCGCCATCTCATGAACGCCGGTGTAGCGCGCGTGGTCGTTACGAACCGGACCCCGGAATCCGCCCATCGCCTGGCAACTGAATTTGGTGGCGAGGCTGTAAGTTTCGATGCGCTTGCGGAACACCTCGCCGAGGCTGACATTGTAATCTGCTCGACTGGAGCGGAAGGGTACGTGGTATCGAGAGCTATGGCAGAGGCTGCCCTGGGCCGGCGCCGCAATCGGCCCGCCTTTTTCATCGACATCAGTGTGCCGCGCAACGTAGATCCCTCGATTGGCACGCTGCCGAATTTGTTCGTGTTCGACATAGACGATTTAGAGTCAGTCATCTCATCGAATATCCGCGAGCGAGAACACGAAGCAGAGCGCGCCGAACTGATTGTGGATTCCGAAGTGATGCAGTTCCAACAGGCTTTGAGAGCGCTCGACATTGGTCCCACGCTCGGTGCTCTGCGGCAAAAACTCCAGGACATCGCGCGCAGCGAATTGGATAAGCAGCGGAGCCGTCTGGGACAACTCACCCCGGAACAGGAAAAAGCTGTCGAGGCTCTTTTGATGGGGACCGTGAACAAGATCTCGCATCCGGTGCTGAACCATGTGCGGCGCAGCGCCGGCGACGACCAAAGCATTCAGGCCTGGCGAGAGATCTTCGGCCTGGAAGGCGAACGTCAGGGCGTTACCGAGGTCGCAGATGAGCTGGGGGATAAATAGACGCTTCGTCATCGGCTCACGAGGCTCGCAGCTGGCGCTGGTCCAGTCTGAGTGGGTTAGGAGCCAACTCTCAATCCTCAATCCGGGGATTGATATTCACATTGAAATTATCAGGACCACAGGCGATGTTAAGACCGATCCTCTGTCGCTCATCGGCGGCAAAGGCGTCTTTACCAAAGAGCTTGAAGACGCGTTGGGCGACCGGCGCATCGATCTCGCGGTGCACTCTCTGAAAGATCTGCCTTCGATCATCCCGGAGGGTCTGGCCCTGGCCTCGATTTGCGAGCGCGAAGATCCTCGCGACGCGCTGGTGCTCCCAAAAAATTCGAAGTTGTCCTGCGAGTCGCTGGCCGATCTTCCCCAGCATTCAGTGGTCGGGACGTCGAGCCCGCGCCGGCTCGCACAATTGCTGTACTGCCGCCCTGATCTGGAGATAAAGGACCTGCGCGGTAATGTGGACACGCGCTTGCGCAAGCTTGATGAAGGACAATACGACGCGATTATTCTGGCGGCCGCGGGACTGAATCGTCTGGGGCTCAAGGAGCGTATCAACACGACGATTGCCAACACGCAGATGTTGCCCGCAGTTGGTCAAGGCGCGATTGGCATTGAAACACGTGCAGGTGATCCTGAAATCAGGAAACTTGTGAGCCGCATCGATCATGCGGAAACCAATTTCGCTTGTACGGCCGAGCGCGCTTTGCTGCGCACGTTGGGTGGTGGTTGCCTGTTACCCATCGCCGCACACGCAATCGTCGCCGGCGAGGAGTTGCAGATCGAGGGGCTGGTTGCCAGTCGCGATGGAAGAAAAATTGTGCGTGATCAAATGAGCGGTTCGATTGAAGAAGCAGAGCGAGTGGGCAGTGAGCTTGCCGAGCGGTTGCTGGAAGCCGGCGCAAAGGAATTGCTGGCTTAATTGATTCTGGGCACCGGGACACCAGAATAGCTGATCGTTTTGAAAGCGCTTTGTCCGCTGTTGCGGGGCACAAGTGCCCCGTAAACGGCAGCCCCTTTCCTTAGCCTTAAAAAAATGGAGGATGACACTCAGACTAACCAGCCGCTTGGCGGTCGCACGATTGTGATCACGCGGGCGCGGGCACAGGCGGCAGAATTCGTCGCCGAACTCGAGCGCTATGGTGCACGGGTGCTGCTTTGCCCAACAATAGAGATTGCCGAACCCGAAAGTTACGATCGGCTGGACGAAGCGCTCGATCATCTTTACGGTTATGACTGGATTGTTTTTACCAGCGTCAATGGCGTCGATTATTTTCTGCGACGACTCGAAACGCGGGCCCATCAAATCAGCGAGCTCGATGCGCTGCGAGTTTGCGCCATCGGCGAAGCCACCGCCGAACGGCTTGTCCTGGCCCACGTGCACGTGGATGTCATCCCCGAAGAATTCAAAGCTGAAGGCGTATTCGCGGCCCTGGAGCGATACACCGGCAGTCGGGAAGCACTGGGCCGGCTTAACTTCCTGATTCCCCGGGCGGCAGTGGCGCGCGATTATCTGCCCGCGGCCCTGGAAGCGGCGGGCGCGCGGGTCGATGTTATTACCACATATCGCACGGTACAGGCCGATGGACTCGATCGGGGTCGCCTCAGCGCCATGCTGACCGGCGGCGGTGTAGACTGCATAGCCTTCACCAGTGCTTCAACAGTGCGAAACCTCGCCCTGCTTCTCCATACGAACGACCTCAGCAGTGTTCTGGATGGCGTAGCCGTCGCCTCCATCGGTGACATAACTGCCAGTACGGCTGCGGAATACGGATTGGTCACGAACATTCAGCCTGCCGAGTTCACCGTGCCGGCACTGGCAAAGGCCATTGCTGAACATTTCGCACAACAGTAATTGCGATGCAGGTACCACGGGCTCCGAGCCTGTTGTGAGTTTGGTTGCCTCTCAATTATCTGCGAAAACCGCAGGCTGGCAGCCCGCAGTACATTGGTTCGCGGCTCATGCTAAACTGACTCTTGATGGACCCATCGCGCACTGCCATAACCGAAGACACACTCCACGCACCTGAGTTGCTTGACGCGCTGTCTGAAACCAAACGCGAAAACGAGTTGGTGCGGCGGCAGCTGCAGGACCATGGCACTTTCGGAGAGCTGGTCGGCAGATCAGAATCAATGCGTGAGGTCTATGCCCTCATCGAGCAGGTTGCCCCTTCCACAGCATCGGTGCTCATCACTGGAGAGTCAGGCACCGGGAAAGAGTTGGTGGCCCGCTCAATTCATAAAATGAGTCCACGTAAAGACGCGCCTTTCGTAGCCATCAATTGTTCGGCAATTCCCGAAACGCTGATGGAGTCAGAGCTGTTCGGGCATGAGAAAGGCGCGTTCACGGGTGCTGCCTCGCGGCGTCAGGGTTGTTTCGAACTGGCGAATACCGGCACGCTCTTGCTGGACGAGATTGCTGAAATGCCGGCGCTGCTGCAGTCGAAATTGTTGCGCGTCATCGAAGAAAGATCACTGCGGCGCCTGGGAAGCAAACAGGAACTAGCGGTGGATGTGCGCCTGTTGGCCGCCACTAACCGCGATCCGGACGAAGCCGTGCGCGCCGGTACGCTGCGCGGGGATTTACTATACCGCCTCAACGTGATCCGGATTCAGCTGCCGCAGCTAAAAGACCGCAAGGAAGATCTGCCTTTGCTGGCCCAGCATTTGGTCACGCAATTGGCCGGGAAGCACAACCGGCCGGCGCGCTTTCTGAGTGCAGCCGCGCTTTCCGTCCTGCAATTTCACGCCTGGCCGGGAAATGTGCGTGAATTGCGAAATGTAATCGAACGCGCCGTCGTGATCTGTTCGGGTGAGCAGATCGAGCGCCACCACTTCGCGCCCTATCCCATCGAGCAGCGCGAGCGACTTCGTCATGAAGACACGATTACTTTTCCGGTGGGCACGCCATTGGAAGAGGTCGAGCGACAAATGATCCTGCGCACACTCACAAAGACTAATAACAATAAAACCCGCGCTGCCGAGTTGTTGGGGATCAGC
Source organism: Acidobacteriota bacterium (assembly GCA_025463135.1). GTDB lineage: Bacteria > Acidobacteriota > Blastocatellia > Pyrinomonadales > Pyrinomonadaceae > JAOAPY01. The sequence continues at coordinate 80,816 of JAOAPY010000013.1, forward strand.
CTCAAGACTCTCCACAACAAGCTCAATCTCTATCGTGAGCGGGGACAATTGGGAAGTTCAGAGCCCTCATGATGAAAGTCGCTTAGAGTTTATAGGCGGAATGGTCGTAGTATTTGTCGGAGAAACCGGAGGACCGCTCGAAATCATAGCGCGCTCGCTCGTCCTTTCCCATCAGGTAATTTGCGAATCCCATATAGAAAAAATCTTCAAGCGTTAGACACTCGGAAAAGTCTCGCACGCTAAGTACAACCTTGCACAACTCACCTATCTTTTTCTCATTGTTGCTGCTCTCAAAAGCCTTCAAGAGCCGGGCGTATTCGATCAGATACTGCCGGCTGCGCCTTTGCGGCACACACAACGTCTCATAGAGTTGCGCGGCCTTCTCAACCTCACCATGTCGCAGGTATGCGCGTGCGAGCAGGTGATAAAGGTTCGTATCGTCCAATCGTGCGGCCCCCGATTTCAGGATCGCAAGTGCCTTTCTTTTTTGACCACAATGCTCCAGCGCGGAAGAGTAATAGTCAACACAGGCATCGTCCATCTCTTCGGGATTCATCGAACCGAACACTTTCGTCGCCTCAAGATACTTGTTCGACCGGCATAAAACTATGCCTTTTACCTTGTTCACCTTGAAGCGTTCAGCGGCTGAGAGCTCGAGGTTGTCGTAGTGGTCCAGCATAGCGACATCAAACACCTGCTCCCCTGAATCCAACAGGGTTCCCAGAATGTTGAATTCAATGTCTCTGTCCGCGGGGTTCAGGCTGAGCGCTGTTTGAAAGGCTGTAATTGCTTCAGAGTAGAGTCGGCGTGCATAGTACGTATGCCCCAGACCCGCGAAGGCATTTTCATCACGCAGGGGATGAATGCTGGCCTCCAGAAAAGTTTTCTCAGCCCGGGAATAATCCTGCAACTGCAGCTCGCAAACGCCCTTAATTATCTGCGGATAGTAAAAACGGTGCTCTGGCTCTCTTGCCATACTGTCGCTGAAGAGCTTGAACAGCGTGATGTCATCCAACGCCCCTTTCCATTCTTCTCGCAGGACTTTTTCAGCGCAGCGGTTCATGATGCGCATCAGTTCAAAGAACTTATCGTTGGACAACGGAATGGCGTCAGCTTCCTGTGCTTCCCGCAGGAAGCGATGGGCAAAGAACACGCGCGCATCGTTGAGCGACGGCGGCACATAGGTGTTTGACATCCAACGGCAGATGCGGTGGATGCCTTCTTCAATGGAGTCAGAACTCGCCGGATCGATTTCCGCACGGACTAGGGTCGCTAACGATTGGTAGATATCACGCCATTGCTGTGGCGGGTTGTTGATGAGAAGAACCGGCAACAAACGACCTTGTTGCAGCAAACCACGCTGTACGGCATAGTGAACCTCCAAGCGCGTGTTGTGCCCGGTATGCTCTTCCGTGCTGTTTGCACTGACAACTGCGATAAAGTAATCACAGGCATCAATGCGCTCCTGCAAGCTTTTGTCGAGTGGCTGCGCGAGAGTGAGTTCCTGATCGAAACTCGAGTAGTCCCAGATCTCAGTACCCTGCAGTTGCAGTGAAGCGAACAGCTTCCTTACGTCATGCTGGTCTTTCCCCGAAAAGCTGACGAAAAGATTGGACATACTTCCACATTTTTCGATCGCGGTACAGTTCCCTTTCGTAGAGCAAGGTTAATCGATTGTCAGGGCAAGGGTTCTACTATCTCCGGCGTTGTCGTGTGCGGTAACGGCATGGGGGCCTGATTAATCTGGGCCATAAAGTTTCGCCATTGCCCCGGATATTTCTGTTTGCAATAACGAAAGAAAGCCGCGTAACGCATCAGTGTGACGTTCGCATCCCAAACGGCCGGATTGATGGCTCGAAGTAGCTTAGGCCGCGCAGACACCTGGGCCGACAGGTTGGCTACAGGAACTGCGCGAGCGTTGCCGGTCGCCAACGGTTGTGTCGCCCAAAAATAGTAGGTCGGTTGGCCGGTGAGAGTCAGACCCTGATCCTTGAGATCAAAGACTATGCGGCTGCCCTGATCACTAATGACGTATGACGTAAAGTTCTGCCTCGTTTGGCCCAGAAACTGACTATAAGCAATGGACCTAAAGAAGTTTTGGAAGGCCATTTTACCTTTCTGATTAGTCACCACACTTGGCCTCAATTCACCTGCTCCCAGGACATATCGGCCCTTGTTCTTGATTAAGTCATAGGAGTAAGGGTGGATGATTAGGCCGTCCAACTGAAGCAGGCGCAGCCCCATTAACGTATCAACGAACGCGGGATGATAATTCGCGACGTAGCCGCCACGCTGTCGCACCTCGCGCTCGCGGGCCGCATCTTCAAGTCTGCCAAATAATGTAAAGCAAGCGTGGTACTGGCTGTCGGCAAACTTGGCGATGGGTATTAACTGCCAGTCGTAGATAGGAGCCGACACTTCCTGACCGTCAATAGTCAAAACCATTCGACTTCGGTCTTTTCGATCTGGCCGATACTCGATCGTTAGCGTGCGGAACTTGAATGTCTTTGCCGGAACGGCAACCTGGTCGAAAGCAACTCCGCCCACTTCTGCCAGATAGTTAAAGCTGTGGAGCCCAGCACTGAGCGTGGTGGGATCGCGCAATTGTCGCGCGCGTGCGTTAGTGAATCGCTGCGGTCCAAGCGACTGCTGGGCCGCGGCATTCAAACAACTTAAAAGCAGAACTATTGAAAGGGAAAAACGGTAAAGGTGTGAGTGTTTCATGTTGCTCTCCCTTCGGCGCAAAGTCATTGTGGTGAGGCGCGCGCTTCAGTTTGATCACGGCCTCTGAGTAGGAACTTTCGGGCCTGTCGCGAACGGAGGTTTATTACGCCAACCGGAAATGCAAGTCAAGCATAATTTGGTTGTTGTGCCGGCAGGGACCAGCCAATCGTTCTGCCTTAAAGACTACTTTCGAGGGCCAACCTGTTTCAACAATTCCTTAACCGCGGCTTCGAGCTGGCTGTCCTTCCCCGCATAACTCTCGCCAACAGGCTTATCGACCGGCAGATCGACCGGGCGCGGATTCATTTCCATCACAGTTCCATCCGTCGCTGTAATCCGATCGTAGGGCAGGCGCAGAAACGATCCATCGATGAGCTGCACGCCGGAGGTATAGATAATCCAGCCGGCAGTCGGCTCACCCACCACTTTACCGAGATGCAGGAAGCGATAGCCTTCCGTGAAATCCTCACCATCGGAAAGTGTGTGACGATTGATAACCAGAATCGTCGGCGATTCCAGCGCGCGCTGGCCCAATACTGTACGCGCGGGCGCGCTGGTCCCAATGCCACGCGGCGTCATTGTGAAGTAACTGCGCCGCGCGAAGACATCGATGGCATAGACGTTGACGAAGCCGCCGTTGTTATTGCGCATGTCGATCACTACACCGTCGTGCCTCTGGTTCTCAGCATCCAGGTCAACATAAAGCTGCGCCAGGGAACCCGAAGACATATCCGGCATATGAACGTACCCCAGCCGGCCATTGCTGATACGAGAGATGTAAGCGCGATTCTCTTCAACCCAGTTGCGATACAGCAAGCCCTTCTCTGTCCCCTGATTGATTGGTCTTACAATGACTTCTCGTTTTTGCGCGCCGGCGGCGGAAGCACCAATCGTAAGGACCGTAAGGCGATTGATTTTGTAAGCGAGCAACTCATCCAGATTTGTGCGAGCAGTGATCGGTGTGCCGTCGACTGCCAGCAGGTAATCGCCCGCCTTGATGTTAACCAGGGCTGCCGGAGTTAATGGAATCACTTCCGTGACACGCAGGGCGCCGCCACTCTCGTACTCAATGCGATCAAAACGCAGCCCCAGGCGTCCTGTAGCGGGCGGCACGATGGTGCTCGCCGGTCCGGAGATGCCGAGATGCGAAGCATTCAGTTCACCCAACATGAGTGAAATAATTCGTCGCAGTTCATCGGGTGTGCGAGCGCCGGCGGCCAGCGGTTCATACTCAGCGCGTACTGTGTCCCAATTGGCCCCATGAAAATTGGGATCAAAAAAATTATCGCGCAGGTAGGTCCATGCCTGACGAAAGACTGCCGCCTTCTCGCGGGCGAAATCGACGTCCATCTCGGCATTTACCGCCAGCGGCCGCACCTGACGATTTTCCACCGTCACGATGTTTATGCGTCCCTGCTCGAGGTAGTAGACCTCCTTGCCATCCGCTGAGAATTGGGCCCAGCGTTTGTTACCGGCCGTTGAAGTCAGCTGTTTTGCCACCAACGGCTCTTTTGACAACTCATCGAGCGGAAACACGTAGAGGTTCAACTGGTTCGCAACTCCCGCGATCATCAGCACCCACTTACCATCCGGACTGATGGTGTGATAACCCACGTCAATCCCGACAGGCAGCAGACTTAAGCGCCGGCGAATCTGATCAAAGTTGATCTCTACAGGCTTCGGTTTTGACTTTGCTTCATTTGCGGCCGCGGGTGTCGGCGAAGCAACCGGGACCGGTGTCGATTGTGGCTCTGGTTGTTGTGGCTTGAGCGCAGGGGGAATACTCTTTGGCGTCTCTTCCTTGAATAGATCGCGAAATTGATCTTCGCGAAACTTTGGGGTGCGGGGAAGCAGATCCATTCGCGCCAGCTGGTTGCTCTCAGTGCGTTGGCCGGTGTCGAAAAGCAGGTAGGTACCGTCGGGACTCCAGGAAACCGAATTGCTGCCGACGTTGGCCAGAAAGCTGACGGCCCGGCTCTCGCCGCCGGCAATTGGGACCACAAAAATATTCTTGAAAAGCTTCTCGCCCACCGGCATATAGGCAATCCACTTGCTGTCAGGCGACCAGACAAAGGGTCGATCCGAGTTAAGTGGCGGTCGTTCCAGCTGAGCGTGGGCAATGCTTCGATCCTTTTTTGTTTCCGCATCCATGATCCGAAGCTCGGCGCCGGCCCGTTCAAAAGCAATCCATTTCCCATCGGGCGAATAACGCGGCGTATCGTCGCTCGCGCTCTCGCGCGTAAGCTGCGTCTCGGCGCCGCTGACAAAATCGTAAAGGAACAAATGGAGTGGTCCATCGCGATCCGAGACATACACAAGTCGCCGGCTGTCAGGCGACCAGGCAACCTGCGACTCTTCAGTGGGAGTGTTTGTTACCCGGGCTGCATCGCCGCCATCGGTTGACGACGCTGCGAAGATTTCGCCACGCACTATGAAGGCCGTTTTCTTTCCGTCAGGCGAGAGTGCTACTTCGGAAATCTGATCGGATAAGCGCAGATGCTCGATGGCCGGTCCGGCGGCAACACCGCGACGTGAAATGTTGACAGCGTTGGCGCGCCCGCTTTCGGTGTCGAGGCTCCAAATCTGAGAATCACGATTGAAAACAATCATGCGGCCGTCGTAAGAAATGTTGGGCCAGATCAGGCGGCCGTCGGTAAAGTGCGTCACGGCTTTCGTTTTTCTGTTCGCATCCGCTAACCAGATGTTCTCTGCCCCGCTGCGATCGGAAACGTAATAAAGACTGCGGCCATCCTTGTTCCACATCGGCCACATCTCTTTTGCACCGCCTTCGCTGACGCGCTCATAACTCGGCGTCGAGCCGGGGTGCAGCAGCCAAATCTCGCTTTCATCGATGTGGCTGTGACCGTGGCGCCACCATTGCGCGGATCCCAGACCGTGTCCGGTAAAGGCGATCGTATTGCCGTCCGGTGAGGGCGCGCTGAAGTATTCGGTCGTATATCGATCGGCGCTGACCTGCATTGGCGTCCCACCTTCCGCGCTCACGCGAAAGATGTCGACCATGCCTGAGATGTCTCGGCTGTTTGACCCAAAGTAGAGCCATTTGCCATCGGCGGACCACGCATCAAGCTGATCCTGGCTGTCGTCAAAAGTCAGACGTTTCAGATCCCCGGAGTCGAGTGTAAGCACATAGATGTCGCCGTTGCCGGTCCGTGTTGAGATAAAGGCGAGACGCCGGCCATCCGGCGAGTACAGCGGACGCGATTCGTTTGCCGGATGAGAGACGAGCAAGCGCGCATCGCCACCCGTAGCCGGAACGGTCCAGATGTCGCCACCTGAGACAAAGGCAATCTCGGAACGGTCGGGCGAGATTGCCGGTTCGGTGAAGTATGGTTTGGCCTTCGGAGCAGCGTTCTCGGCTTGACCAAAAACCTCATACGACAGCAATGGCAGCACGGCCAACGCTAAAAGCAGGCGGCAATAAAGCTGAGTCCACGAGCGCGTTCCATTTATCATTCTCGATTGAACCTTCTTTGTGTTTTTTGTGGTTTGCAGGGGCTGGAATACTACAACATCCGCAGCCTCCAGGAAAAACTTTTATCGAGTTTGAGAGTAGATATCCGCGGGTTTTCACCCCGCTACTTCACGGGCGGGACACCCGTGCCACTACAGGGGTGACATGTTTATAGTCCTGGTGGACAAAGCAACTTCGCCTACGTTCGGAGGAGCGGAACTCAGATAGCATTTGCCACTCGCGGACCGGTCCGCTCCTCAGAAGGCAGGGAGAATTGAGAGTGAATGCTTTGACTATAAACATCTCACTCCTACGGAGTGAAAGGCCCAGCCCCCTTTCGGCTATCTTGCATCGCGATGACTCTGAGTGCTACTGATAGAATATGTCAGTGCTTCTCTTTTTCATTGATGGGCTGGGTATCGGTTCGCGTGGCCGGCACAATCCGCTCGATGGACTCGTTGGCGCAGAGCCGCTGGCTGTGTTTCAACAGGAGGCGCTGCCCGTCATCTTCGATGGCATAGTAGTGCCGACCGACGCCTGTCTCGGTGTGCCGGGGCGACCGCAAAGCGCCTCTGGCCAGACAACGATATTGACCGGAATAAATGCTCCGGCGCAACTTGGTTATCACAAACAGGGATTTCCCAATGCCGCACTACTGGAGATAATTCGAGAGCATTCGATCTTTCGCCAGCTCAAGGCCAGTGGCATAAATCCAATCACCTTCGCAAATGCCTATACACAACGGTTCTTTGACGATCGTCCACGCTGGATCTCAGCCACGACTGCCGCGGTCGAAGCCGCGCAGATACCGTTTCGAACTGTCGCCGACTTGAAGAAGGGACGTGCAGTTTTCATGGATTTTACCAATGAGTTCTTAATTGCCAGAGGCGAGGACGTTGCCACGCAAACGCCGGAAGAGGCTGCCGGTGTATTGGCCAACGTCGCGCGCGAAAACCGTTTCACCCTGTATGAATATTTCATCACCGACAAAGTTGGGCACGCGCAGGATATGGACGCAGCCCGTGCGGTAGTCCTTAATCTGGCAGCGATGATCAGGGGCCTGCTGGGAAAACTTGATCTCGATCAAACAACGGTTATACTCACCAGCGATCACGGAAACATCGAAGACCTGTCAACGCGCAACCACACTTTGAATGCCGTACCAACTATCGTCTGGGGCGCAGACCGTCAACGCGTGGCGAACCAGATCAAGTCCCTCGCTGACATTACACCAGCCATCATTGAAGTCCTGGCCTGAAATCAGCACGAAAGATGCGCGGTCCCAGGACTGAGAAAGGAACCCCAGACGGATGGAAACGCCGGCCGCGAGCGATGGATTAGGTAAAGCGCCCCAGACTTTCCTTAACATTCCACGCTACTCCTACTATGCCCTGGGCGTGCTGACGGTCGTCAATTTTCTGAACTACATTGACCGCCAGATATTGCCGGCAGTGGCGCCTTTGATGGCTGAGGATCTCCATCTCAGTGATACAGAGATTGGCGCGATGGAGGCGGCGCTACTGCTTTCGTTCACGATTCTGGCCCCGCTATTTGGACGTCTGGGGGACCGCTATTCGCGCACCAAACTCATGGCCACGGCGGCGGTGCTCTGGAGTATAGCCAGTGCCTTGACCGGCATGATGGACCACTCGCCCGTCTTACCGGGCCCAATCCATTTCAACGTGCCGGTCGTGCAATTTACGCTTTCGCTTTCGGGCGTGGCTATCTTGCTTTGTCTGGTGCGGGCCACGGTCGGCGTCGGCGAATCGTCCTATTCAACGATCACGCCAAGTTTGATTGCCGACTATTTTCCTCCCCAGCGGCGCGCGACGGCGCTCGGCATCTTTCAGGCAGCCATCCCCATGGGTTTTGCCCTCGGTTACGTCATCGGTGTAATCCTGGCGCGGTATTTCGGCTGGCGCCTTGCCTTTATGATCGTCGGGTTGCCGGGACTGATCACTGCCGCCTTCGTATGGAAACTGAGAGAGCCGGTCCGCGGCGCCTATGACCGTGACTCTCATGCTTCACGAAGCGAAGATCACAACATCGGGGCCGCCGTAACTCTGTCAACCGGATCAACAGGATCAGGCGAATCATGGCTCCGGACTTCCTGGCGGATCATTCGCACGCGCGATTGGTTTCTTTGTACCGCCGGTTACACGGCCCTGACTTTTGTGCTGGGGGCCTTTGCCACGTGGGCCAACATCCTGTTAGTCCGCGATAAGGGGATGTCAGTCCAGGGGGCTGGTGTCACGCTGGGCGTGGTGATACTGATAGCCGGAGCGGCGGGCACTTTTGGTGGCGGTTGGTTGGCCGATCGCGTGGCGCGCAAAAGGCATAACGCTTACTTTCTGGTCTGCGCGGCCAGTAGTTTTTTGGGAATCATTCCGGCTTTCATTTCCCTGTCCGCACGAAATCCTTACGTGTTCATACCGGCGATATTCCTGACGGTGCTTTTCCTCTTCACTAACAACGCACCCTTCCACGCGATCCTCGTAAACAGTGTTTCCGCGACGGTACGCGCTACGGCGGTGGCGTTGAACATTGTCGCCATTCACATCATGGGTGACGTCATCTCGCGTTTTGGCGTCGGCGTCCTTTCTGATTCACTCGCTGCCGGCCGCGTGCGGATCTTGAGTTCGCTGGCGCGCGGTGTTGGCATAGATCCGATAAGTGGTCACTTGACGGCAGCATTATTGGTCGTGCCGTTTGCGCTGCTCATCTCAGCGTTGTTTTTTTTGTGGGGCGCGGGAAAGCCAGGACAGAAAGCAGTAGCCAGTAGGCTGTAGGCAGACGGCAGATGAGACGAAGCAGATTAGCTTGCGGTCTTTCTACCGCGCACGGCGGGTGCCTTCTTCAGGCATTCTCTCGAGCAGTAAGAAGTTGAATCGGCGTTGAAAGCACGACTGAGCGGGATCCACGTATTACATTCCGCGCAACGAATCAATTTGCTTTTTGAGACTTGCGAATCGCGTCCAAACTCATTCGTGGACGCGTTCGCACGCGGGTCGATCGTGCCTCGCAAAGCGCTTAACAAGCGACTCAACAACTGGATGTAAGGCCGCAACCGCCGGTAAAGAAGCCAGCCGAGAAGCGCTATTAGCGCCAAAACGATTAATAACTTTATCACTGGAAGAAACTATCTTTCCTCGCGTTTGCCTTCGTCGGCTCCGTCAGCAGAAGCGACATAGGTCACATCGACGGCGCGACGTCTTGGCGCGGGGTCCGAAGACCGGCGACGCGGGACAGATTGCCGGGCCCGGCGATCGATGCTTCCCGCCGGCAGCCCCCGACCGTGCACTGCCTCTTCCAAAATGCGAGTTATTTCCTGGGAGAGAGTGCGGTGTTCCGCCGCGGCACGCCGTCGCAGCGATTCTTTGAGGTGGTTGGGCACATAAGCCCCGATGAAAACTCCTTTACGGTTTGCCATCGTTTCTGGTTTTCTCCTTCAACTATGTTGAGTCAGTGAGGTTTCCGATCCTGATCTCAAATCTAAGATCTTCGATTTCAGATCTGAGATTTGAAATACAGATTGAAATCCAGGCGCCATGCAAAGTAAGAGCAGGTCTGTAAGCCGAATTCTGTGCTCCAGCCGAAGCCGGAGCGGCGATCATTCATCTAGACCATTTGTTACCAAATGGTTCGAGCGACCTACCCGGAGGTCGTATCCCGATATATCGGGATTTGGGCGGGCAGCCCTGGTTGACGCCTCCCTATTTGGTCTTGCACCGCGAGGAGTTTGCCTGGCCGCGCGTGTCACCACGCACGCCGGTGCGCTCTTACATTAAGCCCCTTTGGGGCCGCACCATTTCACCCATCACCCCGGTTATGTGGTTTTGAGATTTCAAAGAAATCCCTGGCCAACCGGTAGGCTGGTATCTTCTCTGTTGCACTTGTCGTCATCCGAACTTTCGCTCAGATGCCCCGCCGTTAGCGGGCTCGCTGCCCTGTAGTGTTCGGACTTTCCTCTCCTGGATTGCTCCAGCAGCGACCGCCCGACCTGCTCTCTCATTGCAAGGCAGCGCATTATAGCAAACGAGTGTTCAACCGGTACAGTAAAGCTCAATCTCCTTTCAAACCGGGATAAATATATTCAAAACACGAAATCAGCCAAAGTATTTCAGACCCACGCGCAGGTTGTAAACGAGATGGGAAGGTAGAGAAAGCGCGAGCAAGACTGATAGGACTGTGTGTGATAAGGCCGGCGCAAAAAGGTTGGGAGCCCGCTGATAAACGGCGGCCCAGAGCAAACCGCCCATCAGGGTCAAGCCGGTCAACAATGGATTGGGTAGGTGTACCGCGCTAAAGATCACTGCCACCAGGAGAATACTTTTCAGGCCGATGCCTGCCGCCAGCTGTGCTCTGCGATTGATAAAGCCCTGGAGGGCGTACTGTTGGAAGAGCGCCCACAAAGGCACCGTTAGAAAGCGGGGTCTGAACGGAGCGAAACCAAACTGGCGACCTCTCATGAGCCAGGCAAGCACCAGAATCAGCGCACCTGCCATGATTGTCGGCAAGACCAGCAGGCGTACCGCGGGCAAGAAGTTATCAGTGCGAAACCCCAGGTCCCTCAGACTCTCTCCCCTTTGACGATGTGAGAAAATCATGAATGCGAGGGCGAGAGCAACGGGAATCGCGCCCACGATCTTGCTGTTGCCTACAAATGCGAGCACAACCCACTCGGCTATCAAACATGAGATGACGACAGAAAGAATCTCCCAGCCTGCCAGGGCCCGGTCGATATTTTCGTCTTTGTTACTCTCGTGAGAGGTCATCGGATTTCTCTAATCAGAATGATTTGTCTGAGAGCGGGTGCAAAGCGCCGTCGACAGCAACATCGAACATAATGGGATCACCCACCATTTGCAGTGTTTGCTGAGCGGCTCGTCTGTTTGCGTGCAACGCATAAACTCGGGCTTGATGGCGACCTGGACCGAGGGACAAGTCAAACTTGAAGCCATGCCACTCATCACTGGCCCATCCGGCCGCGGCAACATCCGGTCTTGATTGATTCGCCGTGCCGCTGGTTACAAATTTTCCGTCGATGAAGAGCTGCACTTCCAGCCGTTCCCAGGGGTCGGCTTGATTGACGGCCCAGCCGGCAATGCTGTGCGGCTGAACTTCTCCCCAGCCATGAAAAGAAGGCGGGAACGCGGACAAGTAGAAGCTCACCGCGAGTACCGCGACCAGAATGGTTTCAGCAATTGACTTGCCTATCAGCGCATGGACCAGTTTCATATGGCCGCGCATTATAGCAACGAAGGGATCACTACAGAACCGGAAGTGTGAGAGTACGACAGGCTGCCGGGCTGTTGCCGTGGTCGCCGCTCTACCGCGAAGGATCTGCAGTCCGGCAGCCCGCAGTACAAAGTTACGGGCACGATTAGAAAGCGGAATTGTCCGCCGAGCTTCGCGACTCTTTCAACGCGCCGGCGCACAGGTGCGCTATCTAAACGGACCATGATCGTAAAACAGCTCGCAGTACAAAATTATGGAGTGTGGAGAAAGTTACCCTTACTATCGCGATAGAAGATGGAGTGTTTTGTTTGCGTAGCAAGGTTCAAAGTGCCGGCTCGGCGTGAACGCACGGAGATCTGCAGGACCTTCGTCTCACCCGGTTGGACCAGCGGCAGCCGGAAGGTAAGGACTTGTTTCTGCGCGACCAATTCCTGACGAACGGGCATTGGATTCGAGGTAACATAATCCAGTGCCCCATCAAATTCACCGCGCACAGTGAGATCCTTCGCGGCTCCTCTTCCTTCGTTGACGATGATCAAACGATAAGAAACGGCGCCATCAGCCGCACTGACGCCAGTCGTCTCTTCGATTTGCAAACGCAATAAAGGAACTTCAACTTTTGAAACTAACGTGCCGGGATCCCTGGCCGGCTCATTCATGAGTTTAGGGGACACAGAGAGACGTTGGGCAGAGAGACTGGTCGTGGCCGGCTTTTCAACCAGGGGTTGATTAACTGTTGAGGCGCCATTCATCGATACTTGTCGCGCAGCCGGCTTCGCTGCGGCAACTGCTTTGTCCGGTCGCGGGAGTGAATCAGTGGAGGCAGTTAACCCTTTGACATTTTCAGCTCCGCGCGCGATCGGGATCTCAAGAGATGACGGCAGAAATAGCCCGGAAGCTCCGGTTCCTTTGACGTCGGTTGGCTTTCCTGATGCCGGCGCTCTCGGTATCGAACCGGCGCCGGCGATGGGAGCGACCGCTTTCTGCTCTGGGATTGCCGGCCTAATCGCAACTGCTTTACCAGTTGCCGGAACCAGGGCTTGGTCAGCTTCCGGCATCGAGACGGCTGCCGGTTGGTTGACTCTTGTTTCCAATCCAGTACGCGAAGCGGCGACCGACCTGGCGTAATTCTGCCGCCCTATCCGCAACTCCTCCTCGTAAATTCCGAGCATCGCGGTATCAGGAAGAGTTTTTAGACGCAGTTCGATCTGCTCCGCATTGGCAAGGTCAGCCTGGGCCAGGTAACAGCGACCCAACCACAATAGCCCCAGGTCTTTGATAAGACTGTGTGGATACTGATCCAGAAATTGCTTGAGAACAACTACGGCCTCGCTGTACAGCCCCTGGCCATGCAGGGTCTGACCTTTGATGAACAGCGCCTGCTCAGCTTCAGTCAGCTGAGCTTCTTCAACAGCTTGCGGGGAAGCTTGCGCGATCACAAAGCTGAAAGCCACCAACGAGGATGATGCGAGCAACACTGCCAGGGCCCGCTTTCGCGATCTCACGGTTGCAGATCCTTTCATCATGATTTGAGTTAGCGACTTTCGCTCATCGCCACGCGATCACCCGCCTGCAGGATTGGATCAGGAATCTTCCCTTCCTCAATCTGGCGCAAGTTGTACTCACTGGTTGTGAGGCGACCGTCAGTGCCCTGTCGCGCCACTTTAACTTTGGCGCCGGCGGTACGGGTAACTCCGCCACTGGCAAGGATGGCCTGCGTCAGCGTTAACCCGCCATGAAATATTTTTTGACCCGGTGAATTCAATGCTCCGCCCGTGTAGAAAAATACTGTCGGCTCTGTTGGCGGGGCGATCACCTTGATCACATCGCCCGGCATTACCAGAGTCGCGGCCGAATTCTGATCCCTAAGCTCGATGTTGATAATTGGAACTCCGGCGCGGGTGATAGTAGCCTTGAGGGCTTCGGATCGAGGTCTGGCCTCGGCAAGTACTACATAAAGGGGGGTTGCTTCGCGTCGCAGAAACCTGGCGCCGGGATCGAGAACGAACCCGGTCACGATCACACTGTGGCTCGAATAGTCGCGAACCTTAACGGCAACTTTTGGATTATCCAACACCTTGATGCGCACGCGCAGTTGGTCTGCTATCTCATCAGCTGTTAAGCCGACGACCGGCATAGGCGCATTCGAAAGCGGATAATCAAGTAGGCCTCCCTCGAGTACGGTGAACAGCGTAGACCTGGCTGACGGCACATCCATCAACTGCACGTCCAGCACGTCTCCAACACCGACTCGATAGATTTGATTTAGAGGCACCGGCAAAACAGGAGCGCTTGTAGAAGCACTGGTTCTGAGACGCGTCATGCTGACATCACTTGCCGGCGCGGCATTCTTTGCTGCCACGTGATTGAGGGACGGGGCAGATCGGAGAGAGCTTGAATCCACCGCGGCCCGGGTGTTCCCCAAGACTCGCGCGCGTCCGGCGCTCGCAGATTCATCGGCCCTGAGCAGGTCACCGGGTTGAACCACGACTGATTCCGAGTTGACCTGTGCCGACACCGAGACCAGGCTAAACAGCGCAACCGCAAATGCCAATATCAACTTACTCATCTTTTTACCCCTGTATTTGAACCTGTAAAGCGCAAAATCTGCTCCCCTAGCAGAACTGAGGAAACTCCCTGCTTTACTAAACCACTAAAGCGGCTGTTTTCTCAGAACTTTGGGCATCTTTCCTGAGTGGATTTGCGCCGAAGGCGGGTGAGCTGAGAGGAGGAGCTCTAAATGACTGGACTCGGGTCCGCAATTGGTTACCACTCGGTTATAGCTTCCGCTACGAACAGAGAACTAAGGAACCTCTGATCCTCTAGTCACGTTGGCGGATGGTAAGAACAGCACCGCGATCCTCATGTTCTGAGGCCCCGAAGGGGCCGGGATTCAATAGCCATGTCCGTAAGGGCGTGGTAAAGAATGCCAGCCCATGTGTTGAGGCCCGAAGGGCCGACACTTATTGTAGATTATCCCCCTCATTCCGCACCTGACGGCGCTCACTCATTTTAGAACAGCATTCCACGCCCTTACGGACGTGGCTACTGATTGCCGGCCCCTTCGGGCCTAAGGGCTCACCTTAGTCCTACGATACGACTCCTGAGAACCTTAAAGCCTGGACTTGACCCGAACTTCCTAATCAATGTTGTTGCGAAGTGACGGCAGCGATTGAATCCAACCGGTCGCTAACGCTCGCGGTCTTGCATATGATCGACTCGTTGCTGCGTTTTCTTTGCCGGCAAAGTCCGGGGCGGGAATAGCTGTGGCCAGCGAGCCAGAAAGCGCTCTCTCACAATTTCTTCAACCTCGTCCGCGGTTGCGCAGGCCAGGCATTCAGTGGCGATGGCGACAGCATCGCGCGAGTCGATGCCGTTCAGCACGCGCGTCACACGGGGAATCGATGAAGGAGTCATGCTCAAATCGGTGGCCCCAAGACCGACCAGGACCACCGCATAGGCGGGCGTCGAAGCCATCTCGCCACAGACAATTGCCGGAATGGCCGCATCGCGCGCCGCTTTCAGAGTACGGGAAATGCTCTCCAAAACCGCTGGATGCAACGAGCGAAACCAATCGGCAACCTTGTCATTGCTGCGATCGACTGCCAGGACGTACTGCACCAAATCATTGGTTCCGAGTTCAAAGAAGTCCACTACCCTGGCGATCTTTTCCGCGGTGAAAACCGCGGATGGCACTTCAATCATGGCGCCCACGCGCACCGGGCCACAGTCTTCATTTTCCTTTTCAAGTTTGGCTCGCTCCTGGGTAATGATTTCCCTGGCGCGCATGACGTCAGAAACATCCGCAACCATCGGCAACACGATATCCAACTGCCCTTTTGCTGCTGCCCGAATAATCGCCCGCACCTGAGTGCGCAAAACTGTCTCGTTGAGCAAGCAAAAACGGATCGCGCGCAAGCCCAGCGCCGGATTGCGCTCCGAATCAGCTACTGAGTCCCCGCCCTTATCACCGCCCAGATCAAACAACCGCACCACGGCGCCATTCTCTCCGGCGAGCTCAGCCACTTCGGAATATGCCCGATACTGCTTCTCTTCGGAAAGCATCACGCCCGGTTGCGCCAGTAAGAATTCCGATCGATACAAACCAATGCCGAGCGCGCCATACTTGCTGACTCCGGCAAACTCAGCCGGTAACTCAACGTTGGCTCGCAGTCTGACTTGAAGACCGTCACTTGTTAGCGCGATGCCGGTTCCGCTGGCCGGCGCTGCGGGCCGCGCACCCGCACGTCTTTGAATCTCAGCCAGGCACTGCGCAATCGTTGCGTTTGACGGGTGGAGGACTACTTCACTGTTGTAAGAATCCACGACGATTCCATCGCCGGTGCGCGCATGCTGGCACAGGTCCTCGAGACCAACCATGGCGGGAATCCCCAAACCGCGAGCAATGATCGCAGTGTGCGAGGTCCAGCCCCCTGCGTCGGTCACAATGGCGCGCGCATGTCCGAGATCGAGCTCAGCCACCGCCGAAGGAAGTAGATCCTCGGAGACAATCACAGCCTCTTCAACCAAATCCAGATAAGCCGGCCGTTCCCCGCTCAAGGCTTCGAGCACTCGATGTATGACGTCTTCGATATCCGAACCGCGTTCGCGCAGGTAGTCGTCCTTGATTTCGGCATAGACCGAGAGCAAGCGATCGCCGAGGACTTTGACGGCCCATTCGGCGTTGGCCCGTTTTCGCGTTATGAAGTTTTCGATCTCTTCGCTGAGCTTGCGGTCTTCGAGCATGAGCAGGTGGGCGTCGAAGATGTAGGCATGGTCCTGGCCCATCAGGTTCGCTGCACGATCCTTGATGGCAAGCAACTGCGTCTTTGCCTGATCGACCGCCTCCCGAAACCTTTTTATCTCGCGGGCGACATCCCCGACTTCAATGCGGGCCGGATAGACGTGTTTCGTACCGCGGTGAATGCGCAGCACCCGCCCAAGGACCAAACCTTCAGAGACGCTCAATCCCTGCCAGCGCCTCTCTGCAGGCTTTGATGACGCATCAGCAATCACGACTCAAGTTCTCCAAAACCATTTTCGAACAAGCCGGACAAGGCAGCTATTGCTTCGGCTTCATCGTGACCTTCAGCGATAGCTCGCAGTTCGGTACCGCCGCTCGCGGCCAGCATTAGCACATTCAAAATGGATTTGGCATCCGCGGCAAGGGTGCCGTCAACCCGCTCGAGCCTGAGACTACTTTGGAAGCGATTAGCAGTGCGCACCAAACGAGCGGCGGCCCTGGCGTGCAGGCCCAGTTCATTCTTGACTGCCAGAGTGACTTCAACCATTAACCTTTTGCACTCCGCGAGGGAGGAGTTAGTAAATCACTGGCAACGTAAATTCCCTGCCGGCCAACTTCGCAGAGTTGCCGCGCAACTTCAGCGAGCGATCCCGGCTCTTCCTGCGCAGCAAGTTTGATAATCATCGGCAGGTTTACGCCGGTAATAACTTCAACGGCGCGTTCTTCAAGAAACATCGACGCGATATTCGTCGGTGTGCCGCCGAACATGTCAGTCATCAGCAGCACGCCCGCCGACTGTGACACACCCTTGATGGCGCGCTCGACTTCACCGCGCGCAGTGTCTACGTCATCGTGCCAGCCGATGGAGACGGCGGCGATGTGCGAGATAGGTCCAACAATCATCTCCGCCGCCGCCAGAAGTTCGCCGGCCAGATGTCCGTGAGTGACAATCACGCCGGCAACTTTGCGAACACCGATGCTTTCGGAAGCGGCTTGCTGCGGATTGTTGTTCATTGAATTCTCCTGAATGTCCGACAAACTTCAGTTTGTCGACGCCTGGCGAGTCTGAGCCTGTGGTGTTCCCACGAAATACATCTCAAGACATCGTTGAATTACCTTACGCGACAACGACTAAGTGAAGTTTGTCGGACACTTAGCGTTTGCGGTCTTTGCGCACGTCGCGATGGACCGCCTGCGCGTCAAACCCGGTCCGGCGCAAGCGCTGCGCTAAAGCATTGGCAATCATCACCGAACGATGTCGCCCGCCCGTGCAACCTATGCCCACCGTTACATATGCTTTTCCTTCACGTTTGTACAGCGGCAGCAGATAATCCAGCAGGTCAGTAAAGCGTCTTACCGTCTCTTCGACTTCGGGTTGGGACCGCAGGAACTTAACCACTCTGGGATCATGCCCGGACAATCGTCTCAGCTCAGGGACAAAATGAGGATTGGGCAAATGCCGAACATCAAAAAGTAATTCCAGGTTGGCGGGACTGCCGTACTTGTGCCCAAAGCTCAAAACCTGGACGCGCATTGGTGCGCCTTGTTTGTCGAGACTGAAGCGCTGGACCAGATGACTGCGCAAAGTGTGGACCGTGTGCTCGGAAGTATCGATGATCTGATCTGCCAGTGCGCGAACGCGTCGCATCGCCGCCCGCTCACGCTGAATCGCCTGGGCCAGACGCGGCCCCTTGTCGGCCGGGTGCGGCCGTCTTGTTTCGCTAAACCGGTGATGCAGGACTTCAGCGGACGCTTCGAGAAACAGCACGTAGACATTCAGCCCACGCGCGCGCAACGCCTCTAACTGTTTAGGAAAGTCGGCGAGGAACGATCCTTCGCGAATATCGATGACCAATGCGGCGCGCGTGATACCACTGTCGTCCTGACTCGCTTCGATCAGGCGCGCAAAGGTGGGCAAAATTGTTATGGGAAGGTTATCAACGCAGAAGTAACCGAGGTCTTCAAATGCATTCGTGGCCGAAGACATCCCCGAACCGCTCAGGCCCGTGATAATCACTATGTCAGGCACGGTATCGAGGCTGCGAGGTTCTGATTTTTTGCGCTTACCCGCCATAGTTGATCTGCCGAGTCGCTAAGTCTACTACGATGAGTGACAGCACCCTAAAGCAAGATGTCCGGCAAACTCTGATTTGTCGATCACCGTGGTCGGTCGGTCGTCACCAACGGTATCGACAAACTGAAGTTTGTCGGACATTTTTTGGAAAAGTTGGGAACAAATGTTCCTATGGCTCTATCAAGCCGTAGTTGCCGTCCGTACGTTTGTAGAGCACGCCAAGACGTTCTGTATCGGCATCACGAAAAACGAGAAACTGATCCTGTTCACCCGACAGGCGCAGAGCCGCTTCCTCAGCCGTCATGGGCTTCACGGCATAGCGGCGCGCCGCAATAATGCGCGCTGGTCGGGGCGTAGCTTCAAGTTGACCATCGGGGACGGGCGCGACGACTGAAGTGCGCGGCGCTGTCTGCTTACGATCAATAATCTTCTTCTTTAATTTCAGGGCCTGCTTCTCGACCTTGGTAATGGCTCGCGTCAATGCCATGTACATGTCAACATTGGTGTCTTTCGCGGTGAGTGTGTGATCGCGCCAATGAACAACCAGTTCACCTATATGCCGATTCTTCTCAACCTCGATAATGACGTGCGTAGTGGCGGAGTTATTAAAGATGTGATCCAACTTCTTGAAATGATCTTCTACATGCTTACGAATGGCTGGCGAAACTTCGACGTGTCGACCCGTGTATTCAAACTTCATTTCATACCCTCCATGATCCTCATCGTAGGGGCGCACCCGAGTGTGCGCCCTAACCGGGGCGGACACACAGGTCGGCCCCTACAACTGCAAACTACAAGTGCAAACCTACACCACCGCGCGGCGTTCGCGCGAACCGGGAATCTGCATCTGATCGCGGTACTTTGCGACCGTGCGCCGTGATAATTTGATGCCGTCTTTAGCCAGAATTTTCACGACCTGATCGTCCGTTATGGGGTTGTGTGAATCCTCTTCCTCAATAAGCTTTTTTATTTTCAACTTGATGATGCGCGTGGAGATCTCTTCCCCATCCTCGTTCATCATGCCTTCAGTGAAAAAGCGCCGCAGCTCGATAACGCCCTGCGGCGTGTGGGCATATTTGCGGTTCACCACGCGCGAGACTGTCGACAAGTGCATGCCAATATCTTCGGCGATGTCTTTTAACATCATGGGCTTGATGTACTGGACACCGTGGTCCAGAAATTCTCTCTGCCGCTGCACGATTGATTCGACGACTTTGTAGATCGTTTGCCGGCGATGTTCGATATTCCGCAAAAGGTCAACGGCGGAACGCATCTTTTCCCGGATAAAACTCTTAGTCTCGTTACTTACACCCTGTTGGGCCAACATCGTCTGATACTGCGGACTCAGCCGCAGGCGAGGACTGCCATCGTCGGCAAAATAAATCACGTAATCGGGGTCGTCTTCGTCGAGCTTTTCGATATAGATCTCGGGAGCAATCAGGACCGGCTCTTCGGAGGAATAACGTCGACCGGGATATGGATCGAGCGTACGAATGAACTGTAATTCGTTCATCAGGGTGTCGACATCGACCCCAATCTGTTTGGAAAGGTGCGGCAGTTTGTGCTGCTGAAGGTCGGCCAGATGGTCGCTGATCAGACGCGCGGCGAGGCGATCGGTTTCCTTAGCCACTTCCAGCTGCACCAGCAAACATTCGCGAACATCGCGCGCGCCGCAGCCGAGCGGATCGAGTCGCATCACGGCCTGGCGTGCTTGCTCGACAATTTCTTCGGGCCAGGGACCCATCGCACCAATCTCTTCATTGGTAGCCGTAAGCCGGCCGTCAGCATCCAGGTTTCCAATCACGCAAACGGCAGCATCCTGGACCGATTCGGAAATCGGATCCATATGTAGTTGCCATTCCAAATGTTCGGAAAGGGATTGCGCTTTGGTCAGAAACTGCTCGAAGGTGGGCGCGTCTTCCTTGTATTCGTATTCCTGCGTTTTATACCCGGGATCGAGGTAGTCCTGAAATTCGCGGCCGAAATCGATCTCTTCAAACGCATCTCTTGAAGCGTCATCACCGGTTGCCTCATCGCCGCCGGCTTCTCCGCCTGATTCGGTAGAGCCCGAACCTTCCAGAGAATCGCCGTGCGCTTCGAACTCGCCTTCAGCGAAGGCGGCGACGGTAGCATCCAGCTCGCCGGTGCCGTTCGAAGATACTGCACCCGCGTCCGCTTCAACCGCGCTCGCGGGTTTATCAAAGGTGCTGCCGTCGTCTGCGCTGGCCAGGTGATCGAGAATTTTTTCCGCCAGCTCGTGCGCTTCTTCCTGCGTCGCGACTTCTTCGAGCACTGGATTTTCCAGTAACTGCTGCTGAATCAATTCGCCCAGCTCGAGGGTAGTCATCTGCAACATCTCGATGCGCTGGCGCAACTGAGGCGTCAATACAAGACGTTGAGATAGGCTGGTAGTAAGCTTTAGGGACATTCCTCGTTCAATTACTCTTTCGGGGTTTCGCGCGACTCATCACGCGGGGAGATTATAACCGATCCTCAACAGTTTGCGCGCAGGACTTTCACATTCGGAACTTCTCGCCGAGATAAAGCCTTCGCACCTCTGCGTCATCTGTCAAGTCTCGTGGCGCACCGGAGCGAAAGATGCGGCCTTCGGCCATGATGTAAGCCCGATCCGTCACGCCCAGGGTTTCGCGTACATTATGGTCGGTGATGAGGATGCCAATGCCGCGATTACGCAAATAAATGATTACATTTTGAATGTCATCCACTGCCTTGGGATCGATACCGGCGAAGGGTTCGTCGAGCAGGATGTATTGCGGTTCAGTGGCCAGGGCGCGCGCAATCTCGGTGCGCCTTCTTTCGCCCCCCGACAGCGCGTCCCCACGCGTGTTGCGCACGTGAGCGATACCAAACTCTTCCAGCAGTTGCTCCAGTCGCGATAGCCGTTCGCGCCGTCGCAATCCCATCGTTTCCAAAACGGCGAGAATGTTTTGCGCCGCGGTCATCTTACGAAAGATCGAAGGCTCTTGCGGCAGGTAACCAAGGCCCAGCCGCGCCCGCAAATACATAGGCAACCTGGTTACATCCCGCTCGCCCAAACGCACCGTGCCTGAGTCCGGTTGCTCGAGGCCGATGATCATATAAAACGTCGTGGTCTTGCCGGCGCCATTTGCTCCCAGAAGTCCGACCACTTCGCCTCGCTCGACGTGGAGTCCGACATCATCCACAACGCAGCGCTTTCCGTAAGACTTGTAGAGTTTGAATGCCGCCAGGGCAAGATTAGACGGCTGCTGATCGGCTTCGCGAGCGGGCGCGGGTCGGGCATCGAGGGGCGCTTGGTGATTATCGCTGGTGGCCCGGGTATCCTCGGCCTGTGCGCTAAACAATGGCATGAACTTTTTTGGAAACGGTGCGATTCACTTTATGGTTTCTTGATCTTGTGTGTAGAACGAACGCGACCTCCGGATTGCGGGCCGCGTGTATCATCCGCGACGACTCTACCTTCTCGCAAATAGACGGTCAATCGTCCACCTTCGACGGTTCCCTGTTCGACATCTTCAACGCGGGCGGGAATGCCTTTAAGGATTGCTACGTCATCGACGGCCGTGTACTGCATCCACTCGCCGGTTCCCTTACGGCCAGGCTGAGTCATTACGACGCCGTGTTCCGCAATCGTCTTCTCCAGCTCGTTGTTTTCTTTGGAAAGATAAACATCAGCAACGCTGCTGGTGATACGGTCTGGCGCCTGCCGGATATCTACATTGCCTTCGTAGTGAAGGATACGATCGGGATCTGAATAGCGCATGGATTCGGCGGTGGCGAAAACAGGAACCGTCGTGCTGGCGCCTTTCTCGCGCCGCTTGGCATTGTAAAGGGCACTCTGCACGTGACCGTTGCCGGTCATTCTTTTTTCGTTTGTTTGGATCGTCAGCTTATCAGCTCTAACAAAATTATCATCCTGCCAGGCGCGCGCATCTCCCGTGTACGTGGCAACGCCCTCGTTGTGATGAAACTCGCCGCGATCGCTGACGATGTAAACCGGACTCTTTGTTTTGGTGAAGGGCGTCGCGCCGTTGGTCTGTTCCTGGCTGTAGTATGTCGTCGCCGTTTTACCACGGCTGTAAGAGATATCGTTCTTCAGATCTGAGTCCATCTCCAGCGCTTTGCTGCGCGCCCGAGAGTCCCACACTGTAGGTTCGCCGCCACGCAAACGCACGGTTTCGTCGGCAGCGGTGTAGGTGACATTAGTGGCAGTGCCATTGCGGTCAAGCTCGTTGAATTTCGCGTTGCCCTGCGCCTCGAGACGTTCGGGGTCCTGTGTTTCACGCGTGAATAAGGCTGACATCTTTTCTGAGGTTATGGTCCTGGTGCCGCGCTTTTCTGTCGGCTGCACCGGATCAATGACCGCTTTCGCTCCACCAGTCGCGGTGCAAATGTGGGCCAGATTACCAGCCTCGTAAAAGTCGCAATCAAAGCGTGGCCCGGTCAGCGTTTGCCGATTGGCTTTAGCATCCTTGATGACCGGCTCGACGTAGAGTTCGGCGTTACCTACAGCTTCGGCGCGCTGCAAATCCTTCCCCTGGGCCCACCATTCTAACTTGATTGAATCAGCCGTCAGGCGTTTGCTCGCCGAATGCGGATCATTGGCGCGCGACTTTGGCGCCGAGAGGTTGACGGTTGAGCGGCCGAGTGAATGCATCTCCTGCAGGAGGCTGTCGTTACCCAGAACCTGAAAATTCGCTTCCAGAATATTGGCGCCGTTGCTCTGCATTTCAGAATCGGCGTCGAGCGTCCGCGCCTGGGTGTACTCGCGAGCTTGCGCCTTCTTTAGCCGCTGATCGTCGTCCAAATAAAAGTCCATATCACGCGCATGCAGTTCAGCGGCGTGGCCCGGGGCCATTGAACGCAGATATGAATTGCCGCGTACTTCGATTTGCTGCAATCGCTTCTTTGGATTGAGCAAGGCATTCATGTTGTCTCCGCTCATGATGTCACGCTCTTGTTCCGCAGTGACACCGCCGGAAAACGAAAGACGCATTGCCTGCTGCTCAAACACGGCGTGCGCCGCATGGATCGTTACGGGCCGCGAACGTGTGGACGGTGGCTTTGGCGGCTGGTCCGCCGGGCTCTTTGGAACGTCAGGCTGGACCGTGATCTCAACATCCTTGCGCAACTCGAGCTTCTTGGTCTTGGCCTCAACCATAGCGCCAGTGGCCTTGCCGGAAATGTTCTCGCGGCTGAAAGTCATAGGCACGTCCGTCTCGGCGACTTCGGTCGTCTGGTTGTAAACGATGGACTCAGTATTTACCTTGAGCGCGTCTTTGGTTTCGACTTTGACATTGCCTAAAAAGGAAATGACATTGTTTTTCTGATCATAGATTGCACGAGTCGAGGTTATCTGGTCGGGCTTGTCCGCTGCCGCGGAATAGATAACGAGGTTCACATTTTCCAGCTCATGGTGACCGTCGGCGAAAGTGATCTCGCGCGCGGCACGCAGCCAGAGATAGAGGTGTCCGGCCTTGGTGACTCGCTGCTCATAGCCTTCAATCCGACCGGTTTCTTCCTTTGAAAGCTCGGCCGCTCCCGGTCTCATTTCGAACTTAGTCGTATTGCGGAGTTTGTAATAGGAAATGCCGACGAATACCAGACCCGCGATCAGCACAAAGAGCGCCAACAGCCGCGTCACCAGCGGCATCCTGGCGCGTAAACCGATCGCTATCGCTCTTCTTCGTTTTATTTCCTGCATGTCTCGCTTCTAATTGCTGATTACTGACTTCGAATTTTGAGATCTCAGATCTCGATTTCAGATTCAAAATCCGAGCTCTGAAAATCAGAAGTCAGCAATCCGAAATCTAAAATCTGAGGTCTTCCACGCACAATTGTAACCGCACTTCGTTATTCCACTCATTCGTCTCGATCGTGTAGGCCAGATCCACGCTTGAATTAACTGCCGGTGTTTTCTCGAGTCCTTGCATGCAGTGCCACCAGACCGTCTCCAGCGGGCGCCCCGCCGGACCAGCCAGTCGCAATTTCAGGTGCTGGTCCTTCATCACCATTGGCTCGGACATGACGCGCAGGTTCCGCGTCAAGAATACAGGTCTGGGATTACCAGCGCCAAATGGCTCAAGTGCGCTCAATTGTCTTGCGAGTTCGAAGTTAATCGACTCCGGGGCAAGCTCCGCATCCACGTTTACCCTTGGTTGCAAATCGTCTTCAGTCAGGTGTGCGGCCGCGTGCACGTTCAAACGACGGCGAAGCTCCGGGATTTGTTCCGCCCGTATAGTTATCCCCGCCGCATGCGAGTGGCCGCCGAACTTTACGAACAAGTCAGCGCATTCAGTCAGGCCATCAAGCAGATGATAGGCCTCAATGCTGCGTGCCGAGCCATGGCCAATACCGTCTTCCAGCGAAATGACGACGCAAGGGCGATGGATTTTTTCTGCGATTTTCGAAGCGGCGATGCCGATGACTCCGCGATGCCAGTCTTCCCCTGCGATTACCGCGACGTGCGAGTATTCCGCGCTGCTGCCACTCTCCAGCTCAGAAGTCGCGCGCGCTACAATTTCCGCCTGAACCTGTTTGCGCTCCTGATTTCTACGCTCGAGATGTTCTGCGAGCTGCCTGGCTTCCACCGGGTCTTTGGTAGCGAACAACTCGACAACGGCACGGGCCGCATCCATTCTGCCCGCGGCATTGATCCTCGGGCCGATTCGAAAGCCAAGGTCATAGGCACGCATACCGCGGCCATCACCGCAGCCGGAAACTTCCATCAAAGCGCGCAGGCCCCGGTTCCTCGCATTCACCAGGTCTTTCAAACCCAGTGCAACGATCGTGCGGTTCTCTCCCACCAGCCTGGCCACATCGGCGACTGTACCGATCGCAACTATCTTCAGGAACGAGGAGACCTGGGCTTCGCGCCCGCGCTCACGAAACAAAGCATGGATGAGTTTGAAAGCAACGCCGACGCCCGCCAAATTCTTATCCGGGTAATTGCAGCCAAGCTGGTTAGCATTCAATACCGCAAACGCAGGCGGCACGCCTTCACCCTCATCCGGAAGATGATGGTCGGTAATGACGACATCAAGGCCATTGTCCCTGGCCCAATAGAGTGGGTCGTGCGCGCGTATGCCGCAATCGACGCTGACCACCAGCTTGTAACCTTCGGCTGCCGCCCGTTCCAACGCGGGCTGTTGAATGCCGTAACCTTCAGTGAAGCGATGAGGCACGTGAAAACCGGTGCGTGCGCCCAACATACCAAGTCCGCGCAGCAGCACCGCCGTGCCCGTGGTGCCGTCAACATCATAGTCGCCATAAACCAGGATCGGCTCGCCTTGATCTATGGCGCGCAAAACTCGCTCGACCGCGGCGCGCATGCCAAGCATCAGATAAGGATCGTGTAGCTGATCGTACGAAGGTTGAAGAAAACCGCGTGCAGAGACTTCTTCCGCATATCCGCGCGCGATAAGTAGCGAGGCGACCACTGGAGAGACGCCGAGAACCCGTGCGAGCGAGGCAGCACGCTGCGAGTCTTGCTCCCGCAGGATCCAGCGCTTGGCAGTCATGAGGTTCCGGCTCTAGTCAGCAAACCATCCATCCTGATCAAGCAGCTTAACACCGATTCGCCGCCGACCGTCCATCTCGTCAATCCAGGCGCCATTAACTTCAGCATCAAGCTCGCGCCCAAAGGGCGGAGTAAGGCGCACTACCGAACCGGTCGGAACTTCAGCGTCGATAATGATTGTTGCTCCGCCGCGGCTGATTTTAACGGCCTGGGCCCGAAGGTGAAAAGCCTTGCCGGCGACATTGGTGCCCCGCACCTCCAGCGCAAACTCAACAGGAACTCGCGGGTTGCGAGGGCGTTGTGAGGGCACAACGGCGCCCCGAGCGCGTTCGTCATTCATTCCTTTTACCGCCTTAATGATTTGATCTACCTGGTTTGATCAGGCCGGAGAGGGGAAAGGGCTCGAGTAGTGTAACCGAAGTGTGGGGATTATGGTTAGGAAAAATCCTGTCGGAACCGACTGCGGTAGCGGTTGGGTGCTACGGATCCACTGACATGTGCGCGAAAAGTTTGAGGCCTTGTAGGTGCTTCTCTCTTAATTTTCCATTCGAGATTTGACATTTCTCATTTGGTCATTTGAGAGAAAGAGCACCTTGGACCACGCCGCACGTGCCCTCTTTACCGGAGCCATAGGCGCTATTCGCGGCGCCGATGACCAAAGGAGAAATGTCAAATCTCGAATGGAAAATGAAAGAAAACCAGATCGTTCCTACTTTACCGCCGCGGAAATGTATCCGCCCCACAACCCCAGCAGAATAAGGCCACCAATGATCAAACGATAGCCGATAAAGATGCCCGTCGAGTGGGTTCGCAGGAAACGCAGCAGAAACCAAATCGAAGCATAGCCCACCACCGCTGAAACCAATGTGCCTACGAAGAGCGACAGGGTACTCCCGGGTGGCAGTTTGTGCATGGCTTCTCGCATTTCCAGCAGGCCACTTGCCAACACCGCCGGAATTGAAAGAAGGAACGAAAACCTCGCTGCCGTCTCACGCACTTCGCCGGCAAACAAACCGGCCATAATGGTCGAACCTGAGCGAGATGAACCGGGGATTAACGCCAGGCACTGCGCAAAGCCAACCGCTATGGCATCGAAGATTCCCAACTGCTCCATCGTTCGCTTCTGCTTCCCTGCCAACTCAGCAAAAGCCAAAAGAATAGCGATCACGATCATCATCGTCGCGATCACCCAAAGGTTTTTCGTAAACGTCCCTTCGATCTGCTTCTTGAAAAGCAAGCCGACCACCGCCACGGGTATTGAACCGATGATGATAAGCCACCCCAGCCAGGCATCAGGCGATAATCGCTGGTCCGAACCATCAGCGCTCGAGACACGGTGCCGGCCCGTAATCAACGCCAGGTGGTCCACGACAAAGGCGCGCGCGATCTTCAAAATGTCGCTCGCGAAATAGATCAGCACCGCCAATAAAGTGCCCAACTGCAGCACGGCGATAGAGGCGGTCGTTTGTTCAGCACGCAAGCTGCCGTCGACACCCGCAAAGAGTCCCAGCGCGCGGCTCGCAAAAACCAAGTGCGCGGTTGAGCTGACCGGAATGAATTCTGTCAAACCCTGGACGATGCCAAGGATGATTGCTTGTAAGAGGGTCATTGAATCCTATTTCTTTGCTCTGTCTTTGGTTTTTGATCTTAGATCTTTGGCCTTTGGGCCTTTGGTCTTGGTCTTTGGTTTCTGATCAGCAGTGGAGGTTATATTACGATTCGAGCCACGTTAGAAAGAAAATCAAAGACCAAAGTCCAAAGTCCAAAGACCTAAGACCTAAGCCCTAAGACCGTCCTTATTCACGAAACGAATTCTTTCTTGAAATCTGGTCGTAAAGAAAGTTCGGCATGATCATGCCAAGCCTCACAATGCTCGCCAACTGCCAGGGAAACGCGCAGCTCTTGCGGCGCTTCTCTATGGCCCTGACAATCTTCTGGACCGCATCATCGAGTTCCATAAGAAAAGGCATCTGCGCGTGCCGACCGGCTGTCAGCGGCGTCTTAATAAAGCCGGGATGAATAATCGTTACGTCTACGCCTCTGGGCTTCAAATCTAGTCGAAAACTTTCAAACATGCTGGACACGGCTGCTTTACTGGCGCAATACGCGGCGGACTTTGGCAGCCCCCGATAGGCAGCCAGACTGGAGATCGCGACCAATTGACCGCTGCCCCGCGCTGCCATTTCCGGCGCGACTGCCGCCACACAGTTTGCCACGCCGATTACGTTAACGCCCATCACTTTGGCAATATCGCCGGGTTTTAGCGAAGCCGCGTCGGCAGTCGCGCCTATACCAGCGTTGGCGATCAGCACATCGATGGGACCAAAGTTTGAAACCAACTGCTCGGCGGCAACACGCACCGCGTCAGCATCCTGCACGTCGACGGGCAGGGCTAATGCCTTCCCGCCCTGCGATTCAATTTCGCCAACAATCTGATCGAGCAGATCCCCGCGTCTTGCGAGCAAGCCGAGTCGCGCGCCACGTTTCCCCAGTTCCAGCGCGAGTCCCCGGCCAATGCCGGAAGAGGCGCCAGTGAGCATTACGACTTTGTCGGTCCAGGGCATTGGATTCTATTAGGTCTTTGGTCTTTGGTCTTTGGATTTTGCTATTTTGATCTTTTGGAGTCTGTTTTCTTTGTGTTCGGTTGTTTTCGGTCAATCCGAAATTCTGGGATCTCAGATCTCAGATCTCAGATCTCAGATTTGAGATTTCAGATTTGAGATCTCAGATTTGAGATTATTTGAGATCTGAAATTTCCAATCTACTACGCGCCATCGTCCATCCTCATCATCCACGTCATCCTTCCTAACACAGTTCGCCAACATGTTCGCCAAGGACGCGCAGTGCGTTCCCCAGATCCGCCTGCTTAATTAATAAATGATCGCGCGTGAACGAGGAAAGCACGCCTACCGAGATCTTTTCAGCCGCGAGCAACTCGGTAATCCGCGCTAAATATCCCACCGTAGTCCAGGGCAATTCGATATCCAATGTTACCAGCCGATAGCCGGCTTCACTGCGGGCATCGCGAACCGCATGACGAATTCGCCGCCAATCATCTTCCTCGATCACCATCGTCACTTCATGAGCGTCACGCAGGATCATGAAGGGTGCATTGGCCCGCGGGCTTAGATCCGGGTCTTCAAGCAAACGCTGCCAGTCCTGTAAGCCGACTCCGACCACGACGTAGCTTGCGGGTGCGACTTCGACCTTCGTTTCACGCAGTAACTCAGCGACGCTCGGCGCGGCGGCACTATCAGACATGAATGAATGCTTCCCGAATCAGACTTGGACAATCACAGGCATGATGACCGGTCGGCCGCCGGTGCGCTTTTGAATAAACCGTTTGAGCTCGACTCGGATGTGTTCCTTCAACAAACTCTCGTCCTTCACGGTATCGCGCGACGCGCCGGTGATCGCGGCCTTGACGATGCGGCCGGCGTCCTCGGAAAACCCGTTGCCGGTGTCGAGGCCCTGCACTCCACGCGACACAATCTCGGGCGGCGTTTGCAGTTCGCCGGTTTCGGCGTTAAGAGTGATCACCAGTGTGATCATGCCGTCGGTGGCCATCTGCCGGCGCTCGCGGACAGTGTCTCGGCGAATTTCCTCAAAGCCACTTTCATCGATAAACGTACGCCCGATTTCTCGCTTATTAACAACCGCTGCGCGCTCGCCATCCAGTTCCAGCACGTCTCCATTTTCGATCAGGATGATATTTTCTTCAGCATAGCCGAGGTGATTCTTGACGAACTCTTTGTGCCGAAACAGCATGCGGTACTCGCCATGAATAGGCACCACAAACTTGGGCCGCACGGCCTCAGTCATGATACGAATATCTTCCTGCGAAGCATGTCCGCTGACGTGCACCAGGCGTCGCTTCTCTTCGATGATGTTCGCGCCGCGCTTGTAGATGAATCCGATCATCCGCGAGATGGTGCGTTCGTTTCCGGGGATGATACGCGCTGAGAGCACCACGGTGTCGCCTTCTTCGATAGTCATGCCTTTGTAACTTTGGGTGGCCATCTGCGACAGGGCCGCGCGCATTTCTCCCTGCGAACCGGTAACCAGATAGACAATTTCACTATCCCGCAGCTGCTTGGCCTGGTTGAAAGACACCATCAGACCATCCGGTATGTCCAGGTAGCCAAGCCGGTCGGCAATCTCAACGTTCTTGATCATCGAACGGCCCAGCACGCACACTTTGCGATTGAACTGCTGCGAAGTATCAAGGACGATCTGCAGACGATGAATTGAGGAAGCAAAGGCCGCGACGATAATGCGCCCGGGCGCTTCGGCAAATATTTCTTCAAAAGCGGGAATCACCGCGCGTTCCGATGGTGTGCGCCCCGGCACCGTTGCGTTGGTGGAATCCGACAGCAAGGCCAGCACGCCTTCCTGTCCATAACGACGAAACGAGCGGAGATCGATGGGCTCGCCGATGACAGGCGTTTCGTCCACTTTATAGTCGCCGGTGTGAATGATCGTTCCCACCGGTGTTTTGATGGCCAATGAGAAACAGTCAATCAGCGAGTGGGAAACGCGTATGAATTCAATCGAGAAGACTCCCACGTCAACGACGTCGCGCGGCTCGACACGATGAATCAATGTGTTCTCGACCAGGTCGTGTTCTTCAAGCTTGCTCTCGGCCAGGCCGGCGGTGAAATGCGAACAGTAAACCGGGACGTTGAACTTTTTCAGCAGGTAGGGTAGCGCGCCGAGATGATCTTCGTGTCCGTGAGTGAGGATGATCGCGGTTATGTGATCGCGGTACTCTTCGAGAAACTCAAAGTTGGGAATGGAGACATCGACGCCATAGGCGCTCTCTTCCGGAAACCCCATGCCCGCGTCGAGGATGAGCATCTCATCCTCATAACGTACCGCCATGCAATTCATCCCAAACTCGCCGATGCCGCCGAGCGGGATGATCTCTAAAACGTTACTCACTTATCGTTGCTACCCTTATTCTCACTGGACATAAGTGGGAGAGTATAACACGTGGTCACGAGTATGACCCGACCTCTCCCACGATAAGCTCAAATATAGGTCCACCGTCGTCAGCCTGGGCCGGTTGCAATATGATTCCTACCTTGCGACGGGAGACATGACTTTGAGCATAACCATTTCCCAGTCAGAATTACTACGCTCGACTTCAAAATTGAACATGAATCGAACGGATTGAAACCGCCGATGTCTCTTGAGCAGATTAGGACGGTTATTGAGAACTTCGTAAACGATACCCATAATGATTTGCTGGTGATTACAGGGGACTGGGGCGTTGGTCCACCTTTACGCGACCCATCGCTTGAAATAGACTTCCAACAATCGATCCGGAATGGTAATCTTAACCCATGAACATCAAGGTCATCGTTGAACCCGGTGAGGATGGTTACTTTGTAGCGCATGTTCCCTCACTAAAGAGTTGTTGGTCTCAAGGTGTCACCAAAGAAGAGGCTCTCAAAAACATTCGCGAGGCAATTGACCTGTATCTCGAACCTGAATCGAACGAACTAACCGAGGATCAGGAGCTAATTGAGTTGACAATGTGAAGTTACCTCTCCTCTCAGGAAGACAGGTGTCTGCGGCTCTCACCCGGATGGGCTTTGTCGAACTGCACCGTAAAGGCAGCCACCTGAAGATGAAGCACCCAGACGGCCGCGTAATCGTCTTTCCATTTCATGACCAGGTTGATCGTTACACTCTCAAGGGTGCTTTGCGCGACGCAGACGTCAACGCCGATGACTTTTTGGACGCTGTTAAATGATAGGTTCCCACCTGACCCCTCTTCAACTTTGAAGTAGAATACCCTCGCCTTTGCGACTCCGTTTCTTCAGAAGGAAAACTCGATGCGATTAAATTCCTTTTTCTTGCTCGTTCTCTTTTGTTTGATAAGCCCGGCCGTTGCCCAGAAGCGCAACATCACTGAGAAGGACCTGTTCAATTTTGTCTGGGTCGCCGATCCGCAAGTCGCGCCTGACGGTTCGGCCGTCGCTTTTGTGAAAGTGACCGTGAATGAAAAGAAAGACGGCTACAACACTTCTGTCTGGATCGTCTCTACTGCGAACGGAGAAGCTCGGCAATTGACGAATGGCATTCGCGACGCCACGCCGCGCTGGTCGCCGGACGGAAAATACCTGGTCTTTGTACGCGCTACGGAAAAAGACGGCCGGCCTGAACCCGGACAACTGTTCATGCTCGCCATGGCCGGCGGTGAGTCGTTCCAATTCACCAATCTGCCCCGCGGAGCTGCCCAACCGCAGTGGTCTCCGGATGGTAAGGCCCTCGCTTTCCTCAACGGCGCGACCGCGGCGGAGCTTGCGAAAATGAAAGAGAAGGGCGGTCCGACGCCTTCTCCGAGTCCCTCGCCCAAACCAGAAGAACCACGTGAGAGCGATGTGCGAGTGATCACGCGTGCGGTGTATCGCGCCAACGGCGCCGGGTATTTGGATTCAAAACATCCACAACATATCTGGGTGGTTTCGGCGCCGCGCAATGGTGACGAAAAGGTCAACCCGCGCCAACTGACATCGAGTCGCTTTGACGACGGTGGTGTTACCTGGAGCAGGGATAGCGCGACGATTTATTTTACTTCCGATCAACGAGACGAGTCTTACTATGAGTTGCCAAAAACGGATATCTATTCAATCACCGCGACTGGTGGGCAGCCCACCAAACTGACTTCCCTCGATATGGGCGCAGGTAACTTTGCCCTTAGTCCGAACGGAAAACAGCTGGCCTTTGTCGGCTCGGCAAACCAGCCAGTTAACTCTTATTCGCAACCCGACCTTTGGGTAATGGACATCGCGCCCAACGCCCAGCCGCGAAATCTGACCAAAGACTTTGACTACGATGTGAGTTCGGGTGTTGGCGGTGACAACACGGCCCCACGCGGCGGCGGCGGGAATCCGTTGGTCTGGACAGCGGATGGTCGAGGCATCATCACGGTATTCGCCAAAGAGGGTAAGGCGAATGTGGGCGAGTTTGATGCGGCCAGCGGCAAAGAAACGGATCGGACCACCGGCGACCACGCCATCGTCAGTTTTCGCGCGGCGCCGGATGCCTCGAAATTTGTATATCTAATTTCCACGCCCACACACATCGGCGATCTCTTCTGGCTAGAACAACCGGGCGGCAATCCAAAACCGTTAACGCATCTTAATGATGAGTTGTTCGCGAAGCTTAACCTGACTGAGCCTGAAGAGATTTGGTATAAGAGCTTTGACGGCAAGCGTGTCCACGCCTGGATTCAAAAACCTCCTGATTTCGATCCACACAAGAAGTACCCGCTGATTCTGAATATTCACGGTGGCCCGCACGCGGCCTATGGTTTTGTTTTCGATCACGAGTTTCAGTGGATGGCCGCCAGGGGCTACGTCGTTCTTTACCCCAATCCACGGGGCAGCACCAGCTATGGTCAGGACTTTGGCAACATCATTCAGTATCACTATCCGGGCGACGACTATAAAGATTTGATGGCTGGAGTCGACGAGGTAATCAAGCGCGGATACATTGACACGACCAAGCTCGGAGTAACGGGCGGCAGCGGCGGCGGGCTGTTGACCAATTGGACCATCGGACAAACGAATCGTTTCGCGGCGGCCGTCTCGCAACGCGACATCGCGAACTGGGCCGACTGGTGGTACACGGCCGACTTCACACTGTTTCAGTCGACCTGGTTTAAGGCCCCGCCTTTCGAGGATCCGGAAGACTACAAAGCGCGCTCGCCGCTTACGTACATCAAAAACGTCAAGACACCGTTGATGTTGATACTGGGAGAGGCAGACTATCGCACGCCGCCGGCTTCCGGCGGTGAAGAAATGTTTCGCGCTCTAAAGTATCGGAAGATACCAACGGTGATGGTTCGCTTCCCCAACGAGTCGCATGAATTGTCGCGTTCCGGGCAGCCGTGGCATCGCATCGAACGCCTGCAGCACATCGTGGGTTGGTTTGACCGCTGGCTGATGGGCGTGCCCAAGCCGGAGTATGAAGTTACGCAGTAGCGAGTGTGGCACGGGCGTCCCGTGCCATGAGCGCGCTGCGCGACCGATTCAGTTTGGGTTAGAGAAGAACCGTGAAACCTTCCTGTGCGAAGTGGTGGTCATGGGTTAGACATTAGTGATATTGCGCTCGCGCATCGCCACCATTGAGATGCAGTCCGTCAGGCTGTAGCCTTTGTCGTTGCGAGCCTTGTACAAGTCAAGACCGCGTAAGAGCGATTGCCTCGATTGCGGCAAGACCTCAATGCCCGGGTGCTTGAACGCTTCTTCAAACATTCCGATGACAATGCGCCGCTTTCTTTCCCCCGCATCCGCAAAGTAGTTCAGGAATTCACTAAGGACTTCATCGGTAGTTACCAAAGTCGATTGGGAATTCGTAAGATCAAAGGCTCTTGCAGCTTGATGTCTCGCATCCGCGGGATTCGCCAGAGCGATCCAGTAGAACGTGTCTGCGAAGATTTCGGGCAAGTTGAGTTCTAGGTGCTGCGCTTGGGTGAGCCGTAAAGATAATGGTCGTGTTGCTCGGCGCCGTCGCGTGGTAACTCAGCCCACTCTTCGAACGGGATTTGGGAACTCAACTCGTCGAAGATTTCGCCGATTGGCCGACGCGTCAATTCCGGTTCCGTGAGTTGTTCTTGATCTAAAAGCGATTCGACCAAAGCCAGAACCTCCTGCTGCTTTCCGTCAGGAAGCGCCTGAAGTTTCTTCAAAATTGATTGTTCCAGATTTGCCGACATCTGATTCGCCCCTCGAAGACTCTAGCCTGCCGTTAGACTACATCCGGCTGGTCACTGCTGCAAGCCTTTAAAGGACATTCCTCAGTTGCACGGTCGTAGATTTGAAATAGGCGATTACCACTGACCGTTCGATAAGGATTTCGTACGATGGTGTGTTGAACTAACACAGGTTTCGTGATGTCCCAAGCAATTTTCCTACGAGGATCGCATGCTGAACTCTCATGAGTTCTTGCGAAACCATAAATTACCGCGGGTGTTCTGACAGTACCTCGTACAATTTTCGGCAACAGAATCGCTCCCTTGCGCAACCACATGGAGTTCCACCGCATGTGCGCTACAATCGAGCGCATGTCCAAAACAATTCTTTCAGCCCCAGCCGCGGCTTTGCTTTTGCTGTTGGCTGTTTCAGCTTTTGCCGCGCCGCGCACGATGCGGCTGGACTATTACCACACCGGCAACGACAAGCAGGAAGTCTTCAGCGTCGATCGCATCGTGCTCGAACCGTTGCCCTGGCCGGGCGATCTGAGCAAGTCCATCGACACCACCAACCTGGGAAAATATTTCTTTGAGGTTCGCGATCAGAAATCGAAGCGCGTACTCTACTCACGCGGTTTTTCGTCCGTCTATGGCGAATGGGAAACAACCGACGAGGCCAAGGCTTTGCGGCGCACTTTCAGTGAATCGCTGCGCTTCCCTGCTCCCGAGGCGACGGCGGAAATTGTTTTGCGCAAGCGCGATGCGCAAAACGCCTGGGTGGACGTGTGGTCCACCGTCATCGATCCTCAGGACATTTTTATTGATCGCTCAAAGATTCCCGCGCCCGCGCCCCTGCTCGAGATTCAAAAAAGCGGCGACCCGATAACGAAAGTCGACTTTCTGATTCTCGGCGATGGCTATACAGCGAGTGAGACAGAGAAGTTTGCTGCTGATGCGCACCGGCTTACTGAAGTGCTCTTTGCGACTTCGCCTTTCAAGGAACACCGGCGAGATTTCAATGTCTGGGCGCTCTGTCCCCCAGCGCACGAATCCGGCATCTCGCGGCCCTCGACCGGGGTGTATCACGACTCGCCTCTGGGCGCGACTTACGACGCTTTTGGTTCTGAACGCTACGTGCTCTCCTTTGATAATCGAGCCTTGCGCAAAGTCGCGCAATTCGCGCCTTACGAATTCATCGAAATACTCGCCAACAATCGCACGTATGGCGGGGGCGGGATCTTTAATCTCTATAGCACAGTAGCGGCCGACAACGCCTTTGCGAATTACGTTTTTGTCCACGAGTTTGGGCATCACTTCGCGGGTCTCGCGGACGAGTATTACACCTCATCGGTTGCCTATGGACCATCCGCAGAACGGATCGAACCGTGGGAACCAAATGCCACGGCGCTGTTAAGCGGCACGGGCGCTGGGGTGCTCAACTCGCCCGTGGTTGGCCCGCAGGCGCGTGACAGTCTGAAGTGGAAGGACCTGGTTTCTCCCGACACACCAATCCCCACGCTCTGGAATAAAGACGCGTTCGAGGCCTACTCGCGCGAAATTCAAAAACGTCGCGCCCAAATACGGAAAGACAAGCGACCGGAAATCGAGATGGAGGCGCTCTTCCGCGAAGAACTGAAGCACGAGCAGGCGATGTTCGCGAAGGAAAATTTCGCCGGCCGCGTCGGCGCATTTGAAGGCGCAATCTACGAAGCGAAAGGCTACTATCGCCCCGAGATTGATTGCATCATGTTCTCGCGCACCGATCATTTTTGCGCCGTGTGCCGCCGCGCCATCGAGCGCATCATCGCGCTCTATTCGAGCTGAAATCCGGAACTTCCCTCTCAGGCGCTTAGAGTACCGACTTCAGTCGGGCTTTAGATCGCAAACACCCGATGAGGTCGGTAGCCTAAACACCTGTTGCTCTGACAAGCAATCCAATCGGCGACTTGATCGCGTATATTGAGTTGAGGGAGACAAACAAATCATGTTCAAATATCTTTACTTAAGTTCCGCGATTCTTCTTATGACAACTACATTCGCTTGCAATCTAGCCAAAGCCTCTGCAACCGCAATCCCGGATCCCGCTCTGCAGGTTCCGCCGGCAACCACGAAAGGCGAAGAGACCGCTGTGCTCGCCGGAGGTTGCTTTTGGGGAATCGAAGCAGTCTTCGAACATGTAAAGGGTGTCATTAGCGCCAAGTCCGGATATTCGGGCGGCGCCGCCGGCACGGCCCAATACGAGAAAGTCAGCAGCGGCCGCACCGGTCATGCTGAAGCTGTCCAGATTATTTTTGATCCATCTCAGGTTTCGTATGGTCAACTGCTGAAGGTTTTCTTTTCCGTGGCCCACGATCCCACCGAGCTGAATCGACAGGGGCCCGACTATGGCACGCAGTATCGCTCGGCGATCTTCTACGCAAACGAAGACCAAAAGCGCGTGGCCCAGGCCTATATCGATCAACTAAACCGGGCCAAGGTTTTCTCAGGACCAATCGTCACCCAGGTTGTTCCGCTGGACGCTTTTTACGAGGCCGAAGGCTACCACCAGGACTATCTCGCGCATCATCCTGACGAACCCTATATCGTCGTCAACGATTTGCCCAAGGTGGAAAACCTGCGCAAGCAAATGCCCGAGCTGTACAAAGCGAAGTAAGTCTTGTACTGCGAGCTGCCAGCCTACACGTTCAACGTGTACTGCAGGCCCGACTCACACTTGTGCAAAGAGAGTTCGGCGAATCAAACAAGCACCAAACCAGTGAAAGTATTGACTTCTGTGTCGCCTTTAAGATAAAAGGCCGCCGAGCCTAACCGCAGGAGTTAATCAGACGTGTACAGCCGGAGTCTTAATAGTTCGGCTGCAGCTCCCGGGTCGGCGTCTAAACCCGTGAGGCATTGCTATGCCTCTGACGTCCATATAACTAACAACAAGAGGAGATCTGGATGAAAACAATCGGCAAATTGACAGCAGTGGCTTTACTGATAGTCGCAACGCTCTTTTCAACTGTGGTGATTACGCAAGCTCGCATCATGTCGGGCCAAACAACTCCCGGTATCGATCGGCGTGAGCGACGCGAATCGAGGCGCATCAGGCACGGAGTTCGCAACGGCTCGCTGACACGGCGCGAAGCAAGACACCTGGGTGCTCAACAAACCAGGATTCGACGTCACGAACAACGTGCCAAAGCTGACGGAACGGTTACAGCCCGCGAACGCGCCAGTATTCGGCGGCAGGAGAATCGCGCCAACCGGAACATCTATCGCAAGAAGCACAATTGGCGTCATCGCTAGATATGACCGCCGACGCTCTCCCTGAATCACAACGATGGAGGAGAACATGAAGAAAGTTTCTCAGGTATTACTGATTACCTTAGCGTTTTGCAGTCTGTTGATAATTACCAAGGAAGCTCGCGCCCAGGGCACAGATCGTGGTCGTTTTTATACCAAGGCCGACGTTGAGCTCGTCATCAAACGCGTGGAAGAGCGCAGCGATGCTTTCCGGAAGGTAGTTGATAGAACACTGGATCGCAGCGCCCTGGACGGGACGAACCGCGAGGACAACATCAACCAGCAGGTAAAGGAGTTGGAAAACGCGATCGACAAGCTGCGTAAAGATTTCAAGCGCGCCAACACCTGGGAAGAGACTCGCGGGCAGGTTCAAACTGTCATGAATGAAGCCGACGAGGTCAACGCCATCGTTCGGCGCGGCAGGTGGCGACGGGGTGGCGCGGTCAAAAGTGAGTGGGCCCTCGTGCGCGCCGACCTCAACAAACTTGCAGGTGTTTACAACCTGCGACAACTGGTGCCGTAGTGGGTGTGGGGGGTAGGGTGTGGGGTTTAGAGATGAAGCTCACTCTGGTTCTACTCCCCGCCCACAGCTCCCACAGCCTCTCTCCCAACAAACCATCAACACGCCGGCAGCCCGTTGTACTCACAACGCGTCTCTGTCATAAACTCACCTGCGACTGAGAAGATCGAAATGCCTGACTTGCTGGTAAACCTGCTGAAACTGCCACCACTCGATCCAGTGATCGAGAATATTGCGCGTGCTGAAATCATAGTGCGCCGGGCGCAAACCTTTGAGATCACTCAGGTCCGTACATTCATTGAGCAGAACTTTTCCGTCGCCTGGGCTGATGAGGTCAGCGTGGGCTTTGCCGGGAAGCCCGTTACTGTTTACATCGCAACCATGGGAAAAGAGATAGTCGGCTTTGCCGCTTATGAATGTACGCGCCGGGACTTCTTTGGACCGACAGGTGTGCTGCAAACTATGCAGGGACGTGGCATCGGCAAAGCACTTTTGCTTGCCTGCCTGTGGGGCCTGCGCGAGATGGGTTATGTCTATGGCATCATCGGCGGCGTGGGGCCGGTAGAGTTTTACAAGAAGACCGTTGGCGCCGGCATCATTGAAGACAGCACGCCCGGGATCTATACGAATCTTCTGAAGTGAGTCCGACAAACTTCAGTTTGTCGCTGATTGTACTACAGGCTGCCGGCCTGTAGGGCGGCATCCACAGGCCGGCGCCTGTGTTACACCTAACGACAAACTGAAGTTTGTCGGACACTATGAATAACGCTAAAGACCTGCCTGTTCGCCAAACCAACGCTGTCCGCGCTCTCGTCCCGCCAGGACCAAGGGGCCATCCCATACTCGGTGTAATGCCTGAGTTCAATCGCGACACGCTGGGGTTCATTGAACGCCTTCAGGATTATGGCGACGTCGTGCGGGCCCGCTTCTTTTATGTGTCTGCGTACTTCCTGTATGACCCGGATGATATTGAGTACATCTTGTCGACCAACGCCAAAAATTTCGTCAAGGCGATGTCCTTGCGCTCGAACTTTTTTAGCCGCTTGCTTGGCAATGGCCTTTTAACGAGTGAAGGCGAGTTCTGGAGACGACAACGTCGTCTGGCCCAACCCGCTTTTCATCGCCAACGCATCAGCGCCTATGGCGAGGTGATGGTTGAGTTCACCGAACGAATGACTGCGACCTGGCGGGCTGGGGAAACACGAGATATCCATCCCGACATGATGCGATTGACTCTGGAGATCGTCGCCAGGACCTTATTCAATGCCGACGTATCCGGCGACGCCGATCGAGTGGGAAGGGTCCTTTCCGAAATCGTCAAGCCGTTTGCTTCACAGGCAACGCTTAAATGGATTCTGGATAATCGACTGCCAACGCCCGCTCATAATCGTTTTCATCGCTCGGTCCGGCAGATTGACGAAATTGTTTATCGGATTATCGCTGAGCGGCGCGCCAGCGGCCGCGACGAAGGCGACCTCCTCTCCATGATGTTGCAGGCCCAGGATGAGGACGGCAGTCAGATGACCGATGCGCAGCTGCGCGATGAAGTCATGACGTTGTTTCTGGCCGGCCACGAGACTACTGCGTTGACGCTTTCCTGGTCCTGGTATTTGCTCGGCCTTAATCCCGCAGCCGAACAGAAGTTCCATGCTGAAGTCGATGAAGTACTGGCAGGTCGCAAACCGACGTTTGCCGATCTGCCGAATCTGAAGTACACGGAAAAAATAGCGAAGGAATCAATGCGCTTGTATCCCCCGGCGTTCGGAGTCGGCCGCGAAGCTATCGCAGACTGTGAGATCGGCGGGTTCCACATTCCCGCGAAAGCTCAGGTCTTTGCGTTTCAATGGGTGACACAGCGCGACCCGCGCTACTTTGCAAAGCCGGAAAAGTTTGATCCGGATCGCTGGACTGAAGAGTTCGTCAGCCGACTTCCCAAGTATGCGTACTTCCCTTTTGGTGGCGGGCCGCGCGCCTGCATTGGCAACACGTTTGCGATGATGGAAATCGTGCTCGTGCTGGCGGCCATCGGCCAGAACTTTCGTCTCGCTCTCGCGCCCGATCACAAAGTCGAACTGATGCCCGCGATGTCTTTGCGACCAAAGGACGGAATCCGCGTTCTTGTCGAGCGTCGATGATACCCGCAGCTGGTGTACTCAAGTTTTGAACGAACTTG
This sequence comes from Acidobacteriota bacterium, assembly GCA_025463135.1. Lineage (GTDB taxonomy): Bacteria > Acidobacteriota > Blastocatellia > Pyrinomonadales > Pyrinomonadaceae > JAOAPY01. The sequence continues at coordinate 121,269 of JAOAPY010000013.1, forward strand.
TTTTGCGTGCTCTGCGTCTTTGTGGGAAATTCTCTGTCACCCTTGAAGACTCCTCCCGCAAAGACGCAAGGCACACTATGAGGAGTGCGCCCCGCGAAAATTGGCAGCCCTGGTTGAAGAGGCCCGCGATCGAACCGACTAGGCAAGCAAACGCGCCAGGCGAAACCACTCCGCGACTGTGAGAGTCTCGGCCCGACGTTGTGGCTGAATATTCGCTTCGCAGAGAATGATGCTCACTCCTCCACGAGGTTTGATTAACTCTTGAAGTGCTGCCGGCGCCTTACGAAGATTGTTAAGAATTGTCTTCCTTCTTTGTGCAAAGCCCGCGCTCACGATGCTCAGGAACAACTGCTCGTTCATCTCAACTTCATTTTGCTGTCGGGTTCGCAAGCGAACCACACTGCTCCAAACCTTCGGCGCCGGGCGAAAGGCGCCGGGGGCAACGTCGAAGAGTTTTTCTGTTTCGCAGTAAGCTTCGACGAGAACGCTGAGATAGCCGCGCTCCGTCGCACCGGCAGGAGCTGTAATGCGATCGACTACTTCCCTCTGCAGCATCAATACCATCTCTGTGATGCAGGACCGCTGATCGATGAGCCGTTGCAGAATAGCCGTGGAGATGTTGTAGGGGAGATTGGCGACGACTCGAGCCTGTGTAGCCGGTCGTATTGCTTCACAAAAATCCGTGTCCAGGGCGTCGCCCTGCACCAGAGTGAAGTTTTTTCGCGAGGCAAACTTTTCGAGCAGCGCGGGACCGAGATTGCGGTCGAACTCTATGGCAACCACAGATCCTGCCTCAGCAACCAGTCGCGTCGTTAAGGCGCCTTTGCCCGGACCAATCTCGATAATTGTTTCGTCGCCTTGCGGTCCCAGTGCATTGATTATCCGGTCGACAATACCACCGCTAACGAGAAAATTCTGACCGAGACGTTTTAAAGGATGAAGGGTGAAGGATGAAGGATGTGGAGCGGGACGCAGGGATTGGGTGACACGGAGATGCGAAGACGATATGCGTTGGGACTCGGACATCGATAAGGCTGAGCCGCTTGATGGTTTTGGCTTTTTCTCGCTGTCTCCGCGTCCCCCGCCTTTCCCTTCCTCCCGTTCATTCTTCATCCTTCATCCTTCATCCTTCATCCTTCTTCTCGGATATCCGGTGATCTCCACATCGGAACCGCGTTGCGTAATTTCCACTTCATCGAGCCGAAGGGCGTCCGCCATTTTTTCTATGCCGACACCGGCGACAGCAGTGGGAGCTTCACGTCCGCCTATGATCACGGGCGCGATAAAGAACGTAGCCTTGTCAACCATACCGGCATCGATGAAGGCACCCGCGACGACGCCGCCGCCTTCGACCAGCAGACTCTGAATTGAGCGGCGACCCAGTTCTTCGAGCACTCTGAACACATCGCGTCCGCCAGTCTCATCCGCAATGACTTCCACGCCCAGGGCCTGCAACGTATCGACAGCGTCGCTTGCAGCCGCTGCAGACGATGTACCTGAGAACACCAGGACCGGAGCATCGCGCGCCGTACGCGCGAGTTGTGAATCGGCGGCTGTTTGCAAACGCTCGTCGAGAACAATGCGAACCAGGACCCGCCTTCGCGGTGCACCTGAACGATCAGTCAGTAACGGATCATCAACCGTTGCGGTACCGGCTCCAACTAAGATTGCATCGCTTTCGTACCGTAAGCGATGAGAGAGAGCGCGCGCCTCTTCCCCGGCAATCCAGCGCGAGTCGCCGGTGCGCGTGGCAATTTTTCCGTCCAACGATACCGCTAATTTAAGATGAACAAATGGACGGCCGGTGCGCATAAAGTGCAGGTACTTTTCATTGAGGCGCTCTGCTTCATGGGCCATTGAGCCGACGGAGACTTCAATGCCGGCTGAACGCAGGTGAGCAAAGCCCTTTCCGGAAACTTCCGGATTGGGATCTTCTATCGGCGCCACAATTCTCTTGATGCCCGCGGCAATCAGCGCATTTGTGCACGGCGGCGTGCGGCCATGATGCGCGTGCGGCTCGAGCGAAACGTAGGCGGTGGCCCCACAGGTATTGCTGCCTGCCTGTTCCAGGGCGAGAGTTTCAGCATGCCGAACGCGATCGAATATGTAGAAGCCTTCGCCGATTATTTTTTCGCGATCGTCAACGATCACGCAGCCCACGAGTGGCCCTGGACTTACCTGGCCCACTCCGGCAGCCGCCAGCTCAAGCGCGCGGGCCATCATGCGCCGGTCCGGATCGCGAGGCTCGCCCAAGGGCTCACTTACTGGGGTTGCTGTCTGTTGCATGGAGGATGTTATTTCGACATTGACCGGTCATTAGAATGGATGCCTAATGGTCGTGCAAGTTTGGTAAAGTGCTGGTCAGGAAGGAGGACGCTGTCCCCGCTCAAGCAGGCCAATATTCATGTCGAAGGTCAACCCCGCAACCTCAAGACGATAACGCTTCCAAACTTGAACGCTGCCCGAGTCGAAGCGCGGACAGGGTCCCCTTCCCTGCTGCCCTTTTCGCAGTTGACTCATGACATCTCGAAATGAATTCTTCACAGGCTCTATTCCAGTTCTGCATTTAGCCGAATAAGCCGTTTACGTACTGTTCAGGATCAAAAACCACCAGATCATCAACCTGTTCGCCGATGCCCACATAACGAATGGGAAGGTTCAGCTCGCGAGAGATCGCCACGGCGATGCCACCTTTTGCGGTGCCATCAAGCTTGGTCAGTACGATACCGGTCACTCCGGCCACTTTCAAAAATTGCCGCGCCTGCTCCAAACCATTCTGCCCGGTGACCGCATCGACGACCAGCAGTGTTTCATGTGGCGCGCTTTCAACTTCGCGAGCGGCGACACGCTTCATCTTTTCCAGTTCGGACATCAGATTGGACTTCGTATGCAGCCGGCCGGCGGTATCGACTATTAACACATCCGAGCCGCGCGCCTTGGCTGCCTTCAATGAATCAAATAACACAGCCGCGGGATCCGTTCCCTGCTTCTGTTGAATCAGCGGTACGCCGGTGCGTTCAGCCCAAATCGCCAACTGCTCAGACGCGGCCGCGCGAAAAGTGTCTGCGGCACAAATCAAAACGTCGTTGCCTTCGGCCTTGATTCGCTGGGCGAGTTTACCGATGGTGGTTGTCTTGCCGACACCATTTACGCCAACGATCATCATCACATAAGGCGACACGTTTTCAGGAATACTGGTTTCAGAAGCAATGCCCTGCGCTTCGGCAGCGTGCAGGATCTTCAAGAGCTCATCTTTGATGGCCTGCTTGAGAGCCTCGATATCGTTAATCGATTTTCGCGCGATGCCCCGCCGCACGTTATCCAGAATTTCCAGCGTTGTGGTGACACCGATGTCAGTCGCAATCAGGGCCTCTTCCAGTTCATCGAGCAATTCCTCGTCGATCTGCTTTCGTCCCTGAAAAACAGTATCCAGCTTTTCCGAAAGTGATTCCCGCGTCGCCGCCACTGCACGACGAAAGCGTGCCGAAAATTCCTGCTCCAGCGCCGCCTCCTGCGCCTGCAGTTCTTCGATCGAAAGATTGAGCCCCAGAACTGAGGTCTGGAACGGCGATCGCGACGGAGCCGGTTTCGGGGCTTGCGGCACTTCACTCGCGGCGCGTTTTATGCCGCCGCCGGAGGTGGCAGATGCCGGCGCTCGAGGGGTCGCTTCGATCCTGGCCTCGACCTTCGCCGGCGCTACTGGAACCGGAGTGCTGACCGCCGCCGGTGCAACCTGCGAAGGTTCCGGAGCGGGCGTCGCTGCCGTCCGCGGCTCATTCAGGCCAAGCGTTACAAACTGATCCTTGCTCTTGCGTTTCCAAAAAAGTCCCATATCTGGTCCACTAAGCCCGATGATTGCTAATTCAGGGATGAATGAAAGCGTCGATTATAAGCAGAACAACCGCATCCCCACAAAAAGGGTGCGGTTATGAGGACTGCTTCAGTTTAATCTGGTGAGGAAATCCTGGTTTGGGGGAGCGAGTAGTGACTATAGCCAGCGATTGAAACCGCGCGAGAATGAGAGGACCCTGGCTATTAAGTCGTCTGCCGCTCGTGCTACGAAACTGAAACAGCTTCAAGTGCGGACGGAATTTTAGGAGGCGAAGCTGAGGGCACGTCGCCGTTTCCACTGGCAGGTTTCTTCAGGCGCACCGACCCGGGTCGTATCTGTCCTTCCTCACATGCGGCCACGAACGCGGCAACCACACGCTCATCGTAGCGGGTGCCCACAAAACTCTTGATCCGTTCGATCGCATCCTCGAACTTCAGAGCCTGTTGATAAGGACGATCCGTGGTCATGGCATCAAAGGTGTCAGCAACGGAAACGATGCGCGCCATGAGTGGAATCTCGTCACCTTTGAGACCTTGCGGGTATCCTTGCCCGTTGATCATTTCATGGTGCATGTACATGCCGGGCAGAAACTCTTTCATCGCCGGGATTTGTGACATGATCTTGTAGCCCTTCTGCGGATGCTGCTTCATGATCGTAAACTCTTCATCCGTCAGCGCTGAAGGCTTCTTGAGGATCACATCGTCAATACCGATCTTGCCTACGTCATGCAGCACCGCGCTGATGCGGATCTTTTCAACTTCGTCGTCAGGCAAGCCGAGACGCTGAGCGATAGCAATTGAGAAACGTGAGACTCGCTCGGAATGGCCGCGTGTATATGGATCCTTGCCGTCAATCGCCGCTGCCAGGCTCTTAACTGTTCCCAGGAACAACTGACGGTTCTCCGCCGCTGAAGCTTGCAGATCTTTAATGTAACGTTCGACTTGATCGGTCATAACGTTGAACGACTGACCCAGCTCGCCAAGCTCCGTGCGACTGCGCACTTCAATGCGCTGGGAGAAATCTCCTGAGGCGATGCGATGAGCGGCGGCCGCCAATTGCTGAACCGGCTGCGTCAACTTCCTGGCAAAAAAGAAACCGACCAGAATCGTCAGGATGGACACAACCAAACTTATCCAGAAAGTTTGCCGCCGCATATCCGCCACTGAAGCAAGCGCAGCGGACTCGTCCTGAATGGCAATAACGCCCAGTCGCGAATTCTTATCCAGTTCCGCCGTGGCGTATGAGCCCAGCATTTCCACAGAGTGGCCGTTGCGCACAGCGACGAACGGCGCCAGCGCCGATTGCACCTGCGCTCCGGTTTCCTGCCAATCCTGGACCACCTTGAGATCGGTCATGGGCTTTTCAGAGAAAGCAACGCTTGGATCGGGATGAGCAACGGCGCGGCCATTCTGATCGACAACGAAAACCACCGGCAGTCCCGCGTCCAGCATTTCTCGTTCGTTTCTGGGGGTGAGTTGATGAACAGCTTTGAAGACTTCCTGGAAAGAAACAATTGCGATTACCGCCCCGACAACATCACTATTTCCCACGCCGCCCATTATCGGAGCGGCAACCGTCAATCCCATCTCCTGACCTGAGCGAATAATCTGCGGCCGGCTAACCACCAGGCCTTTACCACTCATCCGCGCCAGCACCGCGGCGACTCGTTCATCCACTTCTTCCCGTTTTATGATGTCGAACTGAAAGGCCCGGCGAAGTTCGCCGTCTACGGGCCAGATGGCCAGGGCGATGAGGTTCGGGTCATCCTGAAGAACTCGTTGCAGGCGATGTTCATAGCCCTGCTCGTTCAATGTTTTTATGCCGCCGGCAATCTCGAAGGCGCGTGCCAGTCCCGAGACAACGTCACGGTATCGCTGACCGTAGAGCTCGATCTGTCGCGCCTTGTCCTGCACCAATTGCGCCTGGTAACGTCCTTCTACCGAACGCAGCTCATCCGCGCTGCGACTCGACAAGAGCGTACCCGCCAACGCCAAAGGCAAAAGGCCGACGAGCAATAAGACGCCCAAAACAATGTAAAGAAGGCGAACTCGCCTCACATTCTCGAACATAAGTGTAAATGAAAGCTTCGGACCAAAGTGTCGGCGAGAGTCGCGCTGGGGCAGGTCGTCCTAAAACGGGGGGAAATCGGCTGGCTTCAGCCCGCAGTTCATCTTATCGGGCCGAAAGTGGAGTGTCAACGTGTTTTGTCCTTTTAAAACATTGTAAGGCTGTGTACTTAGCAGTGTTTCGGGGTGTATTCTTCCTGCGCATATCCAAATGGTGACGAATAGGTGGCGAGAATCAGGTAGGGACCGAGCTGATTCTCGTTGATCTTAATAGACTTATCCGCTAATTGCTGCGTCTAAATGGTCGAGCGGCAGAATTGCAGCGCCCGCTTTTGAAATTCGAACGCGTGGCCGCCAGGGCCAGCGCAGCGAGGAACCGAAACGGCTACGAGCGACGAGCAAATCGTAGAGCTGGCATTGACCGGAGATGCGGACGCTTTCGGCGAGATTGTTCGTCGTTGGGAGCGGCGTATCTTTGCGCTTGCGTTCGGGATGCTGGGCCGTGAAGAAGATGCGCGCGATGCGACACAGGAGACCTTCATGGCCGCCTTTCGCAACCTGCGCAATTTTCGTGGCGAGGCAAAGGTTTCATCATGGTTGCATCGGATCGCAATAAATCAATGCATCACGCGACAGCGCAGAGCAAAAGTCCGCAGTGAAGCGCCGCTTGATGACGAAACAGAGAAGGATGCCGCGAGTTTTGCAACACCTGTCGAGGTTTCACCGGCACGCGTGGTCGAGGGTCTGGAGAGAACCGTGGCCGTCAGATTGGCAGTTAACAGTCTGCCCCTCGAGTTGCGCCAGGTAATCGTAATGAAGGAGTTCGAAGAATTAACTTTTCGAGAGATAGCCGATGCTCTCGGATTGCCGCTGAGCACAGTCAAGAGCCGTTTGTACACGGCGCTGCGGCAACTGCAGATGCGATTGCAGAAATTCGGCAATGAGGCTGCCTGATCCCCGGGCAGGTGGGAGTCAAAGATGAAAGACACGACTGAAACAATTTGTGACCGCAATGATGACCTGATTGCCTTTCTCTATCACGAATTAGACGAGAAAGGCGCTCGCAACTTCCAGCGACACCTGCTGGAGTGCGTTCGTTGCGAAAGAGACCTTGCATCGTTTGGCGAGATTCGCGAGTCAATCTTGACTTGGCGCGAAGCCTCGCTGGGGGCGGCCAGTTCGATTGAAGCCATGAACGGTCGCCAGTCGGCGTTTGCTGAAGCAGTTGTGGCAAGAGCGCCGAGGCACCCTTCCGCCCTGGCAGCGATTCGCGAATTTTTCAGCCTTTCACCGATGTGGATGAAGGGCGCCGCCGTCTTTGCCTCACTGTTGTTCTGTCTCTGTGCCGCGTTGGCAATCGTGTACGTGAAAGGTCGGGACTCGGTTGTGGTGCAATCGCCGAGTGATAAGATTTATTCCAGGCAGGAACTGGACACTGAGGTGGCCAGGGCGCTGCAGATCAAGACCGAGGAGTCAAGGAACGCGCAGAATGATCAGGCGGCAAAGGCGCCGGTGAAGGCTGTGGATAGCGCGCTCCCGAAAAAACGAAGTAGTGGTAGCCGCCATTTGGAGCCGGCAGGATATGCTGTGACCACAAAGGGTTTGCGCAAACCGCTGACGCGACAGGAAAGGCGTGAACTGGCTGCCGATCTTGGCTTGCTGGTTTCGCTGGATGACGAGGATCTGGATCTCGTGACTGATAGGATCACTCGGGCGCCATAGGAACACCCAGCCCTTTGCCCCATAAGGTGCTCGCGCCGGCGTTTTGGCGCCGCGAACGAAATGGAATTGATGAGAGGTAAACATGAAGAAGATCATTAACAGAGGAATTTGGTCACTGCCTGTACTTGCACTGGGCCTGGCCTTCATTGCTCCCTCCTCCTTATTGGCATCGCCTGTGTGCGGCATGCCTCAGCAACCTCAGGAGGCTAATGCTCAACCAGCCGTCGCTCCGCAGGATCCGATTGCGCAGCTCAATCTGAGCCCTGAGCAGCGACAGGCAATACGAGCGATTCGCGAACAAAACAAGGAAGAGAGAGCAGCGATTAACAGGCGCGTACGCGAAACGCAGCTGGCGCTGGATCAGGCTCTGGATTCCGAAAACCCTAATGAGTCCCTGATTGAACAACGGGCGCGCGAAAATGGTGAAGCCCAGGCTGCGTCGATCCGTTTGCGCGCCTTGACCGAAACCAGAATTCGGCGGGTTCTCACGCCGGAGCAGGTCAAAACCTTACGGCAGTTGCGGGCGCAGGCGCAGTTACTGAGAAGAGAGCAGCGGCTTGAGAATCGGGCCAATGAGGGCCGAGGCATGAACGGACGCGCGCTACCCAATCAGCGCAATGGCATATTGCCGGGAAGCCGTCGCGACAACCTGTTGCGCAGGCCGAGGCAGTAAGCCGTGTTTGTTCTTTGTTCTTAGCTCTTTGTTTTTTGGTGCCTGGTTCTTTTGTCAATGATTCTGTGGCCCTGAGCCAGGAGTCCAAGAACTAAGTACAAAGTACTGATCATAAACTCCAGCATCACCCTCCCTTCACACCCTCTTTTTCAGATTGCGCTTGACGCATCAAGCCCGTTTTGCGCATGATAAGCCGCTCTATAAATCGCAGCCCGACAAAGAATTCTCAGCAAGCATTCAGCGGGATCAAAAGGGCGCATCCGGCGCCGGCAAGTTGATATTCGATACCCGCTGACAGCAAGCTCGCCTAATCCATAAATGAATATAGTTGCGCGCAAGCTGCTGGAATTGCAGGAAACCACCATTTTGGCGGCTCGCGCGATGGGCGGTGTCTTCAAACGTCCCCGCTACATTCCGGAATTGATTGCACAGATGGATGCGATCGGGGTCGGCTCGTTGACGATCATCATCCTAACCGGGTTTTTCACGGGCGGCGTTTTGACGGTGCAGACCTTTCCCACTCTCAAGTTGTACGGCGCCCAAAGTCAAACCGGATACCTTGTCGCGATTTCGCTCGTGCGCGAGCTGGGCCCGGTGTTGTGTGCATTGATGGTGACCGGACGAGTGGGCTCCGCCATATCCGCGGAACTGGGGTCGATGGTCGTTTCGCAACAGATCGACGCGATGCGGGCACTCGGCACCGATCCGATACGCAAGTTGGTAGCGCCGCGACTCTTTGCACTGATTATTTCGCTGCCTCTATTGACTGTCATCGCCGATATGTTTGGCATCGGTGGCGGCTGGGTAACCGCTACAGCGCTTTATGACATTCCTTCAAGCGTCTTTATCAATTCAGTGCGCGATGGCATAACCTCAGACGATCTTATTGGAGGCATGGTAAAACCTCTTGTTTTTGCCTTTATCATCGGCACCGTGGCCTGCCGCCAGGGGCTTGGCACAGAGGGTGGAACTGTGGGCGTCGGTCGATCCACTACGCGGGCGGTAGTAACCGCCTCAATCATAGTCATCATCGCCGACTATTTCCTCGCCAAAGCCCTTCAGGTTATTCTAGGCACTACATAATTCGTATGCGAGTGGCACGGGCGTCTCGCTCGTGTGTGGCTGGCGGGACTTATTTTGAAGTAAATGATGATTGATGTTCCACACGCAAATGGGCAGGATGCCCATGCCACGTTGACCCTTGGTTGACCTTTTTATGTCTTCGCAAATCTCTTCCCCGGAACATCTCCACGGTCAGGTAAGCGCCGCCGCCGCCGAGTCCACCTTCCACGAGATCGATGATCGCGATCGGGCCATACCGGCGATCGAATTCCGCGACGTCCGTCTTGCCTTTGATGAACGCACCGTCCTGAACGGATTGAGCTTTAAGGTGATGAAGGGCGAGACAAAGATAATCCTGGGAGGGTCGGGCGGCGGCAAATCCACCATCATCAAGATCGTTCTGGGACTCCTGAAGCCTGATGCCGGGCAGGTGCTGGTCGACGGCGAGGACGTCACCAACTACAGCGAGATGGAGATGATGAGCGTGCGCAAGAAGATCGGCATGGTCTTTCAGGAGGGCGCGCTGTTTGACTCGCTTTCGGTTTACGATAACGTCGCGTACCGCCTGCACGAACAAAATGTCCCCGAAGACGAAGTTGAAAAGGAAGTAAGACGCATGCTTCGCTTCGTCAATCTCGAAGACGCAATCGATAAGATGCCGGCCGAATTGTCAGGGGGCATGCGGCGCCGCGTGGGCATTGCACGCGCCTTGATTGGCGATCCGAAGATTGTTCTTTTTGACGAACCCACAGCCGGCCTTGATCCGCCTACAGCGCGCACTATTTGCGAACTGGCGATGAAGCTGCGCGACCTCGAGGACGTGTCGTCAATTTTTGTGACGCACGAAATGAACAATCTCGATTATCTCTGCTCGGAATACGCCGTCGTAAACGAAAAGGGCGAGGTCGTCTTTGAAAAAGAAGGCGAACGTCTTTGTCTGATTAACAGCAAGGTTTTGATGATGCGCGAGGGAAATATTATCTTCAGCGGCACAGACGAGAGGTTGCGAAAGGCCGACGACCAGTACATTCGAAAGTTCCTGCGGGGACATTGAGAAGAAAGGGTGAAGGATGAGGGTCGAGGGATGAAAGACTGACACGGGAACAGGGACGCGGATACACGGGGAGGTCTGGCATTAGTTTTTCTTTTATTCTCCGCGGCTCCGTGTCGCCAACTCCGAGTCTATTATTGATTCTTCATACTTCATCCTTTATTAAACGTTATGCCAAAAACAAGAAAATCTGTAAGCCTTAGCGAATTACGCGTGGGACTACTCGTGTTGGTCTCAATCGTGATCCTGGTCCTGCTTATTCTCAACGCCTCGGGTGACATCAATCCCTTCGCCAAAAAACTTCATCTGAAGGCGCGCTTTGGCGATGCAAATGGCTTGCGTGAAGGTTCTGAAGTGCGTCTGGCCGGCGTGCGGGTTGGCAAGGTGGATAAGATCACGCTGTTGCCACCCTCCGATGTTCCTAACGCTCCCCGAGTCGAGGCGTCGCTGGTAATTAGCAGTACGATCGATGGCCGGCCCGCGACCGAACGAATTCGCACGGACTCGACGGCGCAGCAAGGTTCACCCAGTTTGCTGGGGAACGAGATGCTGATCAACATCACACCCGGCACTGCCCTGGGCCAACCGGTCAAGGACTACGCGATTCTTCCCTCTTCATCGTCGAACACCGTCAACGACTTTGCTACGTCGGGAACCGACCTGGCCCAACGGCTGAGCAAGCTCTCTGATGAAATCAGTATCATCGTCCGCAATGTAAAGGAAGGCAAAGGTACGGTTGGGCATCTGTTCAATGATGAATCGCTCTACAACAATCTCAACACAACGATTCGCGAGACGGAAGACCTGATGGTCCAGATCAGATCCGGCCAGGGCTCTGCGGGTAAGTTCGTCAACGACCCGGCCCTCTACAACAACGCGAACGAAATCGCGAAGAATCTAAAGTTGCTTTCGGATGATTTGCGCAGCGGCAAGGGAACGGCGGGCAAGCTGCTCAACGACGACGAATTCTATAACCGGATAAATCATATTGCCGATCGGGTCGACACCTCGGTAGATCAAATCAACGACATCGTGGCCGATATTAATGCCGGACGCGGCACGGCCGGGAAACTTCTCAAAGACGAGCAACTCTATAACGATGCCCGCGCCGCAATCGCCAAATTCAACACGGCCGCCGAGCGCATTGACAATGTCGTCGCCTCCGCGCAGCGCGGCGAAGGCACCGTCGGCAAACTGCTGACTGACGAAACCCTCTATTCAAACGTCAACCAACTCTCATCCGAAAGCGTCAAGCTCCTGTACGACTTTCGCCAAAACCCAAAGAAGTACCTGACGATCAAGTTCCAGCTGTTTTAGGCATCAGCTTCCCGATGCCAAGATCACCTCTGGTGGGGCGGCTTCTGTCTCGTAGGTGCCATCTCAGCACCAACCGCCGCGAGGGGTAGTAACACAGGGGGAAGGTCATTGCTCTTCAATCGTGAAAGGCATTGGCTGTGAAGTCATGTTCTGAAACTGCAGTTGGCCTTTGTTGCGCCATTTCTCAGAGTAAATCCTCGGATCGGCATCGTAGTACCACGGGTTAACTCTTAACTCTAAAAAATAATTCCCCGGTCGTAACCCGTCAGTGGCTTTCATGCGATCATAAGGTTTTTCCAAGTAGTCTTTCTGGACACTATAGGATTCGCCTTGCTTCAAGGTGAGAAATGCATCTTCCTGGGGATCGCCATCTCGGAATCCCGCTTTTCTCATATTCTCCACTGTGATAAATGAGGCAATCGCATCATATTCGTATTCTTGTTGGCCGCCGCCTTCAGGCTGCGGATAGCCATTGATCGGTAAATGAGCGAGCTCTTTCTATCAAGTAGGACCGGTTCATTCCCGGTATTCGTGTAGGTAAGGTCCAAAGTCCAATGCAGCATTCTCACTCCGTATTAAATCGTGTATCGCTGATCCACAATGCTTGTTGTCAGTTGCAATTGCATTTTGTTGCCTTCGACTAACTGTGGTTGCCGCACCAGGTTCGCGCGCAACAAAAGTATTTGTCTGCGAATAATCTACCCCAAAACCAACAAACAAACACAAGACTAGTTTCAGCGTCGTCAGCAGTTACTCCAAACCCGCTTGTTGAGGTTCGTGAAAGCCCCGGCTGACGGTTAGACCATCGCTGCACTTGCGCTATTATTTCTTGTCCCCGCTCAGAAGGAGTTTCCTTGCCCTCCGATAAGCAGCTTCAATCCGCTTGGGCCACGGTGCATTTGCCGGGATGGGTTCGGCGCTTTCCACATCGTCAACTGCAAACAACAAATCTAACTCGCCCAGATGGCCATATCCTCCCTTTCTGAACCCGCTCAACGTGCCTGACATAACAACACTCGCGCGGCTGACCTGAAACTCATCTGAATGTTTTCGAATGTCTCGCAACGATTCCGCCGCCGTGCTGTTATCGTACGACTTACTTGACCAGTCGATCCCGACTATGCGTTTCCTGTTGGGACAGTCTGGACCATAAAGAGTCGGGCCGCCCCCGTCCACCAACATCGTATTATTATTCTCGACGAGGACAGCTTTTATCCGAATCGCGCGGCCGGGGTATTGGGTGGGATGATCAATTAGCTCGCAAACACTGACAACATCATTCCGAGCACCTACTTGTTGAGAGAACCTTGGCTGGCCTCTCATAGCTTCGGAAGATTCCGTTAGCAATGAGCCGAAACTGAGCCATAGAACTAAAGACAGTAGTGTTGTTGGCATTTTAGACCTCATAGAAATAATCAACGCGTTCTTAAATCACTTATCCCACCCAAGCAATGAGCATATGTCTTAGGCATGTTGACGTTTTGAAACGCGAATGACATTGCAAGGCTACCCTTAACAGCCCGGCGAGTCATTTTGCAAATGGCTTTAGTTCCGGGAAGCAAGCCTGACGCACCGTACCATTGTTCATAATGCTCAACGCGCCGGTTGGATCGCGACCCGGACCATCAGGTGTCAGCTTACCAGTGCGATGGCCAAGTTCGTGAGCTAACATTAATGTGGCTATCTCCAAATCAGTACCCTGTATGTACGAGGGTGCGCGTGGATTCACTCCGACCTGTATGGTTTGGTTGCCGCTGGTACCAAAGAATCCATTATTGGGATTGATGGTGACATTCTTGCCTTCTGTTTCGGCGTAAGCGCCGGCAATTTTCGTCGGTCCAACCGAGAACTTGCTATCCTTCAACGCCTTTTCTGCTTTCTCGAGTCCGCCAAAAAGCTCGGCGCAGGGATTCTTACCACCCTTCGCATGAATTCGTTTTTCTAAATCATTGAAAGCATCATTGAATCGGCTTTGTTGGTCCGCGTCAGCACCTGCAAGAGTCGGCGACTGAATCCCCTGGAAGCCAATAAGCCAGTAGTAATTATCGCCTATATGGACCGCAAAGAACCGCGAGAAGCCTGGCGCTGCAAACAACTCCCGGGTGTATTGGTCATATAGCGAATCACGACTAGCAAATCCTCCATGTCGCCCAAAGCCGACATCTCCCGGTGATGACGGACTCGAATCAGCATATATAGCCGTGAAACTACCGTCCGAATTCCACCTAACGCCGACAAGCTCCATCATCAATCCCTGAGGATCAATAAAGTTGACGGGATCGTTTCCGGAGTAGTTGTAGCTGCTATCATAAGGATCGGGCTGCGAGAAGCGCGCCTTGTTGGTACTGTATTGCCGGTTGAGCGCATAGTCATTCCCCGTCTCGCCATCGCGCTCGTAAGAGGTGAACTTGAACTTAGTTTGACCCGGGCTGGAATCGGTCATCACTTCACCGAATGGCGCCGTTTGCTGTCTGACGTTGACGCTGCCCGAATTGTTGGTTAGCAGTCTAGTCGAGGTTCTGTCCTTGTGATGGTAAACCGTATCGCTGCTGGTAGCCTCGGCAATTAGCTGCGATCCAAAGTAGATGAAATCACGCAAACTATTGTCGGGCTGCTTTTCACATAGAACGATCCCGCTATTGTTTACGAAGTAGGTGGTGCCACCGGCATAAGAACGACTAACACGCAGCCGTTCTGAATTGTAGGCGTAGGTCGCAGTGCCGGCTTGAGTCGTGCGATTCTCTGCGTCATAAACATAACTATCGACGCCATCGTTGGTCATATTGCCGGCATTGTCGTACGCATACCCGGCATTGTTAATACGATTATTTGCGTTGAATCCAAAGCTTGCTGTTGGACCGCTGCCGCCGCTGCCGAGACTTCCGTCACTGCCGCCAGTCAATGAACTTCCGGAAGGTGTCGCGGGAAAAGAGGTTCCAGTAAATGTGCTATCGGGATCGGTTTGGGAAGTTGTGGATAAGGAATAGTTGGCTGCGACACCAACGTCCTTTGCCGTTAGCGTTATGGTCGAACCTGAAACGCTGGCAACTACCGGAGAAGCTGAATTGTTTAGAGCCGCCGCTGTCGCCCAACCTGATCGGTCACCTTCGTGTACTGTCCGCTGTAAGCCGCCTTAATTTTCTGGGGACACGTCGTCGTCGCCATGAGATAAATGCGCACAAATGAGTAAAGTTTTGAATCGAACTCTCTTTGCGTGCTTTCCATCTTTGCGCGAAATTCTTCGGTGCCCCTGAAATCATCCCGCAAAGACGCTAAGCACGCACAGGAATCTTGTCGGTCTGATCAAGGTCAATGAATACGAACTGCCGCTACAGGATCTCGATCACTTAGCTCCACGAGCGGTGTTGCTGCCCACCGCGCCTTGAGCGAG
Source organism: Acidobacteriota bacterium (assembly GCA_025463135.1). GTDB lineage: Bacteria > Acidobacteriota > Blastocatellia > Pyrinomonadales > Pyrinomonadaceae > JAOAPY01. Next base: position 136,383 of record JAOAPY010000013.1, read on the forward strand.
CATCACGGGCGGGACGCGCGTGCCACTTTCTGCTGCACCAGCACCTGAAAGCTGTTGGCCATACCGGTAGGCAAGATCATCTCGCGCGCGCCGGCTCTTAGACTGGCCTTTTCCGCCTCATTTGCAGCCTGCTCGGTCATCAACTCCAACTCCTCAAGCAACCCTGCATGCAAGAGGAACTGATCCTGTCTTTGAAAATCCTTTGTTTCCAAACCGAGGTCGACACCAAGTCTTTTTATGTACGTCCAATCAACAGTGGTTGTAAGATCATTCTTGCCCGGATCTTCAAGTGGGTCGCGAAATTCATGACCGCGAAAAGCACGCAGTGTTCCCTGCCGGCGCTCAGGTGCGGTGTAGAGTTCAGTCGCTTCCGCTCCGTAATCGACGGTTATCAGGTACCCTCGCGAAAGCTTTGCGGCCGCCGCGGTTACCCAACTCGCAGCGGCGAGATTGACCTCAGCGATCTGGCCTTCGCTCCTGAGTTCAGCGCCAACAACCTTGAAGTAGGCGGCGAGTTCCGGCGTCGACAATGGACCAGTAACCCAACAGAATTCCTCCGCCTGGTCAATTTTTGAGTGATCATTTTTTGGTGGATAGGTCGCCACATACAACTCCTGCAGCTCTCCGTCCTTCAGCGTCACCCGATGCACCGGCAAAGCATCCAGAAGCTCATTGGCAAAGATCACTGCCGCACCCTTTATCTGAAGTTCCTGTAGATGAGCAAACTCCACACGGTCACCGAATCTGGCCAACCTGATCGCGGCAGCCGCAACCGAGGCAGGACTCACTTCGTCGATGACATAATTGGTTGCCGCAAAGACCTCGGGAAAGCGTCGCTGCAATGTGTCCAGCACAACTTCGGCAAATTGCCCTGCACCGGCCCCTGCCTCCACGATGGTCCAACGTTCGGGACAGTTCAATGATTGATAAAGTGTGACGAAAAAGCGCGCGAAGGTCGCAGCAAAGAGTGGACTGCGCTCGGGACTGGTGCGGTAATCCCCTGCCCTGCCCCAACGATCAAGAGGCTGAAAATAATAGCCGTGCTGCGGATCGTAAAGGGCCGCTTCCATCCAATCACGAAAAGCCATTGGACCATCGTGTTTGATTCGCTGTCGCAGACGATTGGCCAGGTTGAAACCTTCGAAAATAGACCTCTCGGAAAGATTCATCTGGGTGCCAATTGACTGCGATGCCAGGGGCGCGGCTCGCTTTTGAGGGACGAAGTTCTATCGGTCCGGTTCCTGATCTGTGTTGCGATCAAGCAGCCGCGTCGTGTTTTCAGTCACGCTCGGCCGGCCCACAAGCTCGGCGGTGTTGGGGCGGCGCCAGCCGCCGGCAGGATTGGCACTTGCGGGAGGCAATACGTTCATGCGAACCGGCGATGGTAATGAGTTTGCTGCCGGCGGCGCATAGTTCGTCGATGGTCTCATCATCCCGCGCGACGGCGCTGCTTCTTCAAAGAGTGCTGCATAGAGCATGCGGATAGGCCCACCAACAAAACACAACAGCGCGAAGAGGGCGGCCAGCATTTGAAACGCTTCACTTAAAAAGCCTCCGGTGAAGGCGCTGAATACACCCATAATGGGTACCAAGAGCACGCCGACCAGAAACAGGATCATGCCTTGCCGCACGCCTTTCCACTTTGCGGACCTTTCGGATGTCCCTTCACCCTGCGGGTAAGAGGGAAACATTCCACCGGCCGCGAGCAGTTGAACTACGCCATCGAGTTGAAAGCCACAGCGAGAACAGAATCTGGTTATTTCAGAAACTTGCTGCTGGCCACATTGTGGACAATGCATCGGGAGACCTCACTTCATTATCAAGGCTTACGACTAGACTGCATTTGAGTTCGAACCAGCGGAGACATTCACGCTTCCGTCAGCGTGATCATTGGAAATAAATCCGAGCGTCGCAAGCGCTCGACCCTGATAGTCCGCCGCCTTCACCAGTGTCTCTGCCAACAGGTCAACCAGAGGTCGGGTATTGCCGGCGGGAACCAGAACTTCCTTGAGCAGATCCGAGTCATGCGCGAAGCGAGCAAACGCTCGTAGACGTGTTGCTTCGACCTCGGCAAGATATTCGAGCAAACGCTCAGTGGTGGCCAGGTTTTCCGGCAGAGTCCACTCAAACGGATCGTCCCACAGGTTTGCTGTTATCCCCCCGAACGTTTGCTCAATCGCCGCGGCGCTTCGCAACAGATTTTCGCCAATCGAGTTACTTAGCGAAACCGCAGGTTTCAGGTAGAGCAACGCGATCGGGTTCTTGCTTACCAAAACGCAGGAATGTGAATAGAGGCGCGCGAATTGTCGATCGAAGGCTTTGATTAACTCTCGATCGGAATTCGTTTGCGCGCCCACTTAATCAGCCTTACAAAGAGTGTTGAGTCAGTCGAACCTTGCAATTCAATCGGTCGCTGAATTCAGCATTGAACCACTACTGTGCGCGATTCTGGAACAGCGCAGTAGACATTTACCTGGTCTGAACGCGACGGTCCGTTTCTTCTATGATGGTTCCAAAAGTCCGGCCACTGATGGTCAAGCCACCATGCACGCGTCCTTTGACGCCGACTCTGGAGCCGCGGGCAGGCACACCGCGAGTGGCCGCCACCCATATCCTGCCGGTGCCGTCGTCTACTTCATAAGCACCGGTGCCCATCACCCCATAACTATCCGTCACCCTACCCGCCACTGCTACTTCCTTGTCTCGATACCGGCCCGGGTCTCCGTTAATCTTTGAAATCGTCGTCTGGCTTGGGCAAGCAGTTAGGAAAAGCGTCGCCGCCACCAGCGAGAAAAAACAGGCAAACTTACGAATGGATTGCATTGCATCTCCTTTGACGTTGATTCTTTGACTACGGGAGAGCGCCACCATGATAGCACGCAGCGTGAACCTCGATAATAGTCCAGATGCCGGAGAAGTCGCAGTGGTTCGCAACGTCGACAGATTATCTCGCGACGAAAGGCATGACTGTGCCAACTTGAACCCGGTGGATTTAGGCGTGATTGCTGGGTGGATTGAGCTCTGGTGCGACTTACTGCGCGAGGAATTCTCGGATCAGACGCTGCTCTTTCTCGTCCTTGATGCGTGTGAACAATTTCGTGCCCAGGAATTTGATCGTCTCGGCTCGATCAAAAGGTAAGTGGGCATACTGCTTACCGCCGTTGAAGTGACAGGGTTGGCAACGGGCCTCGAGGATGGGTCTGATTTGTGTAGCAAAGTCCACTTTTGGCGGGACCGTGGATGAAAAGGCAGCGATGGCGATCGTCTCACCCGCGTGGGCCGCTGCAAAAACAGTGCGCGGCCGCATATGACCGCAGCCGTTCAGACCGCTCGCAATGATGACCGCCAGGATTGGAAATGCCGCTCGCATGAGCCACATCTTATTCCGCTCACACGCCACCCGCAATCAATTTGCAGCCAAGTGATGGATAGTTGCAGGGAACTGTGAATTGTGAGAACGGGTGCTTAGAGTCCCGACTTAGTCGGGCTTTGTCTATCCATCAATTTTTCATCCGGTTTCAACCGGATGATCAGTGGCCTCTTCATATTCTCAAACCGTTTCGAACGGTTTTACGTTCGGTCCCAGGAGTCGGACTCCGTTGAAACGGATCCTGATATCAAAGGGAGCTCAATCACTCGGTTGAAACCGGTGAGAATGAGAGGTTAAGTTTTACTTCAGTGACGTCTGAAGTAAAAAGAAAAGTCAGTGACAGATCACCGCAGTAAAAAAGTGGTTCTTGACTGAGACATCACGATTGTTGTCTCATAAACTTCTCAGGAGGATTGAATCAATGTCGGACCATTACCATGATGCAAGCGACCTTGGGTTGCTGAAACAGATGCAAAGCCTGGCGCCCGAGGATTTCAAGGCCTGGCTAAATCTAAACAACATAGTCGGCCGCGAAGACGGCGCCATTCCGGGAAAATATCGCGAACTCATCGCCGTAGCCGTGGCCTGCACAACGCAATGCCCTTATTGCATTGAGGCCCATGCAAAAGCAGCGAAGGCTGCGGGAGCAACGCGCGCAGAGTTGGTCGAGGCCTCGTTTGTGGCGGCAGCGTTACGGGCCGGAGGAGCTGCTACTCACGGAGCCATGGCGCTGAAGTTCTTCGATTCGGAATAGATTTACCGCCTCTTCGTCCACGGCTGAACTAATCGTCATCGACAAGCGTAATCTCGTTGACACTTCTGGAGGCGAAAGAAAGATGTATTGTTCATCCTGTGGCGGCGCAGTCGCGCGGTCCCTTACTTATTGTAATCACTGTGGCGCCAAGCTGGGGAGTTCGCAGGAAGATAAGATCCAAAGGCGCTCTGAGCAACATCACGAAAATCTTGTTTGGGCGATCGTGGGAGCGCTGGCCATAGGTCTCGGCGGCATCATCGGAATGATGGCCGTGATGAAAGAGGTGGTCCACTTTGACGTCGGCTTGATAATCGCGTTCACTTTGTTTTGTTTCACACTCGTGTTTGCGGTTGAGGGCGTGTTGATCTGGCAACTGCTGAGTCGTCGGACTCAGAAAAAAGACGCCGGCGACACCGCGCGGATCAGCCGGCAAACGACGAACGAACTGGACGGTGACATGGCGCGGGCGCTGCCAGAGCCGGTGGCCAGTGTCACCGAACAAACGACCCGCGCGTTTGAACCCGTCTACAGCGATCGGAAGTAAGAAGCATGACGGCGATGCAGGCGCCTCTTCGCATAGACGTAACGCCAGCTGCCAGCTTGCGTCCTGCTTTGAATTTCAGCTGCACACAGACTAACAGTTTGCGTTACGTCGGCCGCTGAGGCTTTGGAGGAAACAGGTGAAGGCAGAAAAGTTCCGCAAGCTGGCGCTCAGTCTCCCCGAAGCGTTGGAACAGTCGCATATGGACCATCCAGACTTTCGTGTCGGTGGCAAGATCTTTGCGACCCTCGGACCGGACGAGGACTGGGGCATGGTCAAGCTTACGCCGAATCAGCAGGAGCCGCTGGTACGCAGCGACCCCGGCATCTTCCAACCGGCCAGTGGAGCCTGGGGCCGTCGCGGCGCCACGATCGTCCAACTTGCCGAAGCGGATGAGTCAACTGTCCGACAGGCCCTGCGCGACGCCTGGCGCAACACCGCGCCGAAGCGGCTGGTCAAACAATTTGATGAGCAGTAGTCAGGAGTACAGATGCCGTCAGCAATCTGCGTTAGTACGCAAGTTGATGGTGTTAAGAATTACGCTGTTTTGGCTCCGTTAGGAGCCCAATGTTTATAGCGACCAGCGCACAACATAATCCTTCGCTCCGTTAGGAGCGAGACACTACTTCGCAGAATATTTCGCTCCTAACGGAGCTCTCATACAAATCTGAATATACTTGCGGGTCTATAAACATTTCGTCCCTAACGGGACTAAATTCTGTACCTCAGGACCGTTGCAAGTGAGTCAACTTTTCCATTGAACTTTCTTTGCGTGCTTTTGCGTCTTTGCGGGAAATTCGCCCTTGAGGATTCTGCCGCAAAGATGCAAAGGAATCTTGTCTGTCTGAGTTGTAGCATGTAATCTCACTTCCCGAACCACCCAATCGGCTTGCCCGAAAGATCAACCCACACGCTCTTCACTTGCGTATACATTTCCAGCGCGTGCTTGCCCATTTCCCGTCCGTAGCCTGATTGCTTGTAGCCGCCAAACGGCGAAGCGGCATTGAACATGTTATAGGTATTGATCCAAACCACACCCGCATGAATCTCTTTCGCGAAGCGGTGCGCGCGCACGATGTCTCTGGTCCAAATACCGGCAGACAAACCATAGATCGTATCGTTCGCCTGCTTCAGCAAATCATCTTCGTCTTTGAAAGTAATCACCGAAACCACTGGTCCAAAGATCTCTTCCTGCGCAACGCGCATGCTATTGCTCACGTCGCTAAAGATTGTGGGTTGGAAGAAATAACCGTTCTTGAATCCCTCATCCAGTTGTGGCGACCCGCCGCCGCTCAGCACGGTCGCTCCCTCGTCGCGCGCGTACCCCACATAACTCTTGATGCGATCAAGCTGTTCGCAGGACACCTGTGGTCCCATCAAGGTCGCCTTGTCCAAAGGATCGCCGACTTTGATCTTTTCGGCTTTCTCTTTCAGGCTGGAAAGGAACTGGTCCTTCACTCGCTCTTCGACGAACAAACGCGAGCCGGCGCAGCACACCTGGCCCTGATTAAAAAAGATTCCCATCATCGCGCCGTTAACCGCCTGCTCAATGTCGGCGTCGGCAAAAACGATGTTCGGCGCCTTGCCTCCCAGCTCCAGTGAAACCTTGGTCAAATTATCAGCAGCGGCCCTGGCGATTAGTTTTCCCACTTCAGTTGAGCCGGTGAAGGCAATCTTGTCTATTCCGGGATGCGAAGCCAACGCCGCGCCTGCTGTTTCGCCGTAGCCGGGAAGAATATTCACCACGCCATCAGGAAACCCTGCCTCCTGAATCAGCTTGCCGAGTTCCATGGCGGTTGTTGGAGTCTGCTCCGCGGGCTTCAGGACTATCGTGTTCCCCGCGGCCAATGCGGGCGCGAGTTTCCACGCGGCCATGAGGAGCGGAAAGTTCCAGGGAATGATCTGACCGCACACGCCGACCGGCTCGCGCAATGTGTAGTTGAACATATCGCCCGGCACGGGAATCGTCTCGCCTTCGATCTTGGTGGCCCAGCCGGCGAAGTACTCGAAGTTTTCAGCTACTTGCGGCAGATCAACGAATAGCGATTCGCGAATCGGTTTACCATTGTCCTGTGTTTCCAGCTGCGCCAGTTCAGTGGCGTGCTGTTCAATCAACTGTGAAAGTTTGTACAGCATGCGACCACGATCGCGGGCGCTGATTTTGGACCACTTGCCCTCCAGCGCCCGGCGCGCCGCGGCCACAGCTTTATCGATGTCGGCCTTGTCTGCCTCGGCGACTTCCGCCAACGTTTCACCGGTTGAAGGGTTCGGCGTAGTAAACGTTTTGCCTGATTCCGCATCGACCCACTGACCATCGATAAATAACTGGTACTTGCGCATAGTGTTTGTTTCCGCTGGTTGAACTGATGACATGATGACTCCTCTCTTGAAATTAATAGTCCGACAAAACTTCCGTTTGTCGTTGTGTCCGCAGGAACATTTTGGGTAGATAACGACAAACTGAAGTTTGTCGGACATCTACTTAAAAATCAGTAGTGCCGGCGAGCAATTGCCTGAGCACGTAGGGCAGAATTCCGCCGTGCTGGTAGTAATCAATTTCTACGGGCGTATCTATGCGCAAGGTCACCGGCACACTCTCAGTCTCTCCTTTGACCCGATGGACCACCAGCGTAACGTCCTGTTGTGGTTTCACACCCTGCTCAAGTCCGATCAAATCGAATCTTTCGGTTCCGTCAAGACCCAGAGACGCGGCATTCACACCGTCCTTAAACTGGCAGGGCAACACGCCCATACCCACCAGGTTACTCCGGTGAATACGTTCAAAGCTTTGCGCGATTACGGCCTTCACGCCAAGCAACCGCGTCCCTTTCGCGGCCCAGTCACGTGAACTTCCGGTCCCGTACTCCTGCCCGGCAATAACCATCAGCGGCACCCCTTCACTTTGATACCTCACGGCGGCGTCGTAAATGCTAAGGCGATCGCTGCTCGGTTGATGTATGGTGACACCGCCTTCAACCCCGGGCACCATTAGATTCTTGATCCGCACATTGGCAAAGGTACCGCGCACCATCACTTCATGATTGCCGCGCCGCGAGCCATAGCTGTTAAAGTCTTCAATCTTCACACCTTTTTCCTGAAGATAAAGACCAGCGGGCGAGTTGGCCTTAATGGCGCCTGCCGGGCTGATGTGATCGGTGGTAACTGAATCGCCAAAGATCGCGAGTGGGCGAGCAGTCCTGACGTCGCACCACTCTTCAACGGCATTACTAAAGCCTTCGAAGTAAGGTGGCTCCTGGATATAAGTTGACGCGGAATCCCACTCGTAAACATTTCCTGTGCTGGTGGGAATTTCGTTCCAGAGCGGATTCTGTTCAGCAAAGTCGCGGTACAGAGCTCGATATGTTTCCGGGTCCAAAGCCGTGCGCATCAACGCGCTAATCTCCTGCATGGTCGGCCAAATCTCCCGCAGATAGACGTCCTTGCCGTCGCTGTCCTGGCCCAGCGCGTCCTGCGAAAGATCAATGTCCACTCGACCGGCAATGGCAAAAGCCACCACCAACGGCGGACTCATCAAGAAGTTTGCCTTTATGCTTTGGTGAACGCGCGCTTCAAAGTTGCGATTGCCTGACAACACGCTGGCGCCGATCAGATCGTGTTCCGTCACCACGTGTTCGATGGCCGGATCCAACGGGCCCGAATTGCCAATGCAGGTGGTGCAACCATAGCCGACAAGATTAAAGCCCAGCGTGTCCAGATAAGTCTGCAAACCGGTCTTTTGGAGATAATCAGTCACGACTCGCGAACCGGGGGCCAGCGAGTTCTTCACCGCGGATCGGACCGTTAAGCCGCGCTCAACCGCCTTCTTGGCCACCAATCCCGCCGCCAGCATCACGCTCGGATTGGAAGTGTTGGTGCAGGATGTGATGGCAGCGATTAGGACATCGCCATGGCCCAGATCAACTTCGGCGTGGGGAAATTCTTCCGGGTGCATTTCTTCAAGACGATCAGGAGTGGGACGATTGTTGACCATCTCCGTTTCGCTCCACACACTCGTGTTATGTGGGGTGACGACACCAATGCCCCCAGCCGCGACGGGAACGCTCGTGGGCCGTTGCTCTCCGCCGCCCGCTATCGCGGTTTGGGCCACATCAACCGTTCCTATGCGCGTAAAATACCGCGCCGCGATTTCATCGCTTGTTTTTCCATAACCGCCTTCAGAAATCGGTTTGCGCAGCAGGTCGCCAAACTGGCGCTTCAGGCTTGCTAACTCGATGCGATCCTGTGGCCGCTTGGGGCCGGCGACGCTGGGAGAGATGGTGGAGAGATCCAGATCAAGCACGATGCTGTAGTCACAGTCACCTTGCTGCGGAATTCCAAACAGCCCCTGCGCCTGGTAATAGCTGCGCACTGCGGCAATCTGACTCTCGGTCCGGCCCGTGGCTGTCAGGTAAAGGCAGGTCTCTTCGTCAACCGGGAAGAAACCCATGGTCGCGCCGTATTCCGGAGCCATGTTCGCAATAGTCGCGCGGTCGGTTACCGAGAGACTGGTCGCGCCCTCACCGTGAAACTCAACAAATTTTCCGACTACCTTGGCCTTGCGCAACATCTCGGTGACGCGTAACACCAGGTCCGTCGCCGTCACGCCTTCAGCCAGGCTACCGTACAAGTGAACGCCCACGACATCGGGCGTCAGAAAATAAACGGGCTGGCCCAACATGGCAGCTTCGGCTTCAATGCCGCCCACTCCCCAACCCACGATACCCAGGCCATTGATCATCGTCGTATGCGAATCGGTACCAACCAACGTATCTGGATACCAGAGGCCGTGCTTTTCCCAAACACTTCTGGCCAGATACTCGAGGTTCACCTGATGACAGATGCCGATGCCTGGCGGAATTACTCCGAAACCATCGAATGCCTGCGTACCCCACTTGAGGAATTGATAGCGCGAGTTGTTGCGTTTGAACTCCATCAAAATGTTTTTCTCAAACGCATCTTTCGTGCTGGAAAAATCAACCTGGACAGAGTGATCGATTACCAGATCCACCGGAACCAGAGGTTCAATCACGCCGGTATTCTTGTGCAAGCGGGCCACTGCAGATCGCATGGCGGCCAAATCGACAAGCAAGGGCACGCCCGTAAAATCCTGAAGCAGCACACGCGCTACGACAAAGGGAATCTCTTCCGTCCGCGGCCCATTCGCTTTCCAGTTTGCTAACTCACGGACGTCCTCTTCAGTTATCTTCGTCCCGTCAAAGTTGCGCAACACCGATTCCAGGACCACACGAATGCTGACAGGCAATCTGGAAACTGGTCCCACGCCTTCTTTTTCCAGCTGCGGCAATGAATAAAACTGTCCGGTCTTTCCCGGCTCCGACGCAAAAGTTTGCAGTGAATTGAATAGATTGTGTGGCATAGAAACTCAGAATTCTCTCAGTGAAAGATGTTCGTTTTGTCTTTCATTGAAATCAGGGGGATGGGAGTTTTGTTTTAGCAAATTTCAGTTTAGGGTCGGCTCAGCGAATCGTCAAGCAAGCGCCTGGTGAGGCTTTGAAAGAGTGCTCAGGGTGACACGCCCTTTGAAACGCGCGCCCAATAAGCGCAGCCCAACAGCGACCAGCGATGACTATTCGCGACCCCGGTTATTTGTTATAGTTCCCCTCACAAAACGTGAAGCAGTGAAGACATTGTTGTAGCGGTAAGCAAGAACTGGAACGCAAACCCCGACTGGTCGGGGTTTGCGCTCAACCTTGAACACCCGGAGTGCTGACGCGAATTAACAGTTTGTGTTACAGGTTGTTTCCGATGTTTTTGAAAATACAGGACCGACTTTAAAAGGGGGAATCTCATCATGCCGACGCAGAAACCGGAAGAATTTGAATACATTAGTAATAATCCAGACTATGTTCCTGATCCTGAGATCGAGGCAGTAATGGAAGAAGAGATTCTGCGCGCGCCAAAAGATCCGGAGTTGCTGGCCCAACGTCTGCGCAACAACACAGCGGCTTCGCCGGGTGACGCGGGGGGTGATTTGGACGCGTCGTGGGAAGACGTCAACGAAACCGGCTCGGAAACAGTAGCCGGCGACAATCCTACTCCCGATCAATCGAATGTTGAGGAGAATGCGTTGGCAGTCGGAGTCAGTTTTGAAGACAATGAAGAGTTGGAATTTGAAGAGAAGATCGAGAAGCGCGATCGCGATCGCTTTGAACTGGACGAGAATTCAAAAGGCGAAGGGGATATGATCTGATAGCCAGGCCGGGACTTCCTGCGGGTACAACCTGCTTTTACGGGTGGATTCTTTTATCTCATTCTCGCCCGGTTTCAACCGGGTGGCCAACGGCATTCATTGGTCAAAGAACCGTTTCAACGGTTTACCTTTTCGATTCAGCAAGTCGGAAACCGTTGAAACGGTTCCAATATCGTTGCCAGTCGAAATCACCCGGTTGAAACCGGGTGTGAATGAGACAAATCACTGAAGTTCAAAGCAGAAATGATTCACTAAGTCTCAGCCAGGGATCACGATAAACCTCAAAACAGCTTGCGGCTGTCGAGGAGAATCGTCACTGGTCCATCGTCTACCAGTTCAACCTGCATCATGCTACGAAAGCTTCCGGTTGCTACCTGGACAACTTTCTTTCGGCAGTTCGCTACGAAATACTCATAAAGCGGCCCAGCATTTTCAGGTGCTGCGGCATGGATCCACGAAGGCCTAAGTCCGCGCCGCACATCTCCATAGAGTGTAAATTGAGAGACGACTAACAACGCGCCTGCGACGTCCCGCACGGAAAGATTCATCTTCCCTTCGCTGTCGTCAAAGATTCGCAGGTCGGCGATCTTGTCGGCGAGATAATCAGCATCCGTCAGCTGATCATCCCCAGCGATACCCAGCAAAACGACGAGACCGCGTTCGATCTCGCCCATGACTACTCCATCAACAATTACCTTCGCGCGTGTCACGCGCTGAACTACGGCTCGCATTCTATTTCTTGCGCGGTCGCCGGGGGGTCGTTTAGAAATCGGACTTGTCCACCGGTGCGTCCGAGCGCAAGTGCCCTCTCTAAACGGGGAGCCCCTATGACAGCTTTGCCTTCAACCGTTCGTTCACAACTCGCGGGTTGGCCTTGCCTTTTGAAGCCTTCATTACCTGACCTACGAAAAAGCCAAAGAGCGTTTCTTTGCCGGATCGATAGCTTGTGACTTGTCCCGGATTTGCCGCGAGCACTTCATCAATTACGCCATCGATCTCGCCCGTGTCACTGACCTGGGCCAATCCCTGTTCTTCAACAATCGCCGCGGCAGTCCTGCCGGTCTTGAACATCTCGACCAGCACATCCTTGCCCTGCTTGCCGCTGATCTTGTCTTCGTCGACCAAGCGCAGGAGTTTACCCAACTCCTGCGGCGGTATTGGCGAGGCACTGGCCGCCAGACCAGACGACTCCAACTCGCGTAACAACTCTGACCGGATCCAGTTTGCAGCCGTGCGAGCATTGCCCGAAGCTTCGACCGCGCTTTCGTAATAGTCCGCCAGGGTGCGCTCGGACGTCAGCTGGGAAGCATCACTGAAAGACAAGTCATACTGTTGCACAAAGCGCTGGCGTCGCTCTTCAGGCAACTCAGGCATCGAGGCTTTGACGCCGTCAATAAATTCGACCGAAACCTCCAACGGAGCAAGATCGGGTTCGGGAAAGTAGCGATAGTCATGCGCTTCTTCCTTTGAACGCATCACGCGCGTCTCTTGTGCTCGCTCGTCCCACAGACGTGTTTCCTGGTTTACCTTCCCTCCGGATTCCAACAGTGTGATCTGCCGCTCGATCTCGAACTCAATCGCCCGCTGCATAAAGCGCACCGAATTCAAGTTCTTCAACTCGACCTTCGTGCCAAATGTCTCGTTGCCGATACGCCGCACGGAAACGTTCGGCTCACAGCGCAGGTTGCCTTTTTCCATGTCCGCTTCCGATGCGCCGACCCAACGCAGAACGCGCCGCACGTGATTGACATAATCGTGCGCTTCCCAGGAAGAACGAAATTCAGGTTCGGTCACAATCTCAGCCAGCGGTGTGCCGGCGCGATTCAAATCGATGTAAGAGAAGCGATCAACGTCGGGCAGTCCCTCGTGAACGTTCTTGCCGGCATCCTCCTCGAGATGCAGCCGGGTGATGCGAATCCTCTTCGGAGCCCATTCCAGCGGGTGTCCCGCTTCGTCCCGCCGTGCGGTCATGATCTCCAGTTCGCCATTGGCTGAGAAGGGTTGATCGTACTGCGAAATCTGGTAGCCCTTGGGAAGGTCCGGATAAAAATAGTTCTTGCGAGCAAATATCGATCGCTCATTGATTTGCAGACCCAGCGCCAATGCCGCGCGCGCACCTAACTCAACGGCGCGACGATTCAATACCGGTAACGCGCCCGGCAGCCCCAGGCATACCGGACAGGTGTTTGAGTTCGGCTCGTCGCCAAAGTGTGTGGAGCAGCCACAAAAGATCTTTGATTCGGTGCTCAACTGAGCATGAATCTCTAATCCGATTACTGTTTCCCAACCGTTCTTCATATTCAACTCGAGTGGAAAGATTTTGAGGCGAAAGTATAGCATCGGCCGAAAACTGCTCCCAATGCGATCAGCGGGGGAGTTCAGCCAAAAAACTTTGCAAATAGGCGCTGGAGTTTGATATACATCCCGCCCATCAAAGGTTTTACTCTCAAGGTTTAGAAACGTGGCTACTTTCTCGAGGAGCCACCCGACCGTTTTCCAACCTTTCACAAAGGAGAAAAAGAGTCACCATGGCCAAGACAGTTTGCAAGCTGCTCGGAATTGTTCTTCTCATTGTCGGCTTGTTGGGCTTTACTCATATCCTGGATCCGCTGGGCGCCCACGTTGGTCCAGCGTATGCCTCGCATAACCTGGTTCACATCGTATCCGGGGTGCTGGCATTGTATTTCGGCTTTGCGGGCTCGATGTCGGGAGCCAAAGGCTTCTGCATTGTCTTTGGCGTGGTGTACCTGCTGCTGGGGGTGGTTGGCCTGGTAAAAGGTAACCTCGACATTCCGGCGCTCAAACTCATGCTCGGCCACGTTGACCATCTAATTCACGTGGTGTTGGGCGTCGGTTTTCTCGCAGGCGGACTGTTGACGAAGAAGTAGTTTCCGTCGCTAAAACATTTCAGGGTGCAAGCGTCTCTCAAATTCCTCCGGGTATCAGCCCGAGGTCTGGTGAATCTTGCACCCTGAACGTGTCCTACGACCCACTCAAAACTCAAAACTTGAGATTAACACCTGCGCGGGCCGCAATGCCGGCCGCACGAAAACCATTTTCAAAGTAAGTGCGATCGAATAGGTTGTCGGCGCCGGCGAACAGTACTGCAGTGATCCGCTCGTTTACGCGGCGTTCGTACGTAGCGAATAGATCTGCTTTGGTAAAGCCTCGAAATTTCAGATCTGCCTGTCGAAAAGGAAAGTCATTCTCGAAAACAAGACTGAGGTAGGAACCCGTGCGGTTCAGATCAAAGTTAAAACTCCAGGCACGATACCTTTGACTGAGGTTGAGGCCCAACATGTGTTTGGGAATGACGTATTCCTGCAGCAAACCGCGGCCGGGAACAAAGCGATCGCTATTTGTATAGCTGTAAGACGCGCGAATGCTGGTCGCGCGAAACGGCGTCATCTCGACCGAACTCTCGAGCCCGCGCGCGATCCCACCCCTCCGATTAACATAGCCACTGAAGCGACCAGCTCCCAGCGGATCATTCGTAAAACCGGTAAAAGCAATCGCTCTTTGCAGCCGCGTGTAAAAGTAAGTGAAGCCAAGCAGCACGCGATCCTGGGCTAGTCGCTGGTCCACACCCGCGTCGACGCTGATCGATTGTTCTGCACGCAAAGTCGGATCACCAAAGTGGACAAAACCCACGCCGGCGAATGTTCCCGCGCCGAAGCGTTCAAACAAAGCGGGCGCACGGAAGCCATTGCCCACATGACCGCGCAGTTTGGTATTTGTTGAGCGAATGAAATACGCAATCGAACCGTCACCCGTTACTGATGATTTGGCCGTAATGCTTCCCAGCGATGCCGGTCGGTCCGCTGCCCTGATGCGATAGAACTGTCCCCGAACTCCGCCTGAAAGTTGCAGCCGTCCTTCAAGGAGAAATATCTGGTCTTGACCGAAAATCGCAAAGGTGCGCTGCCGATCAGTGGTGCCGTTGAAAGCGCTGAAGGAGGGAATCGAATTCTGAAACAGGGACTCGTGTTCGTATTCGAAACCCGCGGTCGCCAGGTTCGTCGTTCTGAAGCTGGCATTCAGGCGAGCATCCAAGGTATCTGTGGTCCCCTCGTTGAAAGCAGTGAACGCAAAATCACCAAACGGATAGAACGAAGCGAAGCGAGGCTCGATCTTTGGTCCATTGTAGTTTCGTCGTTTCGACGAAACGTGCTGATACGCCGCCGTGTACGAGAACGTATCGTTTATTCTTTGCGAGAACCTCACTGAACCTGCCAACACTCGATTGCGACGACCCTCATCAGGATTATTGATGTCCGGATGAAACGTGACACCGGCAATCGCGTCCCGGAACTGCTGCCCACTGGCAAAGGCGGCCGGCAAGGTAAACGGACTGTCATTGAGGCGCGCGTTAGAAATCGTTGCGTACAAATTGCCCGCGACCATAATTGAAGGTGTGGCGTTGAATTGGAACCGACCACTAGCCGCAGTGTTGCCGTACTCGTCGTTGCCATCTACACCGCGACGCACATCAATACGATTCAGGCCAAACGTGAAACCGGCTCGCTTGCCGAGTCCGCCCGAGCCAACTGCATGCTCGCGATAGGTTGCCAGGCTGCCGCCTTCCCAACCGACTTCAAATCGCGGCCGGCCACTGGCCGTTGCCGGCACCATATTAATTACGCCGCCGATGGCGTTGGTGCCATAGATAGACGAACCTGAGCCTCTCAGCACTTCTACGCGATCCAGGCCAAGGGGCACAAGATCGGCCATCAAGACGAAAGCGGAGCCGTTCGGATCTGACGCATCTCGCAAACGCAACCCGTCCAAAAGAATTGCGGTGTCATAGTTGCGCTGGCCGCGAAGGCGCAACGACGTCAGCTCGCCGAGCGAGCCCTGTTGCTGAACACGCAAGCCGGGAATTCCCCGCAACGCCTCAGGCAGAGTCAGTTCATGCCGAGCTTCGATTTGTTGGCTGTCGATCAGCGACACTGCTTTCGAGATTTCGTCGGCGCGCTGGGGAGTGCCGGCGGCCGTTACCACCACGCTTTCATTGATGCCGGCGATCTTGAGATTTAGTTCAAGCTTCTCAGCCTGCCCCGGCGACAAATGTATTTCATTGGTTAGGGTGGCAAAGCCCGAGCCTTTCACTTCGATTAGATAAATCCCCGCGCCGAGCTTATCCAGGTGAAATAGTCCGTTCGCATCTGTCCTCGTGGACTGCTGCAAACCCTCGCGCGACCGCAGACGCACGTCCGCGCCGGAGATGTTTGCGCCTTGTTCATCTCTGATGTGTCCGGAGATCGAGCCCTGAGTTTGCGCCAGGCTTGGAATCACGCAAAAAGCAAGGCACAGGACCATCGCCCAGATGATGCGGTGCCCTTTTAGGACTCCGAGTTTGGTAGATAGTCTTGCGCCACGTGGGCGCAAATAATTTCCCGGGCGACTCCGTTTCTCAACGGCTCTGCCGCCGCACAGTGCGACAAGGCTCCTCCTTACCGGAGGATTCTCCTCAAAATCCTGCGAAGCTGCGCCTCGCCCAACCGAGGCATAGCCTCGACTATTATTTAAGTTGGCACAACGTTGAGGCAGAGCCTCACTGCACTGTGCGGCGGCAAAGCCGCAAGCGCTAAATTCATTTATCCTGTTTTCTCTTCGGCATGAACGATCAGTTTCGTGTTCTCTTTTCATAGTAGCCTCTCCTGCCCGTCGCAGTGCGAGCTGAAAAGAGCGGTGTACAGGTTTCCTGACTCGCGATTGTGATTCAAGTAGCACCGACTTCAGTCTGCGGAGATCCTAGACTGAAGTCTGAGCTACCGAATCGCCTCGGCCCCCGCCTTCCCGGACGAATCCAGTGGCTAAGACGTTGGGAGCGTTGTCACCGCTTACAGTTGCGCGGGCAGTGGCGGTATTGAACCGCCTTCCCTTGCACTCCACTCGTTGGTTCAAAGATCACCGGCGCAATTCATGCACCGGCGTTATGCGTGGCACACCCGTTACCGGATGCGCATCCACCAGGACCTTTACCTCGAAGACCTCCCCGACTAATTTCTCTGTCAGCACTTCCCGCGGTGCACCGAGCGCAACCGGCTCGCCCCCTTTCAAGAGCAACAGTCGATCGGCAAACTCAGCCGCGAGATTTATATCGTGCGTTACGACCGCAGCACTCGCGCCACGGCGGTCGCAGCGATCACGCACCAGAGCGAGAATCGCCGCCTGATGACCTAAGTCCAGATTCGCGGTCGGCTCGTCCAACAAGAGAATCGTTGCTTCAGTGGCCAGCGCCCGCGCCAGGACAGCTCGCTGTCTTTCACCGCCCGAAAGCTCGTTCATAAGCCGCCCGCTGAAGGCTTCCAGCTCAGTCTCGTGCAAGACGGCGAACGCCACTTCAAGATCGCGCTCAGTTTCCCAACCCCAGGCTCCGGTGCTGGCCCACGCATAGCGCGCGCCCAGAACGAATTCGAGTACCGTCACCGGGAAGCGCAGATCAGCTTCCTGGGCCACCGCCGCGATGCGCCGGCTAACGGCCCGTCGTGGGAACGTTCGCAATGGAAGTTCATCAAGCACGATCTCTCCCTTTGACGGCTTCAGAGCACCATTGAAGGCCCTTAACAGTGAGGACTTTCCTGCTCCGTTAGGTCCAAGGATCGCCGTGACCTCTCCCGCATTGAGTTTAAGAGACACGCCCGTGATCGCCTGACGGGCACCATAACTGATGGTGATGTTTCGAGCTTCGAGCATTATTTGTATAACAACTTCAGTCTGTTATTTTCGCCACCAACACACAGACTGAAGTCTGTGCTACGGCTAGCCTCGCTTCAACAAATATATAAACAACGGCGCACCAATCAGTGCTGTGATGGCGCCCACCGGCAGTTCTCGCGGCGCAATCAGGGTGCGCGCCAGCATGTCGGCAACTATGACGAAAGCAGCCCCAGTTAACGCTGAGGCCGGGATCGTCAGCCGGTTGTCGCTGCCAAATGTCAGGCGGACCAAGTGCGGAACAACGAGTCCAACATAGCCGACCGAACCACTCGAGGCGACTGAAGTCCCCACCAACAACCCCGCGGCCAGAAATACGATCAAACGCACCCGCCCGACCTCGACGCCTAAATCAAATGCGTCGCGTTCACCGAGCATCAGTAAGTTGAGCGGGCGTGCGTAAGTCGTGAGCACTGCCGATCCCAGAATCGCCACAACCACGGCAATCGTCAGCAAGCTGCTGGTCGCGCCGGACAAGTCCCCGAGCAGCCAGAACGTGAACGATCGAATCCGCGTGGCGTCCATCAGGGTTGTGATAAAGACAATCGCCGACGAAAGAAATGTAGTTACGATTACGCCTGCCAAAATCAGTCTTTCAGGAGAGGCTCCGGCTCGACTGCGCGCCAGTTGATAGACTGCAAACGATGCAATCAATGCGCCCGCGAATGCCATTACCGGCCGGCTCCATTCGTGAGTTCCAAAGAAGACGAGTGCCACCATTGTGCCGACGGCAGCGCCGTTAGAAACACCAAGTAGATAAGGCTCAGCAAGCGGGTTACGCAACAACGCCTGATACGCTGCGCCTGCTGAGGCCAGACACATTCCTACAGCGCCCGCCAGCAGAATGCGCGGCAGGCGAATATCGAAAAGAATGGCCTGCTGTTCGGAGGACAATCCGCATTTCGATCTCGAGATCAGGGCACAAAGTGCGTTCGTAATCGGCAATCGCTGGCTGCCTACGACTGTAGCAATCACCAGCACCACAAATAAGATCAGCAGGAGCAGCCCACAGACAAAAAGCGTTCGGCGGAACGTAGCTCGTACGGTAGCGCGTAATTGCAAGGTACTACTCATCTGCTCATCTACTTTACTTGAATGCCTCTGGATGCAGTGCTCGGGCCATCTCTTCCAATCCATCAAGTAGTCGCGGACCCGGACGCGAGAGGTGATCGTCGTTGATCCTGTAAACTCGATTATTCAGCACTGCCGGAGAATTCTTTAACGGCTGAGCCACCGTGGAATTCGCTGAGCCCATCGAGCCGCCCGTGGGCAGGATGATAGCGTCAGGCCGCGCGGCGAGTGCGGCTTCATCGCTGTAGCGAGGGAACGCGCCCGGCACATCGGCTGTCACCGAAACCCCACCCGCGTGTCGGACTAGATCAGTCAAGTATGCATCGCGACCAATCGTGTACAGCGGCTCACCCGCGACCTGGTAAAAAACTGTGACCGGCCTGACCGGTTTGATAATTGATTCCAACCGGGCGGAGCGTCTGCGCAACTCTGCGACCAGGACAGACGTTCGCTCGCCCGTGCCAAACAAATCGCCAAGAGTTTCGATCGAATGAAAGACTTCTTCCAGGCTGCGAGGATTAGTGACATAGACGGCGATTCGCTGCTCGTCAAGTTGCTTTGTGAAAGCCTCGAGTTGCGAGGCCGTCGAAACCAGGACCACCTCCGGTCTCAACGCAATGATGCGCTCAATGCTGGGATGCATCGTGTCGCCAACTTTAGCGACCTGTTTGGCCTCCGCCGGAAAGTCGCAGTATTCAGTGTCTCCCACCAGTCGATCGCCCGCGCCAACTGCGTAAACGATCTCGGTTAAATTGGGCGCCAGCGAAACGATCCTGTTCACGTGACGGGGAACACGAACCTTTCGACCCGCTTCATCAGTAAATTCTCTTTGCGCGCGTATGTCTGCGGTGTCCGCCGGCGGCGTAGATCGCCCTTTGCATGCTGAACTCAGCTCCAGCACGCACAGCACGAGCAGCGACGCAATGACCCATCGGACCTTCACGCTAAAACAATTCCTCATCATAAACACAAAAATCCCGCCGACCTCCTGCCACCTTTAACAAAGGTACAGGCTGCCGGCGGGACTCTCGAAATGTAGATATGAGACCCGCACGCCTGAACACCTTTGCGCGAGGGGTTCATAAATAAAGCTGCAAAAGCGTCAAGGGCAGGTCTCCTGACTTAGAGCTTTAAAGATCTTCAGCTCATCACAGTGGCGCGACCGCGCAGGATTCTCACCTGCTTCCCTATTCTCCCCGCAAGCCGCGGGGCACCCTGACACTTCAGATTAAAAAGAACAATCAGCGTCTATCAAGCGCGGACGTTAACATGGGCAGGATTGGAGTGTCAATTTAAGCGTTGGTCTTGGGCCTTTGGTCTTGGGCCTTTGTTTGTGCTTTGTTTTTGCTCTTGCTCTTTGCTGTTCGTCCATCTGTGTCTGTTGTAGTGCCTCCTGCTCCTGCCCCCTGCCCCTGCCTCCTGCTCCTGCCTTCTGCTCCTGCCTCCTGCTCCTGCCTCCTTCCTTCTGCCTTCTGCCTTCTGCCTTCTGCTTTCTCCTTTTTGCCCTTTTTGCCTTTTTCCCTCTTCCTTAATAAGATGCCTTGAATTCTAAATCGCTTCGGGAGCTTCCCAGTCAATGATAAAAACCGTCGAGTGGACAGATGAAGGTGTGCGCATGATTGATCAGCGCCTTTTGCCCACAGAAGAAAAATACGTCACCCTGCGCTCCTGTGAAGAAGTAGCGGACGCGATCAAAACGATGATGGTGCGGGGAGCACCGGCCATCGGCGTTTCGGCCGCAATGGGTCTCGCGCTGGGCGCCAAGCAGATACCCGGAACCTCGGTTTCGAATCTCGAACGCAAATTCGATCAACTTTGCGAAATGATGAGTGGAACACGCCCCACGGCCGTTAATCTGTTTTGGGCCATCGAAAAAATGCGGCAGGAATTCAAGCGGGTAAAATCGCAAAGTGAGTCAACCGCTGACATCCAGCGAGCGCTTACTGATATGGCGTTGAGAATATTTCGCGAAGATATTGAGGCGAATCGCGCTCTCGGGCGCTTTGGCGCGGAGCTAATCCCCGATGGGGCCACGGTGCTCACGCATTGCAACGCCGGCGCCTTGGCAACAGCGGGTGATTATGGCACTGCGTTGGGAGTAATTCGCGGAGCACGTGATGCCGGCAAACGCATTGCCGTGATCGCCGACGAGACGCGACCATTCCTCCAGGGTTTGCGTTTGACTGCCTGGGAGCTGGCCAAGGACGACATTCCCGTTACTGTAATCACAGATAACATGGCGGGGCACGTCATGAAGGGCGGCAAGGTCGATGCAGTCGTTGTCGGCGCCGATCGCATTGCCGCAAATGGTGACGCCGCCAACAAGATTGGGACCTACATGGTCGCGGTCCTGGCACAACGACACAACATTCCCTTCTATGTGGCGGCGCCCATCACCACGCTGGACTTGTCTATTCCATCCGGCATGGAAATTCCCATTGAGGAACGCGCGTCAAGAGAGATCACGCATATAGGCGATCAGCAACTGGGCCCTGACGGCGTAGAGGTTCACAATCCGGCCTTCGACGTGACACCGAACGACTTGATTACCGCCATTATCACTGATAAGGGAGTGGCGCGAGCGCCTTTTGTAGAGAGTCTGCGGCGGCTGGCTGAGGGAAAGTAAACCGGAAACCATAACGCACACGGGCGTCCCGCCAGATGAATCGTTCCACTTAAGAGTGTATCTTACCAAGCCCCACGGGCGAGACGCCCGTGCCACTCTCTCATCACCGCACAAAGCGGCTCTGTTTCCACCAATCAATTGTCAGCTGTAACCCTTCGCGCAAACCGATTCGCGGTTCAAAACCTAGTAACTCCTGCGCTCGCTTCGTATCCGCCAAACTGTGACGAACGTCGCCACTTCGCGTCGGCCGGTAGTCGACCTCAATTTCGTTCTTACCGGTCAGAGCCTTCAGTTCGCGCAACAGCTCATTCAAGGTTGTTTGCCGGCCGTTGCCGATATTGATCACCTGACCAACTCCCGTTTGCGTTTCCGCGGCGCGAAGGTTTGCCTGCACCACATTCTCAATGTAGGTAAAGTCGCGCGATTGCTCGCCGTCGCCGAAAATGACTGGACGCTCATTGCGTGTTAGCGAGTCGATGAACCGAGAGATTACGCCGGAGTATTGCGAACCGGGGTCCTGACGCGGACCAAAAACATTGAAATAGCGGAGCGACACTGTTTCCAACCCATAAACCCTGGTGAAGACCTGGCAGTAATATTCTCCTACCAACTTCGCCACAGCGTAGGGAGATAAGGGATCTGGCGACATTCCTTCTGTCTTGGGCAGGGTAGGCTGATCACCATACGCCGAACTCGAAGCCGCGTAGACCAGCCGGCGCACCTTGTTATCCCGGGCAGCAAGCAGTAGGGAAAAGGTAGCATCGACACAGGCAACGTGAGTCTCGCGAGGCTTTTCAACAGAGCGTGGGACGGATGGAATTGCAGCCTCATGAAAGACCAATTCGACATCTTCAAGCGCGCGCACAAGCGCAGTCTCGTCAGCCACACTCGCTTGAATGAAATCCCAATCGCCCTTTATCTCATCCAGATTTTCCTGGTCACCCGTCGACAAGTCATCGATCACCCGCACTCGAGCACCGCTCGCCGCCAAGGTCGTGGCGATGTGCGAGCCGATAAATCCTGCTCCACCGGTGACTAATGCTATACCCGAAAGACTCATAGTCGATTTCCGATTGATGATTTCAGATTGATGATTTTAGATCTCAAGCTTGCGCAACTCCAGGATCTGAGATGCGAAAATCTGAGATCCGAAATCCGCAATTGAAATCTCCCTACCGGCCCACCCCGACGTAGGCAAAGCCTAGTTCTCTCATGTCCGAGGGATCGTAAATATTTCTCAAATCGGCAATGCGGGGATTCTTCATCAGATCGCGAATGCGCGACATATCGAGGGCCCGAAACTGATTCCATTCAGTCACAAATACCAGAGCATCGGCATCCTTGACCGCGGCGTACTCGTCCTCAGCATACTCGATTCCGGGCAGAATCTTTTCTGCTTCAGACATGGCCACAGGATCATAAGCACAAACACGGGCACCCTGCTCTCTTAAGCCGCGAATGATTTCCACCGAGGGCGCCTCTCGCATGTCATCCGTCTCGGGTTTGAATGCCAGCCCCAGCACTGCAATCTTCTTCCCGCTCAGTTCCCCCACCAGCTTCTCAATTTTTGCCAACATCGAGTGCTGCTGGCGCCGGTTCACTTCTATTACAGAATCCACAATAAGACAATCACTGCCAAACTGGCGTGCTACTGAGGCCAAAGCCCGCGTGTCCTTTGGAAAACAGGAGCCGCCAAAACCTGGCCCGGGGTGCAGGAACTTGCCGCCGATGCGCCGGTCCATACCCATAGCTCGAGCGACGTCATGCACATCGCAGCCAATCTTTTCGCAAAGGTTGGCAACCTCGTTGATGAAAGAAATCTTTGTGGCAAGGAATGCGTTGGCCGCATACTTTGTCAGTTCCGCCGCTTCAAGAGAAGTGACCACGAAGGGCGCTTCGATCAAATAGAGCGGCCGATATAAATCTCGCATGATTGCAATGGCTTCGTCGTCGCGACTCCCCAAGACCACGCGATCAGGCCGCATGAAGTCGTTGATCGCGGCGCCTTCGCGGAGAAACTCCGGATTCGACACGATACCAAAGTTGACCTTGGCAGTCTGATGTTCGCGGATCAGTTCACGCAGACGTTCGCCGGTACCGATGGGAACGGTCGACTTGGTTACTATTACTTTGTAGCCATTCATGTGCTGCGCCACGGATCTGGCCGCTGACTCAACGAAACTCAAATCAGGTGAGCCATCATCTTTAGGCGGGGTGCCGACGGCGAGAAAGATCACGAGCGACTGCTCGATTGCCTGTCGAGCGTCGGTTGTGAATCGCAAACGGCCGGCGTTGGTGTTTTTCGCCACCAACTGTTCCAAGCCTGGTTCATAGATGGGCATGACGCCGGCGCCGAGCCGGTCAATCTTTTCAGCGTCCACGTCCACGCACGTGACGTCAACGCCAAACTCGGCGAAGCAGGCACCGGTAACCAGACCCACATAGCCAGTGCCAATTACGGCAATTTGCATTGGAAAGCGACCTTTGGAAAGAAATCCAGGAAGCGGATTGGGTGAACACAAAACTTTGCGGGTCACGCGCGAGCTATTCTCGCGTGACCCGCAATACTACGTATTTATGGACCGTGCGCTCAACAAACGCGCAGCAGTGTTTTTTGAGGAACGAGCCAATCTAAGTGAGCCTGTTACTTCGTCGGGCTGACTACGATTACGGTTCCACCGAAGCTCAAAGTGTCTTTCCTGTGGATGGACCAGAGGATCGCAGCGACTGCACCGCCGGTAGCCAACAAAATCGCCGCCAACGCACCACCACTGAGTTTGTGGTCGTCGTCGTCGTCTTTCTTAGCCTGTGGCGTGCCGGCAACTCCGCTTTCGCCAGCTGCAATCTTCGTCACCGTTGTACCTGATCGCAACTCCGCGATGCCAGCCTCCGTGTTCACCATCGTATTACCATTCTCAATATTCGCGGTAAACGAGGTGGCCTGGCTTCCATCAATCATCACCGATCCATCTTTGGTAGTGAGATTAACCGAAACTCCAGCCGGAGTTGAAATGCGCGCGCGACCCGAATCCAACAGACCCGAAATGCTCTTATCTGTGAAATTCAGTTTGACACTCGTATTGGCCATCAGTTCGACACGACCGAGCTTGCCCAAACTCACAGTAGCGCTGCTGTCCTTGGCGGTAACAATGACGCTATCAGAAAAAATCGTTCCGCCAGAAATCGCTTTCTGACCGTTGACGGTTACATCGCCGCTCGCCGACAGCTCACCAGAGCGCGCTCCAGGCGACGCCAACGTGAGCATTGATGAGACACTTAGAACGGCCGCTGCGACAGACATCGCCAGAAACTTGCGGCTCCAAGTTTTGTTAATCATTAACCTTCCTCCCGTATAGTGAAAACAAATTCCATTGCGCTTCGCCACGGCTGGATATTATCCGGAGACTAAACGTCTCCTGCTTTTTCCCGCCTCAGCTACCCGTGCGAAACGCCCAAAACTGTACAATGGCGAGCCACAAAGGCTAAAACACTTGGCTTTTTTACACGATTACTAGCCTTGTGTCAACAACCATTTAGCCGAAGTTTTACACAAAATTGTGCTTTTTTAGATCAGCCGCGAAAGGTTAGCATGCATGCTGGTCCCAGTCCAGAAAATTTCTGCTAAAAGCAGGGGTTTGGTCCAGCATTAGGCGGGCAACAAGGTAGCAAACCCACCCCAACCAGTGACCTTGCGGTATCCGGGTCATGGCCGCGTGATGGCTTAGGGCAGATGCTAGCGCCAGGGGTTGCCCACTTTCCGCGGACGCGTAGCAGTCTGCGCAGGCTTCGCGTTCACGTGACCCGCCCCTCCTTCGGAATCGGTACTGCCCAATCTTTTGAGTTCAGATTGTTCATATGGATCGAGCCGAGCAAATACGTAAAAAACCTCAGCAGAACGCACCGGCCCGAGGAAGCGGAAGGTATTATTGACCACTCTGCCAATCGGCAGACTCGTGATATTGGGCGGGTGTTCAAACAGAGTGCGCAACTCATCTCCGGTGACGGCTTCCAATTCCGGTAAATAATCATTGCCGCTGTCTCGAGCAATGCGGATCGCCACCTCCCGCAATGCCCTGATGCGATTTGAGTTACGTCGATAGTAAACACGGCTAATCTCGCGCCGGCTGACACGATCATCGACCACTTCCTGCTCATTTCGAAGATATCCCAGGTAAGCAGTCACCACTGGACCAAAATGTTCATCTTCCGTAGTCGGGCGAGCTTGAGCCAAAGTCTGTCTGGCCAACAGAGCCAGCATCAGGAGGAAGAGCAAGTAACGCAGTTTGGATTTCATAGCCAGCGGTCTTTCACGGTGTCGACGCGAATGCGGTCCCTTGAGTTCATGATAACCTGTTACGTGCCTATCAGCCATATAGGTAATATTGCGCCTCGGTGTCCCCGATGTTACATTGATCTTCCAATCGAGTTAAGCTCGAAAGATTCAAGTCTATGGCGAACTACCCTCCCGATCAGAACTTTTCCGATAAGAAAGTAGCGCTGGGGATATCGGGCGGCATTGCCTGCTACAAGGCGGCCGAGGTCTTGCGCGGGCTACAGCGAGCCGGGTGCGCGGTGCGGGTTGCCATGACCAAACGGGCGTGCGAATTCGTGCAGCCTCTGACCTTTCGCGCGCTCTCGGGCTCGCACGTTATTGTTGACGACTATGCACCGGACAATCCGGATCCGATTGCTCATATCACTTTCTCCCAGACTGTTGATCTCCTCCTGATAGCTCCAGCCACGGCTAATATCATAGCCAAGTTTGCCAACGGTGTGGCTGATGATTTTCTGACTTCCACTTACCTCGCTGCTACCGCGCCGGTTTTGATTGCGCCGGCGATGAATACGACCATGTGGCAGCACCCCGCCACACAGCGAAATCTCGAGATACTGCGCAGCGATGGGGTCCGCATATTGGAACCTGATGCCGGTGAGATGGCTTGCGGCACAATCGGTCCGGGACGTTTGAGCGAGCCGGAGAGAATTGTGTCAATGGCCCTCGATATCTTAAGCACGCAATCGGTCGCGAGAGACCTGGTGGGTGAGCGTCTTCTGATCACGGTCGGCGCCACACGCGAAGAGATCGATCCAGTGCGGTTTATCTCGAACCGCTCATCCGGCCGGATGGGATTTGCGCTGGCAGCGGCTGCTCAACAACGCGGCGCTGAGGTCACTGTCGTAGCAGGTGTGACTACTGTCGACCCTCCTCCCAAGGTCACCCTGGTGTCGGGCCATTCAGCAGCAGAAATGCACGCCGCCGTGCTGACAGAGATCCCCAAAGCGTCTATCTTCATTGCCGCTGCCGCTGTGGCTGACTATCGCCCGGCGACACGCGTCGTCAATAAGATAAAAAAGTCGGATGAGCAATTAGTTCTAACTCTCGAGCGCACTGCGGACATACTCGGCGAAGTAGCTGCAAACCGTCACGACAAACTGCTGGTGATAGGATTTGCCGCTGAGACCAACGATGTGTTGCATCATGCGCGTGAGAAACTGCGCCAGAAGAATCTCGATCTGCTGGTAGCCAACGACGTGACTCAGGATGGCGCCGGCTTCGATACACAAACTAATGTCATAACCATCCTTAGCCGGGCCAGTGATGAGGCTCTTGAGTTGCCCCGAATGTCAAAGCTCGACGCTGCCCATCGGATTCTTGATGAGATAGTGCGTCTTCGAAGACAACAGACGAACTCACTTTCAGCCACATCACGGGGCCAACAATAATCAATGACGTTTGAGTCCATATCAGATGAGCTGGCTTTATTAGCCGCAGCAGCCCGGCAACACACTGTCTATCTTCAGGAGCTTGGAGTAGAGACTTTCCAGGGTCAGGTCGTGAGCAAACGAACGCCGTCGACGCTCCGCGTCAGCTCGCCTAAAACTCGAGCTGAAAGCGTATTCGATCAGCCGCCAAAACAGATTTTCGAGAGAGCTCCTCAACCTGTGCCAACCGCGCGCACTCCGGCGCCTGGGGTAATTGCCGCGGCCCCCAAGCCCGATACTTTGTTTAGCAGCATTTTCCAAACTCCGCAGGAACCTTTGCCGAAATCGCACGAGACCTTCGAACAGATCTGGGCCGATGTAGGAGCCTGCACGCGCTGTCCTTTGTCAGCGGGCCGAACTCATATCGTCCATACGGAAGGAAATCGCAAAGCTCGCCTGATGTTTGTCGGCGAAGCTCCCGGGGCCGATGAGGACGCTCAGGCGCGACCTTTTGTCGGGCGCGCCGGTCAATTATTAACAAAGATTATTGAAGCCATTGGCTTCAAACGCGAAGACGTGCTGATCGGCAATATTAACCGCTGTCGTCCTCCGGCAAATCGCGCGCCCCTGCCTGATGAAGTGGCGGCCTGCAAGCCCTTCATGCTGCGCGAAATTGCCTCTGCCCGACCGGAAGTGATAGTTGTCATGGGCAACACCGCCATGAAAAACCTGCTTGATATCAAGGAAGGCATTACGCGCGTGCGCGGCCAGTTCCAGGACTACAAGGGCATCAAAGTCATGCCTACTTTTCATCCCGCTTATTTGTTGCGCGACCCCTCAAAGAAACGCGAGACCTGGGAAGACCTAAAAAAGGTGCGCGACTACCTTGACAACAACGAGTCTTGAGTCTTCTACAGCACAGCCCTCTTGCGCATGATTCACGGGCGGGACGCCCGTAGCCCCACCCCTGCTTTCCCAATTCCCTAAATCGCGGTAACTTTCACCAGTGCAGGAAACTTCTTTAGCTCTCCAGGCCACGGTAAGATCCAAACAGTTTCAATCCGCGTTTCCCCAATACGCAGACGTTGCGCTCCCGCTGCACGTTGACCAGACCTTCACATATCGCCTGCCGGAGTTGATGCGCGAGGTGGCCCAACCAGGTGCGCGCATCGTTGTGCCCTTCGGACGCAAACTCCTTACCGGCTATGTCGTGGACTTGCGCAACAGCCTGAAAGAGGACTCGACCCTGCATGAGTCTGAAATCAAAGAGGCGGAAGAGCTGATCGATGCCGTTCCTTTGATCGCACCGGACGTACTCGCGTTAACACGCTGGGTCTCTGAATACTACGCCGCGCCCTGGGGCGAGGTACTGAAAGCCGCGTTACCGCCTGGAATCACCGAAAGCGTTGAGCAATTGCTGTCACTTACCGCCAAGGGTATTGAAGCAACCAGGCAGATACCGGAAACGGGAGTGCAGACGAACAAGGCTCAGCTGCTGACACTACTTGCCGCCAGGGGTCAACTTAGCTTGCGCGCCGCGGCAAGCGCGCTGGGCCAGATGCAAGTAGTGAATGCGGCGCGCGCACTCGAACGGGCGGGCGCGGTTGTGATAACACAAGCGACCCGGGGAGCGCTCGCGAAAGAAAAAGTTCAACGCGCTGTGAGATTGATTTCCAAAATGGATCCTGGTGACACCTCAATTACCGCAGCACAGAGACGTGTTGTTCAGTCGCTCGAAATCGCTAATGGCCTGCTGCCTTTGAGAGCCTTGCTGCGAACCGCCCAGGTAAGTGAATCGACAATCAAGACTCTGCAGAAAAAGGCGTATGTCGAAATATTCAGCGAGCCAGTGCGCCGAGACCCTTTGGCCAAAGCGGCATTGCCGCCGCCCGAAACACACCAGCTCACCGAGTCGCAAACATTCGTGTTGAATGAAATAGAAGCGCAATTGATGCAAAAGACTTACGGGACCTTCCTGCTACATGGCGTCACCGGCAGTGGAAAAACCGAAGTCTACATACGCGCCATGCGCACTGCGCTGGAACTTGGACGATCCGCGATGATGCTGGTCCCCGAGATTGCCTTAACGCCGGTCTTCTCGCGGCGTCTGCGCGCGCAGTTCGGTGATCAGGTTGCGATTTTTCATTCGTCGCTTTCAACGGGTGAACGTTTTGACGAATGGACCAGGGTGAAGAACGGTCAGGCACAAATTGTAATCGGTACTCGCTCGGCCGTATTTGCTCCGGTAAGAAAGCTGGGTCTGGTAATCGTTGACGAGGAGCATGAGTCGACCTATAGACAGCAGGACTCGCCGCATTACAACGCCCGCGATACCGCCATCGTGCGCGCACAGAAAGCCGACGCTGTAGTGGTGCTGGGTTCGGCCACGCCGTCGCTGGAATCCTTTCACAATGCGCGCGGCGAAAAATATCACTACCTGAACTTACCCGAGCGGATTGGTAAGCGGCCGATGGCCAGCGCGCGCATTATCGACATGCGTGAGGCCTTTGCGCAGCACGGAAAGCCGAGGGTCTTTTCCGACGAACTGCTACAGGCAATCGAGGAAACCCAGGCCCGCGGCGAACAATCGATCATCATGCTGAACCGGCGTGGCTACTCGAGCTTTGTCTTGTGTCGCTCTTGCGGCGAATCGATTCAGTGTCCCAATTGCGATGTAACGTTGACGTATCACCAAAGCGAGCGAGTCATAGTCTGTCATTACTGCAACCACCGGCGAGCGGCGCCAAAGGAATGTCCCAACTGTTTTGGAAAATATATCTACTATGTAGGCGAGGGCACAGAGCAACTTGAAGAAATATTGGGCAAACAGTTTCCGGCCCTACGCATTGCCCGCATCGATCGCGACACGACAGCGCGCCGCAGCGTCTTTGAAAAATCTCTGTTTGATTTCAGTGATGGTGCGCTGGATATGCTCGTCGGTACTCAGATGCTGGCCAAGGGTCACGACTTTCCCAACGTGACGCTGGTAGGCGTGGTGTCCGTCGATGCCGGCCTGGCGCTGCCCGATTTTCGCGCCGCTGAGCGCACGTTTCAACTAATCACCCAGGTTGCCGGTCGCGCCGGCCGCGGCGATCGGCCCGGACAAGTTTTGATTCAAACCTATCATCCGGATCATTATGCGCTGCGCCATGCCTGCGCTCAGGACTACAGCGGGTTTTATGAAGAGGAGATCCGCTACCGGCAGAACCATTCTTATCCGCCGTTTGTGGCGCTGGCATCCCTGCTGGTCCATGGAACGGATTATGAGAAAGCCAGAACCACCGCGTTGGAGTTGCGCAAAGAGCTGGATCAGGCCAATGAAGACCGCGCCTGCCGCGTGCTCGGTCCGGCGCCGGCGCCCCTCGCGCGTCTCAAGGGCGAGCATCGCATTCAACTCCTGATAAAGTCGCGCAGCCGGCGTCGTCTGCGCCAGGTTATCGATGCGGGAGTGGCAGGAGTGGCCCGCCGCGGTCACGCTTCGCGGTCAATAAATATCGAGATCGATCCGATTTCAATCATGTGATCGCACCGCCCAGGAACCGCACGCTTCCAGCGTGCCGAGGTTGTCAGAGTGGCTCCTTGCAATGCAGCAAGCCAGTGTCCCAACTTCAGCACGCAGGATGCGTGCGGTCCCAGGGCTCATGCTAAACTGCCCTCATGAAACTCTCTGAGCTTGCGGCCCGCACCGGAGCACGCCTTGATGGGGTGGCGGCAACAAATGTCGAAATATCCGGAGCGGCTGGACTGGACGAGGCCGCCGCCGGTCAGGTCACCTTTCTCGCAAATCCACGTTACACGCCGCGCTTGAAAACAACACAAGCTTCCGCGGTTTATGCGGCCGAAGACGTTGCCGTCGATCGCCACGACATCATTGTACTGCGCGCAAAGGATCCCTATCTGGCGTATACGCGAGCGCTCAGGCTGTTCCATCCGGATGCTTCCTTCGAAGCATTTATCCACCCCACTGCAGTAATCGATCCCAGTGCGACGATAGCCGGCAACGTCTGGATTGGAGCATCCGCGGTGATTGGCCGCGAAGTGCGAATCAGCGAAGGCGTGCGGATATATCCGAACGCGACAATCTATGACGAGGTAGTGATTGGCAACGATTCGGTAATTCATTCGGGAGTGGCCATACGCGAGCGAACTCAAATCGGAGCACGCGTCATCATTCACAACAATTCCGTCGTTGGTTGTGACGGGTTCGGTTACGCGAAAGACGAAGATCGGCACTGGCTGAAGATTCCACAAAGCGGCCGGGTGGTGATTGAAGACGATGTTGAGATTGGCGCGGGAACTACTATTGATCGCGCGTCAGTCGGCGAAACACGCATTGGCCGCGGCACAAAGATCGACAACCTCGTGCAGATAGGACACTCATGCACTATTGGCGAAGATTCTCTGCTCTGCGCACAGGTTGGACTGGCCGGCAGTTCGCGCATCGGCAATCGCGTGATCCTCGCGGGCCAGGCCGGAGTCGCGGGGCACAACACGCTGGGAGATGATGTCGTACTCACGGCAAAGAGTGCTACCAGCCACGACGTGCCCGCGGGAAAAATGATTTCGGGAATCCCTGCTTTCGACAATCGCGACTGGCTCCGCTCGACCGCCGCGTTCAGACGATTAGGAGAGATGCAGAGGACGATTCGAGCCCTCGAGAAACGACTGGCTGAGATTGAAGGACCACTTACGGATGAATAGCAGTGGGAGCCTGGAGTTGTCATGGCAACAGACGCAAAGGACGGCAATCGACTAGACTTCGATGAAAAGCTTCGTTGCGCGCTGCTGGTGTTAGTTTGGTTCCTATACGCTGCTCTATCGATCCTCTTGATCATCGCGCTTTTGACTGACTGGCCCGAGATCCTGCACCGGTATGGAACGCAATTGGGTCGTTGATAGCCGCGAGCGTGACGGGAATGTCCGACAAACTTCAGTTTGTCGTGGTAAGCGGAGGCATTCCTCTAAGACGGAACAAAATTCTATGCGGGAGCTAACGACAAACTGAAGTTTGTCGGACTGTCGCGATCAAGTGATCGCGCCGCCGTCGACGATCACCACTTCACCGTTCATGAAGCTGTTGCGATCGCTGACCATGAAAGCGGCGTATTCGGCCAACTCTTCGGGCCGACCCAGACGGCCGGCTGAAGCCCAGAAGGCGTGCATTTGCAGCAACCGCTCAGGCAGTGCCTGCGCTAACTCGGTATCAAAAATGCCCGCCGCGATGGCGTTTACCTTGACGCCAAAAGTACCCGCCTCGCGCGACAAACATTTCGTGAAACCAATCATCGCTGCTTTGCTGGTCGCGTAGTGGACCGCGGTAGGCAGGGCGCGCAGCGCGCCGATGGAAGTAATGTTCAGAATACTTCCTTTGCGCTGTCGGATCATCTTCTTGTAGATGGGTTTGGTGACAGCAAACAGACTGTCGATATTGGTATGGATTACTTCGTCCCAGGCGCGGTCCGTGGTTGTGGCAAAGTTATCGCCACGGTTGATCGCCGCGTTGTTGACGAGGACATCAATGCTGCCCCACAGCTCGACGATCTCACGCGTCACCTTCTTCATGCCCAGACGATCGGTTACCGAAACTTTAAATGAGAGCGCGCGCCGGCCCAGGGCCTCGATCTTGCCGCGCACTTCCGCAGCCAAATCGTCGCGCGAATTATAATTGAAGGCCACGTCGGCCCCTTCACGCGCGAACACTTCGCAAAGCGCGGCCCCAATACCGCGCGTGCCGCCCGTAATAAAGGCCCGCTTACCCTCAAGCAATAGACTCACCGGCTATGTTCTCCTAAAAAAACCCGCTTCGACGAACGCAAGCGGGCGACAAAATTAAATGTGGCCGTTGCCAAGAGATTACAGAACCGGGAGCGGTAGCCGCCGGATCGCACATTCAACCTTCACTCAATGATTTCGCAGCAGAAACCTCGTGGGCCTTGGTGTGCCTGGATGCGGTCGCTACCGCTCCCGGTTCTCTAACCACTCAGCCAACTTAAGTAGTGTCGTCAAGTCAATAACCGCACTCGGACTGTCTTGATCGAATTAAATCCCGAAACACACTACCCGTCAATAAGCTGACGTGGTACGCAAATCCCGCGCGCGGTTCACGGGGGGACGCCTGTGACACATCAAATCACGCGGAGACTACCTCAGCCAGGCGCGCTTCTTCTTCTACCTGAGCGGGCGCGGGTAAGAGCGCGGCGATCTCTTCCACGATGCGGCGTGTGGCATTCGGAAATCCAACGGTCAGCGTGGCAGCGCGCATGGCTGAATAGTGGGCCGTGTCCTCGACCATGCGCCGCACTACCGGGACGATATCTTTTGCCTGTTTCAAAAGGATCCCGGCGCCGCGTTTTATGATTAGGTTTGCGGTGCCGATTTCCTGCGGCATAGGGGTAGTGGTAGCGTCGGCGATAATCGGGACGCGACAGGCCAGGGCTTCGAAAGTTGTCAGCCCTCCCAGCTTGGAGATCATGACATTGGCCGCGCTCATTAACTGCTCGACGTGATCAGAGTAGCCAATGACTTTGATGGGAAACGCCGCCTGCAAAGCCATGGTCTCAGCGGTCAGCCGCAACTCCTCATTGCGTCCGGCCAAAAAGATTGCCTGAACATCCAATTCGCCGCTGATCAATTCGCGGAAAATCTCCGGAATATTACCGCCGCCCTCCCAGCCGGCGTTGACAAAGACCGTGAACTTTTCCGGATCCAGTCCCAGGGCGCGACGCGCTGCCTGGGCGGCGGCTTCGTCCGGGAAAGTAAACTTCGGGTGGATAGGCATGCCGGAAATCTTGATACGCTCTGCAGGCACGCCATAGTCGAGCAATTGGCGGCGCGCTTCTTCACTGGCCACCAGGTATAGAGTTACGTCGTCGCAGGCCCAACCTCTCCAGAATCCATAACAAGGATCGGTGACTACGGATACGAGTGGAATCCGATCCGCCAGTTTCAATTCCTTGAGGACCCGCGCAAAGATGTGCTGCGTCAGCGGGTGCACACTGACGACTATGTGTGGGCACCAGCGCTCAAACAACTCACGCACATAACCGATACAACGCGAATGAAAAAACTCTCGTGTTTCGGGTCGCACGCGGTTCATGGCCCAGTAGAAGTACTTCATCCAATGCTGCCGGTTGCGCAGCATCCAATTGTAAAAACGGACCAGCTTGGCGCTCAGGTGGTGGGATTCCTCAACCGCCCTCACCACTCGCACGGCATAGGACTCACCCTCAAAAAAATTCTGTACCCCGGCCACGATCGCGGCCGCCGCCGAGCGGTGACCACCGCCCGTGTCGGATGAAATGATTAGAATCTTGGGAACCTTTGATTCAGTCATCGTCGTTGCGTCTTTTGATTTGGTCAGACGCGCACCGTCGCGCCGTCGAGCGTCTCTTCGGCAAGGTCCATGTCCCGGCGGGCCTTTTTCATTTCACGTTCAAGCCTCTTGATCTTGATCAAGTGCCCCGGATTAAAAGGCAACGACGGGTAATAGCTGTTTGATTCGTGCGTGCAGAAGCAACCGTCGGCCGCTTTCTTGCGGCGTTCGGCCATGGCCGGCGAGGCCCAGAGCTTTTGAAAGTTCCAATCGTAATCCCGCAGGTTGGCGATGGGCGCCAGGTTTTCGCACGACGACACTGTGCCCTCGTCATAGATAACACCGCCGGCTGTTCCCGCATAACAAGTCATCTGTGCCTGTTGCGTCTCCTGCGTCTTGGCGATCAGCCCATGCATGTAAATATCAATCGCCGCCTTGAAGAACCCGGCGTCGCCGCCGTAGTTATTCTTGATTGCCGCATGCCGCGAATCGTCGTCAATCATGTGTGCCAGTTGTGCATAACGCGAGTGATCGATCTCCAACTCCTTTGGATCCGCTGAAGGCGGGCGGATGTAGTTGAAGTTCACTTTGTCGGGCTTGAGGTCATACTTCAGGAAATCATACCAGTCGAAAATCGTGTCCTGATTTGTGTTCATAAAACAGGTACACGTTTGCACGTCCAGTCGCTGGTATTCCTTCTTGATCGCCTGCAATTGCCGCGCAGTGTCAATCGCGATATCCCACGAACCCGGTTTCTGGCGAATCTTCTCATGCTGATCTTTCAGACCATCGATGCCCAGGGCCACGGTTACGTTGAGTCCCGGACACTCTGCGAGGATGCGCGTCACGTCGGGAAAGATTCGTTTCTGAATCTGTCCGTTGGACATGATATAGATTGATTCCAGTTTATTGTTCTCGTAGAAAGCCCGCGCGATCTCCGGCAGGTCTTTGCGCGTGAAGGGTTCGCCCCCGGCGAGAATCAGTACGCCCAGATTACCACCCAAGGTCTCAGAGATCTTCTGAATCTCGTGCGTCTTCATTTGCAGCTTCTTCCGCGGCCGGTCGTCCAACTCCTCCGTAAAGAAGCAATGAGTGCAACGCATATCGCATACGGAAGTAACGAGAATATTAAGTAGTATCGGCGAGAACGGTTTGCCGACCGCGAGGTGTGCATACCGTCTCAGCAATTCTTTCGTAGTGAAATCCATTTATTACCTCTAACAAATGTACAACTCAGTCTGTTTATGTCCAATTGAGAGCTTCAATCGGAGCCGCCGGCTAGCAGCCTGCGGTATGTATAAAAAGATCATCCACCGCCATCGACCAATCGGCCAATGCGGGTTCGGCTTCCGCGATAACCCCGCGCCGATAGATGATGGGCTTATCAGGTTCAGTCGTTCGGTATCCTTTGATGACATCGTCGCTCAACAAGTCTACATCCCAAATCACAAGTGTTCCGGCGGCAAAGTAGTCTGCGCGCTTCTTAGCCATCTGTCGCTCGGCGGCGGGACCATAATCGCGCTCACTTCTTACTTCAACCGCGAACACGGGAGCGCCTTCGAAAAACTTCATTCCGGTCCACTTGCCCGTGTAAAAGGCCGCGTCCGGACTGAACGACTTACGGTTAGGCAGCTCGACTCTGAAAGCAGCGTTGTCGCCGACGGCGTGACCCGATCTGGTCTTACGAGCATATTCGCGAAGACTAACGAAGATCTCGCCGGCCGCATAATTCGGAGCAGCTCCAGTAGGAGACATAAGCACGATTCCTCCATCGACAAGTTCGGCTTTACCCGGTACCTGATATAAATCTTCGATGGTGGCTTTTATGTTAGTACTCATGTCTACTCCGCCCGGTGAATCTTATCACACCGCATCGCGCCGCCGCAGTTGGATGTCAGGATGCGCCTGAACGCTCGCCGCGATTGGGAATTCCCAGGGCCCGCATGCGGCGATAGAGGTGGCTGCGGTCGACACCCATCAACTCTGCCGCGCGCGATACATTGCCCTCGGCTTCGGTGATTTTTTTCTGAATAAACTCGCGATGATAGGCGTCCGTGGCTTCTTTAAACGAAGGGAATCTGAATGATGCTGCCGGCGGTTCTTCTTTGCCGTGCGGCGGCAAGTCGCCGGCGTTTACACTCCTGGCCGGATGCATAATGACGACGCGCTCGATGGTGTTGCGCAGCTCGCGCACATTTCCCGGCCAGGAATAGTTCTGCAGGTCCGCCAGCGCTTCAGCAGAAAACAGCTTGGGCTCTTTGCCGTAAGCCTGTGAAAATTTTAGATTGAAGTGTTCCACGAGCAAGGGAATATCTTCGTAGCGTTCTCGCAACGGCGGCAGCTCAAAAGGAATGACATTCAACCGATAGTAAAGATCGGCGCGAAACTTCCCCTGCTCGATTTCGAGGTCCAGCCGCTTGTTCGTGGCCGCAATGATGCGGACGTCGACATCAATCGCGGCGCTGCTGCCCACCGGTTCGAACCTTTGTTCTTCCAGCACGCGCAAGACTTTTGCTTGCAGGCTGCCGCTCATATCTCCTACTTCGTCCAGAAACAAAGTGGCACCGTCAGCCAGCTCAAACTTTCCCTTCTTGGGGGAGGTCGCACCGGTAAAAGCACCTTTCACATGTCCGAATAATTCGGACTCAATAAGTTCTTCGGGAATCGCCGCCGAGTTGACTTCGACAAAGGGCGCCCCTGATCGTCTTGACTGCGAATGAATCGCGCGCGCCACTAACTCTTTGCCGGTGCCGGATTCACCAGAGATCAAAATGCGACCATCGGTCGGGGCCGCTACGGCGATCTGTTGCCGCAAGGCGCGCATGGCAACCGACTCGCCGACCATCACATATTCTTCCGCCAGCTCAGCCGTGAGGTCGGCGTTCATGAGTTCCAGCTGGCGCTGACGCAAAGCGTTGCGAACCACCAAAACTGTCTTTTCGATCGAGAGAGGTTTTTCGATGAAATCAAAGGCGCCCAACTTGGTGGCCCGAACCGCCGTTTCCACATTGCCATGACCAGAGATGATGACGACGGCTGCATCAGATCCGGCGGCGCGCAACTGCTTCAAAGTTTCGAGCCCATCGATCCCCGGCAACCAAACATCGAGCAGCACGCAGCCATAGGGTTTTCGATCCAATGCCTTCAGACAGTCTTCGCCGGTAGCGACGGCGTCCGCTGTGAAGCCCTCGTCTTCCATGACGCCCCGCAGTGTTTCGCGTATGCCGCGCTCGTCGTCGACTATGAGTATTGAATCAGACATGTCTAATCGGGAGGCAGCCGGCGAAAGAAAGTAAGCAGAAGGCAGTCGGCAGTAGGCAGTCGAAGGTTAGCCTGGCTTCTGAATTCCGTGAATAAGGTTCCTCAATAAGTACCCGACAGAAATCTCTAATACCTGAAACATCTCTCTGCCCCTGCCCCTGCTCCTGCTCCTGCTCCTGCTCCTGCTCCTGCCTCCTGCCTCCTGCCTCCTGCCTCCTGCCTCCTATGTATTCCCCGCCGGCAGTTCGATTACAAATCTGGCTCCGTGCGGGTAATTCGCCTGTGCTTGTATTCTTCCACGATGCTCCATCACGATCCTTTGGACGATTGCCAATCCCAGTCCGGTCCCGGTGCCGCGCGTAGAAAAATACGGTTGAAACAATCGTCGAAAAGCCGGGGGATGGATGCCGTGACCGGTGTCGGCCACCTCAGCCACCAGCAAACTGCTCTCGCTTTTGTGGCTCGTTGAGATTGTGATCAACCGCTCGCCATCCTGGTCCGAAAGGGCATCAAGCGCGTTATCGATCAGGTTAACGAAGACGCGCCGGAACTGTT
Source organism: Acidobacteriota bacterium (assembly GCA_025463135.1). Lineage (GTDB taxonomy): Bacteria > Acidobacteriota > Blastocatellia > Pyrinomonadales > Pyrinomonadaceae > JAOAPY01. The sequence continues at coordinate 174,507 of JAOAPY010000013.1, forward strand.
CGCTGTCGAGCAGCGCCGCGGGCAATTCCGGATCAAGCTCCAACCGGATCTTGACGCCGGCTAGTCGCTCTTCATATAGCCCTACCGCCTGTCGCACCACTTCATTCAGATCGCCTGGTTCCAGCCGGGCAATCGGCAAACGAGCAAAGCGCGAAAACTCATCAACCATGGCTTTCAGGCCGGCAACTTCGCGCGTGATAGTTTCCGTGCATTCATCTATCACCGCGCCGACGTGCGCTGCTTCGGCGCTATCTGATAAGCCCGATAGCGAATGCCGGTCGGCCTTGCCGTTGCTGCCATTGCGGGTCCCGTTGCCGTCCAACCGGTGAAAACTTTTGGCGATGCGTTCGGCGGACAATTGAATCGGTGTCAGCGGATTCTTGATCTCGTGCGCCATGCGTCGCGCCACTTCCGACCAGGCGGCCGCCCTTTGCGCTGCCAGCAATTCAGAAAGATCCTCAATCACCAGTACCACTCCGGCTCCCTGGCCCGGCGGACCATGCAGGGCCGTCGCTGTCAAAGCCACTGGAATCGCACCGCCCTTCTCCGGCGAGGCTGTTCCCAGTTGCGTCTGTTCCGTAGTCTGTCCCGTGCGTCGTGCCCTCCTGAGAAGCCGGCTTAGCACAACTTCGTCATCATCAGAGATCAAATCTTCGAAGCGTGCTTGTCCAGTCGCGATTGCTCCCACCGACAGCATGCGCGCGGCCGCGGCATTGATGGTCGTCACACGATTATTCTCGTCCAGTGAAATCACGCCCGTCGACAGGGACTCGAGCACAGTCTCGATATAGTTGCGCCGTTCCTCCAGTGCCAGGTTCTTCTCGCGCAATTCGGCGGCGCCGGCTTCGATCCGTTTGCGATTCTCTTCCAGTTGCGCCGTCATTTGATTGAACGAATGGGCCAGAAGGGCCAACTCATCTTCGGCGAACGTGGTCACCCGATACGATAGATTGCCGCGCGCAATCTCGTTCGAGGCTTCGGCCAAAGCTTTGATAGGAGTGGCGATGCCCCGCGCCAGGTAAATGGCAACCCAACTGGAGACGAACAGCAGGATCAAGGTCAAAAGCCCGAGCGTGGAAAGTCCCAGCCAGCGAACTTTCTTTTGGCGGCGCACCAGATTTTGATATTCGCTTTGCGAGCCCGTTATCTTGTCGTTCAGATCCGTATCACTGCGTTTTGCCGGCGAGATCAGCAGATTTTTATTTTCCGAGAGCGGCACTGAAATCACATCAAAGCCTTTGCCGTCCGCCAAACTCTCGCCGGCGCCAACCCCGGTTTGTCGTGCCTTTTCCAACAGCGGCTCCAACACCGCACGGTCGCCCTCCGACAAATTGGCTTCGCTTTTCAGACGCACTTCACCCTGATCAGTAACAATCTCCACCGCGGAGAAGTGACCAGCGACAACAACCTGATCGAGTATTTGTTGCCAGTCGGACTCGGGTTGTTTATTGAGCATGACGACAACCAGGGCGCCGGTATCGCGCAGGTTCCGAATCTCAGTGGCCACTGCCTCGCGCTGGACCTCGCGTGCCTCGCGCACCACGGCCTGGGGAAACGGATTGAACCATTTTTCCAGGGAGCGATTCAGAAACAGGTAAGAGAACACTGCCATAGCGGTGATGGGCAGGAAGCTGATGGCGATGAAATAGACCAGCAACCGCGTCTTGATCTTTGATCCCAGCTCTCGCTCACGTCGTTCGCGGCGCAACTTCAAGAGGCTGCGAATGAAGATGAAGGAAAAGACGACAAAGGCGACAAAATTCAACGTCGACAGGGCGTACAACGCCAAAGTATCAGAGGCCGTGTCGGGCCGGATCACGGTCCACAGCCAAAGCTGCTGCGAGGCAATGACTGAGAGCAACAGGACCACGACCCCGCCAAATACCCACGGCACCCAGGGTCGCCGGCGTTTCGGTCTTTCTCGTTCACTGTTTGAGGTTTTTGCCATGAAATGCGTTCGAAAGTCTATCACAGGGCGGGCAACTACCTCTTTACCATTAAGCTTTCAACTTCAAATTCTGGGCGATTGGCTGTCCGGCTTTATTCAACACGGGCGTCACTGGGACCGCGCGCATCTGCGTGCTGGAGTCTCGCCAACACCCTCCTGCATCGAAAGAGTCAGTACCGGATCTTAGGCACGAAGGATGGGTGCGGTCCCAGCAGGCGTCAGAGCTTCTTAGCCGCACGGATTTCTGCTGCGCGCGACTTCTGCGTTGCTTCCCATTAGCTTCCCGTTCCTGGCTATTGACACCACATTCAAACAGGAGTAGATTCCGCCTCGCATCACCGGATCCGTCGTCGACTCGATCACATCACTCGCAAATCGAGCCGAAACAAGCTTCTAATTTCCAGACCCGCAGCAATGGCATTCACTCGCTTAATGTGGTTTGCGCGCTTCGAAGTTGTCCTTTTCCTGGGCGGCTTCGCCGCGATCATTTTTTATAGAATGCTGACTGGTAGCATTAACACGCACTACTTGCTATACGGAACGAACAAAGACGGGACGAAATACTTCAGTCCAGAGCGGGTTCAGCTGCTCCTTTTTACTCTCTGGACCGCTGTCTCCTATGTAATGCAAATAGGGGAAACACGGGAAGCCGGTGTGCTTCCGGACATACCAATCAAAACCCTGGCCCTGCTGGGGGGTAGTCAGGCGATCTACCTCGGCGGCAAGGCCTATTCCATGTTGTTAAAGAAGACAGCGAAAGGAGAATAGCAATGCTCATAATGCAGGTTGCGCAGACCGCTCTAACACAAGCCGAAAAAACCCAAAGCTGGCTGACCTTTTCGGCCGGTTGGGTTGCGTTGGGTTTTTTGGGGGCATTCGGACTCTTGATTCTCTGGTACGTGTTTACAGAAAGAATCGATCTCAGCGGTCTAATCAACGAACCGACCGGCGAGGCCAGCATGTCTCGCTTTCAACTGCTTATCTTTACGTTCGTGATTGCGGCAAGTTTATTCCTGATCGTTTCCTCTGGAACGCCTCCCAACTTCCCCCCGTTAATCCCACAGGGCATCCTGGTCCTGTTGGGAATCAGCTCCAGTTCCTACCTGGTCAGCAAGGGCATTCAGGCCAGCTCACCACAGGGACTCTCACGGCCAAATCCACAAGTCACCATTAAGGCCGGAAGTAATAGCGCAACCGTTGGCGGGAAACCGGTCCAATTCCAGGTCGATGTCGTTGGCTTGACCGACGAAACTGTTACCTGGTCCATCGATCCGCTAAAGGGCGCAGGAATTATTGATGTCAATGGCCTCTATACTCCGCCGGCGCCGACCGAGCCTGGGCTGAAGACCGGGAAGGTCACCATCAAAGCAACCAGCGCTGAAGATGTCAGCTTGACGGATATCAGAAACATCCAACTGGTACTGCCACAATGACAAGGAAACGCGTAGCAAAACCCACCGGCAAGGGTCGCACCGGCGTCGCCGCTACCGTCGCCGCAGGGTTGCCTCTTTTACTCTCATTCATCTCCACTGGTGGCGCTCCACAACCGGCGCCCGCCGAACCACCATCACACGTTGTCGTCTCAGGAAAACCAGTTTTTAAGGTTGGCTGCCAGCTTCCCTTTGACAGCATCAAGTCCGAAGGTCTCGAGATTGACGCGAAATGTACCAGTGATGGTACTGCCACGGCCGATGATCTTAAAGACCGGCTTGAGTTCAATGCGAAGAACAACTTCTGCGCTGAGGGTACCCCGAGGGCCATTACTTATGACGATCTCAAGGGGCTGCAAGTAGCAGCGGACGCCATCGATGGCCTGAGAGATAACCTGACAAAAAGCCGTAAGGACTTGCTTGGAATTTTTAGCCCCAGCGGCCAGCCCAAGCTCGGCGAAGGTACTTTGGTGCAACTTGTAGCCTTTGTTAAGGACGCTCACAACTCAAATGTGGGAGCAGGCGAAAAAGTAAATTGCAAGCTAACCAAGAAGGAGGAAAACGATATCCACATTGAACTCATGCCGGATCAGACCGAAGACGATCCCTGCAAGAGTGTTACCGCTGAAATGTCACCGCACTTTCGTCCGGAAGGATGGAACGATCTTGTAAGACTCAAACTCGAGCGCCCAGTGCGCATCACCGGATCGCTCTTCTTTGACAACAGTCATCAACCCTGCCGAGGTGACAAGCGTCCCAATCCAAAAAGAATTTCTCTTTGGGAGATTCATCCCGTATACCAATTCGAAATCTGCAAAGTTAAGCCTAAGAGCCCAACTGAGTGCGACGTGAAAACGGATTCGCAGTGGATACCTCTCGATCAGTGGCATACGGAAGACAGCGACGTTGAGCCTTAACGATCGAGACGCAACCAGGCAATTTCATTCGCGGTAGATGCCGCCATCATTTACAGCTGTTTAGAGTACCGCCTTTTAGGCGGGCTTTAGGCTGGGCGAAAAACCTGACTGGAGTCTGAACCTTCGCCCTTTCTAAAACTGTTTTACTGCCTGAGCGTTTCGCCGTTCGCCAATCCAAGCCCATCTCGTTTAGAATGCCCGCGCACTTTCTGCTCTCCTCTTTTGCATCTTAATGGAACCCTACGCGGCTTTCTTGAACAAAGCAGGTCGACTGCGCAGCGGTTGGCGCCTTGGACTCTATGCGCTCGCCTTCGCGGCTTCGATGTTTCTTTTCGGATCGCTGGTGCGCGTGGCCTTTGTTATTAGTGAACGTCTGCACCTGACCATTGGCAGTTTTCTCGAAAACATTGTCTATCGCCTGGTCCTGCTTGCTGCGGCGCTGCTCGCGGGTTGGGTCTGCAATCGTTGGCTGGAAGGGTTGCCCTGGCGAGCGCTCGGTCTTGCTTTCCATGCAGGATGGATCAGAGATCTGTTGATTGGCTCAATTATCGGCGCTACGTCCCTGGCAATCGCAGCGCTCGCTGCATTCGCCGGCGGGGGTTTGCGATTCTCGCTCTCGGGCCGAGAATTTCTTCAGTCCACACTTCAGACGCTGGCTATCACGGCGGCTTTGTTTATCGTGGCAGCACTGGCTGAGGAAGCAGTTTTCAGGGGGTACCCGCTACAAACCTTAACGCGGGCCGGCCTGGCCTGGCTTGGCGTGCTGCTCACTTCCATCCCTTTTGCGCTGGGGCATTTACAAAACCCAAACGTGGTGGCGGGCTTCACGTTTATTAATACGGCGCTCGCGGGAGTATGGCTGGCCGCGGCTTATTTGAAGACTCGGAGTCTCTGGTTTCCGCTGGGTGTTCATTGGGCCTGGAACTGGGCCTTGGGGTCTCTCTTTGGTTTGCCCGTCAGCGGAATGAAACTATCGGCCTATCCGGTATTACAAGCCGCGGACCGAGGGCCGGCGTGGCTGACTGGTGGAAGCTATGGCATCGAAGGCGGATTGGCCTGCACCATCGCGTTGGTTATCTCCACACTTTTTATTTGGCGCAGCGGTGTGGTGACGGCAACTCCGGAATTGATGAAGCTTACCTCTGAAGAGAACCCGGTGCAGCGTGTGCCCGACAAACTTCAATTTGTCGATTTGCAGTAGCACAGACTCTGATCGATTCCCTGGAATCACAGACTGAAGTCTGTCTTACGGTGGCGACAAACTGAAGTTTGTCGGACACCCGGTTAACACTCTTCCCTTCTCTCCCGTCTTAAACGGTGTCAGGAAACGTTTGATAAAACGAATCCCGGCGCAGTTTGACTTGCACGAATTCCCTTTAACCAGCGATCAACGAATGAGGCGCCGCGATGTACGAGGCTGAAGCGACCGCAGACATGCTTCTGATGACCGCTCAAAGTGCACCCGCTCCGGCCCATCGAGAGGCGCCGAGTTCGCCCGAAGCGCTCCTGATAAGAGCCGTATTGGCCGGCAATCGCGATTCATTCGCCAGCCTGTACGAGCTTTACGCGCCGATGGTGCACGGAATTTTGCTGGCGCGGGTGCCTCGGACCGAAGTTGAAGATTTGGTACAGGATATTTTTCTTCATGCCTTTAAGAAGCTGGCCACCCTGCGCGACGCGAACGCGTTTGGCGGCTGGCTGGCGATGATTACGCGCAATCGGGCCATGGATTTTCACCGTTATGCGCGCGCAACTATCGAAGTGAAAGAAGAGCATGCGATCGGCGACCGCCGAAAAAAAGCAAAGGCTGAAGAGATTCTGAACGTGATTCGCAGTTTGCCCGACGCTTATCGGGAAACCCTGGTATTAAGATTGGTCGAAGGTATGACTGGTCCCGAGATCGCCTCGCGCACAGGTTTGACCGCCGCTTCCGTGAGAGTAAACCTGCACCGCGGCATGAAGCTTTTGCGCGCCAAACTCGGCATGCAAGAAGAAGCAGAGACGCGAGCGTGAATAAGGATCCTGAAGAGGTTTGGATTATGAATAACGATTACTTGTGGGACCGAACAGGTGAACCTGACGCGGAGGTCCAGCAACTCGAAGATGTCCTCGAAACGCTGCGCTACCAGCCGCTACCCTTCGAGTTGCCGGCGGCAGTAAAGCCGGCACACCGAAGCTGGTTGGTTCCGGCTCTCGCAATTGCGGCGGCGATTGCGTTCATGATCCTGGCGGGCGGCATCTGGCTTCGGCTTCAGCAGCAGTCACGCTCGAACCGCCGCGACCTCGCTAAAGTTTCTCGAGAGAGTCGGACTACTAGGCCAGCCGCGCCGGATTCACCCGTTGTCGAGAACGTCAGCGCTCCTGACAGGGATCCGGACGGACCGGCTGCGCAACGAAATTCCCTGCCGCGAAGAAACAGGATGGTGCGCATCTCGAATAGAAATCAGTTCCCTAGGTTGCGGAATGAGATGTCAGCCACTGAGCGAGTTGAAGCCGAGGCCGCCAAGGACCAATTGATGCTTGCCTTGCGGGTCGTCAGCGCGAAACTGAATCTCGCACAGCGCAAGACCCAATCAATCCCCGCAACCAATAACATTCGCAACCAACACAAACTCGGATGAACGGAGTAATTATGAAAACACTCTTCCTGTCGGTACTGAAACCAGCCGCACTCTCGTTGCTGCTGATCCTGTTGGCGGCGGTAGCGACAACGGCCCAGAGCGCGCGAATACAGACCAACAACCTTGATTATCTGGCGGCCAAGGCAAGCGAAACCGTCGACGTGAACATTGACGAGCACTTAATGCAGATGACGGCCAAGTTCTTTTCCAGCACCGATCCCGATGAGAAGAAAATCAAGGAATTGGTGAGTGGGCTGAAAGGAATCTACGTCAAGGTTTTTGAGTTCGAGCATGAAGGCGAGTATTCAGCCGCGGACGTGGAATCGATTCGCTCGCAGCTGCGCGGCGGCGCCTGGACGAAAATCGTGAATGTGACCAGCAGGAAAGACGGGTCGGTCGAAGTTTACCTGATGACTGTGGGCGATCAAATTAGCGGACTGGCGGTGCTGGCTGCCGATCCAAAAGAGCTCACTATTGTGAACATCATCGGGCCCGTCGATCTCACCAAGCTCAGCGAACTGGAAGGACAATTTGGCGTACCTGTTTTAGATATCGAACAACCGGCAAAAACTAAAGCAAAGAATTGAGCCCACAATGAAGACGATCAAGTTCAATATCACCAGGCTGTCGCTGCTCGGAATTGTCTGCCTCGCTTTGATTTCGCCGGACTCAACTTCCGCGGGCGCGAAACGTGACGAGTTCGGCGCGGTAGTCCAGGCTATCGAGCAGTACTACCACGTCAAGCATCAAAGCATACCTTTTCTGGCGCGGGCCGGCATGAAAACCACGACCACGGCCATGCGAATCAGGGGCGGACAATACAAGAGGCTGGCTGAGGCAGGCAGTATCAGGATCGCTTTCTTTGAAGACCAGGATTTCGACTCGCGCGGCGGACTCATCACTTTCAAAACCTCTTTGGTCAGCGCCGTCGGCGAAACCTGGAGCCCGCTGATCCAAACGCTCTCGCCTAAGGACGAATCGCAAACATATATCTTCATCAGAAATTCCGGCGAGAAGGTCAACGTGCTGGTGGTCACCCTGGAACGCCGCGAAGGGACAGTGGTCCAGGTCAGTTTGTCCCCGCACAATCTGGCGATCCTGATGCAGAGCCCCGAGGATATGGGCAAAGCAATAACCAATGACGCAACCCGGGACGACAATTAGAAATCGCGGACCCTCCAGAAGAGAGATCAAATCAGGAGCTAATACGATGAACACTCAAATACCGTGTCCCGCAAAGACGCAAAGGCGCAAAGCCAATAACCTGCCGCGACAAACGCTGCTTGTTTGCGCTCGATCACGCTCTCTCAGCACCCTGCGCTCTGGCTTTGCGCCTTTGCGCTTTCGCGGGACACTTCTCCTAATGACGTTGGTGCTCGTCCTTACCGCTTTGACGAACACGATTCACGTCAGCGCGCAAGAACCGGCGGACACCATACGCGTGGATACTCGCGTCGTATTCCTCGATGCCCTGGTGAAAGAAAAACGTGCCGGCATTCCCATCTCTGATCTCAAGCTGGAAAACTTTCAGGTCCTTGACAACGGACAGCCACGTTCGATCTCGTATTTCAGCCGCGAAGGGCAAGCGCGCAAGCCACTCGCGCTGGTGATCATTCTGGATTGCCGCGAGGATGGCGCCGGCAGGTTCCTGAAACGTCCCGAAATCCTGAAAGCAATGACCGACGAACTCGCGAAACTCCCACCCGGAGATGAGGTCGCGATTGTCGCCATGAATATCAATGGCGAAGACGAAAAACGAATCTGGCTCACTGAATTCACGCGTGACCGAAACCAGATCGCCGCGGCGCTGGCTAAGGTCCCGGGATTTGTCGATGTCCCCCAGGAAATCGCCGACGCTCGGGCCGCCCGGGAAAAGCAAATGGCGGCTGAGCGGGAAAAGGCTATCAAGCAGGAGCAACAGGAAAAGCAGAGCAAAGGCAGCTTGACGATCAATAGCGACAGCCAAAAATCCGCCGCCCAGCCAACTGCCACTCCTGCCGACGTCGTCGAGACGGAGACGATCAAGGGAAAGAACGGCTCGACCCTCGTGCGCACGATAAAAAAAGACGGGTCGGCATCGGTCAAGCGAACCAACAGGAGCGGCCACGTGACTATTGAATTAGACGACATCTATGACATGGCTGGGGCCGTGCGCGATTCATCGCGCTCGGTCGCAAAGCAACGACCCAACTCGCAAGCCGCAATCGTTTGGGTATCCGACGGTATTGCTCCAATCTTCTTTGAAGACCGCGACGCGACCGAAAAAATTTTGATTCGCGACAACGTTATCTTTAATTCACTGACCGTCGATCTGCGCACCCTTTTCAAATTCCTGATGCCGATCGGACGCCCGGTCGCCGGTTGGATGGGTATTAGTCTCTACGGCAGCGCCAAGCGCCTGGCCCAGCAATCCGGCGGCGAAGCGGTACGCGTTAATCGCGTAAGCGACTACGGCTCGGGCCTGGCCAAAGTGATTGGGAACCTGACTGCGCGTTACAGCCTGGGGTTCTCACTAGCGGAAGGTGAAAAGGACGACGGCCGTTTACACAACCTCGAGGTGCGTGTTAAGGCCGAAGATAGTAAAGGCAAGCTGCGCAAGCTTATCGTCAGCTCGCGACAGGGTTACTACCTCCCCGGTGAAGGAAAAGAAACCACCGCGTCAAGAGCTCAGTGATTTCATCAGCCGTTCAGAGTACCGACTTCAGTAAGCTTTATTCGATCGCAAAAAACCCGACTGAAGTCGGTATTCTGAACACCTGTTGCCCAGTCGCATTCATTACGAGCTACCGCCCTTCCTTCCAATAATCCGTGAGTAATACGAGTTTTCGTATGCAAGTACGATTCTTTTCTAGTAGTATGCGCACCTCAAACCATTTGCCGGAGGATGAGAGGTGCGCCGTCTATTTACGACAGTCGGGGTCTTCATGGCACTAACGTGCGCAGCGAGCGGGCAGGACTTGCCGCGCGGCTCGGCGAAAGTGAATTTACCGGATACTATCCGGCAGCCATTTCGCGGAGCGACGAATAAGGATCAAGGTCACTCAGCTCGCGCCGAATTCGAGCAGGGCAATCAGTTTTTCAGAAGCGCCAATTACTCAAGAGCAATTGATTCCTACAAACTGGCAATCCGTCTCGAGCCCACACTCTTTCAGGCCCACTACAATCTGGGAGTCGCTTTTGTCGACACGCGCGAGTATCGCGAGGCGGCCCGCGCTTTCGAACAGGCGCTCGCTCTGCTCCCAAGCTCGACAGCCGTCTTGAGATACCTTGGTCAGATTCATCACAAGCTAAACGAATTCGAGATTGCCGCCGGCCACTATCTGAAGTTACTGGCCCTGGAGCCTGATTCAACAGTCGCGCTGTGCGGACTCGGGGCCGCACAGGTTCGTTTGGGCAAATATGCCGAGGCCGAGGCAAGCTTTGAAAATGCAGTGAAGCTGGAACCAACTTCCACCGAGGCTGTCGCCGGCCTGTGCCTGGTTTCCACAACCTCACGTCAGGACGACAAGGCCCTGCGATACTGCACCAGTGCCACGCAACTCACACCTAACGCAGAGGTGGTGCATTACCTGTTGGGTGAGACTTATTTGAATCTGCATCGTTATCAGGATGCTCTGGGACCACTGACGAGAGCGACGGAATTGGCGCCACGCGATGGCTTCGCCTACAACAGCCTTGGTCTGGCCCACTATGGGTTGGAGCGGTATGACAAGGCGGCTGACAGTTTTCAGCGATCAGCGCAACTGGAGCCAGGTTTTGCTGAAGCCTACACGGGTATTGGGTCAGTTTTTCTCAAGCAGAAAAAGTATCGAGAGGCGAAAGAAGCATTCAACCAGGCTTTGGCACGCGATGCTGCTTCAACCGTTGCGCACATGAACCTGGCCATCGCCTGCCTGGATCTCAAACAGCGCGACTGCGCGCTTGAGCAATACAACATTCTGCAGCAGCTCGATTCAACCATGGCCCAGGGCCTTTTTGCGCAGATTTATCGCAATCATGTTGTGTCGCTGCCGCATTCATCCAAGAGACTACCGTAACCGCGCAAAGGCGCCCGCAATAAACCTCTGGAATACTGATAAAAAATTATAACGCGCCCTGGCGAGGAAAAGGCTGGGGAGCTGTGCGATGTCTGCTGTTAAATTTCCTTGGATTATGAGGGGCGTGGCAATTGATACTCAGGCTACAACGCGTACGCGAAAACGGATGAATATGCTTGACTGCCACTTCGGAGGCAAGTCTCCCAACAAGACTGTGGCGTTGCCAACATCAAGTCCCTTAGAAATCAGCGATCCAATATAACTATATGTTTCCCCACTCATAGGCATGACTTCTAATCGCGCGCCTTCAGGCGTGATGATCTTGAATTGGTTGACCACTGTGTTTGTGTTACTACCGGCGAACTCTACTCTCACATTGTGATTATTTCCCGGATGCGCATCTACTGAGGTGGTAAGCCGCACATCCCTGGCGATTCCATAGCCGGGGTTCTCTTGCTCCGCATTATCGCCGGCACCGTTGTTGATGTATACAAGCACATAGATTTCGTCTCCAAGGTGAGCGGTCAGTCCACCTTCCCATTCTTCGCGATTTCGAGAGTAGTGATCAGAATTGACTAGCCTAGCATCAACCGAGGGGTAGTCGTGGCAGGGTTCGCTCGAGCCGGAGTACATGACCGCCCAGTAATTCAGTCGTGCCGTGCTCGGCGGATTCTCACAAAACAGTGGTTTCGGAAACTTTCGTGCAAAGAGCCATAAGCCAAAACACGTCGTTCCGAACACTATTGCGCAAACTAAGCCCAGAAATAGCCGCCTTTTAAGAGTCCCGGCCCAAGAGAATATTTGGTACAGACGTTTCCTGATGTTTGTTTTCAGCCCGATCCAAGTACCAAACGCTGCAAACAAGTAGCCTGGAGAAGTGGCTAAGATGATGTAACCAATTTCCTTAGTTGAAGGTGGATCAGCTTCCCCAGTTATCATCGCAAGTGGTACCAGCAAACTGTAACTAATTAAGTTATAGATTATTACTGCGGCGACCGCGTTGCGATAAGGAAAGGAAGGTTTCGTTCGCGCCAACTTACTAGACACCCATCCGCCTATGATATAGGAGATCAATGCAACTAAGATCAAGACAGCAACGGTTAAGGGATCGTTCGTCAATGTATCGAGCGCCCCTACGAGATTCTTAGGAACTGAATAGAAGAGTTCCGGGTCAGTTCGTTCTTGAAGAAAGGCGAAAATAAATCCTGCGATCCCCTGAACAAAAACTACTACAACTGTAATCAAGAATATGTGCGAGTAGTTGAGTTTAGGAAAAGTCAACAATTGTCGCCACGGCCGAAATTCCAACCTACCGCGTTCTTGGCTCCATTTAGAGAATATGAGATATAAGAAGGCCCAGATGGGGGTGGAAACGAACGTTGCGAAGGTGGTGCCGAAAAGCAGAGCTAGGAGAGCTACGAGCGCAGCATATGCTAGAGTGATCGCAACAAACGATTTTATCCGGGGAGTATCGAGTATTTCTTTTCTTCGGTTGTTCGCCTTTTTTTTGTTGGCCTTTTTCGCGACCATTTGTTTCCCTTCCCATAGTGAGTTACGCGCGGGAAGCCCATCGGATCATTTTGTTTTCTGTGTACTGCCGGCTGGGACAATGCGGATGACTGCCTTGTTACTGACGCTACCTCTCACCGTAATGCTTAGCGACACCGTAGCGGCGTTCGTCAACTCATCAGGTAGTTTGACCGTCACCTGTGTCAACCAGTCATAGTTGGGAACCTTCCCAAAGTATTCCACGGGCAGCGCATAAACATGCTGCGCGGGATCTTCTGCTTGCACGTTGATCGCCGCAGCATTCTCTCCCGCGAGCAAATTCAAATTGTCGACAAAGAGCGTCACGCGCGTGCGCTGATCCGCGCTGAAATTTCTCCTGTTAATTATCGGGAAAGGATCGCGTGTCAAATTCACCGAGTCCAATGCAATCAGGTTAGTCGTCTGTGGCTCGGTCACGAGAGTTGGCGCCACACTCGGATCAGTTACCAGAAAAAGCGAGCGACCAATCGTCACATACCAATGTCCATCGCGAGCAAAACTCACGCCCAGATCACTCGCGATATTCGCGGGCGATTGATTGGCCCGAGCCAGGTATGTACGTCCGCCATTGAGGAAGGTCAATTCCCCTGCCGGACCGAGTGCGCCAATGGTGCTTGTCGTACCGAAAAAGCTTAACTGGTTTTCAATGCCATCCGGGGAACGGGTCCAGACCTGTCGTTGACCTCCGGTTCCCAGGCGCGTAAAAGCAGCCCAACCTTCATTAACTTGATAGTCAGTTCCCGGATTGGGTTCAGTCGATCGCGGCGGCGCTAAGATGATTTCACCAGAGGTCGCTTTCATCACGATAGAGAAAGTCTGGTTACTACAGCAAGGGTCGCCTTTGCGATAGATCACGTTAATGCCATCGGTCAAAGTATAGGTATTCCACAGAACCGAATCGCTGGTTAACTGAGTGGTCGAGCCGGCGCTATAGCGGTAAATATTGAAATTGGTCGGTGACTGACTACTCCAAAAAACTACGTCACCGGCGGCGGTAACATCGTTCATGAAATTGCCCGCGATAGTGGCTACCTCGGTGTTTGTGCCACTGCGTAGATCGCGCCGGATCAAATGTTGGCCACTGCTCCAGATCGCAAAGTCGCCTCTGACCTTCAGTGAACTGGAGCTGTTCGGGTTGCCGAGACTTTGCAGTGCGCCATCACGCCATTCGTAGATAAGATCTGTCAGAGAACTACCATTTAGGCGCTGGGTCACGAAGATGGCTCCAGGTGATGTCAAGAAGCCATATCGCGAGACTCTGGTCGGATCATTAAGCACCAGGGTATCCTGCCCGCTGTTGCGATCCCGTATCTTCAAGACGTTGGCGCCGTCCGTGGTCTCAAGAAAAAGTATACGATCGCGTTGCGCATCCAGGATGGACCCGCTGACAGTCTCAACCTCAGTCAGCTTGTCGCCGGCCTCCACAAATACGGGGCGACTAATCCTCGCCAGTTGGTTCCTGGTGTCAAGGGCATCGAATCTGATCGTGACGTGGCGGCCATCATAGGCGGCAAGCGAGACGTTCACATCCACGCTTGACTGTCCGCCGGCTATGGTACTGCCATCGATGGTGACAGTGATTGAGGAACAGCCCGCCGGGTCGTCATCCGTGCACAATGCAGTCAGGTGGAGAGCCGGCCGCGCGACAGTCTCAGCTAAGGGTGCAGTGACAGTCAGCGTCGGACGCTGATCATGAATAAAGTTCTGTTGCGCCTGGGCTGAGCCATTCATCACGTCTGTCGCTGTGACAGTCAACACCTTCGCGCCTCTCGTCAAACCCGCTAATGAGACAATACCGGTCCACGCCGGGCACCCGTACTCACATGGACCCGACGTAGTAAATACAAGCGCAGTCTCGCGCCCATCAACGTTCGCCTTGACACTCTGGAGTTCGAAAGTGGAGCTAACAGTGACTGCGACCGTCAGGTCATTTCCAGTCAGGCCATTGTTAACTGGCTGGACGATCGCGATGCTAATGTTGGGGGTCCGAGCCGGAGAACCGGCACCAGGGTTGGTGACCTTCGGACGGGCATTGCCGGTGAAGTTCGCCAGCGAAAGTAGAAGTACAAGGCAGGCAGGTTTTCTATTCTTCAGAATCAGAGCAATTGCGCGGCGGCAAAGAAGTGACCATCCTACCAACCCAGTCAAAAACAAACCGGCTTGCGGTCTTGCTGATCCCATTGGTTGCCTTTACCCAATTCGGCGCGGCTACCGTTCATCGATCGGAACGTACGGAAGGTCGCGCGCGCCGATGTATTCCGCGCGCGGGCGGATCAGTTTGTTATCGGCGTACTGTTCGAGGATGTGACCGGTCCAGCCACTGATGCGGCTGACTGCAAAGATTGGCGTGAATAGATCCAGCGGGATGCCCATCGAGTAATAGGCCGAAGCCGAGAAGAAATCGACGTTTGCGAACAGGCCCTTCTCTTTCATCATGACCTCTTCCACCCGACGAGACATTTCGTACCACTTGGTATCGCCGGCGCGCTCGCCCATCTCTTTTGAAAACTGTCGCAAGTGCGTCGCGCGTGGATCCTCCGTGCGATAAACGGCGTGACCGAAGCCCATAATCTTTCGCTTCGCAGCAAGGGCCTGCTTGATAAAAGGTTCCACATTCTCGACTGAGCCGATCTCGATCAGAGTTTTCATCACCGCCGTATTGGCGCCGCCATGCAGCGGTCCGGACAGCGCGGCAATCGCCCCCGTGACACCGGCATACATACTGGCCAGCGTGCCGGCAATCACCCGCGCCGCGAACGTCGAGGCATTTAACTCGTGATCGGCATGCAGGATCAGGCACTTGTCGAACACCACCGCATCGTGTTCAGAAGGCGGCTCGCCGTTGAGCATATAAAGAAAGTTCGTCGCTATGTTTTGTCGCGCATCCGGTTCAACCGGTTCCAATCCGCGGCGCAGACGATCACTGGCTGCGACCAGCGCGGGAAATTGTGCGGTTAATCTTGTCGCGGTTTTAAGGGCAGTCTCGCGTGAAAGATCGCGCGCCGATTTGTCATAGAATTCCAGCGCCGAAACCGCGGTGCGTAAAACATCGATAGGGTCCGCCTCGCGCGGATACCGGCGCAGGTTGTCCAGTATCTCAGCAGGCAAAGCATACTGCGCGGCCAGCGAGCGTTTGAGCTCAGTCAGCTCCGCCGCAGTTGGCAATCGTTTATGCCAAAGCAGGAAGACAACTTCTTCAAACGTAGAATAGGTCGCGAGATCGTGAATGCTGTAGCCCTGGTAGATGAGCTCGCCCTTTTCGCCATTCACATCCGAGATTGAGGAGCTCGCCGCAGCCACACCTCTGAGTCCGGCAGTTGACGGGGCGGCGGCTTCCTTTGCTTTGTCCATGCGTCTAAGCGGTCCTTTGGAACGATTTTGTCGAAGATAGCAGAGTGCCCAATACGAGACAAGTGAAGGACAAGTTTATGGGAATCATCCTGCTTCGTTTAGGAATCGGACTTGTGCCCGCGTTGTACATCCGCTCGAAATGCTAAGGGGTAAGACCCCGGTCCGCTCTCGGTTCTGTAATGATCCCTGCGCACAAGTGCGCTTACTAAACGGATCAAGCACCTACTTCTTCGCTGATACACTGACCTCTTGGCCGACTGCTACTTTCATTAACTGCGCGGCTGAATGATTCTGCGCGGCGATTTCAAGAAAGCCGGCGCTGCCCCAGATAGCGAATAATTTTGAGCGGTGGTCGCCCTCATCGGAAAAGAATTGCCGGAAGGCGGTTATCGTAGTTCCCTTGAGCTTCAAACGCACTCCACCTTCAATCATCGCGGGCGTCAATTCCCTTTGGGTCAAGTTCGTCAGGCAATTACCAAAGCGGTCAATGTGAATAATGCGAGCGCGAAGATTTCCCTTCCCTGAACGTTCGGGAGAAAGCAGCGCCAGGCGGCATGGATCCGTAATTACTGTCCCGAGTTCCGCGGGCTTGACCCCCAATGAAAGCGCACCCGCCACAGGTGCGAAGATGTCACGTCCGTGGAAAGTACGGCTTACCGGACGGCGAAAGTATTTTTCATTGGTAACGTGAAAGATGCGCGCTTTGGCTTCCCGCTCGAGGATGTAACTGAACAGGCCGTTGTCAGGCCCCACGAAAAATTGTTTCCCGGCCGCGATCACCAGCGGACGTCTCGCGGAGCCGACGCCTGGGTCTACAACTGCCAGATGAATTGTTTTCGCAGGAAACGCCTGATAAGCCGCCAGGAGCGTAAATGCGCCGGCTTCAATGTTATGAGGAGGAATGTCATGCGTGATGTCCACGAACTGCGCCCGAGGGTTCTCGCGAAGCATGACGCCTTTCATCGCGCCGACAAAATAATCAGCCAGCCCGAAATCTGTAAGCAGCGTGATGAGTGTCGTCAGGCGAGGCTTTGTTGGTGACACACTGATCATAGTCTTTCGTGCTATGCGTGTGTTTAGAGTAGTCGCTACTCTAAACGCCTCTCGACTGCAGAAGAAGAAACGCGGGGACGCGATGTTTTTTCACCGTGTCCCCGCGTCTTTCGTTTCTCCGCGTTTTTCTCGCGCTCGTTCTTCACTGGAGGTGAGTATCAGTTGAGGTGCGAATTCTGAGCTGCTGTCCGTGGGCCAGCCGCAAGTCTTTACCTCGCGAGCTTAAGACTCCGGCCGTCCCGACTGAGCCGCCAACTGCTGCTCCGATTGCCGCACCCTTGCCGCCGCCCGCGATGGCCCCGATGATGGCGCCGATGCCGGTGGCGGCTCCGACTTTGGAAATGTCGTCCTTAGTCGAATCTTTGCCTCTCACACCACCTTCGCGATCCACGTCTCCCACGCCGCTACTGCCCGCGTCGGGGAGCACTTCAACAACTTCGGCGTGAATATTCATGGTCCGATTGTCGGGCAGCCGTAGTTGTTCGAAAGACAGCTGCAATTGCGCCGTGCCTTTCAGCTTGCCCGCGCGTTGCACATGCGTAACCCGCCCTTCGATTACGCCGCCCGCATATTCCTTTGGTTCAATCACGCGGGCCTGAAAACGATCGCCGCTCTGGCTGATGTCCGTCGATAGCGAGTTCTCTAACTCGATCAGAAAGACCGTGTCGCGCGGTATGGAAAGACTGCCACCGTTGTCCGCCGGGCTCGCCGTATCATGTCGGGTATCAGGCGGATTATCACGCGGGTCGTGACTGGTTGTATTGCTGTTCGGAATTGGATCAACCGGTGTGGTCGAAGACTCCGGGGTTTGATCGACTGGCTGGGAACTCGCTGTGCTGCGCCTTTTGAATCCGGAAGGAAGCGATGAATTGAACGATTGCCGCTCGTAACCCGCAGCATAACCGATCTCGAATCCCTGGTGGTAGCCGTCGCGGTAATCTTCAACTGGCCCCCAGGCGTCGACGTAGGCGCGATCCGCCCGCTTGTAATCTTCTTTGTTTGCGTAGTCACGAGTAGCGCGCGCTGCCTGGTCGCTATAGCCGGCCTGATAGCCGTCTGAGTATCCGGTCCGGTACCCTCTCTCAAGGGCGGTTGAGCCCTGGCTTTGCGTGAGCGCTACGCGAGCACTGGTCGGCGCCACGACTGCCCCCGAAACCACAGTTATGGCAAACAGAAATACCAGGAGTAACTTCATAATTCTCATATTTTTCTCTCCGGAGATATATGCGTTAGCAGCTTTGCCGTCGCGTCCGGGACCCAACCTCGTGCGAGCAGATGCTACCACAATAACTTACTCAGACGACAAACTTTGTGTGCTTGACGGGTCCCACTGTCCATCCTAGACTCCAGATGTACTTTGCGGAACCCAGCAATGCCGACATGAACCTGGGAGGGACGGACATCCCGCCGGTGTTCCAATACGAGCCAGATGCTTGTGCTGCATCCACTCGTTGCCTTTTGGGAGAGTAAGGATCGACCTGCCTCGAAATGAACGGCTTGCGTTCGACGCTTTTCAGATGCTCAGATTTGGCGTGTGGTTGGTATGAGCAAAATGAAAACAATACTTTCTGATCGCCGGGTTTATCTGGATCATAGTGCTACAACTCCGGTCGACCCGCGCGTCGTCCGGGCCATGCTGCCCTATCTGACCGAGAAATTTGGAAATGCTTCAAGCGTGCATTCCTTTGGGCAGGAGGCCCGCGGCGCCGTGGACCGGGCGCGCCGAAGCGTAGCCGCCCTGGTGAAAGCGCGGGCTAACGAAATAGTTTTCGTTTCGGGCGGCACCGAGGCCAACAACCTGGCGCTCCGCGGCCTCTGCGAAGCGGCCGCCCAACACGGAAACCACATCATCACGTCCGAAATCGAGCACCCTTCGGTGCGCGGTGTTTGCGACTCTCTGGAAAAGCAAGGATGGGAAGTCACTCGCCTGCCCGTTTATGACAACGGAATCATAAAAGTCGCAGACGTGCGTGAAGCCCTGCGATCTGACACTGTCCTCATCAGCGTGATGCTCGCGAACAATGAAATCGGAACCATCCAACCGCTTGCCGCAATCGCACAACTGGTGCGAGAGGCGCGCGCGGGCGTTAACCCAAACCTGTGGTTGCATACGGATGCCGTTCAGGCAGCGGGACGAATTCCCATCGACGTCGAGTCGTTGGGATGCGATTTGCTTTCCTTGTCGGCACACAAGCTCTACTCACCGAAAGGAGTGGGCGCGCTCTTTGTACGGCGAGGCGTACGGTTGATTGGTCAGAATGTCGGCGGGCACCAGGAACGCGAGCGGCGCGCAGGCACTGAATCCGTTCCCGGCATCGTGGCCTTTGGCGCGGCGGCCGAGATTGCGCGTCTGGAGTTAGATCAGCAGGCTGAATGGGTGCGCGGGTTGCGCGACAAGTTTGAAGCCGGCGTTATTGCACGCATCGAAGATATTGTATTCAATGGCGATCTAGACGAGCGTCTGCCACATCTTTCCAATATCTCTTTTCGTTTTATCGAAGGCGAAGGCTTGCTGATCAATCTTGACCTGCAGGGAGTAGCTGTCTCGACTGGTTCCGCATGTTCATCGGGTACGCTGGAACCTTCCCCGGTAATACGCGCCCTTGGTCGTAACGATGAGTTGGCGCGAGGTTCAATTCGCTTCAGCTTTGGGAAGGACAATACTGACGCGGACGTCGACTATGTTCTGGAAGTCTTGCAGCGCGCGGTTACCAATCTGCGGCGCCTTTCGCCCCTGACGCGCAGGGCCATCCTTGAAGCGGTTTGAGCGAACGTGGCACGAGCATCCTGCTCGTGTTGCTTTAGACACCAGGTAGTTTGTCGGTAAACTCCACGGGCGGGACGCCCGTGCCACGATTACGGGCGGGACCGTCCGTGCCACATTTAATCAGCTTCCAAAACTCTTTCTGAAAAGATAAGACATCTTTACAAAGAATGTGCGGCCGTTGCGGCGAAAGCCTGGTTCCAATTGACCGTTGAAGGGACTGTAACCGTTACGCGTCAGGTCATCGTTGTAACCAAGGTAAAAAGCCGTGCCCGGATTTGGCGTCCAGCCCAACAGGAATTGGCCCCTCACATTCGAAGAGAGCGAATCATAGTCGGCTCGGGCCCGCGCAAACAGGAAGCGGGTAAACTGATAAGTCGAACGCAGCACATAGATGTTGTCGTCAAAGGCCACCCGTCCCGTGTCGTATCGAACCAGCCGGCTCTTGTTGTAATCCAGCGAAAAGTTCAGTGCGTTGGTCGGTTGAAAGCCAACGCCGAGCGAAATATCCCATTGGCCACCCGGTCCGGGATCAAGCGGAGCTGACGAATTCAACAATCCGATGGGGCTGACCCGCGGATACTTCGGACCGGCGCCGAAATCGAGATCAAAAGCATTCGTCGAGTGCAAAGCGAAGAAGTTGAAATTGTATTTCTTACTGGGACGGCTGTTGCCGAATATGTAGGGACTAGCCTGGCGCGTTGAACGTTCGGGGTCGGGACCAAAGAAAGCGCCGTCGTGAGTGAAAGTACGAGCAACACCAAACTCCTCTTCAAAAAGTCGCTCGTAACTACCGACGAAACCAAAGCCGACGGAGCTGCTGCGTTGCAGAGTCAGTTGAATCTGCGCCTCGTCTTCAATGTTCTGGCTGCGGCCCTGCCAATCAAAGTTGGTGCGCGTGGAATTGAAGACGCGCCAGGAAATCAATTTGGCTTTGGGCTTGGGCTCAGAGTTGTAACTCAAAAACAGATCGTGATAGTTCGTGTTGCGCCGTCTCGTAAAACCGACATCCGCGCGATAATCCTGCGTCCGACCCTGGCCACTCAACTGATAGGAAAAGTGGCGTCCGCTCATGTTGTAGTTGTAGTTATAGCCAAAGCCGTTGCCGGTGCGATAACGGCTTCTGGTCGATAACGAATTGCCAGACTGATCTGAACCGTCGTAACAGGGAGATGAGGACGCGGGCTGATACAAATCGGCCCGAGGGTCGGCAAAGCAGCGGCGCGAGGCCGTGCCCACCACCTGAAATGTCAGCGTCTTCTGCGGACCAAATTTGAAGCGGCCATCGACGCTCATCAGTTGATTATGTTTCTCGATAAAGTTATAGCTCGTCGCGAGCAGGCCGATGCTTGATTCCTTCCCCACGTCGCGCTTTAAACGCAGTACGGCGATATAAGCGTTCTTATCAATAAATCTTCGAATGCCCGGAAGAGTGAGAGGGTCTGTTCGTTCTTCTTCGCTGAAGTTTCCCGGTGCGTTATCACTGGCCAGCAGCAGTCCAAACGTATTGCGCCCGCGTTTGCCCGTGAGTTTGACGGCCACATCAGGATCAACAATTGCTCGCGTGTGCACCACCTGGAGCGGTGTCTGAAAAATATCGATACCTTCGAGAAAGAAGGGACGTTTCTCCTGAAAAAAAATGGGAAAGCGCTGGTTCGCGGTTACCACGGTCTGGTCGGCCTCAACCTGCGCAAAGTCAGGATTGATTGCCAGGTCCAGTGTGACTGTAGGCGTGAGCCCATACTTCAGTGTCAGTCCCGGATCGAACTTAATCGGGCTGTTGAGCATGCGTCCCGGATCGACCGCCGCCGGATTAGCAGCGAGCGCAGCCACGGACAAGGCACTCACCCTTTTGCCTGTTTCGGACAAAGTGAGACTGGGAATCACCTCCAGCGTTCTTTCCGTCGAGATGCCTTCAAGGCCGGTCAGATGCGCTGCCTGAGTCAGCGTGCCGGGGATGTCTCGGCTTATCGGCACCCAGGAATCCAACTCATCATTGAAACGATCGATGTTGCGCCAGACATGAAAGCCCCAAAGTTTGTCTTTACCGGCCTCATAGCGCAGCGACTTAAAGGGAATCGCAACCTCGAGCGTCCAGCCATCGCTGGTCAGCATTCCTTTCGACTCCATGACGATGTCGACGCTGTAATCAGTGTTGGAGCCTTCGGTTGTAATTCCATCCTGCTGCACGCCCAATGGATTCCAGCCAAGGATGTAGGCCTTTCGTTGATCGTTAAAGGTATCGAGAAAAATACGGACATTGTCTTCGCCAAAAACCTGATCGCGCTGAGCAACACTGGCGCGTATCTTGTCGGGTTCGTCATAAGCATGAAACGCAAAGTAGAAAAATTTGGAGTCATAACCGATGAAGGCTTCGCTGGGTTTGGAAGGAGTGATGTTGTCGCCCGGATTGATTTGGTAAAAATCTCGCAGCACCACCGCCTGCTTCCAGACTTCATCGTCCAACTTGCCGTCGATCACCGGCGGCTTATCAAGACGCGGAATGTGCAGCGGCCGGGCCTTTTCCGCGGGCACCGTGATACGCACATGGCCTGCCGCCGGCGCCTCCTTTACGGCGTTCAATCCAGGGGAGGGCGAAACGGCAGCAGGCGTGGCATTAGTCGGAAGCGAAGTTGTTTGCGCGATCGCGTGCGCCGACAAAGAACAGAGCACGGCGCAGATAGAAATGAAGTTCTTCAGACGCAAGTAAGAATGTCCGTTAATTGATTAATATCAGATTGACTAGTATCTCTGGAGTTCTTGCAACAATGAATCCGTGAATCAAGTCGCCTGGCTTCAATCCCCTCAATCCCGGAGGGACGAAATTTCTATAGAAATACATTCCAAAAACAGGCACATCAGCTCCGAAGGAGAGGAATGTGCCCCAATTATCCCGAAAATTTCTTCTTTACGATACTGAAGCCAAAGCGATTGCAGCCACTCATCAATCGCGGCTATGTCAGCGTTGGCGCAGGATTACGTGGCCGTCGCCGGTATTGAGTGTAAAAACCGCGCCACCCCGGCCGACCTTCCAGCGTTTTACACGCGCGGAGGGAGCGGCCTCTTCAGAAATGTTCAGACCCTCGTTGCTTACTTCCTCGGCGTTTGTTTCGATCACGAAGTTCGAGTCGGCGGGCACACCCAGCACGATTGAACCGTCGCCGGTGTGCGCCTGCAGGCCGGTGAAGGTTCCTTCGAGCGTGATTGATCCATCGCCGGTTCGTGCGTCTACTTCACCCTGAAAACCTGTTACGCGGATGCGGCCGTCTTCGGTGTTGGCCTTCAGGCGGCCTTGTCCCCCATCGACTTCGATCGATCCATCACCGCTGCGGGCCACCAACTCTCCGGAAACACCCTGCACGCTTAGGTGTCCATCGTCGGAGGAAAAATTCAGGTTGGCGCTGCGCGGTACGAAAACCTCCAAAGCGGTCGAGCCGTCATCGTCCGTCCCTTTATTGGTAGTGTTGGCGATGATCGAAATTGACGATCCCTGCTGACTCGCTTCGATGCTGATGTTCTTCAGAGACTCTTCATGGTTGGCGCGCTTGACGGCAGTGTAACTAACCTCAGGTTTGTCCCAGGCACGAATTGTTACGGCGCCGTCATAGGTGGAAATTTTGACGCTGGGTGTTCCGCTAACCGGAAAGCTTTTCGATTCGCGATCGATGAACCTTCCCCAACCTGACTCATTGCCCTTGCCCGCGCCCGCACGGTTGCGAAACGGCTCGCGCGTTTGTTCGCGCACCTGGCGCTGTACTGTGCGCTGAATCTCACGCTGGGCTCGTTCAACCTCGCGTTGTGACTCGCGGATCGAGCGCTCGACTTCACGTTGGATCTCGATTTGCTCGTCTCGGTTTAGTCTTTGAACGTCTACCTGCACGCGCGTCGCCGCGCGCGTGGCTTCGCGAATCTCTTCATTGAGATCCTGCATATGCGTGTCTGATTTGTCACCCTTGTGTTTTTCCTTATTGGCCTGCAGGTTCGTGGAGGGACTCAGAGTTCGCCCATCGCCGGCACGTTTGATCGTGATGCGGCCATTGACGTTACCCAGCTTGATGCGTGGTCCGCCCGTACCAATTTGTCCAAAAAGCTCATGGCCCACATATTCACCGTCGATCACCGGCAAGCCGAAGTCGTTACTTACGCCGCCGTGGACGGTGCCGGCGCGCAGTTGCGCGTTGGCGTCAGACGGAATAACCAAAGCAATGTTGCCATTCACTGAATTGAGCGTGACCGGCTTGGCTGTGTCCAGCTGCGTGAAGGTAGCTTCCAGACCACCATTCACAGTGGAGAGCCTGACTTCGCCCATCAACGCTCGCGCCTTAACGTAACCATTAATTGACGAGGCCTTGACATCACCCTCCGCGCCGTCGATATCCAGCGAGCCGTTAATAACCTCAACTGACTCAATACGCGCCCGGCGCGGAATAGTCAGCGAGTACTCGACAGAGGCCGGGTTGTTGGAACGTCGACCTTCTTCGTCGGTAAACATCTGGTCGCGATCAGGATAGCCCGTCTTGATTCTGACGCTATCGGCAGTGGCGCTCACTTCGATCTTCGCTTCCTCCAGGCGTTCCCGCCGGTAAGCTCGTTTGACGGCGTCGACCTTCACTTCATTTTGGTCCCACACGGCGATACGCACTCCGCCATTGATGTTTTCAACGCTGACTCGACCGTTAGCGGAGAGCGGGTAGGATTGATGAAACTCTTCGCGAATCTCGTCGGCACTGGCTTTCTGCAGCTCCGTCAAATCGGTACTCTGCGCGCCAACCAGGGTGCTGATTGACGCTGCCCTGCCGCGAGTGCCGGACTGCGTCGCCAATGCGATAGTAATTATGAATGCTGTTATCAGTGTTCTCTTCATCTGGTTGTTCCTTAATACATGATTTTTCAAAGTCCGACAAACTTCAGTTTGTCGCTGCGTATAGTTAGAAGTTTTCTTGCCCGTCAGATCGCGGCTCCCGTCGAGTTCATTCACTGCTCCGCATCGACAAACTGAAGTTTGTCGGACCTCAGCCCACGCGTTTGAGATGAATGCTTCCATTCAAAGTCTTGAGCAGCAACTCACGGCCACCGCCCCCAATTGTTCCGCTTACATGTTTGCGACTCACTCGTCCGGATAGGGTCAAGGGAAAATCAGAGTCGATGCTGCCGTTAAAAGTTTCGGCCTCAATCTGAGTACTGAGAACACCCGGTAGATCCAGATCAATACCGCCATTCACGGTTTTGAACTCCAACGAGTCGCTCCAGTTCGCACTTCCCATCCTGGCGGTGATCTCACCATTGACTGTGTTTGCCTGCGCATATCCACTCGTTGAAATATTGATGCTGCCGTTAACCGTGCGCGAATCAACATTGCCGGTCAACGACGTCGCCCTAATTTCGCCGTTGATGGTCCGGCCGATGAATTGCACACCCGACGGGACCCGCACCACAAAATTGACGCTCACATCGTTGTTGCGCACATGTGAATGGTCTCGGGCGTCCCCAGGCTCACAGGTATTCGGTTGATCGGAAGGATCGTTGGGATAGACAGCACAGATTGTCACTCCCTTGGCATGCGGCACGACTCTGATGTTAACAGCGACCGGATCGCTGCGGCGTGCTTTCTTCGTGGCTACGACTTCGACCTGATTGCCTGCCGCAGGTTCCGCGATGATGCCGCCGTTAATACCTTTGATCTCAATCGACTGTCCGGCGGCCACCAGCCCGGTCCAACGAAAAGGCTCGACCTTCTCTGCCTGCCCTGCCGTCGGACAAGTAACTGACGATGGAATTCCACTGGCATAAACAGTCGAACCCATTTCCAGCCAGGACGCTGTCAAACCATGGATGCTGCGGGTTACTGTCTGAAGCCGCTCAAGATCTTTCACCACACCTGAGAGGGCGGCCAGAACAAGCAGAAGAACAAAGAAACGGTTCTGTCTCGTGCGTCCTTTTTGAGTTGTGCCTGCGTTAGCCATCTTGCTTTCCTTCCTTATTACCGGACCGAAGCCGGTCTCCCCTTGGTACGATCACTACCGGCTTCGGCCCGTCTGCGTTGCTCTACTACCAAAACACCGTCCTGGATCGCTTTGTGGCAAATAAATCAGGATTCATCTATTGATGAAGGTCATTCTTTTTCCGTTTAGAGAGCGAACTTGTGCGCGTGGGCCACGCAGGATGCATGTGTAGCATGAACCTCGCTAACGTTGGCGCACAAGTGCGCTTTCTAAACGGTACAGATCTGGGGATTGGGTTACTCCGAAATGCGTTTGCGTGCGAAGAGTTTGTGCGGTTAGTGCGAAAAGTTTGTGCCGTCGTGCCAAGAATTTGCGCTATTTCGCAAGAAGGAAGTTATTGCTTTTGCAGATGAATAGTTCCCGAGAACGAAGCCAGCTCCAGCTTTGCATCGCCACTGCCATGAATGCCCTCCAGGCGGCGCAGCGTAACACTGGAAACATCAACCAAAACTTTCGTCTTCACCCTGACGCCCGCCTCGGGAAAATCTTTCTTCGGCGCAGCGACGGGCAGGGGTGCAGGGCCCTCCACCGGCGGAACCGGAACTGCACTCCTCGGGGCGGCCTTCGGTGCCGGCTGTGCACTTGACTGAGGAATCAACGTGAGCGGAAAGTCTGTGATGATTTCTGCCTTTTGAGAGAACCTGGCACTGAGCTGGAACGAGGACTCCTCGGGCAGCGTTAAAGTCATATCACCGGACATGGTGCGGAAGCTATAACGACCACTTCGGGCCAACGGGCCGGTAAGAGACAAACTTCCATTCAAGGTATCCGCGCTAAGCCGTGCATGGGTAACGTGGTCGAGCATGATCTCACCACCGAGGCTGTGCGCTTCGAAAGTGTCGGCGGCATCAGCGGGACTAACAGCGGTGGCCTCGATACTTCCACCTGCCGAATGAAGATTGATCCGGCCGCTGGAGTCCCTCAGTGAAATGCCGCCGCCGATGCTGCCCGCCTGGACGGCAGTGGTCGCATGTTCTATCGTCACGTCGCCATTTTGCGTATTCACATAAGCTGTGGCCACCTCAAAGACATTAATATCACTGTCGCGGGTGCGCAGTTGGACAGTGGCGCCGCGCGGTACATCCAGTTCGATTTCACTCGACGATTCACAAAAGCCAGGCTGTGTTGGGCCTTGTTCCTTATCCAGGATCAGCAACTCGATTTTTCTTACGGGGCTGACCTCGGCGCCCTGGTCTTTGCGCTGGAACTTAATCTCCGCCGCCTCGCCGGAGCGAACACGAACTTCGTTGCGGTCCCATCCATGGACGGTGATACCGCCCGAAACTGAACACGCTGACACCGTCACATGCGAATCCGTAGCAATCGAGCGCTCGACTTTTGCGCCACGCCCCTTCTCGTTCCGCTTCTCGTCGTGTGCGTAGACCGACGACGACGCGAATATCAAGATTAGAAAAATTAAGGAGGTTCGGAAATTCATTATTGCCCTGAGCACTGGTTCTTTCTAGTGCTGTCTGTTCGAAAGCCGCGAATCGGCAACCTGATTCAAGAAGTCCACTTTCGTTTGATAAGCAGTGAACATGAACTCTGCCGCATCGGGATCATTAGGATTGCTCTTAGCGGCGTTGCGCGTGGCCGCAATCGCCCGATCCAACATCGCGAGATTGCGTTCGTACTCTGATTGCAGCGCCGGCCTCATAGGTACGGCATGGTTAGACTTGATAGACGTATCCAGAGCGGCAATGGTTTTTATGTAGCTGCGTTCACCAGGCAAGAGTTTGACGTGGGCAGACTCTGCCTCATTGTTCGCACGCGGGGTAACCGCTCGCTTCGGTCGGTACACGACCGGTCTGTAACTCACCCCGGGATTTTTATTTCCCGTAG
The DNA here is from genome assembly GCA_025463135.1 of Acidobacteriota bacterium. Taxonomy (GTDB): domain Bacteria; phylum Acidobacteriota; class Blastocatellia; order Pyrinomonadales; family Pyrinomonadaceae; genus JAOAPY01. Next base: position 202,020 of record JAOAPY010000013.1, read on the forward strand.
TTGGCATTTGCGCCACCGCTACTTTGGGGTTCGGAGTAGTAGCGGGAACAGGCGAGGTCGAATTGTTTACTGCTACTTCAGGATGCTTACTAATCGGGGCGGTCCTGAAGCGCAGCAAAGCAAACGTCACGACAAAGAGAACGACCGCTGCCAAACCGGCATAGCCAAAAGCACGTTGCGGCGAGACCGCAAATAAATCCGCGATTGACTGCGTCCACTTGCGAACCAGGGGCACCGACGCGCCCGCCGCTGCCAAACTCGGTCGCGCGGGATTGAGGAGTCGCTTCTCAGCGATGGCCGCATCGAGACGATGACGCAAGCGCTCAGTCGGCACGTTCAGAGCAAGCTCCGGTTCGAGCGCCGCGGAGAGCAATAGACTCTCGTCCTCGAGTTCGCGAGCCGCGCGCTTGCAAGCCAGGCACGACGTTAGGTGCGCGCCGACGCTTTCCATTATTTCCAGCGACAGCTCGCCATCAAAATAGCTCTGCAGAATTCCTTCTGTGACACACTCTTTCATCGAACCCCTCCGATCTTGCCGAACACCCTTGCAAACTGTTTTCTTCCTCGCGCTACCAGACTGCCGACGTTCGTCTCTTTCAGTGAAAGCGTTTCGGCAATTTCGCGATACGAAAGTCCCTGCTGTTTTAGAAGCAGGCAACTGCGCATTGGCTCCTTTATTTTATCAAGAGCGCGCCGCGCCTCTTCAATCTCAAGGCGTCGTTCGTAATCCTCTTCCGGAGCCTTCCAGCCCTCGCCGAATGTTTCCTGCGAGTACACGGTGTCGCGCGCCATCGATCGGCTTTGGCCCCGAATCGTATTGCGCGCCACATTAAGCGTAACCCGAAGTAACCACGGCCGCAGCAGCTCTTCGCCCGGCGTTGAATCCTGGTAGCGGTAGAGTCTTAAAAAGACCTCTTGTGTTACGTCTTCAGCCAGAGCAGCGTCGCGCAAAACGGCGCGAGCCGTCCGGAAAACGGCACGGTGGTGAAGCGTGAACGCCTCGTCAAAACTGAGCGAGGACGCCACAGTCGCGATTTGGTCAGGCATGGAGTCTATTAAGGCTCTAGCTTGTCCGCTCATTCATTCACCGCTCTCTCGAAAGTGTAAACACCGCTAAACTGCGGTTTGTGGCAACTTTGTCGGCTACGGCCGGCCCAGTCAATTACCGCTTTCCGGGCGGTGTATTGTAGTCTGATGAGTGTGTCAAGCCAATCAAGCTACAAGGGCGTTGAACGACAGCGAGGACGGGAAAGTTCGAGACCGAATTCTCAGTGATTCGAGGAATGAGTGCCGGAAAACACCCCACACCTGACTGATGAACTTCGCGAAAGTCCTTTTATGCGCGCCTGCCGACGCCAGCCGGCGCCCTACACCCCCATCTGGTTGATGCGCCAGGCGGGTCGATACATGCCTGAATATCGCGAGGTCCGCTCGCGCATGAGCTTTCTTGAATTGTGCAAGACGCCGGATCTGGCCGCCGAAGTAACTGTAACCGCCGTCGAGCGCCTGGGTGTCGATGCGGCGATTATCTTCGCGGACATTCTGCTCATTATTGAGCCAATGGGTATCGAACTGGGATTTGCCGGGGGCGATGGACCCGTAATACATAACCCGGTGCGTAGCTCGGCCGACGTAGATCGCCTGCGTGAGGTCGACGATATCGCTTCACTTAATTTTGTTTTTGAAGCGATTCGAAAAACTCGCCAGGCCCTGGCGCCTGGTCTTCCCCTGATCGGATTCTGTGGGGCGCCGTTTACTCTCGCCTCGTACATCATTGAGGGCGGAGGGTCAAAGAATTACATCAACACCAAACGATTGATGTACAACGACAGCGGTGCGTGGCATGCGATGATGGCCTTGATCTCGCGCGCGCTGACAAAATATTTGAACGCACAAGTCGACGCCGGCGCGCAAGCCGTCCAATTATTTGATTCGTGGGTCGGCTGTCTGAGCCCCGACGATTATCGCGAATATGTTCTGCCCCATACGCAAAGCGTGATCAGCAGTGTTGCCCCAGGTGTTCCGGTGCTGCACTTTGGGACCGGCACCGCGGCGCTGCTGGAGCTCATGCGCGAGGCCGGTGGAGATGTCATTGGCTTTGACTGGCGCGTGCGTCTGGATCAGGCGTGGGAGCGAGTCGGACACGATGTCGCGGTCATGGGTAACCTGGATCCGGTTTCGTTGTTCGCGAACGTAGAGCACGTGCGCGCCGAAGCAAAGAAGATTCTCGATTACGCCGCGGGACGTCCCGGGCATATTTTCAATCTGGGCCACGGGATCTTGCCGGAAACGCCGGTCGCCAACGTGATGGCGCTGGTCGAGCGTGTGCATGAGGGGTAGGACCAAAGACGCATTTGTCCATAGAAGTGCGGCGCAACTGGATTCTTGCGGGTTGGCACCCTCCTTCGAATTAGCCAATCTATTTTTGATTACGTTAATGACGAAATACGACGCAATACTTATCTTGTCATTCGGCGGGCCGGAAGGAATGGACGACGTGCTTCCCTTCCTCGAAAACGTTTTGCATGGGCGCAAGGTGCCGCGCGAACGGATGCTGCAGGTCGCGCAGCACTACGAATTGTTTGGCGGCGTTAGTCCCATCAACGGCCAGAATCGAAAACTGATCGCGGCATTAAAACAGGAACTGGAAGAGCACGGCCCGCCACTGCCGATTTACTGGGGCAATCGCAACTGGCATCCAATGCTCGCGAACACCTTGCGACAAATGGCGGATGACGGGATCAAGAATGCGCTGGCCTTTGTGACGTCCGCTTACAGTTCTTACTCCAGTTGCCGCCAATATCTGGAGGACATCGCCGGCGCACAGAAAATGATTGGCGAAACAGCACCGCGAGTCCAAAAAGTTCGCGCGTTCTACAATCATCCCGGGTTCATCGAGGCAAACAGCGACAACGTGCGAACTGCACTCGAAGAGATTCCCGAACTTCGCCGCACAGCGACACAGATCGCCTTTACGGCGCACAGCATTCCGCGCGCGATGGCTGACAACTGTGCTTATGAAGCGCAGCTTCAGGAGGCAGCCGGTCTGGTGGCGCGCGCCGTCGGTCATGATAATTGGCGCGTTGTCTATCAGAGTCGCAGTGGTCCACCAACGCAAGCCTGGCTGGAACCGGACATCATGGTCCACTTGAAAGAACTCAAACAGTCCGGGGTCACCGACGTAGTCGTTGCTCCCATCGGTTTCGTTTCCGATCACATGGAAATTGTCTATGACCTCGACACTGAAGCGCGCCAATTCTCGGAACAACTCGGACTGAATATGGTGCGGGCGCGGACCGCGGGCACACATCCGGCGTTCATAAAAATGATCCGCGAGTTGATTTTGGAGAGAATGCAACCAGACCGGCCAGGAGCTTTCACGATTGACCAGCAGCCCTTGCTTGATACCTGCACGGAAGGGTGCTGTGCAAAGGGAATTGTATTCGCAGCAGGCGAGGGGAAGCCACCCTTCCTAACCTCGAGTTGATCAAGAATACGAGACAGACGCTGATCGAGCGGCCTTAAGGTCGAGGCAACCCACAAGATTCGAAGTCTCCAGGTCCGGAAGGCGGGCTTGCCCCCGCGGAATGTAACTCAGACATGCAAGTTCAAAGGCAGCCAAAGCGAATTGTAATCATCGGTGGAGGTATCACGGGACTCGCGGCTGCTCATCGCCTTCTCGAACTGACAAAAAGTGACCAACCACTTGAAGTGCTGCTCCTCGAAGGAAGTTCCCGAGTCGGCGGCGTTTTGAAAACAACCGAGCGCGATGGTTTTTTGATCGAAGCCGGCGCCGATTCATTCATTTCTGATAAGCCGGAGGCGATCGCCCTGGCCCACCGCCTCGGCATCTCTTCCCGCTTAATTGAAACGAACGAAAATCATCGCCGTAGTTTCATCGTGCGCAAAGGACGACTGCGGCCTGTACCGGACGGTTTTCAATTGCTCGCGCCCACACGATTCTGGCCCTTTGTCACCACAGACATTTTCAGCTGGCCGGGCAAGGCAAGGATGGCGCTCGATCTGATCATTCCCAAACGCGCGGCAAACGGTGATGACGACGAGAGCCTGGCTGAATTCGTGCGGCGTCGTTTGGGACGCGAGGCCTTTGAACGCATGGCCCAACCAATGATTGGCGGGATCTATACTGCCGACCCGGAAAAGCTCAGCCTGCGCGCCACGCTGCCGCGGTTTCTCGATATGGAGAAAAACCACGGCAGCGTCATCCGCGCCATGTGGAAACAACGGCGCAATACAACGTTGGTAAGCGGAGCCATGGGCAAGAAGTCGAGCTCAGCGGAAACTGGTGTGAGCGGTCCGCGCTATAGTTTATTTCTCTCGTTTGATCGCGGCATGCAGGTCCTTGTCGATGAGCTTTCTGCGCGTGTTCAGGATCAGATTCGGCTGAACACAAGAGCGGAATCTCTGTCGTTGAGCGAATGCGGGACCACCTGGAACATTCGACTAACCGATCGTACCTCAATTGAGGCTGACTTCGTTTGCCTGGCAATTCCGGCATATGCAGCTGCTGCGCTGTTGCAAGAGACGGACGCGGAACTTTCCCATCTGTTGAACCAAATTGAGTACGCATCCACTGCCACCATTAATCTCGCCTATAGACGCGTGGATATTCCGCATGCGTTGGATGGCTTCGGCTTTGTGGTGCCCTTCATTGAAAGTCGATCGATACTTGCGTGTACTTTTAGCAGTGTGAAGTTCGCGGGCCGGGCGCCTGAGGAACATGTACTGCTGCGCGCGTTCCTGGGCGGCGCTTTGCAACCACACCTGTTCGAATTGGGCGAAGACGAAATGCTTCGGCGCGTGCGTGAAGACCTGCGCGACTTGCTCGGCCTCGTTAAGCCTCCACTCTTTTCCGTGGTCCAGAAATGGCGGCGTTCGATGCCCCAGTATCATGTCGGACACCTGGACCTGGTGTCGCGCATCAGAGCTCGCGCACAAACACTGCCGGGGTTACACCTCGCCGGGAATTCCTATGGCGGCGCAGGCGTTCCCGATTGCATTCGCAGCGGTGAAGCGGCGGCTGAGAAGGCTCTAGCTCCAAACCAGTGACCTCTGAGGGGTTATTCTCAAAATAGATCCGTCGAGCGCAGCGTCCAGAACCCCGATCATGCTGCTTTCTTCACAGCCGACTCAAGAATCTCATGAAGCAGCGTCTGATAGGGCCGTCCCTTTTTCGCTGCGAGCTTTCGCAGCTTTGCGAGCAGTGCAGGTTCGATGCGAAAAGCAATTAGCTGCTTCGCCTTTCCCGTCCTTGGTCTGCCGACGCGCGTGGCTCTTGCCAACGCTTCATCGGTCGACTCAGGAATGTCGCTGAAATCGATCTTATTTTCCAAAATACGCTTTGCGCTCTTTGCGGGACGCTCGGCGGGCGCTGATGATGCGGATTGTCTCTTGGCCATTGGTGGAACTCCTTAACGTGTAAACGAGCAGGACGATGCGGTTCGCTGTTGATCGACCGAGTCGCCTTTGAAATATCCCCATGAGAACACATTAGCGTATATACACTATGATAGGTGAGCCCGCACTCTTACCTTTGGATTAGCTTTTCGATCCAAGCCTCGTTGGTTAGTCTTAGGGGCAGGAACGCTTCGCGTGGGGCAGTCGTCTCCACGTGCATGTTGTCGTCGGTATTGATCACGGCGCCCCTGGTCGCCGGACCCAAACGCATCTCGTCGCAAACGTACCATGCTCGCACGTCGGCTTCAGTCTTCATGCCCACCCGCGACAACTCGTTGGCGATGCGCTGATCACGCATACGCTCTGCAATGCGATCCAGGTTCAACGGTTCCTGGCTGCCAAGCAGCACCAAATCCTTTCCCTGCGCATTCCCGCCGACTCGGAATACCATGACATGCGGAAAGACCTGGTGAAAGGTTGCCAGCACTGATCGCAAGCTTTCGTTGGACAGTTGATATACCTGCAGCCATTGCACAAACACCCCGGCATCATTCAATCGCCGGCGTCCCAACTGGAAGAATTCTTCCGTAAACAGGTTCGCCACACCGGGCACCCAGGGATGGCTGGGCTCGCTCATGATCAGATCATAACGCTCCGGACTGCCGCGCAGATAAGTGCGCGCATCGTCAATCACCAGATGGAGCCGCGGATCATTCAGCGGGTGATTATTAACGTGTTCAAAGAAGCGCGAGGCCGCGACTGTCGCCGGTTCGAGTTCAACGCATGTTACCGACTCGATTGGCGACTGCAAGATCGCGCCCGCACTCACCCCGGAAGCAAAGCCAACAATCAATCCATTTTTGATCGAAGGCGCCAGCAGTATCGGCAACTGGGCCAGCATGACCTGCGTGGCCATGTCTTCTCCATCCGAGGCATTGGTGCGGCCATTAATCGCCAGTGCGGTAATGTCCCAATCTTTACGGACCGATACGGTTGAGGTAGGCCCTTCTTCATACATCAACAGTTCATGTCGGCCATTCGGCGGCTTTGTTGCTTCGCTATCACTTCCCGGCTCCCGCGATTTGGCAAGCACGCGCACCAGACTGTCGTAGGCGCCTATTGAAAGCTCATTCAGATTCAGGCGCGGAGCAAGTAAAAAGGATGCCAGGATCAGTACGACGGATCCGCCGACGGCAAAAGCCCGGACCACGTCGCGATCTTTCGCAGGGTACATGGCAGGGAATGCGATGCCGGCGATCAGGAAACAAAGCGCTGCCGCCAGGACGATTGTGAAACGCGTGCCGGTCCTGGGGATCAGGATGAAGCCCGCGCAAAAAGCTCCAAAGATTGCGCCCACTGTGTTCACCGCATAACTGCGCCCAACGAGCCGCACTGATAAATCTTCACGCGCGCCGCTGGCCCACACCAACACGACTGGCATGACCGTGCCCATCAGGATCGCCGGCAGCAGAACCAGCAAAGCTGCGCAAACTATTTGCAGAGTCAGCAAACCGCCCCAGGTTCCCACGTTTGATTTCAGACCGGCGAGCACCAGCAAGCCAGGCACCTGATTTACTACGCCAAGGCTCAATAACAACGCCACTCCGGTAGCGATCTCTACCTTGAAAATCGTGCGCCGCAAACTTCGTGTCCGGACCTTGCGGCCAATCTCATAAGCTCCCAGCGAGAGGCCAATGAGAAACAGGGCCACGACTATGCTGAACGCGTAAGTGCTCGAACCAATCACCATGGTCAGCACGCGTGTCCAGGCGACCTGCGTGCTTATCGTCACAAAACCCGAAACAAACGCACACGAAAGCCAGAATATGGTCCCTTCGGCAAATGCAGCGGCGGCAGAAACCTTTTCAACTTGCGCTTGCGGTGCAGCCGAGACAGCTCCCTCAAAATTTTTCGCGTGGGCTCTGTTCGCGCGATCCAGAGCCATCGCCACCAGCCCGATAACGACATTAGTGATCGCGGCAACATAAATCGTTCTTCTTAGACCCCAGGTTGGCAATAGGAAAAACCCAGCGGCCACGGTGCCCAGAATCGCCCCACAAAGATTGTAGGTGTAGAGCCTGGTTACGGACGTAGACTTAAACCGTCGGCTCCGCATTAGCACTGCGGCCAAAACCGGTAGCGTTGCTCCCATCAGAGTCGTAGGGACCAGTAAAGTGATTCCGGAGAGGACAAACCGCCACAAGCTAAACACGTAGAAGTTAGGGTGCAGTTGCTGCCAGACGAGCGCGTAGATCTGATCGACTAAACGGAAGAGCCAGGGAATAAGCAGAGCGTAAATGGCAATCGCGATCTCAATCAGCCCGTAAGCACGCAAAGGCCTTTTTACGCGGGCGCCCAAACGACCAGCGAGCGCGCTGCCCAAAGCGAGACCGCCCATGAACGAAGCCAACACTGTGCTAACGGCCAGCGTGGTCGCGCCAAATACCAATCCCAACATCCGCGCCCACAACACTTCATAGATCAATCCTGTCATTCCTGACAGAACAAAACAGATGGCGATAACCGAGATGCTGCGCGACGAATAGACGCCGAGTTCATGGGACTGCTCGACAGTTCGAAGATTTGTCATTTCTATAGGTAGATGACGTGCGAATTTCGCCAAACGTGAGCGGGTATTGAACCGGGTGCAGACGAAGTTAGCAGGATCCCGAAATCGCCCGCTGCCGACGCAGCTTGCGGAGAGGCTTCCTCAATTTCCGCCACCTGCGTGAAGAATTCCGAGGCTTCAGCTTGCGGCGCCGCCAACGCCAGTCTTCGCAAACAGTCGTAAAGATGTTCCAGACCGGAACCAAACCTGCCGCGTTCACTGCCCACGATTAGCCGCACCTCGGCCCGCTCATCAATAAAGTGTTTGGCCAACGAGGCTGCGAGTGTCACGCCCCGTTCGAACGCTGCCTTTGCCTCCGCGGTTTCGTCAGCTAACCGCGCGTCCAAAATAACGGTGATGCGACGCTCATCTTCCGATGTAAATTCGCGGACAGTAAGTCGTCGCGCTCGCGCGGTGGCCTTCCAGTCGATGTGCCTCAGATCATCCTGCGGTTGATAATCACGCAGCGAAAACAAATCGTGCCCTACGCCACGCCGCAGCGATGCGCTTCGGCCGGCATACATCGGCAGCAGGTGAAGTTCGTCGCCTATTGCTTCGGGTTTTGGATAGACAATTAAATCGACGTTCCGAGCTCTCAGACGACGGCGTCGCCGCAGAAACCCGAAGGGGAAGCGCGTCGACAGTTCGAACCCGGTAATAAGTAAGTGACCTCGATTGGGGAAGAGTTGCTCGACCCTTTGTTCCGCAGCGGTGGCATGCGGCACATAAACAAAATAGGCCAGGGCCCGTTTTTGAAAGCGCGGGCGTCTTCTTTGCTTAGCGAGTCTTTCGCCGCCTTCGATCGGGCCGCGGGCCTCGACCATCGTGGAGAAAGATGGCAGTAGGCGCTTGGTGTTTCTTACCGTTACGATCACCGGAGCGGCTTCGCCGGCAAAGATGTGATCGGGAAAGCGAGCCGACACGGTGAGTTCGCGCAGCGAGGCTCGCGCCGACATCCAGCCGACAAACATTGTGGACACGAGCACGGAAAAAACCAGAAACAGCAAATTGTTGCCCGTGTTCCAGGCAGCAAAGGCAACGACGGACACCAGAATCAAATAGATTCCACCACCCGTAGTCAGTTCAACCGGAAGTTCCAGCCGGCCCAGCTCGAGACGTGCAGAGCGCGCCAGCGGCGGCACAACAAAAATTACAATCAGGCCCGCGACAATCAGCGAGAGTATTGCCGCGGCCGCAGCCAGACCCGAGTTATCAGTGCGACGAGCAAGTACCGAGACGAGGGCTGTAGCCAGACCGAATACAACCAGCAGAGTGGAGAAGATCGCTTTACGCCAATGTACGACAAACTTCAGTTTGTCGTTACTTCCCCTGGATGCCGGCGCGGGGTCGGCGACAAACTGAAGTTTGTCGGACATTTTTCCTTCCGCCTTCATCCTTTTAGAGGGGAACGCTGACAGTCTTGACGATTTCGGTAAGCACAGCTTCGGCCTCTTCGCTGCGGCGGAGTGAAGAAGAAAACCGCGAGCTGACCAGAATGCGATGGGCAAAAACGGGAATGACAAGCCGTTTGATATCGTCGGGAATGCAATAAGCTCTGTCTTCGGTTAATGCGAGTGCCTGGGCTGCACGAAAAAGCGCCAACGTGCCGCGCGGGCTTACGCCCAGGTCGAGCATTTCGGAATCGCGCGTAGCAGTCACGATCCTCATCAGGTACTCAACCAGAGCATCGTCGACCGATACCGCTGAGACGTTTTGCTGCAGTTCGAGTACTTCCAAATCCGACATCACCGGCCTCAGCGACTCCAGAGGGTCTTTGTATTCGCGGTCCCGCAGCATCTGCATTTCCGCGCCGGCCTCTGGATAACCAATACGCAGACGCAGCATGAAGCGATCGAGCTGCGATTCCGGTAGGGGATAAGTGCCGTGATGTTCGATCGGATTTTGCGTCGCCAGAACGATGAACAGCTGCGGCAGTGGGTGCGTGATCCCTTCGACGGTCACCTGCCGCTCAGCCATGGCTTCCAGCAAAGCCGACTGGGTCTTCGGTGTAGTGCGATTAATCTCATCAGCCAGCACCACATTCGCAAAGACCGGTCCCGGCTTCCACTCAAAAATACCTGTGTGCTGGTTGTAAATTGAAAGACCGATGACATCCGAGGGCAAAAGATCCGAGGTAAACTGCACGCGTTGGAAGGTGCAATCAAGAGCACGCGCCAGCGCGTGTGCCAGCGTGGTTTTGCCTACGCCTGGAACGTCTTCGACCAGCAGGTGGCCGCCGGCGATCAAGGTGACGATGGCCAGGCGCACGGACTCCGGCTTTCCCTTGATCACTGTCTCGATGGCGGCTTGCAGGCGGTCGACAGTCTCGACGGCCCGCGCCGTAAATGCTGCGGACCGGTCGTTTATTGTCTCTACGTTTCTCATCAAATGTCTTCCTGAACCGAGGTTCATTCTACATGTTCGAAGTCGGTGCCGCACCTGAAAAAGAGCAGGACACCGGAGCATGACTAAGCGCATCTGAATGTAGTAAACTCCAATCGCTCCGCAGGTCTTAGGAAATCCTGGGAACAATTAATCAGTTTGGACGTGTATTTAGAGTTGCGAGGAGAGGTTATGAAAAACGACCACACCAGACGTTCGGATGAGGCGGGTTTCTCGCTTATCGAGCTCATGATCGTCATTGCGATCATTGGAATTTTGATAGCCGTGGGCGTGACCGGTTGGAAAGCGGCAGTGAAGCAAGCCAACGAAGCGGCGGCTGTTAAGACTATCCGAACCATCTCCGAACAGCAGATGCTTTATTACAACGGCCATAATCGGAGCACCTTTGGGACCTTTGATCAGATGTTGAAGGACGGAATGCTCGACACGCGTTTTAACGGCACCACGCCGGTAGTTGAGGGCTATGTCTTCAATTTGAAAGTGATCGCCAAATCGAGCAACCAACCAGCTAGTTACACAATAAGCGCCGACCCCCAGCAAAGCGAAGGCGTGGGTGCAACGGGCAAGAACCATTTCTACGCCGACTCGAATTCCAGCACCATACATGTAAACAGTGACCAACCAGCGTCGCCAACGGATCCGCCGCTCGGCCAGTGACGCTCTGGAATACCGGTCACCTGCAGGTTTTTGTGAGCAAAACCGGCCCCAAATCTTCGGATTGGGGCCGGTTCAACTTTGTGCAGCCTCTTTTTGAGGGCGGTATGCCCAATCTCTCTCATCCAATTGCTGTAAATCATTGTCTAACCTTGACAAAAACTCAATTGTAACTATAATTGTTACAGAATAAAGGTTCCTGAAGTCGTTGTATGTCAACTAGTAGCCGATTCGCCGTGGCGATCCATATCCTGACCCTGATGGCCTGGTCAGAGGACGAACCCCTGAAATCCGAACAAGTGGCGGAGAGCGTAAACACGAATCCAGTCGTAATTAGACGGATGCTTTGCGAACTTTCCGAGGCAAATCTGGTTATTTCTCAGACAGGGTCGACGGGTGGATCCAGGCTGAGCCGCCGGGCGGCTGAGATTACTTTGCGGGACGTATACCACGCGGTTGAATGCCCGGGCGTATTTTCTTTGCATCGACAGCCGGCCAGCCGGCACTGCCCGGTGGGCGTGAACATTGAATCGGTTCTGGGCGCTGTTTTCGAAGAAGCTAATTCGGCGGTTGAACAAGTTCTGGAGAAAATCAGTATTAGGGACGTGATGATGCGGCTAAAACCCGGCAGCGCGGCCGCCAGACATCACACGCGGGCGGAAAAGTTACCGCACGACACCGAGGGGACACGAGGTATTAATAAACGCACGAGATCTGGAACTATCGCGAAAGAGCAATAACGCATCTATATAAACGTGAAGCGAACAGAGAGTTCACGAGCGAGAGGCTCTCTGAAACATGAAAATCTCGCACGAAAGGCGGAGTGAATTGAGTAGGCTTAAGAAAGATCAGGATGTCGGCTTAATGAATTCAGGCAAGGATGAGTTTGCCAGCCCCAACGAGGAATTGTTGGAAGACGCAATCTCTATCGAAGATATTGATGATGTACTGCTCAAGTTGCAGACGGCGGGAATCGTCGGGACGGAGTCAGACGAACCTCTGATTGAGCAGGACTCGGCCGCCAATGCGTCGGCCGGTGATGACGACGAACCTTTGGCTGAGGACGTGGAACTCGATCTGTCAGCCGGAGCGCTCGACAAGACCTCGGATCCCGTGCGCGTCTATATGCGCGAGATGGGCATCGTTCCGCTGCTCAAGCGCGAGCAGGAAGTGGCGATTGCCAAACGAATTGAGTGGGGACAGAAGCGGGCCCATAAGGCCATCGCGCGTTCGCCGATCGCCGTGGTTGCCCTGCTGGATATTGGCAGCGAGCTCGAAGCGGGGAACCTGAACATCCGTGACATCGTCACCTTCTCTGACCAGATGGAGGCTGACGAGCACGAGGATCGGAGCGAGGAATATCTTCAGTGGACCATTGAAGGTATCCAAAACATTCGCAAGCTCTACAAGCGAGCGCTGAAAGAGCTTGCGGCCTTGAGGGTGGAACAAACGGTTCCGCATGGCAGAGGCACGAAGAAGCCTTCAAAGAAGCTGCTGCGCTGCAAGCGTAAGCTGTCGCGAACCAGAATTGAGATCGTTACGGAAATGGCTTTGCTGCATCTCAAGGAAGCCACCCGTCAACGATTGATTCAAGCTATCAGTGAACGGCACAAGGAAGTGCGAACGCTGGAGCGCGAGATTGAGAGCTTCACTGAGAAGCTGAGCAAAAAGCGCATCAAGGCGGACGAAAAGAAGGAATTCAAACGTCACGTTACCGTGGCCAAGCGTCGCTTGAAAGAGATTGAGGCGGAACATTTTGTCTCGCCGCTGGAAATCAAGCGCTCGTATCAAATGATCGTGGCCGGCGAAGCTCAGGCTGCACAGGCCAAGCACGAACTGACGGAGGCCAACCTCCGCCTGGTGGTTTCCATCGCCAAGAAATATCAGAATCGCGGCTTGCAGTTCCTGGATCTCATTCAGGAAGGCAACCTGGGCCTGATGAAGGGCGTGGATAAGTTTGACTGGCGCCGTGGGTACAAGTTTTCGACCTACGCGACCTGGTGGATTCGTCAGGCAATCACACGGGCAATTGCGGACCAGGCAAGGACCATTCGCATTCCCGTGCATATGATTGAAGTAATCAACAAGCTCAAGAACACTTCGCGTGAACTGGTGCGCGATCTGGGGCGTGAACCAACCACGGAAGAGATAGCCAAGCGGATGGACACGTCGGTGGAAAAGGTGCGCAAGGCCTTTAAGTTGATGCAGGATCCGATCTCGCTCGAGACGCCAATCGGCGAAAGCGGCGATTCGCAACTCGGCGACCTGATTGAAGACAAGTCAACCGAAAGTCCCGCAGCCCGAGTTATTACTTCGAACCTGCGCGAGATCACGGGCGATGTACTGCAAACGCTTAGCCCGCGTGAGGAACGAGTGATACGTTTGCGTTTTGGTCTGGACAATGAAGGACACGAGCGGACTCTGGAAGAGGTGGGCCAGAACTTTAACGTAACGCGGGAACGCATACGTCAAATCGAAGCCAAGGCGCTGAGAAAGCTCCGACATCCATCGCGAGCCAGAGTGCTTAAGAACTTTATCGAGAGCGAAGCGCGGTAAAACTCCACCTAGCACAGACTTCAGTCTGTGTTCCCGGACCAAATCACAGACTGAAGTCTGTGCTACTTGCTACTTAAGGCCACGTGATCTAAACACGTGGCCTTTAACATGTCCGAATTTGGCTTTCATCGAGTTCCCTGCTAGCTTCCCTTTCCGTTATGCCCACGACAAAGGTTGGCGAGCATCGGCTGTACTACGAGATCCACGGCCAGGGAGAGCCGTTAATCCTGGTTCCCGGTTTCCGCACTGGACTGTGGTTGTGGTTCAGGCAGGTCGAAACTTTCGCACAGAATTTCCGCACGATCATTTTCGATCCGCGCGGGATTGGCAAGTCCGATCAGTCAGCCTCGCCCCAGACTGTGAGGGCAATGGCTGATGATCTCGCCGGCCTGTTGTCCGCGCTCGAGATCGAGCAAGCTCACGTCCTCGGTGCGTCCTTCGGCGGTTTTGTCGCGCAGGAGTTTGCGCTCGCCTATCCGCAGCGAACCCGCAGCTTGATTCTCTGTTGCACCAGTTTCGGCGGCCCACGCCATCTGTTGCCGCCGCTGCACATCTTGCAGGCAATGGCGGCCAACGAGGGTATGAATATGGAAGAGCCAGCCCTTCAGAACTTTCTGATGGTCTTTTCTTCAAAGTTTAGTCAGGAAGATCCCGAGGCACTCGCAGAGGTTGTGCGCCTGCGCCTTAGTAATCCGGTCAGCGACCAAACCCACTTTGCGCAATTACAGGCAGCGGCTGCTTTTAATGTCGAGACCAGAGTAGCGGAGATCGAGGCGCCGGTATTGGTCCTGACTGGTGACGAGGACACGCTGGTTCCCCCGGCAAATTCAGAGAACCTGGTCGCCAAAATTCCCCAGGCTAAACTCTCGGTCATCGCGGGCGGCAGTCACATGTTCTTTATCGAGCAGCCGGAAGAGTTTAACCGTGAAGTCATCAGCTTCATCGATTCAATACGAACCAGTTAGAACGGGTATTTATCATGACTATGACTTTCGCAAAAATTACAGGCACAGGGTCATTCGTTCCCGAAAGAGTTCTCACGAACGAGGATCTGAGCCGCATGTTGGGTGAAGACATTAACGAATTCGTTTCACAGGTCGTCGGCATTCGTGAACGGCATGTCTGCGCGGATAACGAGAGCACCGCGGATCTGGCTACAGCGGCTGCTCTCAATGCTCTGAATGCGGCCGGCGTTCGGCCCGAGGAGCTGGACCTCATCATTCTGGCTACTGATACTCCGGAGTATTTGTCGCCCGCAACTTCAGTGGTGGTGCAACATCGACTGGGTGCGACCAACGCCGGCACCTTCGATCTGAACTGCGCTTGTGCGGGATTCGTTACGGCGCTGGACACCGCGTCGAAATACATAATTGCCGACCCGGCGTATAAAAGCGTTCTGGTAATCGGGGCCTATGCGATGAGCAAGTACCTTGACTGGACCCAGAAAAGGACAGCCACCATTTTTGCTGACGGGGCCGGCGCTGTCGTACTGCAAGCGGATGCGGAGGGCCCTGGCTTCCTCGCCTCAAAGCTGGTGGCTGATGGCAGCTATCACGATCGCATGGGCATCTATGCCGGCGGAACTTTCATGCCTATCACAGAGGATGTCCTGCGCGAGGGCGAATGGACGAAGGTCCGTTTTGCGAAAAAGTATCCGCCCGAGGTGAATCTGGAAGGCTGGCCGGCGATCGTTCACGAGGTGTTGCAGAAGGCCGATCTGCAACTGGATGACGTCGCGCTTTTCCTCTTCACCCAGGTGAATTTGAGCACGATCAAAGCAGTAATGAAAGGTTTGGACCTGCCCATGACGCGCACGCATACAGTCATGGAGAAGTGGGGCTATACCGGATCGGCGTGCATACCGATGGTCCTCGACGATGCAGTGCGCGCGGGGAAGTTAGAGCGCGGGCAGGTGGTTGTAATGTGCGCGTCGGGTGGAGGACTTAATATGGCGTGCGCGGCGTTTCGTTGGTGAAGAATCGCGATGGCTAATAAAGGCCCCATTCATTTTCCATTTCTCATTCACCAATCCGCGAATGAAAAATGGAAGTGGTGAATGCTCTGATTGATCCCGTGGCATTCGTTCTATGAAATACCGAAACATCTATTCACTCTTTCGTGAGCGCGTCGCACAGTACCGCGACCGCGATGTTTTCTTCGTTCGCGAAGACGATCACTGGAAAGGGATTTCCTGGGACGTATTTGACCGCGAGGCGCGCGCGTTCGCCTCGGCCCTGATCGTTTCGGGGCTGCAAAAAGGCGGCTCAGTGGCCATCCTAATGGGCAACGTGCCCGCCTGGCCCATCAGCGATCTCGGTACGATTCTGGCGGGCGGCGTAAGTGTAGGTCTTTACCCCACCAGTTCCGCGGAACAATGCCAATACGTCATCAACCACTCGGACGCTGAATTCGTCCTGGTCGATTCACCTTTGCAGCTGGACAAAGTACTCAGCGTTCAAGCCTCACTCGTGACAGTGAAATCGATCATCGCCCTGGATGAATCACTGGCGCGCGATAATCCCGGAGTGATGAGCTATCAGCAATTCCTGCAAGTGGGAGCAGAACATCTGTCAGCCACCAGCGAGGTTGTTGAAATGCGAGCAGGTAATGCTCAACCGGACGATACCGTCATCATGGTCTATACGTCCGGCACGACTGGACTGCCAAAAGGCGCTTGCCTGAGTCACCGTTACGTGATCAATAGCGTCGAATCGCTTCATCAGGTAATTCCCTTTTCGGATTCAGATGTCGCCTTCTCTTACCTTCCCTATTGCCACGTAGCCGAGCGTATTTCGGGTCTCTACAACCGGCTCTATGCCGGCGCCTCCGCGTACTTCGTCAATGATCCAACGAAACTCTGGGACTACATGATGGAGTTGGGCCCGCGGATGTTTCCCAGTTTGCCGCGGTTTTTTGAAAAGGTTCATGCGCGTATCGTTGCTGATCTGGAACAGGATACGCCTGAGGAACAAAGACGTTTTGCCGACGTGCTGACCCTGGGGCGCCAGATCAGTCGTCTGCGGCAAAACAGGGCTGATATTCCGCAAGGACTCACACAGGAGTACGACCGTGTGGCCGGACCGGTCCTCGAGAGAGTGAGACGTTACTTTGGCGGGCGCATTGAGTTTGCGACCTCTGGTGGGGCGCCTTTGCCGACTGAGATCGCGGAATTTTTTGATGCCTTGAGTATTCCGCTGTTACAGGCCTACGGCTTGACGGAAAATGTTTGTGTTGCTTTCAACCGTCCTGACGACTATAGATTCGGCACCGTGGGACCGCCGATGCCGGGTTGTTCTGTGCGCATAGCCGACGATGGAGAAATTCTGGTGCAGAGTGAGATGATGTTCAGCGGCTATTACAAAGAGCCGGACAAGACTGCGGAAGTTTTCCGCGACGGTTGGCTGCTGACCGGCGATTTGGGTGAGTTGGACGCCGATGGCTTCCTAAGAATCACCGGACGTAAGAAAGAAATCATCGTCACCTCGACCGGAAAAAATATCTCACCGGCCCTGATTGAAAATCTTTTGAAAGAGCATCACCTTATCAGTCATGCCCTGGTGTATGGTGACGGGAAGAGCTATCTGGTTTCACTCTTGACGCTCAATCAACTCGAGACCGAAAGCTTTGCCCGCTCGCACGGAATTGGCTACGCCGACTTTGCAGAGTTGACCCGGAATAAAAATGTGATTGAGCTGGTCGGCAGAATTGTAGCCGGAGTCAACAACCGGGTTTCATCCACCGAAGCAATCAGGAAGTTCGCGGTCCTGGATCACGATCTGACAATTGAGGCGGACGAGATCACCCCTACGTCGAAGATAAAGCGGACGATCGTTTCCGAGCGATACCGCGACATTTTAGAACGCCTCTACGCGTGATAAGGTAAACATGTCCGACAAACTTTAGTTTGTCGCTGATTGTGCTACAGGCTGGTAGCTTGTGGTACATAGATCGACAAACTGAAGTTTGTCGGACATTTTGTTTCGTTGAATGGATCCATAATGCGCGATCGATTTGTACTCGACAGAAAAGAAAACATTCTCTTCATCAACTTCGCCGATCTGCGCATCGAGAGCCGCGAGCAAGTTGATGAGTTCGCCGGCATGGTGCGCGAGGCGGTCGAGGAACAAGGCAAGAGAGTCTATTCGATCGTCAACTACGAGGGCACGGAGATCGCGCCCGAGATCGTGGAATACTATGGCGAGCGCATCAAGGCCCTTCAGGATCGCTATGCAATCTCGACGGTGCGTTACTCATCAAGCGGTCTGACTCGCTCGGTCCTGCGTTACCTGGGGGCGGCCGTCGATCTCGAATCGAACACCTTCACCACGCGCGACGAAGCCATTCGCGCCATTCGCGAAAAAGAAAGCCGCCGGGCAGGTCGCGGAACAATTGCGGCCCGCACAATGCTCGGGCTGCACCGCACGCTGCTGGGTAAACTACTCCTCGGCTGGTTCGTGGGTCTGGGGTTGCTCGCAGGCATCTACTTTGTAGTCCTGCTTCGCGTGAACGATCCCGGGCAATTGCAAATGGCGCACACGTTGGGAGCCGCGGTCGTTATCGTCTGGTTCCTGGCTGCGTCACTATGCAGCGCCATCGTTTACTTCACAGTGCTGCGTCCTATTGGACAGATGGATCGGCTGGTGCGCAGTTTGTTTATCTCGGGACCCGTTGAGCCCATCAAAACCTCGAGTTCGGATGAAGTGGGAGAACTGGCCAGAGTTTTGAATGAAGCTGCGATGCAACTGCGCCGAGACATCGAACGTCTGAGCGGTCTTTACCACATTTCGCTCATGATGGGGACCAGTACCGAAGTCAGCAGAATTTGCGAATTGCTCACACGCAAGGTGGGCCGTTTGCTGGGCGCGCAGATGGGAGTGATCCTGTTGCACGACGAGCCGGGCAATTTCCTGAACGCACAGCTTCCGGCCTATGGGGTGAGTGACGATCAAGTCCGCCTGCTGCGCTCCGATCTGAACGAACGAAACATCGCCACCTGGGTATTCAAAACCGGCGAGCCCTACCTGACAAACGACGTCGCCAATGATGATCTGATCAGCCGCTCGGCTGCGGAATTGCTGGGCGTGAGCGAGATCCTCGCGGTTCCCCTGCAGGCCGGAGAGCGTACCCTGGGCACGCTGGAAGTGATGAACAAAGCAGGTGGTTTTGAAGAAGAAGACACGCGTTTGCTGACTATCTTTGCCTCGCAAGCCGCGCAGTTGTTGGTTAGTGCTCAACTCTTTGAACAGGTGCGCGAGTCCGAGGAACGTTACCGGCAAATCTTTGACAGCACGCTGGACGGACTCTTCCGCAGTTCAGCGGAAGGGCAACTGGTCACGATCAATGTCGCTCTGGCAACGATGCTCGGCTTTGCAAGCGCTGAAGATCTGGTGGGCGCCAGCTTCGTTGACGATCTCTTTGTCGATCATGCGGTTGGCCAGCACCTGATGGCAGAGTTATCTCGATGCGGACAGGTTCTGGACGCTGAGTGCGAGCTGCGCCACCGGTCCGGCGCTCGCCTGCCTGCGCGCGTTAGTATCAGCGTCGTAAAGGACAAGGCAGACCAACAGTTCTACCATCTGGGGATTGTCAAGGACATCACCGAACAAAAGCGCCTCTCCGAACAATTAATCATTTCCAAGCAACTGGCCGTCGTCGGTGAGCTCGTAGCCGGCGTGGCCCACGAGGTTCGCAATCCACTTTGTGGTATCACCGCGACCCTGAGCGCGTTGGCGAGAAAATTGGAAGACGCGCATGAAGTTCGTCCTTTTATCGACGTTGTCATGACCGAAGCACATCATCTCAACGAACTGATGGAGCAATTGCTGGAACACAGCCGCCCGGTGCAACTCGACAGCCACATTGAAGACATTCGCGACCTGCTTCAGGAAGTTCTCGGCGAGTGGAAGGGTCAATCGGAGTCCAGGCAAGTCGTGCTCGAACTGGAATGTCCCGAGCCATTACCTCATCTGCGGCTCGATCGACGTAAGATGCACGGTGTCTTCGCTAACTTGATCGATAATGCGCTGCAACACACTGCGCCCGGCGGCAAAGTTCAGATCAAATTGTCCCGGCAATTCGAATCGTCGCGGGCGGGGGCCTTTTCAAATCTTCAGATCGAAGTACAGGATAACGGAGCCGGTATCTCGCCCGAAAACCTCACCAGGGTATTCGAGCCGTTCTTCACCACGCGCAGCAGCGGTACCGGGCTCGGCCTGGCGATTGTGCGCAAAACCGTTCACGATCACGGTGGCGCCATCACAGTGAGTTCCAGTCCCGGTAAGGGTGCCGCGTTTCTGATTAACCTGCCTCTGGAATTTAACGGGCATGTCCAACAGCAAAGATAAAATTCTGGTCGTCGACGACCAGCCGTCGGTGCGATTCGGCCTGCGCAGTCTGCTGCAAACCGAAGGCTATCGCGTGCTGGAAGCGGAAACCGGAGCGCAGGCCCGGTCGCTGGTCACCGAACAAGCGCCGCAGTTGATCCTGCTGGATCTGCGTCTTCCCGATATCAACGGGTTGGATTTGCTGCCGCAGCTTAAAGCCATCGACGACGATGTGCCGGTCATTATCCTCACCGCGCACGGCACGATTGACACAGCCATCCATGCGATGAAGCAAGGCGCCGAGAACTTTCTCACCAAGCCATTCGACGCCGACAGCTTGATTATTCTGATCGCCAAGACCCTCGAACAGAGTCGCACGCGTCGCGATCGCTTGCTGATCGGTCTCGCTCAGGAACGCCTGGCCTCGGAATATTTTCTGGGACAGAGCGAGTCGATCGTGCGCATTCACAACCGCATTGAACGTCTGGCAGCCTCGGACACTACGGTCATGCTGCAAGGCGAAACGGGTACGGGCAAAGGCATGATGGCTCGCCTGATTCACCGGCTCAGCGAACGACATGCGAAACCATTCGTGACCATCAACTGCGCGGGACTAAGCCGCGAATTGTTGGAGTCGGAACTCTTTGGTTATGAAAAGGGAGCGTTCACCAGTGCCGTGCAAAGCAAACCAGGCCTCTTCGAACTGGCCCATGAAGGGACAATGTTTTTTGACGAGATTGCTGAAATGGAGCTCTCGGTGCAGGCCAAACTGCTGAACGTGCTCGAGCAAAAACGATTTCGGCGGGTGGGCGGTGTGCAGGAAAAGGAAGTTGACGTGCGACTGTGTGTGGCGACGAATAAGAACCTGCAGGGAGAAGTCAAACGCGGTCGCTTTCGTGAAGATCTCTATTACCGTCTCAGCGTGATGCCGATCACGCTGCCGCCGCTGAGAGAGCGCCGTGAAGACATCCTGCCACTGGTCCAGCATTTCATCACGTACTTTGATCAGAAGTTGAACCGTCGCGTGCAGGGCATCACTCCCAAAGCCGAAGTTCTGCTCGAAAGCTACAACTGGCCCGGCAACATTCGCGAGCTACGCAACGTTATCGAGCGCGCCATAATCCTCTGCTCCGGCGATCGGATTCACGCAAGCGATCTGCCACTGGGCGGCGTTGAAGCCTGGGAAACGACCGCCTCCGGGGAAGACGGCGAGCAGTTTCTGTCGCTGGAAGAAGTGGAGAATCTTCACATTCAACGCATCCTTACGGCGACCAACCAGAACCTCAGTCGCGGCGCCGAAATTCTGGGCGTCACCCGCACCACGCTCTACAACAAGCTCCGCAAGTATGGTCTGGATAAAACCTGAAAGTCCGACGAACTTCAGTTTGTCGATGACTCCCGATATCCTGATGGTCGGGTTATTGGCCAGGTCACGACAAACTGAAGTTTGTCGAACTGGGCTGTCTAAAACTTACTACGAACTTCAGTTTGTCGATGACTCCCGAAATCCTGATGGTCGGGTTATTCGCCAGGTCACGACAAACTGAAGTTTGTCGAACTCGGCTGTCTAAAACTTGGGCAGTGTAAACTCGTGGTGTCCATTAATTGGTCAGTTCGCGTCCAGGGGCAGGCCCACACGCCCCAATCTCAACTTCAGCTTTACACGTAGTTTGTTCAAGCAGACAACAAATTACCCTCGCCGAGTCCCTCCTTCCGATATTGACCTGTTCGTGGAGCGGTAATTGCACAAGTCTATGTTTCAACCTTGCCAGGCAACCGTCTCGTGTTGTTTCGGCGCCTCCAGACCAGCAAGTAACAAGTTAACTTTTTTCTTAGAAGGAGAATTCCGATCATGACCTCCCGGAACAAGTCAGGCCTAATCCTCGCTCTATGTATTTTGCTCGTTGCGAGCGCCACAGCGATGTCGCAAAGCCAAACCACAGGCCGTATCGTTGGTACTGTTACCGATGAAAAAGGCGGTGTTATCCCGGGAGCGGACATCACCGTCACCAATAAAGCTACCGGCGAGGAGCGCAAGACTGTCGCTGATGAATCCGGGCACTTCATAGTGCCGCTGTTAGCTCCGGGATCCTACACAGTGGTCGTCACCGGCACCGGCTTCAAAAAATTCATTTCAGAGGACGTCCGCGTAGCACTCACGGAAACGAGCACCGTCAACGCCGCGCTGGTCGTCGGTTCCGTCGCCGAGACAGTTACCGTGAATGCAGCGCCGCCGCTGGTGCAGACTGAGGGCGCGCAACTGGGTCGAGTGGTTGATTCGCGCGCAGTTTCAGAACTACCGTTGGCAACGCGCAACTTCACGCAGATACTGGGACTGTCGCCCGGCGCAGCGACCTATCTGCCGGATAACACAGCGGTGGGACGCAACTCACAAAATATTTCTGTTAACGGCGGTCGCGTTACCAATAACAATTTCCAGATCAACGGCGTGGATGCGAATTCCATGGGCACAAATTCCGCGCCCTCGCTCGCAATTCCGGCGCCCGAAACAATTCAGGAGTTCAAGGTGCAGACCTCGCTATACGACGCGACCTTTGGCCGTTCCGGCGGCGGCAATATCCAGGCAGTAACAAAGAGTGGGAGCAACAGCCTCCATGGCGGCGCCTACGAATATCTGCGCAACCAATCGCTGAATGCCAACAATCCATTTTTGAAAGCCGCGGGTGTGGCGCGGCCGGTGCTCAAACGAAACGTGTTCGGCGGCTTGCTGGGCGGACCGATTAAGAAGGACAAAGCATTTTTCTTCGTTTCCTATCAGGGTACGCGCGAACGCAATGGCGCTTCGCCCATCAACAGTCTTTCGTCCAACGTCCTGGTTGATCCTAAACTGACTAACGATCGCTCTGAGGCGACGCTCAAGGCAGCTTACGGTCTGGCAGCAATACATCCCACGGCGCTGGCCCTC
The DNA here is from genome assembly GCA_025463135.1 of Acidobacteriota bacterium. Lineage (GTDB taxonomy): Bacteria > Acidobacteriota > Blastocatellia > Pyrinomonadales > Pyrinomonadaceae > JAOAPY01. The sequence goes on from JAOAPY010000013.1 coordinate 224,908, forward strand.
TTGAATACCAAACTTTCCAACGGACAGTTTCTGATTCCCACCCCTACAGCGGCCAACGGCACCTATTCGGGCTCGACGCCGTCGATCTTCAATGAAAATCAGTTCAACGGGAACATCGATTATCGTTTGAACGACAAGAATACGTTCGCTTTCAAATTCTTTTATTCAAACGCCCCGCAGACGCTCGTGCTGCCAAGCTTTCTCGGTGGTGGTCCAAACGTGCCGGGCTTTGGCAACTTTCAGCAAAACAACAACCGCCTGCTGACGATGCAGTATGTGCACATCTTCAGCCCGAACGTGTTCAATGAACTACGCGCCGGCTATAACTTCATTCGCGTCGATGCTTTTCCCGAGGAGCCGGTTAATGACTCAGCCCTCGGCATCAACCGCGTCAACGCCAACGCTTTTCCCGGCCTGGGTTTAATTCGCATAAACGCCGCCGCTGGTGGGGTGGTGATTGGCACCTCGGCGACCATCGACGTGAAAGCAAAGGCACCGTCGACCACCTTGGCTGACACGCTTTCAATTACGAAGGGCAAACACAATTTTCGTGTAGGCGGCGAGTATCGCTACAACGAAAATAATTATGTACTGAATTTCTTTACGCGCGGCCAGGTTGATTTTCTGAGCTTTACCAACTTTCTGCAGGGAACAACGTTTGTTTCAATCTTTGGCAGCGGCATCGGCGATCGCAGCTTGCGAGCCAGCGACTACAACCTCTATGCGCAGGACGACTGGAAGGTTAACCGCAAGCTGACCTTGAATATGGGATTGCGTTATGAGCTGGACTTGCCGGCGTACGACACGCGCGGCCGCATCGCTACGTTCGATCCCACGCTTTACGTTCCGCGTCCGGCGATAGGTGGTGCGGTCGTTGGACCACCGATCGGCGGTTACGTGCAGGCCGGGAACGTCATTCCCCAGTATGACGTCGCGAGTATGCCCAACGTCGGCAAGCGCGTAGTCAACAGTGTCGATCCGAATAACTTCGCGCCGCGGGTGGGCTTTGCTTACTCGCCGCTCGAGTCCGGGAAACTCGTGGTGCGCGGCGGTTACGGGATTTTCTATTCACGTACTTCGTTCCAGTACATTACGCTCAATGTGATCGCGCCGCCTACCTATGTCTTCGGCGTTAATGTGGGCGCGCCATTGTCTAACCCGTTCTTCCCCGCCCCGGCGCAGAATCAATTTCCGACCCTGGTGCCCGGCGTCGCCCTGTCAGGAACGCTATTCGATCGCGGCATTCGAACGCCGTACATCCAGCAGTACAACGTCAATGCCCAGTACGAAGTCTTAAAGGATTACCTGTTTGAGGTTGCTTACGTTGGCACTCATGGTATCAACCTGTTTCGTCAAATCGCCATCAACCAATCCCGGCTGGCAAGCACTGCGAATCCGATCACGAATGCCGTGACGGGAGCCGTGATTACAACCAACACGGCCGCAAACGCTGCGTTGCGTGCGCCATTCCAGGGCGTCTCCCTTAACGGTTTTTTCCAGAACCAGTCAACCGCACAGTCAAATTACAATTCGCTGCAGGTGAGTCTGACTCGACGCTTTTCGCAGGGCCTGCAATTCCTGGCCTCTTATACCTTCGCCAAGTCGATCGACAACGCTTCGGGTCAGGGCGGCGGCGCCGGTATCGGCGGCGTATTGAATCCGGGTGCGGTCGGCGAGACCAGCGCGATTCTGGGCAATCAACGCAACAACCGCGCTAATCGCGGTATCTCAGACTTTGACCGCAAGCATCGATTCGTTTTCAGCGCGCTCTATGATTTGCCCAAACCGAAATTTGCCGGCGACTCTGCCGTTGCCAAATGGCTGCTGTCTGATTGGCAACTGGCCGCCATCGCAACGTCGATGTCGGGCTTGCCGATTGACATCGCGGACACCGGCGCCGGCTCCTTCTATGGTCTGTCGGGTGGCAGTGCGCCGCTCGCGCGTCCTAATCTGGTCAGCAATCCCTTCAGTAATGTCCCCGCCGGCTACTACTTCAATCCGTTCGCATTTGCTCGTCCGGTGGTAGTGGCCGGTGCGGTGATACCCAGCTCAGGCGGGACAGCGACGGCGGCCGCGGTGGGCACGGACTTCGGCAACGTCGGACGTAACATCCTGCGTGGACCACATCAAAATAATGTGGACTTCTCGATCATCAAGCGCTTTCGGTTTGCCGAGACGAAGAGCCTGGAGTTCCGCACCGAATTCTTCAACCTCTTCAACAATGTCAACTTCGCTAATCCGATCAGCGACTTGAACGCAGTCCCGGCGACCAACTTCAACGCCGACGGCACCATTAATCAGGCCCTGGGAGCTGGCCGCTTCGGCAAGATCATCTCTGCCAGCAACAATCCCCGATTAGTTCAGTTTGCGCTGAAGTTCAACTTCTAAAAGGGAGCGCGCTGAGGCCAGACCGACCTGCGGAGCCATGTGGCACAGGCGTCCCGCCCGTGCCCGAAAGCAACCCACGGGAAAGATGCCCGTGCCACGTTTGTAAACGGGTGGGTTTGACAAGACCACGAGGGTAAACATGTTCGCCAGAGATTGGACGGCCCGCAGGGCTTTGTCCTCGCCCGACAAGGTGGCGATTATCGATGCCGCCACTGGCGGCCGTCTAACCTACAAAGAGTTAGACGAGCGGGCCACACGGCTCGCAAACCATCTTCGCCATCACTGTGGGATTCGCGCCGGCGACCGGATTGCAGTGCTGGCGATGAACCGGGCCGAGATTCTCGAGGCCTTCTTTGCCGCTGCCAAGCTCACTGCCATCTTGGTTCCACTCAACTATCGCCTCGCTCCTCCCGAGCTGCAATATATTTTGGAAGACAGCGAGCCCGCGGTATTGCTTTACGAAAACGAGTTTGCGCCCGCGCTGGAACAATTGCGTCCGCATGTTGCGATCGAGCACTACATCGAATTGGATGGACCGACCGCCGCCAATTACGAGCAGGCCTTGAGAGAGGCAAGCACGGCCGCGGTCGAAGTTGAATCATTCGATCCGGAAATGCCTGTGCTCATCATCTATACCTCAGGCACAACGGGCAGACCCAAGGGAGCCTTGCTCTCGCACCGCATGCTCACCTGGAATTCCATCAACACGACGATTGGCTGGGACATTATCTCCAGTGATATCACGACTGTGCATATGCCCCTGTTCCATACCGGGGGCTTCAACGTGTTGACCCTGCCGTTGCTGCATGCCGGCGGCACGGTAGTGATGCTGCGATCCTTTGCTGCGGACAAGGTTTTACGGGCCCTCGAAGAACATCGCTGCACAATCTTCTTCGGTGTGCCGACGATCTTTCAAATGATGCTGGACTCGCCGCAATTCGACGCGATTGATCTAAGCGCCATCCGCTATTTCATCTCGGGCGGTGCACCCTGTCCCGTGCCGCTGATCGAAGCGATTCAGAAACGAGGCATAGCCTTTACGCAGGGCTACGGCCTCACCGAAGTAGGACCAAACTGTTTCCGTCTCAGCCTCGACGATGCTTTGCGCAAAGCCGGTTCGATCGGTTTCCCGACTCTCCATAGCGAGGCGCGCATCGTCGACGAGACGGGTCATGACGTTGCGCCCGGCGAGATTGGCGAACTGATCCTGCGCGGCGGGCACGTCTGCTCCGGCTACTGGAGAAACAGTGAAGCCACGGCCGCGGCCCTTAGCGATGGTTGGTTTTATACAGGCGACCTGGCGCGGCAGGACGAGGAAGGCTATTACTATATCGCCGGGCGTGCTAAAGATATGATTATCTCGGGCGGCGAAAATATCTATCCGGCTGAAGTCGAAGCCGTGTTGCATGAGCATCCGGGAGTCGCTTCCGTGGCCCTGCTTGGCTTGCCTGACGCAAAGTGGGGCGAACGGCCAGTTGCAGTCGTCATTTCCAGAGATACAACCGTCACCGCCGAAGAGATTGTCGAGTTCTGCGCCGGAAAGCTGGCGCGCTACAAAATTCCCAAAGAAGTCTTCTTCGTCCAGGAATTTCCCCTTCTCGCCTCGGGTAAGGTGTACAAGCGCGTGCTCAAGGAAGAGATCGAAAAGATCGCGAACGGAAATGTGTGAAGACTAAAAGGACACGGAGAATCGGAGAATTGGCGACATGGGGATTTCTCGTGGGGCGTTTCTTTCTCCGCGTCACCGTGTCCGCCATGCTCCGTGTCGCTGCGCCTCGTTCTCGGTTCACGGCCCTATGACGACCCGCACAAAAACCATGTTGGCGCTGGCGATCCTGTTAGCCATCAACACGCTCAACTTTTTTGACCGCCAGGTGTTCGGCGCGATTGCTGAACCAGTCAGAAAAGAATGGGGCTTGAGCGATAGCGCCATCGGGCTGATCGGTACAGCTTTCACGCTGGTCTATGCGGCAGTGGGACTACCCCTCGGCCGTCTGACCGACAGCGGCTCGAGAAAGAAGGTCCTGGCGTTTGGTGTCTTTGTTTGGAGTTTGTTGACAGCCGCGTCCGGTCTGGCGATGAACTACTGGCAACTGTTTACTCTTCGTCTCGGTGTAGGAGTCGGCGAAGCCACGTGCGCGCCCGCCGCCACGGCCCTCATTGGTGACCTGTTTCCCGCCGGCAAACGCTCGAAAGCCCTCTCCATTTTCATGCTCGGCCTGCCGGTGGGAATAGCGCTAAGCTATGCGATAAGCGGGTCAGTAGCACACGCATACGGATGGCGCGCGGCCTTCTATGTCGCCGGTCTGCCGGGGCTGCTTTGTACGCTGGCGGTCTTGTTCATTTACGAGCCGCGCCGGGGATCAGCCGAACTCCATGACATCGGCGCGCGTAAACGGGCGGGCTCGCCCTTTCGCCTGGTGCTTTCGATTCCCACGATGTGGTGGATCATAGCTTCAGGGGCGCTGCAAACTTTCAACATGTATGCGATCGGTCAGTTCTTGACGCCTTTCCTCATGAGGTATCACCACCAGGAAATTCGCACGGCTGGTTTTACGACGATGCTGGTCTTTGGACTGTCCGGGATTCCCGGCCTGTTGCTGGGCGGAGTTATCGGCGATGCCGTAGGCAAGCGCTGGTCGCATGGCCGGCTGTCTTTGGCAACCGTGTGCTTGCTCGTTTCGGTACCGCTGATCTTTCTGGCGCTGACGCGTCCGGGCGGAGCAACGACCAGCTTCATAATCCTGATGGGCTGCGGGGTGGCCGTGATGAATGTCTATTATGCGACGGTCTACCCGGCGATCCAGGATGTGATCGAGCCGTCGTTGCGCGGCACCGCGATGTCCATCTACTTTTTCGCCATGTACGTTCTGGGCGCCGCCCTGGGACCATTGGGCACCGGACTGGCCAGCGACTTCTTCACGGCACGCGCGGCGGCCGCCCATGGCGTAATTGAAATTACACAGAAGACGCTCGAGCCCTTTCGCGCTGAAGGCTTGCATGCGGCGATGTATATCATCCCGGCGCTCGGGTGTTTGCTTACTCTGGTTCTGTTTGCAGGTTCGCGGACAATCACCAGGGATATGGAGCGATTGCACAGTTGGATGCGCGAGACCGAGCCCAGCGAGACACCTTCGGCAATGGGCGTTTAGAGTACCGACTTCAGTCGGGTGGTTGTAGTGTGAAACCTTGATTGCAGCGATTGAAAACCCGACTGAAGTCGGTACTCTAAACGCCTGGACACGCACGTTCGAACTTTCGCGAGATTGATTATGCGCCGGCGCTCCTTATTACTGATTACAGCCATACTGCTGCTGGCGCCAATGGTGCGGGCAGGAACGTGGACCAACGGCACCGTCACTAACTCTTTCGGCTCGCGCAATTACAAACTGTGGATCCCTGATGGCTACAGTCGTAAGCATGCAGTGCCGCTGGTAATGATGTTGCACGGTTGCACGCAAACTCCCGACGACTTTGCAGCCGGCACGCAGATGAATCAGGTGGCTGACAGAGAAAATTTCCTGGTTGTCTATCCAGAGCAGCCCGCCGGCGCCAATGCACTCAAGTGCTGGAACTGGTTCGAAGCAGCTCATCAATCCCGTGGTCAGGGCGAACCAATGCTGTTGGCCGACATCATCAAGAAACTTCGCGGCACGTACAAAGTGAATCCCAAACGTGTTTTTGTCGCCGGAGCATCCGCCGGCGGCGCGATGGCCGCGATCATGGGAGCCACCTACCCTGATTTGTTCGACGCCATCGGTATCCAGTCAGGCCTCGCGTACAAATCAGCGACGAATCTCGCTGAGGCTCGTCCGGCAATGAACCATGGTCCCGCGGATCCGGCTCGCCTGGGCCAACTGGCGTTCCAGTCGATGGGTAAGACAAGGCAGAAGATGCGAGTGATCGTCTTTCAGGGGACAAAAGACAGCGCCGTGGCCCAGGTAAACGCCGATGCATTGATCAGTCAATGGGCGAAGACAAATGATTACCTCGACGACGGCCGCGCCAATAACAGCGTCGATGACGTGGCGGACGACAGCAGTCAGGGCGTGGTCGCCAACGGATATGCTTTTACGAAATATGTTTACAACGATCGCTCGGGCAAACCGCTCATGGAGAAATGGATCGTCCAGGATATGAAGCACGCATGGTCGGGCGGATCCCCCAAGGGCACCTACACCGACCCCAAAGGTCCCAACGCCAGCGAGGAGATGTGGCGGTTCTTTAAAGGATGAAGCGGAAGAAGGACGACACGGAGGCGGGGAGACGCGGGGATTCGGCGACCGGAATTATTTAACGATTTGACCGACGCGGCGACAAAAAAGCCTTTCGCGCGACAACTCCCCGTCTCTCCCGATCTCCGCGTCCCTTCATCCTCATCCCTCCAAATACAGGTCTCGCCCAGCGCGCTCGACCACTAACGTATTGGGATCGGAATCGTAGTCTTCGCGGCGAAACTGGTGATAGTCCATAAAGCCCAGGTTCACGCGCGCGCAGGTTGCTTCATCGAGAGCAGAAGCCATCGTGATGCGGAAGCGGGAAACGACGTGTCCGTTTTCGTCAAGGTGTCCGGCGTAAGAGACATGGGCCAAATGCGCCGCCACGGCCAGATTCGCCTGTAGTTCGGTTGAAAGCGCCACCATCTCGCGCACGCGATCCAGCGGCGCATAACCATATTTCTCGATTAACTCCCCGTGCGTTTCTGAAATCATGCGCAAGTGGGGCGCATAAATGATCAATTCACCGCCTGCTTCGATGATACCGCCGAGCTTATAGCTTGCTTTGCCGCCCACCCACAGCTCATCGTAATGCTCGTCAAGCAGTGCCACCACTCGCTTGTACTTGCGACCGGTGTATTTGATGTGGACCTGCCGACTGACTTCAGCCGCGCGCCGAAACGCCTGTCGAACGTCACCCGCAAAGAGTGCGTGTGTGCGCAATCGATTATTATCGTCGCGGGTCACCACCGAGTTCAGCGAGATGATTCGCGCCGGCACAAAATCCGCGGCGGCTTCGATCATGTGACGGGTCGGTGTTTCCACGCGGCCAATCACGTTTTCAATAGAAGCCAAAGCACCAAGCCAATGTGTCGCGTGTGTCAGGTCCGGCCCGGCGACGCCGGGAAAGAAATATTTCGCACCACCGGCAAAACCCGCCACCTCATGCGGCACGGTGCCGCCAAAGACCAAAACGGTATCGTAGATGCCCGGTCCCAACAGGCGGTTGAGATTCACTTTCACGGCTGCAGTGAGTAGCCCGCCGGTTAACGCAGTCACCTGCTCTGCGCTAAGCTCGCCTATGGTTACTAATTCTTCCGGACGGTTCCACTGATGATCGTAGATCCGTCCCGGTGCCGTGCTGCCCTCCGGTAAGCCGATCTTGGACCGCTTTTCTGTCTCGGTCATAGGCATATGCGTGCCCTGCGCCACCAGGGCATCGAATTGCGCTACGTTACGCGCCGCCAGAATCTCAGCAGCGAACGGAAAAAGGATGTCGGTGTTGTCGTCGCGGGTTTTGTCGGAAATGATGGCCAGCACGCGCGCGTCAGGGCCGATGGTGAGCAAGGCCTGTTCGATGATGGCACGCAGTTCGACAGGCGAAAGGTCAAGGTCCGGACCGCCCTGGCCAACGATTGAGGGTGCTGGGATTGAGGGAGCGGGTTTACTGCTCATCTTTGAATTCGCGCCGAGCCGCCCTTTGCGAACGCTCGCACCTGCTCGAGCGTCGCCATGGTGGTATCCCCGGGATAAGTTGTAAGCAGGGCGCCATGGGCCCAGCCCAGCTTCAAAGCTTCCTCGGGCGATTCGCCGCTAAGCAAACCATAAAAAAAGCCGGAAGCAAATCCATCACCTCCGCCAACGCGATCCATGACGTCAAGATCGGCCGTTGGCGATACATGAGGTTCTCCGTTGACCCAGGCCACCGCAGCCCAACCGTGGCGGTTGGTAGTATGAACTTCACGCAGCGTCGTCGCGACGATCCTGACCTGTGGATGTCTGGCTGCCACCCGATCGATCATCGAGAAGAAGGTGTGGGGATCGAGTTTGGAAGTGCCGGCGACCTCGGGACCGGGTATGCCGAGTCCCTTTTGCAGATCCTCTTCATTGCCCACCAAAACATCGACGTTCTCGACAATGCGCGCGATCACATCCACAGCGCGGCTCTCGCCTCCGGAAATCTTCCAGAGCTTTTCACGATAGTTCAGATCGAACGAAGTTATGGCGCCCACGGCTTTGGCTGCCTGCATGGCTTTGATTATTACTTCCGCCGTGCTCTCTGAGAGAGCGGCAAAAATGCCCCCGCTATGAAACCAACGCACGCCATCCTTAAAAATATCGTCCCAGTCAAAATCATCCGGCTTGAGTAGCGCCGCTGCTTCGTTGGCGCGATTGTAAAAGACCACGGGTGCGCGCACGCCGTGGCCGCGATCGCTGTAGACCGTCGCGATGTTGGGACCATTGACGCCGTTGTGTTCGAACCATTTGTAAATAGGCTTGACTCCCATTGCGCGCACGCGCTCGGCAACCAAGTCGCCGATCGGGTAATCGACCATGGCAGAGGCGATTCCGGTCCGTAACCGGAAACAGTCGGACAGGTTGGCCGCGACATTGAACTCTCCGCCGCTTACGTGGATGTCGCAATGACGCGCTTTGCGGAAAGGGACGATGCCAGGGTCAAGCCGGTAGACCAGCGCGCCCAGAGAGATAAAGTCGAAAGCGCCATGGGGCGAAATTTTGAGACCGCTGTTCATGCGACAAAATCCTTATCTGTGAGCGCGGCGCATGCCATCTTCACACGCCGCCGAAGGCTGAAAAGCCGCCGTCAACCGGAACGACGATGCCGGTGACAAACGCCGATGCCGGAGATAACAGCCAGAGTACTGCGCCCAGCAAATCCTCCGGCTCTCCAAAGCGGTGCATCGGAGTGTGATTGATTATGCTTTGGCCGCGGGCGCTAAGCTCACCTGTTTCCTTGTCCGTTAATAGAAAGCGGTTTTGTTCGGTCAGAAAAAATCCGGGAGCAATAGCATTCACGCGAATACGCGGCGAATATTCCTGGGCCAGATGGACCGCCAGCCACTGCGTGAAACTATTGACGCCCGCCTTGGCAGCGGAGTAACTCAGCACGCGCGTCAGTGGGCGGAACGCACTCATCGATGAGACATTCAGAATCGCGCCCTCGCCCTGCGTCACCATGCGCTTGCCAAAAATCTGGCTGGGAAGAACGGTCCCCAGCAAATTCAACTCGAACACAAAGCGCAAGGCTTCTTCGGGTATATCGAAGAATGAAAGATCAGGACGCGTTGTGGCTTGCGGATGATTGCCTCCGGCACCGTTGACCAGGCAATCTATCCGGCCAAATTGATCTACGACCTGTTGCGCCGCCCGTTCCAAACTGTCTTTATTCAGCGCGTCGCCTTCGATGATAATCGCTTTGCCGGATCCGGACAGTTGTGAAAGCAGATTTTTCGCTTTGTCTGGATCGCGGGCGAGTAAAGCGACATCGGCGCCACAACCCACCAGGGCCCGGGTTATGACCTGCCCCAGGACCCCGGTGCCGCCGGTGATCACGACCGAACGCCCGGCGAAGTCATACAACTGAGTCAGTTCCTTTAGATCCATGCTGCCAAGAATGTCCGACAAACTTCAGTTTGTCGATGCCGCAGTTAACACTCACGCCCTTACTATTTGAAATCAAGATTCGGTGGGCAGTCGAGAACCTTTAGGAAAGCTGTGATCAAGTCATCGCGCCGGTTTGATTCTGCCTCAGCCCGCAAAGCGGGCGAAGCCGCGACTTTCCAATTCTCATTATCATGTCGATGCAATCCAGGCCTCACATGACGTTAGTGCCGTCGATGATCAATGATCAATGAGAATTGAGAAATGCCAAATGGAAAATGGACCTATCGACGTACTCACAAATCTAACGCCTGGTCCATCCGCTTCCCTTCCTTCGTCGCTTGCTACTCGCTTGCAACTCACCTGCGGGTGCGGCCGTGGTTCCACGCGCGACCAGAAAGGTTCGCACCCGAACTTCTTCACCCTGGATACCGGACTGTTTGATTGTAGCCATCAGCGCAGGCTCGCCGCTGAACTCATGACCGGGACAACACATCGGGAAAAAGGTAATCGCGTCCCGCGACCTTTATCGATAGCGAAGGCCAATCAGGCGACATGGTGATGGTCTCAATGCCGTCTGGAGAAACAATACTTGTCTCTTCGACTTTTGCACCCGTGATCGATGGGTTCCAGGCAAACGCCTGATTGTCTTTAACACGCTCATCGCTCAACGGGTGGGCCACCCAATCTCTCGTGCGATATCCGCAAGCCCCACCCTGGTGATGTAAATGCTCCTCGCCCGGAAATCCTTCGGCGGCATAAGATTGCGCCGCCACGCGGTAGAGATCCCGGCCGCTGGTTCCCGGCTGCGTAGCAGCAAAGAGTTGCGCGCCAACGCGGGCCGTGGCCAGAGTACGCCGGCGCAGCTCATCCGGGACCGCGCCGGCACAGACGAAGCGCGAAAGCGAAGCGATCAATCCATGACGTCGCGCGCAAACAACAACCATCAGGACTTCTTCCCAAACTCGATCTGTGGGAACAGGGTGTCTGAATCGCTGAATTCGTTCGTCTCCCGCGGCCAGCGAAACAACCGCTCGAATGTCCCGTGCCGCCAGGTCATTTGCCGCTCGCCGAGCGATTTCTTTTTCAGTCTCGCCCGGCTGCACGGTCTTCATCAAATTTCCAATGATTTCCGCCGCATCGCTACCCAGCTCGCGATACCTTTCTATTTCATTCTCAGTGAGTTCATAACGGCAGCCGGAAATAGCCCTTTCGATCGTTCTGGCTTCGGAGTTCAAAGGGAGGTCGGACCCTAACGTAGTCCCCTCTTCCAACAGAGCAACCGCATGCGTGTGCAGAAACGACGATGACCTTTCCTCTTCCCAGGCAAACTCTATGGGTTCGAATTCTCCTGAGAAGATTTCCTCAGCTAACAAGCGCGGCATTTCGATCCTGTTCGCGAGGACAAATCGCCGGCCATCGCGCCGCACCAGCAGCGCGCCGTTGCCCTGGTCGCGACTGACGTCAACGCCATTTGTTCCTCCAGCGCTCAACCAGGAAAAATTGTGCTGGGCGGTAAGCAGGACGCCGCCGAGATTTTCAGCGTCGAGCATGCGCATCAGCCTGCCCGTTTTTTCCTCGATTTCAGCCTGCCGATCCATTTTCTTCACAAGGCGGAGTAATGTGGCCCACGACCCTGGCTTTGTCAACCAGGATATTTTTGTAAAGGATGCTCCTGGCGCCGTCCTTATCAAGTTCTGATATTTGGTGAGGTAGCACAGACTTCAGTCTGCATCGGTGTGCAACTTGCGCGCTGGGTGAGCGGCGCAGGCTGAAGTCCAAGCTACTTATCATCCAGGAAGAGATTGGTGTATGTTGGGAACCACGACATTGACTCTATATCAATACTCCGGCCGGCGACGAGGTTAAGCAGCGATGGACAAAGAAAAACTCCGTGAACAACTGCAGGCATTACATACTGAGCTGCAGCAAGTTGAAACCCTCGACGACAACGAGCGAGAGATGCTGCAAGGGCTGGCGCGAGACGTTCAGGAGGTACTGCACGGCGAAGCCGATCGCAACCAACACTATGGCCCTCTGAGTGACCGGCTCAGAGAAACAGTGGCCCAGGTGGAGGCTTCCCATCCGCGGGCGACGATGTTAATGCGCCAGATTATCGATCAGCTGGCTTACATGGGAATCTAAGTGGAAACGTCCAGCTCTCTATGCCGGCATTAGATCTCGAACCTCCGGCGGCTCTTCACCAAGCCACTGCGGGTTCTCAGCGGTGCCGTCAAATATTGATGACGTCTTAAACGGTTCGTAACGACCGGTCGCGGCGGCCTCGCGAGTTTTCGCAAGCAACGCCTCGCGTTCGTCATCACTCAATGGCTGGAAGGAGGCAACCGCGTCGAATGCCTGCTCGAGGATTTCCATGCTGTCAATGCCGGTGATTACGACAGAGGTGGGCAGACTCAGTGCATAGTGCAGGCATTCAATTGGAGTCACGGTCCGCGACTTCAAGAGGATGCCCTGCGCCATACTCTTCATTCCCAGCACACCTATGCCGACCTTTACCAATTCCGGCACCACGAGTTGCTCAAAGCTGCGATAGTGCGCGTCCATGACGTTCAAAGGCATTTGCACGGTATCGAATTTGAATCCGTTTTCCTGGGCCACCTCGAGCATGTACAGGTGTATGCGCGGATCCTTGTGACCGGTGAACCCGATGTAGCGAATCTTTCCGGCATCGCGCGCCTCAACCAGTGCAGCGTTCGCTCCCTTTTCGTCAAAGATGCGGTGCGGATCTTCAAAGCGAATGATTTCATGATGTTGGACCAGGTCGATGCAGTCGACGCCCAAACGCTGGAGTGACTCGTCTAGTTGTCTCGTCGCTTCTTTTCCTGATCGCCCATCAATCTTGGTCATCACAAACGCCTGCCGGCGATAGCCGTCGCGCAACGCCGCCCCCATGCGTAACTCGCTGGCGCCATCGTTGTAGTCCCAACAATTGTCCAGGAAGTTAATGCCGCGATCGATTGCCGAACGGACAATCCGGATCGCCAACTGTTCATCAACATTTTTAAGACCGAGGTGCCAGCCGCCAAGGCCAATCGCCGAAACCTTTTCCCCGGTGCTTCCCAACGTTCGATAGATCATTTACATACCTCCCTTTTAGCATCGCCCAATCAAGGCCTGAAGGTCTCCAGAGTACGAATTTGCCGCCCTCAGTACAAGGCCAATATCGAGAGGCCCTTCGAATGATAGTACTGTTTCAGCTTGAGATTGAGTGGGAAGCGATCTGACGCCGAAGTCAAACCATCGACTCACCTGACTTAGTTCCTGGCACATTCAGGGGCCTTACAAAATCGCTCAACAGTTCGCTTTGATGTTCCAAGTATATTGATGCCGTTGAAACCGCGAAGAATGAGATTCGGACTTATCTCTAACCGAATTGGATGTTCGGCAGAGTACACCACTTCTGATGATAATGATGTATTCACTAAGTAGTCGAAAAGGTTATTATGCGACCATTCGATCGCATAATATTTCCTAAAGGCGCGTACGCGAGTGAACACAATGACTCTTCTCTTCGCCTTTCTAATTGGTTTCTTGGCCGGGCTGCGCTCGCTGACGGCCCCGGCGGTGACAGCCTGGGCGGTGCACCTGGGCTGGCTCAAATCAGAGCACCCGCTTTCTTTGATTGGCTCACTCCCCGCCGTCATAATTCTCACGCTGGCCGCGTGTGTGGAACTGGTAATCGATAAGCTCCCCAACACACCGAGCCGTACTTCTCTCCCCGGCCTGTTGGCGCGCATCGTGACCGGTGGAGTAACGGGCGTTTATGTTTCCGTCAGTGGCGGGCATGGAGCATTGGTGGGCGCCGGGCTCGGGGCCGCCGGAGGCGTGGTGGGTTGTTTCGCGGGCCACGAGGCGCGGACAAGGCTGGTTAATGCGATTGGGACGCGGGACACCTACGTGGCTGTAGTTGAAGATCTGATAACCGTCGGCGGATGTCTGTGGATCGTCACGCGCTACTGATTTTCACTTCAAGTACAGAGGAAGGATTTAGCAGCATGGACACATTCACTATTGTGCACGTCATCATAAGCTTGATCGGGATCGGCTCCGGATTGATTGTCCTGTTCGGAATGCTTGGCGGGAAACGACTCGACGGTTGGACCGCGCTGTTTCTCGTAACCACGGTGGCAACAAGCGTGACCGGTTTCTTCTTTCCGTTCCACGGTTTTACGCCGGCCATTGCGGTCGGCATCATTTCATTATTGGTGTTGGCGGTTGCCGTCGTCGCGCGCTACGCTCGCCATCTTCTTGGCGCCTGGCGCTGGATTTACGTGGTCACCGCCATGGTGGCCCTTTATCTCAATGTCTTTGTGTTGATAGTTCAGTCCTTCCAGAAGGTGCCCGCCCTGAAAGCGTTGGCCCCAACCCAGTCCGAGCCGCCATTCTTAATCGCGCAAGTTCTGGCCCTGGTGCTTTTCATCATTCTCACCATTGTGGCCGCGATTAAGTTCCGTATCGAGCCGGTTCCTAAGTAGCGCCATTACCGAAACAGTACAACGCGCTTCGAGTTCTGATGTAAATTCGCCCGTCGGCAATCGCCGGCGTCGCAAAGCATTCATCATCCAACTCGTTCACCGCGAGTACTTCCCAGTCGCCGGTCGCCTTCACCACCGAGACGGCGCCAGCCTCGCCAATCAGATAAACCTTGTCATCGGCGGCCACCGGCGACGAAAAATACTTGTCGATCGCACCACGCAGACGTCCCTGCTTGATCACCTTGCCGGTTAACGGATCAAACGAGATCAGGATCCCGCTATCGTTGATCATGTACAGCACCCCTTTGTAAAGCAGGGTGGATGGCACCTGGGGAACCGGTTTCTGGTAGCGCCAACGGATTGCCGTCGCAGTTTGATCGCCCTGCCCCCCGAGCTTGATTGCGAGCAAACCATTCTCTGAGGCCATCATCGCGCGAAAGACTTCCCAATCCCTGGCGTCTAACTTGTCATCGCGGTTTGTATCAAAGGCTTCAAAGGCATCACCCAACATCTTGTCCATTGGATCGGCGCCGGAGAGTTCTGATTTGGCAATCTGTTGGTCGCCGTTCTTGTCATACCTGGCCAGTCCCTCGGCGAAGGAAATAGTTGAAACCTGCTTTCCGGGTTGATTGGTGGGAAAGCCCCAGCCGTTGATGTACAGGTATTCCGCATCGTGGCTGGCGATCGATTTCATTTCGCAAGCCAGACCGCGCACCCACCAAACTCTTTTGCCGTCTTCGACCGAATAGGCCGAAAGTTGAAAGGACTCGGGCACGACGATCTGCTTTGGACCATGGCTGGGTTGATAAATGATCGGGGTTGAGTAACCTGAGATGACTACGGGCCGATCGACTTTCCAGCGCACACGTCCGCTGTTCTTGTCGACGGCAATCAGGTATGAGCTGGGGCTGTCCTGGTCGATAGGCAGGACTACTTTGTCATCAACCAGGATTGGAGAGGCGCCGAAGCCATAGAACATATTGAATGGTCCGAGGGGAAGCCGCCACCTCTCTTTACCGGCGCCGTCATAAGAAACAAGGCCGAACTCCTGGAAGAAGACGTAGACGTTCGAACCGTCCGTGACAGGGCTGGGCGAGGCCGGCCCGTTAACGAGCTGCAGACGGCCGCCATGCACACGCGGCACTTCTCTTTGCCAGAGAATCTTTCCTGTCGGGCGATCGAGACAGATAACCAGGAGCTTATAATTTTCCTTTTCCTTTCCGTGCGCAGTGATGAAAATGCGATCGCGTGTCAGCACCGGCGAAGAATGCCCGGGTGGAAGTTCCGTCTTCCACATTACGTTCTGTTTGGGTCCAAAGTTGACAGGCAGACCGCTGGTTGCCGAAACGCCGCTGCCGTTTGGCCCGCGAAATTGTGACCACTCTTCAGCGGTGGCCACGTTTGAAACCCTAGAACCAGCGACAGAAAGATTTGTCAGCGCCATCAAGGCAATGAGCAGGGTAACCATTACAATGATGAACCTCGATGTCATCCTGCGTGAATAAAGATTTTTTCTAAACACGGCACCAGTCCTGACGAGCAAGGTGGCAAAGCGGCGCGATTCTAATTGATGGAAAGTAAAAAGGAAACTTCGCTGTCAAAGCTGTCGAGGTCGCGTCCGGATCGACGCTGAACATGTTTGAGCCTGCGGAGCAGGCGTCAGCATAAAGCCTGGGGTTAAGCGTAGCGGAACCCCAGGTTACGAGGCAATAATGAGATCAGCCTGCAAGGCGGGCGACGGCCGACGGGAGAACAAAATGCCTGACTCGTACACAAACCTTCTCTATCACATTGTCTTTCCGGCAAAGGATCGTCGCCCGCCTTCGCGGGCTCAGAAATGTTGCTGAGCCTTCCTGGGGCCCACGCCCCAGGCTTTATGCTATCGTCCGCTCCGCGGACTAAGAGATCGATGGCTAAGTCAAAACGCAATATTGACATGGAAATTCTTGAAGGCATTCGCGAAATCAAGCGCGGAGAGCATGGTCGGGTGATTAATGTACCGTCCGTCAGCGCCGTGCCTGAGAGCGAAGTTCCTCCAGCCCAATGTCCTACTCTTGCATCTGCCCGGTCGAAACAAAGCGCCATCGCTTAGCCTTACGGCAATTCGCGCTGTAGTTGTCTTGCCGCACCTTCGGCATCTTGCCGGGTGCAGCGTTGGCAATTGAGAGCACGGATGCCTTCGACGAACTACCCGGTATTTCCGAAGCACAAGAGTCCTCGGTGACCGTGCCAAAATCCTGAATGACTCGCATGCGTCCGTTGGGAAAATCGAGCAGGGCTGCCAACTCGGTGAGTGTGCCCTGGTTCATGTCGCCGGTTGCCATTAACAGTTCGTCCATGCCGTCGCTGTTAAGGTCGGTCTTGCGAATGATGCTGCCCCTGAAATCCACGTCCACATCCGCCACAAGTCGTTGGCCCGCGAAGATAGCTACTCGCTTGGTTCCAAAGTTTTCGGCATGAGACGCATTGCACTCGCTGACGGAAATGACGTAGGCAGTCTGTAGCTGTCCCGTCGCCGTAAAACTCCCGCTTGCCATATCGACAATCGACGGAACAATTTGGCCCGCGTTGCGCGCGGCCTTTAACGGATCTGCGCTGTTGCCGCTTTCGAGCCGTGAACCGCATTTACTCTCGTCAGTTAGATACCTCCGAAAGACTTTCGACAGTACCATCCTCTGGGTCGCCATGGGGATTCGTGGCGAAGCAATTTTTCGGTCGTTCCTGAAATCGAAGAGGACTGCTTTCGCTGCCGGTGGAGTTTGTTTTTGGGCCAAGAGCTCGACAGGTGAAAGTGCAAACACGACGAGAATCAAAAGCTTTGTTTTCATTTTGATAGGGATCCTGTGTATGAATTTTTTCGAGATTGTGAACCTGTCGGCCGGCAAAGACAAGCATAATAGTTTTAGGAAAGCTCTCAGGCGCAACTGCGACAATTTGTTCTTGCTCCGGAGGAGCGAAATATTTATAGCAACGAGCGATCTAAAAATATTGTTTTTATCATTGTTCCCTCGTTCTCATCCTCTTGCGCGCAACCCGTTCGTCCTGGACGGTTAACACCGCTGATAAGATATAGTGAAAGAATCGCTTGACCCTGGAATTAGTTCCACCCTTTACAATCTTTGGAGTGACTGGCATGAGTTCCGAAAAGAGTTTCTATAGTTCAGGCGAATTGGCTGAACTGGCGGGCCTTAGTACTGACACACTGCGCCACTACGAACGCAAAGGCGTGTTGGCTCGCCCGCTTCGCAAAGCTAATGATTATCGTCAATACCCGGCGTCTGCGCTGCAGCGGGTAAGACTCATTCGCCGCGCGATTGCGGTTGGCTTTACGTTGGACGAATTGGCTTCAGTGTTGAAGGTTCGTGACAGTGGCGGCGCGCCATGCATGGAGGTTCGCGCATTAGCTGAGGCCAAACTCTCAGACATCGAAACTCGATTGCGTGAAATGTCTGAACTGCGCAAGGAATTGCGAGCTGTTCTTAAAGACTGGGACACACGGCTGGAGCAGCGAGCCCCAGGCCAACGCGCACATCTGCTGGAATCGCTCAATGCCGGTCGCAATGGAGGGCTTGGCAATCGGCGCCAAGGCTCAGTCAACCTGGCCAAAAAGAAAAGGGAGATGAGATCAAAATGAAAGTTCAACGTGCTCTTACTATCGCAATTGGAACAATGACTGTAGGTTTGGCAGTTTTCATCGCTAACGCTCAACAGCAGGAAAAGAAATCACCGTCTGCTCAACCGATGTCCGGCATGAGTGACATGCACGACGAGAAGATGAACGAACGGGGCGATCACGTGATGGGCTTTGACCACACGAAAACGACGCACCATTTTCGGTTGCTCTCAGACGGCGGAGCCATCGAAGTTGGCGCTAATTCTTCGCAAGATACAGAAAGCCGCGATCAAATCAGAATGCATTTGGGCCACATCGCAAAAATGTTCGCCGCTGGTAACTTTAAAGCGCCCATGTTGATCCACGATCAGGTTCCGCCAGGCGTACCGACGATGCAAAGGCTAAAGAGTGATATCCAATACAAGTTCGAGGAGACCGAACAAGGCGCGCGGATTCGGATATCTACCAATAGCCCTGAAGCCTTGCAGGCAGTTTATGACTTCCTGCGATTTCAGATTAAGGAACACAAAACCGGAGACGCTTTGGAAGTTGGCTGATAATTTTGAAAGACTTTGCCACCGGAACAGGACCTGGAAGTCTCGCTCGACTCTTCAATTCGTGGGACTTTGGTGTCCGATAAGCTTTATTAGAGTGTCGTATCGCCGCGACAAACTAAAGTTTGTCGGACATTTGCCGCGACACTGACTCACTACAAGTTGTGCAGCATTTAGGTGTTGCCAATAAAGGGGACGGTTCGAAGGCAATGAGGTCAGTACCACCTGCGGTAGCGGGTGGGTTGTCGTTGGAGCAGCAATAACGCCGAGAGGATCTGGTTTGACCAGCGATCTTGTCCGGGAGCAGACCCACCCGCTACCGCAAGTGTACTGACCTCATTGCCTCGCAGTGACTCGCCGGGCAGTCCTTTCTTTCTCAGCAACACGCTAACGGAGCACTACTCCACTACACTGCACTACAGCATTCCTTGACAAGGTGGGAGGGCTTCCATAGATTGGTTAAGGCATGGTAATCCGTTTAGCATCACTTGCGCTGATCCTGGTAATTGGGAGTAGCGTCTTCGCTGGCAGTCCTCTGCATTCCAATGAAAAGGAGTGCAGCATGCCCGAGATGGCTGGTATGGATTGCTGTAAGAAGGCAGTTCAAGCCGCGAACCTGACGCGAGAGATTTCGACCGCACGTTTGTGCTGTGCCCTCATTTGTTCGCACAATGGAACCACAGGTTCGACCGGAACCAAACTACCGCGCCCGTCTACAAGCCAATCGTTTGCAATTCATCAGTCGTCTATCCAACCCACAGATTTATCACTGCAGTTACCCCTTCGTTCAAGGTGGCCAGATACCGCCCCTCCATATTCCAATCCCGCTTATATTCGACACCTCGCTCTTCTGATCTAGAGAACCCAGGGCAGTAGTGTGTCTTCTCGTCGCTGTTCGTTGGTTAGGACAGCGGGGTTACGCGTCTGTGTATTCAGACGCATTGTCTCTGATGAAGAAAGGTCGAATGTTATGTCCAAATTCATTCTCGCGTTTTGTCTTCTCACACTTTTGTTACTCATCGCCTGTGGTTCCAAGTCAGCCACGGTTGACGCTGGCAAGGTTATCAAGAGTGCGCCGATCGGAAATCTAACCGTCGCACTGTCGAATTCTTCCGGGCAGATCAAACATGGCGGTGATCAGTTCTTCATAACGTTCAAAGATTCCTCGGGCAAGCCGGTGGATGTCGGCGCCGCTGCGCTAACATTTCACATGCCGCAGATGGCCTCGATGGCCGCTATGAACGATTCTGCCACGCTCACGACCACGGATACGCCGGGAGTCTATCGTGCCAAGGCCAACGTTGAGACGGCCGGCGAGTGGCAGGTCCAAGTATCTTTTGAAGGGCCCGCAGGAAAAGGGCAGACCTCTTTCTCAGTAACAGCACAATAGTTTCTGAGTTAGACCGCGGGACAGCGGCGGTCTGAGGAGAATACTGCCATGATCAACCGGCTCATCGAGATGAGTCTACGTAACCGCGGACTTGTCCTGGTGCTCTATCTTGCTCTCGCTTTATGGGGCTATTGGGCGCTAACGCGAACGCCTATAGACGCCATACCCGATCTCTCGGAAAACCAGGTTATCGTTTTTACGGATTGGATGGGTCGCTCGCCGCAAGAGGTCGAGGATCAAGTCACCTATCCCCTCGTCACTAACCTGCAGGGCTTAGCTGGTGTGCGGGTCGTGCGTGCAAGTTCGGCGTTTGGGTTCTCAATGATCAACGTGATCTTCGAGGACAACATCGATCTTTATTTCGCACGCACGCGCGTGCTTGAACGATTGAACCTGGTCACGAAGCAACTGCCTGAAGGTGTTGTGCCGACACTTGGCCCTGACGCCACGGGAGTTGGGCAAGTTTTCTGGTATACCCTCGAATCAGACCAGCTGAATCCCCGCGATTTGCGTAGTTTGCAGGACTGGTTTGTTCGCTACCAGTTGAACTCAGTGCCCGGGGTGGCGGAAGTTGCTTCGGTAGGCGGCTACGTGCAGCAGTATCAGATCGACGTCGATCCGAACAAGTTGAAGGCTTACAACATTCCTCTCTCTACTATTGTCCAATCAGTTCAACGCTCTAACAACAACGTCGGTGGCAACGTCGTCGAACAAGCGGGCCAATGGGCAGTAGTCCGCGGGATTGGGTTAATCGAGTCAATTGACGATGTCGCAAATATCGTAATCGGCTCAGCGAACGGCACTGCCATCTATGTGCGCAACGTCGCGGAAGTGAAGCTTGGCAATGCGTTTCGCACTGGTGTGCTGGACAAGAACGGCAAAGAGGCGGTCGGCGGTGTTGTTATCGCCCGTTACGGCGTCAACACGCTCGAGGTAATCCAGAGCGTGAAGCAAAGGATCGAGGCTATCAAGTCTGGCTTGCCGCCGGGAGTACAGATTGTTCCTTTCTACGATCGCACCCAATTGATCGAACGTGCGACTCACACGCTGAAGCGCGCGCTAATCGAAGAGCTAATTCTGGTCACGCTGGCGCACATCCTATTTCTCGCGCACTTCCGCTCTATTCTCATCGTGACCCTGCCGCTGCCGCTGGCGGTGCTTACCTCGTTCCTCTTCATGTACTACATGGGTATCAGCTCAAACCTGATGTCGCTCGCAGGAATTGCGATCGCTATTGGCGTGTTGGTAGACGCCGGGATTGTGGTTACTGAAAACGCCTTTCGCTTTCTGGAAAAGCGGAAGGTCGATCCCAAAGATCGAAAGAAGGTTTTCGAAACCGTCAGAGACTCTACAAGACTGGTAGGGCGACCGGTTTTCTTCTCAATGGCGATCATCATCCTGGCCTTCGTTCCAGTTTTCTCACTCACCGGTCAGGAAGGAAAACTGTTTCACCCGCTCGCCTTTACCAAGACGTTCGCCATGTTTGGCGCCACGATCATGGCCCTAACCCTGGTACCAGTGCTCTGCACCTATCTCTTGGGAGGAAAATTTCACTCTGAGCAATCAAATCCAATAATGCGTGGGCTGGGTGCCATCTATCGACCCGTGCTGCTGTTGGCTTTGCGCCATCGCCTCATTACGGTCTCGATCGCATTAATGCTATTCACCGGCGCGAGCATTTTGGCTAGTGGAATTGGTAAGGAGTTCATGCCTCCGCTTAACGAGGGCGATGTCATGTATATGCCGGTAACCGACCCAGCCATTTCAATAGACGAAGCGCTTCGGATCCTAAGCAAGCAAGACGAGATCCTGAAGAGCGTTCGGGAAGTCGAATGGAGCGTGGGCAAGGCTGGACGAGCTGATACTTCGACCGATCCTTCGCCTGTAAACATGAACGAAACAATCGTTCATTTAAAACCGATCGAACAATGGCGCGCCGGAATGACAAGAGCGAGGCTGATCTCTGAGATGAATGAAAAGCTGACTATGCCCGGTGTTACGAACATCTGGACGCAGCCGATTCAGAACCGCATCGACATGCTATCCACCGGGATTCGCTCGCAGGTTGGCCTCAAGATCTTCGGCAATGACTTGAAACAGCTGGAAGAACTTTCTCGTCGAGTCGCTGAAGTAGTGAAAACAGTGCCAGGCGCAGTCGATGTTTATCCGGAGCAGATTAGTGGCGCACCCTACATCGACATTCATATCAATAGACAGGCCGCGGCTCGTTATGGCATCGATGTTGGCACTATTGGGGACGCGATCGAGAAAGGCATCGGCGAATCGAATCTCACAGTCACGATCGAAGGCCGTAGGCGTTTCCCGGTTCGCGTTCGCTACGCCCAGCAGTATCGCAGCAGTGCCGCAGCCCTGGGCGAGATTCCGATTGCTTCACCATCCGGCGCGTCCATTCCGTTGGCGCAGCTGGCTGAGATTCAAACCGTGGAAGGACCGACGATGATCTCGAGCGAGAACGGGCTTTTGCGCGGAACGGTACTACTCAACGTGCGCGGTCGCGATGTGGGCAGCTTTGTTGATGAAGCCAGGCCGAAAGTTGCAAACCAACTCCAACTACCCGCGGGCTACTACATCGAGTGGAGCGGTCAATATGAAAACCAGCAGCGTGCACGCCGGCGTCTGCTAATCGTAGTGCCGATAGTGTTGATAATCATCTTTGCCCTCCTCTTCATGATCTATAACTCCGTTTTGGAAGCAGCGCATGTGTTGCTCGCCGTGCCGTTCGCATTAACGGGTGGTGTCTATCTGCTTTGGGCGCTTGGTTACAACTTCTCAGTGGCCGTCTGGGTGGGATTCATCGCGCTGTTCGGCACCGCCGTGCAGACCGGAGTTGTGATGGTGATCTATCTCGAGGAGGCCGTAGAAAGAAAACGGCAGGAGGTCGGGGTATTGACGTCAAAGACGTTGATGGAGGCAGTAACCGAAGGTGCATTACTTCGCTTGCGCCCAAAGGTCATGACAGTCTCGACCGTTGTCGCCGGTTTGCTTCCAATCATGTGGAGCACCAGTGCCGGTTCAGAAGTGATGAAGCCGCTCGCAACACCGGTTCTAGGTGGAATGGTCTCCAGCCTCCTGCACGTCTTGATAGTGACGCCGGTGATCTTCTTTTCGTTACGCGAAAGGCAGTTAAAAAACAAGGGACCAGAAGCGACGGGTAGTGGGTCAGTTTCGCGGCAAATGTCCGACAAACTTTAGTCGCGGCGTTACGACAAGCTAAAAAAGCTTATCGGACATCAAACTGACCCACTACCGAAGCGACGGTGCGGAGATGAGCGAAGAATTCAGAAACGAGACAAGCGGGAAAACGTCAGACGGAGATCGCGTATCCCTGACTGACACTGAGAAAGAGGGTGGTATTCATGAATAGACTCCGGATTTCGCGCGTCATTATGGTCGGCACTTTAGCATTGGCGCAGGTTAGCGTTAGTGCTGCTTCAGTGTCGGCTCAATCATCACTACACAACGGAGTGGCAATCACAACCCCGCCTGAAAGTAGCCTCTCTGTGAATGTTAGTCTGCCGTTGGTCCCAGCAGCAGCGGTAACGAAGTATGCGGACCTGCAGACAGGCATGACTATAGATCAGGCCGTCGCCTATGCGCTCGAACATAACGGAGAATTGCTGGCGTCGCGGAAAGAGATCGACGCCGCTAGCGCACTCGTCAGGCAGGCGGGGCTCCGAGCTAATCCGAAAGTTGACGCAAGTGTTTCGAAGACGATCACCGGTACGGACAACAATATTACTCTCAACGGGATGCTTCCATTGGAACTCGGCGGCCGTCGTCCAGCCCGGATCATAGTCGCTGAACGCGAACTCGAAATGCGGCGGCAAGACGTTGCCAATCGAGAGCGAATGCTCGCAGCCGATGTGCGCGCCAAATTCGGCGAAGCCCTGGCGGCCATTCTCAAGCTCGGGCTCGATGAGGACCTGATTGCTACAAGCCAGCGCAACTATAACCTGGTTGCCGCCCGGGTGACTGAAGGTGGCACCGCTCCCTTAGAACGGAACATGGTGTTGGTTGAACTCAATCGTCTGCGTTCGACGCGCGAAATCGCTGAAGGCAAAGCTCAAATAGAAATGCTGGAATTGCAAAACCTTATCGGCATGAGTCCGGAAGAGCCGCTTCGTCTGCGCGGAGACTTCAACGATGTGATTGCTCCACTGCCACCGCTTACAACTTCCGTCGATCTTGCATTCTTATATCGCCCGGATCTGAAATTGGCGAAAGCCGCCGAGAGTTTCGCCGTAGCTCGCATCGAGCAGGCGCGCGCTGGCGGAAGGTTAGATGCAAGCTTAACGGCGGGTTACCAGCGAATGAATTCCAGTTACCCGCTAAATGGGATCAACGATGCGGGACAACTAAATCCGATTCGGAGCACGTTTCACTATTTCACGGTGGGCGTGTCTCTTGACCTGCCGGTGCGGAACAAGAACCAGGGAACAATCGAAGCGGCTGTCGCAGAAGCCGAAGGGGCAAAGCGCCGGAGAGAGTATCTCGAGCTAACGGTGCGGCGGGAAGTAGCGTCAGCGTATGCGCTATACAACAGCACCGCACGCGCGGCAGAGATCTTCCGCGTGGGAGTCAAGGACCAGGCCAACGCTAATCTCGATGTGGTTAGGCAGACGTACGAGCTTGGCTCAAAGACTCTGATTGACTTTCTCGGAGAGCAACGACGCTTTATCGAGTTACAGAACGGATACATTGACGCGCTGCTCGATACCCACAAGGCGCGTGTAGAGATTGAACGCGCTGTTGGTTCGCCGACCCCAGCCAGACAGCAGGTGACACAAAGATGAACGAACCCGACGAAATCAAACAAACATCGACCACTGACGTCAAACGTAGCCGGAACCGTAACAGAAAGATCGCCACGGTCTCTGTCGTTGCTGTGGTAGCTGCCGCGGCTATTGCGCTGCTTCTCTACCTACTCATCCCGCAAGGTAAGGGCGGACGACCCGTGCCTGCGCCACGCAACATTGGCGTCCAAACCTCGAATCAGGAGACCAACGCTCTGTCTGGCGAGTCGACACTTACACTTGTTCCCGAGCAAGCCCAACGAGCCGACATCAAGATCGAAACAGTTGGCGAGCGCATGTCCGCCGAAGCCAGCGGCCAACAAACAACGGGAGTCGTCCAGGCAAACTCTTATCGGGAAACTCCGGTGATGTCGTTGGTGGGAGGGATTGTGCGAAGTGTTGGGCCGGAACTGGGACAAAATGTGCGTAAGGGCCAAACAGTTGCGGTCGTGTCCAGCAACGAGCTTGCCGACGCTCAATCAAAATATCTCGCGGCAATCGCAGAGTTGGAGGAGCATCACAAGCACCATGCGCGGACCGAGAAGCTAGTAGCGATTGGTGCGGCCAGTCGAGAAGAACTGGAGCTTGCTACCAGCAAGTTGAAAGCAGCGGAGTCGGAATTGGCCAATCTGCGCCAACGACTCTTGCTTCTGGGTTTGAGTTCTCAACGTGTCAGTGCACTGCGCTCTACATCACAGCTCAGTTCCGAAGTGAGCTTACCAGCGCCTGCTTCCGGTACGGTTACCAGCCGCACCGTCAATTCAGGCGAAGTCATAGAAGCTAACAAAGAACTTCTGCGAGTAACTGACTTGTCCAGCGTGTGGGTAGTGGCGCAAGTGTATGAGAAAGATCTCGGCAAGGTTCATATAGGCAGCGGCGCCGGCATCACCACAGACGCTTATCCGGGTCGCATCTTTCGTGGCAAGGTGTCTTACGTTGATCCTAAGGTCGATCCTCAAACACGAACCGCACAGGCACGTATTGAATTAGCCAACCCTGGCCGGCAACTCAAGATTGGCATGTACGTCAACGTGGCTTTCGGCGCTCTTGGGGGCGCAGGGCCAACTGTGCCTGGAGTGCCTGCCGCTGCGGTGCAGAACATGGGAAATCGCCAAGTCGTCTTTGTAGCTACAAGCGATCCTAATGTCTTTGCAATGCGGTTCGCGCGCCTCGGTCCTGAGAGTAATGGCTTTTATGGAGTGCTGGAAGGCTTGAGCGTTGGTGATCGGATCGTTACAGAAGGCAGTTTCATGTTGCGAGCTGAGTGGTTGAAGTCACACCCAAGCGGACAGTGATTGTAGAAATGGTAAAAATGAATGGAGTAGGCAGCGGATTGAAAATTCTTCGTTGCCAGAAAAGCGAGTGGGGAAAGCGATGTTCTAAGGCGTAGATAGCCCGTCGCCTTCACAAGTAATTATCAAAATCGCGCAAGTATGTCGACTTTTAACACTCGCTTTCTCCCATGATGTTTTTCCACCCCTCGTAACGGAGTTTCTTTGCGCGCTATCGCTTTTTTCAAAACGAAATTGGCAAAGTTCTGACGGAGAGCCGACGCCGTTAGGTCGTCTGCTCTCAGCCACGTCTGCACGGACACATCTTTCTTCAGGCCCATGACTGGGTGCGTCGGCTCAGGCGTTCATTCCGCCATCGACCGTAAGATTCGCCCCGGTAATGTAAGAGGACTCCGGACCGGCGACGAACGCCACCATCGCGGCGACCTCATCAACGCTCCCATAGCGGTCGAGCGCCGTGGCGGCCTTCTGAGGCACCGCCCAATCTCCCGCAGCGGGATTCAAATCCGTATCGATCGGACCCGGCTGGACGTTGTTGACTGTGATGCCCCGACTCCCGACCTCTCTGGACAACCCCTGAGTAAACATCTTCACGGCTCCCTTCGTGGCCGAGTAGGCTACCAGCCCGGGCGTTTGAACACGTTCGCCCACGGCCGAGCCGATCGAGATGATGCGACCGCCGCTCTTCATGTGCTTCAGCGCCGCCTGCGTTGCGGCCAGTGTGCCGCGGACGTTGATGTCGATCATGCGATCCATCTCCTCGCGCGTCGTCTCCTCGAACGTTTTCGGAATGGCCGTGCCGGCATTGTTCACCAGCACATCAAGTTGCCCGAAGGTCGCGACGGTCTTTTCGACCGCGCCCTTGACCGCTTCGACGTTGGCAGCGTCCGCTTGTATCGCGATCGCCTTTCCGCCATCGAGTTCAATCGCTTTGACTACGGCGGAAGCCGCCCCGGCGTCCTTCACGTAAGTGATGGCCACGGTCGCTCCATCTGCGGCCAGGCGCTTCGCGATTGCAGCACCGATACCGCGCGACCCGCCAGTGACGAGAGCGACCTTGCCTGCCAGTCCTCTTTCCTGATTGTTGCTCATGTTTTTCCCTTTCGTTATTTGCGTTGCTGTTTAAGCGGAAGTATTCGGAAAACTTGTTCCGAACATCGGAGCCTTACTCTGCGACTGTTGTTCGGTCACTTCATCCTGAATGACATCCCAATGCTCGACCAGAAGGCCGTCCTTGATACGAACAACGTCTGCGGCAATCCAATTCACCGGAGCACCGAAGTCGCTAAATCGCCCGTGAACGATCACGAAGTCACCCTCGGCGACGATCGTTCCCGATTCGTACCGCAACGTGGGTGGAAGGCTCTTGATAAGCTTGAAAAGTCCCTCCCTGCCCGGTTCAATGTGAGCGCTGTGCTGGATGTAGTCAGGTGACCAATATCGTTCAGCCGTTGTGTAGTCACGCTTATTGAACAGCGTGTCGAAAGCTTCAAGAACCAACGCTTTGTTTTTCGATTCGTTTGTCTGACTCATTTCTATTCTCCCTTCACTCAGTCGACGGTCCCATGAGGTCAGTACCACCACGCGGTAGCGGGTGGGTGCAGTACCTCAGTCACGATCTTACTTGCGCAGAAAAACCCACTCGCTACCGCCTGGTGGTACTGACCTCATCGGACGCCGCCTCATTTGTTGCGATAACTTTGAAGACATCACCTGGCCATCACGAATCACAGAGCTGTTTTGCCGCCGTCGACTGCGATCGTCGCGCCCGTTATGAAAGACGCCTTGTCAGATGAGAGGAACACGATTGACTCGGCGATCTCTTCGGGCTTGCCAAGACGTTTGAGCGGCACTCCCGCGATCAACCCAGCCTTCCTTAGGTCACTGCCGGCGAACCTCGTCAGTAAGCCCGTATCGATCGGACCAGGAGCAATGGCGTTGACTCGGACGCCGGACCCAGCCGCTTCGAGCGCTGCCGATTTTGTTAGTCCTTCGACCGCGTGCTTGCTAGCCACGTAAACTGACGCCCCAGCTCCGCCGCTCTGACCGAAGGTAGACGACACGTTGATGATGCTCCCAGACCCTTGGGCCAACATCACGCGAAGCTCATGCTTCATGCTCAGCAGTGTGCCGAGGACATTGGTGTCAAAGGTTGCGGCGTAGCTTTCAGCGGATTGCTCTGTTACTAACCCTGGCTTGCCTTCCGTGCCGGCGTTATTGACAGCCACATCCAGACGACCAAACCGGGCGACTGTCTTATCGACAAGGCTCCGCACATCGTCTTCGTGGCGCACATCGGACCTCACAAATTCAGCTTCCGCGCCGAGTCTGCCGAGCTCGCTAACCAGCTTTTGGCCCTCTTCCTCATGTCGCCCTGAAATAACAATGCGTGCGCCTTCCTGCACGAAGGCAATTGCGGTGGCGCGGCCAATACCTGTCAGCGCGCCGGTGATCAAAATAACCTTCTTCTTCATGAGACCCACCTCTCGATCCTTAAAGTCATTTTCGTTCTGTCTTAAGTTCCACCCTGGAGCGGTTGCACGCTGAGTGCCATTGGGATTTCCTTGAATTTCAGGCCCTTATGGCTTGACTCCGGGCCGCTTTTTCGGCGTTTGCTGAAACTTCGGCTTGCAAATCGTCCGTAGCCGGTTCGCGTTTGATTGGGGCAATAGGTTTGTGGCCGAAGAGGTGCGAGTTGAGGGATGAGGTCAGTACCGGGAGCGGGTAGCGACCGGGTCTCGTGAGCGATCTGTGACCGCCGGCAGTATGAAGTCAGTACCACCTCGCGGTAGCGGGTGGGTCTCGTGAGCGATCTCTGACCGCCGGCAGTATGAAGTCAGTACCACCTCGCGGTAGCGGGTGGGTCTCGTGAGCGATCTGTGACCGTCGGCAGTATGAAGTCAGTACCACCTCGCGGTAGCGGGTGGGTCTCGTGAGCGATCTCTGACCGTCGGCAGCATGAAGTCAGTACCACCTCGCGGTAGCGGGTGCGTCTCGTGAGCGATCTCTGACCGTCGGCAGCATGAAGTCAGTACCACCTCGCGGTAGCGGGTGGGTCTCGTGTGCGATCTGTGACCGTCGGCAGCATGAAGTCAGTACCACCTCGCGGTAGCGGGTGGGTAAGTGATGGAGCAGCTATGACGCCGAGAGGATCTGGTTGTGCCCAGCGATCTTGTTGGGAGCAGACCCACCCGCTACCGCGTGGTGGTGCTGACCTCATGGGTCCGCCGCGTGAGTGCCTGCGATGGGGACCCGCTACCGCGTGGTGGTACTGACCTCATCGGTCCGCCGCGTGAGTGTCTGCGATGGGGACCCGCTACCGCGTGGTGGTACTGACCTCATGGATCCGCCGCGTGAGTGTCTGCGATGGGGACCCGCTACCGCGTGGTGGTACTGACCTCATGGGTCCGCCGCGTGAGTGTCTGCGATGGGGACCCACCCGCTACCGCGTGGTGGTACTGACCTCATTGTCCGCCGCGTGAGTGTCTGCGATGGGGACCCGCTGCCGCGTGGTGGTACTGACCTCATGGGGCTGCTCGTTGTAGTAAGGGCCAGTGCTCAAACCGCATCACTACCCACACGCCGATGCTCCAGGCTGAGTTTTCAGCAAACGCCGAAAAAGCGGCCCCAAGCTAGGACGAAACCCTCTGTGATTCAAGGGAATTCAAAGTGGCACTCAGCGTGCAACCGTTCAAGCGTGGCACTTGAGAGCAAACGAACGTGACCTTAAGAATCGAAAAAGTTTCGGATGGACAGACGACGACGCTACGGCTGATTGGCCGCATGCGCCGGGAGCATATAGAAGAATTGAAAGCGCAAATAAAGGCCGGTGGGACGAGCGTCACGCTCGACTTGAACGAAGTGAGTCTCATCGACCTGGATGTCGTTCGCTTCCTCGCAGCATGTCAAACGGAAGGCATCTCCCTGGTCCATTGTTCTCGTTATATAAACAACTGGATCGCCAAAGAGCGGTTCAGAGGTCAATAAAGTTCGCGGAGAATTCAACCCGCAATCAAGCGATGGTTGAGCAGCGGGATGTGCTTGAAACTATGCTCCCGAGAGCAACGGAAAAATACAAACGGCAAGTTTTAGTCCCATCAAGAACGCGTCCCGACGGCGATGATGGAGTCAGTACCGGGAGCGGACCGGGGTCCCCAAGCGGGCAGCCCGCTTGGGGTGGTGGATGCGACCCGGGCTCAGCCTACGCGACGGTCGAGATCGCCAAACTTTAACCCGGTCGCTACCGCTCCCGGTACTGACCTCATCACAAATCTATTCGTTTAGGAGAACCAACGTGTTAATGAAATCTTTCAGATCTTTTTACATCAAATATCTTTTTCTTCTAATTCTCAGTGTTGTACCCTTTGTATCGGCCCAGGACACAAAACTTCCGCCGGATGTAAGACTCTCGGAAGGATCAAAACTCGATCAGAGTCAGGCCGGATTGTTCATGAACGAATGTTGGTACGTTAGCCTGCGGAGCAGGCGACAGCATAAAGCCTGGGGCGCGCGCCCCAGGTCATCAGAAAATGAGGAGTTCCAAACCTGCGAAGCAGGTGACAGTCTGTCATCGCTCAAAGCTGTCGCCCGCTCCGCGAGCTCATAACCGTATGCCACAGTTCCCCGGGGGCTTGCGCCCCAGGCTTTATGCTGTCGCCTGCTCCGCATGCTTGGGCCGATCCACTTCATGAATAATCTGGGCCAGGCACTTAGCAGTGACGGTGTAAGTTTTAGGGATTTGATCCAGAAGTATGTCGAAATCGGCTAAGAAAATTCCTTTGGCCAAAGAACCCAAAGGGAAGGATGCCGGCAGCCTCGCATCCGCCTGGCGTCCGCTGCGCGAACCAGTGTTCCGTGCACTTTGGATCGCGACCGTCGTGTCCAACATCGGGACGTGGATGCAGGACGTAGGCGAGTCGTGGTTAATGACCTCGCTGACGCCTTCACCTGTGCTGGTGGCACTGGTAGAGACAGCGGGCAGTCTGCCAGTCGTGCTTCTGGCTCTGCCGGCGGGAGCGCTTGCAGACATCGTTGACCGCCGTCGCCTGCTGCTGGTCATGCAGATCTGGATGGTCGTCGCCGCGGGCGCGATGGGAGTCCTGGCGTTGATGGGCCAGATGACTCCCGCTCGTCTGCTCTCGCTGACCTTTCTTCTTGGCATCGGGACCGCGATGAGTAGCCCGGTCTGGCAGGCGATTACCCCTGAGTTGGTTCGTCCGACAGATTTGCCGGCCGCGATCACTCTGAGCGTGGTCAGTTTTAACGTCGCGCGTGCAATCGGTCCGGCGTTAGGCGGATTCATCATTGGCGCGTCTGGCCCATGGGCAGTCTTTCTCCTCAACGCAGCTTCATTCATTGCCATAATGGTCGTCGTCTATCGTTGGCGCCCTGCTCCGCGGAGAAGCAAGCTACCTCCCGAAGACATCATTGGAGCTATGCGCAGCGGCACACTCTATCTGCGCAACTCGCCGGAACTCCAAACAGTCATGGTTCGGACCGGCATCTTCGCTGTCTGCGCGAGCGGGTTGTGGGCCTTAGTGGCGCAGCAGGCTCGGAGAGGGTTAGGTCTGGGCTCGTTCGGTTACGGGCTGCTCCTCGGTTGCATCGGTCTCGGCGCAATAGTTGGCGCCTGGTTGCTGCCAAAGATCCGAGAGCGGCTCTCTATGAATGGACTCGTAGCGGCGGGCACGGTTGTGTTTGCCTTAGCAACAATTTCCCTTGCCTACATTCACTCTTTCGGAGTGCTCGCCGGCGCGTTAGCAGTCGGGGGCGTCGGATGGATTGCGGTACTGTCGAGCTTGACCGTGTCCGCACAAACAGTCACGCCTTCGTGGGTACGAGCCCGGGTCATGGCCGTTTACCTGCTGGTCTTCATGGGCGGTCTCGCCGTCGGCAGCGCCGTCTGGGGTTTTGTGGCAGCGCGCATCGGTGTTTCGACCGCGCTATTGTTCGCGGCAATTGGTCTGGTCACGGGTCCTTTGGTGTCATGGCGCTTTCGCCTGATTGGCAATGAGAACTTGTCGCTTGCTCCTTCGATGCATTGGCCCGAGCCGGTGATGTTGATCGACACAGATACGTCGGAGGGACCTGCCATCACTGTGGTTGAGTATCGAATCGATCCCAAAACCGCTGACGAATTCCTGCAAGCAATGAAGGACATGAAGCGGATACGCCAACGCGACGGCGCAATCCGTTGGAACCTGTCCCGCGATACTGCGGACCCGCAAAGATACGTGGAGACCTTTGTGACTGAATCGTGGGCCGACCACCTAAGACAACACGAAAGAGTCACCGCCGAGAATCGCGAAGTAGAGCAGCGCGCTCAGGCATTCCATCTCGGCCCCGAGCTGCCCAAGATAACGCATCTGGTTGCGGAAGAGATGCCGAAGTGACGAACTGCCTCAGTCGATTACCAATCAATCAGGACGTTGGAGAGTTTCGGCCCTAGCGGGCCCTGTCGGCTACACCGTGGCTCGACCGTGGGACGAGCCAGAGGCTCAGGCCGATTTGAGGTTCGCAACCAACAACGGATCGCAGGTCAGGCGGCCATTGCTTTTGAAGAGGCGCGAGGTTGTAGGGTCGAAAGTGTCGAGAGCGATACTCGCGGCTTTGATCTGATTTCGCGTCGCGCTCTCTCAAGTACTGAAGGAAAGCGGATCGAGACGCGGTTTATCGAGGTGAAAGGTCGGGCTGCGGTCGGCGAGATCGCACTTACCGCTAACGAATACAAGACGGCCCAGCGCCTGGGCGATGACTACTGGCTGTACGTCGTGTTCAAGTGCGCGTCGAAACCTCTGGTAACCACCATTCAGAACCCCGCCCGCTTTGATTGGGAGCCATTGTCTAAGATAGATTGCTATCGCTTAGGTTCGGAAATGATTTTGAAAGAGCCACTGAGATCGTAAATAATCTCTTACTCATACCGAAAACGAAACTGAATAACAATCAAAGCGAGCAAGTCGTGCGCCTTGGAAGAATCCTGGGGTGATCAAGAAATGAATAAATCTCTTTCAAGAAAAACCGGGGCAATCGACCTCGATGAATTGTCGCGCAAAGACTGGCCTGATAGTAAGACCACTTGATTCAGTGGCGTTGGACATTCTATTCGCGAAACTCGAAGAAGATGATGCAACAGAAAGAGCTGAAGCCTTGGCCTACTTAAAACACACTCTGAACGAAACGCGCGCCTCGTTCGGGGCGGAACCAATCTTCCCTTTACCGTAGATCCGAGCAATACGTACCGCTGTAATGCTCTACCGAGAGAATGCTCTATTGCGTCGGAAATTTGGCAATCACTACTTTTCGAAGTTGAAGCTTCAGCGACGAAAATCCTCAAGGAATTAATGCCAAATTCAATTATGAGATCCGCCAAGTCGCTACGAATAGCCGGCAGTTCCTACTATTCAAGAATGGTCGAATCGATGCGCTATTCTTGGGGCTGTTTTGAGGGACTTCAGGGACAATCGGGACAGCCGGGATAACTGATCTGTGATCGCTAAGCTTTACGATAAAAAGAATTGTTTTGTACACTAGACCTAACACGCAGCGACGCCCGCTTGGCTCAGCAATAGGCCCAACACTCACAAGTCGTCTGTTTGTCGCATTTACAGCCACTCCAAAAACGCGTTGCGCTCTTTCTGCGGCAAGCAAGAGTTGATTAGGAGTCGCCTTCCGAAAAGTCTACGTTTGTCCGATTCGAACAGTTCCGAAGAGCGCAGTCGATTCTGAAGGCTTATGAAAATCCTGCATGGTTGCACGCGCTCGGTGCCATTGATGTCAAAAATGAGCCGCCCGGCACGGAAACTGCAAATCAGCGAACTCTACGCTGGCCGGAAAAGTCTTATCTCTTCCGGTTCACGTATCTTGATGGGTGTCGAGGAGTCATCCTTGTAAATTTCCAATTCCTTGACTCGCCCGTCAACTACATGTAAAAGGATATGCATCGGCACCCCATCGACGTCTTCCGTCTCTCCTTCCACTGGAATGCGGAACTTTGAGACCGCGATGGGACCCGCTCCACGATTCGAATTCCAGACTCCCATCCTCATCAATCTGTCTTACAAGCGATTGATTGATCTGTTCGATGATCGCGACTCGACCTGGAAAATCTCCTACCAGAAGTCGGTCCACAATTCCCCTTTCGCTGTCGGTGAGCTTTCTAAATTGCATAAGGGCAATCCCTGTCATTTGGGCCAAGGGTAGGCGGTCCCAAGCCGCCAGCGAGTCCATGTCTTACTACCTCGTACTGTTTGCCTGTTGTCGTGGCACAAGATTGTCACAAGCGACCCGCTCCAAAAAGGGGTGCGGTCGAGGATATCGCTGACGTTGGCATTCTGCGGATAAATATCTAATCAGCCTAAGTTCCAACGCTTGACCGCTTCAGATACCAAACCGATGAAGCAAACGAGGAGGAAAACGAATGCCGCCGCAATTAAGGACGCAGAGAGGTTCTTCTTAAGAACTAACCAGTTCAAGATAAATGAGCCGATAAATATACCCAAGGGCAAGTACAGTACAACGTAGCGGAAACGTATGCCATCGTTCATATACCCGGCCTCACCAGTCCATACTCCTGTGCCTATCAACCGAATCGCTTAGGCAGTCCGATTCTCGGTTATTTAATCCAATTGAGAGGGCCTCGATAGGATGACCCCAGGTATCGGTGCCGACAAAGGCCCGCGCCTCGCTGCCCGCGTAGGCCACGCTCAAAGGACTCACGCGATCATAATCGTACGCACGATCAAGCGTCGCATCGCGCCCGCCTGCCCCCTTCGTGATGTTGCTCGCGAAGTTCATGCGGCCCGAGTTCTCATTGAAATTATTGTAGGCATAGTTGTAGCCCAGTACACCTGGCACCTTCCATTGCGACAAGCGTTGCCGGTTGTCAACTGAAACTGATCATTCGTCTGGAGTTAAGTTGACCATGCCCTCGAGACAGCTGAGATCTAGGATGATTGGGTTCATCGGGAAAAGCGATCACCCTTAATTAACATCTCTCTACCATTCTTTGTACAGCGTGCCTTGGGTTGATCGATCTTTGGAAGCGCTGTGGACGTTTTGTATGCCAACTTTGCAACCTTGAACCTTGGAGCAGTCATTCAAGACCACTATCCAATCGCTTTTTGCAGTAAATGGATCTCTCGGAAGCTCACTCATATATCCCGCTTTGACAATATCGTCCAGCGTCCTGGGCGGCGCTCCTTGATCTTCCCTATAAACTTTTATCCCTTCGCGTAATTGGGCGAGGGCTATTCGCAACTCATGCTCTCGTGCTCTCAGATTCTCTTCACGATATCCCCTTTCCGCCAAACTGCAGGAAGCAAGAGAAGACGCTAAGAGAACCTGCGTTAGGCCTATTGCAAACCACCGGTACTTGCCACAAGTCATTCCGCTCCCCTATGAGTCCATTTCGTGCTGTTTCGGATTGGCCCGTGAGCTGCGCTTGAACAATAAACAGACAAACGCGGTATACACCAACAACCCAATGAAAGGTGCAAACCAGTACTCAACGCCGTTTGAAATTAGAGACGGAAACTTAAAAATTGATAGGTATGCTCCAATCACCAACATCCATCCACCGCGTAGCCAGGCTAAATAGCTTTGAGGTGGGCGAGGAGGTATGCAGTAGACGACGAGCACTCCGACCATGCCGGACACCAACCAAGCCTCGTCAGAGCCAAGCAAATGGAACATCCCGACGCCGTGTGAGACTCCCATCAACACGAGAACAAACACAAGTCCGCGTAACATAACAGGTAACGCCTCTTCCAACACTATCTTTGTCTATAAACTGAGCGACAGTTAGCCTGAGCGCGAGCAAATGCGCGGTCATTCCCGAGAGTTTGTCCAAGACCGTATGAGCTTACCATCATAAGTGTTAAGCCAAAACCGCTTCCAGAGGCCGAAATAGATCTCAGAGCCGTCTGCCCAGCTAACCGTGCTAATAGTCCAGCTGTTATGTTACCACCTATCGATGGAATACCGATGATTGCATCTCTCGCCCATTCATTGATTCCATTTTGAACCCTACGATGGTTAGCAGTGGCTTCGTCAAGACAATCCTTTAGGTGCGTTGCCATCCATGCATTGAGATCTCTCTTAGCGTCACTAGGATCCTTCGGCACGGGGTTCTGCGGTTGGCGACCTCCACCGCCAGGCCGTCCGCCCCCGCCAGCCCCGATGCCGCCTCCCGGACCTCTCCCGACCGGGGAAAATGGGTGGCTACCGTCAAATCCCCCATAATCCCCAGTCTTAAGGAAGCAATCTCTATGGTGGGTGAGTGTCGCCCAACCCCCGGTGTTGATAAACGTGTCATATTCGATGCAGAACAACCCCGTTGGGTCGATCAAGTTCACCGGATCATTCCCAGTATAGCTGTACCGATTGAAGCTTTGCGGATTATCGGGTGTCATACTACCAAGGTAAGGATCGGGCGAGGTCCAACGACCTGACAAGCTTTCGTACTTTCTAAACCAGGTGTGATCGAGACCGGTGGTATCGTCGCGTTCGGTCGTCGCGAACTTCCGACGGTTCTTGTCTGTTGCGCCATAGAATTGGCCGTTGGAACGCATGCCCGTCCCGGAACCGATCTCTTCACCAAAAGGTAGATAGTCGTGCCTTGCGACGATTGTGCTAGAGCTTCCGTTGTTGTTCATCACCGCTCGCGTCGAGCCTTGCAGATCCTGCAGCACGTAGTTGACCGCTCCGGCCCCAGTCGCTGGCGTGCCATAGGCCTCGACTTCCACAATGCGGCTGTAGACATGGTCGGCGCAGTCGTTGACCAACACTCTGACCTTGCTGGTGGTGATGCTGGAAAATGAGAATTGGCGCCAGACCTTGTTGTTGCCAGTCACACTACCGCCCGGCACCGTCAGCCAACTCGAACCGTTCCAGTACTGGACATCGAACGCCGTAATACCCCAGGTACTAAACGTCTGCGTCAGGGTCGGCTCAACCGGATTCAGGTTGTCGTCCTGCTGCGTGACCACATCAATCTCGTCGAGGGTCTTGCTGCCGTTGAAGTCCACCTCAATCCAATCAGGAAAGGTGTACTGGTTGTTGTCGACCCAGATCGCGCCGTTAAGTGCTCTGCGCAAGCCATCGTTGACGTAACTCGGCAGATAAGTGCCGTAATTTGGATTGGAGAAATAGGAAGAAGCCGAGGCCACACCGCCATTGGCGGCCAGAGCAACATTGCTCCGGGTGTTGAACTCTTGTGTCGCGAGAAGCTGCCCGCCGCGATAGATGTTCTCTCTTTCCAGCGTGCTCCCGAGATAGTCGGCAATGTCCTGCCCAAAGATGTCATAGACCATTGAACGGGTGACGCTGTTGGCGGTCGTCTGCACCCGTTGACCGGCGCAGTCGTACACGGCGGTTTGACTCACCCCGATGCCGCTGGCCGAAGTCTGCCGACTGTTCCCGTCGTAGCCGTAGCTCAAGCCGCGAAACTTGCCGTCGTTGGTGACGTTGCCAGGGCCGTTGGTGACGTTGTTGTCGTAAGTGACTGGCGTTCCGCCGGTTGAGATGAACCGGTTGGTCGCCTGATTGATGTCGCTTGGCTGCAGCGTCACGTAATTGAGGTTGACGTTGTTCTGATACTGAAAGCGATTGCCGAAGCGATCGTAATCGTAATGCGCCTTGTAAATCTGCGCGGCGTTGTCGCCGCGATACTCCGCCGCATCAGTCAGCCGCGCAAGTGGATCGTAACTGAAGCGCTGGTCCCATTGCTTCGTGTTACTTATGTAGCCGTCGATGCGCCCGATCTGCCCGTTGTTCTTCGTTGTATCCACGCTGCCGTCGGTCTGGTTCACCTGCCCGTAAGAATAGTTGTAGCGCTGCTGCTCGCTGCCACCCAGCGAGAGCGCAATCTTATTGGGCTGGAACGCGTTGTTATAAGTCATTGAGTGTATGGCGGTGTTGCCAAAGTTTTCTGACAACAAGCCACCGTGCGGCGCGTATGAGAACGTGTTCGCATAAGTCACGTTGTTGTTGTCGCTGAAGCTGGCTAGTCTTCCCGCCTCGTCGTAAGCATAGTTCATTGTGCGTAACGATGGGTAGGTTTCGCTCAACAATTCACCCGCAAGATTGTATGTGTAACCCATCGAGTAGGTAGTTGCTCCCACCTTCTGCCGGTGAGCCGCCACATGGCCCAGCAGATCGTAATCATACTCCGTCGCAGTCGAAGGCGCGGCACCGAGCGCCGCTGTGCTCATGGTCGTTAAACGCCCGGCATTGAGGTATGGACTGCGCGCCTGGTCGTAGATATAGGCGAGCGCGGGTGTCGTGCCATCGCTATAGGTGACTGTCGAAACGCGATTCAGGCCATCGTAATTGAACGTCGTATGAATTGACCGGGCATCCCCGGCATCGATGATCTTTCCCTGCGAGTTATAAGTATAGCTGCGAGACCAGGAATTGTTTCCCGTCAAGGAGTCAGTAGCAGTGTAGGGCGCGCCCTGCTCCACTTGCCTTTCGTACTTCAGCCGGCCAATTGAGTCAAATTTGAAATAGCGGTTCTGCGTAACCGAATTGGGAATGGCTTGGGTTACCTGAGCGAGATTATCAAGCACGTCAAACTTGTAATTCGTGTGGTAACCTGCCGTCACTTCCGAAAAACCGGGAAACGTTACTGCCTCAGTGGCGGAATCAGCAGCAGTCACTTCCCAAACATCCGTTACTTGTCCTAGTTCGTTGGTCTGGCTGAGGCGCTCTTTACCCGCAGAATCTTTTACCAGCGTGCGATTGCCACTGTAGCTGGTACTGAAGGTTGCGATGGTGGGACTCGCAGGGTTGTCGCCACTCGGCATCGTTGTCTGCGTTAAGCGACCCAGATTGTCGAAAGTACTCGTGGTCCACAAACCGCCGGGATTGATGGGGGACCAACCATAACCACCAGTATGGTAGGGGTTGCCAAAGCGATAGGCACGGCCCATTACATCGTACTCAATGGCTTGCGCTGACCACTTTGACGCCGAGAGTTGCGGCTGGTAAGCGTAATTATCAAAGGTTTGCGTCACCGCGCCGCGCCCGTCGTAGAACTTGTAGCTATATACATAACGCGTTGCGTCAAGCTGAGTGGCAGTCTCGGTAAAGTAGTGTAACCCGTTGGTTAGCCCGTTACCTTGCAAGTATTCGGAATAGTAATAGTAAGTCGTACTGCCGTCAGGACGCAGCACAGACGAAATCCGCAATGAGTCGACAGTGAAAGAGTTTGCGGTAGTTTGATTGTTTTCGTCGGTAGTGGAAGTTACCAACCCGGAGTTGAAGTCGTAGGTGGCACTGTTCGTCAGCGTTGGACCAGACCCGCTCGTGACCGCTGTCTGGTAGGCATAATAATTCCCGCTCGAGTACGAGAAAGTCTTTAGCTGGCAGCAATCAGCGGTCGCGCTGGTTACATTTCCGGCGGTGTCGTAGTTTGTTGAATGGCTGATTGGCCCCGATGGCGAATTCGGATCTGACGTGTCAGCGTATTGAGTAACCGTGGTCAAATCACCGCGAACAATGGAACTCGGATCGGTGTATTGGATAATCCCGGAAAGCGCATTGAGATTCAGATGTGCTGGCTCGTCGTAGCTATAGGCAGTCTGCGAAGCCAATATGTTCCTGACAACATCCCAAACCTTGACGCTGGCGGGTAGATTGACCAGTCCCCGATTCCAGTAAGAAGCTTGGTTTAGATAAGTTGTTTCCGTACGACGCAACTCAGGTCCCAGGGTGCCTGCTGGCGCGAAACCGTATTCATGCACCTTCCAGACGTTATTGTACGGACTGCCGGAATCGTACTCATAGACGATCGTTCTCGTCTTTTTCGGATCACCCGCAGGCGCATCATTGCTAATCTGCACCTGGTGCAGTCTCATTACGCTACCAGTGCCCAGTTCCCAACTATTGACAGTATCGGAGAGCACATTGGTTCCCTGCTTGATGGCAATCTCAGAAATCAAGCCGTCATCCTCCTGGCCCGGATCTACCACGGTGTGCGTCTCGGTGACCGTATTGTCTGGCGGAGGCGCCGTCACGATCGAGATGCCAGTCTCCGGATTCGCAGAAAAGGTGTAGACAGGTTGCGCCGAAACTCGACCTGCCCAGTCATCTGTCCGCGTTGTGTATGTCGGCGCATCCGAAAGATTGCTTGGCGTCGTCGGATAGCTATAGGTGGTCAGCGCGGCCTGTGTGCCTTCGGAATTAACGGCCCCCGCCTGCGTATAATCATTAGCAGCGGTGTTAATGGTCATGCCCTGGACCTTCGCGATCTGGTAGATCATGCCGTAGGCAGAATAGTCATAACGGTAACCAATGTGGGCATCGTTGGTTTCAACGCTGTTCGCCAGATAGATGTACTTTATGACGTGCGCCGTTCCATTCAGAGGCGCATTGACACTTGTTCCTGACTGGAAGAGCCCCGACTGATTCAGGCCCGTGACGTCTTGGTAATAAAAGCGGATCACGGGTCGGTCAGCCTGGCCGGTCAATCCAGGAGCGGTGATGGCAACGAGATCGTTCCCCACATACTTGAAATTCACATAGCGTCCCATTGTGTCCTGAATCGAGGAGATGCGCGGTCCGCTCCCGCCGACATAACTGATTAGTATTTGATTCCCATTGCGATCGGTGATTTGGATTGGATAGTAAATTAGAGTTTGAGAATTCTGCGCGCCGAACAGAACCTGTGTGCCGTCCGCGTAGGTCGCTGTCGTCGGAGTCGGTGGTGTGCCGGCGTTTGCGATTAGGTGAATAGAGGTACCATCCGCCGAGTCATATGTATAGGTCTGAGTACCCGGGTATGCAGAAGGATCAAGCAACTGGTGGCGTGTACCATCAGAATCAGCTAACTCCCAACTTCTGCTGACTGTACCCTGCCATCTCAGGTGCCCGTAGCCAAGCGTGAAGCCGGGTGCAGGCCATCCTTGATCTACGTCATAGCTTATAGTGGTGTGAAGATAGTCCGCTCTGTTCCAAATGCGGCTGTTGTAGAAGGCTGACAAATCGATATTCAGACCACGGCCAGGTAGATTCACAATCGGCACGCTGAAGCTGAAGTTTGAACTGCCCGGTGCTTCAGTACCTTCGGTTGCGGCGGCGCGGCTTTGCGCACCCGGTGTGGTCTTGTTCGGCGGTGTGCCAACAGAATTTCGCGCGCTGTAAAACGCGTCCGGGTCTCGGCCTTGTCCTTGCGGCGTGCCACTGGCAGTCAAGGTTCGACGATGGGCGTACTGTCGGAAGCGCCTAATTGACTCTGCGCTTCCGGAAGATGTCTTAGAGACATGAGCGGCGTCGGCGTTCGGCGCTGTTCTTCTTGCACGATTTGTCTTGATTTCCTTGCCGGTTTCAGTTGCCTCGGCGGGGCTGGCTATCGGGGGCCCAACCGTGATCTTGACCTTCTCGTTTTTAGCTCCTGCCGTTGCTGTAATATGTGCGACACCGGGAACGCCGGCAACAGCCTCACCTTTCCTCGATATCGTAACGACCTGAGGATCAGTTGATTCCCAGTCGGCAGCGAGGCCGTGAATGGCGCTGCCCTCAACATCAAAGGGTATGGCCGCGAACAACATGTGTTGGCCTGACCGTAGTTCGACATTGTCCTTCGTATTGAGCTCCAACCTCGATACCTTCCCTTCGCGCTCCACTTTAGTGTGAGCCCTTCGGGGCGAAGCGCTCGTTGAGCTTGGCGGTGCTTCCGGCATACCTCGATTCTGACTGTTGGGATTCTCCTGATTGCCCTTCAGCGCGGCAACGAATCCCTCCAATCTCAGCCGAGTCGACTGGGCCGTGTTCATCAGTTTTTCAGCGATGTCCTTCGCCGCGGCGGAGGCAAGAGTGGGCGGCGCTAGCAATAGTGTCATAAGCGCGATGAGTAGCAGCGCGATGAGTTGTCGGAAAGAGCTAGCGTTGTGTGCACAAGAGGAAAATGCCATGGTGAGAACTCCTTTATCAGATTGAGCGTCCTGCCCGAGTCACGCCAAAAGAAGTGCCTGCTCAAAGCACCTTTTGCGAGAAGTCGGCAGAACTAATGTTTAACTGCACGGTTCAGACTGGCAGCCGAGCTTTGCTCTTCCAAGTCGATCATTTGATAATCGCAGGAGAATGGCATCGCTTGCTGGAAAATTTTCATTACCTGTCCCCGGATGTAAACTAGTCCTCGAAAGCGCGGCCACGGGCTTTCGCGCTTTGCTCAAAGTTCGGTTGACATCTGACGAGTAGTCGAATCGAAGGCTAGCAATACAGGGGACCGGCACGAGGGCTGGCTCGTGCCGGTCCGAGTGCGCCACGTTGTCCTCGCGATTCGCGTGGCGTCCTCGCGGCACCATTTCGTCCCACCGCTACGAATGTGCCCGCGCAAGAGATGCATGGCCCCCAACCAATGCATCTCAAGTCAATTAAAGTCATAGGCACTTTGCCTTCTCTTCTTCCTTGTGCCTTTCTCTCGCATGTCGAGGCTAATCGTGCTGTCAGGCGCTGCAAGCTACCGCAGTAAAGCGCATGCTCGCGAGTGTGTTCATTCAGAGGCTTACTCTTTAGTGGAGCGTAGAAGTCGAGCGACAGTTTCCGCGACTGCCGAGATGTCTTCTGGTTTGCGCAGAGACGCATCCGCGCCAGCCATATGTGCCGCCGTTTCATCGAGCGTGGCTGATAAGATGATGATCGGTATCGCGCGGCGATGGGCTAACCGGCGCGCTTGCTGGACAAGTTGCACTCCGTTCGTGCCGGGTAGATCGTAATCAAGGAGCAGAAGATCATAATG
Organism: Acidobacteriota bacterium; assembly: GCA_025463135.1. GTDB lineage: Bacteria > Acidobacteriota > Blastocatellia > Pyrinomonadales > Pyrinomonadaceae > JAOAPY01. The sequence continues at coordinate 267,815 of JAOAPY010000013.1, forward strand.
CGTGTGGCTGTTAATTTTTGCCATCGCCGCAGTGCCTTCCGCGCACATTTCAACGTCCCAGCCCTCCAGCGAAAGCGTTTCCTTCATCATACCGGCGACCCCAGGGTCATCCTCGACATGCAGGATCTTTACCGTCCGCGCTTTTCTGCTTCGCCTCTTCCGTGATCTACCGACATCACGATGGCGGATAACGCTCTTGCGCGATCGCTTCGGCAGTCTCTCACTTAGAAGGTGCTTGTGGCGTGTCTCTAGCATACATAAGAGGTTTTGGTGACCTGGCAGACCGAGCAGTTGCGCCGCTCGCGTGACCTTGCCGCCGGAATCCCGAAGCGCCAACCGTATAAAATGCGCCTCATAACGCTGGATCTCGTCATTAAAAGAAAAGTTGGTCCAATCAATCGATCCGGGGAATCGGGCAGACGCATGAATAAGCGAAAGGACGCGCCGCGTGCAGTTGGTCACCCGCTTGAGGGTAGACACATCCTGAGTGTTCTGGAGCAACTCCCAGGCGCGATCCACCGCCGCCTTGAGGTCACTATGAGAGAGAGCATTGAATAACTCCTCGACCATGACGAGCGCGGCTTGGCCGGCGTGTTCAGGGTCCCCTGCCTGATCGGCAACTTCGACGGCCCGTTGCAGAGTTACTCGCGATCGATCCAAATCATGCAGTCGAGCAAGCGCGATCCCATGCGTGCTCAGGGCCTCGGCAAACAGCGACTGCTCGCCGCCCTTCTCAAGCATCCGCGCGGCCCCGCTAACTAGCTTCTCAGCGTCAACGATTCGGCCCTCTGCAAGCATCACTCGGGCGCGTGTCTCATCCACTTGTGCGAGGTGAACTTTGTCTTTGAGAGTGGTGAAGAGCGCTTGAGCACGATCAAGATGCTCATGCGCTTCGGCTAACTTGCCGATTGTGCAGAACAAAAACCCCAAGTTGTTTTCAACGCAGGCTTCATGTCGTGAGTGTCCGCCCTGCTCGAAATGAAAGCTTGCAGCAGCGAACTCAATTAGAGCTCGATCAATGTAGTCATGGCGTTGCTCTGCCTCGCCGAGCTTTTTCAGCAACGTTCCAAAGCCATGATGAAATTTTCCCCTTAGGAGATCACTGCTCTTCCCCATCAAGGGTGCAGCCTCCGTAAAGATTCGGAAAGCATCGTGAAATCGTTGCGCTGATCCTTCGACAATGCCACTACGCAACAAGGCGACAGCTTTAGTTTCGCTTTCGGAATAAGCCAGTCGCGCTAATGCCTCGTGCAGTACCACGCGTGCTTCGTCAAGGGAGCCTTCGCGCCAGTAACAGTACGCGAGATCAGTCTGCGCACCTGAGAGCTTCTCTATATTCGCTAACGCTGAAAAGATAACGATGCTCTCGGTAATTAGATCTTTTGCGGCTTCCTGCGAACCCTCGATTTGCCTGGTGCTGCCAATCCATCCCGTGAGCGCACCAGCACGTACTAACACCTCGGCTGCGGTCTCCTGATCGAGGCCTTGGATCTCCGGGCGTTCACCCACTCCCTTCCATAATTCGCCCATAGCCTCGCGTGCTGCATCGTAATCCCCAGACTCTTCCAGTTGCTTCGCAAGCTCGCAGCGTAGTTGCGCCCGTTTGTTAGTCGAAAGGCTCTGGTCGGCGATTTGGTGAAGTAGCTGCCTCGCTAGGTTCATGTGAGCATTTCCTTTCCTCTTGCAAAAATTCTTGCAACTTGCCGTTAGCGTTGGTATCTACCAAGTAGGTCGAGTGCTAAGATGCCACCCAAAGCCAATTCGGACGGCCTATGGGCCGCTGTGCTATGAAATCACCAGCGGTCAATAACCCTATCTTTTCAGGAGAAAACCCATGAAAAACCCACAAAGATTCACAATGGCGGTTGTGCTGGCGCTCATGCTGGCTGCGTCTACCTCTGCCGGCGATATATGGATCGGCAAAGCACCGCCGCCCCCACCGTCTAGCGATATGCCGATTACCGCATCAGCCGAAACGCAGGGTGCGGCCCCGGCGAGGGATTCAGTTGAGGGCATAGCGCTGAATCTGCTGCAAAGCATCTTGTCGGTGTTCTAACAGTTCGCTCAGTTTTGAGTTGCTCCTTTTAGCCGCCCTAGCGTTGAGGCTCTTGGCGGTCTGGTGTTAGTGTGTTTTGGCGAAGACGCGACCTGAGACTAAACCCGATGTTGGAGAGAATCAATAGATTTTCAAAAAAAGGTTCAAAACTGTCGTGTCATTCTAAAGGGGTTGTATCGCGATGCAGTCACACTTGCTAAGAAGTTGATCCAACAGGCTTAAAAGCAACCCTGGCAAAGACCTTTACACAACCAGTGGGGCACGTTACTTATACAGGAAAACGGAAGACACCTGATAGGGTAGCGGGGATCAAACACCCATCTGGCAATCGGTAACCACCAGTTTCGTTTGCTCATAAATTCGAGCGTCAAAGAAACCTGCTGCAACGAAGATCCATTGGTGGTGATGAGGGTTGAAGTCTTCTTTAGAATCGAATGGGAAAATACACATGCTAATTCTTCGAGCGACCTCTGACAGCGTTGCAATTCTTATTGCAACGCGATTCGACGACAGGGTCCATATGGAAGAACATGTCATCACTCCTGATTCGCCGCCGTGCTCAGAAGGCAGATCTGGCTATTTTCAAGACTTTCCAGAAGCGAAACTTGCGCAGCCAAAGCGGTCTGGAACTGATCCCTAGCGGAAAGTAATGGACCTGGTAAACGCAACAATGAGGGTACCCACACCATGGGGATCGCACGCTCGGATAATTCTGTTGTCGGTAATGAAATTTGCGAATCGCCGTAGCTTGGACCGCCTGCTCAACTTGAGCAACCTCATCGTCTGTCTGAGCTTGCTCGGACCATTCTTGAGGATCAAGTCGTGGAACGTTTCTCCCTAGCGCAGCATCTAAGTTGCGAGCAGATGCAAGATAGATTCTTCGTTCGGGCTCCCCTCGCAACGTAGCAATTTTTCTTGCAATGCGATTCGAGCGAAACGGCAAAGGAAGAGATCATTTCTCATGGTTTGGATCTTCATAAATAGTTTGGGCGGCTCAAAGAAGAACGGCACCAACTGAAAAGCGAAGCGTTAGATAATTGTCTTTGAATTTGTCGTTCTCGTTTCGAAGCTAGGACTCGCAAGTCTCTCCTCGTCCCCGCAGAGGCCCAGAACCTCTGACCCGCTAGTAAACCTGGTACTACTCCCCTGACCAGTTAATCTAAGGCGTTGCTCGGTTAGGCTGTTATGGATGACCTTCTGCTGCCGTCTCTTCACGCGACCAATGAAGCGGAAGCGCAACAGCGCCTCAACGAATTTGGACTGGTCGACGATGGAGATTTCGCGCACGCTGGAATTTCCGTTCAATTCTCCTGTCTTAATAAGAATAGAGGTACCGTTAAAAATGGGTCTTACGCTTCCGGTTTGCAAAGTTTGTGCGCGCTTGCGAGTTGAGACGTTATATGAATCGGAGACATTCCACTCTTGCCGCAGAAGCACAACAGCACGTCGTTTTGCCACCGGCGCGCAAAGGGGACACAGCATCAGGAGTGTCGGAGTGTCTGGCTGCGTCTCGTCAGACCAAAGATTTCTTTGCGGATCAAACGAGCCAGCAAGCGCGAGCGTTGCGAGCAGAAATCGAACGCGTAGCACGGCGGCCCTTCAACATTCTGATCACGGGAGAAACCGGAACTGGAAAGACATATGCAGCACGGGAGATACACCGGCTGTCGGCGCGGGCCAACAATCCGTTCATGGAACTCAACTGCGCGAATTTGCCGGAGCACTTAGTTGAAGCGGAACTCTTCGGCCATCGCAAAGGCGCATTCACCGGAGCCGACCGCGATCACATGGGGCTGTTTGAAGAAGCCGATGGCGGCATTCTGTTCCTTGATGAGATCGGAGACATTGCTCTGATGGTCCAAAACAAACTTCTACGAGCGATCGAAGAAAAGCAGATCAAGCGACTCGGCACCAACCGTTACCTGTTGTGTGATGTGCAGATCATCGCGGCGACTTCACGCAACCTTCCGGAGATGATTAAGTGTGGTGATTTCCGTGAGGACCTGTACTGTCGATTGGCAGTGCTTACCTTTGAAACCGCACCGCTTAGAGAACGACGCGAAGACATTCCCGCGATGATTGCTTTTTACCTTCGTGAAGCTGCCAGCGCAGTCACTGACCCAGGCAAACAGTGCGAGCCCCATCGCATTGAGGAAGACGCCGTAGCATTGTTATGTGAGTTCGATTATCCGGGCAACATTCGCGCCTTGCGGAATTTAATTTATGAGCTAACAAGTTTCGTTGGCGATCACGAGCCGATTTCGATTGACTTAGTGCAGTTCGTTCTCACTAGAATGAACTTCCGAGGAGCAACTCATATCGCGGGCCCGAACACCGAGCGGCCCGCAGATTTCCTCCGGCTTGGCAATGAGCTAACATCAGCGGACAATAGGGCAAAGATGGATGCCGCCGCGCGGTACGCTCTCTTGCAGTCCGTTACCGACGAAGGCGACATTATCTTACCGTTCGAACTCTGCATATTGCGTCGCGGTGAAACTCTCAAGCAATGGACAGCGCGTGCCAAGCGCTGCAGTATCGAAGCTGCGCGGCAGGCGACAGGTGGAACTATCAAAAGCACGGCCTCGCGATTGGGGCTCACCCGCAGTAGCCTGAAGGCCTATCTTCATCGAGCCAAGCGAGCGCAGAATCAAACTCTTTTTGACTGGGAACGTGATCCGGATAGTGAATCTTCAGATCGATAGTTCACAATCAGGATCTAATTTAGAAGGATTGCTGCGCCTTTGGTATTCCCCCGATTTGCTGCTCTGGCTCATGGCGCAGCGACAGGGCGTTGGGTACTACCATTACGTCGAGGCCTAACCGAATAATGGCTTGCGAGGTCCGAGAGAATGACTTAATCTCGTCTCTGCCTATTTCAGTTGGGTGTCGTTGCTCAAGAAGATGTAGACGTTGCTCCAATTAACGCGCGCCTACTCGGTCCGAATTCTGGAGTACGTCATCCGAATGGCCTCGGGATCTTCACACAGCAGTCCGACTGTCGCCACTACTATCAAAATACGGGTTTATACCGCAGACCTGCAACATAATACGTTCGGCGGATTCCCGCTTGCGGCCAAATAGAAAGGAGAAAGTAAATGTTAAGTCTCAACTCACTAGGAGACATTATTTTTCTGCAGGGGGGCGCGGGATCGCTGCCAATGTTAGTGTTCGTCGTGATTGTGGCAGCTGCCATCGCTTTGCTCGTGCGCCAGGCGCGACAGAACGCAAGCACTTCGGAAGCGTTCGTAGTTGCCGACCCGTCGATATCGCGTCAAATCTCCGCATTAATGAAACGATACAAGGACGCGTACATCGTAGCGACAATCACAAATGGTTTTGGAGGCATCATCAAGGGAATCGGCGCAGTTATCGGTGGCGTGCTTCTCCTCGTCGGCCTTTTGATTGTTGGTAACGGGCGTCCGGGCGATGCAACATTTGCTATGGGTGTCGTCATAGTCGCTGCTGGCGTCGTTTCTGGCGTCTGGTTTTATATCGCGGGTGTCCTTGTTTCTGCTCAAGCGCAAATCCTGAAGGCGTCGATTGATGGTGCGGTTAATAGTTCACCATTTCTGACGAACGAACACAGAGCAACTATCATGTCGCTTTCCGAAGGCGTGAAAGCTTTTTCCCATTTTACGAACCGGCGAACAATTCGTTGCAGGTGAGCGCGGGATAGCGTCTTTCTCAATTAGCTTTGTCCGGTGTTCGTTGCGTATCACCGCCCGCGCCACCTGAACTCAACCGTTAGGCAGCTACAGATCAATAGAGCCACGTCGAGTTTAAGAAATGGATACACAGAAAATCTTGTTGGATATAGCTCGAAGCTTGGGCGGCATCTCATGGCCCAAAGAAGACAATCTTTTCATTCTTACTTTCGCTCGTGATAAGGTTGCAATTAACGTTGAGACTGCGCAGTCTGCAGATAGGTTAATGTTCTCCTGTACTTCAATGATAGGCTATATCGCTGGCTCCGTTGACTATCGGCGCCTCTTGTTATGCAACAAGTCTGAAGATGAGGAACTGGATTTGACTTGGTGCTCTTTCGCTATCAGCGGAGATCCAGAAGGCGACTTGTTGGTGCTCACTTATACATTTTTGGCGAGTGCTACAGATCTCACCTTAGTGCGGGATAACCTGTCCGCTGTCGTGACGAACATGAAGAAATATGGCCAACTAAGTCGGTCTTTACCTGGGATTGTTCCGCTTCTACGTTAATACCGTAATGCCAATCGCCTCCCAACAGCGCGTCGCTTTGCACGACCTATCTCGACACGACCGTGGGCGTAACGCACAAAAGACCTGAACTCCGATTCTCGTGGGTACGGCGTATTCGCGGTCTCTTGGATCTCCTCGGTAAACCAACCGTGCGGGATCCCATTCTCAACCGTAAGGGCTACCTGACTTTTGTTTCATCCTGCTTCAATGACAAGGCCTAGTGTGGGCACGGCTGAGCAAATCGTTGGGGCGCTAAGAGTGAAGAGGAACAGATGGAAGGCTTCATTGTGTTCATGCTAACCGTGGCGGTATTTGCCTTTGTCGTCTGGGTAATATATTCAAGCTCGTTGAAGAAAGATAAATCCCCAGCACCGGACGCCGATCGTGACAACAGACCCTTTCGTGGTTCCTATCGTGGAGAACTTGGATCGTCAGGCATGAGCCCGAAAGACGTTGGGCCACACAGCGTCAACTGCGAATGCAGTAGCTGCTTATATGGCCATGATCCGGATAATGGTCGTTGCCGATGCAGATGGTGTGAAGGATTCAGACGTGGCAAGCCTCTCCACTAAATCCACCCTCAAAAAACAGGAAGATTGACAGTATGCCAAAATGTAACAACTGCAATGGGAAGGGCTCGGCGAAATGTCCGAAGTGCAATGGAACAGGCCAGGTCAGCCATGGATGGATAGCCGGCAAGAAAAGATGCGACAACTGCTATGGCTCAGGAGGAGCAGTAAAGTGCGGAGCCCTGTCACGGAAAGGGCTGGCTATAAGAGTCACATAGGTCTGGTGCGGCTTACACCGCACCGTACGTCGTTGGATGATTACCTTGAGGATAGTCCCATGAACTCTGATCTTCGTATAGCCAGGTGTCTCGCAACGCTATTGCTCTTCGCCTGCATCTGCACGCTTCAATCCGAGCGTGTGACGGCTCAGTCAACTTTGCCGCACTTCAAGGATTATGCCGTGACCGAAATCTACAAAGGCCCTACAGCTCGGCTGGTGCTTGGACGGGACGATATGACGTTCAAGGCAAGATTGAGATGGGCTGCCAAGAACGAAAAGCCAAACTTTGCCGGGCATTACATACTCACCAGCTGGGGATGCGGCGCGGAATGTCTTACGGGCGCCATCATTGACGCTAAGACTGGCAAGGTGTATTGGTGGAACTTTAGCATCTGTTGTTGGGGCACTGAGGTAGACGACAAATTCAATCCGATAGAGTTTCGCCCTGATAGTAAACTGATTGTTTTTTCAGGTCTTCGAAATGAAAAAGATGGTGACGATGGCGCGCACTATTACTCATTTGAGAACGGTCGCTTCGTTCATCTACGGTCTGACCGGAAGCCTGGACAACAATGACCGGCAGGTAATGGGTGCATGCAAGACGCCGTTGGGCGGAACGAGAGAAAGGGTTCTTTCCTATTTGTTATTTGCCGTTGCCGGTTTCCCTCAAACAGAGTTCTTTCCCACTTAAAGGAGCGTATACATGGTCTATCATAAAGCCTCTCGATATTTCACACTGCTTGCTTTGATCGTCGTCCTTCTTGGAACGGATGGGTTAGTGGTGGTTGCGCAGCGGAGGGCGAAGACTGGACCAGCCGTGCCAAGTCCAAAGGCAGTACAAAAACCACCAGGTACAGAAGCAGAGCTGCAGGACTACGCAAGGAAGTTCATCGATTTGTACTTCACCAAATGTGGCGGAGATTCCTTGTACAGCTATACCTCTGCTTTGGGCCGAAGACACTTGTTGGAAACCAAAGATCTTCGAATCAAGGTTTCTCCTTTCCATACCGATCCCGACTCATTTGAGGTATCTAAGGCTGACCGTCTTAACGGGATTGAAGGGCAAGGGATTCTCTACATAGAGCCAGAAGCTTATCGAACGTACGACTTTTCGAATAACATGTGGAGCGAGTGGAAAGAAGGACGGGTAAGTATCGATCACCCTTCGCTCGTCGCAATCGTTCACACAATTTATTGGGTAATGGAAAAAAGGAATGGCGTGTGGTCAATTGGTACTTGGCTTCCAAACCGTAACCATCTAACCAACACCAAGGTTAAGGTAAAGTGTGACAATATCACAGGCCCTCTTCCCGTCTGGCAAGAGGAGCCCTAGATGACGACATTTAGTGGGCTCGTTAACTTGTTTCTTTGCTTTGAGCGCAGCTCTGAGTGTAGCCGGTCTCTTAGATACCGATGTCATGGCAACTATTGGCAAGGTCTTCATTTCACACGCCAGCACTGACAAGTCGTTTGTCGACCGACTGGTTGCGTATTTATCTACGCGTTCGATTCCAGTTTGGTACGACAAGCTGAAACTTTGCATCGGTGAAAGCGTTCCTGGCAGGCACCACTTTGCCGCATGTTCGCAGGGAACGCTTTAGGTTCCAATGCTCCGATTTCTCGGATTCATTACTCCAAGAGATTTGTCAGCCGGTCGTCGCCAAAAGGAAAGAGACCTTAACTTAAGTGATATATCGCGGAGTACCTTGGACGTATTGTTCATGCGAGATAACACCAGACTTTCTATTCCTCTAGCGGCAAAAATTAGCATAAGGGGCATTATCGGTAAGCTGTAGCGACTTTCAATCCACATGGGCAGATGTATCAGAACTAGAAAAATTGGAAATAACGTTATGTGACTCAATGAAACAAAACGCCTCCGTTCAACAACTATTCCATAGCCTCCCAAGAGGAAGATGGTGATGTTGCCAAGCACAAAACCCACTTTGAGTAACACGACAGAAGCGCGGTGTTCGTGCAAGGCTGCCGTAAACGTAGTGTTGCGACTGCCAAGCAGATAGTCGCCGCTATCCAGAAATAGACGAGGATATTGCTTTACGCGAGCCCTCAAGTAGTGCGAAGAATCACTTCGAATCCGATCGACAGCTTGTCGCATATATCTGCGATCTTTCTCAGCTTCGTCTTGTGTATCGCCTTCATTACGCTCTAGGTCCTTAAGAACTTTAGTCCAAACATCATCGCCATATATTTCAGATTCTATGGTGCCCGCAAAGAGATTTACACCATAACCCCCGGATTGAACGAGAATAAATTTTCTGAACACTATGGCGTTACGAGCGATCCATATTGATGTGACAGCCATGGCGCACACAACGATGACCAAATAACGGTGGAGGTCTTTCCGCCAGGCAGACAAAAGGGCGAGGAATGGCAAGCAGACCAGAAATGGGATGACAATGGTACGGGTTAACGTTGCTAAGCCGAATGCAAGTCCGGCTGCTACAGCGCGATTACGTCCCCAAAAGAAGACTCCCAGAATTAGTAGAAAAGTGAACACGGGTTCGGTCAATATAACAGCCGTGTAGTGACCGGTCATGGGCGCAAACGTTGCCGCAAGTGCTGCTGCCAACGCCACATGGCGAGTAAAACGGTCCTTCGCGATCAAATACGTAAGAACCACAGTTGCGGATCCACATATGATCTGCACAAGTATGATGGCAGCTATGGGCGCGTTGTCAGTCCACCAGAGGGCCGCAATTAGGACAGGGTAAAGCGGTGGACGCCAAGCTGTGGGGACCCCGACCGTGGAGCTGAAAGAATGATGGAGCGCAATGTTTTTGGCGATAGTCAGGTAGGCAGCTGAATCGCCCGCTACCCAGAGCCCCCACCGTGCATATGCAAAGCGCACGGCAAAGGCCCCAACCATGAATAGCCATAGGGTCCTGTTCTCGGCACTTTGGAAAGCGCCTTCACACTTGATAGCCCTTGGAGAGACTTCCTTATCTCCTGCATTCTCAACGCAGACCATCGTATGGAAATCGTGCCGAACCATGATAAGAGCTTGAGCCTTTGCGGGGGCGGATTGCTGAGATTGCGGGGATGAGCGGTTCGAATCAATATCTGTGCCCGAGCAACTCAAGCCTTGGGCGAGGCAGATTCGCGGGAAATTGTGAGGAAATCAGACGGATAGGACTATCCTTTATTGGATTACTGTAAACATTAATAGACACTAGTGTGTACGCGACGTACCGGCCACCAAGTCATGCCTCGGAGTGTGCTGTTAACCCTCCATCGATGGCTAATAGAAAGTTCCCTCTTCTGATCATCCACGCCACAGAGATCTACCGTTTGGATTATTAGGAATCTGAGAATGCCGATTCTCAAACATTCGTTGTTACGCCTTGTGCGGGTCCGAATCTATAACAATGCAGCTAGTGCTTCCGCGCGTACCGCCTCGGTATCGGGCCTTGCGGAATCTGATTTATGAACTGACAAGTTGCGTATTTCACACCAAGGTGAACACCCGTTTCACGGGAAGCTGAACACCTGTTTCACGCGAAGATGAACACTCGTTTCACGGGAAGGTGAACACCTATTTCACGGGAAGGTGAACACTTTTGGGGTAGTCCGTGAAATCAATTTGAAAACTGCGGTGGCGGTGCTGGAGTGATAACTCAAGCGCCCGGATGATGGTTCCCAAATCAACTTTGGGAGGAAACCAACATGCCGGCACGGAGGCACTCCATGCGTCTGGTCAGTGAAGTACTACGTCTGAAACACGCCGCCAAGCTGAGCCATCGGCAGATTGCCCGAGCGCTGCGGATTGGCATCGGCACCGTTACCAACTATCTGGCCGCCGCTGAGCGAGCGGGCCTGTCCTGGCCGTTGCCGGCAGAGTTAGATGAGACTTCGCTGGCCACGAAGCTCTGGCCGCCGGCGCCCGCCGCAGAAGCGAAGTTCGTTACTCCGGACTTCGTCTACATCCACGACCAACTGAAACAGAAAGGTGTGACCCGGCAACTGCTGTGGGATGAGTATGGCCAGCAGCATCCCGGCCAGGCCTACCAGTACACCAAGTTCTGCACGCTCTACGGCGAGTGGCGACGGCGGCTGAAAGCCACCATGCGCCAGACGCATCAAGCCGGCGAAAAGCTGTTCGTCGACTATTGCGGTCCCACCGTCGCCGTAGTCAACGTCGTGACCGGCGAAATCAAAGAAGCGCAGATCTTTGTCGCCGTGCTGGGCGCTTCCAACTACACCTTTGCCGAAGCCACCTGGACGCAAGGGCTGGCCGACTGGATCGGCTCACATACGCGAGCTTTCGCTTTCCTTGAGGGCGTTCCGGCACTGGTCGTCCCTGACAATCTGCGCAGTGCCGTGAGCAAGGCTTGTCGTTATGAGCCTCTTCTGAACACCACTTACTTCCAGATGCTGGCCCACTACGGCACCGCAGCGCTGCCCGCTCGTCCTTACAAACCCCGAGACAAAGCCAAGGTCGAAGTGGCGGTGCAAGTGGTGGAGCGTTGGATCCTGGCGCGCCTGCGGCGGCAGACTTTCTTCTCGCTCCAGGAATTGAACCGCGCCATTCAATACTTGCTCAGCGCACTCAATCAACGACCCTTCAAAAAGCTGCCTGGCTGTCGGCGCTCGCAGTTCGAAGCATTGGACCAACCGGCGCTGCGGCCGTTGCCGGCCCAGGCTTACGAGTATGCTGAGTGGCGCAAGGCCCGGGTCAACATCGACTATCACATCGAAGTCGAACGACATTACTACAGCGTGCCTCATTCTCTATTGCGGCGCGAAGTGGACGTGCGGCTGAGCGAAAAGACGGTAGAGATCTTCCTGGCCGGCAACCGCGTGGCCGTGCACCTCCGCTCGCAGCGCCAAGGCTCACATTCTACAAATGCTGAGCATATGCCCAAAGCGCACCGCGCTCATTTGGAGTGGACTCCCGGACGTTTACTCAACTGGGGTGTACAAATCGGCCCGCACACCCGTGACCTGGTCCAACATCTGCTCTGGAACAAGCCGCATCCGGAGATGGGTTATCGCAGTTGTCTGGGTTTGCTGAACCTGGCCAAACGCTTCGGAAGGGAACGCCTCGAAGCTGCTTGTCAGCGCGCCCTGCAACTCGGCTCGCCCAACCGCCGCAGTGTCGTCTCGATTTTGGAGCAGGGCTTGGATCGCTTGCCGCTGCCAGAGCCTACGGTGACCCAACCACCGTTATTCCACGAGAACATTCGTGGCCCTGATTACTACCAATAAGGCCTCTGACCGCGCTCGTAGCCTCCGCTGCGGCGGCCGTCAAGGGGCTTCGCTGAACGCGCCGCAAAAAACGGCGGCGCGCCCTTGACTGCCGCCTCGCTGCGGCTGGGAGGTAGTTAAGGGGAGCTACCGCTCCCCGTTTACAAACGGCAATCCGATGCTCTCAAAGAATGCCACTATCCGAAACCTGAAGGAGGTTATGACAATGCTCGACAATCAAACTCTTGAGCAACTTCGCCACCTGCGCCTGAGCGGGATGGCCGCAGCTTTCGCCGAACAACTCGCACAGCCGGAACTGCAAGCGCTTTCCTTCGAAGAGCGCTTCGCCATGTTGCTCGATCGCGAAGTTACCCAGCGGGAGAACCGCCGGCTGAGCCGTCTCCTGCAGCTCGCCCGCTTTCGCCAGCCAGCCTGTGTCGAAGACATTGACTACAAACACCGTCGCGGCCTCGAACGCAGCTTGATGATCTCACTGAGCACCGGCGACTGGATCCGCGCTCGTCATAACTTGCATCTCACGGGACCAACCGGCACCGGCAAATCATGGCTGGCCTGTGCTCTCGGTCATCAGGCTTGTCGTCAGGGTCTCTCCGTGCGCTATGAACGCGTCGCCCGCCTGCTCGACAGTCTGCGCATTGCCCGCGGTGACGGGTCTCTCGTCAGGCGCCTTGCCCAAATCGCCAAAACCGACCTCCTCATCCTCGACGACTTCGCGCTCAAGCCTCTGGCTCAGAGTGAGCGCCACGATCTTCTCGAGATCATCGAAGACCGCCACGCCGGCCGTTCTACACTGGTTACCAGTCAACTTCCGATAGCTCGCTGGCATGATTATCTGGCCGAACCGACGGTCGCAGACGCTCTGCTGGACCGCCTGCTTCACAACGCTTTCAAGATCGAATTGAAGGGAGAATCAATGAGGAAAAACAAGCCGTCCTTGACATGATGATGAACACCGAGGATAAATATCCGCACTCCGCGCCGCCACCGCGGTAGACCGTTCATCTTCGCGTGGAATGAGTGTTCACCTTCACGTGAAATCACCGTTCATCTTCCGTGAAATACGCACAAGTTATGTCAGCGACTGTGAGTCGGTCTCGATTGAGTTGGTCCAATTCGTGCTTACCCGACTCAACTCGCGTGGAAGCAATCCTGTCATGGGTGCAAGCAGAACATCGAAAGCGGATTCCGCTCATCTGGGCGATCCTCTAACCTCTACCGGAGATTCCAAGTGCATTGATACAGCTTCGCTGCACTCTCTCTTGCGCTCCATGGCCGACGAAGGCGACATCATATTGCCCCTGGAACTTTGCCTGTTGCGTCGCGGAGAAACCTTCAAGCAATGGAGCGCACGCGCGAAGCGCTGCAGCATCGAGGCGGCCCGGCGAGCGATGGGTGGAACCATGCAAAGCGCCGCCGAGCGATTGGGCCTTACGCGCAATAGTTTGCTAAACCATCTTCAGCGAGCCAAGCGAGCGCAGAATGAAGCTCTCTTCGATTGGCAGCGTGAGCCTAAGAGCGACTCATCGGATCGTAGTAGTTTTAACGATCCAGTCAAGCAGGGTTCAAGGTAATGATTCAAGGGTCGAACGCCGAAGGTTATGGCTGACCGAGCGACCGGCATCGTCATTGTGACGTAGCTAATGAGAACCCAAGATATCGCTAACGGTCCATTCCAAAGTCAGTCCGCTTTTTCGACTTCTCAGTCTGAACGTTCTTCCTCGAATTTTCGCGCCAGTCTAGAGACAGCATTTCGGTAGCATCAAAGGGAAGTGTCAAATGCATGGAATGTGTTTCAACTGCGCCCTTCAAGATCCCGATCTTCTTAAGCGTCTCGGGATGACTCGCAAGTACTATGAGAGAGCTTTTCTTGTTGAGATGCAGATCCTCGCACAAGGCACACTGTCCCTTTGAGAGCGTGGTGACGGGCTTCGCTAGCTTGACTGTGAGCAACTCGACTGTGTTTGTTCGCTCGAGATATTTATCGTCGAATGTCATTCTTTGGATCGGTTTCCGCAGGAAATCCATATCGAGTTCGTCATCTGTCTTGAGATCAATGTTGTTCAAGACAAAAGCACTTACGTCGCCCAAAACTTTCTCTTGAATCATGGCCTTGCGAGCAAGCGCTCTTGTCTCCTCTTCAGAGAAGTCCTTCTCAAAAGCGATGTCACTCACATCCGATGCAATGTCCGTGAGGGATCGCTGAAGCCCCGCACCTTCGCCGCCTTCGGAAGTCGCGAATAAGTCGTATGGGCGATAGTTCATAAAGACGCTGGTCCATGAACCCGGTTCGAACTTGCCTATATCAAACTTAGCCGAGAGCGAAGAATCACCGGTCCCGCCTGGCCCCTCTCCCGCTCCGCCTCGGTCTCCAGGAGGCGGCGGCGTTCCCTCGCTGGCGGCCACCTTGTAGTACCAGTACAAAGAGGCCAGCCACTGCTCAAGCTCATATTGGTCAGCTATTACTTCCGGACGAGAAAAATGGACGGGCGAAGGCGTAAAACGCGCTCGCTCGGACGGTTGAAGAGGTTTCCTGCTGATTTGCGCAAGCCAATACTCCCGGCGGGCATAGTTCATTGATGCCTTTACTTGCTCGACCGCCAAGCTGGCGCCGGAGATCTCTCCAAGGTTGGCGAAAATAAACCGTATCTTTACAAACTGGGTGAGATCTATGGTGTCCACTTCTGAGAGGTCGTAATTGGCAACATTTATGAACCGACCGCGCTCCTCAATAAGGTTCGTAGGCCACGGTATTTTCTTGAGTTCATCTTCATAGTCTTCGTTGTGCTTGCTAATAATTTCGTCGAGAGTGTTCTTGCCGAAGGGCCGCCAATCGAGGATGGACTGCTTGGCCTTCGGTTTACTTGCCAGAGCGAGCACAGAGTCAAAGTTCTTATAGTTCATGACAGTCTCCTCTCATTGACTGCACCGCCATTCCGGCCAGGAACCGGCTAGGGCTGTGAGGGCGTTAACGACATTTCCGTATTGAGAGCGTTTCCTACAGTTCATTACTTGAGCGAAATCCTCAATGACTTGGTCGTCCGCATTAGAGAACCGGGCGGTCACTTCCGCTACGAAGACTGCGAGTCCATCTCTTGCTTGCGAAATCCTCTGCTTTGCCCATCCTGGCTCGCAGTCGACGTTCTTCTCCAGCTCGGTGCGCAAGGTTTCGGCATAATCGAGGATCCTGGTCACGTCAGCCTTGCGAGCGCGCGGTTTCGCTCGAACCAATTTCAGCTCGTCGGTTAACAAACGCACAACACGCTGCGCTTCTTTATAGTCGGGATGCTTTATGCCGAGAGCGTCAATCCATGTCGTCGGTGTCGACCAACCGATTCCCGTGAGCGAGAGGGCTGCGACCAAAAAACACGCCCAGATGCCTGCGGGTGTAAATGCCTTGGGTGAGGCCGATTTCAAGACCACGTAGGCCATGAGAGTACAAAGAAGCATAAAGAACAAGCAAGTTCCGGTTACCCGCATTTTACCTCGACACGGGAAAAGATATGCCTTGCGCACTTGCACATAGACGGACACTGTGTAGACGCTCGCGGCTATGGTGCTGAGCAAAGCAGCCGGGAGCCATATTCCAGGTCGCTCAAGTGATAGGACGAGCTTCAGCAGAAGATTATCTTGAGGCACTGAAAGTATGATGAGCAACAATGAAGCTACGCCGAAGGGCAGCAAGTGCGCTAGGACGGAATAACCCTTCTTCAGGAAGATGACGTTGTCGAGAACCTCCGCAAACCGGTCCATGTCCCCTGGCACCTCTACTGTGCGAAATGCTCTTGAAGCTAACGCTTCAGGGCTGCGGCTTCAGGAGCACCGGACGTACAGCGTGAAGGATGAAAAGACGAAAAGAGCCGACCAGACTTCCAAGACGGAACCAAGTGTGATCTTTCTGGAAGGATCATGTCCTACCACCTCAACGGGAGCGCATAACAACCGGCTCCTTCGACTGGATTTAGCGAGTGTGCAACGGAGCAGGCTCGTGAGAATTCAGCCTTGTGAAACAGCAGGCGGACACTATTCCAATTGGTGAGAAAAGTCAACGGGCGGTTGCTCAGTGTAAACCCCAAGTTGAAATGTCACCCGGACTACTAATGTGGACTATTAATGGAACTGGTGCCTCAGTGTTACTGCTCAAGGGAAAACGTCTGCTTAACTGTTCAGTCTAGCCGGAGGCCGTTAGGACTGCCTTTAGTGAAAATCATAGCAAGGTGTCTCTATTGGTACTCGTTGTGTTAACACTGACCTGGTTCAACCGAGGTTACAACAGCGCAGCCACCGCCTCTGAGCCTGCCGCCTCTGTGTCGGCGGCCGCTCCCGCCCCCATTTCTGTCTCATTGGCTGCAATGGATCCAGCCGAAACTTTGTCGAGCTTTTGCCGGGCTTGCTCCAGATGATTATCTGCTGTTGATTGTTGATGCGCCATTCCTGGATCGATCCCTTGTGCGGCCTGTTGCGCAGGATTGATGATAGCTGCAATACCGCCACCGCTTGTGGCAGAAACGGTCACCTCATGGAACTGCGTGCTAAGGCTGGCGACTGTCTGTGGGGCGGTGAAGTTCTCAATGCCGGAGACCTCTTGTGCGGCAAACTGCGGTAGGGCTGTGACCGCGTCCATCGCCGGAAGGTTCTCCCGGTAATTCTCTGCGATCTCGCCGGCACCTTTGGCGAATTCCTGGAGCGTGTCGCGCTCTTGCAGCAAGTCTGTGTGACGCTGGTCGAGCGCTTGTTGCACGGCATCGATTTCTAACCGCTGGCTAGGCGAGAAGAAGCTGGCCAACCTCTCTCCGAGTGTCTTTGGTGCAAGGTCATTCAGTGATGCGGTCTTCTCCTGGCCATCTGCACTATTGTATGAGACGGGAAAGAACTCCCGGTTTTCTACAAAGCGATGGATGCGCTCGCTTGCACCCTGCAATGACGCTTCCGCTGATGCCTCTACGCTACCCGCGTGCGCCGCCAGCCTCATGACCCCTCCAGGCGTTTTGCCATACTCGCCTTCCAGATAATCCTGCGCCGATTTGAGCATCTGTGAGTCACGAAGCGTAATAGCATTCTCTACCAGTCGATTAAGTTCCTTCTCGCTGAATTCTGGCTGCGGAAACTGCTCACCTTCTTTGAAGTGGAGATCGACCTCAACAGCTATTGCACTATTGAGCGTCCGCGCGGTTTGTGTCTGTTGCTCGACCGCATCTCGGAGCGCGTCTCGGCGCTCATCGATCAACTCGATGACCTTTCCGCGAATTGGCTGGAGTTGTTGGATCTCTTCGCGCGCTTGCTTAATGCGCCCTTTCGCTTTGGTGGCTTTCTCTTTGTAGTCGCGGATGCCGTAGAGTTTGATCGGGTTGTGTACTACGCCATATAGCCTCATCCGATAAGCGGAGACGGTTCGCTTGCTGAAATCAATCTCGCGCTCTTTGCCTCGCTGTTGCTGGTCGACGCTAACAAGCGACCACTTCTCGCCGTCGATCTCGAGTTCGACAAAGTGTTTCGACTTCTCGAAATCTTCCATCCGCTTTTCCGCAACTGCGACGTTGGACTCAGCAACGATCGCGCGGCCCCTGAACCGCGCGATCGAGAAAGAGCCCGTGTCACCTTGCGTCAGTTCACGCAGCCTCGTTTGCGCGACACTTTTCGGCTTGTCAAATCCCGGAGTACCCGCTTGCGACTCCTTCAAAGCTTCGAGCGCCATCTCCTTATCCATCGGCCTGTTCAATGCGCCACCCAAATCCGCCGCGGAGTCGGTATAAACGCGCGCGTCGAATCTGGCGCGCGACATCGCAACATAAGCCATACGCTGATTAAGAAGCACGTTGGTTTCTGTGGTCTCAGCATTAACTAAGACGCGATCCATCGTCTTGCCCTGTGCCGAATAGCTCGTCACCGCGTAGCCGTGGTCCAGGTGACGAAACTGGATCGAATCGAAAGTGACTAATCGCTTTCTGGCCAGCGCCACGGTCAGTTTCCCGTCGGCGATCTCTGTGATCGTGCCCAGCTCGCTATTCTTTATTTTCGCTTCTGCAAAGGGAGCGCGAAACTGGATTCTGTCTCCTACGGCGAAGCTCCGCTTCGCCTCCTTGTAAACGGAAACACCCGAGAGTCTCTCCGGGTTGTAGGTAATCTCGCGTCCGCTTTCGAGGCCGACAGTGATGGTATTGTAGCGGTGGTTGGCATCCAGCACTCGACCATATTCACCAGCTTCAACGCCATATACCTTGCTGCCCTTGTTGTAACGAACAACGTCTTCGCCCGGAACGTAAGCTAGGGCGAACTTGCGTTCGGTGCCGGTCATGTCCTGGCGGTTCACGAGCACATTCAGATCGTGATCATCCCCACTCACGATGCCTTGTTCTTGAAGCTGCCGGTGGATAATCGAGTTGATAGCGACACGCTCTTTGTTCGCGGGTGAGATTACAAGCGTCCCCTTGGGACTACTCAGGTAGTCTTTGGCGATGGCCGTCAAGCGGTCTTCATCGTCAACGATCTCCGTGATGCGTCCTTGCTCGGAGAGCGTTCTCACTGCTGACAGGACTTCCCTTTTCGAGAGTTGTTCTACAGGTATTTTCAAGTCAGATTGTTGCCGCACAATCTCATCTAACGTAGCCGTCTGCATCCCTGCTTTGACGAATTGCTCAAAGGGCGCACCCGCTTCGACGGCCTGGTGCTGTCCTGTATCTCCAACTAATAACAGGCGCGCCACTGGACCGGCTTTCTTGAAAAAGAGAAACATGTTTCGGGTGTCTGACAGCGAAGATTCGTCCATGATGTAGAAAATCTTCTTTCCACTGTCGGACTCCATTTGCGTAGTCGCTACAAACTTCTGCAAGGTCGAGGTCTTGATCCCACTCTCGGCCAACAAGTCCGCTGCTGCTCCCGTCGGTGCAAACCCCTCGACCTGGTAGCCTTGTCGCTCTACTGTTTCTCTAAGGACTGCGAGCGTGGTCGTCTTACCCGTGCCGGCCAATCCCTGCAAGCCGACGATCCGGTCGTGGCTTTCAAGGATCGTTTCGATTGCTCCACGTTGACTCTCATTGAGCGCGATTCCCTGCCCCGCTGCGATCTCTTCGATTATTGGACCACTTCCTCCTTCAAAAATTGGCTCCTGCGCGCCTCTTCCGGCAGCTACTTTTTCGAGGTTTCTTCGCTCCATCGCCACAGTCTGCGAGGTAGTCAGTTCCTCCATCGTGCCGTTTCGCACCAACCGGATGAACTCGCCGCTCTCGACTCTTTCATTCAGCTCCTTGACCACAGCATCGTAGGTTGTGAAGCCCAGATTTCTCCTGAGTGCGTCCACCATCACCCGGCGCTTGTCCACTACTGCTTCACCCTCTCCTGCGTTCTCTCTGGCGAATGTTACTGCTGCTTGCGCCCGAGATTCGATCTCGTCGCCACCGAGGCTTTGTGACCGGCGCTCTTGTGCAGCTTCTGCGACACGCAACGCCTGTTCGCCGAATCGGGCATCCAGCTGCAAGTGGCGCGCTCGCATTTCTTCGCGGTCATACTGCTTGCTCATGCGGTCTGTCTTCGCCGCCGCCTGGCGCAAGCCTGCGCCTTCTTCGACGTTGATGCCCTGCTGGGCCATACGCTCTTTCATCTCGGCGGCTTCATGCTCGATCTCTTGACGGCGCGGGCTGCTAGCGGCTAGATACTCCTTACTGAAGCCATTAATTTCCGGTGCGCCGGTGCGCGCGTCCACCGTCACTTCATAGCCAAGCTTTTGCAGTTCCGTCGCCAAGACCGTGCGATAAATCGCCGTGGCGTATTGCTGGCTCCGATACAGCTCTATTGGTTGGATTGGCTTGATGCGGCCGTCTTCAGTTTGCGTCAAATTTGAGATCACCACATGCGTGTGAAGCTGGGGCGCGGCGTACCCGGTGGCGCGGTCAGGACGCGCCGCATCGTGCTCGAACTTGGCGGCGATCATCTTGCCTGTCGTCTCTGCCGAATTGTTGCCGCCGATACGCGCCTGGACGTACTTCTCCAACTCGGTAAGCGCCGCATTCACGCTCCGGTCATGCGCTTCCATGATCCGCTCATCAGCGCCAACTAATGCAGTGAGGGAGACACTCTTCGGCGCTGAAAAGGTTGCATCCCAGCCCGCGCGGTGCTCGCTGGTCTCAACCATTTCACCGTAAGCGTTCTCGTACTCTTTGGCTGGGACGTGCCGGACGAGCTGCAGGCCGGTGCGCGGGTCCTGACCTTCACAGAGGCGCTCGAAAGATTCCTGGTCAACTTCGCCTTCAAGGCCCCACTGCTCAGCTTGCTTACCGAACCACTCACCCTTAACGTTCTCGTCTTCGGTGTAGTAGCTCTCCTGCGTACTGGTGTATTCAGCTTGATAGTAATCTTTGGCTTGCCCTGCGCTCAGGGCTGTGCTCATCGTCATCATGGCCGTTATGTCTTGAAGGTTGGGTTGCTGTTGTCAGAATCTTCGTCGCTGGCGATCTCCTTTCAATACTGAACCTGGCTGGCTTCCAATTCCGGATCGACCTCGCTGCTCTCCAGCGCTGCTCGCCCCGTCTCTGGCGTCATCGCGATGTCAGCCTCAGGCGACGTGCGCTGGTCATTACCGTCAGTATACGAATCTTCACCTATGTTCACGCCTAAAGTACCCGCCAGCTCCCTCCCGTTCTCAGTGATCAAATGCTCGTGCTGGCTGGTGTCCCGCTTACCTCTCTTCGGCGCAGGCGCTGACTTCTTCTTTCTCCCTGGCCTTGCGGTGCCGCTCGCGTCCTGCTTCGTGTCTCGCCCTGCATTCTGCTGACTCGTCGCTTCGTGAGCCTCCCTGCCCGGTTCTTGCTTAGGTATAGGAAGGTTGATTTCGCTCGGCTTCATTTCACGCGCGACGTACCCTCGCGCCCCGATCCTCACGGGAGCCAGCGGCAGGCGAAACGGCACTACCACATCACCGTATTTCCAGTAGCCATGAAGGTCGGGCAAAGACATGATCTCTTCCTTGCTGACAGCCTGTCGGTGTTCCGTGACGGTCGAGTAGTTAATGGCATCCCGGCCCTTATCCTCAACACTGGCGGTCGTCCCGATCTTCGGTTTCTCGACCTCGTATTCCCCGATTGTGTCGCTAATCCAACGGGCCGTTTCAGATTCACCGCAACGGAAGAAAAGCTTCAGCTTGGGCGCGGCCAGCATCGCTTTCGCCAGCCGGTCGTAATACTCTTCGTACTGCGTCTTGCCCTGTGTGCCCTGAACCAGTTTGAGGCCGTACTTGCGTCCCTCAGTCTGAGTTTCGTAGAGCGCAGGGAGCCGATGTAGTGAGTGGACCTCATCCACGATCACCCAGCAAGGGTGGGCCTGGCCCCATTCGGCTGAGACCGACATCAAACGCTTCATCAAGACGTTGATAAACACCGCCTGTAGCGGGCGCAAAGCTTCTCGCGTATCCATCGTCGAGGTGATGAAGATCCATCCTCGGCGCTGCGCCGCCCATTCAGACAGGCTGATCTCTGCCACACAGTCGTCCCGCTCTGGCAGTAAACGCAACGTCTCACCGAGATCGGAGAGCACGCCCAGGACGCCGGCGCGCTGTCCGTGTGCATTCTTCGGAATGAGGTGCGCGTGCTCGGTCCCGTCAACGATCATGTCGATGGCATCCGCGCTTCGTAGCCAAGCGACCATCTGCGCCGGCGTCGGTTTGAACTCCAGCATCCGTCCGAAGATGGCGCGCGACGCTTTCAAAAAGAACCCGGAAGTTGAGGCTTGGTTCGCATCCGATTTACCTGGCAAGAAGCTTTCGGCCAAGAGCTTCTTGTCGGTCAAAGCGCGGATCTCGACTGCGGGCGACCAGTAGGGCGACCTCTTGTCGAGCGGATTGAGAATGGTGTCGCCGCGTTTTGGATTGTAGTGCCGCTTGATAAATTCACAGGCTGGATCATAGATCACGACCGCTTCAGCCGGTCGGCGCGCCGCGATCTGCAAGAGGAAGTGGTGAATCGTTTGGCTCTTGCCGGTCCCCGGATCGCCTAAGAGCATGACGTGCTCAGTCTCTTCCGCGCGCGGCATCCTGATCCACGTCGGGTGTTCTTCAAAGCCGAAGTAGTCTCTGAAGCTCGCGACCACGCGCGCGCTAAAACGCTTCTTCAATCTCAATCTACCTCTCATGATTCCACCCTCCTTGGAATGAATGCCGGTAATCCAATACCACTCTCTTGGGCTCCTATCTCCCGCGCGTACTCCTTGGGTGTGAGGGCGCGTACGCCGCGCAACAGATCCCCGGCTTCGTACTCGCTATTCATTCTCAGGTCCATCTTGATCGAAACCAGCATGCCCACCGCTACGATGAGCGGAAGTGGTAAGAAACAGATCCAATACAACCCAGCGAGCGACCGGCCCCCGTAGATCTCCTGCTTCAGCCACGGGTACATCTGTTTGTCCATCTGCCACACCGCGCGCCAGTAGAAAAACGTGTGTGGTATCCCTTCGTGCAGGTTGAAAAATGGCCCCAGCTGCGGGTCGAATTTTACCCGGCCACTCTCGTCTCTGACGGGTGTCACCTGATCATCCGTACAGCCAAGAACCTGCTCTTTGCTGGTAGCCGGATTACTAATCACACGCACTAGTAGGGTGTACTTGGAAGGCTTCTGGAGTGGCAGCAATGACTTGATTGAGGCTTTTAAGTACTGCCTTAAGTAGAGCCGCTGTAGCGGCCGGTAGCCATATCTCGTCTTGAGATAGATGCCCCCAGCAGTTAAGGCAAGACCAACGACAGCCCACAGAAGGAGGTAGGTCCAGATGCGCCGCTGGAAGTTTCTAAAGCGCGTTCTTCCTTCTTCGGTGAAAGCGTTTCGGCTTGCCATCTATCCTCCTTTGGGGCATTTTCTGCACAAATCGCGACCTTCGTTTTAGGTCTTTTGACCGTTTCTTTTGGCATGCATCGCTAGCGCCGCATCCGCGATCTCAGAGGCTCGCTCGTTGGCAATGGCGCGAAACTTTTTCCACTCTTCGCCGGTCAGATTCTCGTCGGCGAGCAGTTGAAAACCCTGCGTCACGAGGTATTGAGCGCGCGCGAATTGCTCGAACAGAAAACGCTCGATCTTCGTCATCGGGTGCTCATCTCCAACCTTCTCCAGTACCACATCGCGACACCAATCGCGGGCCTTTGCCCCGGCGTCTGTGGCCGCGCTTTCGATCTTGTTTAGCTGCTCCTCGGTTATGCGGAAGGATATGTATTGCGACTTTTTTGGCTGCGCCATTTTGCTCTCCTTACTCTATCTGACTGCTTGATGCCTGGTGGACAACGTGCACATCGCGTGCACGTCGTACACAGATAATCGGGTATCTCCTCTCGATTCTCTCACTTCGCCATGTGCACAAAACGTGCCCATTGTGCACATCTGCATGAAAACCTTTAGGGGTGACGTGTCATATAAAATCAGGTGCGCAGCACCTCCTTAGCCTTCCACATTCTCTCGACGGAACCTCGAAGCTAAACAGAGAACGTGTTTTGTCTGGCCTCTTCATTGAGCTGCACCCGTCCCTTGTTGCTCCGACGGTGGCAGCGAACTCGCTCTCTCGTCCTGACTATTCCTGCCCTTCCCTTTCCCATTACTGCGAGATTTCTGCGTCAGCTTCGGCTCGGTGGCGAGTCCGGCAATCAGAGTTTCTGCGTTGCTCAGATAGTTCTCTGTCGCTCTTTTGACCGCCTGTTTAAGTTCGGTGGCGAGCGCTTCGATAACACCCCTTTGCTTGAGCAGATCGGTCAGCAGGAAGTCACAGGCGGGAAGAGTTAGCGTAATACTGAATGTCCGCACTTCACCGCTGGTTGATTCCTTGACTTCGACTTTCACGCGTTCAGATTTGCCTGCCATTTCCTTTCTCCTCTCCAAACTGCAGTTCACTTTCGACCCTCAGGGTTCGGCAGCTTGACCGCTCGCAACGGTTCAGGCGCAAACCCCAACGCAATAACTTCAGCCTCCGGTGCGAACGGTGCGGGGACTGTAATCTCATCCAATCGGGTCGCCAGATACAGACCTGCCCCTTCCTCGCTCGTGCCGCTATAACCGTTGTCAGGCACGCGGACTAACAATGCCGGACCGTCCATTCGTTCCTTTCCGATGGAGACCACTTCGATACCAAGTGGCTCAAGCCGGTATCGCACAAAGAGCTGGCCGCGCGCGGAACTGAATCGTCCCGAGCTATCCAGTAGTTGCATCCCGGGCGGCAACAGACCGGCGGCGTTCACCCCGGATAAGAGAGCAGCGACGCTTTCCGATGTGCGCTTGTCGAGGGATTCCTTAGCTGCGAATAGACTGGCTGCCGTGGCCAACGCGGTTGCCTCGCGAATCCGTTCTTCAGTCCTGGATACCTCGCCTTCCGACGCGGCCATGAATGCCCGCACTTGCTGTTGCCGCTGTCTTTGGACGATCTGCTGCGCCTGGTTCTCCGTCAGGTTGACGTGGGGATCTACGGTGCCGCTTCTCTCGGGTAGAGCTATCGATAGCAACCGCGACCCAACGATCAGGGCTACGACTATTCCCACGATCAGCACTGGGGTATTGCTCCGTTGCGTCATGGACGGACCTCCGCCAGCTCTCGGATACCCAGCGTGCCGACTTCACGCTCGCCTGCAAACGCGGCTTCGACCCAGTCGTCGATTTCGGGATGCTCTTCGTTCGCGGCCTCCTCCAACCGGGCGAGCGCTTTGCGCAGGCTCGACAGTTCTTTCTGCTCTTTCCCCAGACAGGTGAGGTACTCCGCAATCACTTCCTCGGTAAGAAGCGGCACCCCGTCATCCACCAAGGCTGTGAGCAAGTCGATGGATTCACGCAGGCCCGGCTTGTCCCGCACTTGCGGCATGTCCCACTTGATGAGCTGCGTGATCTTGACCGTAGCAGCGATGAGATAAGGTCCGGCCTGCGGCACTCTGGCGCAGAGGATTCGCACCTCTTCCTCTGGCTTGGCTAGTTCCATCCAGGTGACGAAACAGCGTGACCGCAGCGGCTCGGAGAGCAGCTTCAGGTTGTTGCTGGTGAGCGCCGTTATGGGCGTATGCTCGCGGCGGCGGACGCCGATTACGCCTTCCAGCTTGGGCACGTTTGCCCAGCCGCGCGCCAAAGGCTGCAATAGGAGATTCTGAATCCTCAGCTCAAGCTTTTCGACCTCATCGACGATGAGCACAGGCGGAGGCTCATTGCGCTCTGCGGCTTTTTTGGCGTAAGCGAAGGCCTCGAGGAACTCTCCCTTTTCATAGAACTCTTCGGTCCAGACGAGGGTCCGCGCAGTCTTTGCTTCGGTCCCGCTTCGGATCGACTGCTCGATGGCGCGCTCCTGCGCCCCCTCTCGCCAACTGCCAAGGACCTCGCTGGGGGTCAGCCCTTCCACTCCGGGAACGTAGAACAGCGTAAGGTTGCAGCCTTGGGCCAGCGCCTCCCCCAGCGAAGTTTTGCCTGAGCCGCGCGGACCCCCGAACAGGATCGGATGATACTGACGCAGGGCCAGCGCCACGTCGCTCAACGCGTGCGATTGCGGCACGTACCCAGTAGCGGCCAGCACTTCGGCAAGTGCTTGCTTGCCGCATTCGCGCACCAGTCTCCGGGGATCAATGCTTGGTTTGTTTGGGTCTCTCAGTTCCACCGCATTAGCCTCTGCTTATCGGTCCAGCACCGCTGCTGCGATCTTGCGCATCTCGGGGGACATTCTGCGCATGGCTGCTCGGATTTCTTCAGGCGAGCCAGTAGCAAGTAGGTCAGCCAACTCGCGCTCGCTTAGTCCTGTGGCTGGACGCGCCGCGTCCACGTCGGTGAGCAAGGCCAGATGCTCTCCATCCAATTCCGGGCTGGCTTCCGTGCCTTTGATCAATGCCGGCAGGTCCGTCACCATCACATAGCCCGGCGTGCCGGCTACCACCTCGACGAATCCTCGGCGCTGTTTCTGATCCATCTGACCGCCAATCACGCCGCTGATCTCGTCGGTGACAGGATTGACCGCGC
>JAOAPY010000033.1 GCA_025463135.1 Acidobacteriota bacterium
CATAAATCGCACCGGACGTTATGTGCGAGTACAGATAGTGGGAACTATGTATCTTGTGTTGGGTGAAGTGCAGGTCTGGACCGCTGCGGCCAAGGTCAATTGGCTGGTCGCCGATCAGCTCGGCACGCCGCGTATGCTTGCCGATCTCAGCGGCTCTCTTGCAGGGATTTCGGGGCACGACTACTTGCCCTATGGTGAGGAGGTTCCTGCCGGGCTGCGCAACGGAGTCACCGGTTACTCAGGGAGTGACAGCGTTCGTCAGAAGTTTACTTCAAAAGAACGCGACAACGAGACGGGGCTCGATTATTTCCTTGCACGTTACTATTCATCAACGCAAGGACGCTTCACGAGCGTTGATCCTACACTCTTGAGTGTGCAGGGTGTAAATCCTCAGACCTGGAATCGGTACTGCTACGTTTCAAATAATCCGCTACGGTTCATCGATCCGCTAGGTCTTTGGGAACTCGACCCACAAGTGGAACGCGATAAGAACGGGCACATCAAGGCGGTAAATCTACTCGTTAAGAAATCCAAAGACGGCGACAATGCGGGCTCATTGGTGAAACAGCTAGGGATCGATCCAAGCAGCAAAGCCGGACAGAAGTTGGTTGCGACAATCGAAAAGCAGCTCGGCTCAAGCGATAAAATCCAACTTTCAAAAATGGACGGCATGGTTGGCAAAGTGTATGGTGCTGCTGAACACGGGCTCACTGCGCAAGCAAAGTTTGATGAGGCTCACCCTGATCAACAAAAGACTAATGGTCCTACCGATCTAATGTACAACGACTGTTCAATGACGTGCGGCAGAATAGCTTTGGGGAACGAGATGCAAGGTGTCATGGGCGGTAACAGCTTCGGTGTTACTCAAATGGATGAAAAGATAACTGCTCTGGGACTTCACTCGGTCAACGGTGAGAACTTGCAGGCAGGAGACATCATACGTTACGCAACCTCAGATAACGCACCTCGGCATTTCATGAACATGATTTTCACAGGGGATGATGGAACGACCCAAGCCTTTAGCAGAAGCGGTGTAAATGGAAGATTCGAAATTATCCCGGTTGACGATCCCAAACTCAAGGCCAGTTATGGTTCGATTCGAGGCATAAATCGCGCTGATAGTGGATTCTACCGTTCACCGCAATGAGGTAGGTTGCAGATGAATTTCGTTTCAAAACATGTACTATTGCTCGCGTTACTTCTGGCAGGAAGTGGGAGGCTGGCTACTTTGCCGCTCATTGGCGCAACTATGAAAGTTACTCGAGAAGCAGGTCATCTTCGATTGCGGGGCAGGGTTCTGGGGGTAACTCTCGCAGGCGAGGATAAGCACGGCATTGAATTCCATCTAAGGTTATCCTTGGAGTTAATCAATAGCGGTCCCAAGCCGGTGATAATCCTGCAGCGCAAACCGTGGTTAGGTTCGATAACGCTGGCCCGCTCTCCCGAAGATGCAGCAGCATCCAGATATCTCTATCTCAGTAGTGCTTGGCCTTCAGTTTATCGAGGCGGAAAAGATTCGAAGTGGGAGAACCTACAACAACGGCTTGACCAGCGAGGCCCGCCTCCGGAACTGACACGCACTCTTCGGCCCGGCGAGACTTTTCAATACGAGACGGACGCGACGTTGTATATCGAGAAGCGCGGAAACTTCGACAAAACAAGTGTGCCCTGGGACGAAATCCGACGAGCATCGCCGACGTGGTTGCAGGTCACCCTTGAGACTTGGCCGGTAAACATCGAGCCGACGGTGGATCCGAACCATCCGGAATTCGGAATGATGCTACAGCGTCGCTGGTGGCAGTTCGGACAGCTACAACTCGAACGTCTGACATCCGATCCGATGCTGCTAGACTTTTCGCTCATCACATTCGCAACAGATAATCATCGCGATTATTCTGCCCCTACGGGCTAGATGATGAAGGGAACAAAGTCACTATAGCCTCAAGATATTGTGAAGAAGTTAGAAGCGGCCGACAAGGCGCTCATCCCCACCGAACGGTTCGCACAGCAGACTGAACAAGTCATAAATAAGGAGCTTCGGGCTTATGCGAAGGCGATGAAAAAATGAATATGAAAGTCGCCTTGGTACTGGTTAATAGCGCGCTAGTTGGGCTGACCGTTTTTGGTCAACAGCTGCAGATGCCGTCGCATGTGCCGATTAAGTATGAAAATAGAAATCAGGTTGAGCCCAAGCCGCTTGCCACCGATCTTGTCTCAGGCCGAGTGGTCGTAACGTTGGAAGACGTGAACGGCGCGGCCAGAGATATCGGAGCTGTCACTGAAGCACGTGTAGGACTCTTCACTGAAAAAGATCATGCACTAGTCACTATTGCGAGGGTTGATAGTGACGGACGCTTCATTCTCGCCGCAGTTCCAGATGGTGAATATCGGCTTGTGGTGCGCGCGGACCCGCTTTGCGTAGCCAATGTGCGGTTGAGTATCGTCAGGAGTAAGCGCTTAGCGCAAAAGCACAAACAAATCGTTATTCACATGCGCCCGGCAGGAAATGACACCTGTAGCTACGCAGATTATAAGTAACGTTTGATCAAACCCTGGTGGGGAGGTAGTTTGACGAAATACAAGCTAGCAATACGGACACTGCCAGTGCTAATCATTAGCTTTGGCATCGTTGCTGGTAGTCTGTTGCGGCTGGGTCACAGGGCCTGTGCATACGGGTTATCGGGGCAGGTCAGGTTCGTGACGATGCTCGTGTCAGTAAAAGGTGAAAGACTGATGTTCAAGCATTTGATGTGGTTTGGGTTGATTGTTTTACTGATTACCGTTTCTGGCAATCGGACGGTGTTCTCCACCACCGAATCAAGGAGGTATCAGGATACCCGCAGACTGCTCTCCGCGATGGACAATGTTAGGACCGACAGCGATAAGCTGGCGGTGTTGTTCAAATCGGAAGATGGGCACATTCGAGACTTGATTCATGCGCTAGACGATCCAGACGGTGATATAAGACTTCGAGCCCAAATTGTGATCCGCTACCTGGGAAGTGTGGAAGGCATGAGGGCGCTATTTGACTGGTATAACAAGCAACATAACGAACTCAAGATCGCCGGTCCCGTTCCTTTACCTTTAAGCGAATGGGATTATAAATTCATCAACATGAACTTGATAGGCAAACCGCTTCGCACTTGGGGAGATCTCGGAGTGCAATATGTTTATGCTCTTGCAGTTGATGACTCTAAGAAGAGCAAAACGGTGCTGAAAACAATGATCAAGAATGATAGGGGTGTGGAGGAGAACAGTTTCGTGGGCTACGCAATCAAGCGGGTTCAAATGGGTCAGCCCATGAGGCTATTGCCTAAGGAGAAGGATCTAGCGAAGTTGGTACTGGACAACGCTTTCTTCATTCCTACTCCTGATCAGAGGCACGCGTCGGCGCGTCTTCTCGGTTTTAACGCCAAGAAGGATAAGGCGCTCATTGAGGTGAATATCAATCGCGGACGGCTCGCCGAAGAGTGGTATCACGTTGTGATCAGTAAAAGTGAGCAAGGTTGGAAGTTCTTCTCGATATCACCGGTTGCCGTATCTTGAGGCGAAATGTCAGCTCGGTTGAAGATAAAACAGTAAAAGGGGCATGACCTTCATGAGACTTGTATTGGCGTGTATTATATTACTATGTATTGCAGTAACGCCTTACCACTTTCACGCACAATGTCAGGAAGGAATCGCGGGGCGCGTGCACGCGACGTTTCGTTATCCTGACTCACCGGTAACAAAAGAAATCGAGAAACCGTTTCTGGTTCGCTCATTGGCAGGTCGTATCAGCGATGGTACAGGCAGTTTTATGTCCGAGGTCCTTGTCGAACTGGTTGGCGCTAGCTGGCGCCACAGGATTGATGCCAAGCTCACTGATAGAGATGGTAACTTCCACTTTTTGAATCTTAAGAACGGAACATACTACTTGAGGTTTAGTAAGCCCGGATTTGACACTCTGCGTATCAAGGTTTTGAAAGGCCGTAAGGCAAAGTCGAAGTTGCAGCTGGTGTTGGACCCAAGCACCTGATGAGCGACTCTTCATGAACGAATGGCGAGGCAGGCTGTAGGAGCCTCAACCGGTGTTGGCTTCATGTTCCAGACTACCAATGGCGGAAAACACTGGCAGGAGCGCTATCAATCCCTATGGCGGGGCTGGACTGGTAAAGAATTCTGGAAATGAAAACCCAAGTGGAAGCCAGCAAGATGTTAAAGGCCAATCAAGATTCGTAAGCGATAATCGCGGTACGAAATACAAGCTAGCAATACTGACTCTGCCAGTGCTAATCATTAGCTTTGGCGTCGTCGCTGGTAGGTCTGTTGCGGCTGACTCACAGGGACTGGGCATACCTGAAACATTACTTGTAACCAATGTTTCCGGCGCAGAGTCTCCCACGGTCATACAGGCGGTAAAGCCCGCTTATCCGGCGCTCGCTGCAGCCAAAAACGTATATGGCATTGTAGAGGTGGATGTACAAATAGATACGGTCGGGAGGGTTCGAAGGGCTTTGCCTGTAAGTGGACCCTCTTTGCTTCGTCCCGCCGCTAGAAACGCCGCTCTCCGCTGGCGCTTTGATGGTGTTAAGTCTGAAAGTGATTTGCGTTCGGCGCGGTTAACCTTCATCTTTCGTTCAATCTCTTATGCCCATAAAAAAGGGGAAACAGACTTTACGCCGCCTTTTCAAATGTCTGCGAGCTGGGAAGGAATCGCGGCGAGTTTAACTCAAGCGCACAGCGCGCTCCGCCGGCCAACACTCTACGCACTAATGTAGTTTGTGGGACGAAAGCAGTTCAGGACAATAGAAGGTTACGCGCGAAACGTCGCGGTTTGCCTAATAGAAGGGCGGTGGAATAATGAGCTTTTCATTCATGTTGCGCCGAGACCGCTGTTGGCTGAGCGCCTTGCTCTGTAGTGTAGTGAGTTAGATGGAGAAGGGAAGTCGAGCACCCCTTGACGGCAACAACGCGTTCGCGCCCCGTTTAGCAGGGGCACTTGTGCCCCGACGCTGGCGGACAAGTCCGCTTTCTAAACGGAAGAGGGATGAAGGGCGTCGATCCCTTATCTACGCCCGCCCACCTTCTTCTTGTCACCTTCAATAGAACCGACTGCCATAACGACGTCGGTGTAATGATGTCCAGAAAACGCATGAAACAAGGTTCCCTTGACCACGATGTTCTTCCCGATGAATTGCTTGTAAGGCGTTTCAAGATCGGAGAAGGTCAACTGGATTTGCCGTGTGCCTTTGACTGACATTGCGTTCTGGGCGTCGCCGGGAGTTCCGCGAACGCTGACTGGCTTGGCCAGCACCAGGACCGGTACAGTCACCTTCGCATCAGTCTTGGGCTGTTCGCCGTAATTCGGTGGTCCATACTTCCGTCGCACCGTAAGGCGTCCCTTGAGCTCAACCGTCGCTGGTTCATAGGACAGCCAACGATCAGTCTGTGAAACCGTCTCGAAGCCCTGCGACAGGAGCAACGCAAATAAAATTATTGACAGCTTGTGATGTTTCATCGTTGTACTGGCCTCGTATAAGAAAGCCTGCCTGCGGTCCAACCCTCAATGCCTCTAATTGCGGTCGCCATGTTTTGTAGTTGGCCGGCGTTCAAAGTGGTCATTTGCGTATTGCCGGGCAGGCCGGTTACTTGCTGCACCCATCCTTGATAGGCAGCTGTGTTGTTCTCGTTGGGCGGGGCCCAGCGAGCGATTGCTCCACTAACTGTTAGGCGCTGGTACGCGGGTCTGCTGAGCAACTCAGAAATGGCTGCTTGTCCCGCAGCCTCACTCGAGAAGACTGCGAAGCCTCCTGCGGAGCCGATTTCTCCGGTCAGATTTCCGGGCCGAATATTACCCGGATTGTTATTTCTCCATGCGCGGCTACCGCCGGCTCTGGTCTCAATGGTGCCGTCACTGTACGTAACGACCACAGTATTATTTCGTCCGCCAGTTGCCGACACTGGGGTTGCGCCCGCTCCTGGACCATCAACAGCCTGTTGCTGATTTTGATTTCGGCCTCGACCTCTGCCCCGGCCTTGACCTTGAGCCGCACCTCCACCAGCCTGCGGAACTGCCATCGCCGAATCAGTTAAAGCAACAGTAGCGGTTGCGGTGGTGGTTGATTCCGTAGAGTGTCCCGCTTCATGGACGGCGGTAGTCCCACCGTCACCACTGGTGTTTTCAGATGGCGTTGGCGGCGCTTGTGGATAGTCGTCGTCACCGTACTCGCCGCCGGCTCTGTCTATATCTACCCAGCGATCGTGTCTCGCCATCGCTTCAGCGATGACTTGTTGTCCGGCGGGCGCTGGTGGCCCGCCTGAAATCAGACTGGTGCCCCAGAACCCATCGGCAACGTCGCTCCAGCTGGTGCTGGCATCGGGCATCTGGCCCATCAGGCCCGTAGGATCCGTGGAGTTGGCGGGATTGTTGAGCACGTAGGAATACCGGTTAAAGCTTTGTGGATTCGGAACAGCAGCACTCGCACCCAGCGGGTCGACACTGGTAAATCTTCCCTGCGCGCTGGATTGGTAGCGCGCTTGAGCATAGTTCAATCCAGTTTCCGCATCGTTTTCGTAACCGGTAAAGTGTTGCCGCACACTATCGCCCGTGTAGCCCTGGGCACTCGTCCGGCCGCCCATGCCGGCATATAACTCTTCACCAAACGGCAAGTAGTCATGTCGCTTGACGCTCGCCAGGCTGCCTGACTTGTTGACGATTATCCGCGGCGTACCCAGTCGATCGGCCACCAACCAGAACCCTTCGCGGTACAGCGCTCCCGCCAGGGCGCGCGCGCCCGAGGATGGTGCAAAAGCATTCAAGACGTTCTGACGATTTTGCGATCCGCCGGCTGCGTTACTCGTCCAGAAGGCCAGACCGCCGGCGTCAGGTCCGCGTTGGAGGAACGCTTCGTAGAGATTTGTCACAAATTGCTGGTCAGTGATCGAATAGTCGGAAACCTGTGCCGCAAATAATGCTCGCCCCATCGTCTCGACTTGCGATTGCACTTGCGTCAATCCCTGAGCCGCAGCCGCGTTGATGGCGTCTTTCTGTTGCTGCATTTCAGTTGAAGTTGGTGTCCTGCCGTATGCTCCAAGATAGTAGTTGTTGATAAGGCGTTCCGTGCGCTCATCCTCTGACGTGGCGGCGCCATAGAGCGTACTCACCAAACCAGCAAATTCGGAACTACCTTCGAACGCATTGCAAACCGCCGCTCGACCGTTAGATGATACCTGTCCTGCCCAGAAGTTCAGCCCGCCATCGTCAGGCCCACGTTGGAGGTAGGTGTAATACAGATCAGCAACGTATTGAATGTCAGAGCGATAGGGCGAGGTTTCATATCCCGTTTGTGTGAACAAGCTGCGAGCGATATCCTTGGCAGTAGTCAATAGCTGCGCCTGGCTTTGCGCCCCGGCCGCCCCCAGTTGGTTGACTTTGTCCTGCAGTTCCTGCGAAGTCGGATCGCGTTGCAGTGCGCCATAGTAGAGGTTGGTGACGAAGCGCGACAGTCGCGAGTCGTCATTACTCGACATGGTAACCAGCAATTGTCCGCCGCGATAACCGTATTCCACGGCCGGCAGAAAGGGCGCCGCTCCGGGTTTGTACTCAGCCAAAAGCTCCCCACCGATGCCATAAACCTGCCAGGTCTCGCTGCCATTCACCAGGCGTTTAATTCGCCTGCCGTCTGCGTCGTAGGTGTAAGTTTGCCACTGATTGTTGGCCCACGCCTGCTTCAGATGATTCTCGGCATCGTAGGTACGCGACCCTTCGCCGGTATAGTTGTCATTCGTCTGATTGCCATTCGCATCGTAGCTGTAGTTGTAGCCGCTCGGAGCTGTGAGTTGGTTGGTATTTGCATCAACTGTGTAGTTCGGGTGCGGCACATTGGTCGTGGTCTGTGCTTGATCGATGGTGCGATTGCCAAAGCGATCGTAAGCATATGCCTGCTTGAAGTCCTGCCCACTCTGTCCCCACTGGCCGCCATGCACTTCACTGGTCCAACTGAGACGATTGAGCGAATCGTACGAATAGAAGTCCTGAGAGTACGAATAGGTGCTGTAAGCCTCATCGGTCGGCACCCAGTGTTGTTGCAGTGTGATATTGCCGTTATTGTCCGGGCCGCTTCCGCTCGAGTTACCTCCCCAACTGTAGTTAGAGCTGAAGTAACTCACCAGCGCTCCACGGTTCCAGTCCCACTCGTTAGCGGTCAGCGAATAAGTGCTCAAACGAGTGTCATAAAGCTGTCCGCGAAAGTTGTAATGCAGTTTGTTGTAAAGCGCGGTCTGCGTTCCGAACTGCTCCTGCTTGATTCCACCGAATTCGCTGTAGGTGATTCCCGAGGAGTAGGTGCGAGTTACGCCGTCACCGAGCGTGCCGGTGTAACTACTGGTCCGTCCGGCCGTATCGTAGGTGTAGTTTACCGTATGCCCGGAAGGATAGGTTTGGCTCACCACGCTGCCGGCCAGATCATAAGTGCGGGTGACGTTGAACTGCGCGCCGGCGACCCCGTTTGTGAGAAAGTGCTGGCGATAGTTTTTGGCCCGGCCCATATTGTCGTACTCATCAATCGCCAGGTGTGTATCAAACCGAGTGTTGTTGTTTGGATCCCAGTTTGAATACCAGAACCGGCCTCTTCCATTTATCGCACCGTCATAATGCCGGTCGATGTCCTTCGTGCCATCCGTATAACGCACTGTGGTGACTCGGTTAAGCGTGTCATAGGTGTACGTAGTGGTCACGTTACGAGAGTCCACGCGTGTCGTCACGTTGCCGTTGTTATCGTAGCTTATTCCTTTGTTCCAACCGCCCGCATAACCGTTAACCGGATCGGTCCAGTTGAGTGCCGAGTTAATCGCCTGCTCGACGCTGCGGACCCGTATCACGCGTGAAAGCGAGTCGTAACCGAAATAGCGAAGCTGCGCGCCCTGCTCGACTTTGCGCAGGTTGTTTAGCGTGTCGTAAGTGTAGTTCGTTTGATATGCCACCCCGGCGGGGTCTTCGATCACCTGAATTACGCGACCCTGCGCATCGCTGATGCTGGTTCGTGATTTTCCCGCCGGATCAGTCGAGGTGACGGTTGGGCCGAGGAAATTTGGCGTGAGGCTGGCGCCGTACGCTGTGATGACCTGCGCACTATCGGGCGTGGTTACCGCGGTCACGCGCCCGAGAGCATCATAGGTGTTGTTAATCCAGATGCCCGAAGGATTGATCGGATCCCCGATGGAGTTGGTGCGATACGGGTTGGATACTCGCCATGCTCTCCCCATTACGTCGTACTGTGTATCGACGACTACATAACTTGAATCTTCCTTTGCGAAAGAGCGCACGGTCCGGCCCAGCTTGTCGAGGAATTTATACGCGTCGAGTGTCACCAGTGACGGCGACGTGTGCTGCACAATCTGCGTGCGAACATAGATATTCCCAGGGGCGTCACCGTATTCCGTTGTCGTCCAACCACCGTCCGGCCGGTTCACTTTCCGAACGCGATTGAGCGGATCGTTATACTCAAAAGTTGTAGTCTTTCCGTTTGCGTCCGTAGTTGAGTTCACCAGGCCGGTATTGAAATCGTAGTCGCTCGAGGTGACCAGCGACGTCGTCGATCCAAACGCACCGGTTGAATCGGGTACTGGGCCAATTGTTTGCGTTGGGTACGCGTAAGCGAAACTGCTCGAATAGTTGGTCTGCGCGAGATTTCCTTTCGCATCCCAGGCATAGCGGACGCTGCCGCATTGATCGTACTGCGCATGCGTAGACAGCCAGGTCGACGCGGGATAGTCCAGCCATTGACTTGTCGTGGTCATGTTGCCGCGATAGCTCGTTTGTGGATCGGTCCAGCCGGTGACGAAACCGTATAGAAGAGGCGGATAGGCAGGCTCATCATAAGCAAATGCCGTTTGGCTCATCACCGCGTTAGATGAGAGGTCGCGCACCAACGAAGAACTTACCAAGCCAAGAATATTTCGATTGCGGTAATTTGCATCGTAGGTCAGATAGGTCGTTTCAGTTGCACGCACCGGCGTCCCAAAAGGCATATTGGCAATAACGCCAGTTTGTGCCGTGTTCTGATCCGTGGTGGTAAACGAGTAGTCGGCCACCTGAGTGCGGTCCGGTCCAACGCTGAACTGATATGTCAGATCGTACTGGCTGGTGCTGCCACTTACCAAAGCGGCCCCTCCGGTGTCGAGTAGTATCTTTACAGACTTTTGCTCACGCGGATTCCGATAAGCCGTATAGGTTCCCGGGTTGCTGTTATTGGGGATGGTTGGTCTATTGAATGTAATGCTGCTCATCGCGTGCTCGATCAGCATGCGGCGAAGCATGACGCCTCCTTGCGATGGGGGCGCGTATACCCGCTCTTCAAATGGCAATCCGTTCCACACCGGTGAATAGCCAAAGTTGTTTGTACCGCCGTTGTCGCTATGCAACACCGTCTCAGTACGCGACCCGTCGGGTGCGGTCACCTTAATAACGTAGCCATAATAAAGACTCGACTCATAAATCCATTGCGATTCATCGCTGCCCCCGGTGCCGTTGGGACTTACCCAACGTGAAACAATTCCGCGATTTCCTTCGGAGTATGGGATGCTGCCGGCGCCTTGCCCGATTCCCGGTACCGTATTGTAGTCATAGCGCTGGTAACCACCGGTTGGGTAGATCACCTTGTCGATTTCACCGTAAATGTTATAAGTGAATCTATAGCTCTGGCCGGTGGGCAGAACGATTTCCGATAGCACGACCGGATTGAAAATACCCGCTCCCGCCTGGCCGCGCCCCACCACGTAGCTGTAACTCGTTTCCGACTCATCTGCATAGTCCGAATAAAAGAGACTGGGTGCACCGCCCGTTGATTGCGGAAAGTTCGAACCGCCTTCATCCGTGGGTGGCGCGTATGGATTAGGCAGATAGTAGTCGGCCATCGCCTTTTGCGCCGGCGATCCCGGACTGAGCACATCGGACAAATTCCTGAACTTGAGTGTGTAGTTAATGCTGGCGCCGCCTAATCCCGGCAAGGCATAAGGGTAGTCGCCGGCGCCGGGATTGACGGGCCAGGGCAAGCTGAAAACTCTTCCCATGGTGTCGGTCCATTGCCGGTTCGTGCCGTCGTAATTCAAGGTATTACCATTGCGATCGATGTATTGGGCATTGATTCCATCCAGGACGTACCTGGTGCCGTCGGGCATATAGAGGGTTCCGGTAGTCTGACCGGTACTGTCGTAACGCATCCGCGACTCATCTACTGCGTAAAATGTGCCGCTCATATCAATCGTTCCGGTGTCCTGGTAGACCTGATCCGCCTTTCGCAATTCATGAGAAGAGCCGTCCGGCATGTGAATGAACACTCTCGCGACGCGGAAGGTGTACGGATAAACGGTCCCCCTATAAGGCTTGCCGGTGAACCAGAAAACGTCGTTCTGTCTTGGCCATTCAACCACCGGCACGTCCAAGCTCGTGGTCCAACCCGCGGTCGAGTGTTCGGCGTAGATGGCTTCGGTGGCCGCCCGCAGTATCGGATAGCCCCAAACGTTGGCATGTATTGACTTTATGTAGCCAATTCGCCACGCGCTCTTTGACGAGTAATCCAACCTAACCGGAAAGCTTCCGCCTCGACCTGGATAATTTCCAAGCGGGACCTGCAACACCATCGAGTTACCGCCTGAAGAGTTCTGAGTGAATTCGACTGTCTGTGCCGTTAGTTGGCGCAACGACGAGCCAACAAAAATAATTATGATCATCCCAAGCAAGCGGACGACGGTGGGCAAGCAAGCGAATCGTACAAAACCGGTTGCCAAACCGGTCGCGGATTGGTGAGCAGAACAATTCATGAGAGCGCTCCTTAGTGATTTCGAGCCGGAAACGGAATGTTGTTTACGTAACCTTACGGTGCGAGAGTGATTCAACTGTCGGGATGAATAACTGTGAGGGGGAATTCCAGCGAGAGGGAACTGACGCTGAGAGGGAATTAACTGTAAAGGGGAAATGAATCTAGAGAGGGGAATTGACGTTGAAGGGATAGCCTAAGGATCGAGTCGCTCGGCTAGTTGGTTGATATAAGCCCACGGGGTTACAAAGTCAATGATCTTTTGATGAATTTTCGATTACTAATCAGAGCTAATGAGCGACTGCACGGTAGATCAAGTCGTGATATGGGAAAGGGTAGTGGGTTGGATATGTGTCGGCCTAATACGATCAAACTTGAGCGATCGCGGACGCATAAGGCTCTGCGTATGGTTTGTAGTGTGGATCTATTCGGAATGGGCTTTCTTCCTCTCGCACGACGACCTTGGAAATATCAGCCAAATCAAATCTTCGCCACTCTGGAAAAGCTGGCGGCTCTGTGTCACTAACTCCGGCGGTTTGAACTATGTCGATTTTGGTTGATTCTGTTCCGTCTTTTCTTTGCAGTATGAAGGCTGCGTGAGGGTTGCCGATGCGTAACCCCGGAATCTTGCCTGCCTTGTCATAGTGAAACGACACCGGACTTCGACTCTTGATTGCAGCTACCAGTAGTTTCAGACTCGTTGAAGGATCAGCCATGTACTTTCAACTTATTCGTCATAGGGGAACCAGATAGCTGCCTTCCATAGTCAGCGAGACTCCTACAGCAAGTCCATCGCGGCCTTGAGCCCATCTTCGACTTGGCTCAGCTCCGTTGAATTCAACTCGCCAAATTCATTGGGTGAGCTTCGAGCGATCCAGAGTGGTCACTTGATGACAGAGCGCAACACTGTCTTTGCCGAGACCTGCTGCGCCTTGTGGCAGCAACACAGCGGAAGGCCCGCGCCCGGCTTGCGCGCCACGGAAGTGGACAGCGGGACAACGATGATAGATCGCCAGTTTTGAGTCTGATTAAAAGCGTCGTGCGAGATCACAACGACTGGTCGCCGGCCCTGCTGCTCGGATCCTGAACGAGGAGCGAGATCGGCCCAGTAAACTTCGCCCCGTTTCATTGTTCGGTAGCTTGTTGGAGCAAGTGATCGGTCGCGGCAGCCTCAAGATCAGGATCGATGTCGGCCTCGGTCCCCGCGTGTTGAGTGGCGTAATCGCTGAGTGCCTGGTGAAGATTCTCTCGATTGCTAATATGTTCGCGCCGCGCCAGGGAGTCCACAAAATTCTCAACTTCAGCGACCCGATCTTGAGGAAGTCGCTTGATTTTTTCGATTAGTTCTTGCTGTTCCATGGTGGAAATTATAGCACAAGGCTTTTCGTGCTAAAGGCTTCCATTCACTGGACGGAAGACTCGGGGAAGTTCTTAGAGTGACGCCATAGGGTGTCAATGAGTTCTTGCGAGCAAGTACGAGAGCGTCGAACTTATTGGAGAGGGCGGAGCCGGGCGCGTGTGAACGGTTCTCCTATTCAATTTCGCGCGGAGACGTTTCAGAACGGTGCCGGAATTCCAAGAGCTCGGCAAATACTTCGAACTGTCCCTTGGGGAATTTCTCGATGACGCGGAACGGCGGCGGATTTCCTGGTTTGGCGGTTGATGTAAAGGCTATGCTGTCTTCCTTCGCGCATGAGCTGGCAGCCCTGACTCTCAAGATGCCGAACTAAATCGATTCGCTTCATGCGGCGCGGAAGGAGATTTCTTCGCTACTGATTTTTTCTCTGGCAACATCTTCGGCCAGCAAACGGTTTCCTTCCAGCACCATCTCGATTGCTTCATCCAGATTCCGCCGCGCCTCCTCGACATCAGCGCCGAGCGAGATCGCGCCCGGAAGCTCCGCGACCGAGGCCTGAATCAGCCCATCGGCCTTTTCATAGATTATGGTCATCTTGATTTCCATGAGTCCCCTCCGACCACATCATAGCACGAGGCGTTATGGTGAGAGCCGACTCGATTGCGCCGAAAGCAGTTCAATCGTGCCGTGGCAATTGCAATGCGCGATGGTCAGAGGCCGGTCTGACGCAGATCGACGCGCTGTTGGACCATGGCGAATTGGCAAATTATTACCTGGGGCATTCAGCGCGTGCAGATATGTACCGCAGGCTCGGCAGGACAGCTGAGGCCCGGTCCTCTATGAGAAAGCCCTGGCGCTGACTGGGCAGGAACCGGAGCGGCAATTTCTGCAGGAGCGGATTCGGCAGTTGAAATAAAATGATAGCCTGCGTGAATGCGATCAAGCAGCAGAACATTATTTCACCCGCGTCAATATTTTAGGAGAACAATTCTTGGGTCAGGCCTATTTGCGATTCTGCAAATACTGCGCGCTCGAAACTTAGACTCTTAATAAGCGCGAACATCAGGCCCGACCCCGTTTCGGGTTTCCATTCTTCGACCTGAATTCGCGAAAGGGTTCACACGAAATCTCCTCCTGATTTGTTGTTCGTCAGTCCTGAACACACTCAAACAGAACACTCTTGTTGCAATCTAAACCATTTGCATTATAAAACCCTTCGGAAGTATGCCATTGCATAAGAAACGAGAAGCCACAACCTTCCAGTGTTGAAGCTAAGCTCCTTCCCGCAAATTTGGGATGTAAATACAATAGCGGCCATTGGCACGCTGACCGAGGACCCGACATACATGCCCGCATTATGCAGACGTCAGTTGGCAACGTAAGCCGCCGTGCTGATCGCACATCGAAGGGCTAGAATAGGATGGGAATTTCGCATGGATTTAATCTCTATCGCAACATTTATTTCTCTTGAAATCGCCAGTGGTTTCCTGAAGGAGCATGGAAAAGAAATCTATGGAAAGCTGAAGGAGGTAATTAGGCCCGATGAACTGATTACTTTGAACCTCCTAGAAAATCAACCTGGGAGCCTCGAACTTCAGAAGCAAGTTGCAGGAGTGATTGGAACGCAACTCGCCGCCAATCCGAATCTGGCTCGCGAATGCGAGGCAATTCTTAAGGAGTTTCAAGCTGCGATATCGATACAGAACCAAATCACGCAGACGGGTGACGGGAACGTGGCGATGCAAGAAATCCTCGGCAGCCACATCAATATCAATAAATGACAAAACAAACGAAGATCATTCAAACAGGTTCTGGAAATCTGGCGTTTGCGGACATTCATGATTCCGAGTTCAATATTTTTATCGGCAAGAGTTATCAATACCAGGATTTGCTTGAACAGTTAAGAACGCAGGAGAAACTGCTATCGCTTACTCCGGACACTGAAGAAGCGGAACGTCTTGCAATCTCACAACAAATCGGTCGACTGAACAATTTTATCGAACAATTCAAATGGGACGTTCTTAGTCTTGCTGAGCAGTTCAATAGAACTCCGATAAACACCGAACGTTTGCAACGCGCAAAGGAGTTCTTTGACAAGGGAGACTTCGCAGAAGCTCGCGCCGTGCTGGAAACAGAACTTGAGCAGATGCTGGACGAACAAACACGGTTGCTCATAAAGCGTGAGGAATATGAGGCTGACACTCTACCTAAACTTAGAAGCAATGGGGAGCAGTTCTTCATTCTTGGGTTACTAACGCAACTGGATTATTCGAAACCGAATTGGTTTTCGGATAGCTGTCGGTA
The DNA here is from genome assembly GCA_025463135.1 of Acidobacteriota bacterium. Taxonomy (GTDB): domain Bacteria; phylum Acidobacteriota; class Blastocatellia; order Pyrinomonadales; family Pyrinomonadaceae; genus JAOAPY01. The sequence continues at coordinate 15,460 of JAOAPY010000033.1, forward strand.
CTTCGAACAATCTATCAAGAGCTACCCAACCAAAGATCATGTTTTTCATTATGCCGTGTTCCTTTGGAAACATAATCGCGTCGCGGAAGCGGAAAAGTATTACAGGAAATACTTGGAGGACTTCGCATCCGAACTCTCTTTGGAGGAGAGGGCCGGCGCACTGAATAATTTGGGCCTTCTGCACTGGGATTCGAATGAATACGAGAAAGGCTTGGCGGAGTGTCAGGAGGCTTTAGAAATATTCAAGGAGCTGAGCATAGATAACGAGGATAGATATTTGGCCCAAGTGGCCGGAGGACTCAATAACGTTGCGATGTTTTATGGCGAGTTAGATGACGATCGTAAGGCCCTCCAAGGTTACGAGGAAGCTTTGAAGATATACCGGCGCTTAGCGGAGAAGAGTCCGCTGTATTTGTTTGATGTCGCGAAGCTGTTGAGTAATGCTGGCAGCATCACCACGGCGAAGAAGGACCACAAACGGGCTCTTGCACAGTTTAAGGAAGCTCTAGCCATTCTTAACGCCCTTTCGAAAACCAAATTACCAGATATTCCATTTTACGTTGCGACGGCTTTGCACAATCTCGGCCGGTTATATGCTGATATGGGAGACTATAAACTGGCAGCTGAGGCATATGAGGATTCTCTGTCCATCAGACTGGACTTGGCTAAAACAAATCCAATGGTCTACTTACCTGAGGCATCCTGCACTCTATCGAACCTAGCGTTCCTTTACTTCAAGGCAGCGCCGGATCGCGAGAAATCTGTCGACTATGCCTTGGAGACAATCAGAGTTTTATTGCCACTATATGAACAAGTCCCCTTTACACAAACTTACTTTCATACCGCGATAAACGTATTACAGGGTTGGAACATAAGCAGCGAAGAGATCGAAAAACTAATCGAAACGAGATCCTCCGTCGAAACGCGGCAAGACGGAAACTAATCCTCTGAGTTGAAGTCCTGACGGTTTACCACTCCAAATGACCAATACGTGATCCAATGATGCGTCTGTGGGGTGAGACCTTTGTTTCTTCGATTTGCATTTCATTTGTTTAGACGGGCAGGTCGTTCTCAGATTTTATCGCCACGGCATTTTGTAGGATCCGGGCAAACACTGCGGCGGCTGTGGCGATGATGGCAGAGACCAAAATAATGAAGGCACCCATCATGACTCCACCGGCAATATCATCCTTGCCACGTATAAAGATGAATAAATAGGCTTCTGCTCCGACAATAAAGATCGCCGTTGTTAATGCGCAGTACTTAATGATCCGCAAAGCTCGCACAGCACGCTGGGAAAATATTTTGTTTCGTCGGGCATACTCTAATATCTTGAATGCCTGGTAAAGGCCGACAAAAAACGGGACGAAGGCCAGGTATATATACGCCAGGAATGGATCCTTGAAGTAGATCTCAAAAAGCGTGGCGTTCACGTTCCTGCCCTCGACCTGGGGTTCCCAAAGCAGCAAGGCAAGAACGCCTACGCCGAGAAGTGCAATTACTACCTGAAGGAAGAACGTCGAGCCTCGTTTCATGGTTGATCCTTATTAAGATATAGGCCTGACCCCATCGCATTTATTACCTTCGCGACTTCCATCTTTCCGGATCGCGACGCGAGTGAAAGACCGCGATGACCTGGACTTCATCCCCCGCAACCTCGTAGAAAATTGCGAACGGAAAACGGCGGACAACACAGCGTCTCAAACTTCGGTAGACATTCGGATACTGATCGGGATTAGTGACGATTCGTGAGAGCGCATCATCGATACTCTTCATGAATTCAAGGTCTAAGTCTTCGCGCTGGTGAGCGTACCAATCGCGCGCCTCGGCGAGTTCGGTATCGGCCTGCGGAGTGAACCGAATGATCATCGGCGGTTAACGGGAGTTCATGAATTCAGCTTTTATCTCTTCCCAAGTCCGTCCCTGGCCAGGGTTTGCTCTCGACGATTCCAAACGACGATCGAGCTCCCGCTTCTGCGCGTCAGTCAACTCGAACGCCTGATTTTCCTCGGCAATGGTGTCCCAAATTTCTTCGACCAGAGTTATCCGATCAGCAATGCTGAGCTTCCGAGCAGCTTTGGCTAATTGACTTTGCATGGCACGATTATACCAGAGGCCATCAAAATAATTCGCGCCGTTAGCGCGTGGAAAATCGTCCCGAATCTATTCCAGGCCGAGAGGAGGGGCGCAAAGCCATAGTTCCACAGAGCGAAAAAAGGAAAAACTCCATTTGGACGATTTATCGATTTTTGTTGTTTAGACAGTAAGATCTTTCTCAGACTTTATATCCACTGCATTTCGTAAGATCCGCTGAAACACCGCGGCGGCTGTGGCGATGATGGCAGAGACCAAAATAATGAAGACACCCATCATGACTCCACCGGCAATATCATCCTTACCACGTATAAAGATGAATAAATAGGCTTCCGCCCCCAGAATAAAGATCGCCGTTGTTAATGCGCAGTACTTGATGATCCGCAAAGCTCGCACAGAACGCTGGAAAAATATTTCGTTTCGCCGGGCATACCCTAAGATCTTGAATGCCTGGTAAAGACCGACAAAAAACGGGACGAAGGCCAAGTATATATACGCCAGGAATGGATCCTTGAAGTAGATCTCAAATTGCGTGGCGTTCACGTTCCTGCCCTCGACCTGGGGCCCCCAAAGCAGCAAGGCAAGAACGCCTACGCCAATAAGCACAGTTACTACCTGAAGGAAGATCGTCGAGCCTCGTTTCATACTTGATCCTTATGGCTCATTTACATTGCGCGAATTCAACTTGGAAGTGAAAAGATCGTTGTTGCCGTTCGCCCCATTAGGGGCGAGATGTTTATAGAACGCGCGACCTCCTAAAGATTTCTCCTCGCTCCACCGGAGCGAAACATAAGTCGGTCTCGCGTATCATTTGTCGGAAACATTGCGCTCCGCTGGAGCGCGAGTATCGGGTTCATAGCATTATCTATAAACATCTCGCTCCGCTGGAGCGAAAACGAATTCCACTGTTGCCCTTGGAAGTTGAATTCGCCGCGCGACCCCATTCACGGGTTCATCGTTTGCTAAAAATATTTATCGTTATTTTAGAAGAGTTCCTCGGCCAGCGCGACGATGATGCCCGCAGGGCCTCGCATGTAGCAGAGTCTGTACTTGTCCTCGTACTGCGCCACCTCGCCGACGAGTTCGGCGCCGTTGGCCCGCAGGCGAGCGACGGTGTCGTCGACGCTTTCGACGGTAAACATCACGCTCCGGAGGCCCAGCGCGTTCGGCGGTGCGATCGCTGGTTCGATCTCGACCAGTTCTGGATTGCGAAACTTCGTCAGCTCGAGCCGCCCGTGCCCATCTGGAGTCCGCATCATCACGATGTCGACTTGGACACTTTCGAGCCCGTTGATGCGGTCCACCCACGGACCCTCGATCGGCATCTGGCCTTCGAGCGTCATGCCGAGCGCGGTGAAAAATGAAATAGCGGCTGCAAGGTCGTCGACGACGACGCTGACGTGGTCCAATCTCTTGATGGTCATGTCCGTAGTATGGAAGAGGCCGTGCGCGCGGTCCAGGCCGACCCGTTCTCGCGAGTTGGACGTGATTGGCCGAGGAAACGCAGGGAGATGAGGGCGCAATCAAGCTGCAAATCACCGTCGGTGGCGACGGTGGCGCAAGAAATTGACAGCCGCGTCCTCAGACCTCTCGCATTTTTCTGGTGTACTGAACGGCATGTGCATTCGCCGCCAGAGATACCGCCAATTGGAGAGCTCGCAGCATGAAGAATCTGTTTGACGCAGCGGCAGCCGCTGAGATCAGGAAGCGGATCGCGCTGTTGGGCCCCGGGAACGAGCGTCAGTGGGGACGCATGAATGTGGCGCAGGCACTCGCGCACCTCTCGGCGGGGCTGGAGCTCGCGCTCGGAGAGCGGCGTCCGCCGCGGGCGCTCATGGGGCGGATTCTGGGGTGGGCGATAAAGCCGATGGCGCTCGGCAACGACGCGCCGATGCGTCCCAACTCACCAACGATCGACGAGCTCGTGGTACTCGATCAGCGCGACTTTGAAACGGAACGGAAGCAACTGTCGGCGACGATCGACCGGTTCGTCGCCGGTGGCCCAGCTGCCTGCACCACGCATCCCCACCCCTTCTTCGGGCGACTGACGCCGCAGGAATGGGCCATCCACTCGTACAAGCACCTGGATCATCATCTGCGGCAGTTCGGCGGCTGAGCGTCGCGTTTCGCTGCCATGCTCAGCTTCGCTTGTAGCATGTGGAGCAGACGCTTGGCAGAGAGCCGAGAAAGCTACGGATGTATCGCTCCGTCTCCGCGGGATGCGTCAGGAACTGGTAGTGATGCGCATGAAACGACACGATCTGCGCCCCGGTCACTTCACGTGTGAATCGCGCTCGGTCACGCACCTGCGCGGCCAGGACCGTCGTTCGAAGTGCTTCCGTCGCGAGCGCGTTCTGCACGGAGTCCGCCCCGAGCCACGGCATGATGTCGGCGGCGGTGGTCCACTCGGAGTAGATCGCCAGCGCCGGTGCGCGTACGCGCGAGTAGTCGATCGGCTGGATCGCCGCCATCGATGCGGCCAGCACCTGCCCGGTGGTTCGCTGTCCCACGATGGTGCCGTGCTCGTCGAGCTTCAGCAATGCGAGCAACTCCCCCGCGGGTAGATGGTAGCCGTTCGCGCGCTGCTGATACTGCTGGAACGCGGAGATGCTGGCGAAGTCTCCCGCCGTCGGCGGCGATATCCTGCCGAGGTACGGCGCCATGGCGGCCTGCGACGCAGCCACGGTGCTGTGATCGTAGGCGGCGTCGAGGTACACGAGACCGAGCGTCCGCTCGGGATGTGCACTGGCGAACGCGGTGAGCTCGTCGCCGCCCAGCGAATGCCCGACGAGCACCGCGCGTGTGATCGCCAGCGAGTCGAGGATCGCGGCGATCTGCGCGACCCGCGACGACAGATCGTAGCCATGACCCTCCGGCTGCTCGGATTCGCCGAACCCGACCCGCGAGAGGGCGACGACGCGGAAGTGATCGGTGAATCGAGGCGCGAAGTCGTCGAACACGTGCGCGGAGTTCCCGAGTCCGGGGATGATG